>NZ_RWIR01000007.1 GCF_009764265.1 Pseudomonas sp. PB101
ACACCTCTTTTTCAACTTCCTTTTGGCTTCGATGACCTGAAGCACCTGCTGTCGAAATCTGCGTAACTCATTGTTTACCAAGGAGTTTTCCGTTTCGACTGCGCCGGAAGTGGGGCGAATTATAGGCCTCCAGAATCTGCCGTCAACCACTAATTACGCCTTTTTGGCAGAAGAGGCCTTTTTAGCCACTAGACGCGGTATTCGACGGGCCAAGGGCGGTAGCCGCAGCACTAAAAGCAGCGCACCTATAGATGCATAGATCGCCCACTCCTTCAGATCGGCGCGAACGATCCACAGCATATGCAGCAATCCAAGCACGAGAATCAAATAAGCCAGACGATGGAGCTTCTTCCAGCGAGCCCCCAAGCGTCGCTGACTGTATCGATTGGACGTGCACGCCAACGCCAGCAAACACAAAAAACCCAACGCCCCGACAATGATGTACGGACGCTTGCGCAGCTCCACCCCAAGCTGCGACCAATCAAATCCAAGAATGAATGCCAGATAGGCGCTCAGGTGCAGAACTACATAAGCGAAACACCACAACCCCAGTTGCCGCCGGACCGCTACCCACCCCGCCCAACCCGTCAGCCTCTGCAGCGGCGTAATGCTTAATGTAATGAGCAGCAGAACAAGTGTGCCCACCCCCAATCGATCAACCAACACCTTGCCCGGATCAGGCCCGAGCACTTCTGCCCAGGCCTGGTACAACCAGAGCAGTGGCCACACCATCGCTGCAACAAACACGGCCACACGCCAAAGCGGATATCGCATCAGTAGTTCTTCCGCAGATCGAGCCCTGTATATAGAGAAGCGACTTCATCCGCGTAGCCATTGAACATTTGCGTGTCACGCACATTCGGTTTGAACAGGCCGCTCGGCAAGCGCCGCTCCCGGGCCTGAGTCCAGCGTGGGTGGTCGACGGTCGGATTCACATTGGCATAGAAGCCGTACTCGTCCGCAGCAATACTCTGCCAGGTGGTTTTTGGCTGCTCACTCACCAAACTGATCCTCACAATCGACTTGATGCTTTTAAAGCCGTACTTCCAGGGCACCACCAGGCGCAAGGGTGCACCGTTCTGATTCGGCAACTCACGCCCATACATGCCCACCGCCAAAATCGCCAGAGGGTTCATTGCCTCGTCCAGACGCAACCCTTCTATATAAGGCCAGTCGATCAAGGCGAAACCGGAGCGCTGTCCCGGCATGCTTTGCGGGTCCTGCAGGGTTTCGAAGCGAATGAATTTCGCGCTGGAAGCCGGCTCGACCTGCTTGAGCAGCGCTGAAAGGGGAAAACCTATCCATGGAATGACCATCGACCAGGCCTCCACACATCGAAGGCGATAGATGCGCTCCTCCAGCTGATAAGGCTTCATGAAGTCTTCCAGCGCATATCGCCCCGGTTTACCCACTTCTCCGTCCACGACTAGTGTCCATGGCTCGGTCTTCAGCGCACCGGCATTGGCAGCCGGATCCCCCTTGTCGGTGCCGAACTCATAGAAGTTGTTGTAATGGGTCGCATCCTTGAACGGCGTTATCGCCTCGTCCTTGACGTTGACCGCACCCCACCGGGTTGCCGGGAGTTTTTCGCTGAACCAGGAAGGCGCCTTGCCGGGTTCAACATCCGGGTAACGCGCAGCATCGCCAGCACTGGCCCATTGCGGCAGGCTGCCCAGAGCGAAGCCGGCAACCGTGGCGCCGAGCACTTTGCGTCGAGACAGATAGAGGGATTCAGGCGTGACGTCCGACTCGTGGCAGTCGGACGCTTTGGAGACTTTGATCAGCATGGTTACTCCGCAGCTCTGGAAGACTGTTGCACCCATAGACTGCGGAGTATGAGGGAAGTCAGGCCTTCTTGTTACGACGAAGACGTAACAGGTATTGAACCGGACCAGAGGCTGCATAGGCGAGAAAAACCAGCAACAGGATGCGCGGCGGATCACTGAACACCACTGCGAACACCAGCACCACAGCGAGAATCGCCACGAAAGGCACTCGCCCCTTCAGGTCCAGCTCCTTGAAGCTGTTGTACTTGATGTTGCTGACCATCAGCATGCCGGCCGCAGCCACCATCAGCGCTACCAGGAAGGACATCTTCGAGCCCTGGATACCGTAATCGCTGAACGCCCAGACGATGCCCGCAACCACGCCCGCCGCCGCCGGGCTGGCCAGTCCGATAAAGTAGCGCTTGTCCGCCGTACCGACCTGAGTGTTGAAGCGCGCGAGACGCAGCGCCGCACCCGCGACATAGATGAAGGCGACCATCCAGCCCACCTTGCCCATGTCACCCAGCGCCCAACCGAAGGCCAGCAACGCCGGCGCGACACCGAAGGCAACCATGTCCGACAACGAGTCATACTCGGCACCGAACGCACTCTGGGTATTGGTCATGCGAGCCACGCGGCCATCAAGGCCGTCGAGAACCATCGCAACGAAAATGGCGATGGCGGCAAACGCAAAGTACTTGCTTGCGTTGGCGGAGTCGCCAGCACTCAAGGCTGCCTGGGCGCTCATCGAGTTGATGATGGAGTAGAACCCTGCGAACAGGTTCGCAGTGGTAAACAGATTCGGCAGAAGATAGATACCACGATGCCGGACTTTACGACCTTCAGCGTCATGGCCCTCCTCGACATGTTCATCGATGGGCAGCAGGCTTTCGGCGTCAGAAGCCTGGTTTGGCTCTTCGGGGCGTTCGCTCATGGACATTACCTTGCAACGGGGTGGAAAGTTTGGACAGGTGTCTGGGACGACGGTTCGACCACAAACGATGCAGCTTTATACCAGAACCGGCCTCCCAAACGAAAAAACGCGGCCTAAGCCGCGTTTTTCGTACAAGCGCGTGACTTAGTTTTTAGCTTTGTCGACGATCTTGTTGGCACCGATCCACGGCATCATGGAGCGCAGTTGCTCGCCGATGATTTCGATACCGTGAGCGGCGTTGTTACGACGCTTGGCGGTCATCGAAGGATAGCCGGTAGCGCCTTCGCTGATGAACATCTTGGCGTATTCGCCGTCCTGAATACGTTTCAGGGCGTTGCGCATGGCCTGACGGGATTCGGCGTTGATGACTTCCGGGCCGGTCACGTACTCGCCGTATTCGGCGTTGTTGGAGATCGAGTAGTTCATGTTGGCGATACCGCCTTCGTACATGAGATCAACGATCAGCTTCAGTTCGTGCAGGCACTCGAAGTAGGCCATTTCTGGCGCGTAGCCAGCTTCAACCAGGGTTTCGAAACCGGCTTTGACCAGTTCAACGGTACCACCGCACAGAACGGCTTGTTCGCCGAACAGGTCGGTTTCGGTCTCGTCCTTGAAGGTGGTTTCGATGATGCCGGTACGACCGCCGCCAACACCGGCAGCGTAGGACAGCGCGACGTTCTTGGCGTTGCCCGAGGCGTCCTGGTAGATAGCGATCAGGTCAGGGATACCGCCGCCCTTCACGAACTCGGAACGCACGGTGTGGCCTGGAGCCTTTGGCGCGATCATGATCACGTCGAGGTCGGCGCGCGGCACAACCTGGTTGTAGTGGATCGCGAAGCCGTGGGAGAAGGCCAGGGTGGCGCCTTTCTTGATGTTCGGCTCGATTTCGTTCTTGTACAGGGCGGACTGGAATTCGTCCGGGGTCAGGATCATGACAAGGTCGGCAGCCGCGACAGCGGAAGCAACGTCAGTCACTTTCAGGCCGTGGGCTTCAGCCTTGGCAACGGTAGCCGAACCTTTACGCAGACCAACAGTCACGTCAACGCCGGAGTCTTTCAGGTTGCACGCTTGGGCGTGGCCCTGGGAACCGTAACCGATGATGGCAACTTTCTTGCCCTGGATGATGGACAGGTCGCAGTCTTTTTCGTAATAAACTTTCATGAAATTCCCCTATATATCCAGGCCGTTCAGGCCGTTCGCTAATTTGGTTTAGATGCTGAGTACTTTGTCGCCGCGGGCAATGCCGGTCACGCCGCTACGGACGGTTTCCAGAATCGATGCGGTGCCGATGGACTGAATGAAGCTGTCGAGCTTGTCGCTGGTACCGGTCAGTTGAACGGTATACACGCTGGCGCTGACATCGACGATCTGTCCACGGTAAATATCGGTGGTGCGCTTGATCTCGGCGCGCTGGGCGCCGGTGGCCTTGACCTTGACCAGCATCAGTTCGCGCTCGATGTGAGCACTCTCCGACAGGTCGACCAGTTTTACCACTTCGATCAGCTTGTTCAGGTTCTTGGTGATCTGCTCGATGACTTCATCATGACCAACGGTGGTCAGCGTCAGACGCGACAGGGTCGGGTCTTCGGTCGGGGCCACGGTCAGGCTTTCGATGTTGTAGTTGCGCTGCGAGAACAGGCCAACCACACGAGACAGAGCGCCGGGTTCGTTTTCCAGAAGCAAGGAAATAATGTGCCGCATGATTAAGTACGCTCCGTCTTGCTCAGCCACATATCGCGCATGGAGCCGTCTTTGATCTGCATCGGGTAGACGTGCTCGCTGGTGTCGACCGAAACATCAATGATCACCAGGCGATCCTTCATGGCGAACGCCTCTTCCATCTTCGACTTCAAATCTTTCGATTCAGTGATGCGCACGCCAACGTGACCATAGGCCTCTGCCAGCTTGACGAAGTCAGGCAACGATTCCATGTAGGAATGAGAGTGGCGGCTGCCGTAGCTCATGTCCTGCCACTGGCGAACCATGCCCAGTACACCGTTGTTCAGGATGACGATTTTTACCGGCAAACCATATTGCAGACAGGTCGACAGTTCCTGAATGTTCATCTGGATGCTGCCTTCGCCGGTGACACACACGACGTCGTCATCCGGGAAGCTCAACTTGATGCCCATAGCTGCCGGGAAACCGAAGCCCATGGTGCCCAGGCCACCGGAGTTGATCCAGCGGTTCGGCTTGTTGAACCGGTAGTACTGCGCAGCGAACATCTGGTGTTGACCCACGTCGGAGGCTACAAAGGCATCGCCCTTGGTCACTTCGCACAGGGTTTCGATCACTGCCTGCGGCTTGATGACGCTGCCGTCGCCCTTGTCATAAGGGAACAGGCCACGATCACCGCGCCACTCATCGACCTGCTTCCACCAACTGGCTACGGACTCCTTGTTCGGGGTCTCGCCGATTTCCTTGAGGATCGCGACCATTTCGGTCAGGACGCTCTCGACCGGACCAACGATAGGCACGTCGGCCTTGATGGTCTTGGAAATCGAAGCCGGGTCGATGTCGATGTGAATGATCTTGGCGTTCGGGCAGAACTTCGATGCGCCGTTGATCACGCGATCGTCGAAACGTGCGCCGACAGCCAGGATCACGTCAGCATGGTGCATCGCCAGGTTGGCGGTGTAGCTGCCGTGCATGCCGAGCATGCCGATGAACTGACGGTCGGTGCCAGGGTAGCCACCGAGGCCCATCAGGGTATTGGTCACTGGCAGGTTGAGCATCTTCGCCAGTTCGGTCAGTGGTGCGGAGCCACCACCGAGGATCACGCCACCACCCGAGTACAAGACTGGGCGCTTGGCCGCCAGGAGCATTTCTGCCGCCTTGCGGATTTGACCGGAGTGACCGCGAACAGCCGGGCTGTAGGAACGCAGCTTGGCTTTTTTCGGGAAGACGTATTCGAACTTCTCGGCCGGGTTGGTCATGTCTTTCGGAATATCGACAACGACCGGGCCAGGACGACCGGATTGCGCCAGGTAGAAGGCCTTCTTCATGACTTCCGGGATTTCCGACGCGTGCTTGATCATGAAGCTGTGCTTCACGATCGGCCGGGAGATACCGATCATGTCGGTTTCCTGGAAAGCGTCGGTACCTACCATGGTGCTAGGCACCTGGCCGGAAATGACCACCATCGGAATGGAGTCCATGTAGGCCGTGGCGATACCGGTGATGGCGTTGGTTGCACCCGGGCCGGAAGTCACCAGTACCACACCGGCTTTACCGGTGGCACGGGCGTAGCCGTCAGCCATATGGGTAGCCGCTTGCTCATGACGAACCAGGATGTGGGTCACTTCCGGTTCTTTGAACAGGGCATCGTAGACATGAAGAAGAGCACCACCCGGGTACCCGTAGATATATTTGACGCCTTCGTCACGCAAAAAGCGGACGAGCATCTCACCGCCAGATAAAAGCTCCACGTTGCTCACCTCTAAAACGCCAGAATACCGCCCACGAAAAATGGGACGGGTCTTAATAGGTTTACTTCTCGGCAGAGCATGAGCGACGGTGGTCGCCGACTACGTCAGCACTGACTGAGCAAGTATTGGGATCGTCCCAAGTGTTGCGGGCCTTTCCCACCCAGCGCGAGGTAACGCGTTGCGGGTGTAACAGGTCGACGCGGATATGCGCCTCATGATCTGCTGAGAGGGTCTGCTTCTGGCAGTCCCTGTACAGCGGACTTTGGATTCTTCTGTTTCGCCCTTCGCAAGTCAAGTCGTCTATGCGCTTTATTCTACTAAGCACATGAGAACGCAAGAAAAAACCTGTAAATCCGCCGTCTGTTAGCTTCGATTGCGCAACTTTTGGTAAAAAATTGGCACGCGCATGCGCTTACCCGGCAATGGCCGACAAAATAGAGAGAGATTGTGAACAACTGCCAGCGGACGCTGGCAGCTTCTGGCTCAGCGAGACGCCGTGATCAACTGGTCGAACTGTTTGAGCAATACCTGCAACTGCCGGTCCCTGCCCTGGACATTGCGTCCGGCAAAGACCATTTCAGCCATTTCCTGAATGCCCGATGCATTGGGCAGCGGCAAATCCTGCTCGAGGATCATCTTCATGCGCGGCAGGAAGATCCATTGCAGCCATTGCTCGAAATCCAGTGTGTCGACCGAAAACGGCTCGACACTGGAAAGCGCTTCATCGGACGGGGGGACTTCATCCCACCATCCTTGCACTCGCAACTCACGCTCGATCAACAACAGTTGATCGGCGATTTCAAGAAAACGCGCATCCATCACAGCGTTACCTTGGCCTTCTGACGCGCCAGCGACGCGCCCTGGGCGTCACCCTGCTTCTCGCGCGCCTGGGCAATCAGTTCCCACAAATTGGCCTGCAGGGCCGGACGGCCATTGGCCAGGGTCAGGCCACGGCGAGCGAACTGCTCGGCCTGGGCCGCATCGCCTTGGGCCATCCGCACCTGTGCCAGACGGTAAAGCACCTGCGGCTCACGCGGAGCAACGCGCTGGGCGCGCTCGAGGCTGGAGGACGCACCATTGAGATCACCGCTGGCCTGCTGCTGTTGAGCGGTGGTCAGCAAGGCCAGTACCGGGCCGTCCAGTTGCTCGTCGGCGGAAAGCCCGCCCGAGCCGGCCGACGGAATCCCGCTTGGCGACGACGGCATGCTGTAGCTGCCCTGATTGATCGGTGCCGACTGGACCGGCGACGTGTCAATCGGCCCCGGCGTGATCGGACCCGGAGTGATCGGCGTGGTGCTG
Organism: Pseudomonas sp. PB101; assembly: GCF_009764265.1. Lineage (GTDB taxonomy): Bacteria > Pseudomonadota > Gammaproteobacteria > Pseudomonadales > Pseudomonadaceae > Aquipseudomonas. The sequence continues at coordinate 7,428 of NZ_RWIR01000007.1, forward strand.
ATCGGCGTCGAAGTCGTTGCCGCGCCTGGCACCATCACCACGACGCCGGTGTCGCCCTGCGGAATCGCCTGGGTCTGCGACTGACCTTGCGCTGGGCGCTTGACGGTCGTCTGGCGGAAGCCGCCATTGGCCGAGACCCGCTCGCTGTTGGAAACGGCAGTGCCGGAATCCACGACCGGAATCGAACCACGTTGTACGGTGGAGCAACCGCTGAGCAAAGCCACGGCGGTAACCGCTGGAATCAACCACTTGTTCACTTGAAACCCTCTTTGCTTAATTCATCCAGCCCTTGACCCAGTCCATCACCGACTCGGCAGGGTTTTCACCACCGCATGCGGCGCCGGGAGGCGGTTCGCTGCCGCGAATATACGGCATCTGCACGGCACCCGGGCAACCGGCGTCAGAACCTTGTCCGGTTCGTGAATCAACCCAGGCCTGAACGATATTATCCGGCTGCGGCATATCCAGCGGCAACGGGTCGGCCTTGCGCATGAAGCTGGTCCAGACCTGCAGGGCCCCGGTGGCACCGGTGAACGGGGTCTTGCCGTTGTCGTCGCGACCCAGCCAGACCACCGCCAGCAAGTCCTGGCTGAAACCGGCGAACCAACTGTCCCGCGAGTCGTTACTGGTGCCGGTTTTACCCGCCAGGGTCAGGGTTCTTGGCAACACGTTGTAAACCGAGCTGCCGGTACCTTCACGCATCACCCGCTGCATGGCGCTCTGGATCAGGTAAATGGAGGCCGGATCGAAACGCTGCTGAATCTGGAACGGATAACGCTTGAGCGGCTCACCCTCGGCCGTCAGCACGCTGCGAATCCCGCGCATCGGCGTATTGAAGCCGCCGTTGGCGAGGGTCTGGTACATGGTCGCCACTTCGATGGGTGTCATGCCGCCAGCGCCGAGCAACATCGACGGGAAGGCCGGGAATTCACGAGACACACCCAGGCGCTCCACCGTCTTCAGGACGTTCGGCACACCGACCGCCAACCCGAGCCGCGCGGTCGACAGGTTGTAGGAATGCGCCAGGCCCTGATAGAGGAAGACCGTGCCGTGGGAGCGACGATCGTAGTTCTGCGGCTTCCAGACCTGACCGTCCGCCCCTTTGACCGAGAAGGACTCGTCCGACAGCCAACTGGTCAATGTGTACTGGCTCGGTTTCTCCAGCGCCGTCAGGTAGACCGCCGGCTTGATCAACGAGCCGATCGGACGCACAGCATCCAGTGCCCGGTTGAACCCGGCAAAACTGGCCTGGCGACTGCCGATCATGGCCTGCACCTCACCGGTCTCCGGGTTGGTCACGACCATTGCCGCTTCGACGTCATCGGAACCCTTGCGCCCCGAAAGGCGCTTGAAGGTGTCGTTGACCGAGGCTTCAGCCTTCATCTGCAGGATCGGGTCGAAACTGGTGAAGATGCGCAGACCTTCTTCGGTCAAGTCTTCGTCGCGATAGTCTTCGCGCAACTGGCGCTTGACCAGATCGAGGAAACCGGGGAACGAGCTGTCCGCCAGGCTGCCACGCTTGGTCACGCCCAGCGGCATTTTCTTCGCCGCCTCAACCTGCTCGGCAGTGGCGACGCCCTGCTCTTGCAGCACATCGAGTACCAGGTTGCGCCGCTCGAGAGCACGCTCCGGATAACGACGCGGGTTGTAGGAAGAAGGTCCTTTGACCATGCCCACCAGCAATGCGACCTGATGCAACTTGAGTTCGGCCAGCGGCTGGCTGAAGAAGAACTGGCTGGCCAGCCCGAAACCGTGCACCGCGCGCTGACCGTCCTGCCCGATGAACACTTCGTTGAGGTAAGCCTCGAGGATTTCGCGCTTGTCGTAATGCAGCTCGAGCAGCAACGCCATCATCGCTTCGGTGAGTTTGCGGCTCAGGCTGCGCTCGTTGGTCAGGTAGAAGTTCTTGACCAACTGCTGAGTCAGGGTACTGCCGCCCTGACGCATGCGGCCGGACGAACCGTTGACCCAGATTGCGCGGGCGATCGACTTCGGCGAAACACCGAAGTGATGATAAAAATCGCGGTCCTCGACTGCCACCAGGGTCTCAAGCAGGTACGGCGGCACCTGATCGATCTTGATCAGGATCCGGTCTTCGAGGTTTTTCGGGTACAGGCCGCCGATCAGCAACGGTTCCAGGCGCACCACCGAAAGCTTCGAGCCTTTGGCTCCCGCCAGTTCCGCCACGTAATCGCCAGAGAAACGCACACGCACCGGCTGCGCCTGCTCCATGCCTTCATAGAACTGGAAGCCACGGGTGTTCAGATCAACGGTATTGCCGTTGACCGACGCCGCGCCCGGACCGTTGGCCACGCTTTCACGGCGATAGCCCAGGGCATCGAGTTCGGTCAGGAAATCATCCCTGCTCAGCTTCTGTCCGACGAACAGCTCGAGCGGACGCGCGTAAACCTTGGCCGGAATGGTCCAGCGCTTGCCGGAGAATTTCTCCTGGACGATCGCATCAAGGTAAACGGCGAATCCGGCCAGCACTACCAGGCCGACCAGACTGAGTTTAATGGCCCAGCCCAAACAGGGGCGCAGGCCTCTGGAGGGTGGTTTCTTGGGGGTACGAGGAGTTCGGGTACGAGTCATGGCGGCGGATTATACGCACTTTATTCATACTCAACAGGAGCGCTCCGAGGTTTGCGTCGAGCGGAGTTGCGGCCATAATGGCACCCTTGATTTTCCAGACTCTGAAGGATCGCCTGTGAGCCAGTCCCTGATCGCTGCCCTGCAAAACCCTGCCATCTACCCGCATCCTGTAGACGGATTCCAGGTCATCGAAACCCATATTTCCTGGGTCGTTCTCACGGGTCCCTTCGCTTATAAAGTGAAGAAGCCGGTCAATTTCGGTTTTCTCGACTTCACCAGCCTTGAAGCCCGCGAACACTTTTGCACTGAAGAGCTGCGCCTGAACCAGCGCCTGACCGACGATCTGTATCTGGAAGTGCTGCCCGTTACCGGCAGTGTCGAGGCGCCGCAACTGGGCGGTGAAGGCCCGGCGATCGAATATGTACTGAAGATGCGCCAGTTCCCGCAAACCGGCTTGCTCAGCACCCTGCAAGCCAATGGCGAACTGACCACCGCGCACATCGACGAGATGGCCGAGCAAATCGCCCGCTTCCACCTCAGCGCACCGAAAGTGCCGGCCGGGCACGAAGCCGGCACCCCGGACAGCGTCATGGCGCCGGTGCGGCAGAACTTCGAACAGATCCGCCCGTTCCTCAGCGACAAAGCCGACCTGCTGCAGCTAGACGCCCTGCAAGCCTGGGCCGAAAGCAGCTTCGAACGCCTCAAGCCACTGCTCGCCCAGCGCAAGGCCGAAGGTTTCACTCGCGAATGCCACGGTGATATCCACTTGGGCAACGCTACCGTAATCGATGGCAAGGTCGTGATCTTCGACTGCATCGAATTCAACGAGCCGTTTCGCTTCACCGACGTATATGCCGACACCGGCTTCCTGGCGATGGACCTGGAAGATCGCGGCCTGAAGTGCCTGGCGCGTCGTTTCATCAGCCAGTACCTGGAACTGACCGGCGACTATCAAGGCCTCGAACTGCTGAACTTCTATAAAGCCTACCGCGCACTGGTTCGCGCCAAGGTCGCCCTGTTCAGCATGCCGGCCGATGCTACCCCCGTGCAGCGTGCCACGACCCTGCGCCAGTACCGCAACTACGCCAACCTGGCGGAAAGCTACAGCACCATTCCTTCGCGTTTCATGGCCATTACCCACGGCGTTTCCGCTGTCGGCAAGAGCCATGTCGCCATGCGTCTGGTAGAAGCCCTGGGCGCGATTCGCCTGCGCTCCGATGTCGAACGCAAGCGCCTGTTCGGTGAACAAACCATCGAGAACGATGTACAGGCCGGCATCTATAGCGCTGACGCCAGCGCAGCGACCTATAACCGCCTGCACGAAATCGCCGACATCATTTTGCGTGCCGGCTTCCCGGTGGTGGTGGACGCCACTTATCTCAAGCGTGATCAGCGTGACAGTGCCGCAAAGGTGGCCGAGGCCACAGGTGCGCCGTTCCTGATCCTCGACTGCAATGCGCCGCAGGCCGTCATCGAAAGTTGGCTGACTACCCGCCAGGCAGACAAAAAAGACCCGTCCGACGCCACCTTGGCCGTCATCGCCGCCCAGCAGGCCAGCCGCGAAGCGCTGACCCCCGCAGAAATCCTCTGCAGCAAGCGCGTCCAGACCAATGAAAGCGGGACTCTCGATACCGTTGTGGAACAGATTCGCCAGCGCCTGCCAGGCCTGTAAGAAACTATTTCAGTCGTGGGGCCCGCACAGGCTTCACGACTGCAAAATAGTGGCACTATACTGGCGTCATAAAACCATCAGGTGATGCGACATGAGCCAGCCTAAACTTCTCGACACTCCGCTTTATGCCCTGTTGCACAAAGACGACATCAGCGGCTTCAACAGTGAACGCCCCAAGGATGCCCCTATCGACATGGTCGGTGGAGACTTCCGCGGGCTGGACCTGCGCGAACTGAATGCCGACGGCGTGGATTTCAGCGACGCCTACTTCCGTTCCGCCGACTTGCGCGGCATCGACTTTCGCAAGGCGAACCTGGAAGGCGCGAGCCTGGCCCACGCGCAAATCTCCGGTACGTACTTTCCGGTGGAACTCAGTGCCGACGAAATACTGATGTCGATGAACTTCGGTACGCGATTGCGCTATCGCACCCGCTGATCATCGTCGCTGACTGGCACGTCCAGCGCTCTCCCTGCGCTGGACTGCAACGATGTTCGCGCGCAATTGCCGATTGTTCCCCACCTCTTCCTACCGCGTTCCCGACTTTTCCTACACTGCCCCCTACTCGTCTCTTAGAAGCATTTGCGTCGAAAACGAGCAAACAATCACGCTTTTCCTACTGATGGCTACACTCCTCAGAAGATTGCCCACGCTCTCCATTCGGCCATCGCAAGGAGGCTTGATGAATGATGAACTGCAACACCTGAAGAATCTTGGCAAGACGTCAGCGCAATGGCTGCATGCCGTGGGCATCCATAGCGCGTCGGACTTGCGTCGCCTCGGGGCGGTGGATGCTTATCGGGCCGTGCGTACGCGCGGTTTTCGGGCGTCCAAGGTGTTGTTGTACGCAATTGAAGGCGCCCTGATGGACGTTCACTGGAATGACATTCCTGCCGAGCGCAAGGAAGCCTTGAACAAACAACTGGAAGCTATCTCTACACGCCACAAGAACTGATCCGATAAATCCCCCTGACGCTTTGCCACCTGAAACCCAATGATTACGGGGTCTACAGAGGTAAGTTCGACGAATCGCAAAGAAATCAAAAAACAGCGGTTGACTTGGTAATGAGAATCGATATGATTATCACAACTGGTCGCGAGACTGGTCGATATTCTGAATAGCCCTTGGTTCGGACTCTCAGATTATCTCCTCATCAGGCTAATCACGGTTATTTGACCCGGCTCTTGCCGGGTCTTTTTTTGCCTGTGGAAGAGCCGAATCATTGATCGGCTGCACCTGGATAGAACCCGTCCGACAAAAGCTTGAGGCTTTGCGGCAATCGTGGTCCCAACCCGCCAACCAACAGCGTCGGATCGAGTTCGATCACCCGCCCGTCCCTCGCCGCACGGGTCGAGGCCAGTATCGGGTTCTCCTTGAACAACGCAGCGCGTGCGGCATCGCCTGCCAACGCCCGATCGGCAAATACCAGGACATCAGGGTCCAGACTGACCAGCGACTCGACAGAGAAAGGCTTGTAACCGCTATGGGTCGCCAAATTGTGTCCCCCGGCCTGTTGCAGCATCCAGTCGGCCGCAGTGTCCTTGCCGGCGATGAGCGGTTTACCACCGGCATGCCCGAGCAACACCAGCACGCCTGGCGACTTTTGCGTGAGCTGAGCCTGGGTGACAGGGACCTTTTGCTGTTCGAGTTGTTGTTGATACGACGCCATCATTTGCGCGGCCTGATCTTGCGCGCCCAGCAACTCGCCCAAATGCTGCAGGTTACCCTGCAATGCCGCCAGATCAGGCCGGGCCGAAAACAGTTCTACCTGTACGCCTGCGTTTCGGATCTGGGAAAGTACCGGTGGCGGTCCCATCTCTTCGGTGCCGATCAGGATCTGTGGGCGCAGGCTCAAAATCCCCTCCGCCGACAGTTGACGCTGATAACCGATACTCGGCAGGGATTTCAGGGATGCGGGGTGCTGGCTGGTGGTGTCGACGCCCACCAGCTTCGATTCGCCCCCCAGCGCACTCACCCACTCGGACAATGCACCGCCGGCACTGACCCAACGTTGCGGCAACTCGGCAGCAGCAGCGTGATAGCTGCCGAGAAGTCCGATGCAGATCATGGCGACGCGGGTGGTCAGGCGCATAAACAGCTTCCTTTTAGAGGTTTGCCGGGCATCGAAGGAGCAGGCCACGTATCCTTGGCGATGTGGCGTCCATACCCGGTGGGCAAGACAGCCATTTGATAATTGTTAGCATTTGACCGTCAAGCTCGGACATTTCCGGTCACTGGCTGCGGAACCGAGGACAGACATGAAGTTGCTTTGCACAGGTGCCGAACTGGTCGACGACAGCAGCCGCGGGTTCGACATCGATGGCCAGAAACTTTTTGCGGTGCGCCGCAGCGGGCAGGTGTATGTCTATATCAATCGTTGCCCGCACCGGGGCGTTGGGCTGGAGTGGCACCCCGACCAGTTCCTCGACCCCAGCAACAGCCTGATCCAGTGCGCCACCCATGGCGCACTGTTCCTGATCGAAGACGGCGAATGCGTCGCCGGCCCCTGTGCGGGGCAAGCCTTGACCGCGGTGGCTTGTCGCGAGGATGAACAAGGGATCTGGATCAGCCTTTAGCCACCCGGCAACACGTCCAGACGCCGCTCGACCAGCATCTCTTCGTGATTCAAGCGCACACCGTAAGCCAACACCTCGACCCCGCAGGCGATGGCCTCACGCAAGGCCTGCGCATAAGCCGGATCGATTTCCTGCGCCGGGCGCACCGCCTCGATGTCGGTCAGGCAAACGCAGTACAACTGCACCGCGCGAATACCGTCCCTGGCCAAGTGGGCAAGCTCGCGCAGATGCTTGGCGCCGCGCTGGGTGACCGCATCGGGAAACGCCGCCACCGCCGTACCGTCGAAGCCCAGGGTCACGCTTTTGACCTCGATGTAGGCCGGCCCGTCGGGATATTCGAGGCGGAAATCGATGCGACTGTTTTCCTGACCATAAGCCACTTCACGCTTGAGCCCGGTAAACCCGTTCAGCTCAGTGATGACGCCCGCCCGCAGCGCCTCTTCGATCAATCCGTTGGCGCGGGCGGTGTTGACGCAAAACAGCCGCCCTTGCGGGGTTTCACCGATCTCCCAGGTGCCCGGCAACTTGCGTTTCGGGTCGTTTGAGCGGCTGAACCAGACCTGCCCGCCTTCGACCTGACAATTGAGCATCGAGCCGGTGTTCGGGCAGTGAATGGTCAGCAACTCGCCGCCCACGGTTTCGATATCGGCGAGAAAACGCTTGTAACGACGAATCAGACGGCCTTCTTCGAGGGGGGGATGAAATCGCATCAGCCTTGCCAGCTCCGCAATCCGCGGGCAATGCGTTCCACCGCCTCCTGCAAACGCTCGAGGTTTTGCGTATAGGCGAACCGCACATGGTGTCCGGCCTGATATCGCCCGAAATCGAGCCCCGGAGTGAACGCCACATGTTCGGTTTCAAGAAAATACTTACAGAACGCGAAGGCATCGCCGCCGAACTTGCTGATATCGGCGTACAAATAGAAAGCCCCCTCCGGCTCCACCGCAATACCGAAACCCAATTCACGCAAGGCCGGCAGCAGGTAGTCGCGACGCCGGCCAAATTCGGCGCGACGCTCTTCGAGAATGCTGATGGTTGCCGGCTCGAAACAGGCCAGCGCGGCGTGCTGCGCCATGCTCGGAGCACTGATGTAGAGGTTCTGGGCGAGTTTTTCCAGTTCACCGACGGCAGCGTCGGGGGCCACCAGCCACCCCAGCCGCCAACCGGTCATCCCGAAATATTTCGAAAAACTGTTGAGAACGAACGCACTGTCGTCGACTTCCAGCACGCTGGCCGCGTCGGTGCCGTAGGTCAGGCCGTGATAAATCTCGTCGACCACCAAATGACCATGGCGCTCCTTGATCGCCACAGACAGCTTCGCCAGCTCGTCGCGGGTCAGGATCGTGCCGGTCGGATTGGCCGGGGACGCCACCAGTGCGCCGACGCTGTCATGGTCCCAATGACGCTCGATCAGCCCGGGCGTCAACTGATAACGCACATCGGGACCGACCGGCACCAGCTGTGCCGCGCCTTCGACCAAGCGCAGGAAATGCCGGTTACACGGGTAGCCCGGGTCCGCCAGCAACCAGTGCTTGCCGGGGTCTACCAGCAAAGCGCTGGCCAGCAGCAACGCGCCGGACCCGCCGGGGGTGATGAGGATGCGTCGAGGGTCGATGTTCAAACCGTAACGCTGCTGATAAAAGCCGGAAATGGCCTCGCGCAGCTCCGGAATGCCGCGCGCGGCGGTGTAACGGGTTTTCCCGGCTGCCAGCGCAGCCTGGCCGGCCTGGATGATCGGTTCGGCGGTGGTGAAGTCCGGCTCGCCGATCTCCAGGTGGATCACATCGTGGCCGGCGGCCTGCAATTCATTGGCCCGCGCCAACAGCGCCATGACATGAAATGGTTCGATCGCACGACTGCGGGCACTGTAGGGCTGAGCCATTGGCCTTCCTTCAACGGGAAAAAAAACGATTCTACCCAAGCGCAGGAACGAGCGAGAACCTAAAGCGGTCAGAGGCCTTATCACCCCCGAACACAAACGACTCGGGCGCGCGCCCCAGGTTTGACTAAAATCATTAATTGAGCAGCGCTCCAGAGCCGCCAGACAACGGTTTGCCATCATTGGCAAGCAACATGAGCCGCAACCTCGACATCCGGGAGTAGCGCGGCCCGAGTTGATCTGGTAAGTTCGCCCGCTTGCAGCCGCAGGGCCGGCAGGTGTCGGTGATGGAGCAATCCTGCGCAGATGGATTACAAGAGTAGAGGCGGTCTATTTCATGTCCACCCAAGCAAAGCAGCAAAACCAGACGATCAGCGGCTTCGAGCCCTATGTTCAGAAAGCCGGCGAAGAGTACATGGGCGAGCCCATGCGCAAGCACTTCACCAAGGTCCTGAATCAGTGGAAAAAAGAGCTGATGGAAGGTGTCGACAAGACCGTGGACCACATGAAGGACGAAGCGGCCAACTTTCCTGATCCGGCAGACCGTGCCAGCCAGGAAGAGGAATTCGCCCTTGAACTGCGTGCCCGCGATCGTGAACGCAAGTTGATCAAGAAGATCGACAAGACACTTCAGTTGATCGAAGACGAAGAATACGGCTGGTGTGAATCCTGCGGCATCGAGATCGGCGTCAAGCGCCTCGAAGCGCGTCCTACCGCCGACCTGTGCATCGACTGCAAGACCCTGGCGGAAATCAAGGAAAAGCAAGTCGGCAAATAATTGCGACTTGAATGAAGAACGGAGCGTGCGAACGCTCCGTTTTTGTTTCTGATGTTTGTATGGCCCCGAATGCATCCATGACCGCCAACACCCCCTACATCGGGCGCTTCGCCCCCACCCCCAGCGGCCATCTGCACTTTGGTTCGCTGGTCGCCGCACTGGCTTCCTACCTTGACGCGCGCTCGGTGGGCGGACGCTGGCTGATGCGCATGGAAGACCTTGATCCGCCCCGTGAAGAACCCGGCGCCCAGGCTGCCATTCTCAAGGCCCTGGAAAGCTATGGCTTCGAATGGGATGGCGAACTGGTGCGCCAGAGCGAACGGCACGATGCCTACGCCGAGGTGCTCAATCGCCTGTTCAATCACGGCCTGGCCTACGCCTGCACCTGTTCGCGCAAACAGCTGGAACCGTATCACGGGATTTATCCGGGGCTGTGCCGCAATGCCGGCCATGGCACCGATGATGCTGCCATTCGCGTGCGCGTACCGGAACTGGAATACCATTTCCTCGACCGGGTGCAGGGCGAGTACCGCCAGCACCTTGGCCGGGAAGTCGGCGATTTCGTGATCCGCCGCCGCGACGGGCTCTACGCCTATCAACTGGCCGTGGTCCTGGACGATGCCTGGCAGGGCATCACCGATATCGTTCGGGGGGCCGACCTGCTGGACTCCACGCCCCGCCAGCTCTACCTTCAGGAACTCCTCGGCCTGCCGCAGCCGCGTTACCTGCATATCCCGCTGATCACTCAGCCTGATGGCAATAAACTCGGCAAATCCTACCGTTCCCCGCCGTTGACCGAGGATCAGGCAACGCCCCTGTTGCTGCGGGCGCTGCGCGCACTGGGACAAAACCCGGGAACCGAACTGACTTACGCCACGCCACGGGAAGTGCTGAACTGGGCCATTACCCACTGGGATGCCTCGCTGATCCCGCGCACACTGAGCCTGCCCGAGGCACAGCTGCGGTGATGGCACTTGCAGTGGCGCGCCCATCCGTTACCATCGCCGCACGTTTTCGGGCACGCGCATAAAAAAAGAGAGGCCGGGATGTACATCTATCGCTTGGTCCTGCTTTTGGTAGTGGGGATTTACCTGTTTTCCCCGGCCATCATGGATTGGTGGATCGACGCCACTGGCGCCTGGTATCGCCCTTATCTGCTCTGGCTGATTCTGATCGTCGTGACCTTCATCCTGCAGAGCCAAAAAGATGCCGATGAGCTTTAGCCTGACCCAGATGATCCTGATCAGCGCCGCGTACCTGGCGGTGCTGTTCGGTGTGGCCTGGATCAGTGAACGGGGCATGATTCCCCGGGCGATCATTCGCCACCCGCTGACTTACACCCTGTCGCTGGGCGTCTATGCCAGTGCCTGGGCGTTTTATGGCACCGTGGGCCTGGCCTATCAGTACGGCTATGGCTTTCTTTCCAGCTACCTCGGTGTCTCCGGGGCATTTCTGCTGGCGCCGGTGCTGCTCTACCCGATCCTGAAGATCACTCGCACCTATCAACTGTCGTCGTTGGCGGACCTGTTCGCCTTCCGCTTCCGCAGCACCTGGGCCGGTGCGCTGACCACGATTTTCATGCTGGTCGGCGTACTGCCGCTGTTGGCCTTGCAGATTCAGGCGGTCGCCGACTCCATCAGCATCCTCACCCAGGAGCCGGTACAGCATCGCGTGGCCCTGAGCTTCTGCGCCCTGATTACGCTGTTCACGATTTTCTTCGGCTCCCGCCACATTGCCACCCGCGAAAAACACGAAGGCCTGGTGTTCGCGATTGCCTTCGAGTCGGTGATCAAACTGATCGCCCTCGGCGGTGTCGGGCTGTATGCGCTTTACGGCGTGTTCGACGGCCCGCAACAGCTTGAACTGTGGCTGCTGCAAAACCAGACCGCCCTCGCCGCCCTGCATACGCCGTTGCAGGAAGGCCCGTGGCGGACGCTGCTGCTGGTGTTCTTCGCGTCGGCGATCGTGATGCCGCACATGTATCACATGACCTTTACCGAGAACCTCAACCCGCGCTCGCTGGTCAGCGCGAGCTGGGGCCTGCCGCTGTTCCTGTTGCTGATGAGCCTGGCGGTGCCGCTGATTCTCTGGGCCGGCCTGAAGCTGGGCGCCACCACCAACCCGGAGTACTTCACCCTCGGCATCGGCATCGCCGCCAACAGCAAGGCTTTGGCGTTGCTTGCCTATGTCGGCGGGCTGTCCGCCGCCAGCGGCCTGATCATCGTCACCACGCTGGCGCTGTCCGGGATGGCCTTGAACCACCTGGTGCTGCCGCTGTATCAACCACCGGCCGAAGGCAACATCTACCGCTGGCTGAAGTGGACCCGCCGGGCGCTGATTGTCGCGATCATCATGGCCGGCTACGGCTTCTACCTGATGCTCGGTGCCGAGCAGGACCTGGCCAACCTCGGCATCGTCGCGTTCGTCGCCACGTTGCAGTTCCTGCCGGGCGTGCTCTCTGTCCTGTATTGGCCGACCGCCAACCGTCGCGGCTTCATCGCCGGCTTGCTGGCGGGGATCCTGGTGTGGCTGGTGACCATGCTGTTACCACTGGTCGGCAACCTGCAGGGCTTCTACATTCCGCTGCTGAACATGATCTACGTGCTGGACGACACCAGTTGGCACATGGCTGCGATTGCCTCGCTGGCAGCCAACGTACTGATGTTCACCCTGATCTCGCTGTTCACCAACGCCAGCACCGAAGAGGCCAGCGCCGCTGAAGCCTGCGCCGTGGACAACGTGCGCCGCCCGCAACGCCGGGAACTGCACGCCGCCTCGCCCCAGGAATTCGCCACGCAACTGGCCAAGCCATTAGGTGCAAAAGCCGCACAGAAAGAAGTGGAACAGGCACTGCGCGATCTTTATCTGCCTTTCGACGAACGCCGACCGTATGCCCTGCGCCGCTTGCGTGACCGCATCGAGGCCAACCTCTCCGGCCTGATGGGCCCGAGCGTGGCCCAGGACATGGTCGAAACCTTCCTGCCGTACAAGGCTGGCGGTGAAAACTATGTCACCGAAGACATTCACTTCATCGAAAGCCGCCTCGAGGACTACCACTCGCGCCTGACCGGCCTGGCCGCCGAACTCGATGCCCTGCGCCGCTATCACCGCCAGACCCTGCAGGAATTGCCGATGGGCGTTTGCTCGCTGGCCAAGGATCAGGAGATCCTCATGTGGAACAAGGCCATGGAGGAACTCACCGGCATCGCCGCGCAACGCGTGGTCGGTTCCCGCCTGAGCACCATTGCCGATCCGTGGAAAGAATTGCTGCAAGGCTTCATCAATCTGCCGGACGAGCACTTGCACAAGCAGCACTTGGCCCTCGACGGCCAGACTCGCTGGCTGAACCTGCACAAGGCGGCGATCGACGAACCCCTCGCGCCGGGCAACAGTGGCCTGGTGTTGCTGGTGGAAGACCTGACCGAAACCCAGATGCTCGAGGACAAACTGGTGCACTCCGAGCGCCTGGCCAGCATCGGTCGACTGGCGGCCGGCGTCGCCCATGAAATCGGCAACCCGATCACCGGTATCGCGTGCCTGGCGCAGAACCTGCGCGAAGAACGGGAAGAAGACGGCGAGCTGAAGGAAATCAGCGGCCAGATCCTCGAGCAGACCAAACGCGTGTCGCGCATCGTCCAGTCATTGATGAGCTTTGCCCATGCCGGCAGCCATCAGCACAGCGACGAGCCCGTCTGTCTGGCCGAAGTGGCTCAGGATGCCATCGGCCTGCTGGCCCTGAACCGACGCAATTTCGAAGTGCAGTTCTACAACCTGTGCGACCCCGATCACTGGGTCGAAGGCGACCCGCAACGGCTGGCCCAGGTATTGATCAACCTGCTTTCAAACGCCCGTGACGCCTCGCCTCCCGGCAGTGCGGTACGGGTCAAGAGCGAAGCCGGCGAACACACGGTCGACCTGATCGTGGAGGACGAAGGCAGCGGTATTCCGTCGAGCATCATGGACCGATTGTTCGAACCTTTCTTCACCACCAAGGACCCTGGCGAAGGCACCGGTCTGGGCCTTGCACTGGTCTATTCCATCGTTGAAGAGCATTATGGACAAATCACCATCGACAGCCCGGCTGATGTTCAAAGCCAACGCGGTACCCGAATCAGGGTTACCTTGCCGCGTCATGTCGAAGCGACGTCCGCTGTGAACTGAGACCGTCGAGAGTATCGAATCAATGCCGCACATTTTGATCGTCGAAGACGAAACCATTATCCGCTCCGCCTTGCGCCGCCTGCTGGAACGTAACCAGTACCAGGTCAGCGAAGCCGGTTCAGTGCAGGAAGCACAAGAACGCTTCACCATTCCCTCGTTCGATCTGATCGTCAGTGACCTGCGCCTGCCGGGCGCGCCTGGCACGGAGTTGATCAAGCTCGCCCAAGGCACGCCAGTGCTGATCATGACCAGCTACGCCAGCCTGCGCTCGGCGGTCGATTCGATGAAAATGGGCGCGGTGGACTACATTGCCAAGCCATTCGACCACGACGAAATGCTGCAAGCCGCCGCACGAATCCTGCGTGACCGACAAACGGCACAAACCGGTGGCGAAGCCGTTCCTGGCAAAGCCGCCAATGGCGCGGCGAAATCCGGTGCCGACAACAGCAATGGTGAAATCGGCATTATCGGTTCGTGTCCGCCGATGCAGGACCTGTACGGCAAGATCCGCAAAGTCGCGCCGACCGACTCCAACGTGCTGATCCAGGGCGAATCGGGCACCGGTAAAGAACTGGTGGCGCGCGCTCTGCACAACCTGTCCAAACGCGCCAAGGCGCCGATGATTTCGGTGAACTGCGCGGCCATTCCGGAAAGCCTGATCGAGTCCGAACTGTTCGGCCACGAAAAAGGCGCATTCACCGGCGCCAGCGCCGGGCGCGCCGGCCTGGTGGAAGCGGCGGACGGCGGCACTTTGTTCCTCGACGAAATCGGCGAACTGCCACTGGAAGCCCAGGCTCGCCTGCTGCGCGTATTGCAGGAAGGCGAAATTCGTCGTGTAGGCTCGGTGCAGTCACAAAAAGTCGATGTGCGCCTGATCGCCGCGACTCACCGCGACCTCAAGAGCCTGGCAAAGATCGGCCAGTTCCGTGAAGACTTGTATTACCGCCTCCACGTGATCGCGCTGAAGCTGCCCGCCCTGCGCGAACGCGGTGCGGACGTCAACGAAATCGCCAACGCCTTCCTGGCGCGGCAAAGTGCGCGAGTCAACCGCACCGACCTGAAATTCGCCGCAGATGCCGAGCAAGCGATTCGTCACTACTCCTGGCCGGGCAACGTTCGTGAACTGGAAAATGCCGTCGAGCGCGCCGTTATCCTGTGCGAAAGCCCGGAAATCTCCGCCGAGCTGCTGGGCATCGACATCGAGTTGGGCGACCTGGACGACGACGAGTTCATTGGCCTTGCGCCCCAACAGGGCAACGGCAGCAGCAGTAACAGCAACCACGAACCGACCGAAGACCTGTCCCTGGAAGACTACTTCCAGCATTTCGTCCTCGAGCATCAGGACCACATGACCGAAACCGAGCTGGCCCGCAAGCTTGGGGTCAGTCGCAAATGCCTGTGGGAGCGTCGTCAGCGCCTGGGCATCCCGCGGCGCAAGACCGGGGTGGCCAGCGAAAGCTGAACCACACCTGTCGCATGTGCGGGTAACACGTGACTTTGTGAAAAAACTGTTACCTCGGTTTTTTCACGTAACAGAAGCCGGGGCTTACGGTAACGAAGCCCCGGCTTTTTTTGGCCCTCGAAATGCCTGTCGTTCGGCCTAACCCCTTGTTTTATTGGGTTTCGCAAAAGTTGGCACGCACCCTGCTATATGTTTGGTACAAGAACAATAACAAGCAATGCACAAGACAATAAAAATAAGACGAATCGACTCACGCACAATAAAAACAAGACGGCGAGAGGCGCAGCTAACTGATTCTTTTGGAGAGGCGTTGTATTTGGGGCTTGCCCCACGACCAGGCCGAGAACAACAAAAAACTGTCTTAAGACAGAGCCTGTACTGGTTGGATCGAAAGATCACTGCAATTCAGCGACCAAAGCAATCCGTTTGCTCTTGGCTCCCGATTGGGAGGGTCATGAAGGAAAGCTTCATGGCGAGGGCACTCAACAAAAACAAGAAGCCCGAAACCAAAAATAAAAATAGAGCATGCAACTACTTCTTGGGGAGCTTCGGCTCCCCTTGTGGTTTCCGTGATTCGGAAAACCCCTGTGGGAGCGAGCCTGCTCGCGAAAAACCCATTGGCGCCGCTGGACACCTGATTCCCGCATTATCGTTAACGACCATCGCGAGCGTGCTCGCTCCTACAAGGTCAATTTGCGCCGTCCTACACCATCCCCCGACTAAATGCTAGAATCCCCGCCCATCATGCGGTCATTCTTCTGTTATGGCCGAATATTCCTTCAAACAGTGCATCCCATGCTGAAGAAGCTGTTCCAGTCATTCCGTACTCCCAAGCGTCCTACGCAACACATTCGCAGCACGCCTGAAGTGCTAAACAGCGGCCAACACTCGCTGCAGAAGGCGCAATTCAGCCGCTACGCGGTGAATATCGTTGAACGCCTGCAGAACGCCGGTTATCAGGCTTACCTGGTTGGCGGTTGCGTGCGCGACATGCTGCTGGGCATCACGCCGAAAGATTTCGACGTTGCCACCAGTGCCACACCCGAGCAGGTGCGGGCCGAATTCCGTAACGCGCGAATAATCGGGCGCCGGTTCAAGCTGGTGCACATCCATTTCGGCCGCGAAATCATCGAAGTCGCGACCTTCCGCGCCAATCACCCGCAAAACGAAGACGAGGAAGACAGCAACCAGTCTTCGCGCAACGAAAGCGGGCGCATCTTGCGCGATAACGTCTATGGCACCCTTGAAGAAGACGCGCAACGTCGCGACTTCACCATCAATGCCTTGTATTACGATCCGGTCAGCGAACGCATCCTCGACTACGCCAATGGCGTACACGACATCCGCAATCACCTGATCCGCCTGATCGGCGATCCGACGCAACGCTACCAGGAAGACCCGGTACGGATGCTGCGGGCCGTGCGTTTCGCCGCCAAGTTGAACTTCGGCATCGAAAAACACAGCGCCCTGCCGATCCGCGGCCTGGCGCCAATGCTGCGCGAGATCCCGTCGGCCCGCCTGTTCGAAGAGGTGCTCAAGCTGTTCCTCTCCGGTCATGCCGCCGATACGTTTGAAATGCTGGTCGACCTGCAGCTGTTCGATCCACTGTTCCCGGCCAGCGCCGAAGCACTGGAATACAACCCGACGTACACCCACACCCTGATCAGCGAAGCCCTGATCAATACCGACCTGCGGATCAAGCAGAACAAACCGGTAACCCCGGCGTTCCTGTTTGCAGCCCTGCTCTGGCCTGCCCTGCCGGCCCGCGTCCTGCGTTTGCAGGAACGTGGCATGCCGCCGATTCCGGCGATGCAGGAAGCGGCGCACGAGCTGATTGCCGAGCAGTGCCAGCGCATCGCGATTCCGAAACGCTTCACCATGCCGATCCGCGAGATCTGGGACATGCAGGAACGCCTGCCGCGCCGCAGCGGCAAGCGTGCCGATCTGTTGCTGGACAATCCGCGCTTCCGTGCCGGCTACGACTTCCTGCTGCTGCGCGAGAGTGCGGGCGAGCAGACCGATGGCCTGGGCGAATGGTGGACGGACTATCAGGACGCCAATGAAAGCGAGCGTCGCGACATGATTCGCGATCTCAGCGGCAAGGAAGATGGCACCGGTGCTCCGCGCAAGCGTCGCCGCAGCGGTGGTTCCAAGCGCAAACGCGCCGCCGGCGCTTCGAGCACCACGGGCGAGTAATCGATGGAACGCATCTACATCGGCATGGGCAGCAACCTGGCTGACCCTGCCGAACAATTGCGCAGCGCCGTCGAGGCGCTGGCGTACTTGCCGCACACGGAACTGGTCGGGGTGTCCGCGTTTTATCAAAGCGACTCGCTTTTGCCCGGCCAACCGCGCTACACCAATGCGGTGGCCGCTCTCGACAGCACGCTGGCGCCACTGGATTTGCTCGATGCCTTGCAGGCCGTCGAAAACGGCCAGGGCCGCGAGCGCCTTGAGCGTTGGGGCCCACGCACGCTGGACCTCGACATCTTGCTGTTCGGTGATCGCCTGATCGACGAACCGCGCCTCAAGGTGCCTCATTACCATATGCAGGAACGGGCCTTCGTCCTGTATCCGCTGGCGGAACTGGCCCCTGCGGATCTGCGCCTGGCCGATGGCCGCACTCTGACCGAACTACTCAAGGCATGCCCGTTCGTCGGCCTGGAACGCCTGCACCTACACTGACCCCACTCCCGCATCAGGTTTGGCCAGGCACAAGATCTGCTGCTGAATCGCATCAGTTACCCCGGTAACACCCCACCCGTAACAATGCGGTAACACACGCAATTGACTTCCCTCGTTCTCCTCACGACTATAGGCGTCCCGCTGCCGCCAACCGGCGTTCAAGGGCGCAATCCAGGCCTTAAAAGCACGACAAAAGAGCGTGCGCCTGTATTCAACGAAGAATCACGCGCGTTACTCGCAGTAGTTTCCACAGCGCCTGAATGAGGAACTTTTCATGCCAGCCATCACCCTGACCACCCTGCAAGGTCTGAAGCAAAAAGGTGAAAAGATCACCATGCTGACCTGCTATGACGCAACCTTCGCCCATGCCTGCAACCAGGCCGGTGTCGAAGTGCTGCTGGTGGGCGACTCCCTCGGCATGGTTTTGCAGGGCCACGACAGCACCTTGCCTGTCACCACCGCGGAAATGGCTTACCACGTGGCTGCCGTCAAACGCGGTAACAGCGACGCCCTGATCCTCGCCGACCTGCCTTTCATGGCCTACGCCACCACCGAGCAAGCCATGACCAACAGCGCCCTGTTGATGCAGGCCGGCGCGCACATGGTCAAGGTTGAAGGCGCGTTGTGGCTGGCCGATTCGATCCGCCTGCTCGCAGAGCGCGGCATCCCCGTGTGCGCGCACATGGGCCTGACGCCGCAATCGGTGAACATCCTTGGCGGCTACAAGGTCCAGGGTCGCAATGAAAACCAGGCGCGGCAGATGCGTGCCGACGCGATCTCCCTGGAACAGGCCGGCGCGGCCATGCTGCTGCTCGAATGCGTGCCGAGTGAACTGGCGGAAGAAATCACCCAGGCGGTGAAGATCCCGGTGATCGGGATTGGCGCCGGCAATCGTACCGACGGCCAGGTGCTGGTCCTGCACGACATGCTCGGGCTGTCCATTACCGGCCGCGTGCCAAAATTCGTGAAAAACTTCATGACTGGCCAGACCAGCATTGAAGCTGCACTGAATGCCTACGTGACTGAAGTCAAGGCGGCGACTTTCCCTGGGATCGAACACGGATTCTCTGCATGAACACCGTAAAAACCGTACGAGAACTACGGGCCGCCGTGGCCCGGGCCCGTAGCGAAGGCAAGCGCATCGCCTTTGTACCGACCATGGGCAACCTGCACAGCGGCCATGTTGCGCTGGTGACCAAGGCCTCCCAACGGGCAGACTTCGTGGTGGCGAGCGTTTTCGTCAACCCGCTGCAATTCGGTGCGGGTGAAGACCTCGACAAGTACCCGCGCACCCTCGCCGCCGACCAGGAAAAACTGCTCCAGGCCGGTTGCCATCTGCTGTTTGCCCCCACTGTCGAAGAGATGTACCCCGACGGCATGGCCGGCCAGACTCGCGTCAGTGTCCCGCAATTGTCCGAAGGCCTGTGCGGCGCCAGCCGGCCCGGGCATTTCGAAGGCGTGGCGACGGTGGTCAGCAAGCTGTTCAACATGGTCCAGCCGGACCTGGCGATTTTCGGCGAAAAAGACTTCCAGCAACTGGCGGTGATTCGTGCGCTGGTACATGACCTGAACATGCCGATCCAGATCATCGGCGAGCCGACCGTACGGGCGGCCGATGGCCTGGCGCTGTCCTCGCGCAACGGTTTCCTCAACGAGGAACAGCGGGCCGTAGCGCCGGTGGTCTACCGCACGCTGAATGCGATCAGCGAGGCGATCAAGCTGGGCGAACGCGATTTCCCGGCGCTGATCGGTATGCAGCGCCAACAGCTCGAAGCCGCGGGCCTGCGTCCTGACTATCTGGAAATCCGCCATGCACTGAGCTTGCGCCCGGCGACGGCGCAGGATCGTGACTTGGTGATCCTGGTGGCGGCGTTCCTCGGGACAACACGGTTGATCGACAACCTGCACCTGAATCTCGACGCGCCGATCTAATCACCGAAATCGCTCCTGTAGGAGCGAGCCTGCTCGCGATGAATTCCGACGCGCCGCGTACATTCAGGAACACGCGTAATCGTTAACGTCCATCGCGAGCAGGCTCGCTCCTACAGGGGGTTACGCCCACAAACCCTTCGGGCCATGTGCCCGCCGACCTGGGAAACATCCATGCACGCCATCATGCTCAAAGCCAAGTTGCATCGCGCCGAAGTCACCCACGCCGTACTCGATTACGAAGGCTCCTGCGCCATCGACGGTGAGTGGCTGGACCTGTCCGGTATCCGCGAGTACGAACAGATCCAGATCTACAACATCGACAACGGCGAGCGCTTCACCACTTACGCCATCCGTGGCGAAGAGGGTTCGCGCATGATCTCGGTCAACGGCGCCGCGGCACACAAGGCCAAGGTCGGCGATCGCGTGATCATCTGCGCTTACGCCCATTACAGCGAAGCCGAACTGCTCAACTTCAAGCCACGCATGCTCTACATGGCACCGGGCAATGAATTGAGCCACACCAGCAACGCCATTCCGGTCCAGGTCGCCTGATCCGAGTCCTGTCTCTTCCGTTTGTCGGACTATTCCTAACTTCGATGTTAAAAAAGTACCGGAAACAGCTCAGACAAAGTCAAGACAGATCATTGCGCGGGGTTTACTGTATTCGCCCTGCGCCATGAAATCGTGTCGACGCAGTTGACCGGAACGCCCATCCATAGCGCTCCGGGATTTTTAGTGTTCAAAAGGCCGTTCAAGTAATAAGGAAACCCGCAGCGATGGCGTATTACCGCACTCCTCACGACGTTACCGCTCTGCCTGCCTGGCAAGCGCTGAATGACCACCGCCAAGCCATGCAGGATTTCAGCATGCGCGAAGCCTTCAATGCCGATCCGCAGCGTTTTACTCAATTCACCCTCAGCAGCTGCGGTCTGTTTCTCGACTACTCGAAGAACCTGATCAACGCCGAGACCCGCAATCTGCTGGTGGGCCTGGCCGACGAAGTTGACCTCAAGGGCGCGATCAAGGCGCTGTTCGACGGCGAAATCGTCAACGCTTCCGAAGGTCGTCCAGCCCTGCACACCGCCCTGCGGCGCCCGGTTGGCGACAAGCTGTCGGTCAACGGCGTCAACGTGATGCCGGAAGTGCACAAGGTGCTGAACCAGATCACCGACCTCGTGGGCCGTATCCACGATGGTCTGTGGCGCGGTTACACCGAGAAGCCGATCACTGACGTGGTCAACATCGGCATCGGCGGCTCCTTCCTCGGCCCCGAGCTGGTGTCCGAAGCCTTGCTGTCCTACGCCCAGAAAGGCGTGCGCTGCCACTACCTGGCGAACATCGACGGCAGTGAGTTCCACGAGCTGACCATGAAGCTGCGTGCCGAAACCACGCTGTTCATCGTTTCGTCGAAGTCCTTCAACACCCTCGAAACCCTGAAGAACGCCCAGGCCGCCCGTGCCTGGTATCTGGCCCAGGGTGGTTCGGAAGCCGAGCTGTATCGCCATTTCATCGCGGTATCGAGCAACAACGCCGCCGCCGTGGCGTTCGGCATCCGCGAAGAAAATATCTTCCCGATGTGGGACTGGGTCGGCGGCCGCTACTCGCTGTGGTCGGCCATCGGTTTGCCGATCGCCCTGGCCATCGGCATGTCCAACTTCAAGGAATTGCTGTCCGGTGCCTACACCATGGACCAGCACTTCCTGACCGCGCCATTCGAACAGAACATGCCGGTGCTGCTGGCCTTGCTCGGCGTGTGGTACGGCAACTTCTGGGGCGCGCAAAGCCACGCGATCCTGCCGTACGATCACTACCTGCGTAACATCACCAAGCACCTGCAACAGCTGGACATGGAATCCAACGGCAAGAGCGTGCGCCAGGACGGCAAGCCCGTGTCCACCGACACTGGGCCGGTGATCTGGGGCGGCGTTGGCTGCAACGGGCAGCACGCCTATCACCAGTTGCTGCACCAGGGCACCCAGTTGATCCCGGCCGACTTCATCGTGCCGATCGTCAGCTTCAACCCGGTGTCCGACCACCACCAGTGGCTGTACGCCAACTGCCTGTCGCAGAGCCAGGCGCTGATGCTCGGCAAGACCCTGGCCGAGGCCGAAACCGAGCTGCGTGACAAGGGCCTGAGCGAAGACGAAGTGCAGAAGCTGGCGCCACACAAGGTGATCCCGGGCAACCGTCCGAGCAACACCCTGGTGGTCGAACGCATCAGCCCGCGTCGCCTCGGCGCCCTGGTGGCGATGTACGAACACAAAGTCTTCGTGCAAAGCGTGATCTGGGGCATCAACGCCTTCGACCAGTGGGGTGTGGAACTGGGCAAAGAGCTGGGCAAAGGCGTCTACAACCGTCTGGTCGGCAGCGAAGAAACCGCCGCCGAAGACGCTTCGACCCAAGGGCTGATCAACTACTTCCGCGGTCGTCACCGCGGGTGATTTGATGGCCCCCTGTAGGAGCTGGCTTGCCAGCGATGACGGTGTGTCAGTCCAATAAATTTTGACTGATCCACCGCCTTCGCTGGCAAGCCAGCTCCTACGAGGGTCGCACAGCTCCCCTCTTGAACCCTTTCACCTCTCGGCGCATCTTTATCTTTGTCGCAATACAAGAATAAGGAACCGTCATGTTCGATATCAGCACGTTCCCCAAAGCCGATGCCGTCCGCCGGGCTGCGCAATTGAGTCAAGACGACTATCAGCGCCTGTATCGCCAATCCATCGAACACCCCAGCACCTTCTGGGCCGAACAGGCCGCGCGTTTTCTCGACTGGAGCGCGCCCTGGGAAACCGTCCAGCGCTACAACCTGAAGACCGGTGAAGCCAGCTGGTTTGCCGGCGCAAAATTGAACGTCAGCTACAACTGCATCGACCGACACCTGGAAAAACGCGGCGATCAGGTCGCCATCATCTGGGAAGGCGACGACCCTGCCGACTCGGCATCAATCACCTACAAACAACTGCATGACAACGTCTGCCGCCTGGCCAACGTGCTGAAAAGCCGTGGCGTGAAGAAAGGCGACCGCGTGTGCATCTATATGCCGATGATTCCGGAGGCGGCCTACGCCATGCTTGCCTGCACCCGCATCGGCGCGGTGCACTCGGTGGTGTTCGGCGGTTTTTCCCCGGACTCGTTGCGCGACCGCATTCTCGACGCCGACTGCCGCACCGTGATCACCGCCGACGAAGGCGTGCGTGGCGGCAGGGTCGTGCCACTCAAGCAGAACGTCGACAAGGCGCTGCAAAGCTGCCCGGACGTGAGCACAGTGCTGATGGTCGAGCGCAGCAAAGGGCAGGTGAACCGCGTCGAAGGCCGCGACATCAATTATCAGCAGGCCCTGCGCGACGCCGACAGCCATTGCCCGCCCGAACCGATGGATGCCGAAGACCCGCTGTTCATCCTCTACACCTCCGGCAGCACCGGCAAACCCAAAGGCGTGCTGCACACCACCGGCGGCTATCTGCTGCAAGCCGCGATGACCTTCAAGTACGTGCTGGACTACCGCGACGGCGAAGTCTTCTGGTGCACCGCCGACGTCGGCTGGGTCACCGGCCACAGCTACATCGTGTACGGCCCGCTGGCCAACGGCGCGACCACGCTGATCTTCGAAGGCGTGCCGAGCTATCCAACCAGCTCGCGCTTCTGGCAGGTCATCGACAAGCACAAGGTGAACATTTTCTACACCGCCCCGACGGCCCTGCGCTCATTGATGCGTGAAGGCCCCGGACCATTGAAGGGAACCTCCCGCGCCAGCATCCGACTACTCGGCACGGTCGGCGAGCCGATCAACCCTGAAGCCTGGGAGTGGTACTTCCATGAGGTCGGCGAAGAACGCTGCCCGATCGTCGATACATGGTGGCAGACCGAAACCGGCGGCATCATGCTCAGCCCGTTGGTCAGCGCGCAGCGGATCAAGCCCGGCTGTGCGACCCAACCGATGTTCGGCGTGCAACCCGTGCTGCTCGATGAGCAGGGCAAGGAAATCAAAGGTCCCGGCAGCGGCGTACTCGCCATAAAGTCCAGCTGGCCGGCACAGATCCGCAGCGTCTACGGCGACCCGCAGCGCATGGTCGATACCTACTTCAAACCGTATCCCGGTTACTACTTCACTGGCGATGGCGCGCGACGCGATGAAGATGGCGACTACTGGATCACTGGCCGCATCGACGATGTGATCAACGTGTCCGGCCACCGTATCGGCACCGCCGAAGTGGAAAGCGCCCTGGTGCTGCACGAGAGCATCGCCGAGGCTGCCGTGGTCGGTTACCCCCACGACGTCAAGGGCCAAGGCATCTACGCCTTCGTCACACCCATGAATGGTGCCGAACCCAACGACGAACTGAAAAAAGGATTGCTGGCCCTTGTCAGCCAGGAAATCGGCAGCTTCGCCAAGCCGGACTTGATCCAGTGGGCGCCGGCCTTGCCGAAAACCCGCTCGGGCAAGATCATGCGACGCATCCTGCGCAAGATCGCCTGCAACGAACTCGACAGCCTGGGCGACACTTCGACACTGGCCGATCCAAGCGTGGTACAAGGCTTGATTGATAAACGCCTGAATCAATAACGTGCCTTTGTAGGAGCGAGCTTGCTCGCGATGGACTAAAGCGCGCCGCGCATATTCAGGAAACACGCGTTATCGTTAGCGTCCATCGCGAGCAAGCTCGCTCCTACAGAATTACAGAGTCACCATGGAATTCATCCGCACCCGCATCGAAACCCAGATCATGAGCTTGACCGGTTTGTCCCTGGGCAAACTCGACCTGGAAAACCCCAAGGGCGACCCCGGCCTGTTCGGACCGGACTCGGTGAGCTGGCAAGTCCATGGCGACTTCAGCAGCATGCTGATCGGCGGCATCAGCGCCCTGATGCTGCAAGCCCTGCACCCACTGGCACTGGCCGGAGTCTGGGACCATTCGAATTTCCGTGAAGACATGCTCGGCCGATTGCGCCGCACCGGGCAGTTCATCTCCGGCACCACCTTCGGTTCGCGGCAGGATGCCGACTGGCTGATCGAAAAAGTCCGCACCATCCATTTGCAGATTACCGGCACCGCGCCGGACGGGCGCCCGTACGCCGCCAGCGATCCCGATCTGCTGACCTGGGTGCATGTGGCGGAAGTCAGCAATTTCCTCGCTGCTCATTTGCGCTATCGCAACCCGCATCTTTCACCCGCCGATCAGGATCGCTATTACGCGGAAATCGCCTTGGTCGCCGAGCGCCTGGGTGCCCGGGATGTGCCCCGTTCGCGCCGGGAAGTTGCCGACTACCTTGAGCGTATCCGTCCACAACTGCTGTGTGACGAGCGCAGCCGTGAAGTCCTGCGCCTGTTGCTGAACGCGCCCTCCCCCAGTCGCCTGGCCAAGCCTTTTGGCGGTTTGATGATGCAAGCCGGCATCGACCTGCTGCCGGACTGGGCCAGTGACATGCTCGGCGTCAGCCAGAACCCGCTGCAACGCAAACTGATCCGCGCCAGCGTCAATCGAAGTGCGCCGATGCTGCGCTGGGCGGTGCGTAATGGGTCGGTGCAGCGGGCTAAACGACGGATGGGGTTGTAGGAGCTGGCTTGCCAGCGATGAACGATAACGCGGATTGTCAGATAAGCCATGTTGCGGCCTTCGCTGGCAAGCCAGCTCCTACAGGTTGTGCTCCAAACTGTTAAACTCCCGCGCCCAATTCTCTCCTGCAAGGCGCCCAGCATGTCTTCCTTGAATCAGGCGCTGCGCGCCGCCCTCGATCAACGCCAGGACCTGCTCGCCGAACTGCACCAGCAAGGTACCGATTGCTATCGCCTGTTCCATGGCAGCCAGGAAGGCGCCGGTGGCCTGGCCATCGACCGCTACGGCCCGCAATTGCTGGTGCAAAGTTTCCACCAGGCGCTGGAGCGCGAGACGCTGCTGCAATTGCACGAAGCGATCAATCAGCACCTGGGTCTTGAAACCCTGCTGGTCTACAACGACCGCTCCCGTGGCAATTCGCGCATCGATCGCGAAGACATCGTCTACCGCGCCGACGAAGCCGCCCTGCAAGACCTGATCGGCCACGAATGGGGCCTGAACTATCGGGTCCGTGGCCGCCATGCCGGACAAGACCCGTTGCTGTTCCTCGACCTGCGCAACACCCGTGGCTGGGTCAAGGACCACAGCAAGAACAAAAGCGTACTGAACCTGTTCGCCTACACCTGTGGCGTCGGCCTCAGTGCTGCTGCCGGTGGAGCGCGCGAGGTCTGCAACCTGGACTTCGCCGAAGGCAACCTGGCGGTCGGTCGGGAGAACGGTTTACTCAACCCGCAGTTGCCGACCATGCAATTCATCCAGTCCGACTACTTCCCGGCGATTCGCCAACTGGCCGGCCTGCCGATCAGCCAGCGCCGCGGGCAAAAACTGCCGAGCTATCAGCGTCTGGAACAGCGCCAGTACGATCTGGTGCTGCTCGACCCTCCGGCCTGGGCCAAGAGCGCATTCGGCACAGTAGACCTCTTGCGCGACTACCAGAGCCTGCTCAAGCCGGCCTTGCTGACCACCGCCGACAACGGCGTGCTGATCTGCTGCAACAACCTGGCGAAAGTCAGCATGGACGACTGGCGCGAGCAGGTGTTGCGTTGTGCAGAGAAGGCCGGGCGGCCGGTGCGTGAGTGGACCGTGATGAAACCAGGCGCCGACTTCCCGTCGATGGATCAGCAACCACCGCTGAAAACCCTGATTCTGCAACTCTGACCGCTGTGGGATAAATCTGAAATATCCTCAACAGGCCAATCACTTCGGAACCGGAAACGCGTGCCATACTCCAAGGCACTCCGATTCAGACAGATGAAGCCGCACATGTACAAAGGATTGATCCGCGCCATCGGCGCCTTGTTGACTGCTCTGGCCCTCTACAGCTTGCTGGGCTTTCTGATTTTACCGGGGGTCGCGTTGCGCGTTGCCAACCAGCAACTGGCCAACTACGCCACCACCCCCGCCACGATCCAGCGGATCGAGTTCAATCCGTTCAGCCTTGAACTGACCCTCTGGGACCTGAACATCGGCGAGCCCGGCAAGGAGCAGGTCGCTTTCGAACGTCTGTACGCCAACTTGCAACTCGACAGTCTGTGGACCAAGGCGGTGCACCTGTCCGATATCGAACTGGACAAGCCCAAGACCGAGATCCTGTTCAGCAAGGACGGCAAGCTCAACCTGCTGGGGCTGTTCACACTGCCCGCGAGCGAGCCGACACCGGCCGACCCGGATGCCAAGCCGTTTCCGCTGCGCATCGAGCGGATCAAACTGGCCGGCGGCGCCGTGCACTTTGAAGATGCCCGGCCCAGCGAGCCCATCGAGTTTCTCTACGACACACTCGATTTCGAGCTGAAAAACCTCAGCACACTGCCCGAAGACAGCGCCGACATGACCTTGGTGGCCATCGGCCCCAACGGCGGACAGATCGACTGGACCGGCAATTTCAGCCTGATCCCGATCGCCTCCGAAGGTAAGCTGAAAATCACTGACGGCAAGATGAAAGCCTTTTGGCCCTACGTGCGCGATGCCGTGCCCCTGGACCTTGAAAACGGCGTGATGAGCATCAGCACCGACTACAAGCTCAACCTGGCCAAGGAAACCGAACTGCTGCTGAGCAATGTAGCGGTCAGCGTCGCCCCCCTCTCGATCAAGGCCCCCGATTGCCGGCCGCTGGTGAAGCTGGAGCGCCTGGACGTCAGCGAAACCACCGTGGACCTGGCGAGACAGCAAGTGGTGGTCGGCAAGATCCGCAGCAACAAACTGGAAACCTGGGCCGCGCTGGAGTCGGATGGCCAACTCGACTGGCAGAAACTGTTCGCCAGCCAACCGTCAAAACCCGCTGCCAAAGCCCGGGCCGATGCCGAACCGACCAGCGCACCGGCCGCCGCAGACTCCCCGAAGCCTGAACCGGCCGCACCGGACAAACCCTGGCAGGTGCTGCTCAAGGATGTGCAGCTGCGCAATTACACGGTGCATCTGGCTGACCGCAAGGCACAACCCGCCGTTGCACTTGATCTGACCCCGCTGAACCTCGACCTGCAGAATTTCGACAGCCTCAATGGCTCACCCTTTACCCTGAAGCTCGATACCGGCGTGGGCAAGCAAGGCAAGATCCTGGCCGATGGCGAGGTCAACCTGGCCCCGGTCAGCGCCCGGCTGAAGGTCCAGACCAGGGATATCGACCTGAGAGTTGCGCAGTCCTACATCACGCCGTTCATTCGCCTGGAACTGCGTAGCGGCATGCTCGGCAGCGACCTGGCAGTCGACCTCAAAAGCACCGAGCCCCTGGCATTCGGTGTCACCGGCCGCGCCCAGGTCGATCAGTTGCATACCCTGGACACCCTGAAAACCCGCGACTTCCTCAAGTGGCAGCAGGTCGTGGTCGAAGGCCTGAACTATCAGCACGGGGACAGCCTGTCGATCGACAAGGTCAACCTGTTTCAGCCCTACGCGCGTTTCATGATCAACGATGATCGCACCACCAACATCGATGACCTGCTGGTTCCACAACCGGCGGACGCCGGGACAAAAACGGCAGCGAACAAACCGGCCAGTAATGAAAAACCGCTGGGCATCCACATCGGCGGCATTTTCATCAATGATGGTTCGGCCAACTTCGCCGACTTCAGCCTGACGCCGAACTTCGCGACTGCCGTCCAGCAGCTCAACGGGCAGATCGGCACCATCGACAGCCGCAAACCGAAACCGGCCAGTGTCGACGTCAAGGGCAAGGTCGATCGTTACGCGCCGGTGACCATCAAGGGCGCGGTCAATCCGTTCGACCCGATGGCGAGCCTCGACATCGCCACCAGCTTCAAACGCGTGGAACTGACCACGCTGACGCCCTACTCCGGCAAGTTCGCCGGCTACCGTATCCGCAAGGGCCGACTCAATCTCGACCTGCATTACCAGATCACCAAGGGTCAGCTCAAAGCTGAAAACAAAGTGGTGGTCGAGCAGCTGCAACTGGGCGAAAAAGTCGACAGCCCGGACGCCGTGAGCCTGCCGCTGAAACTGGCGATTGCCTTGCTCAAGGACGTTGATGGCAAGATTTCCATCGAACTGCCGGTCACCGGTGACCTCAACAACCCGCAGTTCAGCGTCATGCCGATTGTCTGGCAGACCCTGCGCAACCTGATCGTCAAAGCTGCGGCGGCACCGTTCAAACTCATTGGCGGGCTGGTCAGCGGTGGCGGTTCGGAAGATCTGGGCAGTGTCTCTTTCGCTGCAGGCTCCAGCGACTTGGGCAAGGACGCCGAAGGCGCACTGGACAAACTGTCCAAGGCGCTCAAGGAGCGCCCGGCCCTGCGCCTGGAAATCGAAGGTACTGCCGCCCAGAGCAGCGATGGCCCGCTGATCGCCGAACAGCGCCTGGAACGCGAATACCAGTACAACTACTACAAAATGCTCCAGCGCCGGGGCGACAAGGTCCCGGCCCAGGCGTCGTTGCTGGAGGTACCGGACGGAGAAAAAGGCCCGCTGCTCGAAGGTATCTACCGCACCCGCCTGAAAACCCAGCCCCTTGCCGAATGGAAAGACCTGGGCAAGGAAGAGCGCACCGCGAAAATGCGTGCCGAGGTGATCAAGTTCTGGAGTTCCAGTGACGTGCTGTTGCGTCAACTTGGCCAGGAACGCGCCAGCAGCATCAAGGACTACCTGGTCGACAAGACCCAGCTGGAAGATGACCGGGTGTACTTCATCGACGCCAATCTGGGCGAAGCGGAAAGTGACGGCCGCGTGGTGACTCCGATGCATCTGGATGCCGAGTGATGATTCATCGGCTGCTGGCAGGCCTGATTCCGGCGTGAACCTGATCACCCGTAAACGCTGCAATTAGTCAGCCGCGACCCAATGTGGCAGCACTGCAAACAGAACAGGCCCCGGCAAAAAATGCGCGGGGCCTGTGGTGGCCAAACTCCTTTTGGCCGTTCGCATGAACACTCAGGTTGCAACAGACATATGACTCGGCTCGTCTGTTGCGCCCTCTCCCGGTCCAGGCGAGAAGCCTTGCCTTACTCGGCTTTCAGGCCGTCAGCGGAGACCGCTTTGACGCCTTTGATTTTCTTGGTGATGGCGACGGCGGTGGATTTCTGCGCGTCGGTGACCGCCACGGTGGACGACAGCGATACAACACCTTTGTTGGTTTCGACTTTGATATCGGTGCCTGGAATGCCTTTTTCGGTCATCAGGTCACTTTTGACTTTGGTGGTGATCCAGGTATCGGAAGTAGCTTCTTCAGCCTTGGTCATTTCACCCGCCGCCAGGGTCATTGGAGCCTGGGTGGCTTGAGTGGTCTGGGCGAATGCCGCGTTTGCCATGGTCAGGGTCAGCGCGGTAGCAGCAGCGGCAGTGATAGCGAACTTCTTCATACGAGTAACTCCTGTTTTTCGGAAAAGTCTGCCGGGTGTCATGTCGGCAGGGTTACCAGGGATATTGCGAACGCTGTGCCAACTTTGAAACAAGAATTAAAACCTTATAAATCAACAAGTTATAAAATTAGCCCATTTTCGAAATCATGCAAAATGCACGAGAAGCACAATCACTGCATGCAAGTTGCAGGTTTATGGAAAGTTCCTAAGATGCTGAAATTTCTGAGCTTTATCTGAGGTATTTGACGACGGGTCGACAATCAGGAAAGCCCCGCATTGGCGGGGACTTGAACCTGCAATTCCTGCTGTTTAACCGGTGCAGCCTTTAGGCCTGTAATCATCGGATACCGTGCTTTTACACGACCAGCCTTTGGCTTCATCCCGTGTCAGGGTGACGGTTTTGCCCTGGACCACCCCCGGGGCATTCTGCAACGTGCAAGCGATCGATCCCCCTCCCGCCGGGGTTGAAGCCGTCACGGCAAGTCCGCAGTGGGTGGTCGCCGCTTCGCCGGCCGGCGCCACGTTGGCAATTGTCGGCGTGTCCCCCTGATTGAGCACATCCTCGAACGGCACCTTCATTGCAGTCAGCTCCGCCAGTGCCGCCGTGACTTTGGCCCGAGCCTGGTATTTGGAATACATCGGCAGACCCAGTGTTGCCAGGATCCCGATGATCGCCACCACGACGAGCAACTCGATCAGGGTAAAACCTCTTTGATTGTTCATGTACAGGCTCCATGCATGAGTCGAAGGCTCATGACCTGCCCCATGGCAGCACAGCCTGTGCCAAGGCATAGACTCCCTGCTGGCTGGGGCCGTGGCGCCTGCGAAGCCCTTCCCCGCCATCAGGATCAGCACTATCTGACGCTTTTTGTCACCTCAACCTTGCCGGTTTGGCTCCGTCGTTTGACTAGGCTATAAGAGCAACTCAACCGGATTACCCAGGACTGAACATGGCGGTCAAGGCAGCGAAAATCAGTGTGTATGCATGGGAAGGGATTGACCGCAAAGGCACAAAGGTAACCGGTGAGCTCAGCGCTCAGAACCCGGCACTGATCAAGGCGAAACTGCGCAAGCAAGGCATCAGCCCCGGCAAGGTACGCAAAAAAAACCATTCGCTTTTCAACATGGGCAAGCGCATCAAGGCCCAGGACATTGCCCTGTTCACCCGGCAAATGGCGACGATGATGAAGGCCGGCGTGCCGTTGCTGCAGTCGTTCGACATCATCGGCGAAGGCTTTGACAACCCTGCCATGCGCACGCTGGTGGACGAACTGAAACAGGAAGTCGCGGCGGGCAGCAGCTTCGCCACCGCCCTGCGCAAGAAACCCCGGTACTTCGATGAGCTGTATTGCAACCTGGTGGATGCCGGCGAGCAGGCCGGGGCCCTCGACACCCTTTTGGAACGGGTCGCGACCTACAAGGAAAAAAGCGAATCACTCAAGTCCAGGATCAGGAAAGCCATGACCTATCCGCTGGTGGTGGTTTTTGTTGCGGCGATTGTCACCGCGATTCTGCTGGTCAACGTCGTGCCGCAGTTCGAGTCGGTGTTCAAAGGCTTTGGCGCCGAACTGCCGGCCTTTACCCTGATGGTCATCGGCCTGTCGCAATTCATGCAGGCCTGGTGGTGGACGGTGCTTGGTGCGCTGATCGCATTGGTGTTCGGGGTGCGCCACGCCCTCGCGACATCCCCGGCCTTTCGTGACCGGATGGACACCTGGCTGCTGAAACTGCCGCTGGTGGGCACGTTGATGTACAAGTCCGCCGTGGCCCGGTTCGCCCGTACACTGTCGACTACTTTCGCGGCCGGCGTGCCGTTGGTGGAGGCCCTGGAATCAGTGGCCGGCGCGACCGGCAATAGCGTGTTCAAGCGCGCTGTGCTGCGTATCCGGCAGGATGTGTCGACCGGCATGCAATTGAACTTCGCCATGCGTACTTCCGGCGTCTTCCCGAACATGGCGATACAAATGACCGCCATCGGCGAAGAGTCCGGCACCCTGGACAATATGCTCGACAAAGTCGCGGGGTTCTACGAAGACGGCGTCGATAACATGGTCGATAACCTCACCAGCCTGATGGAGCCGTTCATCATGGTGGTTCTGGGTGTTATCGTCGGTGGACTGGTAGTTGCCATGTACCTGCCCATCTTCCAACTCGGCTCAGCGATCTGACATGCCCTTGAATGAAATCCTGATTCACTATCCGCTGGCCTTTGTCCTTCTCGCAGGCATCACCGGTCTGCTGGTCGGCAGTTTCCTCAATGTGCTGATCTGGCGCCTGCCGAAAATGCTCGAGCGCGAATGGCGTGTGCAGGCCCATGACATTCTCGGGCTGCCTGGCGAAACGCCGGTGCCCACCTACAATCTGCTGCTGCCCCATTCCCAGTGCCCGCACTGCGGTCACCGGATCCGCGCCTGGGAAAACATCCCGCTGCTCAGTTATGTATTTTTGCGCGGCCGCTGTTCAGCCTGTGCGACGGCGATCAGCCCGCGCTACCCGTTGACCGAACTGGCCTGTGGCCTATTGTCCGCGTTTGTCGCCTGGCACTTCGGTTTCGGTTGGCCGGCCTGCCTGCTGCTGGTTCTGAGCTGGGGTTTGCTGGCGATGAGCCTGATCGACGCCGAACATCAGATACTGCCGGACGTGCTGGTACTGCCATTGCTGTGGCTGGGGTTGATCGCCAACAGCTTCGGCTTGTTCGTATCGCTGCACGAGGCGCTGTGGGGGGCGATAGCCGGCTACAGCGTGCTGTGGTCGGTGTTCTGGCTGTTCAAGCTGATCACGGGCAAGGACGGTATGGGTCACGGTGATTTCAAGCTGCTGGCAATGCTGGGCGCCTGGGGTGGCTGGCCTATTTTGCCGTTGACCATCCTGCTGTCCTCGCTGGTAGGTGCCATTATCGGGCTGATCCTGCTGCGCTGGCGCAATGCAAAAACCTCGACGCCGATCCCTTTCGGTCCCTATCTGGCCATTGCCGGCTGGATTGCCTTGCTCTGGGGTGGTCAAATAACCGACCTCTATTGGCAGTTTGTCGGTTTGAAATGAATACCCCTGTGGAAAAACCCTGGATTCTCGGCCTGACCGGCGGCATCGGCAGCGGCAAAAGCGCGGCCGCCCAACACTTCATCGACCTTGGTGTGCACGCGGTCGACGCCGATCACGCTGCCCGTTGGGTGGTGGAGCCGGGGCGTCCGGCACTGGCGCAAATTGCTCAACATTTTGGCCCCGGCGTACTGCAACCCGACGGGCAACTGGACCGCGCCGCGCTGCGCAAGTTGATCTTCGAGGTGCCTGAAGAACGCCTGTGGCTGGAGGCCCTCCTGCATCCGCTGATCGGCGAGGAGATTGCCCACCACCTGGCGCTGGCAAAATCACCCTATGCGATCCTGGTTTCGCCATTGCTGATCGAATCCGGGCAGTACGCCATGACTCAGCGAGTGCTGGTCATTGATGCCCCCGAGCAGCTCCAGATCGAACGCACCTTGCGGCGCGACCAGACCAGCGAGCAACAAGTCCAGGCGATCCTCAAGGCCCAGTCCAGCCGTCAGGATCGCGTGAGCCATGCCGACGACGTCGTGGTCAATGATCGCGACCTTGCCTGGCTGCACAGCGAGGTTGAGCGCCTGCATCACTTTTATCTTACTTTGCGTGGAGGCCAGTCATGAGCCAACCAACAACCGTCGAATGCCCAACCTGTGGCGCCCCCGTGGAATGGACCGCCGAGAGCAAATTCCGGCCCTTCTGCTCCGACCGCTGCAAACTGATCGACCTGGGCGCCTGGGCGTCCGAAGAACACAAGATTCCAGTGGCCCCCGATGCCGAGGACGAATTGTTCAGCGGCGACTTCGATCCGCGCCACTGATCCACCGGGCCGACGATTTCAAGACTTGGGATCGTCGTCCTTCCAGGGGGCCGAGAGGTAGCGGGTGCGGTTGAACGTCTCCAGCCATTCCGGGCAGAACACCACCAGCGCGCTGACGACCATGCCGTTGATGAACGCCTCGGGAAAAATGATCAGCCACAGATAACCGACAAAATCCTCCAGCCAATACGGCATCTCGAAACGCTCATCGAACCACAGCAACCACAGCGCCAGCAGCAGGCACAGCAACGCCGACAGCGCGGCGGCAAAGAATCCGGAAACGAAGATATACACAAAAGGATTTCGTGGCTGTGCACGCTCCACCAGAATCGCGCAGCACTCGGTGACCAGCACCGGCAGCGCTATCAAGAGCGCGCCATTGACCCCGACCGCCGCCAGGTCCTGACGGCCGAGCAGCACCAGCCCCAATTGCGCCACCAGGCCACCCATCAGCGCCAGCGGCCAATCCAGCAACAGGGTGACCGCCGTCATGCCGATAAAGTGATAAGACACGCCGGTATCAAAGTCGCGCCGCACCAGCCACAGCAGAAACAGCGCAAACACCGTCCCGAACAGCAGATGCTGACGACGGCTGTCGGTGAACAGTTCAACCCACGGCGCGCGACAGATCGCCCAGATCAACACCGGCACATAGATCAGCCAGCCGACCGCAAGGGTTTGCGATGACAGCAACTCTGCACCGATCATGGCTACGCACGCCTCCCAGGCGAAGAACAACAGACACTCAGTCTACACCGCCGCTCGTCTGCCCTTCGACTTCAAGCCCAATGCCGCGGATCATTCATCACCGCGTCATGTTCGGCGAACAGTTTCGGTAGCTCAGACTTGAGAAAGTCCACCCAGGTGCGGACCTTGGCATCGAGAAAGCGTCGCGAAGGATACAGCGCATACACATTGCGCTCGCGCAGGCGCCATTCAGGTAACACGCGCAGCAACGTGCCATCCCTCAAGGGCCGCGTCGCGGTATAGAACGGCAGCAGGCTGATGCCCATGCCCGCCTCCGAAGCCTTGACCATCGACTCGGCCACATTGCACTGAAAGGTCTTGGCCGGGCTGACGGCGTGTTCGCCGTGCTGGTCCTGGAACAGCCATTGATCGCTGTACAGCGGGTCGAGCATGCGCAGGCATTGATGATCGCCCAGCGCCAGCGGCTGCTGCGGCACACCCCGGCGGTGCAAGTAAGCCGGGGAGGCACAGGGCACGCTGTAGATCTGCCCGATGGCCTGCGCAACCATTTGCGAATCGGCCAGTTCGGGAGCGATCGAAATCACCACATCGTGCCCCTCCTCCAACAGGTCGGGATTGCGCTGCGACAAGGTCAGCTCGAACACCACATCGGGATAAAGCTCGCTGTAGCGGGCGATCAATGGCGTGAGCAGCACACCGAGGCCGGTCATGCTGTGCACCCGCAGCCGACCCGCAGGATTGATATGGGCGCCACGAGCTTCGGCCGTTGCCTCCTCCGTGGCTTCGACGATTTCCCGGCTGCGCAGCAAGAACCGCTCGCCGGCGTCGGTCAGGCTCAAGCGCCGCGTGGTGCGCTGCAGCAGGCGCGCCTGTACATGTTCCTCCAGATCCGCCACCAATCGGGAGACCTGCGCGGTCGACAGATCCAGTGCATCGGCAGCCCCGGTGAAACTGGCGCAGTCAACCACCCGGATGAACACGCGCAAGTTGTTAAGCAAATCCATAAGCCTCCTTCGAGCGGTGATTGTTACGTTTCATGTAAGGCTGCATCCGCCGTTCGCCCCTTTATCCGCCGGTGGCAAAGACTAAAATTCAGACATCGAAACCGACACGGAACACGCCAACATGAAAACGTTGATCAGCCTGTTGCTGACCGTCATCGCCACCTCGGCCATGGCCACCGACAACGAGCCACTCGCGGTCCTGTACAACCCGGCGCAGCCACTGGACATCGCCAAGGTGGTTTCGGTATCGGACACGGCGACCGCGTGTGGAGTCGTACCGGCCACCATGGAGTATGTCGATCATCAGGGCCAGACCCACCGCGTGACCTATAACGTCATCGGTGACTGCACCAGTAACCTGTGATCAAAGGGCTCACAGCAAGGTCCACGTGTAGCTGAGGATCAAGCGGTTCTCGTCGATATCACTGCGGTAGTTTGAACGCGCCATCGCGTTGCGCACACGGATGCCAAGGCCTTTGAGGCTGCCGCTCTGCAGCACATAGCCGATGTCCAGGTCACGCTCGCGATCCTTGCCTTCGTAGCCCTTGCCGGTATCGACATTGTTGCCGCTGATGTAGCGCACGGTGCTGGTCAGCCCCGGTACGCCGAGCGCTGCGAAGTCGTAGTCGTAGCGCGCCTGCCAGGAACGTTCATCGGTGAAAGCGAACTCATAGGTCGGCACTTCGTTGCCCAGCGGCGATATGTTGGCAAACACCCGTGGGAACGCACTGTCACCGAACATGCCCTGATAACCGACGTAAAACGTATGGCCGCCACGCTTGGCCGACAGCAACGAGAAGAACGCCTGGTTGTCGATGTTGCCCAGCAGTTTCTTGCCGTCCTCGCGCGAATCGTAGTAACCGAGGTTGGCACCGAGGATCCAGTCGCCCACCGGTTCACTGTGCTTCAAACCCAGAAAACGCTGGTTGTAGATATCTTCCAGTTGCCCGTACCAGGCGCTGACCGAGCTGCGCTTGTCGTTGAAGACATAATCAGCGCCGGCAAAATTGAAACCGTCACTGCTGACCTGACGCTGCGGCACGTGCCCCAGCATCGCTTGCATCTTTTCGTCGCCAGCCTCGTTGCGCAGACTGGTTGAACTCAAGTGCCCCCCCTGCAGCGTCAGGCCATTGATCTCGTTGGAGGTGATGCTTGCGCCCTGATAGCTCGGTGGCAACAGGCGAATATCGCTGAAGGCCAACACCGGCAGATTGGGTTGCAGCTCGCCGACTTTCAGCTCGGTTCTGGAGTAGCGCATCTTCAACGCGCCTTCCAGACGACTGTAGTTGTCCGCCGCGCGGCCGTCGTCCTGCACCGGCAGCAACCCGGTATTGGTCCGGTCCGGGGCGCTGTCGAGCTTGAGGCCGAGCAAGCCGATGACGTCCACCCCAAACCCGACGGTGCCCTGGGTGTAACCGGACTTCACGTTGAGGATGAAACCCTGGGCCCACTCTTCCGCCTTCGATTGCTGGTTGGCGCCGACGATGTCGGAATAGTCGCGGCTGAAGTAGTAATTGCGCGCCTGCAACGTCGCGGTGGTGTCTTCGACAAAGCCTTTTTCAGCGGCCATCGTGCCTGTGGATAAACTCGAGACGACAGCCAGGGACAACACCGAACCGGTTGTTGGGAGAATCTGTTTCATCGTTTTTCTCTTATTGTTATTGATCGACTGGTTGAAGGACTTCAGTTGCAGTGGATTTGCGAGGGAGAACGGGACGACGGGCGCTCAACAGCACATGGGTGACCATGCCGAAAATCAGCCCCCAGAATGCCGCGGACAAACCGAACAACGACATGCCCGAAGCCGTGACCAGAAAGGTCACCAGCGCGGCTTCACGATCACTCGGCACCGCCATCGCGCCCGTTAACGCGCCGGCAATGGCGGCGAACAAGGCAAGGCCGGCCAGCGCCGCGATCAACTCTTTGGGGAACGCAGAAAACAGCGAGACCAGCGTGGCGCCGAAGATCCCCAACAGCAGGTAGCACAGACCGCCGACCACCCCGGCTACGTAGCGTTTGCCAGGATCTTCGTGGGATTCGCGACCGGTGCAGATCGCCGCGGTGATCGCCGCCAGATTCAGTCCATGGCACCCGAACGGCGCCAGCAATGCCGTGCCCAGCGCGCTGCTGGCGATGATCGGGCTCGCCGGCGTTGGATATCCACTGGCCCGCAGCACCGCCATACCGGGCACGAACTGACCGGTCAGCGCCACCATCACCAGCGGCAAGGCGATGTTCAGGATCGCGCCCAGGCTGAACTCGGGGGTGATCCACACCGGCGTGGCCAGGCCGATCACCAGCGCTTCACGATGCAAGTCACCGGTGAACGCGGCAATCGAACAGCCCACCAACAGCACCATCATCACTGCATAACGCGGCATTACACGCTTGCAGACCAGGTACGTGGCAAACATCGCCAGCACCAACAGCGGCTTGCGTTGCATCGACACGAACAACCCGGTGCCGAAACTGAACAGGATCCCCGCCAGCATCGCCGCCGCGATGGCTGCAGGCAGTTTGCTGATGATCCGGTCGAAAGCCCCCGAGATGCCGACCACGAAAATGATCAGGCTGCTGACCAGATAAGCCCCCACCGCCTCTGCCATGGAGATGTCCGGCAACAGCGTCACCAGCAACGCCGAGCCCGGCGCCGACCAGGCGATGATCACCGGAACGCGGTAGCGCAGGCTCAAACCGATCCCGAGCACCGCGCTACCGATAGAGATCGCCCAGATCCAGGACGACAACACTTCCCGCGAAAGATGTGCCGCTTCTGCCGCCTGAAAAATGATCACCAACGGGCCGGCGTAGGAAATCACCGTGGCGATGAATCCAGCCACGGCGGCTGACAACGAGAAGTCCTGGAAAAACGCTTTCATGATTCAGGCACCGGTCGCTGACAAAGCCGGGTTGACGCCAGCAGCGCTGCGTCGGCTGCTGATGGCGAACACGGTCATGGCCAGGGCCGCCACCGCGCCGGGCAAGGCAAACGCCATGAAGTTCAGTTGCAGGGGCAGGCTGATCCCGAGCAAGGCACCACCCAGCAGCGGACCGACGATGGCCCCGTTGCGCCCGATGCCCGAGGCCCAGCCCAGGCCGGTCGAACGAATCGTCATGGAGTAGAACTGCGCGGCGCAGGCGTACAAGAGAATCTGCGAGCCAATGGTGGTGGCACCCGCAATCGCGATCAGCAGGTACAACACCGGCATCGGGCTGTTGAAGCCCAACAGGGTGATAGACACCGCCGCCATGGCGAAAAACACCGACAGCACCCGCGGCAGATTGAGTTTGTCGCCCAACACCCCGCCACCGACCGCGCCGAAGATCGCCCCGAAGTTCAACACCAGCAGGAACGACAGGCTCGAACCCAGGCTGTAACCGGCGTTGGCCATCAGTTTCGGCAGCCAGGAGCTCAGCGCGTACACCATCAACAGGCAGCAGAAAAACGCCAGCCACAGCATCAGCGTGCGCAGCGCGCGGCCTTCACGGAACAACTGCAACACCGGGGTGCCCGTGCCTTTCACTTCGGCCATGTGCAATTGATCAGAGGATTGCGCGACGTAGGCCGGATCGATGCGCTGAAGAATGTTGCGCGCCTCTTCATTACGCCCCTGACGCAACATGAAACCCACCGATTCGGGCAGGAAATACATGATCAGCGGCAACAACAGCAACGGCAGGACCGCCACGTAAAACACCGACTGCCAGCCGAAACTCGGGATCAGCACAATGCCCAGTCCGGCGGACAACATGCCGCCCACCGAATAACCACTGAACATGATCGCGACCAGCGTGCTGCGGATTTTTTTCGGCGCGTACTCGTTCATCAGCGCCACGACGTTAGGCATCACGCCGCCAATGCCGAGCCCGGCAATGAAACGACACAGTCCGAACTCCGTGGGGTTGCGGGCGAAACCGTTGAGCACGGTGAAGCCACTGAAGAGCATCACACAGATCGTGATGGCCTTCTTGCGGCCGATTCTGTCCGACAGCGGACCGAAGAACAGCGCGCCGAACATCATGCCGAACAGTGCATAACTGCCCAATGCACCCGCTTGCAGGGGACTGAGCCCCCACTCTTTCATCAGCATCGGCAAAACCACGCCGTAGATCACCAGATCGTAACCGTCGAAGATAATGATCAAGGCGCACCAGAACAGCACCATCCAGTGAAAGCGGTTGAAACGAGCGTTGTCGATGACCTCATGTACGTCGATCTTGCGCATGGCATCTTTCTCTTGTTGTTGTTTTATTAGAGCGGCGGTAACACGGCTTACGTCCGTACAGCCGAGGGTAGAGCCGCCCGATGCGTGGCAATAGCCAGTCAGCGCAGATCACTATCCGTTTTGTGCAGGGCCCTGGAACAGGAGGCTTTGAGCCTCTGCGACAAAATTGTCTTCTTTGCGATCACATTTGAACGCTAAGCTTGGGCCTATGGATGACTCAGATTACTTACGCCTGCTGACCATCGCGGCCGAGCAAGCCAAC
This sequence comes from Pseudomonas sp. PB101, assembly GCF_009764265.1. GTDB lineage: Bacteria > Pseudomonadota > Gammaproteobacteria > Pseudomonadales > Pseudomonadaceae > Aquipseudomonas. The sequence goes on from NZ_RWIR01000007.1 coordinate 47,586, forward strand.
GCATTCCTGTCCAATGCCCGCAAATGGGAGCGCGAGCGTTGGGTCTGCCAGCGCCTGCTGCAAGGCTTGAACATCCCCTACCGTGCAGATGAGTTCGCCCCCGCCGGGGAGCCGCCGGACGTGCTGTTTCGTGACGCCAGCTTCGAGGTGTTTTTCGTGCTCGACGAGGGCCGGCGCCTCAACGATGAATGGCGTGACGAGCTGCAACGCCGCCGCAGCGCGTTTTCCCTGAGCCAACTGGTGCGCCGCGAAGCCAAGCCACGACGCATCCCGGCCAACGAATTCTTGCTGCGATTGGCGCCGACCTTGCGCAAAAAAGCGCACAACTACAAAGAGCGCGGCATGGACCTGGGTGAGCTGGACATCATTGCCTTCGCCAGCCTCAAACGCGAAGTGCTGGACCTCAACAGCCATTTCCCGCCGCCGACCGAATACCTGCGCCAGGGCTGGCGTTCGCTGTCACTGGTCGGGCCGACCTTCGCCCGCGTGCTGTTCGCCCACCCGGATGCACCGGACTTCCTGCGCAGCAACCTGGGGCGCAGCATTGTTTTTGATGTCGGGATCAGTTTGTGAGCCCGCTGCAGGAGCTGATCGCCGAGGTGCCGCAACAAGGTCGCGTGCGCTGGATCGGTGTGCGCCCGCAATCACGCTCGCAGATGCTTGAACTCGATGCCGTGGAAGCGCGCCTGGAGGCCGGCCTGACCGGCGACCATGCCCGCCCCGGCGTGCGCAACGCGCGACAGGTGACGCTGATTCAGTGGGAGCACCTGGCCGTGATCAGCTCATTGATGGGGCGAGCGCAGGATCAGCCGGTGCGGCCTGAAGATCTGCGGCGCAATCTCGTTATCAGTGGCATCAATCTGTTCAGCCTCAAGGGCCGCCGTTTCCGCATTGGCCAGGCAACGTTCGAAACCACCGGCTGGTGCCAGCCTTGTGCACGCCTGGAAACCAACCTCGGCCCCGGGACCTTTCAGGCCGTGCGCGGCCATGGCGGAATCACCGCCCGGGTGTTACAAAGTGGAATCATTCGCCTGGACGATATCGTCAGCGTCGAACCCATACCGGACAGCGGCTATGCTGCGTTCAACCCCGGGTAAAAACACTGTAGCTTCTACACATCAAGCAACGTCTACCCCTGACGAGGCCCAATATGACCAGCCGCCTGAACCCCGACGACCAGAAGCATGTCGAAGAGTACCTGCATTTATCCCAGCACCAGGTTGAGCGCCGACCTTTCCGGCCGTGGATGCTCCTTGTTCTGGTATTGGCAGTGACCATTGGTCTTGGCCTGCTGAGCCGACTTATCAGTTACCTGACGCTATGAGCTGCCTTGCGCTCGCTTGGGTAACCGTACCGATTTCCTTTAGCCTTGCGAGTTATCCCCATGTCCCATCGTATTGTCATTGTCGGCGGCGGCGCCGGCGGTCTGGAGTTGGCTACCCGTCTGGGTAAGACCCTGGGCAAGCGCGGCACCGCCAGCGTGATGCTGGTCGACGCCAACCTGACCCACATCTGGAAACCGTTGCTGCACGAAGTGGCGGCCGGTTCCCTGAACTCTTCCGAAGATGAACTCAACTATGTCGCCCAAGCCAAATGGAACCACTTCGAGTTCCAGCTGGGGCGCATGAGCGGGCTCGATCGCGCGAAGAAAAAAATCCAGCTGGCCGCCACCTATGATGAAGCCGGTCTGGAACTGGTGCCGGCCCGCGAAGTGCCTTACGACTCGCTGGTGATCTCCGTCGGCAGTACCACCAACGATTTCGGCACCCAGGGCGCGGCGCAGCACTGCCTGTTTCTCGACACCCGCAAACAGGCCGAGCGCTTCCACCAGCAACTGCTCAATCACTATTTGCGCGCGCACGCGGGCCAGTCCGACGCCGTCGAACAAATCAGCGTGGCCATCGTCGGCGCCGGTGCCACCGGGGTCGAACTGGCCGCCGAACTGCACAACGCCGCCCATGAACTGGCAGCCTATGGCCTGGACCGGATCAAACCGGAAAACATGCACATCACTCTGATCGAGGCCGGACCACGCGTCCTGCCGGCGCTGCCGGAGCGGATTGGCGGGCCTGTGCATAAAACCCTGGAAAAACTCGGGGTCAACGTCATGACCAATGCTGCGGTCAGCGAAGTGACGGCCGAAAGCCTGATCACCGCCGACGGCAAAGTGATCAACGCCAGCCTGAAAGTCTGGGCCGCGGGGATTCGCGCACCGGGTTTCCTCAAGGACATCGATGGCCTGGAAACCAACCGCATCAATCAGCTGCAAGTGCTGCCGACCCTGCAAACCACCCGTGACGAGAACATCTTCGCCTTCGGTGACTGCGCCGCCTGCCCGCAACCGGGCAGCGACCGCAACGTGCCGCCACGTGCCCAGGCTGCGCATCAACAGGCATCGTTGCTGGCCAAATCGCTGAAACTGCGCATCGAAGGCAAGGCGCTGCCGGAGTACAAGTACACCGATTACGGCTCGCTGATCTCGCTGTCGCGTTTTTCGGCTGTGGGTAACTTGATGGGCAACCTCACCGGCAGCGTGATGCTCGAAGGCTGGCTGGCGCGGATGTTCTATGTGTCGCTGTACCGTATGCACCAGATGGCGCTGTACGGGCCGTTCCGCACGGCGATGCTGATGCTGGGCAGCAAGATCGGCCGTGGCACCGAGCCACGCCTCAAGCTGCACTAAAGCAAACCATGTGGGAGCTGGCCTGCCAGCGATTGCGGTATGTCAGTCAACAAAGATGTCGACTGGCCCGACGCCATCGCGGGCAAGCCACGCTCCCACAGGTTTCAATGGCGTTCATGCATGTTTTCGCGTTTTTCGCGGACAAAAAAAATCCCCGTATCTTTCGATACGAGGATTTTTAATATGGTCGGGGTAAGGGGATTCGAACTCCTGACATCCTGCTCCCAAAGCAGGCGCGCTACCGGACTGCGCTATACCCCGGTAAAAAAAAGGCACCTTTGAAAGGCGCCTTCTTCGATCAGCGCTTTTGGCCTCTGATCTTAAGATTCGATTCCAGCGCTAACTGGTTTCAAAAATGGTGGGTCGTGTGGGATTCGAACCTACGACCAATTGGTTAAAAGCCAACTGCTCTACCAACTGAGCTAACGACCCAAAAATGGTCGGGGTAAGGGGATTCGAACTCCTGACATCCTGCTCCCAAAGCAGGCGCGCTACCGGACTGCGCTATACCCCGGTTTGAAATTGGCTCCGTGACCAGGACTCGAACCTGGGACCCAATGATTAACAGTCATTTGCTCTACCGACTGAGCTATCACGGAACTACACATTTCAATTTACAACTTTGAAGCTTTACTGCGTTCTCTTCGACCCGTTCGCATCGCTGCGTTCGTGTGTCTGAGGCGCGCTATTCTACAATCTTCAGCACCTCTGTCAACCCCCTAAATTGCTTTCAAGTTAATGATTTGCAACTTATTTTGGATTCCTGCCTGGGAAGCGGAAACCCTGGTGGGTGACTGACTGCGGGGCGCACTTTACAAGCCTTTTCCTTTGAGTTCAACAGCCTAACGAAAAAAAGGCCTCGCGATGCGAGGCCTTTTCGATTTTGCCGCCGTTATGGATCAGACGAAGACGATTTCGTCGTTCTCCACCACGCCATGGGCCGTATCGCCCGGCATGAAGCGTCCGGACAGGATCAACTGCGCCAGCGGGTTCTCGATCCAGCGCTGGATCGCTCGTTTGAGCGGCCGTGCGCCGTATACCGGGTCGTAACCGACCGCGATCAGCTTGTCCATCGCTTCAGGGCTGAGATCAAGCTTCAGCTCCCGCTCGGTCAGGCGGCTGCGCAGACGACCCAGCTGGATCTCGGTAATACCGGCAATCTGATCCCGCGCCAACGGCTCGAAGATCACCACTTCGTCGACCCGGTTGATGAACTCCGGCCGGAAGTGACTGGAAATCGCATCCATCACCGCTGCACGCTGCGCCTCACGGTCACCGACCAACTCCTGGATCTGCACCGACCCCAGGTTGGAGGTCATGACAATCACGGTGTTCTTGAAGTCCACCGTGCGGCCATGGCTGTCGGTCAGTCGGCCGTCCTCGAGCACTTGCAGCAAGATGTTGAACACATCCGGGTGTGCCTTCTCGACTTCGTCCATCAGGATCACCGAGTACGGCTTGCGACGCACGGCCTCGGTCAGGTAACCGCCCTCTTCATAGCCCACGTAGCCTGGTGGCGCACCGATCAATCGAGCCACGGAATGTTTCTCCATGAACTCGGACATGTCGATCCGCACCATCGCCTCTTCGGTATCAAAGAGGAATTCGGCCAACGCCTTGCACAGCTCGGTTTTACCGACACCGGTCGGGCCGAGGAACATGAACGAACCACTCGGCCGGTTAGGGTCGGACAACCCGGCACGGGAACGTCGTACCGCGTTGGAAACCGCGACCACCGCTTCATCCTGGCCAATCACACGCTGGTGCAACAGGCTTTCCATCTTCATCAGTTTTTCACGCTCGCCTTCGAGCATCTTCGACACGGGAATACCGGTCCACTTCGACACGACTTCGGCGATCTCTTCTTCAGTCACCTTGCTGCGCAGCAACTGGTTCTCGCTTTTGCCATGCTGGTCGACCATTTGCAGGCTTCGCTCCAGGTCCGGGATGACCCCGTACTGCAATTCGGCCATGCGGTTCAGGTCGCCTTTACGGCGGGCTGCTTCCAGCTCCTGACGAGACTGTTCGATTTTCTGCTGAATCTGCGCAGAACCCTGGACTTCGGCTTTTTCCGAGTTCCAGATTTCTTCGAGATCGGAGTACTCACGCTCATGACGAGCGATTTCTTCCTGCAATTTTTCCAGACGCTTTTTCGCCGCGTCGTCGCTTTCTTTCTTCAGCGCCTGGGATTCCACCTTCAGCTGAATCAGGCGACGCTCCAGACGGTCGAGCACTTCCGGCTTGGAGTCGATCTCCATGCGGATGCGGCTGGCGGCCTCGTCGATCAAGTCGATGGCCTTGTCCGGCAACTGACGGTCGGTAATGTAGCGATGGCTGAGCTTGGCTGCGGCAATGATCGCACCGTCGGTGATCGCCACCTTGTGGTGAACCTCGTAGCGCTCTTTCAGGCCACGCAGGATGGCGATGGTGTCTTCTTCGCTCGGTTCATCCACCAGTACTTTCTGGAAGCGACGCTCGAGAGCAGCGTCCTTCTCTATATATTGGCGATACTCGTTGAGCGTGGTCGCACCGACGCAATGCAACTCACCACGGGCCAGGGCCGGCTTGAGCATGTTGCCGGCATCCATCGAGCCTTCGCCTTTACCGGCGCCAACCATGGTGTGCAGTTCGTCGATGAACAGAATGATCTGCCCTTCCTGCTTCGACAGCTCATTGAGCAGGGATTTCAGGCGCTCTTCGAACTCACCGCGGTACTTGGCACCGGCGATCAGCGCCCCCATGTCCAGGGACAACAGGCGCTTGCCCTTGAGGCCGTCCGGCACTTCGCCATTGATGATGCGCTGGGCCAGGCCTTCGGCGATGGCGGTTTTACCCACGCCAGGCTCACCGATCAGCACCGGGTTGTTCTTGGTGCGACGCTGCAGCACCTGAATCGTGCGGCGAATTTCGTCGTCACGGCCGATCACCGGATCGAGCTTGCCGTCTTCGGCGCGCTTGGTCAGGTCGACGGTGTATTTATCCAGCGCTTGCCGGGCTTCCTCGTGGTTCGGGTCGTTGACGGCCTCGCCACCACGCAGGTTGTTGATTGCGTTTTCCAGGGCTTTCTTGCTCACGCCCTGGCCGAGCAACAGCTTGCCGAGCTTGCTGTTCTCGTCCATGGCGGCGAGCAGCACCAGCTCACTGGAAATGAACTGATCGCCCTTCTGCTGGGCCAGGCGGTCGGCCTGATTGAGCAGGCGCGCCAGATCCTGCGACATGTTCACGTCGCCGGTGGGGTTCTGGATTTTCGGCAGCTGGTCGAGCTCTTTGGTCAGCTCTTTACGCAGGCTGTTGACGTCGAAGCCTACCTGCATCAGCAGGGGCTTGATCGAACCGCCCTGCTGTTCGAGCAAGGCTTGCATCAAGTGCGCTGGCTCGATGGCCGGATGATCGTGGCCGACAGCCAGGGATTGGGCATCGGACAACGCTAACTGCAATTTGCTGGTTAAACGGTCTATACGCATGGGTCACCTTCCTTTTGAGCAGGCCGGACCTATAAAACATCCTGAATGAAGAAACCTGCCAGATACCGTTATAGATGCGGTCGATTCTGGGAGTTTCAAGCGTCTTGATGTTGATGCAGGTCAGGGAAGCTTAGCGGGCGAGCCAGATCAGGGAGGCGAATCGACCGGTGCGGGACGCACGGCGATAGGAAAAGAAACGAGGATCGGTCACGGTGCAGAAACCGCCACCGTAGACAGCGGTGACTCCGCGAGCCGCCAGACGCAGACGCGCCAGCTTATAGATGTCGGCCATGAACTTGCCGGGGTTTTGACTCGGTACAAAGGCCTCGGCCGCTTGCGGCAACTGCTGCACGAAGGTTTCGCGCACTTCCGGGCCGACTTCAAAGGCTTGCGGGCCGATGGCCGGGCCGAGCCAGACCAGTACCTCGGCAGGTGGCACCGCCAGACTGTCGAGGGTGGCTTCCAGCACACCCGCCGCCAGCCCGCGCCAACCGGCATGGGCCGCCGCGACACGAGTGCCGGCACGGTCGCAAAACAGCGCAGGCAGGCAATCGGCAGTCATCGCCGCGCAGGCGATGCCCGGCGTTGATGTCCAGCTGGCATCAGCTGTATCCACCCGGCCTGGATCGGCATGGGCCACGACAATGCCGTGGACCTGCTGCAGCCAGGCTGGCTGAATGGAAAAGTGATCGGTAAGGCGACGGCGATTTTCGGCGACCGCTTCAGCGCTGTCGTCGACGTGAACGCCGAGGTTGAGGCTGTCGAACGGCGCCAGACTGACGCCGCCCGCACGGGTGGTGACGCAGGCTTTGACCCCGTCCGGCGCGGGCCAGTCAGGAATCAGCCAGTCACTCATCCAATGAACGCCTCACGGTCTTGCTTGAGCAGGGTCAGCAGCCAGACGAAGTCTTCCGGCAACGGCGATTCCCAGCTCATGCGCTGACCGGTCGTCGGATGATCCAGCTCCAGGAAACGCGCATGCAGCGCCTGACGCGGGAAGTTCTTCAGCGACTCGACCATGGTCGGGTTGGCGGCCGGCGGAATACGGAAACGACCGCCGTAGGCAGGATCTCCGACCAACGGGTAGTTGATGTGCGCCATGTGCACGCGAATCTGGTGCGTACGGCCGGTTTCCAGCTTCACCCGCACGTGAGTGTGGGAGCGGAAGCGCTCGAGCACGCGGTAATGGCTGACGGCTTGCTTGCCACCTTCCATCACGGCCATGCGCTGGCGCTGTTGGCCGTGGCGACCGATCGGCGCGTTGATCTTGCCACCGGCTGTCACCACACCGATCACGATGCACTCGTAGATCCGGCTGACGCTGCGGCTCTGCAACTGTGTAACCAGCTGCGTCTGCGCTTGAATGGTCTTGGCCACCACCATCAGACCGGTGGTGTCCTTGTCCAGGCGATGCACGATACCTGCGCGGGGCACATTGATGATGTCCGGCACGTGGTGCAGCAAGGCGTTGAGCAAGGTGCCGTCGGCATGACCGGCAGCCGGGTGCACCACCAGGCCCGCAGGCTTGTTGATCACCAGGATGTCGTCGTCTTCGTAGACGATGTCCAGGGCAATGTCTTGAGCGACCCATTCACCCTGAGCTTCCTGCTCGGCGGTCAACTCAAGGATGGCGCCGCCATGGACGATGTCTCGCGGGCGGATAACCGCCCCATCCACAGTCAGGCGGCCGTCTTTGATCCAGGCGGAAAGGCGCGAGCGCGAGTGCTCAGCGAATAATTGTGCGGCGACTTGATCGAGGCGTTGGCCGCCCAATTCGGACGGCACCTCTGCGCGAAGTTCAATTTTATCGGACATGCTCAGACTAGGCGTCGGCACAGCCTTTGGTTTCGGCTGCGCGCTTGTGGTTAAATACGGCGTCTTTTGCCCCGAGGCTATTCAACGGGGCGCTCATCATAACAGGACGGCCACGCCCAAGACAGCGGCCGTCATAGGGACGCAAGCCGCCATGCAAGTGAAACACCTGCTGCTGATCGCCATCCTCGCATTGACCGCTGCTTGCTCATCGAAGGAAGTCGTAGACGAAAACCTTAGCGAAGTCGAGCTCTACCAAGAGGCTCAAAAGGACCTGGACAACAGTAGCTACACCAGCGCCATCGCCAAGCTGAAGGCTCTGGAGTCGCGTTATCCGTTCGGTCGCTACGCTGATCAAGCGCAACTCGAGCTGATCTACGCCAACTACAAGAACACCGAGCCAGAAGCGGCCAAGTCCGCTGCGGAGCGCTTCATTCGCCTGCACCCACAGCATCCGAACGTCGATTACGCCTACTACCTCAAGGGCCTGACTTCTTTCGACCAGGACGTCGGCCTGCTGGCGCGTTTCCTGCCGCTGGACATGACCAAGCGTGACCCGGGCGCCGCCCGCGACTCCTATAACGAGTTCGCCCAGCTGACCAGCCGCTTCCCGAACAGCCGCTACGCGCCGGACGCCAAGCAGCGCATGATTTATCTGCGCAACCTGCTGGCGGCCTACGAAATTCACGTGGCCGACTACTACCTGACCCGTCAGGCCTATGTCGCCGCGGCGAACCGCGGTCGCTACGTGGTGGAAAACTTCCAGGAAACCCCTTCGGTCGGCGACGGCCTGGCGGTGATGACCGAGGCCTACCAGCGCCTGCACCTGGACGAACTGGCTGCCACCAGCCTGGAAACCCTGAAGCTCAACTACCCGAACCACCCGACGCTGGTCGACGGTCAATTCGTACCAACCGTGGCCGAAGCCGACAACCGTTCGTGGCTGAGCAAGGCGACCCTGGGCCTGATCGAGTCCCGTCCGCCGCTGCCACCGGGTGAAACCCGCGCCAACCAGGACGTACAGAAGCAGTTCCAGGACGCCAAGGACGCGATCCCGAGCGAGCTGAAGCCTAAAGACGGCAACGGTGACGTGATCGAAGAAGAGAATCACGAAGCGGAAGGCAACAACAGCGACCGTTCTTGGTTCAGCTACATGACCTTCGGCGTGTTCGACTGACTGTGCAAAAAGGGAAACTTGTAGGAGCGAGCTTGCTCGCGATGGACGTCAACGTTAACGCGCTTTGTCTGAATAAACGCGTCGTCCTTGAGACCATCGCGAGCAAGCTCGCTCATACATAAGCTATTAGGCTGTGCGCTGGCCATGTCCTTGGCTAAACTAGCTAATCACTAGTCGAAAAGCAGCTCACCATGCTTCGTTTATTGTTCTGGATTGTCCTGATTGCCGCTGCGGTATGGTTCTGGCGCAAATTCAAGGGGCAGACTTCCACCCCCAGGTCCCCTGCCGAACGGGATGCGGCGCCCATGGTCCGTTGCGCCCATTGCGGCGTTCACCTGCCCCGTGACCGCGCGCTGAGCCTCGACCAGCGATGGTATTGCAGCCAGGCTCATCTCGAGCAAGACAAAGGCTCCAGCGACCGCTGACACACCACCAAAATACCGGCAGATTGAGGACTATCGCGCGCGCCCAAGGAACTGAAAGGCGTCGATCGACGTCTGACGCAGATTATTCAAGACTCTTCTCTGCGAATGAACCGGGTAATCGAAAACGTCCTGCACCTGCAGCGTCGCGCGCAAATGTCGCCGCTACGGGTCGTCCTGAAACCACTGGAAATACTCGATAACAAAGCCCCCGCCCTTCATATCAAGGGCCCGGGGCTTTATCTGTCCGCCCAGCCGGGCGAAAGCATTCTGTCCCGCCTAGACTTCAAGGCACGCCAGGAAAGCGGCTGCTTTTGCATGACCTTTGCTCACGGACGGAACCCACGTTGAATACCAGACCACGACAAAAAGTCTTGATCGTCGATGACGAACCAGACATACGCGAACTCCTGGAAATCACCCTGGGAAGGATGAAACTGGAGACGTTCAACGCCCGCAACGTCGGCGAAGCGCAATCCTTGCTGAAGAGCGAAACCTTCGATCTGTGCCTGACCGACATGCAGTTGTCGGACGGCACTGGCCTGGAGTTGGTGCAGCACATCCAGCAACGCCACCCTCAGGTCCAGGTGGCGATGATCACCGCCTATGCCAGCCTCGAAACCGCAATCAATGTGCTCAAGGCCGGGGCATTCGACTTCCTGACCAAACCGGTGGACCTGACGCGCCTGCGTGAACTGGTCACCAGCGCCCTTCTGCTTCCCGCGCGCGGGGCCGGCATCGATCGTCGCTTGCTGGGCGACTCGTTACCCATGCGCAACCTGCGTAAACACATCGGCAAGCTGGCCAGCAGCCATGCGACGGTCTACATCAGCGGAGAATCCGGCAGCGGCAAGGAGCTGGTCGCGCACCTGATCCATGATCAAAGCCCCCGCGCCAATCAACCGTTCATTGCGGTCAACTGCGCGGCAATTCCCTCGGAACTGTTGGAGAGCGAGTTTTTCGGTCATCGCAAAGGCAGTTTCAGTGGCGCAATCGAGGACAAACCCGGCCTGTTCCAGACAGCCCACGGCGGCACCCTGCTGCTCGACGAGGTGGCTGACCTGCCGCTGGCGATGCAAGTCAAACTGCTGCGGGCCATTCAGGAGAAAGCCGTACGCAGCGTCGGCGGGCAGCAGGAAGTCGCGGTGGATGTGCGCATTCTTTGCGCCACGCACAAGGACCTGAGCGCCGAAGTCGCCGCCGGGCGGTTTCGCCATGATCTTTACTACCGCCTGAACGTGATCGAACTACGGGTGCCGCCCCTGCGCGAGCGTCGTGACGACATCGAAATGCTGGCCAGCCACATACTCAAGCGCCTGGCCGCCGATACGGGTCAACCGGCAACGAGACTCCACCCCCAAGCCCTCGATGCGCTGAAAAGCTATCGCTTCCCGGGCAATGTGCGGGAACTGGAAAACATGCTCGAACGGGCGCACACCCTGTGCGAGAACAATCAGGTCGAAGCCGGCGACCTGCGCCTGGCCGAAGGCAGCAGTGGTGCCGAAGCTGGCGTGCCGGACCTGACCCTGATCGACAATCTGGAAGCCTACCTGGAAAATGTCGAACGCCAACTGCTGCTCCAGGCCCTGGAGGAAACCCGCTGGAACCGCACGGCGGCGGCCCAGCGGCTGAACCTGTCATTCAGGTCGATGCGCTACAGGCTCAAGAAGCTGGGACTGGATTGACGACCTCTGAAATCAGATCCGCCCGGCAGGCGCATAAGGCGCCGGATCGATAATCGGTGCCCGGCCCAGCATCACATCGGCAAACAACTGGCATGACGCCGGCGCCAGCACCAGCCCGTTGCGGTAATGCCCGCAATTGAGCCAGAGCCCGTCAAACCCCGGCACCGGGCCGATGTAAGGAATGCCCTCGGGAGATCCCGGACGCAACCCGGCCCAATGCCCCACCACTTCGGCATCGGCCAGTGCCGGGATCAACTCCACCGCGGACGCCTTCAGGCTTTCCAAGGCCGACGCGGTCGGGGTCTTGTCATAGCCTTCATGCTCCAGCGTGCTGCCGATCAGTATGTGCCCGTCGCGCCGGGGAATGGCATAACGGCCTTTGGCCAGGACCATGCTCGGCAGGAAATCCGCCGCACACTTGTAGAGAATCATCTGCCCTTTCACCGGCTCGACCGGCAGCGTCAGATCCAGAAGCTTGAGCAAATCACCGCTCCAGGCGCCTGCCGTCAGGACGATCTGATCGCCCGGGACAGCACCCGTGGCGGTCTGCACGCCGACGATTTTATTGCCGTCACGAACAAACCCGCTGACTTCGCACTGCTCATGGATCGTCACGTTCGGCAGCGCCAGCAATGCGGCCTTGAGTGATTTGACCAGACGCGGATTACGCACGTTGGCGACGTCGGCCATGTAGATCGCCCTGGAAAAACCGCTGCCCAGCACCGGCACGGCGTCGTGGGCTGCCGAAATATCCACCGCGCTCAACGGACGATTTTCCCGGGCGGCCCATGCCAGCGCTTCAGCCTCGTCATCCAGATCCAGCCAGTACAGACCGGTGGTGTGCACTTCGGGATCAACGCCGGTGGCGGCAAACAAGCGCTCGCCCAGCTGTGGATAAAAGTCCTGTGACCAGTGCGCCAACGCGGTGACCGCCGGGCTGTAGCGCCACGGGTAAAGCGGCGAAACGATGCCGCCACCGGCCCAGGACGATTCCTGGCCGACGTTCGAGCGATCCAGCAGCACAACGCTTTGCACTTCGGACGCGAGATTGAAGGCCGTCAGCAAACCAATAACGCCACCGCCGACAATCACCACTTGCTGTTGCCTGGTCATGTTCTGATCCAATCGTTAAATAGACAGAGGGTGCAACAGGCACCCGAAAAAAACTCAGCGCCCCCAGCAGTCTTTGCTGGTCAGGCCGGATTCTGCGTTGACCATGCCCAGGACACCCGTGTTGGTGATGGTCAGATCACCGCACTTGTCAGTGGCCATGCTCGAGTCAGGCTTGCGCACCGCTGTCAGCACAAAGGTCTGGTCGGTCAGGGTCGGTGTGATGCTGTAGTAATCATTGCCGGCGCTGAGGCCCGTCGCATCGGTGTAGACATTTTTCTGCGAATAGAAGCGCTCGAGGATCTGCGCCTGCTCCGAGAGCAGACCGGCTGCCTCTGCGCGACGGCCCTTGTTCAGGTACTCGGTGAAACTCGGGGCAGCAATGGTCATGACAATCCCGATGATCGCAATCACGATCATGATTTCGATCAGGGTAAAACCGCGGTTGGAACTACGCATGCCTCAACTCTCACTTACTGTATTTGTCGCCACATGATGCGACGGCTGCCGCCGGATTTTTCCATCCCCGGACTATCGTCGCCAGCGGAATTGTCGCTGGCGTCCTGTGTTGAATGCTCTCCAACAAAGATCACGCCTTCGGACAGCGAGTCGACGTTGTCGACCACGCCATCTTCGTTGCTGTCGAGCATCTTAACGCTGATCGCCTCGGGCAGCTTCAGGCAGACAGCTTTCAAGCCCTGATTGCCGTGGTAGAACCCGTACCAGTTGCCATTCGCCAGGCAGGTTGGCCGGTTCAGCGCTGGCGAATCCGCTGATGCGGCGGCGTGCGCCGACAGGCCAAGCGCGACCACGATACCCACCAGTGCTGACCACAGTCGCTCAGTACTTCGCATAGATACTCTCCACCACACTGCGCGAGTGACCCGCGATGCCGACTGCCGTCACCCGATACAAGGTCGCCTGGGTATTGATGGGCACATTCACCGCACCCCGGCTGTCGCCGATGTTTTGCACCCCGTAAAAGCCATTGCCCGAGGCAATCCAGGTCACTCCGGAAGAGGCGTTGAAACCGGCAGCGGTAATGCTCGAGGACTCGGAGGGCGGTGCACATTGAATGATGCCGCTGCAAACAGGAAGTGCATAACTGTCCCTTTGCACCGTACTTTCTCCCACCCGCAATGCGGCTTCGGCACTCTGAAATGACTGGTTGCGCAAGGCGACGCTGCCGGCCATTTTTTCCTGCAGGGTGGCACTCTGCATCGATGAAAGACCAATCAGCGTCAACAAGAGCAAGAACACCAGACTGACCAGCAACGCCATGCCGCGCTGGGTGCAATACGTCATGGGAGAGCGATTCATCGGCACCCCCTCATGGCAAGCGATTGCGCAGAGCGGCAACCACGTTGAAGGTTTGATCGCTCACCCGGTGGTTCGGATCGGTGAGGGTCAGGCTCAGGCGAACGCTTCGAATCAGCGCAGGGTCCGGCGGGTTGCTGCTGTAGCGGGACGCCGCCAGATCAGTGGCCGTGCTGGCCAGGCCGAAGCTCACGTCAAACGCCTCCACGTGGTCCACCAGTACCTGTGGATTGGCATCCCCTCCCTTCAGGAGCAGTTGGTTGTTGCTGAAGCTGTAAGTCAGCTGCCGTATCGGAAAGGCCAGTTCCCCTGCCACCGGGGTCCGGCTTTTGCTGTAGGCCGTCGAATGGCTTCGACAATCGGAAAGAACGGTCCAGTCCGGGCTGCTGCCGTTGCCACCCACATCCGTCGTCACCAGAGTCAACTTGCGGCCGCCATTGTCCCAGCGAATCGGCGTTAGCTGACTGGCATGGAAATCGCGCTTCTTACTCGCATCGGTGATCGTTTCCAGGCAACCGAACATCCCGACCATGCGGATTTCCTGAATCATTTTGCTCAACGCAAAACGTGCGTCCTCCTGGATGTTCGCGGCCGCATTCTGGCTGAGATAGGTGTTCTTGGCCGCAATGAAAACCTGTACCACGCCCAGCACCACGATCAGGCTCAGTGCCAGGGCGATCAGCAACTCGACCAGGCCAAAACCTCTGCTGCGGCGACTCACGGGACCGCCACCGGATCGATGGCCGTGCGGCTGGTCAGGACAAAGTTGCGCCGCGAGTCGGCAGCATTCGCAGCCCGTGAGTCGTCCCAGGTAATGGTGATGGTGTACAGCTGCTGATTGACGGTGACACTGCCCGTCGCGGTGGCGCCGAGTGAGCTGACAATGTTGGAATTGAAATCGAACAGGTCCTGATCCCGGGTGACATCCGGATTGCCCGAAGCCGGCGGCGCAATGGTGTAGTCCGCAGCGGCATTGGCGCGAATGCGGTCCAGCATGTCGTAGGCGATAAAGCTGGCCTGACTCGCCATGCGCGCGCTATCCGTATACTTCAGCGCATTGAGCTGAAACGCCGCCGCCCCCAGCAACCCCACTCCCAGAATGACCAACGCCACGAGAACTTCGATCAGCGTCATGCCCTTTTGCGTGCCTTGCATCCCTGCCGTCATCCGCAACTTCCGCCCAATAGAATTCGTCCGTTCAAACACACTGCCAGCGTTCTGCTTTGTGTCCCCCGCCCATAGCTGATCACGACCTCCGAAGACGGTGATGACAATCCGCCCATACTGTTGAAATCGATGGCCGTGACGCCTGAGGTTAGCGTCAGAGTTGCGCCGCTGCTCATCGCCGGAATAACCCGTAATACATTGGCCAAAACGCCAGTACCGTCATAGACCGCCAGCTCTCCACTCCAGGCATCTGCGCCGGCCGTCGGGCGCACGCGCGTGGCATTGCCCCGTTCGATGGCTTCGAGCCGGGCGAAATTGAGCGCTCGTCGCAGGTCACCGATTTCGGTGTCAGCCCTCGTAGTTTGCGTCGAGCGGGTAAACGCCGGGACAGCCAGCGTCAGCAAAACCAGAAGGATCGCGATCGCGACCAGCAACTCGATCAGCGTGAAACCTTTTGTACGATGATCCATCGGGGCCTTCTGTTTCCTTCGGCTATACCTGAATTGCGCGGCACAACATTCGAGCGATGCGGTGCGTTTGCGTTGCCATTTCTCGCGCAGGGATTGCGCGAGCCACAGCACGCCACGGAGGGAGATGTCATGCGGCAACAAGGCTTCAGCCTGATCGAACTGCTCATGGGACTGGCAATTACAGGAATTGTTCTGCAACTGGTCAGTCCGGCGTTCGCAACGCTGATCGAGTCAAACCAGCGGGAGCAAGCGGCACAGGCACTGTTCAGTGGTATTCGCACCGCTCGCACTGAAGCCATCGTGCGCAACCAGGCCGTGGTGATTCACAGCATCAATGGTGACTGGAGCCACGGCTGGCGGATGATTCTGGATATCAGCGGCAAGGGGGAGATGGACAGCGACAATCCACTGCTGGCCGAACGCCAGGGAAACGCACGAGTGTCGATTGTCGGAAACGGCCCGGTCGAAAGCTCAATACGCTTCAGAGGTCAGGGCGAGTCACTGATTGGCGGGACATTACACATTTGCGCAGTTCGCGAACCGGTGAGCCAACATCAAGTGGTGTTGGCACGGACCGGTCGCGTCAGCCTGCGCAGCGACAAGGCCGCGCATCCGTTATGCGAAGCAAGGCAAAAAATCAGGTCAGCGAGCGAACGCGCAGTTCCTTAGGCATCGAGAACGTGATGTTCTCCTCGCGACCAGCCAGCTCATCGGCGCCGGTAGCACCCCAGGCCTGCAACTGCTGGATCACGCCGCGCACCAGGACTTCCGGGGCGGATGCACCAGCGGTGATGCCGATACGCTCGACGCCTTCGAACCAGCTCTTTTGCAGGTCTTCGGCACCGTCGATCAGGTACGCCGGCGTGGACATGCGCTCAGCCAATTCGCGCAAGCGATTGGAGTTGGAGCTGTTCGGGCTGCCGACCACCAGCACCACGTCGCACTCGTCGGCCAGTTGCTTGACCGCGTCCTGACGGTTTTGCGTGGCGTAGCAAATGTCGTCCTTGCGCGGTCCACCGATGGCCGGGAAGCGCGAACGCAGCGCGTCGATAACGCGGCTGGTGTCGTCCATCGACAAGGTGGTCTGGGTTACGAAGGCGAGCTTTTCAGGGTTGTTCACCTGCAACGCCGCGACATCTTTCTCGTCTTCGACCAGGTAGATCGCGCCGCCGTTACGGGCATCGTACTGGCCCATGGTGCCTTCGACTTCCGGGTGACCGGCGTGGCCGATGAGAATGCATTCGCGGCCGTCGCGGCTGTAGCGTGCCACTTCGATGTGGACCTTGGTCACCAGCGGGCACGTGGCGTCGAACACTTTCAGCCCACGACCGGCCGCTTCGCTGCGCACGGCCTGGGAAACGCCGTGGGCACTGAAGATCACGATGACGTCGTCCGGTACCTGATCCAGCTCTTCGACGAAGATCGCACCACGGGAGCGCAGGTCTTCGACAACGAATTTGTTGTGGACCACTTCATGGCGCACGTAGATCGGCGGCCCGAAGACTTCCAGGGCGCGATTGACGATTTCGATCGCACGGTCCACACCGGCGCAGAAGCCACGGGGATTGGCGAGTTTGATTTGCATGCTGTGCCTCGTGTCTTGCGCGCAAGAAATAGCGAAAACAGTAGAAAACAAACTGTGAGAGCGAGCTTGCTCGCGATAGCGGAGGATCAGCCAACATCGATGTTGAATGTCTGGCCCTCATCGCGAGCAAGCTCGCTCCCACAGTGTCCGGTGGCAACAGGAGTCGCCCCGTAGTGCATTAGAGCGGTTTGACGGAAATGATTTCCACGTCAAAGGTCAACGTCTTGCCCGCCAGCGGGTGGTTGAAGTCGATGGTCACTTGCGCGTCATCGAACTCTTTGACCACGCCCGGCAATTCAGTATTGGCCGCATCGTTGAAGATCACCAGCAAGCCAGGCGACAGTTCCATGTCCTGGAACTGTGAACGCGGGATGATCTGCACATTCTGCGGGTTCGGCTGGCCGAAAGCGTTTTCCGGCTCGATGCTCAGTGTACGCTTGTCACCGGCCTTGAAACCAAACAGCGCCGCCTCGAAACCTGGCAACAGGTTGCCGTCACCGACCTTGAAGGTCGCCGGGGCTTTGTCGAAGGTGCTGTCCACCGTATCGCCGTTCTCCAGGCGCAATGCGAAATGCAAGGTGACTTCCGTGTTCTGGCCGATGCGTTGCTCAGCCAATACCTGTTCAGTCATGAACGGCTTCTCCGGTCTTTTTACTTTTGAACATATCCAGTGCCAGCATGACCGCGCCTACAGTGATTGCACTGTCAGCAAAGTTGAACGCCGGGAAATACCAGCGATTCTGCCAATGCACCAGAATGAAATCGATCACATGGCCCAGGGCAATGCGGTCATACAGATTGCCCAGCGCGCCGCCGAGCACCAGTGCCAGCGCAACCGCCAGCCAGGTCTCGTTGCGCCCCAGACGCTTGAGCCACACCACCAGCACCGCACTGACCACTACTGCGATCAACGCGAACAGCCAGCGCTGCCAGCCGGAGCTGTCAGCCAGGAAGCTGAACGCCGCGCCGGTGTTGTAGGCCAGGGTCCAGCTGAAGTAATCGGGGATGATCACGATCTGCTGGTACATCTGGAGCTTGTCTTCGAAGTAGAACTTGCTGGCCTGGTCGATGACCAGGACCAGCAAGCTCAACCAGAGCCAGCTCAGCCGTCCGAAACGGCCAACGGCATTAGGCATAGTGACGAACCTCGCCAGCGCCGCTGATGTTGTCGACGCAACGACCGCAGATCTCCGGATGCTCCGGGTTCACACCGACGTCTTCACGGCAGTGCCAGCAGCGGGAGCACTTGGCGTGGGCCGACTTGACGATCTTCAGCTTCAGGCCGCTGACTTCGGTGACCACGGCATCGGCCGGCGCCTGCGCCAATGGCGCGACACTGGCGGTCGAAGTGATCAGCACGAAGCGCAGTTCGTTGCTCAGTTTGGCCAGGTCGGCGGTCAACGCGTCTTCGGCGAACAGCGTCACTTCGGCTTGCAGGTTGCCACCGACAGCCTTGGCTGCACGCTGGATTTCCATTTCCTTGTTGACCGCGACCTTGACCGCCATGATGCGGTCCCAGTAAGCGCGATCCAGCTCGAAGCCTTCCGGCAATTCGCTCAGGCCTTCGTACCAGGTGTTGAGCATGACAGACTCGTTACGCTCGCCCGGCAGGTACTGCCACAGTTCGTCGGCGGTGAACGCCAGGATCGGCGCGATCCAGCGCACCAGCGCCTCGGAGATGTGGAACAGCGCGGTCTGGCACGAACGGCGGGCCTTGCTGTCGGCGCCAGTGGTGTACTGACGGTCCTTGATGATGTCGAGATAGAAACCACCCAGCTCCTGCACGCAGAAGTTGTGGATCTTCGAGTACACGTTCCAGAAGCGGTATTCGCCGTAGTGCTCTTGCAGCTCGCGTTGCAGCAGCAGCGTACGGTCCACGGCCCAACGGTCCAGTGCCAGCATTTCTTCGGCCGGCAGCAGGTCGGTGGCCGGGTTGAAGCCGGTCAGGTTGGAAAGCAGGAATCGTGCGGTGTTGCGAATGCGGCGGTAGGCGTCCGCACTGCGTTGCAGGATTTGCTCGGAAACCGCCATTTCACCGGAATAGTCGGTCGAAGCGACCCACAGACGCATGATGTCGGCGCCCAGGGTGTCGTTGACTTTCTGCGGCGCGATCACGTTGCCCAGGGACTTGGACATCTTGCGGCCGGACTCGTCGACCGTGAAGCCGTGGGTCAGCAGTTCGCGGTACGGCGCGTGGTTGTCGATGGCGCAACCGGTCAGCAGCGACGAGTGGAACCAGCCACGGTGTTGGTCCGAGCCTTCCAGGTACAGGTCGGCGCGTGGACCGGTTTCGTGGCCCATCGGGTGCGAACCGCGCAGGACGTGCCAGTGCGTGGTGCCCGAGTCGAACCAGACGTCCAGGGTGTCGCTGATCTTGTCGTACTGCGGTGCTTCAGCGCCCAGCAGCTCGGCAGCGTCCAGCTTGAACCAGGCTTCGATGCCTTCGCCTTCAACGCGCTTGGCAACTTCTTCCATCAGTTCGACGGTACGTGGATGCAGCTCGCCGCTTTCCTTGTTCAGGAAGAACGGGATCGGCACGCCCCAGTTGCGCTGACGGGAGATGCACCAGTCAGGACGATTGGCGATCATCGAGTGCAGGCGCGCCTGGCCCCAGGCCGGAACGAACTGGGTCTCTTCGATGGCCTTGAGCGAACGCTGGCGCAGGGTATCGCCAGTGGTCGGCTGCTTGTCCATGCCGATGAACCACTGCGCGGTCGCGCGGTAGATCAGCGGGGTCTTGTGGCGCCAGCAATGCATGTAGCTGTGTTCGATGACGGTGGTGTGCAGCAGCGCACCGACTTCGGTCAGTTTTTCGACGATGGCCGGGTTGGCCTTCCAGATGAACTGGCCGCCGAAAAACTCCAGCGACGGCACGTACACGCCGTTGCTTTGTACCGGGTTGAGGATGTCATCGTTGACCATGCCGTATTTCTTGCAGGTCACGAAGTCGTCCACGCCGTAGGCCGGAGCGGAGTGAACCACACCGGTGCCGGCGCCCAGTTCAACGTAGTCGGCCAGGTAAACTGGCGACAGACGATCGTAGAACGGGTGACGGAAGTTGATCAGTTCGAGCTCTTTACCGGTGGTGTTCGCGATGACCGAGCCTTCCAGCGAGTAGCGCGCCAGGCACGACTCGACCAGTTCTTCAGCCAGTACCAGCAGCTTGTCGCCGACGTCGACCAGGGCGTAGTTGAATTCCGGGTGGACGTTCAACGCCTGGTTCGCAGGGATGGTCCACGGGGTGGTGGTCCAGATCACGATCGAGGCAGGCTTGGCCAGGGTTGGCAGACCGAAGGCGGCAGCCAGTTTGGCTTCGTCGGCAATCGGGAACGCCACGTCGATGGTCGAGGACTTCTTGTTCTCGTACTCGACTTCCGCTTCGGCCAGGGCCGAACCGCAATCGAAGCACCAGTTCACGGGTTTCAGGCCCTTGAACACGAAACCGCCCTTGACGATTTCAGCCAAGGCACGGATTTCGCCGGCCTCGTTCTTGAAATCCATGGTCTTGTACGGGTTGGCAAAGTCACCCAGCACACCCAGACGGATGAACTCGGACTTCTGGCCTTCGATCTGCTCGGTGGCGTAGGCACGGCACAGTTCGCGGGTCTTGTCGGCGCCCAGGTTCTTGCCGTGGGTCACTTCGACCTTGTGCTCGATCGGCAGGCCGTGGCAATCCCAGCCCGGAATGTAAGGCGCGTCGAAGCCCGACAGGGTCTTCGAGCGGATGATCATGTCCTTGAGAATCTTGTTCAGCGCATGACCGATGTGAATCGTGCCGTTGGCGTACGGAGGGCCGTCGTGCAGTACGAACTTCGGACGATCCTTGCCAATCTCGCGCAACTTTCCGTACAGGCCAATGCTGTCCCAGCGCTGCAGAATCTGCGGTTCGCGCTGAGGCAGGCCGGCCTTCATTGGGAAGGCGGTGTCCGGAAGGTTTAGCGTGGCTTTATAGTCGGTCATTTAAGGCTCTTCATTAGCGATGGGCGCTAGGTGCGGCTAGTGCACGGGCGGCGGCGACATCCGCGTTGATCGCCGTTTTCAGCGCCTCCAGAGAGGCGAATCGCTGCTCTTCACGCAGCTTGTGGTGGAAAACCACCGTTAAACGCCGGTCGTACAGATCGCCGGCAAAATCTAAAAGATGCACTTCCAGGTGGGCTTTGCCATCACCTTGAACCGTGGGCCGCACGCCGATATTGGCGACGCCGGGCCAGGTCTTGCCGTCGATCTCGACGTCCACCAGATAAACCCCGGTGAACGGCACGCGACGACGCTTGAGTTGTATGTTGGCGGTGGGCGTACCCAACTGCCGAGCGAGTTTCTGGCCATGCAATACACGACCGGCGATTCGGTACGGCCGCCCGAGCAAGCGCTCGGCCAGGGCGAAATCCGCCGCGGCCAGGGCATTGCGGACCTGCGTGCTGCTGACCCGAATGCCATCGAGCTCGACGGTTTGCGCCGCTTCGACGGTAAAGCCCTGGAGGATGCCGGCCTGTAGCAGGAAGTCGAAATCTCCCGCCCGGTCACAACCGAAACGGAAGTCATCACCGACCTCCAGGTGCTGGACACCCAGCCCATCCACCAGGATGGTATCGACGAACTCGCTGGCACTGAGCTTGCTCAGGCGCTGGTTGAAGGCCAGGCACAGAACACGGTCGACGCCTTCGGCGGCCAACAATTGCAGCTTGTCCCGCAGACGGGCCAGACGGGCCGGCGCAGTCTCCGGAGCGAAGAACTCGCGCGGCTGCGGCTCGAAAATCACCACGCAACTGGGCACGCCCAACTCGAGCGCACGCTCACGCAGGCGCGCCAGGATAGCCTGGTGGCCACGGTGTACACCGTCAAAGTTGCCAATAGTGGCGACACAGCCCCGATGCTGGGGGCGCAGATTGTGGAGGCCTCGAACCAGCTGCATAACGCGCTTCTTGCTCATAAAGTGGTCGATTATAACCACACCCGGCGGCCGACGACAGGCAACACCGTAACCCAAAGTGATCGAGCCGACAAAACCGCCGGCTCGCCCGTGTTTATCGAGGCCAGAACCTCTATCCCAGCGCCTTGCGATTGAAGTCGCGCAAACGGAAGCCCATCAACACTAACATGCCGAAATAAGCCACCACACCGGCAACGACCAAGGCACCCAGACGCAGGAAACGCTCAAGCATCTGCCCTTCGCCCCAGGCCGGCATGAAATGCATCCCTGCCAGCAACACGCCAGACATCACCGAGACCGCTATCACCAGCTTCAAGCCGAACTTTGCCCAGCCCGGCTGCGGCTGGTACATCTGCTGCTTGCGCAATTGATAGAAGAGCAAGCCTGCATTGAGACAGGCGCCGGCGCTGATGGCCAGTGCCAGGCCCGCGTGAGCCAGCGGACCGATCAGCAACAAGTTGAACAACTGGGTGACGACCAGCGTGAAAATTGCGATTTTCACCGGCGTGCGGATGTTTTGTTGCGCATAAAACCCCGGTGCCAGCACTTTGATCACGATGATCCCGAGCAAACCGACGGAATAAGCGATCAGTGCGCGCTGGGTCATGGCGGCATCATGGGCATCGAACTGGCCGTACTGGAACAGCGAAACCGTCAGCGGCTCGGCCAGAATCCCCAGCGCCAGGGCGCAAGGCAATACCAGCACGAAGCACAGGCGCAGGCCCCAATCGAGGATGCGCGAGTACTCCTGGCGATCCTTGCTGGCGTAGGTCTTGGCCAGAGTCGGCAGCAGAATTGTCCCCAACGCGACGCCCAGAACACCAGACGGCAACTCCATCAGGCGGTCGGCGTAGTACATCCAGGACACGGAACCGGCGACCAGGAACGAAGCGAAAATAGTGTTGATGATCAGCGAAATCTGACTCACCGACACCCCGAGGATCGCCGGCAGCATCTGCTTCATTACCCGCCACACGCCTGTATCGCGCAGATTAAGGCGCGGCAGCACCAGCATGCCGATCTTTTTCAGGTGCGGCAGCTGATAGAGCAGCTGCGCCAAGCCACCGACCAGTACCGCCCAGCCGAGCGCCATCACGGGAGGATCGAAATACGGTGTCAGGAACAACGCAAAGATGATCATGCTGACGTTGAGCAGGGTCGGCACGAACGCCGGCACCGAAAAACGGTTCCAGGTATTGAGGATCGCGCCCGCCAATGACGACAGGGAGATCAGCAATATGTAAGGAAAGGTCACCCGCAATAGATTGGACGTGAGCTCGAATTTTTCCGGAGTATCGGTGAATCCCGGCGCAGTCACCCAAATGACCCAGGGCGCGGCAAGCATGCCCAGCGCCGTGACCAGCGCCAGCACCAGCGTCAACAAACCCGAAACGTAGGCAATGAAGGTGCGCGTCGCCTCTTCGCCCTGCTGGCTTTTGTATTCCGCAAGAATCGGCACGAAGGCTTGGGAAAAAGCCCCTTCAGCGAAGATCCGGCGCAGCAGATTGGGCAATTTGAAGGCGATGAAGAAGGCGTCCGTCGCCATTCCCGCGCCAAATGTGCGCGCAATGAGGGTGTCTCGAACAAATCCCAGAATCCGGGAAAGCATCGTGATAGAGCTGACGGCGGCCAACGATTTGAGCAGATTCATGGAAGAAGTTTGTGCCTGTCGATAAACAGCAGGCGAACAATGCGCCTACTTGTGCGATACTCCGCGCCGCAACAGCACAGAGCCAAAGCTCGCGAGTTTACAGGTCAAGCGCCGGAAATAAATATCCCGCCTCTTCATACCTACCACTTAGCGGAACGTTTCAAGCGCCCTTGACAAGACTTCTCTTCATCGGCATGATTCGCGGCCTATTTTGTTTGCTATTTCCTAAAAAGTCTTTCGAGGAGCTCGACGGTGGCCAACTCACCTTCCGCCAAAAAACGTGCAAAACAGGCTGAGAAGCGTCGCAGCCACAACGCCAGCCTGCGTTCCATGGTTCGTACCTACATCAAGAATGTAGTTAAGGCCATCGACGCAAAAGACGCTGAAAAAGCTCAAGCTGCATACGTTCTGGCTGTGCCAGTTATCGACCGCATGGCCGATAAAGGCATCATCCACAAGAACAAGGCTGCTCGCCATAAGAGCCGTTTGAATGGCCACGTTAAGGCCCTGAACGTTGCCGCTGCTGCCTAAGCGACTCGTTCATTAAAAAACCGACCTCAGGGTCGGTTTTTTATTGTCTGCGATTTGATGGGCACAAAAAAACTGTAGGAGCGAGCCTGCTCGCGATGGACGTCAACGATAACACGGGGCACCAGACAGCCCATGTCGCCCATGCGTCCCTCGCGAGCAAGCTCGCTCCTACAGAGTTCGATTTACATCAGGTTATTGGGCGTGCGCCCACGGCAAGATCGGAATCGCCGTCACCGCATTCTGCGGACTACCCTCGATCAAACGATCGCTATACACCAGGTACACCAGCGTATTGCGCTTCTTGTCTAGGAAGCGCACCACCTGCATGGTCTTGAACACCAGGGACGTGCGCTCCTTGAACACCTCGTCGCCATCCTTGAGCTCACCCTTGAAGCTGATCGGCCCGACCTGGCGACAAGCGATGGACGCCTCGGCACGATCCTCGGCCAACCCCAGGCCACCCTTCACACCGCCCGTCTTGGCGCGCGACAGATAGCAAGTCACGCCGTCGACCTTGGGATCATCAAAGGCCTCGACCACGATCCGGTCATTCGGCCCGACGAACTTGAACACCGTCGACACCTGACCGATTTCCTCGGCCGAGGCCAGCAATGGCATCGCCAACAGCAATCCCAACAATCCTTTTGCCACGCGCATTCAGGTATTCCTTCAGACCAGGATCAGGTTATCGCGGTGAACCAGTTCCGGTTCCGCCATGTAACCCAACAGACCGACAATCGCCTCGGACGACTGACCGATGATTTTTTGCGCTTCCAGCGCACTGTAGTTCGCCAGGCCACGGGCAATCTCACGACCGTCCGGCGCCACGCAGACCACCATTTCGCCACGACGGAAGCTGCCCTGCACCAATTTGACCCCGACCGGCAGCAAGCTCTTGTTGCCCTGGGACAACGCGGTCACCGCCCCCGCATCCAGCACCAGGGTGCCACGGGTTTGCAGATGACCGGCCAGCCACTGCTTGCGCGCCGCCAGCATGCCGCGCTCTGGCGACAGCAAGGTGCCGATGCGCTCGCCAGCCTTGAGACGATCCAGCACGCGCTCGATCCGCCCACCGACGATGATGGTGTGAGCACCCGAACGGGCCGCCAGACGCGCAGCGCGCAGCTTGGTCTGCATGCCACCACGCCCCAGCGCCCCGCCCGTACCGCCCGCCACCGCATCGAGCGCCGGATCATCGGCACGCGCTTCGTAGATCAGCCGGGCATCCGGATTGTTGCGCGGATCGGCGTCGAACATGCCATCGCGATCCGTCAGGATCACCAGCAAGTCCGCCTCGACCAGGTTGGCCACCAGCGCCGCCAGGGTGTCGTTGTCACCAAAACGGATTTCGTCGGTGACCACGGTGTCGTTCTCGTTGATCACCGGGATGACCTTGAGCTCGACCAGCGCACGCAAGGTGCTGCGGGCATTGAGGTAGCGCTTGCGGTCGGACAGGTCGTCATGGGTCAGGAGAATCTGAGCCGTATGCCGGCCATGCTCGGCAAAGCTCGACTCCCAGGCCTGCACCAGCCCCATCTGACCGATTGCGGCGGCGGCCTGAAGCTCGTGCATCGCACTGGGTCGCGAGGTCCAGCCCAGACGGCTCATGCCGGCCGCCACCGCCCCGGAGGACACCAGCACCAGCTCGACGCCCGCCTCATGCAAGGCCACCATCTGCTCAACCCAGACACCCATTGCCGCGCGATCCAGGCCCTTGCCGTCCGCCGTCAGCAAAGCGCTGCCGATCTTCACGACCCAACGCTGCGCACCTGTCACCTTGCTCCGCATCATCTTCAACCTTAGCTTGAGGGCAGCGCGACCTGGCACTGCCCGTGACGTTATTCGTGGTTATTCGTGACCAACAATCAATTTCCAGATACTAAAACGCCGCTCGATTGAGCGGCGCTTAAGTTTATCGCAACGAATCAGTCACGCACGTAAATGATTTCCGGACCGTCTTCGTCATCCACATCTTCTTCATCCCAGTCATCGTCGCCGATGTCGTGGACCGACTTCACGCCGCTGCGACGCAGGGCACGCTTGTCATCCAGCGCCTGCAGTTGCGCGCGGGCTTCATCTTCGATGCGCTGATCGAGATCAGCCAGCTCTTCCTTGTAGGCCGGGTCATTGGCCAGGCGATCGGCGCGATCTTCCATGTAACGCATGATGTCGTGGCACAGACGCTCGGTACCGAGCTTGGAGATGGCCGAGATCACGTAGACCGGACCCGTCCACTCCAGGCGATCAACGATTTCCTTGACGCGAGCATCGTGCTCTTCATCAAGGATCTGGTCGCACTTGTTCAGGACCAGCCAGCGATCACGCTCCGCCAGTGACGGGCTGAACTTGATCAGCTCGTTGACGATCACTTCAGCGGCATCCGGTGCGCTGGCGTCATCCAGCGGCGCCATGTCCACGAGATGCAGCAGCAGACGCGTACGCGCCAAGTGCTTAAGGAAGCGAATGCCCAGGCCCGCACCGTCGGAAGCACCCTCGATCAGACCCGGAATGTCCGCGACCACGAAGCTCTTCCAGCGATCGACACTGACCACACCCAGGTTCGGCACCAGCGTGGTGAACGGGTAATCGGCAACTTTCGGCTTGGCAGCCGACACCGAACGGATAAAGGTACTTTTACCGGCGTTCGGCAAGCCCAGCAGACCGACGTCAGCCAGTACTTTCATTTCCAGTTTCAGGTCGCGCTGCTCACCCGGCTTGCCCGGAGTGGTCTGGCGCGGCGCACGGTTGGTACTGGATTTGAAACGGGTGTTGCCCAGACCGTGCCAGCCGCCCTGCACTACCATCAATTTCTGACCGGCCTTGGTCAGGTCGCCAATGACTTCCTGAGTGGCAGAGTCGATCACCGTAGTACCGACCGGTACACGCAGGATCAGGTCCTCGCCCTTCTTGCCGGTGCAGTCGGTGCTGCCGCCGTTGGAGCCACGCTCGGCATCGAAGTGCCGGGTGTAACGGTAGTCGACCAGGGTGTTGAGGTTTTCGTCGGCCATCATGTAGATGGAACCGCCGTCACCGCCATCACCGCCGTTCGGGCCGCCGTTCTCGATAAATTTTTCCCGACGGAAACTCATGGCGCCATTGCCACCATCGCCGGCTTTTACGCGAATCGATACTTCATCAACAAACTTCATAACAAACGCCTCTCGCCATACGGACGAGCCGAAAAACAATCAAGACATAAGACTCTTGCAAAAATGAGCGCAGCGACCCCAAACCACGATACCTACATCGTACGCCGACAGCCCATACAAACAGCTTTGCAAGAGACTCACCCCACAAACGAAAAAGCCCCGTCGCGAGACAGGGCTTTTCCAGCGATCGCGCAATTAAGCGGCGATTACGCTCACGTAACGACGACCGAAGGCGCCTTTTACTTCGAACTTGATCACGCCTTCGACTTTAGCGAAGAGGGTGTGATCTTTACCCATGCCAACGCCGTAGCCAGCGTGGAATTGGGTGCCGCGCTGACGCACGATGATGTTGCCTGCTTTGATAGCCTGGCCGCCATACATCTTCACGCCAAGGCGTTTGGCTTCTGAGTCGCGACCGTTACGGGTACTACCACCAGCTTTTTTGTGTGCCATGAGTTCAATTCTCCTAGTGAGGAATTAGGCTGAAATTAAGCCTGAATACCGGTGATTTTGATCTCGGTGTACCACTGGCGGTGGCCCATACGCTTCATGTGGTGCTTACGACGACGGAACTTGATGATGCGGACTTTATCGTGACGACCTTGGGAGATCACTTCAGCCACAACGGTAGCGCCAGCAACAACTGGAGCGCCGATATTCACGTCGTCACCGTTGGCAACCAACAGAACGCGATCAAAGGTAACGGATTCGCCGGTAGCGATTTCCAGTTTTTCGATCTTCAGGTATTCACCTGGAGCGACTTTGTACTGCTTGCCGCCAGTAACGATTACTGCATAAGACATGGTATTTCTCCGATAATCCTGCTCACCCAGCTCTTTATAAGAAGAGGTATTGGCTGGCATGGCTGCATGGGGCTGGAGGCCCGTTTGCAATTGCGTAAGGCAGGTGCTGCCCAGGAAGTTCAGGGTGCGCGATTGTACGCAAGCCACGAGCGCCTTGCAAGGGGCCGTCCATCGCGCCTTGACAGGCCCGGACGTGGGTCCTAGCATGCCGCGCAACCCTTCTGGAGCGACTGTCGCTGATGCAACCCCAAGCTTTCTACCGCGCGGTGGCGGACGATTTTAGCGCCGTCGACGGCATCATCAAGAAGCAGCTGACTTCGCGCGTGCCGCTTGTCTCGAAAATCGGCGATTACATCACCTCGGCCGGCGGCAAACGCCTGCGTCCTTTATTGGTGCTGCTGTGCGGCAAGGCCCTGGGTCGCGAAGGCGATGACCTGCGCCTGCTGGCCGCGACCATCGAGTTTCTGCACACCGCCACCCTGCTGCATGACGACGTCGTCGACATGTCCGGCATGCGCCGTGGCCGCTCGACCGCCAACGCCATGTGGGGCAACGCCCCGAGTGTGCTGGTGGGCGACTTCCTGTACTCGCGTTCCTTCGAAATGATGGTCGAGCTGGGCTCCATGCCGGTGATGAAGATCCTTTCGCAAGCCACGCGCATCATCGCCGAAGGCGAAGTGTTGCAGCTGTCGAAGGTGCGTGACGCCAGCACCACCGAAGAAACCTACATGGAAGTCATCCGCGGCAAGACCGCGATGCTCTTCGAAGCCTCGACCCACAGTGCCGCCGCCCTGTGCCAGGCCACGCCGGAACAGGCCGAAGCCCTGCGTACGTTCGGTGATCACCTGGGCGTGGCCTTCCAACTGGTCGACGACCTGCTCGACTACAAGGGCGACGCCGAAACCCTGGGCAAGAACGTCGGTGACGATCTCGCCGAAGGCAAGCCGACCCTGCCGCTGATCTACACCATGCGCGAAGGCACGCCGGAACAGGCCGCCCTGGTGCGCAAGGCGATCCAGAAAGGCGGAATCGAAGACCTGGAAAGCATCCGCGAAGCCGTGGAAGCCTCGGGCTCGCTGGAGTACACCGCGCAACTGGCCCGCGATTACGTGGCCCGCGCGATCAAGTGCCTCGACGCGCTGCCTGCCAGCGAATACCGCGATGCACTGGTTGAACTGAGCGAGTTCGCGGTCGCGCGTACGCACTGATCCGCTTTTCGCAGGAGCCGGCTTGCTGGCGATCGCATCACCGGAGTGTTCCTGACACACCGAGGCGCATGCATCGCCAGCAAGCCGGCTCCTACAGTCCCACCTCCCTGCAATAAAACCCTATATAATGTGCGCTTTTTAGCGATCCTGAATCCAAGGAGCCTTAGTGAGCACGTTGCCACCCTGCCCGAAATGCAATTCCGAATACACCTATGAAGACGGCGCCCAGCTGATCTGCCCCGAGTGCGCCCACGAATGGTCCGCCAGCGGTGAAGCCGAAGCGACATCCGATGACGCAGTAAAAAAGGATTCGGTCGGCAATGTCCTGCAGGACGGCGACACCATCACAGTGATCAAGGACCTCAAGGTCAAGGGTACGTCTTTGGTGGTCAAGGTCGGCACCAAGGTCAAGAACATCCGCCTGTGCGATGGCGACCACGATATCGATTGCAAGATCGACGGCATTGGCCCGATGAAACTCAAGTCCGAGTTCGTCAGAAAAGTCTGAGCCTGCTGTTTTCCATCCCGCGCCCGGCGTGGGATGGCACCTCCCCTCCCCGCTTCCCCCAGTAAACCCTCGCAATAGCCAAACGCCAGCCCCTTTGACTTGACGCAATCTTTACCCGGAAAAAAGCGCAATCCGCCAATAGGCCCTTGCTATTTGATGAATAAGAATTATTCTCATCAAACCTTCAATGGAGATGAGAACCATGACTTATTTGATCGATGCCTGGCTGGACCGCCCACACCCTTACCTCAGGATCCTGCATCGGGAAACCGGGGAAGTCTGTGCCGTGCTGGAAGAAGAAGCCTTGAGTGAATTGCAGGATCAGGGTGACCTGGACGTCAGCGGCCTGAGCTCCAGCGAACCGGTGGTGCTCAAGGAACTGGTGCGTAACCTGTTTCTGTTCTGCTATGCCCGGGCGTTGCGCCCGTCGCACGATCTGAACCATAAGATCGAGATATGAAACACCATAAAAACTGTAGGAGCGAGCTTGCTCGCGAAGAACTCAAACACACCGCGTTCATTCAGAATGGCCGCGTAATCGTTGACGCCCATCGCGAGCAGGCTCGCTCCTACAGATACAGCTAATCAGCGGGTCTTACAGAACGTCGAGCAGCTCGACGTCGAACACCAGTACGCTGTGCGGCGGGATGCCGCCAACGCCTTGAGCGCCGTAAGCCAGTTCGCTCGGCACGTACAGGCGCCATTTGCTGCCGGCGTTCATCAGTTGCAGGGCTTCGGTCCAGCCGGCGATCACGCCGCCAACCGGGAACTCTGCAGGCTGGCCGCGCTCGTAGGAGCTGTCGAACACAGTGCCGTCGATCAGGGTGCCGTGGTAGTGGGTACGCACGGTGTCTTCACGGGATGGCTTGGCGCCTTCGCCAGCGGTCAGCACTTCGAACTGCAGGCCGGAAGCCAGAGTGGTGATGCCTTCACGCTTGGCGTTTTCAGCCAGGAAAGCCAGGCCTTCGCCAGCGGCCGCTTCAGCCTTGGCTGCAGCTTCGGCCTGCATGATTTCGCGGATGACCTTGAAGCTGGCGGACATCTCTTCCTGACCCACACGGCTTGGTTTGCTGGCGAATGCGTCGGTCAGACCGGCCAGGATCGCGTCCAGGCTTACACCCGGTGGCGGGTTGTCGCGCAGTTGGTCGCCCAGCTGACGGCCAATGCCGTAGCTGACGCGGGTTTCGTCGGTGGACAGATTTACTTCGGACATGACACTGCTCCGCTGTGCGGACGACTCGGGAACAAGCCGTGCGTACACAGCGCGCCCCGGAGCGCCCGGAACCAAAAGGGCCAGCAGACTAGCACAGATGTCATGCGATTGATGAAGGACGTCAGGCGATCGGCACCTTCAGGTTTTCCTCCACGTCGGCAACCAGCCCGCACATTTCGTCATGCACGACCGTGTGCACGAGGTTGAAATGCAACTTGGGAAAGGAGCGCAGCACATCACGGGCATGCTCCACCGAACGCAGGTTCATCATGTGCCCGTGCGTATCGCTCAAGGGATACGCCGCGCCATGCATCCGTGCTTCCAGCAGGTAAATGCCCCCCTCCATGGAGATCAGGTTCAGCTCATCGACCTTCCCGGCGATGGCATAGGCATTCAACTCTTGCAGGTTCATGAACGCACCTCACGCTATGGCGAGCCAACACACTTACAGGGATAGGCTTCGGCGCTTCATAGCACAAGACACAAACGAAGCCGCCCGTCTGTTTTGCACACCACAATGAGAAGTTGAAATCAGTGCTTGGTGACTTTATCCAGGTAGCCCATGGCAAATGCCGAGACCACGAAAGTCATGTGGATGATCACGTACCACTGCAGATGCTCAGGATCGACGTTCTTGGCGTCCATGAAGATGCGCAACAGGTGAATGGACGAGATGGCCACGATCGATGCGGCCACCTTCATCTTCAGCGACGAAGAGTCCATGGTGCCCAGCCAGTTGAGCTTTTCCTTGGAGTCGTCGATATCCAGTTGCGAGACAAAGTTCTCGTAGCCGGAAATCATCACCATCACCAGCAAACCGCCCACCAGCGCCATGTCGATCAGCGACAGCAGCACCAGGATCAAGTCCGATTCGGCCATCGAAAACACGTTCGGGATGACG
Organism: Pseudomonas sp. PB101; assembly: GCF_009764265.1. Lineage (GTDB taxonomy): Bacteria > Pseudomonadota > Gammaproteobacteria > Pseudomonadales > Pseudomonadaceae > Aquipseudomonas. Next base: position 79,372 of record NZ_RWIR01000007.1, read on the forward strand.
TGGAAGACTTCCTGGAAGAATTTCAGTGCCAGCGCCAACAGCCCGAGGGACAGACCGAAATAGATCGGCGCCAGCAGCCAGCGCGAGGCGTACATTGCATTTTCGATAAAGCGTTCCATTGAATCTCACATGTTGGGCTGTAAACGGTCGCGAGTATACCAGCCCGCCGTCCGTACCCAGAAGCAGTCAGAAATCGTCGAAAAATCCGTCACCTGCGCCTGTGTGCCAAGGTTTTTCTGCTAGTGTCCAAATCATTGAACGCTCAGTGATATCGGACAGGAAGACTGGAAATGGATGTGCGATTGCCTTTGACGAGTGCCGGAGTTTGCCTGGCGCTACTGCTAAGCGGCTGCTCACCCAGCGATGAAAAACGCCAGGTCAGCCTCGCAGAGAAAACCGCGCAGTTCGAAAAGTCGCTGGATGCCATCCAGGATCCGCGGCTCAAGGATGCCGTGTCGGAGCTGGGCGGCTCGCTGTTGCTGCTCGAACGCGCGCAACTCAAGCTCGACAGCAAACCGCTGGAAACCGAATACGGCGAAGACGCCCTCGCCATGCTCAAGCACTACCCGACCCCACAGGCCCTGGTCGACACCTACATCAACGGGTTGTTCGTGCTGCAAAAGGACTCCAGCTCCGACTACCTGACCGACCTGCAACCGGTATTTCCCTTCACGTTCAGCGCTCCCGCCACGTTTTTGTTTCCCCATGGCCTGGAATGGCAGTCGGTCACCCTGAGCAATAAGCGAGTGATCCCCTTCCAGCCGGAATGGTCGGAAACCGACCCCGGCATTCAACTCAGCCCATCGAGCTCCAACCTGACCAACCCCGATGACCTGACCATCGCCTACCCCTTCATCGATGGCCTCGACATCGACAAGAAAAAACAGCCGCAGCCCGTGAGCCTGCAGGGTAAGGTCGAAGTCATAGCGCCCCGCCGGCTCTACAGTTTCGACCTGACGAAAAAGGACATCGGCCAGACCCGCAGCAATGACAACCTGAGCGTTACCCTGCTCACGCTGACGAACAACTACGCGGAAATCGAATACAACAACAGCGCGCCGCTGGCGCCTGAGGTCAGTGAAACACCGCTGAATCCGCTGATCGTCCAGGCCAGGGACACGACCGGGCAATACATCTCGCGCGCAGGCTCGATCAACGAAGCCGCGGCGCAAATTGCCTTCTATCGGCAGCAGTTGGCCAAGATGCAGCAACAAAAGAGTTGGAGCGAGGCACTGGAAAAACAACTCGACGAAGAACAACGCACTTTTGAGAAACAGCAGACTCGACACTATTCGAAGGTGTACTTCAACGGGACCATCGAAACCCTCGAAGTCAACATCCTGGATTTTTCGGCTGCCAGCGTTACCCGCAAGGACCTCGACCTGCCCGTCCGGCGCTTCGATGCCGACACCACGGACAAGGCCATTGAGCCCTTGAACCTGCCCGTGGTGGTCTATGACGATCAGGCGGCGACCTGGTTGAAAGGGGCAACGTTGAGCGAGGATCAACTGAAAAAGAACGTCAGCATCAGTCAGTCGGTCGATGACCCCAGCGCTGCGCGAATCGAGTTTACTCATTTGCGCAGTTTCAACGATGAACTGCTGGGCACATCGTTCAACCCTGGTGATAGCCCGGTGAGTTTCTTTACCGAAGACGCGGGTGGCAAACGCGACGAGCCGATCGAGCTGCCGCCCGAGGCGTACCAGATCGATCCCCTGCGCGGCACCATCACTTATGATCTGAACCTGTTTCCAGAAACGCCGGCCTACGCGGTAGGTTCGATGCCGCTGTTCCTGGCCACAGTCGAGCAAAAAACCATCGAAGGCCGTCAATTGCCCAAGGGGCTTGAGCTCAAAGGCAATGCACTGGTGGTGGACCTGAAGGCATTTCCTGCCCAGGACTGGCGTTTTTTCGCCAAGGACGACAGCGGCAATTACCTGAAGGAAATTCTATCGGTCAGCCATGACGCGAGCGCACAGGGCCCGGCGCAGTTTGCCGTGCATTACTTCTACGGGCAGCCAACGCGCCTGGAAACCTATCAGCGCACTGACCTCGCCACCGTGCAATATGGTTACGAGGTCAAACTCGACAAGGCCGACATGACGCGCCTTGATCAATAGTGCGACTCAATGCTCGGGGTGAAACTCGAAGCCACCCACGTTACGGCAGCGACCACCGTTGATTTCCCGCAACTGGGCTTGCAGGTGCAGGCACCAGATCTGCGGATCGTCGGCCAACTCGTAGCCGTGCAGGGTCAGGCTTTCAACGATGGTGTCGAGGATTGATTCAGCAGCGAACGGACCGTGAAACGGGCCTTGGGCCTTGATGGCCGAAGGTTGTTCACCGGCCATTCCGGCGGCGAACAGCAGAGTCCACATGCCGGTGTCTCCCGCCAGCGGACGGATGGCACATTCGATACGGGTCACAAGGCCCAGGCATTGACGGGTGAGGCAGAGGTTGCGCGACATGGCGGCGACCCTCGGTAGATCCGGTATTCAGCCCCCATGTGAAGGCTGTTTCGATCCTGTGATTACTGTCGATATCCCTGAGCTGAGAATAGAAGAAAAGTCTGGCCTGTAAGCCGAGTGAGACCGAAAGGCGCCGAATGGTCATAGTGTGAATATTGACGTCATTTCGACGACGCTTTTCGACGTTCGCTACAAAAAAATGTGGGAGCGAATTCGCTCCCACAAGGATTGCACGGTTTCAAATCAACGATGTGTCAAGCCGGCTTGGTTTCCGCCAGTGCCTCTTGCGCCAACTCCTTCTCGGCTTCTTTCAGATCCTCTTCGCTGATCATTTCCGCGATAACCCGCAGGCGCTCCACGACCCGCGCGTTCACGCTGCCTTCAGGGAACTCGCCATTCTCGTCCGGCTCGCCGGCCGGTTCACCGACCAACAGGCTCAAGGCTTCATCGGCCTGGCGAACCGCGTAGACATGAAACTGCCCCGCGCGCACCGCCGCCAACACCTTCTCGTCGAGCATCAGCGTGGCGACGTTGGCTTGAGGGATGATCGCCCCCTGCTCGCCAGTCAAACCGCGGGCCTCGCACAGACGGAAGAAGCCCTCGATCTTCTCGTTGACTCCGCCGACCGCCTGCACTTCGCCGAACTGGTTGATCGAACCGGTGATGGCAAAGCACTGCTTGAGCGGGGTTTTCGACAAGGCCGAGATCAGCGTGCAGGCCTCGCCCAAGGAAGCACTGTCGCCATCGACATAACCGTAGGATTGCTCCAGGGCGATGCTCGCGGAAATCGCCAGCGGGAACTCCTGGGCGTAGCGGCTGCCCAGATAACCGGTAAGGATCATCACGCCTTTGGAGTGGATCGGCTGGCCGAGGTTGACCTCGCGCTCGATGTCGACGATTCCGCTGCCACCGGGGTACACCGTGGCGGAAATCCGCGCCGGCACACCGAAAGCCGAATCGCCGACCTCCAGCACGGTCAAGCCGTTGCACTTGCCGACCGCGGCGCCATCGGTGTCGATCAGGATGATCCCGGCCAGCATGTCGTCGAGAATCCGCGCCGAAACCCGGCCGGTCCGCGTGGCCTTGGCCTTGAGCGCACGCTCGATGTGCCCGGCGTCGGTCATTTCATCAGCGGCCAGATGGCGGATGAAGTCCGCCTCGCTGACCAGTTGGAACAAGTCACCGATACGCGCCGACAAGCGCCCCTGATGCTCGGCCAGACGGGCACTGTAGGTCGCCAGGCGCGCCACCGCATCGGCGGTCAGCGGCGCCATGCCTTCTTCGGAAGTACGGGTCTTGAGCAACTGGGCGAACTGCTCCAGGCTCTCGTCGACCATCGGGATGTCTTCGTCGAAATCCACCAGGACGCGGAACATCTCCTGGAAGTCCGGATCGAGGTCCTGCAGCGTGTAATACAGCTGGCGGGCACCGATGATGACGACTTTGACCTGCAACGGAATGTGTTGCGGTGTCAGGGTCACGGTGGCCAGGCGGCCCATCTCGCCCAATGGCGATTCCATTTTCAGCTTGCGCGATTGCAGGGCGCGTTTCAGTGCGTCCCACACGAATGGCTCGCTGAGCATCTTGTCCGCTTCAAGGATCAGGAAACCACCGTTGGCCCGGTGCAGGGCACCCGGCCGCAGTTGGCGGTAGGTGGTGTACAGCGCGCCCTGGTCGGTGCTGTATTCGATACGACCGAAGAGGTTTTCGTAGGTCGGGTGCGGCTCGAACACCACCGGCGCACCGCCGCTGGCCGAGTGACCGACCACCAGGCTCGGCGCGTACTGTTCTTCCAGCAACTTGCGGGCAACTGCGTCGGTCTTGCTGTCGTCCACCAACTGCTCGACCACGGTCTTGAGCAAATACACCTGCATGGCTTGCAGATAACCGCAAACCGCGGCGTTCTCGGCGTACTTCTCCGACAATGGCGACAACAATGGCTGCAAGGCCAGGGTGATGGTTTCTTCGTTCAGATGACGCAGCTGGTTGCTCGACTCGCGCTTCCATTGCGGCAGGCTGGCGAGTTCTTCGTTCAGGCGTTCCTCGAGTGCCGAAATGTCCTCGTGAAAGCGTTCGCGCTCGGCTTCCGGCAACTGGGCGAATTCAGCTTCGTCCAGCGCCTTGCCGTCGCCCATCGGGGTGAAGGCGATATTGCTGGCGTCGCGGTAGAGCGCGACGTCCTTCTCCAGCGCCAGGCGCTCGATCACGTCCAGGGCCTTGTCGTAGCGCTGGTTGAAGGCGCGGTCGATGCTGCTTTTCTTCTGCTGGTAGGACGGGTGCTCGAAGACTGCCGGAAACGTCGCCAGCAGGTTGTCGATCAAGCCGTTGATGTCACCGATGAAGGCACCGGCGGTACCCGACGGCAGTTCCAGTGCGCGCGGCTCGCGAGGCTCATCGAAATTGTTGACGTAGACCCAGTCCGCTGGGGTCTGCAGGCGCTTGCCTTCGGCCTTGAGGTAGCGTTTGACGAACGAGAACCGGCCGGTGCCGGGCTCGCCCATGACAAATACGTTGTAACCGGGGCGTGGCATGGCCACACCGAACTGCAAGGCTTCGACCGCACGTTCCTGGCCAAGCACACCGCGAAAGGGCTCCAGATCATTGGTGGTAGAGAAGCTGAACTGTTCAGCGGAAAACGGACGGGTCAGCGCTTCGGGCGCTAGACGCAAGCTGGCAGCAACAGGATCAGGCATCGGGCTTCCTTACAATCAGGCGGGGCAGATGGCAGCATTCTGGCGCTGCCCATGCCCGACTGGCAAGGAGCGCCGCAGGCCTGAGCATAGTCAATCTGCCAACCCCAGGCGGGCCGGGCCTTCTCCGCCGTTTGACATGAATGTTTTGCAAAAAATCACGGAACCCCGCGATCGTGCCTAAACTCCAAACTGCGCGGCCGGACTATTGCCCGGCCCACTGGCACCGGAACGGGCCAGACTCCCTTGTCTATTGGTACGCACATAAAGAGAACAAAGCTATGAAACGGATTCTTCTTGGTACTCTCTTCACCGCTGTATCCATCAACGCCATGGCTCAGGCGCCAGGCGGCCCGGATTGCGGTTGGGGCAACATGCTGTTCGAAGGTCAGCGTGGCACTCCGGCTCACTTCCTGGCATCCACCACCAACGGCACTTCCGGCAACGCAACCTTCGGCATGACCTCCGGCACCAACGGTTGCGCAACCAATGCTTCGCTGACCTATGGCGGCAAATCCTGGTTTGCCATGAATGGCATGATGAACGAGCTGTCCGAAGACATGGCCAAGGGTCAGGGCGAAGCGCTGACTACCTATGCCGTGGTACTGGGCGTAGCGCCGGAAGACCGTGCGCACTTCGCCGCCATCACTCACGAGCACTTCCAGCAGATCTTCAGCAAGGCTGACGTGACTGCCGAAGACGTGCATACCAATACCCTGGCCGTGCTCAAAGCCGACCCTCGTCTGGCCAAGTACGCAACTCAAGCTTAAGCTCGACCTGCCCCGCTTCTTTCGGGAAGCGGGTTTTGTTTTTTGGGTGATGCCTGCGTACTGTAGGAGCTGGCTTGCCAGCGATGGTCGTTAACGATGACGTGTGTCTACTGGATAAACGCGGCGCCTTAGAGACCATCGCTGGCAAGCCAGCTCCTACAGGGGGAAGCATCAACCGCGCCGGTCTTCATTTTTTTCAAGTTAAGTTGCCACCTATGCTCAAACGCCTTGCCTGGCTGGCGCTGTGTGCCTGCGCCCCACTGTATGCCGCACCTCACATCGACTCTCAACGTTTGCAGCAACTGGCCAACGACCCTTTCTGGATATCCCTGGGCCATTACGAAACCGCCAAGCTCGGTGGCTGGCGCAGCTATGTCAGCGACCCGAAATTCTTTCTCGCCGCAGACGGCAATGAACATCCGGACCGTGAACTCGCGGCGACCGTACAAGCCTTGTACGCCCCGGCCAGTGCCGGTGAAACACACGCTCAATGCGTCTACCCGGCCCGTACCCGCTGGCTGAAGGAACAACTCGGCCTGACCGGCCTGCCGACGCCGGCCTGCGCCGAGTTCAAACAATGGTTCAAGGACGTCTCGCCGGACAGTGCGGTGATGATCTTCCCGGCGGCCTATCTGAACAGCCCGTCCTCGATGTTTGGCCACACCCTGCTACGCATCGACCAGGCCGAGGCGAAGAGCGACAACACTTCGCTGCTCAGTTATGCGATCAACTTCGGCGCCTACATCGAGGGCTCGGACAACAGCATCCTCTATGCCTGGAAAGGCCTGATGGGCGGCTATCCCGGCCTGTTCGCAATGGTGCCCTATCAGGAAAAACTCTCGGAATACCGCAGCCTGGAAAACCGCGACCTGTGGGAATACCGGCTGAACCTGACCCGGCAGGAAACCGCGCGCATGGTCGAGCACGTCTGGGAGTTGAAGCAGATCAAGTTCGACTATTTCTTCTTCGACGAAAACTGCTCCTACCGCTTGCTGGAACTTCTGCAAGTGGCCCGCCCGAGCCTGCGCCTGACCGGGCAATTCCCGCTCACGGCCATCCCCACCGACACCGTCAAGGCCGTGAAAGAGGCCGGGCTGGTGGAGTCGATCCAGTATCGTCCCTCCCGGGAACGCGAGTTGCTCAGTCGCGCTGAGCCGTTGAACCCTGAAGAGCAGCAATGGGTGCTGAAAATCAGCGCCGATCAGAAACAATTGCAAGATCCTGCGTTCAAGACGCAACCCCGCGACCGCCAGGCGCTGATCATCGATGCGGCCTATCGCCTGGAGCGCTATCGCGCCAACGGTCAGGAACGCGACCCGGCGCGTGCCCAGCGCAGCTTCGAACTGTTGCGGGCAATCAACCAGAACCCGGCACCCGAGCTGAACATCCCGCAGCCCGGCCTGCCTGAAGACGGCCACGAGTCCCGTACCTGGCAGCTCGGCCTTGGCACCCGTGGCGATAAAGCCTTTGGCGAATATGGCCTGCGCATGGCTTATCACGACCTCAATGACAACAACGAAAGCTTTCCCCTCGGCGCGCAGATCGAAATCCTGCAATTGAAACTGCGCCAGTACGAAGGCAATGACTGGCAAGTGCAGCAACTGGACCTGGCGACCATCCGCTCCCTGACCCCGCGCAATGAGTTGCTGCAACCACTGTCATGGCAAGTCACCGGTGGCCTTGAGCGGGTGCCGGGCAAGCACGATGACCAAACCCTGGTCAGCCACGTCAACGGCGGTGGCGGCGGAACCTGGCAACTGGGCGAGAACATGCTCGGTTTTGCCCTGGGCACCGTGCGTATCGAACACAACAACGACTTCGCCGCATTCGTGGCGCCAGCGGCGGGCTTCAACACGGGCGTGCTGTGGAAAAACCCGCTGGGCAACTTGAGCGTGGAAGCCAAGGGCGATTTCTTCACCAATGGTGAAGTGCGTCGTAGCCTGAGTCTGAATCAGCAGTGGGAAATATCCCGCAATCTCGGCCTGCGCTTGAGCGCCCAGCGCGAGTTCAGCCATTTGGCGACGGCCGAGAACGAGGTGATGCTTGAGCTCAAGTGGTACCACTATTGATCGCCACGCCTGTAGGAGCCGGCTTGCTGGCGATGGCATCAGCGTGGTTACTCGGACACACCGCGTTGATCCCATCGCCAGCAAGCCGGCTCCTACAAGAATTCTTTGATCTTTCTTTCACGATCGCCTCACTCGTCCTCTCCTAGACTTCACCCATAGGCCGCCGAATGGCCCGGGAGTGAGGAATGCGCCGTTATACAAGTGTTGTGGGTGTGTTGTTGCTGCTCGCAGGTTGCCAGTCAACCCACGATGACTTGCTCGCCAAAGGTTATCCGCCCGCCTTCGCCGATGGCTTCGATGACGGTTGCAGCAGCGGCCGGCAAGCCGCCGGGGCGATCACTGGCGAATTCCGCAAGAACGTCCCACGCTACTTGAAGGATCCGCTGTACGCCGAAGGCTGGAGCGATGGCTTTCGCCAGTGCCAGGCGATGCGGGACAACCAGGACCGCGGGGATTATCGCAACAGCCATCTGGAAGAACGGGACAAAGCCTGGGAGCAGCAAAAGGATCAGGACGCCGCCCGGGCCTATCACTCGCCGTAAGTCGCTTTCAGACATCCAGTGAAACCAAATGCCTGCGACCATGGCCCAAACCCTATACCGGGAGAATTCCATGAGTCGTGCCTTCGTCAATGAAGATAACGCCGCCGCGCAAGCCGATCAGCCCGTCGAACGGCAGGTCAGCGCTCAGCCCAACTACGTCACGCCGCAAGGCCTGGACCTGTTGCAGGCTAAATTCGCCGAACTGCAAAGCCTGCACGCCGAACAATCGGCAAGGGGCGAGCAGGCCGACAAGCAGCGCCTGGCCGATCTCGAACGTGATTTGCGTTACTTCAAGCAGCGCCTGGGCAGCGCTCAGGTGGTACCCGTTGCGACGTCGACCGACAAGGTGCAGATCGGCAGTTGGGTGACCTATGCCGATGAACACGACACCGAACGCCGGGTACAACTGGTGGGCGAGGATCAGGCCGATGCGGGCCACGGCCTGATCAATTGGGGTTCACCGCTGGGCCGGGCGCTGCTCGGCGCACGACTCAACGATGAAGTGCTGTGGCAGCGCCCCGCCGGGGATCAACTGATCGAAGTGATCCGCATCGAACCGGCTTAGACGACGCCTTGGGCCAGCATGGCATCGGCGACCTTCACGAAGCCGGCGATGTTCGCACCCTTGACGTAGTTGATCCGGCCGTTTTCTTCGCCGTAATGCACGCACGCGTGGTGAATCGACTGCATGATCGCGTGCAGCTTGCTGTCCACTTCGCCACTGGTCCACGCCAGGCGCATGGCGTTCTGCGACATTTCCAGCCCGCTCACCGCCACGCCACCGGCGTTGGACGCCTTGCCCGGCGCAAACAGAATGTCCGCCTCGATGAACAGGTCCACCGCTTCAAGGGTGGTCGGCATGTTCGCGCCTTCGGCCACGCAGATGCAGCCGTTGCGCAGCAAGGTGCGGGCAGCGTCGGCATCCAGTTCGTTTTGCGTCGCGCATGGCAGGGCGATGTCGCAGCTCAGGCTCCATGGCAACTCACCGGCGCGGAACTCCAGGCCAAAACGGCCGGCCAGTTCACGGATACGCCCGCGCTGTACGTTCTTCAGTTCCAGCACCGCCAGCCATTGCTCTTCGGTCAAACCGCTTTCGCAATACAGGGTGCCTTCGGAGTCGGACAGCGAAATCACCTTGCCGCCCAGGTCCATGACCTTGCGCGCGGCGTATTGCGCGACGTTGCCGGAGCCGGAGATCGCTACGCGTTTGCCTTCCACGGCCAGGCCGCGGCGCTTGAGCATTTCCTCGGCGAAGTACACACAACCGAATCCGGTGGCCTCCGGACGAATCAGGCTGCCGCCGTAGCTCGGGCCCTTGCCGGTCAGCACGCTGGTGAACTGGTTGCTCAGGCGCTTGTACTGGCCGAACAGGAAGCCGATTTCCCGCGCACCGACGCCGATGTCCCCGGCCGGCACGTCAACGTCCGCACCAATGTGGCGGTACAACTCGCTCATGAAGGCCTGGCAGAAGCGCATGACTTCCGCATCGCTCTTGCCTTTGGGGTCGAAGTCCGAACCGCCCTTGCCGCCGCCCATTGGCAGCGAAGTCAGGGAGTTTTTGAAGGTCTGTTCGAAGGCGAGGAATTTCAGCACGCCCATGTTCACCGACGGGTGGAAACGCAGGCCACCCTTGTACGGGCCGATGGCGCTGTTCATCTGGATGCGGAAACCGCGATTGACCTGGACCTTGCCCAGATCGTCGACCCACGACACGCGAAACACCACCGCCCGCTCCGGCTCGCAGATGCGCTCCAGGATGCCGGAGGTCAGGTAATGCGGATTGGCTTCAAGAAACGGCCACAGGGTACGCAGGACTTCTTCGACAGCCTGGTGAAATTCGGGTTGGTCCGGGTCGCGTTTTTTCAGGCGCGCAAGGAAAGATTCGACGGATTCGATCATGGAAAAGTCTCGGCAAATTTATTGTCGTTGGAGGAGATTGGGCCGGACTGTAACAAACGACTCGCGCACAGGAACAGAGCAAAATGTCGCATTCATGAAATTAAATGGTGCACAGGATATAAATTAACCGAGTTTTTGGACATTACTGCACCTGAATGGGGAGATCAGATTCAAGTCATGCACCAACAGTTACACCGTCATCGCTGGCAAGCCGGCTCCCACAGTTTTCCCGGCGTTCCCACAATCCGGGCACAACACAAATCATGTGGGAGCTGGCTTGCCAGCGATGAATCCAACTCGGTCTCACTGAAAAAAAACGCAAAAAAACGGAGCCCGAAGGCTCCGCTCTTTATGCAACCCACCCGAATTCAGGCGAGTTTCTTGTGGCGTACACGATGCGGCTGGGCAGCTGCTTCGCCGAGACGCTTTTTACGGTCGGCTTCGTACTCGGTGTAGTTGCCTTCGAAAAACACCGCTTGCGAGTCGTCTTCGTACGCCAGGATGTGCGTTGCCACGCGGTCAAGGAACCACCGATCGTGAGAGATCACAATGGCGGCGCCCGGGAAGTCCAGCAGGGCTTCTTCCAGGGAACGCAGGGTTTCGACGTCGAGGTCGTTGGACGGTTCGTCGAGCAGCAGGACGTTGCCGCCCTCCTTCAGGGTCAGGGCCAGGTGCAAGCGACCGCGCTCACCACCGGACAGGTCCTTGACGAACTTCTGCTGATCGCCGCCCTTGAAGTTGAAGCGACCGACGTAGGTACGCGACGGGATCTCGTAGTTGCCGATGCGAATCTGGTCGGAACCGTCGGAGATCTGCTGGAACACGGTCTTGCTGCCGTCCAGGTCTTCGCGGCTCTGATCCACACAAGCCAACTGCACGGTTTCGCCGACTTCGATGCTGCCCGAATCCGGCGTTTCCTTGCCCATCAGCATGCGGAACAGGGTCGACTTACCGGCACCGTTACCGCCGATCACGCCGACGATGGCGCCTTTTGGCATGGAGAACGACAGGTTGTCGATCAGCACGCGGTCGCCATAGCCCTTGGTGACGTTCTTGAATTCGATGACCTTGTCGCCCAGGCGCGGACCGGCCGGAATGTAGATCTCGTTGGTTTCGCTGCGCTTCTGGAATTCCTGCGACTGCATTTCTTCGAAGCGTTGCAGACGAGCCTTGGATTTGGACTGGCGGGCCTTGGCGCCTTTGCGCACCCACTCCAGTTCTTCCTTCATGGCCTTTTCATGGGCCGACTGCTGCTTGGATTCGGCAGCCAGACGATCGGACTTGGCTTCCAGCCAACCCGAATAGTTGCCCTCGTAAGGAATACCCGCGCCACGGTCGAGTTCCAGGATCCAGCCGGCTACGTTGTCCAGGAAGTAACGGTCGTGCGTGATCGCGACCACGGTACCCGGGAAGTCGTGCAGGAAGTGCTCGAGCCACGCAACGGAATCGGCGTCCAGGTGGTTGGTCGGTTCGTCGAGCAGCAGCATGTCCGGCGCGGACAGCAGCAGGCGGCACAGGGCCACACGACGCTTCTCACCACCGGAGAGGAATTCGACCTTGGCGTCCCAGGCCGGCAGACGCAGCGCGTCGGCGGCGACTTCCAGTTGACGATCGAGGTTGTGACCGTCGCTGGCTTGCAGGATCGCTTCGAGCTTGGCCTGTTCGGCAGCCAGTTTGTCGAAGTCGGCGTCTTCTTCAGCGTAAGCCGCGTAGACCTCGTCCAGGCGCGCCTGGGCGTTCTTGATCACGCTGACCGCTTCCTCGACCACTTCACGCACGGTCTTGGTCGGATCCAGTTGCGGCTCCTGCGGCAGGTAACCGATGTTCAGCTCCGGCATCGGACGGGCTTCGCCCTCGAATTCGGTGTCAACGCCGGCCATGATTTTCAGCAGCGTGGACTTGCCCGAACCGTTGAGGCCGAGCACGCCGATCTTGGCACCCGGGAAGAAGGACAGAGAAATGTTTTTGAGGATTTCCCGCTTCGGCGGAACAACTTTGCCCAGCCGATGCATGGTGAATACGTATTGAGCCATGGAGAACCTTGGGTCAGTGACTGATGAATGATTGGAGCGCAGGCATTGCCCGGCCAGACTGTGCGCGCCGTCCGTGTGAGGCGACGCTGAAAAAGTCTGAGTCTAGGAGCTGGAACGCTCCCGCGTAACCGGCAAAGCTACCTGAATGACAGATGGCAGTCCAGCCGACGGACAAGGGCTGGCACTTCGCCACAACTCAAGGCATGCTAGCCGCCCTTCGGGCGTCCGGCTTATAGTGCACGTCGCGCCAGTCCAGCCAAACCGCAGGATTACAGCTTGTCCAATGTCCCACCGCCTCTGACTTCCAGTGCGCCCACCACAGCGCCCGGCTCCCCCCTGCGCGGCACCTTGAAGGGCACCTTGGCGACACTCGTGTTATTGCTGCTGGCCCTGCTGTTCTGGCAGTTGCTCGATCAGTTGCGCGAAACCCAGAAAAACCAGCGCCAGTACACCATCGACTACACCGCCGACCTGGCTGGGCAAGTCAGCCTGAACATGGCACTCAACGCGCAGATCGCCCTCAACCTGTTGCCGATCGTCGAGCAACCGCAGGGCGCCGATGAACTGCAGGCCCTGCTGCGCAAGCTGCAACAGTCGCTGCCGGATCTGCGCAGCCTGGCGTTGCTCAGCCCCTCGGGAAAAGTCATCAGTGACAGCGCTGCCGACAGCGATGACAGTGACTACCTGAGTGAACTGGTCCGCCGCAGCCACTCCCAGGCGCACTACTTCAGCAACGCCACCGACGGTTCCGTGGTGCATTTATTGTTGCATCAGGCCAGCGGCAGCTCCCGAGGCTACTGGGCCTTGCGCCTGACCCCCACCTTCTTTTCGTCCCTGACCAAGCAAATCGAGGCCGGTGGCCGCCCGATGTGGCTGGTGGAAAACCGCATCAATCATCAGATCATCAGCCGCGACGAAGCGCAGCCCGCGGTCAATCCGGGCACACTGACCGAGGACGATATCGCCAACAGCGTGCTGACGGTTCCGTTGAGCAGCAGCGATTGGCAACTGCGTGGCTTGTTCGACCGGCAACGCGTGCTGGAGGAGCTGCTGCCGGCGTTCATTGGCAAATGCGTGTTGGGCCTGGCGTTTTCCATGCTGCCGTTCATCGCCTTGCTGAACATGCGCCGGCGTCAGCGCCAATTGAATGAAGGCCGCCGGCGTTATCAGGACATTTTCGAAGGCACTGGTGTGGCCTTGTGTGTCCTCGACATGTCCGGGCTCAAGCTTTTCTTCGACAAGACACACCTGCAGGACAGCGAACAACTGCAAGCGTGGCTGGCGATCCCGGAACAACGCCGGCAACTGCTGCAGGAGCTGCGGATCACCGAGGTCAACCAGGTCGCCCTGCAACTGCTCAATGTCGATAACGCCAACAACGCCTGGAAACTGCTGATCGACGGTAACCCGCTGGACGGCACCGCCATCGGCAACCAGGTGCTCGACGCGGTACTCAACCAGCAGCAACAGCTTGAGCTGGAAATCAAACTGCAGGATGCCAGCGGTCGCGACCAGCACCTGTGGCTGGTGCTGCGCCTGCCGCAAACCCAGGACGACTATAAAGCGGTGATCCTGAGCATCACCGACATCACCAGCCGCAAGCTCATCGAACTGTCCTTGCAGGAGCGCGAAGGGTTCTGGTCGGACGTGGTGCGCACCGTGCCGGATCACCTGTATGTGCAGGATGTGATCAGTCAGCGCATGATTTTCAGCAACCACCATCTGGGCCAGACCCTGGGTTACAACCGCACCGAACTGCACCAGATGGGCGAATACTTCTGGGAAATCCTCCTGCACCCCGAAGACGCCGACTATTACCACCGCTCCCGCCAGGTCCAGCGCCAGGCCGGTTATCGCCAGTTGATGCAGTGCCAGCTGCGCTTCCGCCATCGCGACGGCCAGTGGCGACGCTTCGAGATTCGCGAGCAGGCACTGGCGCGGGACAAGGACGACCAGGTCACGCGGATCATTGGCGTGGCCAAGGACATCACCGACCAGATCGAAGCCAGCGAATCGCTGCGCGACAGCGAGCAACGCTACCGGATGCTCGCCGAGAGCATCAGCGACGTGATCTTCTCCACGGACAGCCGCCTTAACCTCAACTACGTCAGCCCTTCGGTGCAAGCCGTGCTGGGTTACGACGCCGAGTGGATTTTCCAGAACGGCTGGCAATCGACCATCGCCAACCCGCAACAACTGACCGGCATCTACCAACTGATGGACCGCGTCAGCAAAGCGCTGGATCAGCCGGACCAGCTGGCAGTGTTACGCAGCCAGGTACAAACCCAACTGTTCCTGTTCGATTGCCTGCGGGCCGACGGGCGCAAGATCCCGATCGAACTGCGCCTGGTATTGGTCTGGGACGAGCACGGGACATTCGAAGGCGTGCTAGGCGTCGGCCGCGACATCAGCCAGCAACGCCGGGCCGAAAAAGACCTGCGCATGGCCGCCACGGTATTCGAACATTCGACCTCGGCGATCCTGATCACCGACCCGGCCGGCTACATCGTCCAGGCCAACGAAGCCTTCAGCCGTGTCAGCGGATATGCCGTGGAGCAGGTGCTCGACCAGTTGCCGAACATGCTGACCGTCGACGACCAGCAGGAGGCCCATCTGCGCTATGTGCTCAAGCAATTGGGCCAGCACAGCACCTGGGAAGGCGAAGTCTGGCTCAGGCGCCGCAATGGCGAGCACTACCCGGCCTGGGTCGGGATCACCGCCGTGCTCGACGATGAAGGCGACCTGGCCAGTTACGTGTGCTTCTTCAGCGACATCAGCGAGCGCAAGGCCAGCGAGCAGCGGATTCACCGCCTCGCCTACTACGACGCCCTGACCCACCTGCCCAACCGCACGCTGTTCCAGGACCGCCTGCACACCGCCCTGCAATCGGCCGAACGGCAGAAGTCATGGGTGGTGCTGATGTTCCTCGATCTCGATCGCTTCAAGCCGATCAACGACTCCCTGGGCCACGCCGCCGGCGACCGCATGCTCAAGGAGATGGCCACGCGCCTGCTCGGTTGCGTCGACGATGACGACACCGTGGCACGCATGGGCGGCGACGAGTTCACCTTGCTCCTGCAACCGCGGGCCAACCGCGAAATCGCCCTGAACCGGGCGATTCATGTGGCCGAACAGATTCTCGCCAGCCTGGTGAAACCGTTCGTGCTCGAAGGCCGCGAGTTCTTCGTCACGGCCAGTATCGGCATCGCCCTGAGCCCGCAGGACGGCAACGAGCTCAGCCAGCTGATGAAGAACGCCGACACGGCGATGTACCACGCCAAGGAGCGCGGCAAGAACAACTTCCAGTTCTATCAGGCGGACATGAACGCCAGCGCCCTGGAGCGGCTGGAACTGGAAAGCGACTTGCGCCATGCCCTGGAACAGAACGAATTCGTCCTGTATTACCAGCCGCAATTCAGTGGCGATGGCAAACGTTTGACCGGCGCCGAAGCCCTGCTGCGCTGGCGCCACCCGCGTCGTGGCCTGGTGCCACCCGGGGATTTCATTCCGGTGCTCGAAGAGCTCGGCCTGGTGGTGGATGTCGGCGACTGGGTGATCAGCGAAGCCTGCCGTCAACTCAAGGCCTGGCATCAGGCCAGGGTCCGCGTGCCCAAGGTGTCGGTGAACATCTCGGCGCGGCAGTTCTCCGACGGCCAGCTCGGTACGCGCATCGCCACCATCCTCAGGGAAACCGGCCTGCCGCCGGCGTGCCTGGAGCTGGAACTCACCGAAAGTATCCTGATGCGCGAAGTCAGCGAGGCGATGCAGATCCTCGATGGCCTGAAAAACCTCGGCCTGAGCATTGCCGTCGACGACTTCGGCACCGGTTACTCATCGCTCAACTACCTCAAGCAGTTCCCGATCGACGTCCTGAAGATCGACCGCACCTTCGTCGATGGCCTGCCATCCGGCGAACAGGACGCGCAGATCGCTCGGGCGATCATCGCCATGGCCCACAGCCTCAACCTGGCGGTGATCGCCGAAGGCGTGGAGACCCATGAACAGCTGGACTTCCTGCGCGAGCACGGTTGCGACGAGGTGCAGGGCTACCTGTTCGGGCGTCCGATGCCGGCGGGGCGATTCGAAGGGCAGTTCAGCAATGATGCGCTGTTCATGTTCGACTGAATTTTTGTAGCGCCGCTACTGGCGCCTTCGCGAGCAGGCTCGCTCCCACAGTGGATTTACAGTGTTCACATATTTTGTGTGCACCCGAGAACCCTGTGGGAGCGAGCTTGCTCGCGATGAGGCCGGCACGATCACCGCTGATCCCGACATGAAGCCCACTTGTCTGCGACATGATGCCGTTTCATATGCCATCTAAAACCCATTGGGTTAGAATGCCCCCCTTTTCCGCCCCCGATCCTTGAGGACCGCCATGTTCAGCCGTGATTTGACTATTGCCAAGTACGACGCCGATCTCTTTGCCGCCATGGAGCAAGAAGCTCAGCGCCAGGAAGAGCACATTGAGCTGATCGCTTCGGAAAACTACACCAGCCCTGCGGTGATGGAAGCTCAAGGCTCGGTACTGACCAACAAGTACGCCGAAGGCTACCCGGGCAAGCGCTACTACGGTGGTTGCGAGTACGTAGACGTCGTCGAGCAGCTTGCAATCGATCGTGCAAAAGAACTGTTCGGCGCCGATTACGCCAACGTTCAGCCGCACGCCGGCTCGCAAGCCAACAGCGCCGTCTACCTGGCCCTGCTGTCGGCTGGCGACACCATCCTGGGCATGAGCCTGGCCCACGGTGGTCACCTGACCCACGGCGCCAGCGTTTCGTCCTCGGGCAAGCTGTACAACGCCATCCAGTACGGCATCGACGCCAACGGTCTGATCGACTATGACGAAGTCGAGCGCCTGGCCGTTGAGCACAAGCCAAAAATGATCGTGGCCGGTTTCTCTGCCTACTCGCAGATCCTCGACTTCCCGCGCTTCCGTGAAATCGCTGACAAGGTTGGCGCTTACCTGTTCGTCGACATGGCCCACGTGGCCGGTCTGGTCGCCGCTGGCGTCTACCCGAACCCGGTGCCTTTCGCTGACGTCGTGACCACCACCACCCACAAGACCCTGCGCGGTCCACGTGGCGGCCTGATCCTTGCTCGCGCCAACGCCGACATCGAGAAGAAGCTGAACTCCGCGGTATTCCCGGGCGCCCAGGGCGGCCCGCTGGAGCACGTGATCGCCGCTAAAGCGATCTGCTTCAAGGAAGCGCTGCAGCCTGAGTTCAAGGCTTACCAGCAACAAGTGGTGAAAAACGCCAAAGCCATGGCTGGCGTGTTCATCGAGCGCGGTTTCGACGTGGTTTCCGGCGGTACTGAAAACCACCTGTTCCTGCTGTCGCTGATCAAGCAGGAAATCTCCGGTAAAGACGCCGATGCCGCTCTGGGCAAAGCGTTCATCACCGTGAACAAGAACTCCGTGCCAAACGACCCACGCTCCCCGTTCGTCACCTCCGGCCTGCGCTTCGGCACTCCGGCTGTGACCACTCGCGGCTTCAAGGAAGCAGAGTGCAAGGAACTGGCCGGCTGGATCTGCGACATCCTGGCCGACCTGAACAACGAAGCGGTGATCGATGCCGTTCGTGAGAAGGTCAAGGCTATCTGCAAGAAGCTGCCGGTATACGGCGCTTAATAAGCCCCGCTAAATCACAGTTGAGAAAACCGGCACTTGTGCCGGTTTTTTTATGCCCGTCACTTACAACTCCAAAAACTGTAACTTCCTCACAGACAACAACACCGAATAAAACTTAAAATCTTGTAACACACCAGAAATCCAGATTTTAAACCTTGATGATAGTCTCGCCCCTGACAAGCAACGAATAATCCGACTCGCTCACCACAAATACGAGGGTTATTCATATATCAAGGAAGAGATTATGTTCATAGATCGAACTCAATCGTTCACCGCTCAACTTTTTGTCGATAACAAACCTATTGCCACGGCTCGAAAGGTTATAAACAAACTTCTTGAAGAACTAGACACTGGAGAAGGCTGGCACGAGTTTCATCGTAACGCTCGCAAACACGACCCACTGGAACTGAGCTACAGCGAAGGTGTAACACCCGAAACTTTCTACTTCGCCTATCATGACGATGTATACACCATCCGAATTAAAGGCGTTAACACTCTTTTCCAGGCAACGGCAAGCATGGAAGGTGCAACTCGTAATTTGAGCATCTTCGAAGGAGATGATCCCACTTACTTCCGCATCATTAACAGCTCCGGCAATGTTGTAAAAATGGACGAAATTCCGGACGCAATCAGCGAAATCTATCTTTACGCCGGCCCACAACGTCGGCCAGTTAAATCCTATTCCGGACCACCCACCTTCCCGGTTCTGACCGATAATCCAAGCCGCATCGGGACCCCTCTGGTTTTCAAGCTAAAAATCATTGAGCGCAACCCCAGTGATGCATCTTGGTTATAAGTACAAAATGCCCGCAAGCAATTGTCGGTGCACTGCGCTCAATAAACCTCGCAAGTTATAACAGCAACAATATTAATCTCCCAATCAAGGAAGAGATAAGCGTCATGCAAAACATGGATAACCAATCGTTCACCGCTCAACTATTCGTCGATAACAAGCCGGTTGCACTAGCAGGTAAAGTCATTCGGAAAATGTTGGAGTCCCCCGACTTCAATGATGGTGAGAAGGCTATCCTCGAGAAAAAACTCGACATTTACGGAGACGTTCTTCTGAGTTACGCGGAGGACGTTGCCCCAGAAACGTTTCTTTTCGCCTACCACGACGACGTCTACACTATCAAGATTGAAGATCGTGACGGAAACTTCAAAAACACTGCAAGTATGGAAGGCGAACAGCGTAACCTGTCGGTTTTTGAAGGTGATGACCCTACTTACTTTCGCATCATCAACAGCCAGGGTGATAGTGCAAAACTGGACGACCTGCCAGGCGAAGTCAACAACATCCGCCTTCATACCGGTCCACAGCGTCGAGAGGTACTGATCTATGGCGAGTCCCCAAACTTTCCGATTCTCACCGACAAAGAACGACGCGGCAAACTTGTCTTCTTCGACCTGAAAATCATCAATCGCAACGTCTCGCGATAAGATCGTCGATTGAATGCTCTGTGAGAGCATGAGCTTAAAAAACCGGTCAGCGATGGCCGGTTTTTTCTGCCCGGGAAAAAAAATCCAGCCTCCCAAAAGGCTAAAGGTCGGGGTATCCAACCCAACTGGTAAGACCGGTCATGCCAATTATGCAATTTCCACTTGCGATCCGCCAAAAATAGCGCCTAGACTCCACCTGCACTGGACATACCGGTAAGACCACAATAATTAAGTCCTGAAGTCGATGCGCCTCGCGCACGGCAGCCAGGACACCGACCAGGATTCCTCCCATGCTCAGATGGTGCTCGCGTTCAATCTTCCTCCAAGTGGTTCTCGGACTGGTGCTCGGCATCGTCTGCGGGCTGACCCTTCCCGAATACTCCGCTCAGCTCAAACCACTCGGTGACGGTTTTATCAAGCTGATCAAAATGCTCATTGGCCTGATTGTGTTCTGCGTGGTGGTCAGCGGCATCAGTGGCGCCGGCGACCTGAAGAAGGTCGGGCGCATCGGCCTGAAATCGGTGATCTACTTTGAAATCCTGACCACCATCGCCCTGGTGATCGGCCTGGTGTTCGCCTTCAGTACTGGCATCGGCAGCGGTGCGAATATTCATCTTGAGCAGCTTTCCGCCGCCGACATGGGCGATATCGCCCAGCGCGGCCAGCACATGCACACCACCACGCAGTTCCTGATGGATTTGATTCCGACCTCGGTCATCGGCGCATTTGCCGACAACAATATCCTGCAGGTCCTGCTGTTTTCGGTGCTGTTCGGCAGTGCACTGAACCTGGTGGGCGAAGCGGCGTCGGGTATTTCGCGGCTGATCAATGAGCTGAGCCACGTGATCTTCCGCATCATGGGCATGATCGTGCGCCTGGCGCCGATCGGTGTGTTCGGCGCGATCGCCTTCACTACCAGCAAATATGGCCTGGATTCGCTGCAACACCTGGGCAGCCTGGTCGGCTTGTTCTACCTGACCTGTATAGCCTTCGTTACCCTGATTCTCGGCCTGGTGATGCGCCTCTCCGGCTTGAAGATGTGGCCGTTGCTCAAGTACCTGCGCGAAGAACTGCTCATCGTCATGGGCACCGCTTCGTCCGACGCAGTGCTGCCACAAATCATGCGCAAGCTTGAACATCTGGGCATCGGCAGTTCGACGGTCGGCCTGGTGATCCCGACGGGCTACTCGTTCAACCTCGACGGCTTCTCGATCTACCTGACCCTGGCCATCGTGTTCATCGCCAATGCCACCGGCACGCCACTGGCCATGACCGACCTGCTGACGATCCTGTTGGTATCGTTGATCACCTCAAAAGGCGCGCATGGCATTCCAGGTTCCGCACTGGTAATCCTGGCGGCGACCCTGACGGCGATTCCGGCGATCCCGGTGGTGGGCCTGGTGCTGGTACTGGCCGTGGACTGGTTCATGGGCATTGGCCGGGCGCTGACCAACCTGATCGGCAACTGCGTCGCCACGGTGGCCATCGCACGCTGGGAAAAGGACATCGATGTGCAACGGGCGAACAAGGTACTGTCCGGCCAGGTGGGTTATACCTTCCAGCCGCGAAAACCGGTGAGCCCGGCGCATCAGCAGGAATTTTGAATCACCGCCGTGCCTGCCCCCGGGCAGGCACGGCCAACAAAGGTTACAGAGGCTCATGGAGCGAACAGTGATTACCACATCGACCGTTGTAAATTCAGTCGTGGAAAAACTTCGGGCCGCACTGGCCCGTGGTCAGTGGCGCTCCGGCGAAATGCTGCCGGGGCAACGCGAACTGGCCGAACAATTGGGCATCAGTCGTCCGAGCCTGCGCGAAGCGGTGATCGTCCTGGAAACCCTCGGTCTGGTGCGTTCGATGCCGGGCAAAGGTGTGGTGGTGCTCGAAGCCAATCCCGCCGACAGCCAGGCGCATGACAACGCGGTGGCCGCCGCGAGCCTGGAAGACGTGCTGCAACTGCGCTACACCCTTGAGCCGTTTATCGTCGGCCTGGTGGCGCAGTCCATCAGCAGCAAGGAAATCGGGCAATTGCGCCTGACCCTGATGGACATGCGCGAAGCCCTGGAGGCCAATGACAGTGAGGCTGGCGTAAACGCCTACATCGCATTCCACGAAGAGCTGTTCACGCTGACATCCAACCCGATCTTCCAGAGCGTGGTGCAACAAACCAGCAATGCGCTCAAACAGAGCGCCCAAGTGTTGCGCAATTCCCCGGAGCATCTGGCTGAACGCCTGGACGAAAACGAAGCGGTGGTTCGGGCGATCCGCAGCAAGAACAGCGCCCAGGCCAGCGCCGAGATGCGCCGGCACATTTTGCGCGAAGGTCAGCGCATGGGCATCGAACTGAACATCCCGGAAGACAACTTCGGCAGTTGAAACCTCTTCGAACTGGAGATTGGCCATGAACAGCATCGCCTCGCCACAAACGCTCGCCACCCTGCCCGTCCGCCCGTCGGTGGATGATCTGTATTCGCGGGTCCTCGATGCCATTTTCGAACAGCGTATCCATTCGGCCAGCCGCTTTACGGAAGAAAGCCTGGCGCAAATGTTCGGTGCCCGCCGCAGCGACGTGCGTGATGTGCTGACGCGACTGTCCCATCAGCACATCATCCACCTTCGCGCCAACCATCGTCCGCGTGTCGCCGAACTGGATGCCGAGCAGGTCCGGCAGGCCCTGCATGCCCGGCGGCTGGCCGAGGTCATGCTGGTGCGGCTGGCGTGTCAGCGACCTTGCGCGCAAGACTTGAAGCAGCTGCGGGCGCTGCTCGATAACGAGCGTCTATGCGCCGAGCGAGGCCCGGCGATTCGTTTGTCGGGAGCGTTTCATCTGCAGTTGGCAAAAATGGCGGGGAACGCACCGCTAGCGCACTTTCTCGAGAGCCTGGTACCGCTGACTTCGTTGGCGATTGCGCAGCTTGGTCTGCAACAGAAGGATTATTGCGCGGGGCCGGTGCACATGGAGATTGTCGATGCCGTTGAACGTGGAAACGCAGCGACAGCGGTGATGTTGATGAACCGGCATATGGATCATCTGGAACAGACACTGCTCAATACAACCCGTGAGCACTGCGCTGCCGGCTAGGACGCCACAAAACTTCAATCCGCCGCCACCCGCGCGAACCCCTCGCGGATCTTTTCTTCCGGCAAATCATCGGCAATGAACACGATCACGCTTTCGCGGCTTTCATCGTCCGCCCACTCGGTGTCCCAGTCGAATCCATAAAGCTTCAGCACACCCTGAAACACCATGCGCCGCGGTTCGCCGAGAATGCTCAACACGCCCTTGTAGCGCAGCAACTGCTTGCCATGCTCCTCCAGGAGCTCATTCATGAACTCGCTGAGCTTGTCGATATCCAGCGGTTTATCAGTGCGCAGCACCAGGCTGGAAATGCGGTCGATGGAGGGTGCCTGGCTGACAGGTCGCAAACTCACACCGCCACCGAGGTCGGCATTGAGATTGAAACCGCGCACGTCGAGCAACTCGGCCAGATCGATCTTGCCGTGGTCGACCACGCGGATCGGGGCACGACGGTTGATGCGGGTCAGGCGCTCGCTCAACGCGGTGAAGGTCGGTTCGTCCACCAGATCGCGCTTGCTCACCAGCAAGCGATCGGCAAAACCGATTTGCGCCTGGGCGATGGTCTGGGTCAGGTGCAGGTCGGCGTGGGCCGCGTCCACCAGGGTGATGATGCCGTCGAGGATGTAGCGCTCGCGCAGTTCTTCGTCGATGAAAAAGGTTTGCGCCACGGGCGCCGGGTCGGCCAGGCCAGTGCACTCGATCACCAGGCGGTCGAAGGCGATATCGCCCTGGTCCAGGCGTTCGAGCAACAGGTAAAGCGCCTTGGTCAGGTCCGTATGGATGGTGCAGCAGACACAGCCGTTGGACAGTGTCATCACTTGCACCGGCTCATCGCCCAACAACTGGGTGTCGATGCCGGCATCGCTGAATTCGTTCTCGATCACGGCGATTTTCAGGCCGTGCTCGGCTTTGAGCAGGTGGCGCAACAGGGTGGTTTTACCAGCGCCGAGGAAGCCGCTGAGGATCGTGACAGGTATAGGGACTGACAAAATAAGGTCTCCTGGGCGCAGAAAAGACTGTAGGAGCCGGCTTGCTGGCGATGGCGTCCCGAAGATCGCTATCGCCAGCAAGCCGGCTCCTACAGAGGTGATGCCTAAGTGGTGTGTTTCAACAGCACTTAGGCCCACCCTTGCCACCGTAACGGGCTTCCTGACGTTCGCGGAAGAACATCTCGTAGCTCATCACCGGTTTGTCCGGGTGCTTGGTCTGCATATGCTCGACGTAGTTGTCGTAGTCGGGCATGCCGACCATCAGGCGCGCGGCCTGGCCGAGGTATTTACCGAGGCGACTGAGGTCATTGAACATGGTGCAAATCCTCGATCACGCTTCCGGCAGTGCCTGGAACGGCGCTTCTTTATCCGTACGCTCCTTGGTGCCCCAGGCGGAAATACCGACCTTGAGCGCATAGAACAGGATACTGAACACCACGAACAGGAACAGCGCAGTCAGCGTTGCGTTGGTGTAGGCGTTGAAGATCACGTGCTGCATCTGCGTGATGTCCTTCGCCGGGGCGAGGATCTGGCCGTTGGCCAGGGCATCGCTGTATTTTTTCGCCAGGGACAGGAAGCCGATCGCCGGGTTGGCATCGAACAGCTTGATGAAGCCGGCGGTGGTGGTGCAGATCAGCAGCCACACAGCCGGCACCAAAGTCACCCAGATGTAGCGTTGGCGTTTCATCTTGATCAGCACGACGGTGCCGAGCATCAGCGCGATACCGGCCAGCATCTGGTTGGAGATGCCGAACAGCGGCCACAAGGTGTTGATGCCACCCAAAGGATCGATCACGCCCTGGTACAGCAGATAACCCCACATGGCCACGCAACCGGCGGTGGCGATCAGGTTGGCAGTCCACGACTCGGTACGGCGCAGGGCCGGCACGAACGAGCCGAGCAAGTCCTGGAGCATGAAGCGCCCGGCACGAGTACCGGCGTCGACCGCGGTCAGGATGAACAGCGCTTCGAACAGGATCGCGAAGTGGTACCAGAACGCCATGGTGTTTTCACCCGGCAAAACACTGTGCAGGATCTGCGCGATCCCCACCGCCAGGGTCGGCGCACCGCCGGCACGGGCCAGGATGGTGGTTTCACCGATGTCATGGGCCACTGCCTGCAACGCTTCCGGGGTGATGGCAAAGCCCCAGTTGCTGACCGCCGTGGCTACGGCCACTACGTCCCCGCCGACGACCGCGGCCGGGCTGTTCATGGCGAAATACACGCCCGGTTCGATCACCGAGGCGGCCACCATGGCCATGATGGCCACGAACGATTCCATCAGCATGCCGCCGTAACCGATGTAGCGGGCGTTGGTTTCGTTATCCAGCAGTTTCGGCGTGGTCCCGGAAGAGATCAGCGCATGGAAACCCGAGACCGCGCCACAGGCGATGGTGATGAACAGGAACGGGAACAGACCGCCCTTCCACACCGGACCGGTGCCGTCGATGAACTGGGTCAGGGCCGGCATTTTCAGCTCGGGCATGGTCACAAGGATGCCGATGGCCAGGGCGACGATAGTGCCGATTTTCAGGAAGGTGGAGAGATAGTCACGCGGTGCCAGGATCAGCCACACCGGCAACACCGCTGCGACAAAACCGTAACCGATCAGCATCCAGGTGATTTGCACGCCCGTGAAGCTGAACGCCTTGGCCCACACCGGATCAGCGGCAATCTGCCCGCCCAGCCAGATCGAGCCGAGCAGCAACAGCACGCCGATGACGGAGATTTCACCGATGCGACCCGGACGTATGTAGCGCATGTAGATGCCCATGAACATCGCGATCGGTATGGTCGCCATCACCGTGAAAATACCCCATGGGCTCTCGGCCAGGGCTTTGACCACGATCAGCGCCAGCACCGCGAGGATGATGATCATGATCAGGAAGCAGCCGAATAGCGCGATGGTGCCGGGGATGCGGCCCATTTCTTCGCGGACCATGTCACCCAGGGAACGGCCGTTGCGGCGGGTAGACATGAACAGGACCATGAAGTCCTGCACCGAACCGGCCAGCACCACGCCAGCGATTATCCATAGCGTGCCGGGCAGGTAGCCCATCTGCGCCGCCAGGACCGGACCGACCAACGGCCCCGCGCCGGCGATGGCCGCGAAGTGGTGACCAAAGAGAATGTGTTTGTTGGTCGGAACGTAATCCAGACCGTCATTGTTGAGCACGGCGGGAGTGGCCCGTCGCGCATCGAGTTGCATGACATTGTTAGCGATGAACAGACTGTAGTAGCGGTATGCAACCAGATAGATGGCCACGGCAGCGACCACGATCCACAAGGCGTTGATTGCCTCGCCTCGGCGCAATGCCACTACACCCAGGGCGCACGCACCTACGATTGCCAGCAGCAGCCAAGGCAAATGGCGTAGCGGGCTATTATTATTTTTCATTTTATTATTCCAGCCAGAGTGGACAAGAAAGACAGCCACCCCGAGTTTAGCGCTCCTGACGACAAAGGCCATAGCCCGACATAGGTCTAGACACCTGCCCCACGCTGGCAGCCTTGAAGAATGCAGGTCTATAGTCAGCGTACATCTACGAGGATCGCGCCATGAGCGAGCACCCTGCCGAACGTCGCCGCTTCAAACGTATTGCGTTCGATGCCCGAACCGAGCTGAGTCAGGGTGAGTCCACCTGGCCGGTGAAGTTGATTGACCTGTCGCTCAAGGGGTTGTTGATCGAGCGACCCGATCCGTGGTTGGGCAAGGCGCAGCAGGATTTTGTGGTCGACATTCATCTGAGCGAGGGGGCCGATATCACCATGGATGTGCAACTGGCCCACGACGACCATGGCCAACTCGGCTTTGTCTGCCGGCACATCAGCCTTGAGTCTATCGAACGTTTGCGGCGGTTGATCGAGCTCAACCTGGCTGATCCAGAAGAGCTGGAGCGCGAACTGGGTGCGCTGATCGAAGTCTAGAAGCCGCCGAATACCAAAGTGGGAGCGAGCCTGCTCGCGAAGGGGCCGTCAGTTTCAACATTTATGTTGACTGATACTCCGCTTTCGCGAGCAGGCTCGCTCCCACAGGGTTGTGCATTAACTGGAATTTATTCGAACAACGCGTCCAGCGCCTGTTCCAGCCGCGTCACGGCAATGATCTGCAACCCTGCCGGCGCCTCTTTCGGCGCATTGCCCTTGGGCACGATGGCGCGCTTGAAGCCGTGCTTGGCAGCTTCCTTCAAACGCTCCTGACCGCTCGGCACCGGACGCACCTCACCGGAAAGCCCCACCTCACCAAACACCAACAGGTCGTGAGGCAGCGGCCGGTTGCGCAAACTGGACATCACCGCCGCCATCAACGCCAGATCGGACGCTGTTTCCAGTACCTTGACCCCGCCGACCACGTTGAGGAACACATCCTGATCGTGGGTCGGAATGCCGCCATGACGGTGCAGCACCGCCAGCAACATCGCCAATCGGTTTTGATCCAGCCCCAACGTAACCCGACGCGGGTTGGCCAGGTGACTGTCGTCCACCAGCGCCTGAACCTCCACCAGCATCGGCCGCGTGCCTTCCCACGTCGCCATCACCACGCTGCCCGGGACCTCTTCCTGAGCACGGGTCAGAAAAATCGCCGAAGGGTTGGAGACTTCTTTCAGGCCCTTGTCAGTCATGCCGAACACGCCCAGTTCATTGACTGCACCGAAACGGTTCTTCACCGCCCGCAGCAGCCGCAGGCGCCCGTCGGACTCGCCCTCGAAATACAGCACGGTATCGACCATGTGCTCCAGCACCCGAGGCCCAGCCAGTGCGCCTTCCTTGGTGACGTGGCCGACCAGGAAAATCGCCGTGCCGCTCTGTTTGGCATAACGCACCAGCAACGCCGCGCTCTCACGCACCTGGGATACACCACCCGGGGCCGATTGCAGCTGCTCGGTAAAGATCGTCTGGATCGAGTCGATCACCATCACCCTGGGCTTTTCCTGACGAGCCGTGGCAATGATGGCTTCGATACAGGTTTCGGTCATCACCCGCAGCTGATCCTGAGGCAACCCCAGGCGTCGCGCGCGCATGGCCACTTGCTGCTGGGATTCCTCACCGGTGACGTACAGCGCCGGCATGCTCTTGGCGAGGTTGCACAAGGTTTGCAGCAGAATGGTCGACTTGCCGATGCCGGGGTCACCACCGATCAGCACCACCGAACCGTCGACCAGCCCGCCACCCAGAACCCGGTCGAGCTCGCTGGATGCGGTGGAGAAGCGCGGAATTTCTTCGACACTGACTTCAGCCAGGGTCTTGATCTGCGCCTGCTGGCCGGCCCAGCCGGTACGACCGCTGGGGGCGGCTGCCCCGCCGCTTTCCACCATGGTTTCGGTAAGCGTGTTCCAGGCCCCGCACTCACCGCACTGGCCGGCCCATTTGGGGAAGGTTGAACCGCACTCGGTGCAGCCGTACATGCGCTTGGCCTTGGCCATCGGAACCCCCGGAAAAAAACGCGATGATAGCTCAGCTGAGACATGCGAGTGCGCCAGATGTCTTGCAACCCTCGGGTGATTTCAAATAGCCTTTATCAAACTCTGGCTTTTTTGAAATATTCCCGCCATACAAAAATCCTGTATAAGTTTTCCACTCAACTCGCCCAACAAACTCTAGAGACATGCCTTACCGCCCCATTAAAAACCTATACAAGCTTTATTCATCTGCATACTTGATGCACAACTTTAAAACACTCGCGCAAAACCAGACCTTCAATTCCGACAAGCACGAAAATCTTTAATCAATAGCAAAATTAACTAATTAGTTAGACGTATGTTGACTGCAATTAATTTTCAATACCAACGCTAGAACACGCAAATGCCCATCAACTTGAATATCCCGATTCATGGATGGTCTTTCACCCTGCGCCACTCATACAAACGAAACCCTATCGCTGTAAAAAGTCGTATTCCACCCCCCCGCAGAAGGCCTGGCCTCCCTCCGATCGAGATCAATCGGTGAATTTTTCAAGACCACCCGGGTCGATTGCTGGCGAGCACAGCAGGCAGTTGATTCGAGCAGGATGCGCTTTGCTGATTTACACTGCGTTCATCAACCTCATCTGTAACAAGGAAATAACCTATGGGCGTGCTAAACGAGTTCAAGGCCTTCGCGGTCAAAGGCAATGTGGTCGACATGGCCGTCGGCATCATCATCGGTGCGGCCTTCGGCAAGATCGTCACATCGTTTGTCGGTGACCTGATCATGCCGCCAATCGGCATGCTGATCGGTGGCGTGGACTTCAGTGACCTGGTCATAACGCTCAAGGCAGCAGACGGCGCTGCTCCGGCGGTCGTGCTGGCGTACGGCAAATTCATCCAGACCATCCTCGACTTCGTCATTGTCGCCTTCGCGATCTTCATGGGCGTCAAGGCGATCAACCGCCTGAAGCGCGAAGAGGCCGTGGCCCCTAGCCTGCCTCCGGTTCCCACCAAGGAAGAAGAGTTGCTGGGCGAGATCCGCGACTTGCTCAAGGCCCAGAACAACCAGCCTTGACCGCACCCGCATTAAAAACGGCGCCCTTGAGGCGCCGTTTTTTTACCAGAAGTTTTCCACCGCCACCTGGCCGGGCCGTCGGCTGAGGCTCAGGTGCATGTCCCGCTGTTTAAGCAGCTTGCGCGTGTCATCGATCATCTGCGGATTGCCGCACAGCATGACCCGTGAATGCTCCGGTGTCAGCGCGACGCCCGCGGTGCGCTCCAGCTCGCCGTTCTCGATCAGCGTGGTGATCCGCCCGTTCAATGCGCCAGGATGCTGCTCACGAGTGACCGTGGCGATGAATTGCAGTTTGTGTGCGTACTCCGCCAGATAGTCACGTTGCGCCAGCCCCGCTATCAGCTCCTGATAGGCCAGTTCCCGGGCTTCGCGAACGCTGTAGACCAGGATGATCCGCTCGAATCGCTCCCAGACTTCAAAGTCCTGCAATATCGAGAGGAACGGCGCCACCCCCGTCCCGGTGGATAACAGCCACAGATCGCGCCCATCGACAAAGCGGTCCGGCGTCAGGTAACCGAAGGCCTGGCGGTCGACCAGCAATTTGTCACCCACGACCAGCCGGCTGAGCTCACTGGTGAACTCACCGTCCGGCACGACAATGGAGAAGAACTCGAGGAACTCGTCAAAGGGCGAGGACACCATGGAGTAGGCGCGCCATACCGTACTGCCATCCGCCTTGGTGACGCCCAACCGGGCAAACTGCCCCGCCCGAAAACGAAACCCGGCATCCCGCGTGGCACGCAGGGTAAACAGATTCGGGGTCAAGGGATGAACCTCGAGCAAGGTTTGACGGGTAAATTTTTCTTCACTGACGGACATGGAAGGCTCCAATCAAAAGACACCCACAGTGTCCCGCAAAGACGGCAGCGTAACCACAGACATTTTGTAGTGATATTAAGCCATCAAGTTATTGATTATTCGGCACTGCAAACATCAGTCAAAATAAAATTACATATGGCATTTGATAAGTCGCCGATTGCCTAAGAACCTGGAACACACTTTTTCAGCGGTTAAAAGAGCAAAATCGTCGAACTGCAATTATCGGAAATGTCCTACACTCCGTCTCGTGCCGGATCTCGGATCCAAATCAGCACCCCCGAGAACATAGTGTTGGAGACCGCCCGAATGGAACTCTGGAAGGAATCACAGCTTCAACTGCTTTCTCACTCACAAGACATTAATATCGCCTATCGAATATCACTGAATTTCGTCAGGAACCTTGGATATAAATTTTGTGCCTTTTCAACCATTTCAGCCAACAGTCGCGCTGATTACTGCCCGGTCAACCTGAATAACTATCCACATGACTGGAACGCTCAATATGAACAAAACGATGTCAGCAAGATTGATCCGATAGCAGCCTATTGCAATCACTCCACGTTACCCGTGCTCTGGAGCCAAGAGCTTTTCTCCAAAACCCCGTGGTTATGGCAAATGCTGCAACAGCAAGGCCTGGCGCATGGCTGGTCGCAAGCGGTCCACGATGAAAAATGCGGGATGCACAGCATGCTCAGCCTGGCCAGAAGCCATTGCCCGATTTCAGCCTTTGAGCTGTACGAAAATCTTGGATTCTCGGTTTTCATCAGCCGCCACTTGCACGCCCTGGCAATTGCGATGCAACCGAAAAAACCGGCCTCGCCTCTGCCTCCTCCCTTGTCACGGCGGGAACTCGAAGTGTTGAAACTGTCGGCCGATGGCAAGACGGCCTATGAAATTTCCAGGATCCTCAGCCTAAGTGAACGCACGATCAACTTTCATGTGCATAGGGCCATTGAAAAGCTGGGCGTCAACAACAAGATTGCGGCAGTCATTGCCGCGGCCCGGTCCGGAGCCATCTGAAACGCCCGACTGCGGGAAAACCTGCGGGTAATCCAGGCAAAAAAAACGTACCATTTGCGGTCCCCCCGAAGTGATGGCGTGTAAACCTTCACGACGCAATACACTCGGACGGCTCCGCCCGCGCCAACACCTTGGTGAGGCGGGATATCCGTTGATTACCCAGAGCCCCGCCCCATGCCTTTGCTCGAAACGCCCTTCGCCAGCCTCGACCTGATCCGCCAGCCAGAACAGCAGAATGAACCGCTGCAGGCTTTCGATGCGGCCGATGAATACCTGCTCGATTACCTGGCCGAACAGCAGCCCACGGCTGACACGCGGGTATTGGTGCTCAACGACAGTTTCGGCGCACTGGCGGCCAGCCTGGCGGGCAAGGTGCGGGTGGTCAGCAGTGGTGATTCGTTCCTGGCATTCCAGGGCCTGGAAAAGAACCTGGTGCGCAACGGCCTGGCGTTTGATGCGGTGTCGAGCGTCCCCGCCAGCGAGGCCCCTGTCGGGCCGTTCGACCGGGTGCTGATCCGTGTACCGAAAACCCTGGCGCTGCTGGAGGAACAACTGATCCGCCTGCAAGGCCAACTGGCGCCCGGCGCCCAAGTGGTCGCCGCGGCCATGATCAAGCATCTGCCCCGGGCGGCGGGCGACTTGCTGGAGCGTTACGTCGGCCCTGTGCAAGCCTCGCTGGCAGTGAAGAAGGCGCGGCTGTTGATTGCCAAGGCCGAGGACAAAACGCCTGCAGCATCGCCTTACCCGAGCCGATACAAACTCGACGAACCGGCTATCGAACTGCTCAACCACGCCAATGTGTTCTGCCGCGAAGGCCTGGACATCGGTACCCGGGCGTTTTTGCCACACCTGCCGAAAAATCTCGGTGCGGCACGGGTCGCGGATCTCGGTTGCGGCAATGGTGTTCTGGCCATCGCCAACGCCCTGCAAAACCCCGAGGCCCACTACACGCTGGTGGACGAGTCGTTCATGGCCGTGCAATCGGCCTCCGAGAACTGGCGCGCAGCACTGGGTGAACGGGAAGTGACCGTGCGTGCCGGTGACGGCCTGGCCGGCCAGGAACCACAATCGCTCGACATCGTGCTGTGCAACCCACCGTTTCACCAGCAACAGGTGGTGGGCGACTTCCTGGCCTGGCGGATGTTCCAGCAGGCCCGCGAAGCGCTGGTCGTGGGCGGCGCGCTGTACATCGTCGGCAATCGTCACCTGGGTTACCACAGCAAGCTCGCGCGCCTGTTCCGTGGCGTCGAGCAAGTGGCAGCCAATCCGAAATTCGTGATCCTCAAGGCGCGCAAGTAACAGGCAAAAAAAACCCTCCGTGCGGAGGGTCGTAAATCCGTGCCTTGGGGCTACGGGAAGGATGTCAGTGCGTGGTCAGGCCGGCCGCGTTCATGAACAGGCGCATCAGGCTGGCGACGATGAACAAGGCGCCCACGCTACCGACCCAGATCAGGGCCAACCAGCCGAGCCGCTGCCACAGCGGCTTTTTTTCGGCTTCTTCAATGTCGTGCAAGGTGTGTTTGCCAGGCATGAATCAATTCTCCGGGTTAGCAGCAGGCTAGTGATAGCCGTCCTCATGGGTGACCTTGCCGCGGAACACGTAGTAGCTCCAGAAGGTGTAGCCCAGGATGAACGGGATGATGAACAGCGTGCCCACCAGCATGAAGCCCTGGCTTTGCGGCGGCGCAGCGGCGTCCCAGATCGAAATCGACGGCGGGATGATGTTCGGCCACAGGCTGATGCCCAAACCGCTGTATCCGAGGAAAATCAGCACCAGGGTCAGCAGGAACGGCGTGTAATGCGCGTTGCGTGCCACCGCGCGGATCAGGCCGTACATCGTCACCAAGACCAGGATCGGCACCGGCATGAACCAGAACAGGTTCGGCATGGTGAACCAGCGTGCGGCGATATCCGTGTGGGCCAACGGGGTCCAGATGCTGACGATGCCGATCACCGCCAACAGCACGAAGGCCAATGGCCGTGCCAGGTCGTGCATCTGTTCCTGCAACTTGCCTTCGGTCTTCATGATCAGCCAGGTGCAACCGAGCAACGCATAGGCCACCACCAGCGCCGCGCCACAGAACATCGTGAACGGTGTCAGCCAGTCCAGTGAACCACCGGCGAACTGCCGATTGACCACCGGCAGCCCATCGATGAACGCGCCAAGCGCAACGCCCTGGAAGAACGTCGCAGTGACCGAGCCACCGATGAAGGCCTTGTCCCACAGGTGGCGTTTGTCGTCCTTGGCCTTGAAGCGGAACTCGAACGCCACGCCGCGGAAGATCAACCCGATCAACATCAGGATCAGTGGCAGGTACAACGCCGAGAGCACCACCGAATAGGCCAGCGGAAACGCGCCGAACAATGCCGCGCCGCCCAGCACCAGCCAGGTCTCGTTGCCGTCCCAGACCGGGGCGACGGTGTTCATCATCACATCGCGATCGGTCTTGCCCGGAATGAACGGGAAGAGAATGCCGATGCCCAGGTCGAAACCGTCCATGACCACGTACATCATGATGCCGAAGATGATGATCACGGCCCAGATCAGCGGAAGATCAATACCCATGATTCAAATCTCCTTGGTCAGGCTGTTGCCGGCTTCGGCGTGATCGTCGTCGGCGGCGGACAGCGGACGGGCCGGTGTGCGTTTCTGGCCCGGGCCTCCGTCGTTGGTTTCCTTGCCTTCGTCGATCTTCGGCCCCTTGCGCACCAGGCGCATCATGTAGCCAAGACCGGCGCCAAACAGCGCGAAATAGACCACGACAAACAGGATCAGGGTGATGCTCATCTGCATGAAGCTATGGTTGGACGACGCATCCGCCGTGCGCATCAGGCCGTAGACCACCCACGGCTGACGGCCGATTTCGGTGGTGAACCAGCCAGCGAGGATCGCGATCAGGCCCGATGGCCCCATCCACAACGCCAGGTACAGGAACGGCCGCGAGGTGTAGAGGGTGTCACGCTTGCGCAGCCACAGGCTCCACAGACCGGTGAAGATCATCAGGAACCCCAGGCCGACCATGATCCGGAACGACCAGAACACAATGGTCGAATTCGGCCGGTCCTCAGGCGGGAACTCCTTGAGCGCCGGCACCTGCTTGTCCAGCGAGTGAGTCAGGATCAGGCTGCCCAGGTACGGGATCTCGACGGCGAATTTGGTTCTCTCCTCCTTCATGTCCGGCCAGCCGAACAGGATCAGCGGCGTGGCCTCGTCGCCCTTGTTTTCCCAGTGGCCTTCGATCGCGGCGATTTTCGCTGGCTGATGCTTGAGCGTGTTGAGGCCGTGGAAATCACCGATGACGGCCTGGATCGGCGCGACGATCAAGGCCATCCACATGGCCATCGAAAGCATTTTGCGGATCGCCGGGTTGTCCTTGCCGCGCAGCAAATGCCAGGCCGCGGAGGAGCCGACGAAGAAGGCCGTGGCAACGAACGCCGCCGTGGCCATGTGCATCAGGCGATACGGGAACGACGGGTTGAAAATGATCGCCAGCCAGTCGGTGGGGATGACCTGGCCGTTGACGATTTCAAACCCCTGCGGGGTCTGCATCCAACTGTTGGAGGCCAGGATCCAGAAGGTCGAGATCAGCGTACCGATGGCCACCATCACGGTGGAGAAGAAGTGCAGGCCGCGCCCGACCTTGTTCCAGCCAAACAGCATGACGCCGAGAAACCCCGCCTCGAGGAAGAACGCCGTGAGCACTTCATAGGTCAGCAACGGCCCGGTCACGGAGCCGGCGAAGTCCGAAAAGCGGCTCCAGTTGGTGCCGAACTGATAGGCCATGACCAGGCCGGAAACCACCCCCATGCCGAAGTTGACGGCAAATATCTTCGACCAGAAATGGTAGAGGTCACGGTAGGTATCGTTATGGGTTTTCAGCCACAGGCCTTCGAGTACCGCCAGGTAACTCGCCAGGCCGATGGTGATGGCCGGAAACAGGATGTGGAACGAGATGGTGAACGCGAACTGAATTCGGGCGAGATCAAGTGCCTCTAAACCGAACATAAGTCTTCCTCTGTCAGGTAGTACGGCTGCTGGCTGGAAGCCTGCACCCACGGCCCCCACGGATATGGAGTGTGGCGATGCTCTGTTTGTTCTTTTTTTTGCACGCATCACAACGCAGGGAGTCTGGCCTTGCGGCCGCCGGATCAATTCCTTTTGTGGGTTTTGATCTGGATCAATCAACGATGAAAGAGTAGTCCCAATTTCGGGGATGAACCGCGTGGTCTTTTGCCGCGTGACAAGTTGCCTCACGACCTTTGTCATAGGCAGCAACACATTCCCGGTGGGAGCGCCAAGTAAATCGATGTCTGGCTAACTAAATTTTTTGTCATGGCAACTTCCTGTTACAGGTTGGTGATAATCTCGACGCTCCCCTTTCCCCAGATTCCCCGCAGATGCCCAGCCAAGAGCCCTTGCTGTTACGTCACCACCGCCCTTTTCTCGCGTTCTGGCTGGCCCGGGTCTTTACCGCCAGCGGCTTCCAGATGCTCACCGTGGCCATCGGCTGGAACCTGTATCAGTTGACCGGCAACGTGCTCGACCTGGGTCTGGTCGGCCTGGTCGAGTTCGCTCCGCGCGTGCTGTTCATGCTGCACACCGGGCACGTCGCCGACCGCTATGACCGGCGCAAGGTGGCGGCGATCTGCCAGTCCCTGCAGGCATTGATCGCCCTGTCGCTGGCCATCGGCAGCGCGACCGACCATGTCACCCGGGAAATGATTTTCATCCTGGCCTTCCTGCTCGGTGCCGCCCGTTCCTTTGAAATGCCGACCACCCAGGCCCTGCTGCCAAGCATCGTGCCCAGCGCGCTGTTTCCCCGTGCGGTGGCTGCCGCGCAATCGGCCCAGCAATCGGCAACCATCGTCGCCCCGGCCCTCGGCGGTTTGCTCTATGCCTTCGGCAGCGTCTGGGTGTATGGCCCGACGGTGCTGCTGTATGTCATCGCCTGTTCGCTGATGCTGAACCTGCCCGCCCGGCAAACCCCGCTGAACAAGGGCAAGGCCACATTGGATTCACTGCTGGCGGGCATTCGCTTCATCCGCAGTCGTCCGGACATTCTCGGGGCGATCTCCCTCGATCTGTTCGCGGTGCTGTTAGGCGGGGCGACGGCGTTGCTGCCGGTGTTCGCCAAGGACATTCTGCTGACCGGCCCGTGGGGACTGGGCCTGTTGCGCTCGGCACCGGCGGTGGGTGCGCTATTGATGTCGCTGTTCCTGGCGCGGTTTGCCGTGGAGCGCAATGTCGGGCGGGTGATGTTTACCGCCGTGGGCATCTTCGGCGTGGCGACCATTGCCTTCGGCCTGTCGACCTCGTTCTGGTTTTCCCTGGCGGTGTTGGTGGTGTTGGGCGCGGCAGACATGATCAGCATGGTGATCCGTGCCTCGTTCGTTCAACTGGAAACCCCGGACGAAATGCGCGGCCGGGTCAGCGCCGTGAATGGCCTGTTCATCGGAGCCTCGAACCAGTTGGGCGAGTTCGAATCGGGCCTGACCGCCCACTGGTTCGGCACCGTGCCAGCCGTGGTCATGGGCGGGATCGGCACGCTGGTGGTGACCGGGGTGTGGGTCAAACTGTTCCCGACACTGGCCAGCCGCGATCGCATGCACGTGGCTAAGGATGAAGAGAAGGAAGAAGCGAAAGCCTGACGTTATCTAGACCAGCAACTCCCCCGCCACCGCCGTTCGTGCGGCCTTGCCGCAGAGTTGCTCCACCAGCGCCAGGGCAAACGCCAATGCGCCAGCCGAGCCCTGGGCGGTGATGCAATTACCGTCGACCACCACCGGTTGATCGACAAAGGTGCAGCCCGACAGTTGATGGCTGGCAGACGGCAGGCAGGTCATGCGCCGCTGACGCAAAACGCCAAAGGCCTGCAGCGCCACCGCGGGTGCTTCGGCGATGCCGGCGAACAGACGACCGGCGGCTGCCTGATCCTTGATCAACTGCTGCAGGGGCTGGTGTGCCGCCAGGTGCTGCGAACCCACCGCACCACCCGGCAAGGCGATCAGGTCGAAGGGCTGCGCCAGCAAGTCCACCAGCATGGCATCGGACGTCAGCCGAGTGCCGCGGGCGCAGGTGAGCATGCGCCGCCCTTCGATGCTGGCCACCACCACTTCCACTTTGGCGCGTCGCAGTACGTCGATCAGGGTCACGGTTTGCAGGTCGTCGGTGCCCTCGGCGAGGGCAATCAAGGCTCTAAAAGTCATCAGGCACTGTCCACGGAATGATCTTTTAAGCGTAGTCAGCTTTCCTGCCCCTTGTTCAGGACCTGTGGCTACTTGATATAAAGCTGCGTCGAGAGGGAGTTGCCGGGTGCGTTGATCGAGGTATTGCTGAAGGTCAACGTGCCTTGCTGCTTGCCCGCCAGGTCAAGGGCATACAAATAGCCGACGGTTTTCTCCCCCGGGGTGCAACTGGTCAGGTTGCCGTTCTTGAACGCGCAGACCGGTGTGCGGGTGCCATTCACTTCGACACCGTCGAGGACGACATGGGCCTCACGCCCGTAACCCACTTCCAGCACGTACACCGTGATGTTCGGGCCGTTGTGATCGCAGCGTGTCTGGGTTTGCCCTTCTTCGATGTTCTCGACACCACAGGACGGCGACGCGACTTTCAGCACCTTCAATTGCGTCAGTGGCGGCGCCGAGGCCGCCACGGCCGTGTGAGCCCCGAGAAACAACGCCATCGATACTCCGAAGGCGGCAACCAGACGCTTTATCATGCAGGACCCATCCACCCAGAAAAACCAGCGCGCAGTATGGCGCACTTGGCTTTGTCGCAAAACATCGACGACGATCACCGCCATAAGCCCCCATATTCCCAAGCTACTGGTATGATGCGCGGCTTTTTCCGGCCCACAGTAATTTCCAGGCGTGTTCTGCGGTCTGTGCTTTGCTGTTGAGGTCGATACATTCACGGCGCCCGGCGCGCCACGGGGAGCAGACATGCTGGAAAGGCTGTTTCAACTCAAGGCACATAACACCAACGTGCGGACCGAGATTCTGGCGGGCGTCACGACCTTTTTGGCCATGGCCTACATTCTGTTCGTCAACCCGAGCATCCTCGGCGAGACCGGCATGGACAAGGGCGCAGTGTTTGTCGCCACCTGCCTGGCCGCCGCCATCGGCTCGACAGTCATGGGCCTGATCGCCAACTACCCGATCGCCCTCGCACCGGGCATGGGTCTGAACGCCTTCTTTACCTATACCGTCGTCCTGCACATGGGCCATACCTGGCAAGTGGCGCTGGGGGCGGTGTTCATCTCGGCCGTTTGCTTCTTCCTGCTGTCGATCTTCCGCATCCGTGAATGGATCATCAACAGCATCCCGCTGCCGCTGCGATCGGCGATTGCCGCCGGTATCGGCCTGTTCCTGGCGCTGATCGCCCTGCACAACGCCGGTATCGTGGTCAGCAACCCGGCGACCATGGTCGGCCTCGGTGACCTGAAACAACCGGCCCCAATCCTCGCCACACTCGGTTTTGCCCTGATCGTCGCCCTCGAAGCCCTTGCCGTGCGCGGCGCGGTGCTGATCGGCATCCTGGTGGTGACCATCATTTCCATCGTGATGGGCTTCACCCCGTTCGGCGGCGTGATGTCGATGCCGCCATCGCTGGCCCCGACTTTCCTGCAACTGGACATCAAGGGCGCGCTGGACATCGGTCTGGTCAGCGTGATCTTTGCCTTCCTGTTCGTCGATCTGTTCGACAACTCCGGCACTCTGATCGGCGTCGCCAAGCGCGCCGGCCTGATGGGCAAGGACGGCCATATGCCGAAAATGGGCCGCGCGCTGATCGCCGACAGCACCGCGGCCATGGCCGGTTCCCTGCTGGGCACCTCGACCACCACCAGCTACATCGAATCCGCAGCCGGCGTGAGTGCCGGCGGCCGCACCGGCCTGACCGCCGTCGTGGTGGCGATCCTGTTCCTGCTGGCGCTGTTCTTCTCGCCACTGGCCGCCAGCGTTCCGGCCTTCGCCACCGCGCCGGCCCTGCTGTTCGTCGCCGTGCTGATGACATCCGGCCTGGCCGAAATAGACTGGGACGACATCACCGTTGCCGCGCCGGTGGTCATCACCGCGCTGGCAATGCCGTTCACTTATTCCATCGCCAATGGCATCGCCTTCGGTTTCATTTCCTGGACCGCCATCAAGCTGATGTCCGGTCGTGGCCGTGAGCTGAACCCGGCGCTGGTGATCCTGTCGATTCTGTTCGTGATCAAGCTGGGTTGGTTCAACGCATGACTTTTGATTCCCAGGCCTACGCCGTTCAGCTCGAAGAAAAGGTCACGCGCTTGCGTGACCTGCTGGCCCCGTTCGATGCACCCGAGCCAGCCGTTTTCGATTCGCCGCTGAAAAACTTCCGCCTGCGCGCCGAGTTCCGCCTGTGGCGCGAGGCCGGCGAGCGTCATTACGCGATGTTTTCCCAGGAAGACAAGCGCACGCCGATCCTGATCGAAGAGTTCCCGATCGCCAGCCTGCGCATCAACCAGTTGATGCCGCAGCTCAAGGCCGCGTGGCAAGCCAGCGCCCCCCTGAGCCACAAGCTGTTCCAGGTGGAGTTCCTGACCACCCTGGCCGGCGACGCGATGATCACCCTGTGCTATCACCGCCCGCTGGACGAACACTGGCATGCGGCGGCGTCGAAACTGGCGGCCGACCTGAACGTCAGCATCATCGGCCGTTCCAAGGGCAAGCGCGAAGTCATCGGTCACGATTACGTGGTCGAGAAGCTGGAAGTCGGCGGTCGCACCTTCAGCTATCGCCAGCCCGAAGGCGCGTTCACCCAGCCCAACGGCACGGTGAACCAGAAGATGCTCAACTGGGCGTACGATGCGCTCGGCGATCGCTCTGACGATCTGCTGGAGCTGTATTGCGGCAACGGCAACTTCACCCTGCCGCTCGCCACCCGCGTGCGCAAAGTGCTGGCCACCGAAATCAGCAAGACCTCGGTGAACGCTGCCCTGAGCAATCTCAGCGAAAACGCTGTGGATAACGTCACCCTGGTGCGTTTGTCCGCCGAAGAGCTGACCGAAGCCCTGAACGAGGTGCGTCCGTTCCGCCGCCTGCACGGCATCGACCTCAAGAGCTACGAGTTCGGCAGCGTGTTCGTCGACCCGCCTCGTGCCGGCATGGACCCGGACACCTGCGAGCTGACCCGGCGCTTCGACAACATCCTGTACATCTCCTGCAACCCGGAGACCCTGGCGGCCAACATCGCCCAACTGCACGACACCCACCGCATCACCCGGTGCGCGATGTTCGACCAGTTCCCGTGGACCCATCACATGGAATCCGGGGTGATGCTGACCCGGCGTTGACAGCTCCTGCCAGGCACAAAAAAGCCGTCTTCACGACGGCTTTTTTGTGGGTACCTGCAAGTCGACATCGACCTTGCGCGGACGCCCGCCTTTCCTGCCGTTGGCCCGCGCGGCTTCAGACTTTGCGGCGCTGCTCTGGCGACCATTGCGCGAAGCGGCGACCGAGGCCGCCATGGCCATCAGCGGCTTGCTCGCAGAAATCATCCCGGCGATAGAGACATGCAGGTCCTTGCCTTCATGGCACAGGGCAGTACCCGCATAGCCGACAGTCAGACTGGCGTAGTCCTCGACCTCAAAATCATCGAACTCCGCATAGTTGGCGATGGGCAACAATATGCCGCTGCCGTCCTCGAAGCCGACGACCAGACAAGGGGCCATGTAGGTCACAGCGGTCGCTTGCAGGCTGTTTTTTCTACGTGATTCGCCACGTTCGATGGCTTTGTCCAGGCTGCTTTCCGTTACGGGATTATCGGCCCGGACCTTGGCTTTTATGGTTTTCATAACTCGATCTCCACACCTTCCTGTGTGCCTATCAGCGACAGCAGCGTCCTGTTCGTTTCAGGCTCATAACACGCCGACCCAATCATGTTGGTGGTACTGACAACCCTTTTCACCACAACGACTTCGTTGCTTTGCCAGTCCCACAACTGATTATCGAGACAAGCCGTTTGCAGTTTTCGCCACCAGATGCCCCGGGCACGCCGCAAATGAGCAGGTTGCAGGAGCGATTGGCGCAATCCCTCGAGCACCGCCAGCGGTGGCCGACGTGAAAGCGGAACAACATCCCAGAGCTCGACACCGTTGTGCCAGAAGCTGAACCTGAATCTCGCACTCCACGTGCCCGCCTCCACATGTGCATGAGGCGGACAATGCTCGTCTCGCAACATGATCACTACCGACAGTCCTTTATAATTGCATACCTTCATGCTAACCCATCCGTTAGGTTAATGAATCAGGGGATTCGAAATCCCCTGGAGAATCCGACCGCTGGTGACAACCGAGTCATTTCGTCCCCCTCAGGCTAGTGGCCTGACGCTTCCCGGGTCTGGCAAACACCCCGCGAAATGGTAAGAAGTCCTTTCATTGCGGCGCTGGCACCTGATAAATACTGATCCAGCCCCTTCATCTGATCCCCGGTGTAATCAATCATGCAACGACAATTCGACGATCTTCAGTTAGGCAGCATCGAACTGTTTTGCCTGGCCGCCGAGGCTGGCAGCTTCACCGCCGCAGCGCTGGTGGCGGGTGTCACCCCCGCTGCCGTGAGCCGTTCGGTGTCGCGCATGGAGGAACGCCTTGGTGTACGTCTGTTCGCGCGCACCACCCGCAGTGTGAAAATGACCGACAGTGGTCGCCGTTATTACGAAGAATGTCGCCAGGCGCTGGCGCAACTGGTCGAGGCCCAGCGCGAGGTCATGGGCCAACAGCAAGTGCCGTCCGGCACATTGCGCATCAGCATTCCGACCACCTACGCGCATCATCGAATCCTGCCGCTGCTACCGGAGTTTCGGGCGCGTTACCCGGCAGTGAAGGTCGAGTCGCACATCAGCAATCGCAACATCGATTTCGTCGGCGAAGGCTACGACATGGCGATTCGGGTGCGAGCCATCCCGGATTCCGGCCTGATCGCCCGCCAGCTGGAAGATGCCGCCCTGGTGATGATCGCCAGCCCTGACTACCTGAAACGGGCCGGCACCCCACAAACCCTCGACGACCTCGAACACCACGAGTGCATTCAGTACGAATTGCCCAGCAGCGGCCGGCGCATTGCCTGGCTGTTCAACGATGAAGGCCTGCCCCGGGAGATTCTGGCCGAGGGCAGCCTCAGTTGTTCCGATGACGTACTGGGCGGCGTGACCCTGGCCAAACACGGAGCCGGGTTGTTTCAGACCTATCGTTTTATTGTTGAAAATGAATTGGCCGACGGCTCGCTGGTGGAAGTGCTCAAGCCCTATGGCGGACGCTCGCGGCCATTCACGCTGCTGTACCCGCAAAGTCGCCACGTGCCGTTGCGCCTGAGGGCGTTCATCGATTTTCTGGTGGAACATTTACCGCGCTAAACACAGAAAGTGTCCGATCACCGCCCACAATGCGCCAGTGTGCCGTCTCTCCAATTGACCGAATTAACTAGTTAGTACAATTTATCTCTACAGGCCGTGAACCTCGGCCGATTCCAAAAATAATAAGTGGAGAGATTCCGATGTCCCCTATCGTTCTGGTGCTCAACGGCCCGAATCTGAACCTGCTCGGCACCCGTGAACCGGCGACCTACGGCCACGAAACCCTGGCAGA
This sequence comes from Pseudomonas sp. PB101, assembly GCF_009764265.1. Taxonomy (GTDB): domain Bacteria; phylum Pseudomonadota; class Gammaproteobacteria; order Pseudomonadales; family Pseudomonadaceae; genus Aquipseudomonas. Next base: position 121,909 of record NZ_RWIR01000007.1, read on the forward strand.
CATTTCGTCCCTGTGCGCACGCGCCGCCGAAGAGTTCGGCCTGGCGGTGGAGTTTCGCCAGACCAACCATGAAGGCGAATTGCTCGACTGGATTCACGCCGCCCGTGGTCGCTGCGCCGGGATCGTGATCAACCCGGCTGCCTGGACCCACACCTCGGTCGCCATCCGCGACGCCCTGGTCGCCAGCGAGCTGCCGGTCATCGAAGTCCACCTGTCCAACGTGCATGCCCGCGAAGCCTTTCGCCACCACTCGTTCGTATCCGCCATTGCCACCGCGGTGATGGCCGGTTTTGGCAGTCACGGCTACCGCCTGGCGCTGGAACACTTCAGCCATCGTTTGAAGGGGTGATCGCCGTGACTCAGAACAACGTGGTACTGGCCGGGCTGATCGGCGCCGGCATCCAGGCTTCCCGCACACCGGCCTTGCACGAGCACGAAGGCGATGCCCAGGGGGTGCGCTACCTGTATCGCCTGATTGATCTTGATCAGCTGAAACTCGACAGCAACGCCCTGCCCGACCTGTTGATGGCTGCCGAGCGCATGAACTTCACCGGGCTGAACATCACCTTTCCCTGCAAGCAGGCGATCATCCCGTTGCTCGACGAACTCTCGCCAGAGGCACGCGGTATCGGTGCGGTCAACACGGTGGTGCTCAAGGATGGCAGACGCATCGGCCACAACACCGATTGCCTGGGCTTTGCCGAGGGTTTTCGCCGGGGCTTGAAAGGCGTTGCCGTTGAGCGTGTCGTACAGATGGGCGCTGGCGGCGCAGGTGCGGCGGTAGCCCACGCGTTGTTGAGCGAAGGCGTACAACAGCTGAGCATTTTCGATGTGGACATCCGCCGCGCCCAGGATCTGGCCGACAACCTCAATCAGCATTTCGGCGTCGGCCGGGCGGTGGCCGGCTATGACCTGCCGAGCGCCATGACCCAAGCTGACGGCCTGGTGAACACCACACCGATGGGCATGAAAAAACTGCCGGGCATGCCGGTGCCGGTGGAGTTGCTGCGGGCCGAATTGTGGGTGGCGGAGATCGTTTACTTCCCGCTGGAAACCGAACTGCTGCGCAACGCCCGCGCCCTCGGTTGCCGAACACTGGACGGCGGCAACATGGCGGTGTTCCAAGCGGTGAAGGCGTTCGAACTGTTCAGCGGCGTGGTCCCGGATGCCCAGCGAATGCTTGAGCATTTCCAGAGCATGGATGACTGAAGCGGCACATTTGCCGATTCGTAGGAGCCGGCTTGTTGGCGATGGCGATCATGCAGACGCGATCGCCAGCAAGCCGGCTCCTACAAAGGCGATTCACACAGCTGTATCAGGCTTGCAGGTAACGCAACACCGACTCGCAAATCATCTCCCGATGACGCTGCTTGATGCGTTCGTCCGGCAGGTCTATCTGAAAAATCTCACCAAAGGTGTGGCGGTTCGAGACGCGATAGAAGCAGAACGAACTGATCAACAGGTGCACATCCAGCGGATCGAGCCCGGCACGGAACAGCCCTTGCTCGGCGCCGCGACGCAGAATCTCGCCCAGTGAATCGAGGATGGTGTTGTTCATCGCCTTGATCGCATCGGAGCGCTTCACATACTCGGCGTTGTGAATGTTCTCGATGCTGACGATGCGCACGAAATCGACGTTGCGATCATGGTGATCGAAGGTGAACTCCACCAGCCGCCGAATCGCCTCGACCGGCGCCAGCTCCGCCAGGTGCAGGCGATTTTCGGTGTTGCGGATATCGCCGTAGAGTTTCTCCAGTACCTCGACGTAGAGCTGTTCCTTACTGCCGAAGTAGTAATAGATCATGCGCTTGGAGGTGTGGATGCGCTCGGCGATGGCATCGACGCGCGCCCCGGAAAGCCCCTGCTGGACGAATTCGACGATCGCCTCCTGCAGGATGTTTTCGCGGGTCTTTTCCGGGTTGTTCTTACGACTCTTGCGCGGCTCGACGCTGGGTTCTACGGAGGCTGCGGGGAGTTCTGAGGTCATTGTCATTGCGGGCTCACGGCCATCACTGCACAGGCTGGCGATTATGGGCCGCGCGGCACGGTGAGGGAACCCGCGCGGCCCACGTTTAATCCCGCGTTTACGAATTTCCTACAACTTCGCCTGACGCAACGCGCCGCTGCGGGATTTGGCCATGGCCGCCAATCGCACTGCGACGTTGGCCGCGCCGTAGCCGGCATAACCGTTTTTACGCTGGATGATCTCGAAGAAGAATCGCCCCTCGAACGGCTCGGTGTACACATGGAACAGTTCACCGCCCTGGGCGTCGCGGTCGTACAACACATTGTAGTAGGCCAGTTCGCTAAGGAACTCGTCGTCGAAGTCGAACCGCGCCGCCAGGTCATCGTAATAGTTGAGCGGGATATCCAGCAGCGGCACCCCCGCCTCTTTGGCACGGCTGACCTGGGCAAAGATGTCATCACAGTCAAACGCGATGTGATGCACACCGGAGCCGCGATAACTCGACAGCGCGTGAGAGATCGCGGTGTTGCGGTTTTCGGAAATGTTCAGCGGCAGGCGGATCGAACTGTCCCGGCTACGCAAGGCACGGCTCTTCACCAGACCATACGGATCGGGCAACACCACTTCGTCGTCGGCCTCGAAGTCCAGCAGGCTCTTGTAGAACAGCACCCAACTGTCGAGGCTGTCGGCCGGCAGTGCCATGGCCATGTGGTCGATGCGCTTGAGACCACCGCCGACCGGCGCATCCGCCAGCAGATTGAAGTCGGTACCGTAGACATCGGCATCCTGGTCCACCAGATAGATCAGGCTGCCATCCGGCGCACGCACTGCCGCCAGCTCCAATTCATTGGGCCCGACCAGCCCGCGATAGGGCTGGCCCTTGTAGGCCACGGCACGGGCCAATGCGCTCGCGCTGTCCTTGACGCGCACAGCGGTAGCACACAGCGACGGGCCGTGGGCTTCGAAAAAGCTGTGGCCGAAGGAGTAAGGCTCTGAGTTGAGGATCAGGTTGATATCGCCCTGGCGCAGCAGGCTCACGCTCTTGGAACGATGCTGCCCGGCCTTGACGAAGCCCAGTCGCTCCAGCCAGTGGGAGAGCTTGGCGCCGAGGCTTTCGTCCACGGCGAACTCAAGAAACTCGATGCCGTTGTATTCACTGGCCTTGGGCGTTTCGAACAGAATCTCGGGGTTGGCCGCAGGCTTGGCTTCGCGCGCCAGACGCTCGCGGGTCTTCTCTTCCAGATACAGCAGCGAACGCAATCCGTCGGCGGCGTTGGCTCGCGGCGGCGCGGCGCGGAAACCGTCGTTGAAAATCTCCAGCGACAAGGGCCCGGTGTAGCCGCTCTTGATGATCGGCGCGAGGAACCCCGGCAAATCGAATTCACCCTGGCCCGGGAAGCAGCGGAAATGCCGGCTCCACTCCAGCACGTCCATGGCCAGGATCGGCGCGTCGGCCATTTGCACGAAGAAGATCTTGTCGCCGGGAATCTCGGCGATGGCACTGGGATCACCCTTGAGCGACAGGGTGTGAAAGCTGTCCAGCAACACGCCAAGGCTTGGGTGATCGGCCTGGCGCACGATGTTCCACACCTGTTGATACGTGTTCACATGCCGGCCCCAGGCCAGCGCCTCGTAACCGATGCGCAGACCACGGGCCCCGGCGTGCTCAGCCAGCAGGCGCAAATCGTCGACTAAAATCTGTTCATCACCGATGGAGTCGGCCGAGGCGTTGCTGCACACCAGCACAAGGTCGGTGCCCAGTTCCTGCATCAGGTCGAATTTGCGCTCAGCGCGTTCCAGGTTGCGCGACAACCGGTCACGCCGACAGCCTTCAAAATCACGGAAGGGTTGAAACAGGGTGATGGCGATCCCGAGATCGGCGCACATCTGTTTAATTTCCCGCGGGCTGCCGTCGTAGTAGAGAAGGTCGTTTTCGAAAATCTCCACACCGTCGAACCCGGCGGCGGCAATGGCTTCGAGTTTTTCCGGCAGGGTACCGCTCAAGGATACGGTGGCAATGGAACGCTGCATGTTTCGACTCCCGGTGGAGGCTTCGGCTGCAGGGAATTTGCGCCGATTTTAAAAGAGTGAGCGGATTATTGAGCTGACGAAGGTATTGGGCAATTCAAAGTGTACTACCCAGTTAGTTTTGTGTTCGATTATCGAACAAAATGGTCGTTGGCGAATTGACGATTTTTTGTCCACTGCCCAACATCGACCCCACATTGAGTCCGAACTCGCAGCACCGGCCGCGATGTCCAAAACACCAAATAACAAATTCAAAAAACGGGTGGTACATATGCTTCCTTCCCAAAGCTCACGCATGGCTCCGGCCATGAGCGTCACTGCCGGTGGTATCGGCGACAAAATCCGCGGCGCCATGGCAGTCGGCAAAACCCGTTGGGGCATGCTGGCGCTGGTGTTTTTCGCCACCACCCTGAACTACATCGACCGCGCCGCCCTGGGCGTGATGCAACCCATCCTGGCCAAGGAAATGAGCTGGACGGCGATGGATTACGCCAACATCAACTTCTGGTTCCAGGTGGGTTACGCCATCGGTTTCGTGCTGCAAGGCCGGTTGATCGACCGGGTCGGCGTGAAACGGGTGTTCTTCTGCGCCGTGCTGCTCTGGAGCCTGGCGACCGGCGCCCATGGCCTGGCCACTTCGGCGGTCGGCTTCATGGTCTGCCGCTTCATCCTCGGCCTGACCGAAGCCGCCAACTACCCGGCCTGCGTGAAAACCACGCGCCTGTGGTTCCCGGCCGGTGAACGCGCAGTAGCCACCGGCATTTTCAACGCCGGTACCAACGTCGGTGCGATGTTCACCCCGATGCTGCTGCCGCTGATCCTGCACGTCTGGGGCTGGCAGGCCGCGTTCCTGTGCATGTCGGCACTGGGCGGGATCTGGCTGCTGTTCTGGGGCCTGAAGTACTTCAACCCGGAAGATCACCCGAGCGTCAAACAGTCGGAACTGGACTACATCCAGAACGAAGTCGAACCGGAACAGACCCGCGTACCCTTCTCGAAGATCCTGCGCATGCGTGGCACCTGGGCTTTCGCCCTCGCCTACTCGATCACCGCGCCGGTGTTCTGGTTCTACCTGTACTGGCTGCCGCCGTTCCTCAACCAGCAATACAACCTGGGCATCAACGTGACCCAGATGGGCATTCCGCTGATCATCATCTACCTCACTGCCGACTTCGGCAGCGTTGGCGGCGGCATCCTCTCCTCGTTCCTGATCGGTCGCGGCGTCAACCCGATCAAGGCGCGACTGATGTCCATGTTCCTGTTCGCCTGCTGCATCATCGGCGTGATCATGGCGGCCGGCTCCAGCAACCTGTGGGTCGCGGTGGCCGCCATCTCCCTGGCCATCGGCGCGCACCAGGCCTGGACCGCGAACATCTGGAGCCTGGTGATGGACTACACGCCCAAGCACATGATGAGTACGGTGTTCGGCTTCGGCGGCATGTGTGCGGCGATTGGCGGGATGTTCATGACCCAGTTGGTCGGCCACATCCTGACCATCACCAACAACAACTACACCGTGCTGTTCACCATGATTCCGGCGATGTACTTCATCGCGCTGACCTGGATGTACTTCATGGCACCGCGCAAGATTCCGACCGTCACCGACTGAAGTTCGGTGCACTGTAGGAGCGAGCATGCTCGCGAAAATCCTGAGAGCGACGCGGGCATCCAGACAACCCGCGTCATCGTTAACGGACATCGCGAGCAGGCTCGCTCCTACAGGTCTTTTACCGGCGGCTTTGCTGCCAGGCCGCCGCCAACCCGCTGCAGCAGATCACGGCAATGCCGAGCACGGTGGTCAGTGTCGGCGTGTGGGAAAACAGCAGCCAGCCGAGCAGGCCGGCGAAGATGATCTGGCAATAGCTGAACGGCGCCAGCAGTGCCGGTGCCGCGAGGCGGAAAGCCTGGGTCAGGAACAGGTGTGCCGTCATCCCGCAGGCCCCCAGCGCCAGCATCATCGCGCCGTGTACCAGGTTCGGCGTCTGCCAGAAGAACGGCACCAGCGCACTCATCACCAGCGTGTTGCACAAGCCCGCAAAAAAGTTGCTGGTGGTCGGGCTGTCGATCTCGCTGAGCTTGCGCGTCAGCAGTTGATAGAAGCAGAAAAACAGTGCCGAGCAGAACGGCAGCAACACCGCCGGGGTAAACAGATCTCCGCCCGGGTGAACAATGATCAGCACCCCGCTGAAACCGAAAATCACCGCCAGCCATTGCCCCCGCGTCACGCGTTCGCCAAGCAACGGCACCGACAACGCGGTGACCAATACCGGTGCGAGGAAGTTGACCGACGTGGCTTCGGCCAACGGGATGTACATCAGCCCCGTGGTAAAAAACAGACTGGTGCCCAGCAGGCACAGCGCCCGGATCAGTTGCAGCAACGGCCGTTTGGTACGCAGCACACGCAGCCCGGATTGCGGCAGGAAAATCCCGGCCATCAGCAGGGTGTGAACCACGTAACGCGCCCAGACCACCATGACGATGGGATAGAAACCGGAAAGGTATTTGGAAAAGGCGTCGTGGCTGGAAAACAGGAAGGTTGCGACAACGATCAGCAGGATCCCTTTGAAGGGCTGATTGACGCCGGAAAGCGGAGTGCTGACGGTCATTGGGTTTCCTTACTTGAAATCATGTAGGAGCGAGCTTGCTCGCGATGATCGTCAACGATGATGATGGCCGCCTGGACAAACACGGCGCCCTCACGTCCATCGCGAGCAAGCTCGCTCCTACAAGCGATAGGTGCGCAGCACCGATTACAGACGCGCCAACAACGCTATGGTTTTATCCAAAGCCATTCGCGCCCGATCCAATCCACTCACACCCTGCTCCAGCAACTGCACGGTGGGAATCTCCAGGCTCAACGGTATGTCAGCCGGCAAACCGCGCAACAACCCCTGCAAATCACAATCGCCATCACCGGGAAAGCGCCGTTCGTTACGCGCCTGACGCAAGATCTCCGCCATATCGGACGGTCGTGGTCCTGCGACGTCACACAACTGTGCATACCGTAACCGTGAGGGGGCAACCTTGGCCAGTTCTTCCAACCGCGATCCAGAGCGGTCGAAGTGGAAGGCGTCGACCAGTACACCACCGTTTTCACGCCCGGCGTTTTCCACGATACGCGCCGCCTGTTGCAGATTGCGCGCATCGGTCCAGGGCATGAACTCCAGATGCGGGTGCAAGCCATAGCGTGCAGCCAGATCACAGAGCTCGGCAAAATGCTCGGTCAGTCGTTGTTCGTCAGGATCGTTGCCGGCCACCAGCAACTCACTGGCGCCGAACTCGGCACCCACTGCGAGGATTTTCTCGAAGTCGGCGACGACGGTCTGTGGCTTGAGACGCAGGATTTCGACGTCCAGCACCCTGATACCGGTATCGCGCAGACGCGCCAGGGTCTGGCGGCGCAATTCGCTGTCGCCCACCAGGGCAAAATGGTGTTCCTCAGGGGTCGCTGGCACCAGGCGCAAGCCGACATGGCTGTAGCCGGCCCGCGCGGCGACCTCGACCATCTCGGGCGGCGACAACTCCAGCACGGTCAGGCTGGCGAGGGAGAAAATGCGTTCGCTCATGTTCACTCCTCGATCAGGGATGGCGTGCAGGCACGACCGGTTTCGGCAGCTTCGCGGATGGCTTCGATCAGCGCCAACGTACGCGCGGCATCGGCGGCACTCACCAGCGGCTCGACCTCTCGACGGGCAACGCGCACGAAGTGCTGTAACTGCAGGCGCAGGGCTTCATCGGCACTGAAGCTTTCCTGGGTCGTCAGCAACGGTTGATGCCAGCCGCCATCGACTTCGTTGTAGTGCCAGCGTTTAAGCTGCGGAATGCTCAGCGCCCCAGCCGTTCCGGCCAGCAGGTAGCACGGTTGATCAGGATGACGTGGATACACCGGGTTCTCCCCGGAATCCAGCTCCCAACTCCAGGGCGCAGCCACCGCATCCGAGCCGGTCAGGCTGCCCAGTGCACCGTTATCGAATTGCAGCAGCACGGCTGCGCAATCTTCGTTGGCAAAGCCGCGTATGGCGTTGCTGGTGATGGCCTGAACCTGACGCACCTCGCCGCACAAGTGCCGCAGCAGATCGAGGTCGTGGATCAGGTTGGTCAGCAGCATCCCCGCACCGGCCTCGCGCCGCCAGGGTGTTTCGAAATAGCTGTCGGGCTTGCGCAACTGCCAGAGCGCCGTGACCGTGGTCAACCGCCCCAGTGCGCCGCTGTGGACAAGTTCGTGGGCGCGGACGATCAGTGGATTGTGCCGGCGGTGATGTCCGACCAATACCGGAACGCCACTGGCCTTCGAGGCAGCCACCAGTTCCCTGGCTTCAGCCAGGTGCACGCCCACCGGTTTTTCCAGCAACACCGGCACGCCGGTCGCCAGGCAATCGAGGGCCGTGCCGACGTGCTGCGTGTTCGGGTTGGCGACGATGACAGCGTCTGGCTTTGCCTGCTCCAGCATCTGACGATGATCGGCGAAACAGGCTACGCCCCATTGTGCCGCAAGACTGGCCGCCTGCGGTCCGGGATCGGCCACGGCGCACAGCGTCGCTTCAGTCAGGGATTGCAGGTGCTGGTAGTGCTGCTGGCCCATGTTGCCAGCACCGATCAGGGCGATGCGAAGTGGCGAATTCAAGATGCGGTCCTCTTGTGAGTGTTATTGGAGCGATGAATTCCAATAATCTAGAACCGAGTTCCAGATTCTTACACAGACCAATCCTGAAAGTGTTCGAACAGCGCACAGCTTTAAAACTGCCCAGACTCAGACAAACAACTCCGACGCCAAACTCGCCGCCGACAACTCCTCGGTAAATGCCAACAACAATGGCGCCAGCTCATGCAGCCGCGCCCCCGGCATCCGTGCGCTCGGGCCGGCAATGCTGAGCACGCCGATCACCCGTCCATCCGCGGGATGACGCACCACCGCCGCAATGGCTGAGGTCCCCACTGCCGAGCTTTCCTCGACCCAGGCGTAGCCCTGCTCCCGCGCCAGACGCAGGCGTTCGAGCAATTCGATGTTGGAGCGTGGCGCGTTCGGCCCTACGTGTTCCGGCACCTGTGCACCCTGGCGCTCCACCAGAGACAAGGCTTCGGCATCGCTCATGCACGCCAGCCACGCATGTCCGGAGGCTGTGTAGAACAACGGCGCATCTCGTCCCATGTCCGGGTCGTAACGCAGACCGGAGCGCGCACCCTGGGACTTGGCGATCCAGGTCTGGCGTTCGCCATCGATCACTCCGAGACGCACCAGTTCGCCGGTTTCCTGCGCCAGGCGATCAAGCACCGGCTGCACAATGTCGGCACCGCTGCTCGACAAATAACGAAAACCCATCGCCACCAGCTTGGTCGAGAGGTGATAACGCAGATTATCCGGATTCTGCCGCACATAACCGAGGCGGATCAGTTCGGCCAACAGGCGATGGGTGGCGCTCTTGGGGATGTCCAGTTGCTCCGCCAGGGTCTGCATGGGCAGGCCACGAGGGTCGCTGGTGAGGCTTTCGAGCACACTGAAAACACGTTCGATCTGACTGCCGGCCATGGTCGCTTCCACACAAAATTTGTTCGATTCTAGAAGACATCCAGTCGAATGCGAAATCTGGAACTGACCGTTCGATAACCGCCCGCTTTACGCCACCCAGACTTGTCCGACTTCACCGGACTCCTATATTTTTTGGAACCAGATTCCAAAATAATAAAACGCCGGAGTTCAACCAATGCCTGCCCAAGCGCACTTTCTTCCCGACGTCGACTGCGATGTGCTGATCGTTGGCTCCGGTGCGGCGGGACTGTCAGCAGCCGTGACCGCCGCGTGGCACGGGCTGAAAGTCATAGTGGTGGAAAAGGACCCTGTGTTCGGCGGTGCCACGGCCTGGTCCGGTGGCTGGGCCTGGGTGCCGTGCAACCCGTTGGCCCGGCGTGCCGGCATCGTCGAAGACGTTGAACTGCCGCGCACTTACCTCAAACACGAACTGGGCGAGCGCTTTGATCCGGCGATGATCGACGCTTTCCTGGAGGCCGGCCCGCGAATGGTCTCGTTCTTCGAACAGCACACCACGCTGCAATTCGCCGACGGCAACGCCATTGCCGACATTCACGGTGACACACCCGGGGCAGGCACCGGTGGACGTTCGGTGATCGCAGCCCCCTACGACGCAAGAAAAGTCGGCACACTGCTCAGGCGTCTGCGCAAAACCATGCGGGAAACCTCGTTCATGGGCATGCCGATCATGGCGGGGGCGGACCTCACGGCCTTCCTCAACCTGACCCGCTCCCTGTCGGCGGCCTGGCACGTTACGCGGCGTTTCAGTCGTCACCTGATCGACCTCGCCACGCATGGCCGGGCGATGCAACTGGTCAACGGCGTTGCCCTGGTGGCGCGCCTGGCAAAATCCGCCGACGACCTCGGCGTGTTGCTCTGGGAGTCGGCGCCCGTGACCGGCTTGCTGCGCGAGAACGATCAGGTGCGAGGTGCCGTGGTCAGCACCGCCAAAGGTTCGGTGCGCATCCATGCACGCAAGGCCGTGGTGCTCGCCGCCGGTGGTTTCGCCAATGACATCGAACGGCGCAAGGCCCTGTTCCCCCGCACGCCAACCGGGCATGAGCACCTGGCCTTGCCGCCCCTCGGCGTTTGCGGCGATGGCCTGCGCCTGGGCGAAAGCGCCGGCGCCCGGGTGAACAGCGACATGGCGTCAGCCGTCGCCTGGGCGCCGGTCTCACAAGTGCCGCACAGCGACGGCAGCACGGGACACTTCCCGCACATCATCGAGCGGGGCAAACCGGGCATCATCGGTGTGCTGAGCAACGGCCGGCGCTTCGTCAATGAAGCCAACGGCTACTACGACTACGTCACGGCCATGGTCGCCGCCGCCCCGCCGGGTGAAGAGGTGGCGTCGTGGCTGATCTGCACCCATGGCTTTCAGCGTCGATATGGCCTGGGCATCTCCCGGCCATTTCCGGTGCCGCTGTCATCCTTCATCCGCAGCGGCTATCTGAAAACCGGCAATACGCTTGAGGAATTGGCGGCCGCCTGTGGCATAGACCCGATTGGCTTGCGTAGCACGGTGTCGGACTACAACCGCCACGCCCGCAACGGCGAAGACCCGCAGTTCGGTCGTGGTTCCACGCCTTACAACCGCAAGCAGGGTGACGCGTTACAGCAACCCAACCCCTGCGTCGCGCCGATCAAACAAGGCCCGTTCTATGCCGTGAAGGTCCAGCCCGGCTGTTTCGGCACCTTCGCCGGACTCAAGGTCAACCAACACGCCCAGGTCCTGGACGACTGCGCGCAGCCCATCGCCGGGCTGTATGCGGCGGGCGGCGACATGGCCAGCATCATGGGCGGTCACTACCCCGCCGGCGGCATCAATCTCGGCCCGGCGCTGACCTTTGGCTACATAGCCGCGCGCCATATCGCAGGCGTCACGGCTTATGAAAAGGAGATCGACCATGCAGCACATCGTTAACGCACAGGGTTTGAACATGCCGAAACTCGGCCTCGGCACCTGGCCGATGCTCGGCGAGGAATGCACCCGTGCCGTGGAGCAGGCCCTGGCCCTGGGTTACCGGCACATCGACACGGCAGCGGCCTACAACAACGAAGACGCTGTCGGTCAGGCGCTGGCGAACAGTCCGATACCCCGCGGGCAGATCCACGTCACGAGCAAAGTCTGGTGGGACCAACTGCAACCCGACGCCATGCGTCATTCCATGGACCGCAGCCTCAAGGCCCTGCGCAGCGAATACGTCGACCTGTTCATGCTCCATTGGCCGACCACCGATTGGGATTTACCGCTCACAATCGAGACCCTGGTGTCGTTCAAGGAACAAGGCCTGGCGCGCAACATTGGCGTGGCGAACTTTCCACTGCCCTTGCTACGCAAAGTCGTCGAAGAACTCGGCGCGCCGCTGTCGGCGATCCAGGTCGAGTACCACGTGCTGCTCGGACAAAACGCCCTGCTCGACTACGCCCGTCAACACGATATGGCGCTGACGGCCTACACGCCGCTGGCCCGCAACAAGGTATCCGACATCCCGGCCATCCAGCAGATCGCCGCGAAACACAGCGTGCTGCCGACCCAGGTCGCGCTCAAATGGCTGCTCGATCAGCCCAACGTGGCCGCGATCCCCAAGGCCAGCAGCGAGGCCAATCAACTGGCCAATCTCGCGGCGCTGCAAGTGCAACTGGATGACCAGGACCGTTCCTTGATCGCCAGCCTGTCCAAACGCGAGCGTCAGGTCAGTCCTGACTTTGCGCCGGTGTGGGATGCGTTCGACCAGTAACCGCGAAATGGTCACCGGCGATCCGCGACATCCGTCAGAACGCAGGTGGCCTTACCAGTCCTTACACATTTCTCCTGCGCACCATTCCCGGTGAGGTTATTCATGGACCCGGCGATAAACGCCCCATCAATCCATGAGAGGCCGCAACCATGTTATGGAACAAAGCAAGACGCAGCGACAACGTAAACGACACGCGCGAGGGCAAGGATGCCCGCACCACTACAGGGAAAACACTAGGCGTCGGACTGGCTGTCATTGCACTGGCAGGCGCAGGAGCTTATTTGACCCTGGATACGGCACCGGACGCTCCCGCGAACACCCCGCCTCCACCCCCCAGCGCGCTATCGATTGAACCCTCAGAAGATCAGCAACTGAAGTTTGTCCAGGCCGTGCTCGGTGATACCGAAGACACCTGGAAACAACTTTTTGCCGAAACGGGACGGCGTTATCCGCCACCCGTACTGACGCTGTTCAACGATGGCGTGGCCTCGGGATGTGGTTACGCCGGCTCCAGCATTGGTCCGTTCTATTGCCCGAGCAATCGTCAGGTCTACCTCGATCCGGAGTTCTTCGAAAAGATCGAACGGCAGTCAGTGATCGGTGATTTCGCGCGGGCCTACATCATCGCTCACGAGGTCGGCCATCACGTACAGCTTGAACTGGGATTGTCCGCCCCCTTCGAGAAAGCCTTGCTCGATCAACAACCGGTCAGTGGTGATGGCGGCCTGGAAGTGCGCGCGGAACTGCAGGCCGACTGCCTGGCCGGTGTTTGGGCACACCATGCGCAAAAACGTCTGGATTGGCTGGAGCCCGGTGATATAGAAGCTGCCCTGAATGCCGCTACGGTGTTCGGTGACGACTACATGCAACGCTCGCGAAATGTCCCGGTTCGGCCCGAAACATTCAGCCACGGCACCTCAAGGCAGCGCGTGGACTGGTTCAAGACTGGATTCGATACAGGTCTGACGAAAGCATGCGATACCTTCGCCGCCGAAAATCTGTGACTTCATCCGTCAATGCGGTTGCTAATGTGACAGCACGGATAGAACCGGCGCCGTTAAAGGCTGTCTGACGACCGGGCTGGCGCCGTTCCCACTTGGCAGCAACACTCATCGCACGGACAACCAGAGGATTCCCACATGCTATGGAAAAAAGGCCGACGCAGCGACAACGTAGTCGACGCCCGTGGCGATGATGTTGGCGGCGGCGGCGGCGGCGGCATGCGGTTCGGCGGTGGCAAGGGCCTGAGCCTGACGGCGATCCTGTTGATCGTCGGCATCGGCTGGATCACCGGCCAGGACCCGCTGCAAATCCTCGGACAACTGACCGAGCAAATGGGCCAGCAAACGGCGCCCGCTACCAACCAGAGTCGCCAGGCACCGCCGGCCAATGATGAAAGCGCGGAGTTCGTGCGTTCGATCCTCGGCGACACCGAGGACACCTGGGGTGCGATTTTCCAGCAGGCCGGTCGCCAATACAAAGAACCGACCCTGGTGCTGTTCAGCAACCGCGTGAATTCGGCCTGCGGCCTGGCCACCTCGGCAACCGGCCCGTTCTATTGCCCGGCGGATCAGAAGGTCTACCTGGACATGGCGTTTTTCCAGGAAATGTCCCAACGTTTTTCCGCCGCGGGCGACTTCGCCCAGGCCTACGTGATCGCTCACGAAGTCGGACACCATGTGCAAACCCTGCTGGGGGTGTCCGCAAAAATTCAGGCCGCGCGCCAACAAGGCCGGCAGATGGAAGGCGACGGCGGTTTGCTGGTTCGCCAGGAACTGCAAGCCGATTGCCTGGCCGGCGTCTGGGCCAACAATGCGCAGAAGCGCCTGAACTGGCTGGAACCAGGCGACATCGAAGAAGCACTGAACGCGGCAAACGCCATCGGCGACGATCGTTTGCAGCAACAGGGTCAGGGCCGCGTGGTCCCGGACTCGTTCACCCACGGTACGTCAGCGCAACGGGTGCGCTGGTTCAAAACCGGTTTCGCCCAAGGCCAGGTTGGCCAGTGCGATACCTTTGCGACGAAAAATCTGTAAATGAAGAAGTGGTTGTTAGTTGTTCTGTTTACTTGCGCAACGTCCCAGGCCGCCGAGCAAGGGGTCAAGGAACTCAGTCCCGGGCGCTTGCTGTTGAAATCAGGTGAAATCGCGGTGGGCATAAGCCCCGCCCCGGCAAATATCGAGCGGGTGCTGATCATCATCCACGGGCGTTTGCGCAACGCGCAAACCTATCTGCAAAGCGGCGAACACGCTGCCGAACTGGCCGGGCAGAGCGCTACGACCCTGGTGATCGCCCCGCAGTTTCTCAATGAAACCGACGTCGCGGCCCATCCGGTGGCCGACACGGTCTTGCGCTGGCAAGGCGATGAATGGATGGCCGGCGGCGAATCCACGGCACCGTTTCGGCTGAGTTCCTACGCGGCGCTCGACGAAATCGTCGCCCGCCTGGGTGACCGCCAGCAGTTTCCGGATGTGAAGCAAATCGTCATCGCCGGGCACTCCGGCGGCGCGCAGGTGGTTCAGCGCTATGCATTGCTCGGCCACGCGCAGTCCGGCCTCGATGCGGCTGGCGTGCAGGTGCGCTACGTGATCGCCAACCCGTCCTCCTACGCCTATTTCGATGAGCGCCGGCCCGTGGCGTTCAGCCACGCGGGTTGTCCGCAATTCAATCGCTGGAAGTATGGGCTGTCGGATTTACCGGCCTACGCCGAAGGACAAACCGCGGCGCAACTGCAGGAAAGCTACCTCAAGCGTGAAGTCGTTTACCTGCTGGGGCAGCAGGACATCGACCCGAACCATCCGGCGCTGGACAAGAGCTGCGAAGCCCGGGCACAGGGACCCTATCGATTGGCGCGTGGGCGTTTTTACTTTGATTACCTGAAGCGCCTGCAACCGCAAGGGCTGAATCAGCAACTGGTTGAAGTGCCCGGAGTCGGGCATAACGGTGACGGGATGTTTACCTCGCCGGAGGGGCAAAAGGCTTTGTTCCCGTAGGAGCTGGCTTGCCAGCGATGAGGCCATCAAGCCAACAGCATCCGCCGCAACTCAACACAATCGGCCGCATGCCAATCGGTCAATTCCGGCCACGGGTTATCCGGCAGATTCACCAACACAGTCCGCGCCCCCGCCGCGCGCCCGCAATCGAGATCGAAGCGGTAATCACCGACCATCACCATCTCGCTCGCCGGCACATTCCACGCTTCGGCCAGTTTCAGCAGCCCGCCCGGATGCGGCTTGGGCGGGGCATCATCGCGGCCCAACACATCCTCCAGCGCAAAGCAGTCGGCCAGGCCGATGGCCTGCAGCGTGACATGCGCCAGCTCCCGGGCGTTGCGCGTCAGGATGCCCAGGCGATAACCGCGCCCGGCCAGCTCGCGCACCAGCTCCACCGCACCCGGTGCCGGTTGCGAACCGAGCGCCAGGTCGCGCTCATGCTCCAG
The DNA here is from genome assembly GCF_009764265.1 of Pseudomonas sp. PB101. GTDB lineage: Bacteria > Pseudomonadota > Gammaproteobacteria > Pseudomonadales > Pseudomonadaceae > Aquipseudomonas. The sequence continues at coordinate 137,610 of NZ_RWIR01000007.1, forward strand.
CAGCCACGCATGCTTGGCCGCGGCTTCATCGGCCGGCAGCGCGGCGAGGTGGGTCAGGATGTCGTCTTCGGCAGGAATCGCCAACGCCACGCGAATCGCCGCGAAGTCGTGCACGGCCACCGTCAGGGTGCCGTCCATGTCGAACACCCAGTGACGCACGTCGGCCAGGCTCATGCCCAATCCTTGCGGTGGCGGATCAAGCCTTCCTGGGTGACCGAGGCCACCAGTTGACCGGCGCGGTTGAACACGCTGCCACGGGAGAATCCACGGGAGTTGCCGGCCCACGGACTGTCCATCGCGTAGAGCAGCCAATCATCGGCGCGCAGATTCTGATGGAACCAGAGCGCGTGATCGAGGCTGGCGACTTGCATGTCCTTGTGCCAGACCGACTTGCCGTGGGGCTGCATCGAGGTGACCAACAGGCCGAAGTCCGATGCGTAGGCCAGCAGGTACTTGTGCAACGCCGGCGAATCGGCCAAGGCCCCGTCGGCGCGGAACCAGACGTACTTGATCGGGTCGGACGGCAGCGGGTTGTAGGGATCTTTTTCGGTCACCGGGCGGAATTCGATCGGCTTGGGGCACAGGAGCTTTTCGCGCATTTTCTCCGGGATCAAGTGCGCGCGCTGCTGGGTGATCTCCAGCTCCGATGGCAGGTTTTCCGGACCGACCACTTGCGGCATTTCGGTCTGGTGCTGGAAGCCTTCTTCGTCGTACTGGAACGAGGCGCTGCACGTGAAAATCGGATGGCCTTTCTGGATGGCCGTCACCCGACGCGTGCTGAAACTGCCCCCGTCACGCACCCGGTCAACCTGATACACCACCGGCAACCCGGCATCGCCCGGCCGCAGGAAATAGCCGTGCATCGAATGCACATGACGTGCCTCTTCAACGGTCTGACTGGCCGCCGACAGCGACTGGCCGAGCACCTGACCGCCGAACAGCTGACGAAAGCCCAGGTCCTGGCTACGGCCACGGAACAGGTTTTCCTCGATCGGTTCCAGGGTCAGCAGCTCGACCAGATCTTCCAACACTTGGCTCATTCAGACTCTCCTCACGCAAAACATTGCCGCACAGTCTTGGCTGCAACGGTCGATTCAGTTTCCGGCCCGGGCCATCATGAGGGCCATTGTAAACGTCCGCGCCAGCTTATCCATGCAAGGTTTGCAGCCATTGTTCGCGACTGATGCGATACAGCACATGCCGACGCAACGGGTGATCGGCCTCGAGCCGCGGGTGATCGAAGTCATCCGCCGGATCATGGTGCATGCCGATGGCCTGCATGACTTTTTCTGAAGGCAGATTGGTTTGCGTCGTGAAGGCCACCACTTCTTTCAGCGGCAAGCGGTCAAAGCCGCAGCGCAGAGCGGTCCACGCCGCTTCACTGGCGTAACCGAGGCCCCAGTGCTCGCGGGCCAGGCGCCAGCCGATTTCCGTGGCGGGGGTGAAAGGCGCGTCGAACCCGACCATGAGTAGCCCGGTAAAGCCGATGAACTGGCCGGAGTCCTTGCGCTGCAAAGCCCAGAGGCCATAACCATGTTCGGCGAAATGCCCACGGATTCGCCCGATCAATGATGCACTTTCCAGCCGGCTCAAGGTGGCTGGGAAATAGCGCATCACCTGCGGATCGGCACACATCGCCGCAAAGTCCGGCAAGTCTTCATCGCGCCACTGGCGCAACAGCAGCCGCGCACTTTCCAGCTCCAGTATTGGCTCCATCGTGCCCGCCCCTCCATTTCAATGTCGCAAGTCTACAACGCTGGTAGGATCCTTCTCTCATTCCTACATGAAATGACCATGCCACTGCCGCTGATTTATCACGAAGACTACAGTCCCGAGTTTCCGGCGGATCACCGCTTCCCCATGGACAAGTTTCGCCTGCTGCGCGATCACCTCGTGGACAGCGGCCTGACCCGCGACGCCGACCTGCTGCGCCCGCAATTGTGTCCCGCAGACATTCTCGCCCTCGCCCATGACCCTTCGTATATCGCGCGCTACATGAGTGGCGAGTTGTCCCGCGAAGACCAGCGCCGCCTCGGCCTGCCCTGGAGCGAAGCCCTGGCCCGGCGTACGGTGCGGGCGGTCGGTGGCTCGTTGCTCGCCGCCGAGCAGGCGCTGGAGCATGGCCTGGCCTGTCACCTGGCGGGCGGCACCCACCATGCGCACTACGACTACCCGGCCGGGTTCTGCATCTTCAATGACCTGGCGGTGATCAGCCATTACCTGCTGGAAAGCGGTCGGGTCAATCGGGTACTGATCTTCGATTGCGACGTGCATCAGGGCGACGGGACTGCACGAATACTGCACAACACTCCAGAAGCGGTGACCGTTTCCCTGCACTGCGAGAAGAACTTTCCTGCACGCAAGGCCGAAAGCGACTGGGACATACCATTGCCCAACGGCATGGGCGATGCCGACTACCTGAAAGTGGTGGACGATGCGCTCAACTACCTGCTGCCGCTCTATCAACCGGATCTGGTCCTGTATGACGCCGGGGTCGATGTGCACAAGGACGATGCCCTGGGTTATCTGCAGCTGACAGACGAAGGCGTCGCCGCCCGCGATGAAAGCGTGATGCGCCATTGCCTGGGTCGCGACATCCCCGTGGTCGGCGTGATCGGCGGCGGCTACAGCAAGGACCGTCAGGCCCTCGCCCGCCGTCACGGCATCCTCCATCACAGCGCGCAGCGCGTCTGGCAGTCATCAGGCTGTCACTGAGCTGTGGATGCTTTACCCACAATGCCTGTGGAGCTGCCTGTGGATAACCTGAGTGAAAGGGACTACAGGCCACGCGGTGTATAGGCTACAGAGCACTGCCTATTTTTTAACCACTTTCAAAATCACCGCTGTTCCTGTGGGAGATTCTATGGCTGACAGTCCGCTATCGCGGGCAAGCCCGCTCCCACAGTTATCGTGTACTGCTAGAATGCGCGGCTACTCCGCCACACCGCAGCTTTTACCATGACTCAGCCCAGCACTTCTCTCCCCCCTCACGTCGCCATCATCGGCGGCGGCCCTGCCGGCCTGATGGCGGCCGAAGTGTTGAGCCGGGCCGGGATCAAGGTCGACCTGTACGACGGCATGCCTTCGGTCGGACGCAAATTCCTCCTGGCCGGTGTTGGCGGCATGAACATCACGCACTCCGAAGCCTACCCGGCGTTTCTCTCGCGCTACGCCGAACGCGCCCCGCAGATCGCCCCGCTGCTGCGCGGTTTTGGTGCCGAAGCGCTGTGCCAGTGGATTCATGACCTGGGCATCGAAACCTTCGTCGGCAGTTCCGGCCGGGTATTCCCCACCGACATGAAAGCCGCGCCATTGCTGCGCGCCTGGCTCAAGCGCCTGCGCGACAGCGGCGTAGTTATCCACACCCGCCACCGCTGGCTCGGCTGGGACGAGCGCGGCGCTTTGCGCATCGACAGCCCGGAAGGCGAAAAGACCGTTCAGGCCGACGCCACCCTGCTCGCCCTCGGCGGCGGCAGTTGGTCGCGCCTGGGTTCGGACGGTGCCTGGATGCTGCCACTTGAGCAGCACGGCGTAGGACTGGCGCCGCTGCAACCCAGCAATTGCGGCTTCGAGGTGCAGGCCTGGAGCGAATTGATGGTCAGCAAATTCGCCGGCGCACCGCTGAAAAACATCGCCATTGGCCTCAACGACGACGTGCCACGGCTCGGCGAATGTGTGATCACGGCCACCGGAATCGAAGGCAGTTTGATCTATGCCCTGTCCGCGCCTGTGCGCGAAGCGATCAACCGACACGGATCGGCAACGATTCATCTGGACCTGCTGCCTGGCCGGCCTGTGGATAAAATTCAGGCGGCGCTGAGCAAACCCCGGGGATCACGTTCCATGGCCAAGCACCTGCACAGCCAGTTGGGCATCGATGGTGTGAAAGCAGCGTTATTGCGTGAACTGACCGGCGCCGACTGCTTTGCCGACATGGCCTTGCTGGCCAAGGCGATCAAGGCATTGCCACTGACGCTGGTGAAAACCCGTCCACTGGACGAGGCCATCAGCAGTGCTGGCGGTGTGTTGTTCGAGGCGATGGATGAGCGCTTGATGCTCAAGCAGATGCCTGGCGTGTTCTGCGCCGGGGAAATGCTCGATTGGGAAGCGCCGACGGGCGGCTATCTGCTGACTGCGTGTTTCGCCAGCGGCCGGACGGCGGGGTTGGGGATGGTGGAGTGGTTGCGGCGCAAGGGTTGAAGACCGAGGCGCCCCCATCGCGAGCAAGCTCGCTCCCACAGAGGATGTGTGAACAATGCAGATCCAGTGTGGGAGCGAGCTTGCTCGCGAAGGCGGACTAACTAACGCAGCACCTATTAAGGCTTGCGCTTGCGCGGCCCGGTATTGAACACCGGCACCTTGCGCACGGGCTTGATCGAAGGCTCTGCCGGCGCAACTTCTCCGCTGTCCACCCACTTACCCAGATTGCGTTTACCACCGCCACCACCGGAAGCCTTGGGCTTCTTCGGTTTCTTCGGCTTCTTGACGACCTGGCCACTGGCATCGGTGTCCGGTACGCGGTGCTCGGGTTCGAAGTCCGGCTCGTTCTGCCGCTTCAGGGTCTGGCGGGTCAGCGTCTCGATGGCCGACAGCAGATTCACTTCATCGGCACACACCAGGGAAATTGCCTCGCCGGTCGAGCCCGCGCGGCCGGTACGACCGATGCGGTGGATGTAGTCCTCGGCAACGATCGGCAAGTCGAAGTTGACCACCAACGGCAGGTCTTCGATGTCCAGGCCACGGGCCGCGACGTCGGTGGCGACCAGGATCTGCACTTCACTCGCCTTGAAGCGGTCGAGCGCACGCTGGCGGGTCGCCTGGGGCTTGTCGCCGTGGATGCCGTCGGCATTGATGCCCAGGCCCTGGAGCTTTTCCACCAGCGCGTCCACGCCGTTGCGGGTCTTGGCGAACACCAGCACCTGCTTCCACTTGCCCTTGCGCATCAGGTGCACGAACAGTTCCGGCTTGCGCTTCTTGTCCACCGTCACGATCCATTGCTTGACCGTGTTGGCCGCGACGTTGCGCGGGCTCACTTCAACCGTCAGCGGGTCGTTGAGCATCTGCCCGGCCAGCAGGCGGATGTCGTCGGAGAAGGTCGCGGAGAACAGCAGCGTCTGACGTTTCTTCGGCAGCGCGCGGTAAATGTTCGCCAGCTCCTCGGAAAAGCCCAGGTCGAGCATGCGGTCGGCTTCGTCCAGCACCAGGGTCTGCAGCTGGTTGAACTTCAGCGCGTTCTGGCGGAACAGGTCGAGCAAGCGGCCCGGAGTCGCCACCAGCAGATCGACGCCACTGCGCAGCTTCATCATTTGCGGGTTGATGCTGACGCCGCCGTACACCGCGTAAGTGCGCAACGGCAGGTTTTCGGCGTACTGGCGCACGGCTTCGTGAACTTGCTCGGCCAGTTCGCGGGTCGGCACCAGGATCAGTGCGCGAACCGAGTTGGCGGTGACTTTCGGCCCTTCCATGGCCAGCAGTTGCAACAGCGGCAGGGCGAAACCGGCGGTCTTGCCAGTGCCGGTCTGGGCGGCGGCCATCAGGTCGCGCCCGGCCAGCACCGCCGGAATGGCTTGCGCCTGAACCGGCGTCGGAGTCTGGTAGCCGAGCGTCTCGAGGGAGCGCAGCAAGGGTTCGATCAGGCCAAGGGTGGCGAAAGTCATGGGAGTACCGTAGGAAAATTCAGCGCGGGTGTGCAATGCCGCGCAGTTTACCCTAATTCACACGGGATTCTGTCGGCACCACCTTCACCGCAGGTAGCTCCGGTTTACGACGCCATTGCGGCAGGCCAATCAACACAACGGCACTGATGATCACAGCCATCGCCAACGCTTCCTCGATACCGATGGTTTCGCCGACAAACACGATCCCCAGCAACACCGCCACCGCCGGGTTGACGTAGGCATAGCTGGTGGCCGCGGCCGGACGCACGTGCTTCAACAGGTACATGTAGGCGTTGAAGGCGATGATCGACCCGAACACGGTCAGGTACGCCAGCGCGGCCCAGCCTTCGATCGGCGGCACCTTTTCCAGGTGTTCACCGCTGACCGCACTGGCGATCAGCAGCACCACACCACCCACCAGCATTTCCACGGCGCTGGCCATCGCGCCTTGGGGCAGCGGCAAATGTTTGCTCCAAACAGAACCAAACGCCCAGGTCGCCGCAGCAAAAATCAATAACGCCGCACCCAATGGACTCGATTGCAGGTTGGAACCCAGGTTGAGCATGGCAATGCCGATCAGCCCGAGGACAATCCCGGCCCATTCGAGACGGGTATTACGCGCGCCCCAGAAATATCCACAGAGCAAGGTAAACAGCGGCACCGTCGCCACTGCCAGTGCTGCCACGCCCGACGCGACGCCCGTGTGTTCGGCCACACTCACCGCGCCATTGCCGCACGCCAGCAACAAGATCCCGATGATGCCAGCAGCTTTCCATTGCGCCCAGGTCGGCGCAGGCGCCCCGCGCCAGCGCAGGAAGGCGTACATCAAGGTCCCGGCAATGACAAAGCGGATCCCCGCGAGCAACAGCGGCGGCCAATATTCCACACCGATGCGGATCACCAGGTAAGTCGAGCCCCAAATCACGTACAAGGCGAAGAAGGCAGCGATCAGGGGTAAGGGAAAGCGACGAAGACCGGACATGGGGGCAGCTCACAGGCAAAGACAAGTGAACGGCTATTCTAGAAAGGCTAGTGTCGGAAAATAAGTTACAAAACCTGTTTAAAGCGCCAGTACACTTTTCAAAACACGGAGTTCAGCGCTATAAACCGTGTTTTCGAAAGTCGGCTATTTTCAGGAGTCACCCCGATGGATAAGTACGACCGCATGCTGCTCAGCGCCCTGCTGGAAAACGGTCGCGCGTCCTACGCCGACCTGGCGCGCAAGGTCAACCTGTCCGCCCCGGCGGTGGCCGAGCGCGTGGCCAAGCTCGAAGCCAGCGGGGTGATCACCGGCTATCAGGCGAAAGTCGACATGGCCAAGCTCGGCCTGCCGATCCAGTGCGTGATCGAACTGCGCCTGAACCAGCACGGCAACCAGAAAGCCTACGACGACCTGATCAAAATCCCGCAGTTGACCGAATGCCATCGGGTGACCGGCGACCCGTGCGTGATCATGCAAGCGGCGGTGGGCTCGATGCCGGAGCTGGAAGAACTGATCAACCGGATTGCTACGTTCGGGTTCAGCAAGACGTCGATCGTGTTGTCGAGTGCGATAGAGAAGCGGGTGCCGTTGGGGCATATCGAAGGGAATGGCAAATCCTGAGGCAATGATGTCCCTGTGGGAGCGAGCTTGCTCGCTCCCACAGGGGATTTATGGTGACTTCGGGATCAGCGATAGCGCTTGAGGTGCTCGCCCACTCTCGCCGCCGGCACTTTCTGCAACTTGCACAGCAAGTCATGGGACAGTTCGCGCAAGCCATGCTTCTGCCGCAGTTCTTCGGCCAGGTGCGCCGTCAGGTTGGCCGCCATCTCGGCATCGGCCATGGCCCGGTGGGCCTTGCCGGTGTTGGGCAGGTTGGCGAAGGTGGTCAGGGTGCCGAGCTTGTGGTTCGGCGCGGCGGGCATCAGGCGGCGGGCCAACAGCAGCGAGCAGGCAAAGTTCTGCAAGCGGGTGCGTTTGATTCGCCCGAGCTCGAAGTCCCAGAACTTCTGGTCGAACGCGGCATTGTGCGCGAGCAACGGCGTGCAGCCGACGAACTCATTGACCTCGTTCATCACCTGCTCGGCAGGCGGCGCGGTGCGCAGCATGGCGTTGCTGATGCCGGTGAGTTGCTCGATGAAGCCCGGGACCCGCACACCGGCGTTCATCAGGCTCTGGTAACGCTCGACGATGCGCCCCTGTTCAAGGATCACCACGGCAATTTCCGTGGCCCGGCAGCTGCTGCTCGGGGAGATCCCGGTGGTTTCAAAGTCGATGACTGCTATGCGTTCCAAACCTGGTTGAACTCCGTAAAAATCAATTCTTGAGCAGCAACGCGCCTTCGATCGGCACGTAGCGGCTGGCGGCGCGGATCAGCGAGTTGGCCGTCAGCCCCGGCACGCCGTAGGCCACCGCCTGTACCCCGTGTTTGCTGATGATGCGCTCGAGCAACATGTCGAAATCACCATCACCGGAGGCCAGGACGATTTCATCGACATGGTCGGCGGCGTCCATGATGTCGAGGGTGATGCCCACGTCCCAGTCACCCTTGGCCGAGCCGTCGCTGCGCTGGATGTAGGGCTTGAGCTTCACGGTGAAACCGAGGTTGCGCAGGATTTGCTGGAACTGCTGCTGTTTACTGTCGCCGCGGTCGATGGCGTAGGCGTAGGCCTCGACGATCTCGCCCTGTTTGCTGATGTCAGCCCACAGCGCGGCGTAGTTGAAGTGGCAACCATAAGCCTGACGCACGGTGTAGTAGAGGTTCTGGACATCGGCGAACACTGCGATTTTTTTCACCGGTATTCCTCAAGGCGGAATCAGGCCCCGGGCCCGAAAAGTCGCCCAGTATGCCAGCCCAAAGGATTGTTCCGCGAATAATCGGCCCGGAGCGCGGTTGCGCTCCGGACGAATGGCGTGTCAGACGAAGGAATCGTCGTCGCCACCGAAGAACGATGAGTTGTCATCGCTGTAATCAGCGTCGCTGAACCCGCCCTGATCGTTGCTCCAGGAATCGTTACCGGCCATGCGCTGGTCATCACCCCAGCCATTGTTGCCCTGGTCGTTGACCTGGGCCGGCTCTTCCTTGATGACTTCGACGACTTCCGGTTGCTGATTGTGATGGAACAGGCTGCTGATGCCTTGGGCCAGCATCACGCCACCCGCCACGCCGGCAGCGGTTTTCAGCGCACCGCCGAGGAAACTGCTTCCGGCCGCTGCCGGAGCCTGCTGCTGCGGTGCATAGCCCTGCTGTGGAAGGTTTTGCTGTGGTGCGCCGAAGTTCTGCTGTGGCGGTTGCGCACCGAACGACGAGCGCCCCGGTTCACGCCAGCCGCCGCTGGACGGCGGTGCGTTCTGGGGGGGTGCCGGTTGTGGATCACGGGAAGCGCCGCCAAAGATGCTCGACAAAAAGCCACCACTGCTGGGTGCCGGAGCCGGGGTCGCCTGCGCCCTGGCCTGCTGCAGCTCGGCCTGCATCTGCTGGACTTGCCCGTTCAGTTGCTTGTTCTGCTCATCGAGGCTCTTGATTGCCGCCTCTTGCACCAGAATCGCCTGGGTCATGAAATAACCTGCCGCTGGCTGGTGCGTCAGGTGTTCCTTGATCCGCGCCTCGGCCTGGGCGTCGCGCGGGGCTGAGTCCGTTTCGGCCTGCTGCAGCCGGGAAAACAGTCCATCGATCAGGGTTTGTTCTTCGCTGTTCATGGCGACCTCGTAGATTGCCGGGGGAAATCAATGCGCTTTTCCAGTGAGGATAAGGCGCCCGACCTTAATGGAGGCTGAAACAAGTTGTTTCAATGACCTTTACCGATCGTTTACGTTTGCGTCCCCGAGCACTTGATCGGTTAAAGTGGACCACTGCTTCCAACCTGCGATACCGACTGATGAATCCGTTAGATGTGCTGCGTGACTCCCTGTATTTCTTCAAGCGCAATCTGGGCCAGATCGTGCAGCTGTGCCTGCCGCTGGTGATTTTCGAGGCGCTGCTGCAACAAGTGGTCGACCACTCCACGGAGCCGGACAGTTTCCCCGGCATCAGCGTGATCGTCGGCTTGCTGGTGTACCCGCTGTACACCGCCGCGCTGATCCTGTTTCTCGACGCCCGCAGCCGGGGCGAATCGCCGAGCAACCGCGAGCTGCTGTCCAGGTCCGCCTACCTGTGGCCGCGCTTCGCCCTGCTGACGGCGCTCAATACGGTGCTGATTCTGCTGGGCCTGTCGCTGTACTTCCTGCCAGGCATCTACCTGATGGTGACCCTGGCGTTTGGCGAATACCTGCTGGTGTTGCGCGGCCTGGCGCCGCTGGCGGCCATGAAGGAAAGCCTGCGCGTGACCAAAGGTCACTTCCTGCGCATCCTGCTGTGCATTCTGTGTGTGATGGGGCCGTTGTGGGTGCTCAAGGGCATGACGCTGGCGGCGTACCCGGAACCTCAGAACCCGGTGGTTTCAGTGCTGATCGACAGCGCCCACAGCTTCCTGCAGTTGTTTACCAGCGTGGTGCTGTTCCGCCTGTTCATGCTGATCAACCCGCTGCCCGAGAGCAATGACAACCCGCTCTGACCTTGGGCGCGACCCTCGCTCTCGGGTATGCTCGAGAGCAATTTTGTAACGCTATTAAGCCGAGCCATGACCCGTCTACTGCGCTACACCCTGCTGGGCCTGCTGATTGCGATCGGCCTGGCCGTCGTGATGATCTACAGCCTGACCTGGCGCCCCGACGCCAAAGAAGTGTTACCCGTCAGTTGCAGTGACCAGGCACCCACCCTGGTCCCGGGGCAGGCGTTGAAGGTGATGACCTGGAACGTCCAGTACCTGGCCGGCAAGCGTTACGTGTTCTGGAATGACCTGGCCGCCGGTACCGACGAACGCCCCACACCGGAAGACATGGCCTTCAGCCTCGACGAAGTGGCGCGGGTGATTCGCGACGAGCAACCGGACATCGTGTTGCTGCAGGAACTGGACGACGGCGCCAAGGCCAGCGATTACCAGCACCAGTTCAAGCTGCTGCAGGAACGGCTCGCCGACTTGTATCCGTGTAGCGCCAGCGCCTTCGACTGGAAGGCCGACTTCGTACCGAACCCGCACATCTTCGGCAGCGTTGGCCGGCAACTGGCGACCCTGAGCCGTTACCAGATCGAACATGCCGAACGCCTGCAACTGCCCGTCGCCTCGGGCAATCCTCTCAGCCGCCAGTTCCAGCCGAGGAACGCCTTGCTGGTGAGCTACCTGCCCTTGAGTGACGGTGGGCAGATTGCCGTGCTCAATACCCATCTGGAGCGTGCGACCCGGGCCGGCAATATCCTGCAAAAACAGGTGGACGCCGTGGCCAGGACGCTCGACAGATTCGAAAGCCGTGGCACGCCGTGGCTGATCGGTGGGGATTTCAACCTGTTGCCGCTTGGCCAGTATCGACGCCTGCCCGAGGCGCAACGCACGCCCTTCTCCGCCGACAGCCCGCTGCACTTGCTGTGGGACAAGTACCCGATGATCCCGACCAACAACGAGGCCAGTGGCATAGATCGCGAGCGCTGGCTGACGCATTACCCGAACGACACCGGGCTGAACGGCCCGGACCGGACCGTCGACTACCTGTTCTACAGTCCGAGGATCAAACGGGTGGAGGCCATGGTGCGGCAGGACGATACGTTGCGTATCTCCGATCACCTGCCGGTGATTGCGCGGTTTCTGTTGCCGGCTGCGCCCTGACACCTAACTCCAGCCAGACACAAAACCTGTGGCAGCGAGCTTGCTCGCGATGGCGTCGTGTCAGTCGACATCAATGCTGAATGACAAATTGCAATCGCGAGCAAGCTCGCTCCCACAGGGATGGTGCACGGGCTGGAATCGGCTTTAATGCACCTCTTCCAGATCATCATGCAGCAGCCCGAAGATCTCGCGTTTCATCTCGATGAACGAGCGCTCCATGACCATGTCCAGGTTGCGCGGACGTTCGATCGGCACATCGAGAATCTGCTTGATCCGCCCGGGCCTGGCGCCCATTACATACACGCGGTCACCGAGCAGAATCGCTTCGTCGATGTCGTGGGTCACGAACAACACGGTCTTCTTGCTGTTGCCCCACACCCGCAGCAACAACTGCTGCATTTGCAGGCGCGTCTGGCTGTCGAGGGCGCCGAAGGGTTCGTCCATCAGCAGGATCTGCGGATCATTGGCCAGCGCACGGGCAATGGCGACGCGTTGCATCATGCCGCCGGACAACTGCTTGGCGTAGTTGTCGGCAAAGCCGCTCAAGCCCACTTCGTTGACGTAGTAGTCGACGATGTCTTTGCGTTGCGCCGCCGGCATGCCGCGCCGCTTGAGGCCGAACTCGACGTTCTGGCGCACCGTCAGCCACGGGAACAGCGTGTAGCTCTGGAACACCATGCCGCGATCCGCACCCGGCCCTTCCACCTGTTGGCCGCCGACGTAAATCTCGCCCGAGGTCGGTTCGGCCAGGCCGGCGGTGAGGTACAGCAGGCTCGACTTGCCGCAGCCCGAAGGTCCGACCAGTACCGCGAATTGCTGGTCCGGCACTTCGAATGACACTTCCTCCAATGCGGTAAAGGTTCCGCCATCGGGTTTCTTGTAACGCAGGCTGACCTTGTCCACCTTCAGCCGAGGGGCGTTCACCGGGACAACCTGGGGGGCGACAAAACGATGAGTGGCGGCGGTTACTGAGCCCATGCGGTGATCCTCAAGCGAAGGAAACGGAACAGTTGATCGGTGACCAGGCCCAGCAGGCCGATGATCGCGATGGCGAGGAAAATCACATCCACCTGGAAGCCACGCATGGCCTTGAGGCTCAGGTAACCCAGGCCACTGGAAGCGGCGACCAGTTCAGCCACCACCAGGTAAGTCCAGGCCCAGCCCATGGTCACGCGCAGGGTGTCGAGCACACCTGGCAAGGAAGCCGGAGCGATCACGTGCAGCACCGCATCACGACGGTTGGAACCCAGGGTGTAGGAGGCGTTGATCAGGTCCTTGGAGATGCCTTTTGACACGTCCGCGATCATCACCAGTTGCTGGAAGAATACGCCGAAGATGATCACCGACACCCGCTGCTCCAGACCGATACCGATCCACAGGATGAACAACGGTACGAACGAGGTCACCGGCAAATAGCGGATGAAGTTGACCAACGGTTCCAGGAACGCCTGGACGATGCGGAAGCTGCCCATCAGCAGTCCCAGCGGCACCGCCACCAGGGACGACACGATGAAGCCGACCATCACCACCTCAACGCTGGCCCACACATGCTGGCCGAGGGTGCCGTCGCGACCCAGGCGCACGGCGGCCTCGACCACCGCGCCCGGCGTCGGCAGGAACATGCCCGGCACCACGCCACCGTAGGACAAGCCGGCCCACAGGCCGACCAACAGCACCCAGGCCAAACCGCTCGCGCTCCAGATCACCGAGACCGGCAAACCGGTCTTGGGCGTGATGCAACGGCTCAGCCACGAATTGCGCTTGAACATGCAGCCTCCTAGAGCGGGGTGACGAAGCGGTTGTCGATCAGGTCGTCATTGCTGACGTTGTAGGGTTTGCCTTGCAGCTCGCTGGCGGTCTCGTTGGCCAGTTTGATCAGCGGCGCGCTGTCACCCGGCTTGCCCGGCGAACCCAGCAGTTTTTCGCTCATGGCCTGATCGTAGAAACGCACGCCTTGCGCTGCAGCTTCCAGCTCCTTCGGATCGGCCAGGTAACCGCCAACCCCCTTGGCCATGATTTTGTAGGCTTCCTGCGGATGATCCTTGGTGTACTGCACGGCTTTGTACAAACCGGCCACCAGGGCCTTGACGTCTTCCGGCTGTTTTTCGATGACGCTGCAGTTGAGTGCAACCACGTCGACGATCACCCCCGGTGTGCTGCTGCTGTCGATCAGCACCTTGCCCTGCTGCTTGTCGCGAACCATCGACAGGTGCGGCTCCCAGGTCACGGCGGCGGGAACGCGACCGGCGATGAAGGCAGTGGCGGCATCGTCGGCCGTCATGTTCTGCACGGTGATGTCGCTCATGCTCATGCCGTGTTTCTTCAGCAGATAGGACAGCCAGAACTGCGAGGTCGAACCTTCGTTCACCGCCACTGCCTTGCCCTTGAGTTCTTGCAGGCTCTTGACGTCCTTGCCCACCAGCACGCCGTCGCCACCATGGCTGTCGTCCAGTGCGGCCACGGCCTTGAAGCAGAATTGCGGACGGTACTTGAGCACCTCGTCGATGGTCGACGCCGAGCCGGACAACTCGCCGGACGCTTGTGCGGCCATGTACATCGCCGCTTCTTCGACCACCGGCAACTCGACGGTCAAACCGTTTTCCTTGAAGTAGCCAAGGTCCTGGGCCAGGTACAGGGTGCCGTAGCCGACCCAGGTGGTATGACCGATGGACAGGGTGCCGGCCTGGGCGCTGGTGGCGACCGTCGCGGCGATGGCGGTGACCGCCAGTGGATGGGCAACGCGGGTAAGCAAGGACTTGATCATGGAGCACTCCCAAAGCTGTTGATTTAGTTTTGTCATGGGCAGTACGGCGAGCCCTGAATCGGCTGCGGCCTGTGGTCTCTCGGGGACCCTTCGGCGGGCAGCATTCGGCGGGCTGGCGAGATCGATGGTGGCCCAAGGGCGGGATCAGGAAAACGAGGAAATATGTCGATGCGAACGATGAAAAAACTCGTTAGCGCGCACCGGGAAAGGGCGCTGTGGGCGGGGATGCCCGAGGTGGGTGCAACGCGTTAAAAATGTATTGAATGGGCGATAGCAATCGCGGGCAAGCCCGCTCCCACAGGTCAGGTGTCGTGCCCGATTTCTGCGGCCGACATGAATCCTGTGGGAGCGGGCTTGCCCGCGATCAAGGTCCGCAGGACCTTCCGGCAATATCAGAGCCGGCCGTATTCCTGCGCCGTACGATCCATCGCTGTCAGGGTCTTGCTGATCAACTCGTCAACCTCTTCACGACTGGCAATCAACGCCGGCGCCATGATGATCCGCCCCAAAGTCGAGCGCACGATCACGCCCTCCTCGAAACCAATCGTACGGCAGCGCCACGCAATGTCGTTCTCGTTGGCGAAACGCTTGCGAGTGGATTTGTCTTCGGCCAGTTGCAGCGCCGCGACCATGCCGGTGCCCTGGATGTCGCCCACCAGCGGGTGCTTGCCGAACACTTCGCGCAGGCACTGTTGCAGGTACGGGCCGATGTCGTCCTTGACCCGCGTCACCACGCCTTCATCACGCAGCGCCTTGAGGTTGGCAATCGCCACCGCCGCCGCCACCGGGTGCCCGGAATAGGTCAGGCCGTGGGCAAACACGCCGCCCTGCTCCACCAGCACCGAGGCCATTTTCTTCGACAGGATCAAGCCACCCATCGGGATGTAGCCCGAGGTCAGGCCCTTGGCGATGGACAGGGTGTCCGGCTCGAAACCGAAGTACTCGTGGGCGAACCATTCGCCGGTGCGACCGAAGCCGCCGATCACTTCGTCGGCGCACAGCAGCACATCGTATTTGCGGCAAATGCGCTGGATTTCCGGCCAGTAGCTTTCGGGCGGGAAGATCATGCCGCCGGCGCCCTGGAACGGTTCGGCGATGAAGCCTGCGACCTTGTCCGCCCCCAGTTCGAGAATCTTCGCTTCCAGTTGCTGTGCCGCGCGCAGACCGAATTCGGCTGGCGTCAGGTTGCCTTCGTGGGCGAAGAAGTACGGCTCGTCGATGTGCTCGATGTCCGGAATCATGCCGCCCATTTCGTGCATGAATTTCATGCCGCCCAGCGCCGTCGCGGCCAGGGTCGAACCGTGATAACCGTTCCAGCGGCCGATCATGATTTTCTTCTCGGGCTTGCCGAGCACCTGCCAGTAACGACGCACCGTGCGGATCAACACCTCGTTGGCTTCAGAGCCGGAGTTGGTGTAGATCGCGTGGCTGTAGTGAGCCGGCAGCAGGCTGAACAGCAGCTCGGACAGCTCGATCACCTGCGGGTGGGTGGTGTGGAAAAACATGTTGTAGTACGGCAGCTGCTCCAGCTGTTGCGACGCCGCAGCGGCCAGGTCCTTGCGCCCGTAACCGAGGTTGGTGCACCACAACCCGGACATGCCGTCGAGGTAACGCCGGCCATCGTTGTCCCACAGATGCAGGCGCTCGCCACGGACCATCACCCGTGGCCCCTCGTCGTTGAGGGCTTTCTGATCGACGAACGCATGGATGTGGTGCGCAGCGTCGGCGGCCTGGTAGTCGCGGGTTTCACGTGGTGTGGTCATCGCCAGTTCTCCGTTTTGTTATCAGCGCAATTGAAACCAGGTGGTCTTCAACTGGGTGTATTTATCGAATGAATGCAGGGACAGGTCGCGGCCGAAACCGGACTGCTTGCCACCGCCAAAAGGTACGGTCACGTCCAGCGCATCGACGCTGTTGACCGACACCGTACCGGCTCGCAATTGTCGCGCCACACGGTGGGCGCGGTTGAGGTCGTCGGTCCACAGCGAAGCGGCCAGACCGTAGACGCTGTCGTTGGCCAATTGCAAGGCGTGAGCCTCATCGTCGAACGCCGTGACGGCCAGCACCGGGCCGAACACTTCGTCGCGAAACAGCGGCATATCCGGGGTCACACCGGTGAAAATCGTTGGCTGGATGAAGTTGTCCGAGCCGTTGAAGATCGACTGCCGACCGCCACAAATCCGGGTCGCGCCTTGCTGCTCGGCCTGCTGGATGAACGTCATGATGCGCGCGGTCTGACGGCTGTCGACGATGGCCCCGGCGGCGCTCGACGGGTCCAGCGGATCGCCCGGCAACCAGCGTTCGGCCTGGGCCTTGAGGCGCTCGACGAACTCGTCATGGATCGAGCGTTGTACCAGCAACCGCGAGTTGGCCGAGCAGACTTCACCCTGGTTGAAGAAGATGCCGAACGCGGCTTTCTGCGCGGCCAGGTCCAGATCCTGACAATCGGCGAACACCAGGTTGGCGCTCTTGCCGCCGCACTCCAGCCACACCTGCTTTAGGTTCGATTGCGCCGAGTACTGCATGAAATATTTGCCGACTTCGGTGGAGCCGGTGAACACCAGGCAATCGACGTCCGGGTGCAGGCCGAGGGCCTTGCCGGTTTGCTCGCCGAGGCCGGGCAACACGTTCAACACACCTGCCGGCACGCCGGCTTCAAGCGCCAGCTCAGCCAGACGCAAAGCGGAAAACGGCGACTGCTCGGCCGGCTTGAGAATTACCGAGTTGCCCGACGCCAGGGCCGGAGCGAGTTTCCACGCGGCCATGTCCAGCGGGAAATTCCACGGCACCACGGCCGCCACCACGCCGAGGGCTTCGCGGGTGATGGTCGCGAGCACGTTCTGCGCACTCGGGGCGACCTGATCATAGAGTTTGTCGAGGCTCTCGGCGTACCAGCGGAACACGCCCGCGGCGCCCGGCACATCGATGTTGTAGGCATCCGCGACGGGCTTGCCCATGTTCAGCGAGTCGAGCAGCGCCAGTTCTTCGCGGTTGTCGAGAATCAAGTCGGCCAGGCGCAACAGTACTTGCTTGCGTTCGCTCGGTGAGCGCGCAGCCCAGGTACCCGCCTCGAAGACCTGCCGCGCATTGCGCACCGCCACGTTCACGTCTTCTTCGCCGCAGGCGGCAACGTTGGCCAGGCATTGGCCGGTGGCGGGGTTGATCGCGGCGAAAGTCTGCCCCGACTGCGCCGCATGGCGCTTGCCGTCGATCACGGCCTGGTCGGGAAACCGCAGGGAAGCGGCCTTGCGTTGCCAATACTCAAGCTCGAACACGTTCAGATGCTCCGTTGGACATTCTTGTGTATTGGATAGTCGCTCAGGCCCGAGCGGTGGAAAACCAGTAAAAATGTGTTCGCAGGCCAAGAAAAAACTACGTAGCCAATCTCCCTTCCGGCGCAGCATGTGGTTATTGTTCAACCACGACAAATCGCTACCCGAGCGGATAGGGGTGGCGCGCAAATTGCCTGGATGCCTGATCCGTTCTCCCCCGAGGTTTGCTGTGGCTGCCTACAATCTGCGTCAACTGAAATACTTCATCACCACCGTCGAGTGCGGCAGCGTCGCCGAGGCCTCGCGCAAGCTCTACATCGCCCAGCCTTCGATCTCCACGGCCATCAAAGGTCTGGAAGACAGTTTCGGCGTGCAACTGCTGATCCGCCATCACGCCCAGGGCGTGTCATTGACCCCCAGCGGTGCCCGCTTTTACCGCAAGGCCCAGGAACTGCTGCGCATGGCCAAGGAGTTCGAACAGAACGCCCTGGCCGACAACGACGTGGTATCCGGGCAGATCGATATCGGCTGTTTCGAAACCGTCGCGCCGCTATACCTGCCGCAATTGATCGCCGGGTTTTCCGCGTTGTACCCGGGGGTGGAAATCCGCATCCGCGACGGCGAGCAACAAGAGCTGGTGCAGGGCCTGACCTCTGGCGCCTTCGATCTGGCGATCCTCTACGAGCACGATCTGGACGGCACCATCCAGACCGAACCACTGATGCCGGCGCAGCGACCGTACGCGCTGCTACCGGCGGATCACCGCTTCGCACAGCAAGCGCAAGTGTCGCTGCGGGACCTGTACCTGGAGCCGATGATTCTTTTGGACGTGCAGCCGAGCCGGACCTATTTCGTCAGCCTGTTCGATGAGCTGGGCCTGACCCCGCGCATCGCCTTCAGCTCGCCATCGATCGAGATGGTGCGCGGCATGGTCGGCCAAGGCTTCGGATTCTCGATCCTGGTGACCAAGCCGCACTCGGAGTGCACCTACGACGGGCAGAAAGTGGTGTGCGTGGACATCGCCGAAGAGGTCACCGGTTCCGGATTGGTGGCGGCATGGCTCAAGCGTGGGCAACTGACCAAACCGGCGCAGTTGTTCGCTGACTATTGCCGCGAACAACTGACCGCCAAATCCGAAAGCTCGTAGGAGCTGGCTTGCCAGCGATGGCGGCATCAAGGACGGTACATGTCTCAAGGGCCTCATCGCCGGCAAGCCGGCTCCTACAAGGTATGCGTGCAGGTCGACGTTTGATTTACTTACGCGGTTTGATCCGCGCCGTCGCCTCCGCCACCAAAGGATCATCCGGCCAGTAATGCTTCGGGTACCGCCCCTTCAAATCCTTCTTCACTTCGGCGTAGGTGCTGCGCCAGAAGTTCGCCAGATCCTGAGTCACTTGCACTGGCCGCCGTGCTGGCGACAGCAGATGAAGTTTCACGACTTGTCGCCCGCCAGCGATGCGCGGGGTCTCGGCCAGGCCGAACAACTCCTGCAAACGCACCGCCAGAATCGGCGGCTGTTCACTGTAGTCCAGACGAATCGACGAGCCCGACGGCACGCTCAAATGATGCGGCGCCAGTTCGTCCAGCCGCTGTGGCAACGGCCACGGCAGCAGGTTGTGGACGATGCTCGACAGGTCCAGATTGGCAAAGTGGCTGAGCCGGGAAACCTTGCCCAGATACGGCATCAGCCAGTGCTCCAGACTCTTGAGCAACGCCGCGTCGCTGACATCCGGCCACTCGCTCTCGCCCTTGCCGGCCAGGTCCAATTGACGCAACAAGGCAACCCGCGCCTGCCACTGACGCAGCTCCGGGGTCCACGGCAACAGCTCCAGGCCTTTGCGACGCACCAGATTCACCAGCGCCTGGCTGCGTGCGTTTTCGTCGAGTCCGGTGAGCGGTTCACGACTGAGGATCAATTCGCCGACCTTGCGCTGACGCTCGGCCCGCAGCACGCCTTCACGCTCATCCCAATCCAGTTGATCGACGCAACGCACCTGCTCGGCCAGTACTGAATCGAAGAGCGCCGGGTCGAAGTCCGTCGCCAGATAAATCCGTTCCTCACGCTGCCCCTGACGACTGCCCAGATCGGCAATCACCAGCCACGGTTGCTTCATCAGGCTGTCGGCTTCGGCGAACAGTGCCGCACGACCGTTGGCCAAACGGTATTCCGCGCCACCGGCACGCCGCTGCTGGGCGACCCGGTCGGGATAGGCCAGCGCCAGCAAGGCGCCGAGCCAGCGTGGATGGTCGGGATCGCTGACCGGCGCCGAGGCTTTGCCGCGCAGGTAACCACGATATTGCCGCGCCAGTTGCCGTGCGCGCTGCACCCCGCCCTGTGCGCCACGTGCAGCACGCTCTTCGCCGGACAGCAGCACCAGTCGGCTGTGCAGGTCCGCCCCGGCACCGCGCAAGATATCGCGCTCGCCGAGCAGCGCCGCGACGTCGCAAGCCATGTCCGCCAGCCCCAGCGCCTGACCGCGCAACAGCAAATGCGCGATGCGCGGATGCGCAGGCAGTTCAGCCATGGCCTGGCCGTGGCGGGTCAGCGCTTCGCCCTCCAGTGCGCCCAGGCGTTCGAGCAGGTCCTGGGCCTGTGCATAAGCGGCGGCCGGTGGCACGTCGAGCCACACCAGTTGCCCGGGTGTCACACCCCAGCGTCCCAGTTGCAAAGCCAGCCCGGCGAGGTCCGCGGAAAGAATTTCCGCACTGCCGTAGGCCGCCAGTTGCTCGTGCTGATCCTGGGACCACAGGCGATAACACACGCCCGGTTCCAGCCGCCCTGCCCGGCCCGCTCGTTGTGTGGCGCTGGCCTTGGAGATGCGCTGGGTGTCGAGACGAGTCATGCCGCTGCCGGGGTCGAAACGCGGCACCCGCGCCAGCCCGGCATCGATCACCACGCGCACACCGTTGATGGTCAAGCTGGTCTCGGCGATGTTGGTGGCCAACACCACTTTGCGCTTGCCCGCCGGTGCCGGATCGATCGCGGCCCGTTGCGCGGCCAGGTCCAGTTCGCCGTGCAACGGGCAGAGTAGAACCTGAGTGTTTTCGCCCAAGGCATCCGCCAACTGCTGATGCACGCGGCGGATTTCTGCCTGCCCCGGCAGGAACACCAGCACGCTGCCGGTCTCGTCGTTCAAGGCTTCAAGGACGGTCTGCACCAGCCGCGGCTCGATGAATTCACCGGCCTGGAACGGCCGGCCCCAACGCATCGCCACCGGGTACATGCGCCCTTCGCTGCGCAGGATCGGCGCGTCGTCGAGCAATCCGGCCAAGCGTTCGCCTTCGAGCGTGGCGGACATCAAGAGGATTTTCAGCGGCTGATCGTCACGGAACAGTTCCCTGCCATTGAGGCTCAGGGCCAAGGCCAGATCCGCGTCGAGACTGCGTTCGGCAACTTTACCACTTGCAACATGTTATCAAACGACCAAGGATGCAGACCCAGCTTGACGTATTGCAAGCAATCCAGGAGGAAACCGCTTTGACAATTATCAAAACTTCCGCCTATCTCGCGAATTACCCATTTACAGCGATCACTGCTGATGTTGCAGCACTCATGCAGCGGTGTCTTGATCGCACCAGCAGATACAAAGCCAACGGCCCTCTGCTGAAGATATTTGAGGCCTATTGTGATGTAACCCAAGTCACGATCACGTACCTGAGCCTTTCAACACCGGCGTTTGACAAGATCGTTAGAGGGTTTCTAGGTTCACTGGACGGAAACTCCCTCATTACTGGCAAACGGAGCGCCCGAGTAAGGCACGCTACTAATTTTGTCTGCATGCTCAATGAAATGCGATCTGAAGTCCCTCTCGTACCGAAGTTCGAATCGCAAGCCAAAAACCCTCGATTACATGTTGATGCTTGGGAGGAGGCGCGACAGAATTTGGATCTGAAAGCGGTGCACTATTGGAATGGCTGGGAGGTTGTCTCGACAAAGGGAGTCAGCAGTTACCTCCCAATCGCTTTTTTATGGCGTTCACACGGACAAGAATTTGCAGAGGAAGTATTCCAAAATATGCGTCGCTATTTGGAAAAAACCGCGCGCCTTAATATCGCTGAATTCAACGCTTTTGTTAAATTTCTTGGGCAAAACCCCGACCAATGGCCTCCTAGTGCGTTCCACCACCCAATAAAAATAAAAAATTGTTTTGTACAATTTATGCTTGTTTATTTCAATAACTCAGCGGCTAACGGGTTGGATATTCCTTCTCGAACAAGATCCTATTCCAAATTTATTTTTTCAATCGAGGAAGCATTCCTTCAAGGTGGAGTCTGGGCGAAGCCGTTTGGTGGGTCTTTGCCAAAGCCATATACAACTGATACTCCCGGCGCCGAAACCAATATAACAAACATGAATGACGGGGAAACAATAAAGGAAAAACTCATCACGCAAATTCCACTACAAATCACCGACCGATCTGCTATCGAACTTTTATTTAGAACAATTAATGAAGATATAAACCTGATTTTGGCCTGGGCAAAAAGCCGAGTTCGCGATCTACGAAAAAGACAAATTACAAGAAACAGATTAGCATCTACTGGCACCCCGATAATCGCTTCTTGGCCTAAGTCGATTCGAGTTGCCGCGATGGGAGAGGCTAATTTTTGCGCCACCTTCAATATGTACGGCCTAAAATATATACGGGACAATTTTGCTACCCTTTTTGGAGAAAAAGCCGAAAAATCAAAAATTGCACCTTTCTTTGTTCTCCCGGGAAGGGACGACTTTTATTTTTTTCAGTTCTTACTAGTCCACGGCCATCCATGCATCACCGAGTCTTTTTTCTTAAATTTTGAGCTATACAACAAAAGCGGACAACTATCCGGCATACTTAAAACGGATACCGGACACCAACTTGTCGGATATAAAGATAGAAGAAAGGGGGATCTTAGCGAACAAAAAATCGACTTAACGCCTAGGGAAGCAGTTCTCATTCGACAAATTATTACTCTGACAGCGCCATTAAGATCCGAACTAAAAAGTGCGGGAGACGACAACTGGCGCTATCTGTTTCTGCAATGTTCTCACGAACTAAACTACCCAAATATAAACAAACCAAGAAAGCTAACAAAAAACCAAACCGTAGAGACCATGGAGGAAATAATTTCCCAATTATCAGTTCACACCAAACGAAGTAGAAGCGAGCTAAAGAATTTTATACACAGAGTTTCCTTGACCACACTTCGAGCCTCTTGTGGTGTTGCCATTTATCTGAAAACTAAGAGTGTTGAGGAAATGGCAAAAGCTTTAGGTCACTCGGAATATAACTCAAGTTTATTGAGTCGGTACTTACCGGAGCCGATTCTCGCATTTTTTCAGACAAGATGGATAAGAGCTTTTCAGAGAGGCATCATTTGTGAAGCCATGAAAGACAGCCCCTACCTTCTCCAAGTTGCAAGCTTCCAATCGATGGACGAGCTTCACGAATTCCTGGAAAATCATGCCATCAAAGAAATTCCACCTCATCTACTGTATCCCGAAAAAAACCGTACAAATCGGGTGCCGGCACACTCAGAACCTATCACTGCTCCATATATCGAGAGAGTTTTGATCTCAATCGACGTAGGGATTCTAACTGCCTTGTTGTCAGTTCAGGCCGCGGTTAGTGCATCTCCTCGTCGCTCCGAAATCAGCGCCTTGGCTCTTTACTGGTCAGAGTTTGCCGATCTTGTTGCAAAAGAAATCGATAGGGGCTGGGACAACGAACTTCAGCTTTACCTCGCGACTGCTCGTCAACACGCCAGCGCTGATCGAATGAGGACTCTAATTTATGCACCTACCGCCTGAAATTTCTTTCCTCAAGCCGTTTCTCATCGAAGCGAAAGATACTTATAGGACTGCCGTCTGGCTAAAGAGCGACTTCGATGCGCCAATATGGGCTTATAACTTTGACTCTAAAGAGTCTTCCACGCTCGATTGGAATATTATATTAGACGATGGCAGCCTACTGACATCGAAAGAAAATAGTGATCTGCTAAATAGTTTCAAGTTCTTTCTAACCGCTTCCACCAGAAGCGTTGCAGGCTACATGAGTGAAACTAACGATTTGGGCGGTCAACAGCGAACTCGATTTCGCCAAGCCCTTCTCATCATAGACTGTTTTCTGCAAAACGCCGATCGATATGGGTTGACTACCTATGGCTTAGGAGGACTTACAGCAGGTAACCTTAGGGAGATACTGGAACAAATTGCATCTAATTCCCTGACCTCGGAATCCATCTATAACTGGACAAAGGAACTACAAATTTACTGCTTAAAATCTTATGAATGCGCTGACAAAGCCGCTATTCAAATGGCTTTGCAAATGCTGCCACAACTATCAATAATCACACCGGAGCAAGAAGAAAATGATGAGCTAGGTATCCCTCACCAAATGATCCCTTCAGTTCGTGCCGCACTTCACCTTAAAAACCTTTACATCAATCACAAAAGCCATGGAAAGGTTCCGAACTCGATAGCTATTTCCCAAGACATTTACCGTCGGTGCCTATGGGGAAAAAACAATGCAAAACCAGTTCACGAAATCCTTTGCATCCAAAACAACATCAGTCAATTCACCCGAGAATATCAGGGCATTAAAGTTACAACCGGCACGCCCCAAAAAATTCAATACCAAGAATATTGCGGCTATCGCACTGTGCTCTACAACATAGGGGCTCTCCACGAAGTTGGTTTACCGGCTCCGCCAATTGATGCCCTGATGGAAATAGAGCGGCTTGAATTAGATTTATCGACAACTGGCCGACATCGGACCTTACCATCGACCCTTGTTTTCAAATGCCTCAGGCAGGCAATTGAATTTCATTTGGAGCATGGAGAGAAATTGCGCAAGGGTTTATGTCGACTAGCACTTTACTGCAAAATCAATAAAACCAGACCAACCAAACTTACCAATGAAAAAGCCATCGAAGTTTTAGGCTCAGAGCTAGTAAAAATAGGAGTTCGACAATTAGGGCTCTCATGTAGAAATTTAGACAGCGGAAAAAGCAACAGATCCATTAAAGGCGAGAAGACTGAATACTTTAATAAGCTTCGTTCAAACTCCGGATTTCTAGATCTGATTGGGGTCTATATTGGTTCTGTGCAGCTAGTCGTAGGAGTGCTAATGGCAAGAAGGGTAACTGAAATGTGTGGATTGCAATCTAATAGTTGCTTTGACGATTCTGAGCAATGGTTACTATTCTACAATGGCAAAAGCACACGCAGCCTTTTCGGCCTAAGGAGAAGGGTTGCCCGCCCAATCGAGCCAATCGCCGTAGAGATGATAAAAAATCTTATCCATATGCAAAAGGTTCTAGTACGAATCGGCTACATCGACAACATGATGACACTTTTTGCCACTCCGAGCTTTAAGGGAATTAATAGTCTGACCAACGCAAGCTTAACTTCATACAATCGAAATCTAGACTTGCTTTGCGACTACTTTGAAACACCGTTGAATCATCTCAATCAACGCTACTATATTCGTCAACATCAGCTTCGCCGTTTTTTTGCAATGCTATTTTTCTACTGCGGTAGCTTTGCAAAGCTGGATACCCTTCAGTGGATGCTAGGGCACGGTGACATTAAACATGTCTGGCACTACATTACCGAAACGACGGACGGGGCTGTGCTCGAAAGCGCAAAAGCCCACTACGTAGCTGAATCCATGCAAGGCGAAAATATACAATATTTTACTGATCTGGCGAATCTAATAAAGAAGCGCTATGGCACTGAGGACTTTAGCTTGCTCGACACTAACGACCTTGAGGACCATATCCTAGACTTAATACAACAGGGTCTGGTAGACATACAACCAGAGTTCTTCACTGATGAAACAGGCGAGCAATTTAAGATTGTAGCAAAAGTTAGCCGGGGAACTTTATGACAACGAGAGCCTCAAGAAACGTGAAAACCACCTCGGCCGTCAAGATACTTCAAGACCTGCTGATCCTAGTGGCAAAGCGCCCCCAACATTTCTCAAGTGATACAAATCTTCGGTTGGCACTCAAAAGCCAAGGAGGCTTGGCTTCTATAAACATAGTGTATGTCAGTGAGACGGGTGTGGACATTCAAACTACACCAATGAGTCTAAACACACTTAAAACTTACTCTAATGATGTGCTCAACAATGGTTTCAAGGGGCTCAATTCACTGCGAATAAAGGCGTTGGAAGCTCTCGAAATTGCGGAAAAGCGAAATACGCAGATAAACAAAAGAACAAAATCCGGACTAACGCGAAAGGTGGAACAACTGGAATTTGAACTAGAAATGCATCGCCGAACTAACTATATCCTCCTACAGGCTTTATCCACTGCAATTATCCAACTCTCCAGCGTAGAAGATGCGCCGAACGAACTAGTCAGGACCAAGCGAATACGAGATACCCAGGGCCTCCTGAGGGCAATTGTCGGAATGAACAATCCTCCCTTCAACGAGATTCCAATCGTGCGGACAAACTCTGACAACACTCTAAAACCCTCTCACATCGTCACTGATATCAACAGCTTTAGAAAATAGCGAGCATTGCTATGACGGATATTGCATCTCGGCAACTTTACAGCACTCTCGGTGAATTCTCAATTTTCGACTATTTTTCGGTTGATCGGCTTGGCACTCGAGACGCGAGCAACATGCCATTCATGATCTGGCCAAACGGTTCACCATGTCTGATAGGAAATTTGTATATGCTCTCCCTCCGCGATCGTAGCGGCCGCGGCGGACGGCAAGGACTCTCACGCAGGGGGAGAAAAGGGGGAACGATGGGAGACTACGCTACAAAAATAAGCCAACTTTTACGACTTTGCTACAAAAATAAAATAGATTTAATCGAATTAAGCGATCAGAACTTTAGCGCTTTCATTGAAGAACTTAGAAAAGAGAAGTCCCCCCGCAATGCTGCACAACCCAAGAAAACAGAAACGTCAATATTGAACGTTGGAAGAGTTTGGTTAGATTTTCTTGGTTTTGTTGGTAGATTTCATGGTGACAAAAATTTTGTCTCAGCAGAAGGCACAATAAGAGCAAAAGAGCAAACTTACACTTTCGTTACCCAAACTGGTAAAAAAATCAAACGCTCTTTCCTTCATCACCATTCATTCGGCCAAAAAACCAGGACACATCGACGAAATCCTATTTCGGCAGAGAACATCAAGAAATTAAAAAAAGCTGTCAACGCGATAGATAGCTCAACTTTTGTCAAACAACGAAGACACTGTCTACTTGACCTTCTTCAGAATACTGGGGCGCGCAGAACAGAAGTTGGAAATATCACTACCAACGATATACTCGACGCCTTTCGCATGGAACAACCCTTACTTCGACTGGAAACTTTGAAACGCGGCGACAGAAATGAACGCTATATTCCCGTCACAAAAATGTTGCTCCACGATATAAAAAACCACATCATAAACCTACGACAAAAGGTTATAAAAAACAGATACAAATCTGGACCTGATCACAACTTTCTTTTCATCTCAGAGACTACAGGCAAAAAAATAAGCAGCGACACAATCACTAATGAAATATCGATACTTCGAAAAGCAGCCGACATCAGCGAGCAAGCCTGCGCTCACATGTTTCGCCACGCTTTCATTACCAATCTTTTTATCTTGCTCATTCAGCGCCACCAAATGTCGACGAAGGATGACTTTCAGCGAGCGCTGCTTGATAGCCACACATTTATGGTAGAAGTGACGCAATGGACTGGTCATATAGAGCCTAGCTCGATTGAGGGGTACATCAATTTAGCCTTTCAATCTCTCGCCAGTTACTCCACTACCATCACATCCGTCCACTTAGTCAGAGCAATGCAAATATTTGATGCTAAGCAAGCAGAACTTATTATAAGTCTCGAGCAAGGAATGCCAATTAAACAGTATAAGCTTGAGATCCAGACATTGATCCAGTTAAGAGATGAGGATTTCGATATCGCACGAAAGGTAGAACCGTTAGCAAAACACACCTACTAGCAATTGGTTCCCCAACCTCAGAATTGAAGTTCCCTCCCTTAGCTGAAGGAACCAGATGCCGACAATACTCAAAAAATTGGAAATTCGCTCCGTGTAAACCGCTTAAACTCCTTGTTAACCACGGTGGTTAACAGCGCAAAAATCAGGGTTACAACATTTGGACTGCCCCGCCTTCCTGGATATCCTGTGTCGATCGGCACTTGGCAACCTATCCTGCCTCAACCCCATGTGAAGGCATGAGGACGAGATCTGCTTTGAGGCCAGCATTCGAACGGTTCCAAGCCCCCTTGCCTATTCAGTTTGGACGTAACGCTTCCGTAGCTTCGAAACGCCCTCGGCAACCTCAAGGCGCTCTATCTCCCCCATGACGTCTTCGAGGACTTTCGCAACAGAACGATTGTCCTTTAATGCATAGCTACCGACCATCAACGTTATGGGGTGCGTACCGAGCACAGTAGCGATGTCGTCGAGCTTATCGATGGTCGGAGCGTAGATACCTCGCTCCAATGTACTGATGTAAGTCCGGCTGCTGAGAGTGGAAAAATCCTCCTGCGTTTGACCTTGTTTCAAACGAAGCCACCGAAGAACCGTCCCGAAAGCAATTTTCAATTCCACTTTGCATGTCCTGCAAAAGGAACGATAAGGCGCTTTCTGAACAGTATATGACTACAATGTATACTGTTCATACTGAGGATTCGCCGTGTTCATCACCAATAGACAGGCAGAAGTGAAAGGCGCTGAGGTATTGCTAGAGCCTGGCCACCAAGGCTGGCATCTTGTTCAGCAACACCTGATGTCACCTTGGTTTCATACCACCATAGCCAGATGCGAGGACAGCTTAGAGATCCATGACGTGGTGTTCGTGGATAGCATGCAAGCACTAACGGCCCTTCTGGAGCTAACGGAAGTAGGGGTCCAAGTGAAATCGGTACAGTTGGTGTCGCCAGGGTGGCTTAACGGCTCCGGTGACTGGCGCATGGAAAGACTACTGGAAGTAGCTCGAAGTCAGGACGGGGCATCGTTGCGATATACCCTTATTGATGGCCGGTATTATTACTTCCCGGAGGCGCAGCCAAGCTCTTCAGTCACATTTAGCGAGCTGGTGTTTCGTTGTCAGCAGTACGAAGGGGCGAAGCCTTAGTTTTCTGAGAGGTTGGATAAGACGTGTTTAGAATTTGACAATGCCCGCCCGACTCAAGCCGGTAAACCAAGGCCCTTTATCTAGTAGGGTAACCGCAACACAGTTTCCCCGCCGCACGAACCATTCCGGCAGGAAACGAAGATCCCGCTTCCCTCCTTGCCAATGAAAAACACCGATCTGAAACGATCACAGGGAGCAGAACAAACAGTTTTGGTTTGTTGGTGGGCCTTCAAAAATAAATGCGACCCCAAGTCCCTACGCCCCCCCAAACTAGATATGGAAGAAAGGCTACACCGCAGCCCTCGCAGAAGCTGGCCAAGTCATTGGCATGACACAGTCGCTATACCTTTCGCGGTTTAACACGCGCTGTTGCCTCAGCCACCAGCGGGTCGTCTGGCCAGTAGTGTTTGGGGTAGCGCCCCTTCAGGTCCTTTTTCACCTCTGCGTAGGTACTGCGCCAGAAGTTCGCCAGATCCTGGGTCACCTGCACCGGCCGCCGCGCCGGGGACAGCAGGTGCAGCTTGACCACTTGCCGGCCACCGGCAATGCGCGGGGTCTCGGCCAGGCCGAACAGCTCTTGCAAACGCACCGCCAGAATCGGTGGCTGCTCGCTGTAGTCCAGACGGATCGACGACCCCGATGGCACGCTCAAGTGATGCGGCGCCAGTTCATCCAGACGTTGCGGCAGCGGCCAGGGCAACAGGTTGCGAACGATGCTCGACAGGTCGAGATTGGCGAAATGACTCAGCCGCGAAACCTTGCCCAGATACGGCATCAACCAGTGTTCGAGACTCTTCAGTAACGCGGCGTCGCTGACATCCGGCCACTCGCTCTCCCCCTTTGCGGCCAGGTCCAACTGACGCAACAACGCCACCCGCGCCTGCCACTGACGCAGCTCCGGGGTCCACGGCAACAGCTCCAGGCCCTTGCGTCGCACCAGATTGACCAGCGCCTGGCTGCGGGCGGTTTCATCGAGCCCGGTCAAGGGTTCGCGGCTGAGGATCAGCTCACCGACCTTGCGCTGGCGTTCGGCGCGCAGCACGCCTTCGCGCTCGTCCCAATCCAGTTGATCGACCACCCGCACCTGTTCGGCCAATACCGAGTCGAACAGCGCCGGGTCGAAATCCGCCGCCAGGTAAATCCGTTCCTCGCGCTGGCCCTGACGGCTGCCAAGATCGGCAATCACCAGCCAGGCTTGTTTCATCAAACTATCGGCCTCGGCGAACAGCGCAGCGCGACCGTTGGCCAGGCGATATTCCGCACCACCGGCGCGCCGCTGCTGAGCAACGCGATCGGGATAGGCCAGCGCCAGCAGCGCGCCGAGCCAGCGTGGATGATCCGGATCGCTGACCGGCTCCGACGCCTTGCCGCGCAGATAACCGCGATACTGCCGCGCCAGTTGCCGGGCCCGTTGCACGCCGCCCTGGGCACCGCGAGCGGCGCGTTCTGTGCCGGACAACAACACCAGTCGACTGTGCAGGTCGGCACCGGCACCGCGCAGGATATCGCGCTCGCCGAGCAGCGCCGCGACATCGCAGGCCATGTCCGCCAACCCCAGCGCCTGCCCGCGCAACAGCAAATGGGCGATGCGCGGATGCGCCGGCAGTTCGGCCATGGCCTGACCGTGACGGGTCAACGCCTCGCCCTCCAGTGCGCCGAGTCGCTCAAGCAAATCCTGGGCCTGGGCATACGCAGCGGCCGGGGGCACATCGAGCCAGACCAATTGCCCGGGCGTCACGCCCCAGCGGCCCAGTTGCAAGGCCAGCCCGGCGAGGTCCGCCGAAAGAATTTCAGCGCTGCCGTAGGCCGCCAGTTGCTCGTGCTGATCCTGTGACCACAGGCGATAACACACGCCGGGCTCCAGACGCCCGGCCCGGCCCGCACGCTGGGTGGCGCTGGCCTTGGAAATGCGCTGGGTATCAAGACGAGTCATTCCACTTCGCGGATCGAAACGGGGTACGCGCTCAAGACCCGCGTCAATTACTACTCGTACGCCTTCAATAGTGAGGCTTGTTTCGGCGATGTTGGTGGCCAGCACCAACTTTCGTTTACCTTCAGGCGCGGGATCGATCGCAGCACGCTGTGCACAGAGGTCGAGTTCGCCATGCAATGGACAGAGGAGTATGTCGTTCCGCTCACCGAGAATATTTGCCAGTTCTTGATTGACCCTTCGAATTTCGGCTTGTCCTGGCAGAAAAACGAGAACGCTACCACTCTGCTCTTCGAGTGCATCCAAGCATGCTTGGATCACTCTCGACTCGATGTGCTCACCAGGCTGAAACGGGCGCCCCCAGAGAGTAGACACCGGGTACATCCTGCCTTCGCTAGTGATAACTGGTGCACCTTCTAACAACTGCGAAAGCCGCTCACCTTCCAGCGTTGCTGACATCACGAGAATCTTCAGGGGCTGCTCATCACGCAGTAACTCACGGCCGTTGAGAGTGAGTGCCAAAGCAAGATCCGCATCAAGATTTCGCGAGTGGAACTCATCAAAAATAACCAGCCCAACGCCTTCAAGAGCCGGGTCATCTTGAAGACGGCGCGCCAAAATTCCTTCAGTGACAACTTCAATTCGAGTTTTCGGACCGATGCAGCTTTCGAGGCGAATACGATACCCAACGGTCTCACCAACCTTCTCCCCTAGCTCACTGGCCAGTCTTTCTGCAGCGGCACGGGCAGCCAATCGGCGAGGCTCAAGCATGAGGATGGACTGCTCACCAAGCCACTCTTCACGGAGGATTGCCAATGGAACGCGAGTGGTCTTACCGGCGCCTGGGGGGGCTTGTAGTACAACCTCGTTGCACGCATTCAACACGTGTAGAAGTGCCGGCATAGCGGCGTCGATTGGCAAAGAACTCATGGCGACTCCCAGGCAGATGAGCAGTATAACGGGTTAAGGAGTTCGACCGTTTGGAGAGTGAGAACCGCCAAACAAACGCGTGTTCACAAGTCAGTACTCAGAATTTGACCATTATCGAAAAACACCACGCGCTCTGCTGCCAGAGCCGCGAAGCGTTCACCATAGTCCACGTCGACCATCGTCATACCGTCGATGGAGAATGAATTCAGACTTACAGCACTTCCCCGACCAGCTCAGCATCATGATCAGAAGTAGTCTCGTCGATCAGCAGAGTACGGGGCTCCATGACAATTGCACGAAAAATGGCAACGCGCCGTTGCTACCCCTAGGGAAGTTGCGCCGCGAAAGCCTCGATTTCCCATGGACCCGAAGGATAGATGCTCACTCTGGTTCGTACCCGTTAACATACTCGATCCGCCTGTGCATACGCCCGAGCAGGTCTGTCAGAGTACTCACTTCCTCTGGGGAAAGGTCTGCCAGCAAGCGTCGCTCACGCTCCATTGCAGCCAAAAAAATCTGGTCATGTAACGCTTTGCCTTCGCTGGTGAGGCTGACGGTATAGCGACGTGCGTCACGGGCATCCACCGCAGTCGTGACGTAATTAGCTTCCTCCAACTGTTGCAGCGATCGGCTCACAGCACTCTTATCGAGCCCGATAACCTGACATATCCGGTTTGCAGTGATGCCGTTCTCCACAGCCAACATGGACAACATTCGCCACTCCACAACACCTACCCCGAAATGCTTTCGATAGCATTTGGAAGCCCCCGCCGAAAGCTTGTTCGACAAGAAATTGAGCAGACCTGGCACATAGCGGCCAAGGTCCAGATGCAAATCTTCTGGCATAAAAATCCGTGCTGGTGCGTCAATGATCGAGAATATTGGTTGACATATCAACCAATATTCTTAGGATTGATTCCGACCCATCGAGCAACCTCTCAAAACTCTTCGCGGTCATCACAACAATAACAGGAGGATCGACATGTCCCCACACCAGCACGCGATTGCAGCACTAATTTGCTCAGTTCAGCCTCGCACGCACATCGTGTAGGAATCGACTGAGCAATGACGCTCATTGCCGCCTGTTGCGAATAGACCGCTTGGGCACGCGATCAACCTGCATTATCGACAAATACCATCGATCACCGGCTCTTAGTAAAAAATTACCAGTGCTGGAACTCATACCACTCATAAATCTTAAAAGTGGAGATTGTCATGACTGTTTCACTTGCAACGCCTTTCGGTAGTACCGCTGCACCGCAAGACTCATCACCGTTCCTGCTCGATCAATGGTACGTAGGTGCCTGGTCTTGGGAGCTCAAGGAGAAACCGGTCGGCCGTACCTTGTTGAATCAGCCTATTGTGTTGTTTCGCACGGGTGATGGCCAAGTAGCTGCGCTCGAGAACCGTTGCTGCCATCGAGCACTGCCGCTTTCTGACGGAACACTGGAAGCCGAAGGTTTGCGCTGTGGCTATCACGGCCTACTCTTCGATGCGACAGGCAAATGTATTGAGGTTCCAGGCCAGTCAAAAGTCCCAGGTAAGGCTATCGTTCCGGCTTACCATATTCGCGAACAGGACAGCATCATCTGGGTTTGGTTTGGTAGCGCGGCACATTCAGAGCCTACATCTGAGCCGCCCACCTATCCTATTCATAGCTCAGGCAAATATCTGTTCGAAGGTGATGTGTATCACTACAACGCCCCCTATCAACTCATACACGATAACTTGTTGGATCTCAGTCATCTTGGTTATGTCCACCTTCGTACTATCGGAGGGAATGCCAAAATCCACATGACGGCAGACATGACTGTGGAAAGTGACGAGCGAAGCGTCAAAGTCACGCGTTACATGCGTAACTCCGTGCCACCACCCACCTACACCGCCGCCTATCCGTTCAAGGGCAACATTGATCGCTGGCAAGAAATAGAGTTTCACATCTCTCATCTGCTGATCTGGACC
The DNA here is from genome assembly GCF_009764265.1 of Pseudomonas sp. PB101. Classification (GTDB taxonomy): domain Bacteria; phylum Pseudomonadota; class Gammaproteobacteria; order Pseudomonadales; family Pseudomonadaceae; genus Aquipseudomonas. Next base: position 170,896 of record NZ_RWIR01000007.1, read on the forward strand.
GGCGCCGTCGATGTCGGAAGCGAATCAATTGAAAACCCCGAACGCGGTGGCTTTCATATGCGGGGCTTTCATGGCGTGACACCGGAGACAGAGACAACCAGCCACTATTTCTGGTCGATGGCCACCAATCCCGTCAGCGATCCCGAAGTGACCAAAAAGAAAGTCATCGAACAAACAATCCTGACGTTCGATGAAGACAAGGTAGTCATCGAGTCTCAATACGCCAACATGTGCCAATTCAGCGGCCGTCCTATGGTCGACATCCATGTTGATGTCGGAGCCAATCGCGCCAGACGAATCATTCAACACCTTCGCAGCTCAGTCGGCTGACCCTGATCCGAAATGAATGCCTCGCATAAAGAGGGCGGCTAAGCCTCACGCCATTGAAAAAACGTGAGGTTCAGAGCCCGCCCGCTTGTCAATGTGGTGAAGGCCTAATGAGCTAGATGTTTACACGCGACAATCAGCATTCACGATCGATTCACCTGCATAACTACGGTTATCTCCGATTAGAGTCGAAAAATTCCCACAGCCTTATTCAGTTCCTCTCCCACTTGCCGCAGTTCGACAGTTGAATCGCTCAACTGAAGACTTTCCCGAGCACTGCCCTCGGCCACCTCTCGCACACGCAACATACTTTGGCTCACCTTGTCGGCCACGGCGCTCTGCTGTTGGGCTGCGGCAGCGATATGCTGATTCATCTGTTCGATACTCAACACCGCCTGTGTAATTTTTGTCAGAGCCTGGGAAGCTTGCCCCGCCAAAATCACTGTTTCGCTGGTCAAGACATGACTACCATGCAAACGCTCGGCAGCTTCCTGTACCACCAAGCGCAACCGCATGATTAAACTTTCGATTTCCAGCGTAGATGATTGAGTACGTTTAGCTAGCCCCCGTACCGCGTCGGCAACTACTGCAAAACCGCGACCATGCTTACCAGCCCGAGCAGCTTCAATTGCCGCATTCAGTGCTAACAAGTTCGTTTGCTCGGCTACAGCCTTTATCACATCTAATACACTGCCAATAGATGCGCTTTCTCTCAACAGTGACTCCATAACTCCTGCGCAGCCGGTCATTTCCAAAGCGAGGCAATCGATTTTCCCACCCGCCATACGAACCAGTTCATCGCCTTCACGGGCGTGACTGTGGGCTTGTGCAACTGCAGCACTGGCCTCATCAGCATTGCGTGCAACCTCTTTCGCAGTGAATGTCATTTGGTCCATGGCCGTGGCGGCAAGCTCGGTTTCCAGTCGCTGCTGCTCGACGCCGCGACCGCTGCGCTCGATCACATTGACGAGGCTGCCAACGGTGCCACCCATTAGGTTAACGCCCTGATGTATACGCCCGACTAGAACACGCAGACTACCCAACATATTGCGTGCAGTTTCGAGCAACTGACCCAACTCATCGCGTCGCTCCAGACTAAGCAGTGCAGCACTCAAGTCTCCTGCCGCTACGCGCTGCGTCAGTTGTACGGCTTGGCGCAAGGGTTGGAGGATGAGGTGGCGAATCAGAAGACTCGCACCGACTCCCAATCCGAGTGCCAAAAGGCTGATGAGTGCTAGTCGACGATAAGCATTTTGACTATCTGCGGCTAAAGCGGATTCTTGCCGTTGATTATTTTGATCCAGCAATGCTGCGATGCGCTGTGCTTGAGTGGTCATTGCCTCGTCACCACTTCTAGCCTGTGCACGATCAGCAACGAATTGTTCAAAGGCCTCACGATAATCCTTGAACGCGGCACGAGCGATCTGAAGCGACTCCTGCTGCGGGCCTCCAAGGTTCAGCGCCAGATTATCCATGGAGGCAAGAATATCGCTCATGTTGGTCTCCCAATCATTGCGGTAACGCTCTTCGCCGTCCAGAGAGTAATAAAGCTCGCTGTCACGTAGCTTCGACAGTTTGTTGAACAAGTCACCTGTCTGTTCCAGACGGGCCATTTGTTCGACGTTCGCGACACCACCCCGTTCAAGTTGGGTATTGAGTACATCCATTTGATCGAGGAAAACACCAGTAAAACTGTCCCCCACAGTTTTCGCTCGATCTTGCATATGCAAGCGTGCGGAACGAGCTTGGCGAAGCGAATCTGAATAACGAAGAAATTGCTCCAGATAAGCCGCACTTGCTTTACGCATCTCGGTTCGTTCACCAGGATCCACGTTGGCCCCACCAAGTAGTCGGCTTAAGACGTCGATACTTGCTCGAACCTGCTCAAGGTTTTGCTGGGTGAGACTCAGAGCGAAATCTTTTTCAGATATCCGCGCCTGTAAAATCAACGCACGAATCGCTGATTCGCTCTGCAGTTGCTCGCTGCGCGCTTGTAGAATGGCGAGGGAGTTGAACGCTGTAACCGCTACTGAAACGGTAAATATCAACACTAACCCGAAACCCAGCGATAGCTTGGCACCCACAGACAGATCGCCGAGTTTTCGGCTCAGCACAGACGAATAGTTGCTCACGAGGTAGTAACCTTCTTTTTATTTTACCATCCGCTCCCTTAGGCAGTCGCGGCCTAGTGAGCGAGGGTATTAGAAAGATCCCCCTAGTAATAATCGAGATTTCTACTCACAGGTATTTCGATAAATCATACCTCGACACAATAAATATTATAATCACAACTGAAATTTCTCAAAATTCGAAAATCAACACTAACCAATGAGACTCAGTCAAGTCTATGCAGTCGCTCCGTCAGCCTCATGCCTTTGGTCATTAAGATTACTTGCCATTTTGGATATCAGCGCTCTCAGCCAACCGTGAGCTGTATCTCCCTCCATACTCTTATGCCAAATCATACATTCACGAGTTGCCGGAATTTTTACTGGCGTCGAGAGAACTTTCAGCGGCAAGTGCTGCGCGTACAATTCGGCTAACATTCGATGAGTCGTTGCGACCCTGTTAGTACCAATAACAACTTGCGCTAACGTATTAAAATCATTGCAAATAACCTCAATCCTGCGACTGACTCCATACTGATTCATAAACCACTCTTCGATGCTTAACTTCCGACTTCTTCCAAAACCAGCAGACACATGCCCCATAGTTATATACTGCTCGAGCGTAATCTGCTCCCCCACATCAGGATTTTCATCCCACAGAACGCAAACATGATCTTCTTCAAAAAGAAGCACATAGGGATGATCGGCAGTGATGTAAAAATCCGGCATAATGATAAAATCAACTTCACCACGAGTCAGCATCTCGTTGCTATGATCGCTTACACCGATAATTTCAAATGTGATGTTAGGCGCATTACGGTTTGCCCACACCATTACTTTTGAAAGTAGAACGCTAACCAAATAATCCGACGTGATAATTTTAAAATGCCGATTGCTCGTCATTGGATCAAAGTCCGGCTTGGCAGTGATCGATGACTTAATCAAAAGGAGTACTTCTCTTATTGGACCCGCCAACTCCAAGGCATAGGGAGTCGGCTGCATTTTTCGATTAACGTAGATTAATAGATCGTCTCCAAAGTACTCACGCAATCTACTAAGAATGCCACTGATCGCCGACTGCGTCATATGTAGGCGTTCCGCAGCACGGGTGATATTGCATTCCTCAAGCATCACGTCCAGAGCGACCAAAAGATTTAGGTCAAGATGATTAAATCGCATGGATAACCTCATATCTATTATTTTTTGCAATACCTTCCCCCGAAATGCTGACCTCGTCAAGCGCCGGAATTTCAGCTCACTCCCTGGAATTCCGGCGCAGGCCCACCCCTGACGACGTATTTGAGATTTCGATCATGAGTATCCTGACTCTTGATTGTTCAAATCATAAAAAACCCCTGTACCGTTCGTTCCACAAGAAAAATCCACCATAAGAGCGCCCTTCCAGGCTCTTGCCGGGTGCAGAGAGGGAACACCAGATGATTCAGCTTAATCTTGCTGCCATTACATCATCAGACTGCCAAGTCATAGCGAATGACCTTCCCCTCGCTCGATCATCGCTGCACCCTCGATACCGAGCCTTGCGCTCGGCAGCAGCCAATCCAATTCGTTTGACCACCGAAATACCTACACCCTTGCCTGCCAATAAACACTAACCAATCGGCAGATAACTCGAGGCACGTGTAACTTCGTTCGTCCCATTACACCTCCTCACCCGACGAAAGAATCTGAATAATAAGTTCCGTGAATACACCCAAAACACAAAAATAATAAAGGCCGTTTCATGATAAATAATCGTTCTCTTTTTGGGGCGCGGCGCGGGTACTCCGCGGCAGCACCTTTCGCACTTACAATTATAGCTTCGTGCCTTGCGCTCTCTACCAGTGCTCAAGCATTCGAGTTCCAATTAGACAATCCCGACTTTAAGGCTCGTTGGGACAATACTCTTAAGTACAGCTCAGCCTGGCGCACCAAAAGTCAGTCCTCGAAACTTGTCAATGGCAGCACTGCACTAAACTTCGATGACGGTGATCGTAACTTTGACAAGGGTCTGATCTCTAGTCGCCTAGACCTTCTTTCCGAATTCGACTTTACGTACAAGAATGTCGGTGCACGCCTGAGCGGTGCAGCTTGGTATGACGATGTCTACAACAAAAGTAACGACAACTCTTCGCCTGACACAGTAAATAGCTACTCAGTGGACTACGACCACTTCACCGAAGACACACGCAAATTGCATGGGCGCCAAGGCGAGTTGCTCGACGCTTTTTTGTTTGCCAAAGGTGAATTGGGCGAAATGCCAGCGTCAGGTCGCATTGGTCAATACGCAATGCAGTGGGGCGAGAGCCTGTTCTATGGAATGAACGGCATCGCTGGAGGTATGGCACCAATCGACGTAGTGAAAGCCTTGTCGGTGCCCAATACTCAATTTAAAGAATTGGTGCGCCCTGTACAGCAGGTCTCCGGGCAATTACAACTCTCGCCCGATGTATCGATTGGTGCTTATTATCAGTTCGAATGGGAAGCTAACCGCCTTCCGGGATCGGGTAGTTATTTTTCGACTTCAGATAACTTCGGTGAAGGTAATGAACGCCTGTTCATCGGCGCACCATTGTTTCCAGGTGCTCAACCATTGGCCTTCTATCATGGCCAGGACAAGGATGCTAAAGACTCGGGTCAGGGTGGTATGCAATTGCGCTGGCGTACCGAAACCGTCGACTGGGGTTTTTATGCCATTCGATTTCATGACAAAAGCCCGCAACTCAATGTTCGTCCAGATTTTGCAAACCTAAACCCCCTTAGCGGCAAAGCTGGCGAGTACTACTGGGTCTACCCCGAAGGAATTGAGTCGCTGGGTGCCAGTTTCTCAACGACGATAGACCAGTTCAACATCGCGGGCGAACTCTCGACTCGTTGGCACCAGCCCTTGGCTTCTACTAACCAACATGCGTTGGCCCCTGGAGAAGCAATCAGTAATGAGCCGGATGATGCGCTTTACGCCACTGGCCGGACATTGCATGCCAATCTTTCATGGCTCGCTACGTTTGGCCCATCTTTCATTGCCCAAGAAACCAACTTCATTGGCGAGATCGCTTGGAACCGTACGCTTAGCGTTACCCGCAATGCCGATGCCGTAGACCCGAATGCTGATCGAGATGCCTGGAGCTTTCGAACAGTCTATGAACCGATGTACCGCCAGCTATACCCCGGATTGGATCTCAGTGTGCCGATTGGCGCGAGCTACACCCACGGTGCTTCAGAGGCGCTGGGCACAGGATTCGGCACTGACCGTGGTGGCGATTTGAACATCGGTCTCAAGGGTAACTATCTCAACACTTGGAATCTTGGCCTGACCTACACCCACTATTACGGTCCTGCCAACACCTTCCTCGACGCCAACAACAACTACACCTTCGAGCAGGCTCTCAAAGATCGCGACTTTGTCGCTTTCAGCGTTAGTCGCAGCTTCTGAGAAAGGGGAACTTTATGAAACTTCGACTCTGTATCGCCGCTACCGTAAGTTTTCTTCTAGCCACCGACTCATTCGCCTCTGTGCCCGCTAGCGAAGCGGAGCACCTCAAATCCACCCTCACTCCATTGGGCGGTGAAAGAGCAGGAAATGCGAGTGGCAGCATCCCAGCGTGGACCGGAGGGATGAGCAAAACCGACACCCAAGTTAGTGGTAAGCGCTCTGATCCATTCGCCGCTGAGAAGCCACTGTTTGTTATTACCGCCAAGAACATGAGCCAGTACGCCGACAAGCTGACGCCCGGCATCCAGGAAATGCTGAAAAAGTATCCAGATAGCTATCGCTTGGATGTATATGCGTCTCACCGCACCGCCGCGGCCCCTCAATCGGTTTATGACGCGACCTATCAGAACGCGCTGGAAACCAAGCTAGTCGACAGTGCATCTGGTCCTATGCCTGAGAATGGCAAGGCAGGTATTCCGTTCCCAATTCCCCAGGCCGGTATCGAGGTCATGTGGAATCACCTGCTGCGCTGGCGCGGTGAATCATGGCGTGTGAGCAATACGCAATACTTGACCACCGCCGATGGCAAGCACGTGCTGGCCAGTGATTCCCATGCTGACTTGCAGATGCCTTGGTACTCAGCGGACGGGGTTAGAAAAGACGGGGTCTTCTGGACCATTCGTATGGTTAACGATGGCCCACCTTTACGTGCGGGCGAGGCAATCCTGGGACGTGAAAATCTCAATGCCGAAAATGTCGGCGCCTGGACCTATCTTCCTGGTCAGCGCCGCGTCCGCCGTCTCCCCAATGCCTGTTGCGATACACCGACTCCGGCTACGGCGGGCGTGATGAGCTTTGACGAAATGGGCGTTTTCAGCGGCAGGCTTGATCGCTTCGATTGGAAGCTGATCGGTAAAAAAGAGATGTACATTCCGTATAACGCCAACAAGGTCCTCACCGCTGCGGGGCCTACCGATATTTTAGATGATCACCATCTGAAATCAGATGTCGTTCGCTGGGAGTTGCATCGCGTTTGGGTTGTCGAGGCGACGTTAAAGTCGGGCAAACGTCACGTAATGTCGCGCAGCACTTATTACATCGATGAAGATACTTGGGCTGCGGTCCTGGCTGAACGCTACGACGCTCAAAACGCCCTTGTTCGAGTGTTGTGGACCACGCCTGTCGTGTTCCCGGACCTGCCTGGCGTGGTTTCTCTAACAACAGGTTTCTATGACTTGATTTCCGGGGCTTGGTTTGCTGCGGACATCTTTGCGGGAAAAAACGAACAGTACCAAATAGTCGCTCCTTTCAAGGATGTCGTGTTCACCCCGGATGCTCTCGCTGGCGAAGGTGTGCGCTGAAATGGGACGCTTCAGTTTCGCCGTTCTATGCGCAGCGTTAACCCTGCCAACGCTTTCGGCAGCAGCTCCCAAGGACGTGCTTCACATGCCGTCCTTGGTCTCGAACCAATCCATCCATGCAGTCTTGCTTGACGTAAAACGGGCCGGCAACCGGCTGGTTGCCGTGGGTGAACGTGGCATCGTGCTCTTGTCGGATGATGACGGTAAAAGTTGGCGCCAGGCCGCAGTTCCCGTGAGCGCGACCCTCACTGCAGTGACCTTCGCGAACCCGCGCCAGGGGTGGGCTGTGGGCCACGGTGCAGTAGTCCTCCACAGCGACGATGGCGGAGAGAACTGGCGCCTCCAACTCGACGGCAATCGGGCCGCCGCTCTGGAGTTAGCAGCCGCCGAGACCGAAAAAGATGACGCTCGAATAGCTACCGCAAAACGTCTGAAAACAGACGGCGCAGACAAGCCGCTACTGGCCGTCAACTTCACCGATGATCGCCATGGACTGGTAACAGGTGCTTATGGTCTGGCCATGTACACCGAGGATGGAGGAGCTACTTGGAGCTCCTGGATTGGCCGCCTGCCCAACCCTCGCGCGCTGCACATTTATACCGTGGCTCAAATGGGTACTCAGATATACCTGGCTGGAGAACAAGGCCTCTTCTTGCGCTCACTCGATGGCGGTAAGCATTTCGACGCATTGCATACGCCGTATGAAGGCAGTTACTTCAGCTTAACCGTTCTACCCGACGGCGTCGTCATGGTCGCAGGGCTGCGGGGTAAAGTCCTACGGTCGACCGACCGTGGTGAAAGCTTTCAAACAATCGAAAACCCACTGCCCATATCGATCAACGAAATACACCAGAACGGTACCAACCTGTTGCTGGTGAACCAGGCTGGCGGCTTGCTGCAAGTGACACACGATAGCCAGCAGCTGACACCTATCACCCTACCTCCCGGACCTCCCTTGAATGCCGTGACTCAGGCGGCGGACGGTACTTTCGTGGGTGTTGGTTTTGCGGGGCCGATGCGCCTGACCTCATCAATAAATGCTGCGGAGTAAGGCCATGCAAGCCCCACGCTCTTCTTGTGGCGCGCCGCTAAGCGGCCGTCTCGACGATTTTGATCAACGATCCGGCTCGCTGCTGGAACGCGCACTTTTCAACCATCGCCGAATCGTTTTGCTGTTGTGCCTGCTGACGACCATTCTACTAGGTTGGCAGGCCACCCGACTTCAGCTCAACGCCAGCTTTGAAAAGACGATTCCCACGGATCAGCCTTTTATCGCCAACTACCTGCAATATCGCCAGGAGCTTTCCGGCCTCGGCAACGCCGTACGCATCGCGGTGATAAACACCTCCGAAAGTATCTACGACAAGGACTACCTGAGCACACTTCAGAGGCTCAACGACGACATCTATCTGTTACCAGGTGTCGACCGCGCCTACATGAAATCTCTTTGGACGCCTGCCACACGCTGGGTGGGTGTAACAGAAGAAGGACTGGAGGGCGGCCCGGTAATTCCTGATGGATATGATGGCTCGACAGCCAGTCTCGACGCACTGCGGCGGAACGTAGAACGGTCTAACGAAATTGGCCAATTGGTCGCTTTCGACCAGAAATCGAGCATTATCTATGTGCCGCTGCTGACTGCCACCGCCGATGGCAAGCCGCTGGATTACGCAGTCTTATCCCATCAGTTGGAGGCATTGCGTAACCATTACCAGAACGGCTCAATCGAGATCCGTATCACCGGTTTCGCCAAAGTGGTGGGCGATCTGATTGATGGTCTTAAGCAAATTCTGCTGTTCTTCGCGGCTGCGATTGCCATCACCGCCGCCGTCCTTTTTTGGTACACCCGTTGCGTTCGCAGCACTGCGCTAGTCATGAGTTGCTCACTGATCGCGGTGGTTTGGCAACTGGGTCTGTTGCCCCTTCTAGGCTTCGAGCTGGACCCTTACTCAATATTGGTACCTTTCCTGGTGTTTGCCATTGGCATGAGCCATGGCGCGCAAAAGATGAACGGCATCATGCAGGACATTGGTCGCGGCATGCACCGGTTGGTAGCGGCACGCTTCACTTTTCGCCGGCTATTTCTCGCAGGGCTCACCGCGTTGCTGTGTGACGCAGTCGGTTTTGCGGTATTGATGATTATCAAAATCCAAGTGATCCAGGACCTGGCTGTCATCGCCAGTATCGGCGTGGCGGTTTTGATATTCACCAACTTGATCCTGCTTCCGGTTCTGCTTTCCTACATCGGGGTCAGCCCTCGGGCAGCGAAGCGGAGTCTGCGAAGCGAGGAGGCTGAGACAGCGGGTGCCGTCCGCCATCCCGCCTGGCGCTTTCTCGACCTGTTTACCCAGCGACGGTGGGCAACAGCCTGTGTTCTGGTATCAGCAGCAATTGCTTTGGGAGCTTACTGGGTAAGTCTTGAGCTGAAGGTAGGCGATCTTGATGCTGGCGCACCGGAGCTTCGCGCCGACTCACGATACAACCAGGACAACGCTTATCTGACGCGACACTATGGTGCCAGTAGCGATGTATTCGCCGTGATGGTCAAGACACTTCCGGGCGGATGCTCCAGCTATGACACTCTGCGACGCGTAGATGACCTTGATTGGCAGTTACGCAGTCTGCCTGGTGTAGATTCGACCAACTCGCTGGCCTTACTCAATCGACGAGTACTGGTGGGGCTGTCTGAGGGCAATCCCAAGTGGTACGAGCTAATCAATAACCAGTCGACCCTGAACATGGTCACCGCCGGGGCACCTCGAGGGCTCTATAACGAGGATTGCAGCCTGCTGACCGTGTCCGCGTTCCTTACCGACCATAAAGCCGACACGCTCAGCCGAGTTGTGGAAAGCGTTCGAGCCTTCGCGAAGGACAATGACAGCGATCAGGCGCAATTCCTGATGGCGGCAGGCAGTTCAGGCATCGAGGCCGCAACCAACATCGTTGTCAAACAAGCTAGCCACGAAATGCTCTGGTGGGTGTACGGCGCGGTATGCCTGCTCTGCCTGATCACCTTTCGCTCTTGGCGCGCCGTACTGTGTGCAGTGTTGCCTCTAATGCTGACGTCGATCCTTTGCGAAGCCTTGATGGTGTGGCTCGGCATTGGTGTAAAAGTGGCGATCCTGCCAGTGATCGCCTTGGGAGTCGGCATTGGGGTGGATTATGCGCTGTATGTAATGAGCATCGTGTTGGCGGAGATGCGTCGGGGTTCAAGTCTGTCTCAAGCTTACTACCAAGCCCTGCAATTCACCGGAAAAGTGGTAATGCTGACCGGCGTTACTCTTGCCATCGGCGTGGGTACATGGGTGATGTCACCCATCAAATTCCAGGCGGACATGGGGATTCTCCTGGCATTCATGTTTCTCTGGAACATGGTAGGCGCGTTGATTTTGTTACCTGCTCTCGCCTATTTCCTCCTTCCCAAGAGGCCTCAGGCAAAGCTTAACGAAATGGGCTGTCGGTCGAATGATCAGCCTTGTAAGCAGTCAGCAGGCGAACTCTCCCGCTTGCAGGCGACAACAGTCGAGGCGAACTGATGAGCATCTTGTTAAGCATGCAAGGTCAGGTCGCATTGGTTACCGGGGGCACTCGAGGCATCGGCCGGGCCATCGCGCAGACTTATGCCGAGGCCGGGGCGCGATTGATCATCAGCAGCGAGAACAACCAGGATTGTCAGCAAACGGTTCTTTGGCTCAACGCTCAAGGATTCGAAGCCGTCGGAATACAAGCAGATTTGTCTGACCGCTCCCAAGTCCTAGCCTTGGGTCAAACCGCGACGACTGTATTTGACCGAATTGATGTCTTGGTCTGCAACGCTGGCATAGCCCCACATTCAGGACCGCTAGCCGAGGCCAGCGATTCCCAGTGGCAAGCCACCTTCGAAGTCAATCTGCGCAGCGCGGTTCTGCTGACCAATGCCCTGATCCCGCACATAGCCAAGCAAGGTGGTGGCAGCGTGGTTCTGCTCTCGAGCATCGCTGGCATCCGCGGGAACAAAGCATTGGGTCTGTACGGCCTGAGCAAGGCCGCACTTTCCCAACTTGCTCGCAATCTGGCAGTGGAATGGGGTCCCAATAACGTCCGAGTCAACGCAATCAGTCCAGGCGTTATCCAGACCGACTTCGCACGACCACTGACAGACGACGCTTGTGTTCTGCAAAAACGATTGGCCCTGACCCCTCTCCGCCGAGTCGGCACCCCGGAGGAAGTCGCCGCGGTCGCGCTGTTGTTGGCGAGCCCTGGCGGCGCCTTCATTACCGGACAAAATCTGGTCGTCGACGGTGGCACGACCATCAGCGACGGCAATTAATAAGGAGTTATTCATGCAATCGCTTCCTGCGTTCAAACGCGTTATCACAGGCCATGACAATAAAGGCCAAGCCGTCGTAATTGAGGCCCGCCCTTCGCCTCATGTCATCCCTCTTAAGGCGGTCCCCGGGACCGTTTTTCACGAAATATGGAATACCGATAATGCACCAGCACTGTTGGATAACGGTGATGACCCTTGTGCAAAACCACTTCAACTGAGCCCTGGCGCTCTCGGCAGCGTAATTCGCGTCGTCGATATCCCACCGGATAGCCAACAGAATCAGATCAGTGAACAGGATGCTGCTGCCGCTTTCGCTGAGATAGGCCAGGCCCATGCTGGTACAGGCACTGCTGACTCCCGGCACAAACTCATGCATCGCACGGAAACCCTGGACTATGGCATCGTCACCGAGGGTGAGGTATGGCTCGTACTGGACGATGAAGAAGTCCATCTGACACGCGGCGACATCGTGGTGCAACGTGGTACCAATCATGCCTGGAGCAACCGCACGGAAGAAATGGCACGGATGGTATTCATCCTGCTTGACGGACAATTCGCTGCCGAACTGAGTGCTGGAGCCAGCAAATGAAGCTGGCCACTTTGAAAAACGGCCAGCGCGATGGCCGGTTAGTGGTGGTAAGCCGGGATCTCTCGCGCGCTACAGATGCTTGTGCAATTGCGCGGACACTGCAAGAAGCGATTGAGAACTGGGGACAAGTTGAAAGCCGGTTACAGCAACTCGCAGACGACCTTGAACACAACCGCGTTGCTCAATCCTTCGCATTTGACCCTCACCAGGCAATGGCCCCATTACCCCGAGCGTACCAATGGTGCGATGCTTCTGCCTTCCTCAATCACGGCAAGTTAATGCAACGGGCATTCAAGCTTGCTCCCATCGAAGGGGTGGAGACCATCCCCCTTATGTACCAGGGCGCCGGCGATGATTTTCTCGGCCCCTGTGAAGATATCGTCCTGCCTAGCGAAGCGCATGGAATTGATTTTGAGGGCGAGTTCGCTGTGCTCGTCGACGAGGTCCCATTGGGTTGCCCCACAGAACACGCGAGTCGACACATCCGATTAATACTTCAACTCAATGACATCAGCCTGCGCGCCTTAGGTCCCCGCGAGATGAAAACCGGGTTTGGTTTCCTTCAAGCCAAACCGTCATCGAGCTTCGCCCCGGTGGCTATTACCCCTGACGAATTAGGCAACGATTGGCGGAATGGGCGTGTACATCGTCCCCTACTAGTCAATTGGAATGATCAATGGTTCGGCCACCCCGATGGCGGCGATATGGACTTCAGTTTTGGCGAACTCATCGCACATGCCGCCGCCACTCGCCGCCTTGGCCCAGGCACCTTGATTGGTTCCGGCACAGTCTCGAACCACAACCCCGAAGCCGGATCAGCCTGTATTGCAGAGCGCAGGGCCATCGAAATGATTTCTCATGGAGAGCCTCGCACGGGGTTCATGCGCTTCGGTGACCGCATCAGGATGGAAGCACTCGACGCAGGCGGCCGACCGTTGTTCGGAGCAATCAACCAACGCGTGGTACAAGCCGGCCGGGAGAACAATTGATGCGTGTTTTGATCACTGGCGCCAACGGATTTATTGGACGTGCATTAACCACTCGCTTGCTTGAATTGGGCAATCTGCGAGGAAGAGATATTGCAACGCTCAGTGTTCTGGATACGGCTCTGCAGGGGCTACCTGAAGACAACCGACTTCAAAAGTACAGTGGTGATATTGCGGACCCCGCCTTGGTGCGTCGAGTCTTGGCTGATGGTGTCGATGTTGTCTTTCATCTGGTGAGCATCCCGGGAGGCACGGCAGAGCGTGACTATGACCTGGGATATCGAATCAACCTTCAGGCCACTCTCGAATTGCTCCACCAGTTGCGCAAACAAAAGCGCGCGCCTGTCTTGGTTTATGCCAGTAGTGTTGCGGTATATGGCGAAGACCTGCCGATCAAAATGAACGAGTCTGCAAACGCCGCACCGGCGCTGTCTTACGGTGCCCACAAGCGAATGATTGAAATAGCACTGCAAGACCTCTCCCGCCGAAAAGAGATCGACGGGCGCGCCGTCCGCCTGCCTGGGATCGTCGCCCGCCCAAGGCAGCCGAACGGGCTTCGCTCAGCTTTTATGAGTGATCTTCTGCACGCTGTGGCCGCCGGTGAGCCCTATGAATGCCCAGTGTCCCCGCAGGCTACTTCCTGGTGGATGTCGGCAGCTTGCTGCGTGAACAATTTGCTTCGTGCTGCGGAAATTGACCTTGCCAGCACCGAATCGAACCGCATATGGCAATTGCCGGTGTTGCGTCTGTCGATCGCGCAGGTGGTGCATGCCCTGGGCGAGCAATTTGGTGATCAATGCGAAACGCTTGTGACATACAACGTGGACGCTGATCTGGAAGCGTTATTCGGTCGACAACCCCCATTAAGAACACCGCACTCAAAATCGTTGGGGCTGAAACATGACGGATCACCATCAGCGCTGATCCGTAGCGCACTTGAGTTGAGAGTGAAACGCCCACCAGCTAAACGCGACACCACGGCGATGACACTCCATCGAGCACTAGGAGGACGGGTTATATGACACTGGAACTGTACAACGCGAGCATCTCCACCTGCAGCCAGAGAGTTCGTTTTGTTCTGGCTGAAAAAGGTCTGCCCTATACGGACCATCGATTGAGGCTGGAACAGGGTCAACACCTCACGCCAGCGTACATTGCACTCAACCCAAATGGACTGGTCCCTACGCTCGTTCATCAGGGCGACGCAATCATTGATTCAAGCGTGATCAATGAGTATCTCGAAGAGGTGTTCCCGGACATCCCGCTGCTGCCAACACACCCTTTGGAACGTGCTCGTGTGCGTGCCTGGGTACAATATTTGGACGAAGTGATGACGCCATCCATACGTTATCCCTCTTTCCAAAAACTCTTCGGAGGGGCGATAAAGTCGATGACAAGCGAAGAGCGCATGATTGCCGCCAGCCGATCCCCATTACGCAAACATTTCGTGTTGGAAATGGGTCCTCAAGGTTTTAGCCAAACCCGGCTGAATGACGCTATGGAACGCATTGAACAAGCTTTGACGAGAATGGAGGCATCACTTTCACGTTCCCTATGGATAGCCCATGACCAACTCACATTGGCCGACATAGCCATGATGCCAAGTATCGTGCGATTGGAGGACTTGGGGCTGGCAAGCCTTTGGGAGAACTTGCCAGGTATTGCCAGCTGGTATGAACGCTTACAGAGCCGACCCGCGTTTGCCAAAACCTATGAGGCAGTCGAAAGTCGCGCCCGGTAAAAATTCGATGCCGTCAAAAACGGCATCGACATGGCGGCAGTTATCTGCCGCCTCTGCCCGTCAGCTGATGCCCGGCATGCCTATGAAACGATCCAGCTTCTTAATGCGCTCAATCCATGAAACTAGGTGCGTGTAGCCTGAGATATCGATCCCCCCCTCCCAAGCAAGCGCGGAGTATGGAAAACAAGCGATATCGGCAATAGTGGGGCGTCCCAACTCCAGATACTCACGCGTTGCCAAGTGCGCATCCATAATTTTGAAAACCCGATGGGCCCCTAAGTGCAGTTTGTCCAGATCCAACGGGTAGTTCAAACTCTTAACCAGCCGAGCAGCACAAGCGTTCATCACTTCCCCGCCGCCAGTCGACAACCACTGCTGAATCAACCCTTGCTCGCAAGGATCATTTGAATACCACTGATGTTCGGCATCGTAGCGGGTGGCCAGGTAAACAAGTATCGCTTGAGAGTCTCTCAGCCTCAGCTCGCCATCCTCAAAACAGGGAAGCTCGCCAAAGGGATTTAGCGCTGAGAACGCATCCCGCTTATGTTCTTTAGCGACAAAATCAACAGGCACAAGCTCGGCTTGAAGTCCTAATAAATTCAACATCAGTCGAACCTTGTAACAGCTACCCGACAAAAAATAATCATGCAATCTGATCATATAAACCCCAGCCAATCTGTGCTGACTACTTAATCATTGGCGTCATTAATCGACGCCCCCTAGAACGGTTGTGACAGGATTTCCTGACTCTCATGCATGAGCTGCCCGACCTGCTGTGGCGTCGCTTCATGTCGAACTTCCCACTCACACAATTGCACTGAGTTGTTCACCACCATGCTGGCGCGACTCCAACGCCGCGCCATGAATGCTTCAAAGGCATCATTAACCGAACTTGTTTGGGCAAGCGACTCAGCGAGCACCACCGCATCTTCCACCCCCATCGCCGCACCTTGTGCCAAAACGGGGGGACCAGAATGTGCCGCGTCGCCGATGATAATCACCCGTCCCCGGTACCAACGATCCGGCACCAAAACCGTTTCCAACGGCCTTACCGTTATCACGCTGCAAGCGTCCAGGTGTGACAAAGCATCCTGCACAACGGAGCTCGTGTAAGACGCCAGCTTCTCTCTCATCAATCGTGGCAATTCACTTTCTGCCAAGCGAATGTCGTCGGTCTTCGCCTCGATCAAGTAAAGGTAGGATCGGTCCTCGGTGATCGGACAGATACCGACCACGCCAAACTCTCCGCCAAAATGCAACTCGGAGGTAAACGTACCCAGGCACCGAGGCACTTCAACTCGCCACGTAAGCTGACCGAGTCTTCGAGGCTTGATCTCAGGGAAAATCTTACCTCGCACTTGGGAGTAGATGCCGTCAGCCCCAACTACCAGATCGTAATCTTTCACTGCACCATTGCTTAAGGTCACGGTGATGCGATCCGCTTGGTCTGTGTAGTGATCGAGGGTTACACCCATGTACAAATGGGCACCCAGTTCAACGGCCCGCGAGATTAAAATCTGATGCAGTCCACTGCGAGAAATACCGGCGGTCGAAGGGTATCCCGCCCCGCCCATGGGTTTGATGGCGTGATGGGCCAACAACGTCCCATCGGGTTTACGCATGTTCAAATACCGCCCAGGTACCGCGACCCGGAGCATCGCTTGAGAAAGTCCGATTTTTCCAAATGCAGCCAACGCGTTGCCCTGCAGTGACAAACCGACGCCCAGCTGCTCAGACACATCGGCCTTAATTTCGGCGACATCTGCCGCGATACCTTGCAAGCGTAACGCAATGGCCAGGGTCAACCCCGAGATCCCGGCCCCAACAATGAGAACACCGCGAGAGATATCCACTTAAGCCTCCACGCTACGCGAAGGAATCAACGAGCGTTCCGCTGCCACGCTATCGGCAATAAATCTGCGTGAACGGATATTCGCCTCATCGGATTTCACGCTGACTTCAGGCGCGTTTTCAGCTCCCAGCGTATCGAACAGAATCTGAATTTCCTCAATAACTACGACGTCTTCCATCAGCAGCCGTCGCAAGTCATCGAAACGACCCGGATGTTTATTTTCAAAGGAAGTAGCGAACAACGCGTATTGAACCGTCCGTTTGGGCCCCGCGGGTGTGAGGGCTACGACCAGTTCAAGACGACCAGGGGCGGCTTCCGGATCATCCACATCAATGAATTCTTGAGAAATCTGCGCGAGGTGATTTGCGTAGGCTGTCAAGGTCAGTTTGCGGTCAACACGTTCACCTTTTATGCCCATCGACGCCTTCAGCATGGGAGGCAGTGGCTCATTGGTAAACTCCCGAACCGTAGCGATTCGGCCGCCTGCCACTTCTAGACGGTACGGGTGAGTCGCCACGTTACCGGTATCAATTAGCCCATGATGCAAAAATGTGATGTGTGTGGCATCCACCAGGTTTTCTAGCGGCATAAGGTAGTTAGCTTTTACTTCTAGGGTGATGCCGGGCTCGGAAAACAAGGAGGGGTCAGTCAGCCCCAACTCAAAGTGATCGGGAATCAGACTGGTATCTGCGGACTGGGGATCTCCAGGCCAAATCCAGATCCAATGGGAGAGCTCGACGACCGGGTAACTCTTGACGCATAACTTGTTCGGGATAACCCCGCCGGAAGGAATTTCAACGCAACGGCCATCGGCGCCAAAACGAATGCCGTGGTAACCACACATCAAAGTATCATTGACAATCCGTCCCGTATCACTGTGTAACGGCATGCCCCGATGTGGGCAGCGATTAAAAAGTGCCTTCACCTCGCCTGCTTCCGTTCGATACAGCACCACGGGTTCATCGCACACTTCGCGGGCGATAGTTTTCTCACTGTTGACCTCATGAGACCACGCAATTACATACCATTGATTCTTAGGGTACTCTGCCTGACCTGGTAACATATTCACGCCGTTGACGATCATAACGCCTCCCACTTTATTGACGATTTGTTGTTTTAAGGGCCGTACGGTCGACGTATTATGCATGACAGAAAACTTGCATTTCGGTGTGTCATTACCGTATTTCAAAATACCTGCTATCAAAAACTACAATCATGATGTGCTTGCAGCCACAGCCCGGAATGTAGAACTATATTCACAGGCTGTCTTTAACGTGCTGATGCCCGCCCCAAGACAAAAATAATACTAAGCAGCCGTATGAGGTTTGCCGATGCTCGACGTAATCATCCACGAAAAAACTGACGAAGCCGAAGGCATCGTCAGCTTGGTATTCCAGGCCCAGAATGGAACACAACTACCGGCGTATAGTGCTGGATCCCATCTAGATGTGCATTTGCCCAACGGCACTGTCCGGCAGTATTCTTTGTTCAAGCCACTCTCAAAAGAAACTGCAAACACCTATCAAATAGGTGTACTACTCAGCCCGACCTCCCGCGGGGGATCACGTTGTATCCACGAGCAACTTCAAGTGGGTGATTCGTTGCGCATAAGTGAACCACGCAACCTGTTCCCTCTTACTCACGAAGCACAGCACTCTGTTTTTTTTGCCGGCGGAATTGGTATTACGCCGATCATGTGCATGGCCGAAAGACTTGCAGAAATGGGCTCAACGCTCGAGCTTCATTATTGCAGCAGATCGTTTAACAGTGCCGCGTTTATTCCTCGATTGACAAAAACGCTTCCGAAGGGAAGTTTGAATGTCTACTTTGACGACAAACCTGCCAATCCATTTAAAGTACGTGAAATCCTGCAGTCACTTCCACCTCAAACTCATCTCTATGTATGCGGTCCCAGTGGGTTTATGGAGCATGTCCTGAGCAACGCCAAAGCCTTGAGCTGGCCAGACAACCTGCTGCATCGTGAATACTTCAACGGCACTCAGGACACCCAAAAGGACGGTGCCTTCGAGCTGAAAATCGCTAGTACAGGCCAGCTAATTTCAGTTCCAGCTGGAAAAACGGCGGCACAAAGTCTTATCGAGGCCGGAGTGAATGTCCCCCTATCATGCGAGCAAGGTGTCTGCGGCACATGCCTGGTGCGGGTGCTGGAAGGCGAGCCGGATCATCAGGATATGTTTTTAAGTGAAGCTGAACGTGCGCGTAACGACCAATTCACGCCTTGCTGCTCGCGTGCCAAGACATCAACGCTCGTACTGGATCTCTAGATAACAAGTGGTGGTCAATTTTCAAAAAGGGCCGACATTATGCAACCGCTTCCTGACTTCAAACGCATTGTTACGGGACACGACATCAACGGAAATTCAATCGTTACCCATTACGGTGTCACGCCCAATATCTTCAAATCAAATAACCTGCCAAACATGATAACTCATGACGTTTGGCGAACCCAGTCACCACCTGCAAGACTACAAGCAGACGATAATCACTACTACAAGTCGATCATGACGCGCCCCGAGCCTGGAGGTAGCCTGATGAGGATAGTTGATATTCCACCGGACGAATCACTCCCCCCTATATCGCCCAAAGAGCTCAGTATTGAAATCCCTAATTTAATTGGTCCCCTCAATAATTTCACCCAAACGCCAATACCACACTCTGACAGCCTCGATTATTGCATTGTGATCATTGGCGAGCTATGGCTTATTCTGGACAATGATCAAGTGATGCTCTCGGCTGGGGATACAATCATTCAAAGAAACACGAAACACTCCTGGAGCAACCGCACCAACAAGATGGCCAGGCTAGCAATTATTGCACTAGACAAATAATACACACCCAAAACCATCATCAAACCTATGCAATCACCACTGTGCGAGCAGGTATTTCAGCACCTGATAGTCACTATTTATAAACTTCGTTATACATCGCTATTCGCATTGACTTATCTTTCCCCCATAAGACTGTGCGCCACACCGAAAACTCCAATAATAATTAATAACGAGAGGGCTGGCACATGCCATCCGTCATACCAACTCCGCGCTTTACTTTAGGCAGTTTTTCAGTTGCCGGCTCCCCTGTTTTTTCTGGAGTGGTGCTAGAGGAAAACGTAATAGCTGTTGAAGGGCTTAGACCCGTATGCCAAAGCTTGGGGCTCTCCACGCCTGCCTCCAACACTCTTTTTGGTCTTCTGCAGGAGTGGCCCAACAGTTTCCACACTCTCGATACGGTAGTGGCAGAGCTTCGCAATAATCCTCAGCAATACCACGAAGTACGGAAACTGTTAACCCCTATCAAGCAACTTAAAGTACACGCGCCGCTGGATCGACCGCGTCAGGTTTTATGTTGTGGTGCGAACTACTTTCGCCATGTCGTCGACTTGATCGTAGCAGCGGGGCCTGGTGGAACTCCCGAGACGCAAGGCATGACGCCACAAGCACTGCGCAGCTATGCCGAAAATCTGATGCGCGAACGCTCCGCCAACGGTGAACCTTATATGTTCTGCAAGCCAGCGGCGACCATCAGTGGTCCATACGACCCTATAACCCTCCCGATTGGCGTGACACAACCTGATTGGGAGCTTGAGTTGGCCGTGGTAATCGGTCGGCCTGCGCGACACGTAAGTCGCCACAAAGCGCTCGACTATGTCGCTGGGTACACCATCGCGAACGATATCACCAATCGAGACAAGGTCTGGCGACGCGATGATATGAAAGCCATGGGCACCGACTGGATTGCCTCCAAAGGCAGCGCCACTTATTTGCCGCTCGGGCCCTATTTGATACCTGCCCCATTTGTAGACAGTCCGCAAGATCTGCGCCTGGAGCTCAAGCTCAACGGTGAGATCAAACAGGCCGAAACCACCGCAGACATGATTTTCGATGTCGCCCGACAAATCGAATACCTCTCCTCTCAGCTGCAGCTTTATCCCGGCGACATTATTTGCACGGGCTCGCCCGCCGGCAACGGCGCGCACTATCAACGATACCTAAAACATGGGGATGTTCTGGAGTCGTCCATTTCCGGCTTCGGATATCAACGTAACGAGTGCTTTGAAGAACAGAGGACCAAGTCATGATCAACGGAATCGAATCGCTAATTTATGCAGTCAACGACCTCAAACTCTGTACTCGCTACTTTGTGGATTTCGGTCTGCCGCTCTTGGAGGAAAGCGATCAACACGCACATTTTCGACTGGACGAAGGATCGAACGTCATCCTTCGCCAATTGGGCGACGCAAATCTGCCAACAAGCAGCATCGTGGGTACGGGAGTCCATGAAGTTATCTGGGGTGTCGATACAGAAAGCAACTTACAGCGCTTAATTCAAGAACTCGAAGTCGATCGCCCGATCAGGCGCGACGCTGATGGTACCGTGCACCTGCATACCGACGATGGTGCTGCAATCGGCCTAAAAGTCTTCCAAAAACAACCGGTAGTCTCGGCCCCCAGTCCGTTGAACTCACCGGGAAACATCAACCGTATAAACCAACATCGCAAATGGATTTCAAGAGCACGCCCCAAGACCATTCAGCATGTGGTTTTTCAGACACCCGATGTCGACAAATCGTGGGCTTTCTACCGTGACCGGCTGCACTTTCGAGTATCCGACATCCAGAAAGGCTTCGGAATCTTTGGCCGAGCTCCTGCTGCCCACGACCACCACAACATCTACTTCCTCAATGCGCGACTCCCTTTCAAAGGACCCGATGTTTGGGGCATGGACGGTGAATACCGTTTTGACCATGCGAATTTTGGCGTCGACGACCTCGATGAGGTCATGGTCGGCACCAACCATATGCAGCGTCAAGGTTGGCCCGAATCGCATTGGGGCTTGGGTCGCCATCGCATAGCTTCTTCGCTGTTCGTTTACCTGCCATGCCCCACCGGGGGTCAAGCTGAATACGGAGCGGACTCTGATCACCTGGACGATCAGTGGATACCTCGCGTGTGGAACCCGATGTTTGCGTTCTTCAGTTTCATAACGCACATGGCGCCTTTCATGATCGAGGAAGCTCCATGGGAATACAGCTACGTGCAGGGTGATCAGGCCGACCGCCTGAGCTTTACCGGCCAACCCCTGGCCTTGGACGGAACAGTAAACCAGCGACCGCCCCTGAAGATCTGAACGTCAAAGGAGCTTCATGCGCCCCTTGCACTACCTAAACTAGACGGCAGCCCGTGATGACATCAGAGACCTCCAATATGACATCTGCACTAATGACGCTGCGCGACCACTTGATCGGTCTGGAACGTGAACGATGTGAGGCAATAGCCACAAAAAACCATACCCGACTCGTTGAATTGCTGTCGCCTGATCTGCAGCACACTCATACCCGTGGCAACACTGATACACGCGATTCGTACATGACTTATGTGCAAGAGGTTCTGGACATTCAAAAGGTCGAGAGGCCAGCGCTTGAACTGCACGTCCATGGCGGCACAGCGGTAATGGTAGGCACTCAAATCAATACTGCGAGACTTCGACAAGGTGATCCGCGTACAGCTCGGGTGGAGTCCAAAATCATCCAGGTCTGGGTTCGCGAACGAGACGGGGAATGGCGAATGCGCTACTTCCAGGCGACGGCTCTCGGTGGGCCTGTTTTCCTCGAAGAATAATCACTCATCAAGCATGCCCGTTTGCTTTTCGGTATGCACTGACGCCACTGACATAAGCCGGCTTCTGTACAGAAAAATCTGTCGAAGACTCCTTCATTCTCTCAGTAGGAGAATAAAATGACTCACCTTCCGCCCTCGTCGCGTTTTTCAATACATGCTCAACAGCCAGACGTCGATACCGACCCGCTGGAAACCACCGAGTGGCTCGAAGCACTCGATTCCGTAGCCCGCGAAGCAGGTGCGGATCGCGCTCAGTATCTGTTCGATCGCCTATCCGAATTCGCAGTTTCCCGAGGTGTAAAAACCAGTCGCAGTCGTATTACCCCTTACGAAAACACCATCAAGGTTGAACAACAAACCGCTTACCCGGGCAATCTCGAGCTGGAAGAAAAACTAAGCGCTGCGATCCGTTGGAATGCGCTGGCCATGGTAGTACGCGCTAATCGCGCCTACGGTGAGCTGGGCGGTCATATCGCGAGTTACGCCTCCGCGGCCGATCTGTTCGAAGTTGGCTTCAACCATTTTTTTCAAGCGTACGGTGACGAGGCGCAAGGCGATCTGGTGTTCTTCCAACCCCACTCGGCACCGGGGGTTTATGCCCGTGCCTATTTGGAAGGATTTCTGGAAGACAAACACCTAGAGCACTACCGCCAAGAGATCGAAGGTCCAGGGCTGTGCTCCTATCCGCATCCCTGGCTGATGCCTAACTTCTGGCAGTTTCCCACCGGTTCGATGGGCATCGGTCCGATCAACTCAATCTTCCAGGCCCGCTTCATGCGTTACCTGGAAAACCGTCGACTGCTGGAAACTCATGAGCGGCATGTATGGGGATTCTTCGGCGATGGAGAGATGGATGAACCTGAATCGATCGGAGCGCTTTCTCTTGCCGCCCGGGAAAACCTCGACAATCTGACATTCGTGATCAATTGCAACCTCCAGCGTCTTGATGGGCCTGTGCGCGGTAATGGTCGAGTCATCGATGAGCTTGAAGCATTGTTTGGTGGTGCAGGCTGGAACGTGATTAAGGTTGTCTGGGGCTCGGATTGGGATCCGTTGTTCGCACGCGACAAGAGCAATGCCTTGCTCCGGGCATTTGCCAATACTGTCGACGGGCAATTCCAGACCTTCTCGGCTAACAACGGCGCCTACAACCGCGAACGTTTCTTCAGTCAATCACCCGAGCTTGCAGCGTTGGCCACGCACCTGAGTGACGATGACATCGATGTACTTCGCCGTGGTGGGCACGACGTCCGTAAACTGCATGCTGCCTACGCTCAAGCTAAAGCACACAAAGGCCAACCGACCGTTATCCTGGCTAAAACCATGAAAGGTTTCGGGATGGGCAGCAGTGGCCAGGGAAGAATGACGACCCATCAACAGAAAAAACTCGAGACGGATGACCTCAAGGAGTTCCGGGATCGTTTCCGCCTGCCACTGACAGATGACGATGTCGATCAACTGAAGTTCTATCGTCCCTCAGAAAACAGCCCCGAAATGCAATATCTGCGGGCACGCCGCGCTGCATTGGGCGGCTACCTGCCTCGCCGCAGACAAGCCTCGACGACTTCGTTAGTAATTCCTGAGTTGAGTCAATGGGCTGAGTTTGCACTGCACGCGGATGGCAAGGAAATGTCGACCACCATGGCCCTCGTACGCATGTTCGGAAGCTTGCTCAAAGACAAGCAATTAGGCCCTCGAATCGTCCCCATTGTGGCGGATGAGGCGCGTACTTTCGGGATGGCCAACATGTTCCGTCAAATCGGTATCTATTCTCCGGCCGGACAACTCTACGAGCCCGAAGACATGGGTTCGATCCTTTATTATCGAGAAGAGGTCGATGGACAAATTCTCGAAGAGGGCATCTCGGAGGCTAGCGCGTTGTCTTCGTGGATCGCCGCTGCTACGTCCTATAGCGTCCATGACTTGCCGATGCTGCCCTTTTACATCTACTACTCGATGTTCGGCTTCCAGCGCGTGGGCGATATTATCTGGGCCGCCGCGGATCAGCGTGCACGTGGCTTCCTGATTGGGGCTACTTCCGGCAAGACCACCCTGGGTGGAGAAGGCTTGCAGCATCAGGACGGCACCAGTCATCTAGCGGCGTCGACGATTCCCAATTGCCGCGCCTATGACCCAGGCTTCGCCTACGAAGTGGCTGTGCTGCTCGACGAGGGGATGCGCGAGATGGGTGAGCGTCAGCAAGACGTCTTCTATTACATGACTGTCATGAATGAAAACAGCGCTCAACCATCCATGCCAACGCTACCGGCGGATACGCTCCGCGAAGGCATCATCAAGGGTATTTATCGCTTTTCCGGTCAACCATCGACACAAGTTCAACTCCTGGGTAGTGGTGCAATCCTCGGAGAAACGATACGGGCGCAACAACTTCTGCGTGACGATTGGAACATTGACGCCGCTGTCTGGAGCGTTACCAGCTACACCGAGCTACAACGTGAGGCCATAGCTTTGGAGCGTAGTGAGCGTCTCGGTGATCTAGCAATGCCTTGCTTCGTTACCCGTGCTCTTCAAGAGGCCCAAGGCCCAGTTATCGCCGCCAGCGATTATGTCCGTGCCCTTCCGGAACTGATCCGCGCCTTCGTCCCGAACCGATACGTCACTCTGGGTACCGACGGCTTTGGCAGGAGCGATACCCGCCAAGCACTTCGCAAATTTTTCGAAGTAGACGGGGAAGCGATTGTCATCGCAGCACTTAAGGCCTTGGTTGACGATGGGCAACTGCAAACTGAGATATGGCAAAAAGCAGTAAAACAGTATCGACCGGACGCTTCAAACCAATCAGCACCATGGCTGCTTTGACGTTTCCCCTTTTACAGACACGCTTTGGCAGGAATTGAACATGTCGGTAATAGAAGTAAAAGTCCCCGATATTGGGGACTTCCACGATGTACCCGTGGTCGAAATTCAAGTACGCGTTGGCGACCGTATCGAAAAGGATCAGCCCGTCCTTTCGCTCGAATCTGACAAAGCGCTTATTGATGTTCCCGCACCTGCGTCAGGTATCGTCAGTCAACTGAATGTTGCGGTAGGAGACAAAGTATCCCAGGGAACGCTGTTGCTTCACCTTGAACTGGTCGAGGCAGGCGCTGAAGGCGCCCCACCAGTTTTGCCAGTGCAGCAGGCAGAAATGGCGACGAATTCCAACGCAGACATTTCACATCTGACTCCACCCATCGCGCCTCCCATTGCTTTGCCAGCAGTGGCATCGGAATCCTTCCGCCACAGTTCCGGCTATGCAGGTCCGGCGATGCGTAAGTTCGCACGCGAGTTGGGAGTAGACGTCGCGGTTTTAAGCGGGTCTGGTCAACGGGGTCGAGTCACGAGGCTCGATATTCTGAACCATGTGAAAACAGGGCTAACAAGCGAGAATGTTAGTCGACCGGCAGCCAACAGTGAGTTCAATCTGATCGCCTGGCCAAAGATCGATTTTTCCAGATTTGGCCAGGTTCGGGCTCAACCGCTTTCGCGCATTAAAAAAATATCTGGCGCTAACCTGCACCGCAACTGGGTGCGTATCCCTCACGTCACAAACCACGACGAAGTCGACGTAACTGAGCTGGAGAAACTGCGCCTGCAACTCAATTCAGAATATTCAAAGGCAGGAATCAAAATCACGTTTCTAGCATTTCTGATTAAAGCCTGCGCTGCAGCACTCAAACGTTTCCCTATATTCAACACTTCACTGGAAGGGGAGGATTTAATCTATAAGGAGTACGTCCATATCGGCTTTGCCGCTGATACACCGAATGGTCTGGTAGTGCCGGTAATACGAGATGTCGATCAAAAAGGCGTACTACAGATCTGTCAAGAAATGGGCAACCTGTCGGCACTGGCAAGAGAAGGCAAACTGAAGCCAGAGCAAATGCAGGGAGGGTGTTTCTCCATCTCCTCTCTAGGAGGAATTGGAGGAACTTATTTCACCCCTATCATCAACGCTCCGGAAGTCGCCATCCTTGGTGTAGGCAAGGCTGTAATCAAACCCACTTGGATGGGAAGCATAGAACAAGGCGAAGTGCATCCTCGATTGATGATGCCTTTATCATTATCGTGGGACCACCGAGTGGTAGATGGAGCTGAGGCAGGGCGTTTCTTGGCGTTCATAAACCAAGTTTCAGTTGACTTTCGAAGAATTCTTCTTTGACTGCCTAATACTATAGCTGAATTCATATCGCCGTCGGATGCAAAAACCAAAAAATTGCTCTGTCTCGGCGATATATTGCTATTGATTAACCCGAGCAATGAAAGAAACAGCCTAATCGACCGAACCCGAGCAAATAAGCCACTCACAGCATCTGCTAGAAAGTAGGCTTATTTCGGATTCGGGTTCCTGCGACCAGGTACGACAGCATTCATCCTCGAAAACTAGTGAGTGCTGCCTATCCTGCGTCTAATATCTTTTTTCAACGCAAAAATAGCTCCCATCAGCCTGGCCGCCCCCATAGTAAATATGGCGCATATCATCATCACTTCAACGCCTGCTATTACATTCTTTACACGAGTTCTTTTTGTTGGCGCTGATTGAAAAGTGACCCACCCTGCCGATTGAAAAATGACCCAGGACGGATTGCTGATTTTTGTCCCAGCAATTGTGGATGCTTAGGACGCATCTGGCCCGACCGCATGCAGGCATGCGGCAGGGTGTTTATGGTGCAGATCAAAACGGTTCATCGCCCTTGATACCATTTTCGTCCTTGCGCTTTCGTTAACGCGATTTGATCTTTGTCTGGGCGGCCAAAGTGCTGTGTTGCAAGCGGTAGGACTCGTTGCCCGTTTCGACGATGTGGCGGTGGTGTGTCAGCCGATCTAGTAAAGCAGTGGTCATCTTGGCGTCGCCAAACACATTCGACCATTCCGAGAAGCTGAGGTTGGTGGTGATGACCACGCTGGTGTGTTCGTACAGTTTTGACATCAAGTGAAATAACAGCGTGCCACCACTCTGACTGAAGGGGCAAATACCCAAGGGACGGTGTGTCTGCCGGACGCTTATGCAGATTTCACACAGCGAAGTGTTGGAAGTAAATATCAAAAACCGGAAGGGGTTACACGGTTTTGGACATTTACATGCCAGAAAATTTCGATATTTACCTCCGGGTAGTTGAACGGCCAGAAATGACGAATCCCGCTCTAGGCGGGATTCTCAGCCGTCGACTGCATGCGTTCGACGGGGCAGGACGCTGTTACCTGGCACTGGGCCATCTGACTTTCATCAGAAGTGGGGTGCGATCCGAAGATCCCTGTAACCACCCTGTGGTTCACGCCTAGGCGCAGATGAACCATAGTCAATCCATAATCGCTATGTCAATCCTGCTGTCACCTCCTGGATCACCTAGATTCACCCCGAACATCCCTCAGCCCCCGGTTCAGCCCACCGAATGGGCCGCTTCTGCCAGCGTAAGTGCCGATGTGAAAAGGTCATTCTAGATCCCCTCGCTGGCCATAGTGGTGCATTCGATCAGCTCATGGTTAACCGAGAGTCCCAGCCATATAGTTCCTGTCAGGCCTAGTATCATGAACACCATAGGCTTAGTTTGTCGTTTTGTTATCTTGGTCCACTCGTTGATATCCATGCCTGATGGGGATGGATTGATTTCTGGATGAGTGTGCCATTCGCCAAGATAGTCCATGGTCATCTCACTAACACGCCATTGCTCCAAGGCAATTTGCTGATGATGATGAGCGGCCCTGTCAAACCGGTAGCGCCGTCTCTGATCGGTTAGCTGCGGAACTGTGACCTGGACGACGTGCAGGTATGGACCTTTCCGGTATCCCAGTAAAATCCCCCCTGCTTCGGGCTTGTCGATTCGATTTTGTCGGTACCGATCCATGGTCTGGAGAGGTATGCCTTCTACGAGAATTTTTTGATGATATAGCGCGGCTTCCCACACTATTGCGGTTCGCATGCAGGACAGCCCTTTATCTTCGAGAGATTCTTATTTTTCAAGCTGAAGACGTCAGCGTTTGCCGTGGCTCGCGTTCTGAAGCGTGGAGCAGGTGATCCCTGTAACCAGTCGCACACCATCTCTGTGGCTAGCGCTGCAGCATGTAAAGGTGCGGAGACGGCATAAGGTGTGTAAGCGCGACAGCCGTCCGTTCTGCGAACAGACGGATTTTTAAGTACCCGATACCGTTCTTGCCGATGAGTATTTGCATGGGGAACAAGAAGGCAGCGATAGCACCCACCGCCTTTGTCGTCAGTCCACAGCGCTTGCACTGCCTCCCCATTACCACGGATCCAAGTATGTAAAACAGGAACGTGGCTTTTTCGCTGTAATCGCAGACCGTTAAGGAGTTCGCTGACTGTTTCCTCACCGGTGGCGTCGATTATCAATTCCGACCCCCACAGCCCCCGATGAGCAAAGACGCTGCCTGTCACCGCTTCAATCTTGCTGAAGGGAAACTGACGATTCAGATCTGCTGCAAGTGCAGTGGCCTTGAACTCAAAAAGTGATGGGTAGCCGAGAATGTGGCGGCCTAAATTCTCTGGCCCAATCCTCTCTGGATCAATCAGCTTTAGGCCGCCGAGCTTCCCCGTGCCAGCGCCTAGGCGCAGCATTGCATGGGCGACAAACGAGCCAATGGCTCCGCATCCCACCACGGTTACCCTTTTGTTATACAGGTCTGGGAATTGAAGGTTTCTGCTGTGAACAAAATGACTGCTCACTTGCTCGATCGATAGCCGGATGAGAGGCGTTTCTCCTCCCTTATTGTGAAGCCATTGCCTGTAGCGATTGGGGCTTCGGCTGTACCCTTTTCTTTTTAAATGGTCAAGATTGAACCCAAAACCGATCCGACCTACGGGGGTATCGATGGCAAACGAAACATACTTGAATTTCAGGTAATCAGGCTCAGACAGGATGTTCTGAACACTGGCTGAAAGCGTCTTATCCCAAGTGCGTAACCAGGAAAACAATTCCTTGACAGTGCCTGGCACTGCCTTTGGTACTGCCGGGGAGGTTTGGGTTTTCAACAGCCAGCAACGAAAACTTGAAGGCTTTAGAGTCCCACCTAACGATGCAGCAAATGTTTCTGCTTCTTCACGGTCGCTTGAAATGAGCACTCGCTTCTTGCCGGATTTTTCGATGATGAAATAGTGCGCGTATAGATCTTTTTCGTTCGTGTGTCCCAGAAGCACATCCCACGGGGGGGTCGTCTGGCCGTACTCCCAATGAGCGCGAAATTCATCTCGTATATCAATGTCTCGGTAGTGGGGTTCCGTAGCGATTCGATCGAGTATCGCAGTCGCTTGGTTGAGGCAC
This sequence comes from Pseudomonas sp. PB101, assembly GCF_009764265.1. Taxonomy (GTDB): domain Bacteria; phylum Pseudomonadota; class Gammaproteobacteria; order Pseudomonadales; family Pseudomonadaceae; genus Aquipseudomonas. The sequence goes on from NZ_RWIR01000007.1 coordinate 200,512, forward strand.
TGCAACACAGCGGTTGCGGGATCGTATCGATCAAGCGTTACGGAGCCGGGTGCGAAGTAGCAGAGATTACCCAGCACATCGATGTGCGGCATCAGTTCAGGGAGAAAGCCAGGGCGATCCAGTAAGCAGATCACCGGATAGCTCAGAAAATCCCAATCTGTGATCGTGAATTTGACTGCCACGTCGCCTTTTTTACAGGCCAGCACCCCTTTAAAAGCTCGCGCCGGTAGCTTAGCAGCTACCGGTACAAAGCCACGCGCGCTCAGTGCTCGTAAGGTTTCACCTAAAGCGCTCATAGGATCCTCAGCCTGCACTGCTGGACAGAACGACGGGGGGGGCTACTTTTTCTGGAGCGGTGTTGCGGATCGCATCCGCTTCACCGCCCACCTCAATCAGCGTGGTATCCCACGGCATTCGGCTGCCAAATTGGCCTCTCATTTGAGCCACCGCTTGGCCTTTTTGATGTTCTCGCATCATGCGACTTTCGTAGATTGCGGTTCCCAGTTCGGCAAAACGACGCGCAGCAATTGCACGGTCTGGACCCTCTAGGCGGTTGAAATCCTCATTCTTGTCATCTATCCCGGCTTCCCGTATTTCGCCGTGGAAGACAACACCCAATTGTTTGGCTGCAGTTTCAGTTGCCAAGTCATCGCGTCCCGGTTGGGCAACAAAACTTTGGGCAACTGCAATCATGATCGAGACGGAAGTTGGACCGCCGCTATCCCAATGCACATCCCGCCATGCTTTTAGGTAGCGGCATACTCGCCGCAGTTGTTCGCCATGCTCTTCAATGCGATCTCGAAACCAGTTAGCTACTGCTTCTGGATCAGACTCACGCCATTCACCACTACGAGTGGCCATTGCAATATGGTCCAGATCCTTCCAATGCTGCGGTTCAAAACTTTCATCCATGGCGCGGGCCGTTGTGAAGTTCTCAACGCCATCCAGCATCGCTTTCTCAAGCGAGACCCGCTCGGTAATGGTCTCGAACTCGTCTTCAGGCGCGGCGTACAGGGGAAGATCGATATGGGCCCAGTCGGCAATTTGAATACGTATGCAGGTTTTTTTGCCAGTGATCAGGCCCCATTTCTCCTCCTTGCACAGGTCTTTCAGCAGCTCTTCGACCAGAGTGAAGTAGGCTTTGGCCATCTGGTGGGGTGGGCCATTTTCCTCCCATACAGTGACAGGGAGGTAGACGCCATAATCCCAGTCCATTTCTTGAACCGGAGGCTTGGCAGGCACGACACACGTGTTGTATGACCAAGATCCTTGAGTCCTGAATCGCGGCTCCACCACATGCTCCATGCCTAAAACAGCTTTTGTGGCTGCACGGATGCGCGGCTTCAAATGCTCACGAATCTTATTTTTGCACTCCATTAGAAACTTGCGCTGCTCACGCGTAGGTGCGATTCGATCCTCGAACACGTTGGCATCCGCGCCACCCTTATGGAAGAGCTTATTCAGTTTCAACATTTTCACTACTCCCTTCGGTAGCGTTAAGGCCATAGAAGAATCGCGGCGGTGAGGCCAGATGGCCAAGGTAAGGTTGAAGCTCGTCCTTGCCGAGCCAGAATTTGGATTGTTCAGAGGCTGCGCCCAGCAGGACCTCTTTTGCGGGGCCGTCTGCTTTATCAAGCGCAACGGCGCTAGCGCGCTCGTCAGTCAATGTTTCGTCGATATGGATGTAGCGGCCTGGGAGACGGTGACGAAGCATAAAATCGCTTAACGATTCAAGAACAGATATGGACAAGCCAAACAGGCGCTTGGGCGTATTTGCAGGGTTGATCCCTCCCCAGTCATAGGTTCCCCCGTCACGATTGCGCCCGGGGTTGGCGGTGAATTTCGAGGACATGGTGCCGATGGATAGGAGGTGCACGGCCTCGGAAGGCTGTTGGAAAAAAATCTGCGCTTCATGGGCCGCCAACAAGCCAGGGGCGTTGGCATACAACCCCCCATCGACGTACTGGTTGTTATTGAAAGTGTGTCGAGGGAAATAAGCAGGAGCAGCGCTCGTCGCTAAGGCGATGTCCACAAGCCGAAATTGATGGTCGCGTTTAAAGGAAAGATGATGCGGGGTCTTGAAGACTTGTGGCTGTCCGCTCGAGTAGTTGATCGCCGGAATGAGCACTGGATGTTTGCAGTTGCCCAGTGTGCGCTGACCGAAGAGCGACGGGTCACTGAGTAGGTTCTGTAGAGGTTCCGCAGAGTACGGCGCTCTCAGCATTCCCTTCAGAGAGAATCGTCGTTTGAAGATTTCTTCCCCGTGTTCAACAAACAGATTGACCATAGTTTTCGCAGGAATACCGGCAGCGATTGCCAGCGCAAGAATTCCTCCGATTGAGGTACCTGCAATCAGGTCAAATCGGGTAGCAATGGGCGCACCAATTTCTTCCTCTAAATCCGCGAGAATCTTCGCTGTATACAGCCCTCTAAAACCACCACCTGACAGCGCTAATATTTGAAAACGCTTTTGCCTTGGTTCAACCACAGTAGTCCTCCTTGCGCAGTGGATAAGTGGGCAAGAAGCACTGTTTCTGACCTGCCATATCCAATTCTCCGAAAAACCCAAAATATGGGCTTTATGAATCATCTGAACACAACATAGTGTGGTCACTTGACGATTGCAAGGTGTCAGCCTGTGGATAACTTGTTGGTATGTATATAGATACAGTCCGCAAGCCGCAGACCATATAGGCTGGAGCGCTCAAGAAAAAAAAACTTGGATCCTAAGTTTTTTGAGAACGACGCTGTGGATTATTTTTGGCGCCTGAAAGTCGACAGGGATAGCTGTGGATAACTAATGGATTGCCGACCCACACATCCCCACCACGTTGAGCAAAATCATCATCGCCTAAGCTGCAGTGGAGCATGTATTCCAGTACAGCTAACGCTGGATATCTTTGCGGTGGTGATGCTGGGGCAGGTTTTGGCCGATTGCTGCAAACCTAGAGGGAACGCATCCGATTTACGCAGAAGCTGCAGAAGTGGAACGGTTAACTAGGTGCCATTTTGCAATTTCGCAAAACCCTCAGACTTGCTAAAGGCTCGCCACCCACTCGCAGAGGAGCAGTATCAGAACGCCCCTATCGAGATAAGGACGAGGTCAATATGAGGGCGCTTTTTGACAATAAATCGTGAAATTTTGATGCAAATGGCAAAACGTGGAACTCGTCGAAGATCAGCAGGCCCACGCCTTCCAGCGCCGGGTCATCCTGCAGGCGCCGGGTGAGGATGCCTTCGGTGACCACTTCGATGCGGGTATTGGGGCCGACCTTGCTGTCGAGCCGAATGCGATAGCCCACGGTTTCGCCGACCTTCTCCCCCAACTCGCTGGCCAGGCGCTCCGCTGCTGCGCGTGCGGCCAACCGGCGGGGTTCGAGCATCAGGATGGTCTGCCCGGCCAGCCACGCCTCGTTGAGCAAGGCCAAAGGCACGCGGGTGGTTTTACCGGCGCCTGGCGGCGCTTCGAGCACGGCTTCGTGGCGTGTAGCGAGGGCTTCACGCAGGGCGGGTAAAACTTCATCGATCGGCAAAGAAATCATGCTGGCTCCAATACAGAGCGGCGAGTATAACGGCGAACTGTTTGGCGTAGTCTGGGCTCTAACCAGTAACGTTATTGGCGTTCTACTCAGGAGATTTCAAATGCGTGCTCCCTTTCGCCTGATTGGCGGTGTTCTGGTCGCAACCTTGCTGACTCAAGTGACCGCCTGCGGTTCGATCTTCTACCCCGATCGCCGTGGCCAGATCGAAGGCAAGATCGACCCGGCCATTGCCGTGCTCGACGCCGTCGGCCTGCTGTTCTACATCATCCCCGGCCTGATCGCGTTTGCCGTGGACTTCGCCACCGGCGCGATCTACTTCGAGCCAGGCAAGACCGCGCAGGTCGATCCGCAAACACTCAAGAACGCCATCGGCCCCGACGGCAAGGTCGATAACCGCAAGTTGCAGACTATTCTGGAAAGCGAGCTGGGCCGCAGCTTCCCGCTGGACGATCCACGCCTGATCCAGAGCAAGGGCAGCGCCCAGCAACTGGCGATGTTCGGCCTGCAACCGGCCGCGTAATCCCTGCGCGCCAACGGACTCTTCAAGGAACGATTGACCTATGACCTCCAGCTCCGAACACGCCCGCCTGCTGCGGCTGGCGACCCGTGCCTCGGTGGCGGTGGCGTGCACGTTGATCGTCGCCAAGGCCATCGCCTGGTGGCTGAGCGGTTCGGTGAGCATGCTCGCCGGGCTCACCGACTCGGCACTCGACGGCGTCACGTCGTTGCTCAACCTGTTGGCGGTGCATTACGCCCTGCGCCCCGCCGACGATGATCATCGCTACGGGCACGGCAAGGCCGAGTCTCTGGCGGGCATGGCCCAGGCGCTGTTCATCGGCGGCAGTGCGGTGCTGATTGCGTTGCAGGCCTACGATCGGCTGAAACATCCCGAACCGGTCGGCGCGCCGTGGATCAGCATCGGTGTGATTGTGTTCTCGCTCGCCCTGACCCTGGCGTTGTTGATGTTTCAACATCGGGTGGTCAAGGCCACCGGCTCCAACGCGGTGCGCGCCGACTCTCTGCACTACCGCTCGGACATGCTGCTCAACGGCAGCATTCTGGTCGCGCTGGTGTTGGCCGGGTTTGGACTGCATCAGGTCGACCCTTGGTTCGGTCTGGGGATCGCTGCCTACATTCTCTGGAGCGCGGTGCAGATCGCCCGGGAGAGTTTTGCAGTATTGATGGATGAGGAACTGCCACCGGATGTCAGCCAGCACATGCTGGAACTGGCGTGCGGCGTACCCGGCGTGTTGGGTGCGCATGACCTGCGCACGCGGATATCCGGCAACCAGTGGTTTGTGCAGTTGCACCTGGAGTTGCCGGGGGAACTGACGTTGTCAGTCGCCCACGGCATCAGCGATCAGGCGGCCGCAGCCATTCACAACACCTACCCGCGAGCCGAAGTGCTGGTGCACGCCGACCCGCAGGAAGTGGTGAAAGCCGCCCGGGCTCAGTAGTTCACCTGATAACCGCGACTGCTCAGGCAGTTGCCCTGGGCCTGTCGATAGGCTTGCACCACCGACGGGTCTGGCTGGTAGGTGGCGGTGCGTGGATCGAAACCACTCTGCTGCACCGCGTATTGATAACACTCGTAGCCATCCCGGCTGACCTGCTCCTGCGACTGCCCGTTGGCCGGATACGCTTCCACGTCATAGCCATTGCTGGCGGCCGGTGGTTGCGATTGCGGTTGGCCAACCGGCGGCTCGACCACGATGTAATCCCGAGTGTTCTCCTGGTAGGCGTAATACGAACCGGCCGCGAGGAACAGCAGCGCCCCGCCGATCCACACCTGTTCGGCGTAGTCAGGCAGGTAGCTGACGCGAATTCCGCGCGGTGGCGCTACCACCTCATAACGCGGGCCCAGCGGGCGATACCAGTAGCCCCCGGAATAGTAGTAATCCATGCCACGGTAAGGCACGCGGTAGTTACGCTCGGGGAAGCGGTCGATCACCTGGCCGGGGCGATACCTGGGGCCCGGCCCCCAGCCGTTACCGCGTCCGCTCGGGCGTCCGTCCCAGTGATTGTCATTGTTCGGCGCACCGACATAGCCGTTCCAGCGCTGGTTGTTATCGTTGCGATGCGGCTGATCCTGGTAGTAACCGCGCTGCGGTTGCTGGGTCTGGCGCACGGTGTCGGGGCGGGGCTGGATCGGCATGTCAGTGGCCGGCGCCTGCGGCGGTGGCGGTGGTGAGCGAACCCGGCTGTTGAAATCCGGTGCTGGACTCTCCTGCCCCTGGCCCTTGTTCTGACGTTGGTTCTGACCGTTGTGCTCGTACTGGCGGTTGTCGTTGTTCTGCGCGCGCGGCTGATTCTGTGGCGGGTTGTTTTGCGGACGTGGCTGGTTGTTGCCACCATGGCCCTGATCACCACCCTGGTTACCACCCTGACGCCCATCCTGGCCGTGCTGTCCGCCATCATGGCCTCGGTTCTGCGGCTCATCGGCCAGCGTTTGCGCGGTGACACTGACACACAGCAAACCAACACCGGCCAAACGCCAGATGCGCGATTTCATGCTTTTCCTCATTGCGGGATAGGGCCTGTACATAAGACTGGGAAAGCCGTGGCCGGTTCTGCAACAGGTTATCAGTCACGCAACTTATTTATTGAGGACGGGGAGGAAAATTCCACGCAAGAAAAAGGGGAGACCCGTCGGCCTCCCCTTGGAAAACTTCGTCCTGGCTCGACGCTTATGACGTCGGCTCACCTCACGCCGTCTTCTGGACAGTGTGTAGCTCGGGGGCCGGCACATCCCCGGTGGGGGTGGCGGCCGCGGCTGGCCTGATTGGGCGAGTCGCAGTGGACTGTTTGTCCGAGCAGTGATTCTGGTGATAAGAATAGGCTCGGAGCGCCGGCAGAGGATTGCGAAGATTGCTCAATTAAACATCACTTGCGCAATTTTTAACCCCGGATACATAATCCGCCGCAATAGTTACGACAAAGGACTGATTGATGAGCAAGCTCGACCGTTATGACCTGAGTATTTTGGCGGAATTGCAGCGCGACGCGCGCATCTCCAACCAGGAGCTGGCCGAGCGCATCGGCCTGTCGCCTTCGCCGTGCTCGCGGCGGGTCAAGCAACTGGAAGACGACGGCTACATTTCCCGTCAGGTCGCCCTGCTCGACCGCAAGATGCTCGGCCTGAGCCTGACGGCATACGTGCTGATCGGCATGGACCGACATACCCCGGAGCGTTTCGAGAATTTCGAACAGGCCATCCGCACTTTGCCGCAGGTACTGGAATGCAGCCTGGTGACCGGCATGGACGCCGACTATCAGCTCAAGGTCGTGGTGCCGGACATGGATCACTACCAGAAACTGCTGCTCGGGCATCTGACGCGGATTGAGGGTGTGACCAGCGTGCGGTCGAGTTTTGTGTTGAATCAGGTGTTGAATAGCACCGAACTGCCTTTGACTCATCTGCGCAGCTAAGTACGCCATCGCTGGCAAGCCAGCTCCCACAGTGTCAGTGTCGTATACAAATTCCGTGAACACTGCTGAACCTGTGGGAGCTGGCTTGCCAGCGATGGGGCCGGCACAGGCGACGAATGACTGCGACACACCGACGCAGGTCAATACTGCACGCAGCCTGCCGGGCGTATACTCCCCGCGCCCTTTTAGCCTCGCCCGCGCTGGAGATGTTCGATGGATCCTGCAGTTTTTGAAGAATGGATGATGACCGGCCTGGTCACGATCCTGATCATTTTCATGGGTTTCATCGTCTGGGATCTGGCGAAGAAGTCCAAGGCCGGGCGCTTTGGCTCGTTCATTCTGTTCTTCGTGCTGGGCCTGGGCGTGGCCGCGTTCATCATCAAGAGCGTGGTGATCGGCCTGATCGAATCCGGCGCCCTATAAGCGCGCCGGTACTTCTTTCCACTGGCCCTGGTCGAGCCCTTCGATCGTCCAGTCGCCGATCTTCACCCGCACCAGACGCAAGGTCGGCAAGCCGACCGCAGCGGTCATGCGCCGCACCTGGCGGTTGCGCCCTTCACGAATCACCAACTCCAGCCAACGGGTCGGCACGCTTTTACGGAAGCGCACCGGCGGATTGCGTGGCCACAGCTCGGGCTCGTCCAGTTGCCGCGCCTCGGCGGGCAAGGTCATGCCGTCATTCAATTCAACGCCGTCACGCAAACGCTGCAATTGTTCGGCACTCGGCTCGCCCTCGACCTGCACCCAATAGGTCTTGGCCAATTTGTGTTTCGGGTCGGCGATGCGCGCCTGCAACTGACCGTCGTTGGTCAGCAGCAGCAAGCCTTCGCTGTCGCGGTCCAGCCGTCCGGCCGGATAGATTCCCGGTACATCGATGTAATCCTTGAGCGTCGCGCGCCCTTCGCCGTCGCTGAATTGCGTCAGCACATCGAAAGGTTTGTTGAACAGGATCAGCTTCGGCTCGGCCGGTGGTGCCTTGGCGACACGACGCGGGGCTGAAGGTGAAGGTTTCGCGCCAGGGCGACGGGAAACGGGGCGTTGAGGACGGGACATGGCGAAGAGAACATCTAACGGTCAGGGCTGCTAATGCTAGTGCCCTGACCGCCAAATGACCATGATAACCGTTAGCGGAACGGCGGCTCGTCGAAGCTGCGCAGTTTGCGCGAGTGCAGCGAGTTGAGTTCGGTGCGCAACAGATCCACCGCCTCGATACCGATCTTCAAGTGCTGGCTGACCGCGCGTTCATAGAAGGCGTTGGCCGAGCCCGGCAACTTGATTTCGCTGTGCAGCGGTTTGTCCGAGACGCACAGCAACGTGCCGTACGGCACCCGCAAGCGATAACCCTGGGCTGCGATGGTGCCGCTTTCCATGTCCACCGCCACGGCGCGGGACAGGTTGATCAGCGGCCGCTCCTGGGCCCAGCGCAGTTCCCAGTTACGGTCGTCGTAGGTCAGCACGGTACCGGTACGCAGGCGTTTCTTCAGTTCGTCACCCTTCTCGCCGGTGACGTTGGCCGCCGCTTGCTGAAGCGCCATCTGCACTTCGGCCAGGGCCGGAATCGGAATGTTCGGCGGCACCACCCGGTCGAGAATGCCGTCGCGACGCATGTAGGCGTGGGCCAGCACGTAATCGCCGATGGTCTGCGACTGACGCAGGCCGCCGCAGTGACCGATCATCAGCCAGCAATGCGGGCGCAGCACGGCCAGATGGTCGGTGATGTTCTTGGCGTTGGACGGGCCGACACCGATGTTGACCAGGGTCACGCCGTGGCCGTCAGTGGCGATCAGGTGATAGGCCGGCATCTGGTAGCGGTGCCAGACCACGCCGGCGGCAATCGCCGAGGCTTCGCCGTGATCCATGCTCTTTTCGATGATCACGTTGCCCGGCAGGACCATGCGCACAAAACGCGGGTCGCTGCGCAATTGCTCCAGGCCGTGGACGATGAACTGGTCGACATAGCGGTGATAGTTGGTCAGCAGGATCCACGGCTGCACATGCCGCCAGTCGCTGCCGGTGTAATGCACCAGCCGGCGCAGGGAGAAATCCACCCGGGCGGCATCGAACAGGGCCAGCGGCAGCGGATCGGTGTTTTCCCAGTCGTACAAACCGTCGGCAATGCCGTCGGTCGCGGCCGACAGGTCGGTACTCGGGAACACCCGTGCCAGCACGGCAGCGGTGACGCCGGAGCCGGCCAGTTCATCGCCCTGCTCGACCACATACGGATACGGGATGTTCTGCTGGCTGACACCGACTTCCACGGTCACGGTGAAGTCGTGCATCAGCGGAACCAGTTGTTCCAGCAAGTATTTACGGAAAGCCGATGGGTGGGTGACGGTGACGCTGTAAGTGCCCGGCAACTGGACCTTGGCGTAAGCGCGAGTGGTCTGCGGGACTTCGCCTTGACAGTGATAGGTCAGGCGCAATTCGGGATAGCGGAACATCGAGCGCTGTTCGGCATCGGGCTCGACGCGGTCCTTGAGGTAGCGCTTGAGCGCCTGACTCAACGCGGTGGTTGCACGATGGTGCAAGTGTGCAAGCCGATCCACGGCTTGCTCGGCGGTTTGAACGATAATAAAAGCTTCGGTCACGATCAGCATCCTGTGTTCTGACTTGCAGACCTTCATCTTGCCTGCATCGTCGCTTCACGGGAACAGTGGCGTTTGGGCAATACATTGAATTGCAGAAAGACCCTGTGGGAGCGGGCTTGCCCGCGATAGCGGTGTGTCAGACACCATAGATGTCGACTGTAAGTCCGTCATCGCGGGCAAGCCCGCTCCCACAGTAGTTTGCAGTGTTTGATCAACCGTGATCAGAAACCCTGTGGCGTCGAGCGGGCGACAATCGCTTCCACATCCAGCCCGCGTGGCAATGCGCCGTAGACCCGGCCGCCACCGCCCAGACGACTGGCAATAAACGCATCACTGACCACCGAATTCCCCGCTTCCAGCAACAACTTCGCCTGCAACCCCAGAGCAATATCTTCAGTCAATTGCCGGGCACGGTACTGAATGTCGCTGGTGTCCTTGAAGGCCACCTGCAATTGATGGATATGCGCAGCCAGGCGCTTGTCGCCATGGCCATCGCCCAACTCGCTGAACAGTGCGTCAAGCACACCCGGCTCTTTCGACAGGGCTCGCAGCACATCCAGGCACTGCACGTTACCGGAACCTTCCCACGTCGAATTCACCGGTGCCTCGCGGTAAAGCCGCGGCAGGATGCTGTCTTCGACATAACCCGCGCCGCCCATGCATTCAGCCGCTTCGTTGATCATCGCCGGGGCTCGTTTGCAGATCCAGTACTTGCCCACTGCCGTCACCAGCCGGGCGAACCTGGCTTCCTGCGAGTCATCCAGATGATCCAGCGCCTTGCCCATGCGCAGGCTCAATGCCAGGGCGGCTTCGCTTTCCAGCGCCAGATCCGCCAGCACGTTCTGCATCAACGGCAGCTCGCTGAGCCACTTGCCGCCGACCGAACGGTGCGCGCAATGATGGCTGGCCTGGGTCAGCGCCTGGCGCATCAGCGAGCTGGACCCGACCATGCAATCGAAGCGGGTCATGGCGACCATCTCGATGATCGTCGGGACGCCTCGGCCCTCTTCACCGACCATCCACGCCAGCGCGCCACGGAACTCCACTTCGCTGGAAGCGTTGGAACAGTTGCCGAGCTTGTTCTTCAAACGCTGGATGTAGAACTGATTGCGCGTGTCGTCCGGACGATGGCGCGGCAGCAGGAAACAGGTCAGGCCCTTGTCGGTCTGCGCCAGTGTCAGGAAGGCGTCGCACATCGGCGCCGAGCAAAACCACTTGTGCCCCACCAGCTCATAAGCCTGGCCCGGACCGCTGGCACCGACCGGATAAGCCTTGGTGGTATTGGCCCGCACATCGGTGCCGCCCTGTTTCTCGGTCATGGCCATGCCGATGGTGACTCCGGCCTTGTGGGCCATGCCGACGTTGCGCGGGTCGTATTCGGTGGCGAGGATTTTCGGCAGCCACTTTTCCGCCAGGTCCGGTTGCAGGCGCATGGCCGGCACACTGGCGAAGGTCATGGTCAATGGACAACCACTGCCGGCTTCGGCCTGGCTGTGCAGATACGACATCGAAGCGCGGGCGACATGGGCGCCGTCCTGCGGGTGTGCCCAAGGCAGCGAGGTCAGGCCGTGCTCCACCGCAGTGCGCATCAATTGGTGATAAGCCGGATGAAATTCCACCAGATCGATACGATGACCGAAGCGGTCATGGCTGTTGAACACCGGCTTGTTCTGATTGGCGAGGAACCCGGCCTCCATCAACGGGCCACCGGCCAGTGCGCCATAGGCGTCGATCCGCGATTCGGCCCAGCCGGCCCCGAAGCGTCGCGACCATTCCTGCAACGGCAAGTCGATGCGGTACAGGTTGGCGCCATCCAGTGATGGTGGCTGGTTGGTGACTTCGTGGGTTTCGGCGAACTGATGCAGGTTCATGACAGGGCTCCTTTGGTCGGCCAAGGGAATTCAGTTAAGCACCGCCCCTCGGCCGATCAAAGTGTCATATCCGCCTAACTGTCGGCGCTTTCGCCCTGCTGCGGGCAGAGCACGCGACGGTAGAGCGCGGCCTGCAAGTCTTCGAATTTCACCGGTTTGCTCAAGTAATCGATCAGCGCGCCGGTCGGGCAGCGTTCTCGGTCACCGCTCAGGGCGATCATGAACAACGGCAGTTCGGCACAGCCCGGCAACTCGCGGATGCGGCAGCACAGCGACTCACCGTCCTGAAGCGGCAACTGACAATCGACCAGCACCGCGTCAAACACTTCGCGCTGCAAGAGATCGAGCGCGACATCGGTGCTGTCAGCCGTGCGTATGCGAAAACCCAGTTTGAGCAACATGCCGCGCATCACCAACTGGCTGACGCCGTTGTCATCCACCAACAGCACGGCACAATCCCCAGGCAAGCGCAGGCGCGGAAAGTCCCGGGACATCAACGGCGTCACCGGACGTTGGGCCACCGGCAGCCCGACCTCCACATCCAGTTGAAACCGACTGCCACGGCCTGGTTCGGAGCGATGTGTCAGGCGCCCACCGAGCAATTCGACCAACTGTCGGCAAATCGCCAGGCCAACACCCAGGCCACCGTATTCACGGGTCATCGAACCGTCGAGCTGGAAGAACCGCTGATACATCGTGGCCTCCCCCAGATCGGTGAAGCCGATGCCGGTGTCGATCACCGCAAAGGTCAACGCCAGCCGGTCGGGCTCAATGGCCTTGCCGGTCACCCGCAGGGCCAGGCCACCGACCTTGGTGAACTTGATGGCGTTATCCAGCAAACATTCCAGGCATTGCGCAATCTTGAGGTTGTCGCCGTGCAAGCGATCCGGCACCCCGGTTGCCACGTCGATCTTGAAGTCCAGCGACTTGCCCGATGCGTTGCCCTCGAACTGCGTGCGCAGTGCCTCGACCATGCCGCGCAAGCTGAAGGTGTCGGCCGAGGCCTTGAGTTTGCCGGCCTGCAATTCGGTGAGGGTGAGGATGCCGTTGACCATGCGCATCATGTCCCGCGCCGAGCCCGAAGCCGTCTGCTGATACTGCTCGAGTTCCGGCTCCATTTCGACCGTCTGCATCAGCTCCAGCGAACCGATCACACCGTTCATGGGGGTCCGCAGTTCATGGGTCAGGGTGGCGAGGAATTCGTCCTTGAGCTTGTTACTGCGAGCCAGTTGCTGGTTGAGCACTTCAAGCTTCTGGCTGGCGTCGAACAGCGTTTGCGCCTGCTGCTCGCGCATGGCGTTGATGCGGTCGGCCAGCGCCAGGGACAGCAACGCCACTTCGATGGCCGAGCCGATCTGGCTGGAATACATGGTCAGGAATACGTTCGGCAGGTAGCCCAGTACCATCAGCGTATTGACGATGCCGCCGAGCAAAAACGCCGACCAGGCAATGATGAAATATCGCGCAACGCGCAGGCCCCGCAGCCAGGCAAAGATCCCGGCGGCAAAAATCACCACGGTGAACGTCAGTGCCAGCGCCGTGGCCAGGCGCAGGGCCAGGGCATAACTGGTCATCAATGACAGGCCGATCACCAGCGCACCGAAGGCAACCAGCGCCAACAACAAGCGGTCGAGCCAGCGACTGTGGGTAGCCATTTGCAGGAAGCTGCGGGCGAACTGACTGCCGAACAGCCCCGCACAGCCGATGAAAAACGGCGTCGCGGCGTTGGCCCACCATGGATTGTCCGGCCAGAAATACTGCACGGCCGCCCCGTTTACCGACAGCTGATACAGGCCGAACGAGGCGATATAGAAGATGTAGTAGAGGTAACTGGTGTCGCGCACGCTGAGGTAGATGAACAGGTTGTAGACCAGCATCCCCAGCAGCACGCCGTAGATCAGCCCCAGTACATAGAGGCGCACGGGCTGCTCTTCGAGGTAGGCGGTGCTTGACCACAAAGTGACCGGAGCCTGGATCGAGCCTTCGCTTTGCAAGCGCAGGAACAGGGTTTGCGCCTGGTCAGGCTTGAACGTCAGGTCGAACAGATAGTTGTTCTGGCGAATTTCGCGGCTGGCGAACGGCAAGGCATCGCCGGTCCGCCTGACCAACTGATAGTTGCCGGCCGCATCGGGCAAATAGAGATCGAGATGATCGAGGGGCGGATAGGCCAGTTCCAGCAACCAGGTCCGTTGCGCCGCCGGATTGGCCGGACGGTAATGCAGGTCGATTTTCAGCCAGAACACCGAACGCGAGTACCCGGCGTTGAGCGTGTCTTTGTTGTGCGCCTTGAAGTTGCCGGCCGCCGCTTGCGCACGGATATCCGCGATGGTTGCCTGACCACCTGCGTCCTCGTAGACCTGCAGGGTTCGGCCCAAGGGGAGGCTTTGAGTGAACTCATCGAACTCGACGGCGTTTGCCAGGAGGGGCAAACACAATAGCAACATCAGCAAATAGCGCATTGAAGCCCCAGCGTGGCCTGTCCGGTTCTGTCAGGAAGCCCCCCATTCCTTTTGAGCAGACGTAAAACCGGTATCACCTGTTATTGGTTTGGATCCACTCTAGCATAGCCGTTGATGGCCATTAAACACCATTGAAATTTTTCCTACAGAGGCTCTAGAACGGGCGTCTCAGAGCAGCTCCGGGAAGGCATTTTGTGGTTGGCAAGTCACTGTGGCGAGGGGGCTTGCCCCCGTTCGGCTGCGCAGCAGTCGTGAAACCCGCCAACGCGTTGAACCAGGCAGGTTATGGGGGGCCGCTTCGCGACCCAACGGGGGCAAGCCCCCTCGCCACAATGTATCGATTAACCGCACCGCCACAACACCCGAAAAACAGGTTTGGTGGTAAGCTCGCGCACCATGAATATCTACAGCTCACGCCCCGTTGTCCTCTGTCTCTCCGGCCACGACCCAAGTGGTGGCGCCGGCTTGCAGGCAGATATCGAAGCCCTGCTCGCTCAGGGTTGCCATGCGGCTCCGGCCGTCACCGCGCTGACCGTGCAAGACACCGTCAATGTCACTGACTTCCGTGTCCTCGACCGTGAGTGGGTACTGGCCCAGGCCAATGCCGTACTCAACGATTCCGAAGTCGCGGCGGTCAAACTGGGCATGCTCGGTTCGCTGGAAATGGTCGACACCGTTGTCGAACTGCTTTCGGCGCACCCGCACCTGCCGGTGGTCTGCGACCCGGTGCTGCGCGCCGGCGGCGGCGGACGCCTGGGCAAGGACGAAGTCGGCTATGCCATGCGCGAACGCCTGCTGCCCTTGTCGATCATTGCGACCCCCAACCTTCCCGAAGCCCGAATCCTCGCCGAACTGCCCGAAGGCACCGCGGACGAGTGCGCTGAAAAACTCCTGCCGTTCGTCAAACACCTGCTGATCACCGGCGGCCATGGCGACGAAACCGAAATCCACAACCGCCTGTACAGCCGCGATGGCCTGCGCGAAACCTTTACCTGCCAGCGCTTGCCAGGCAGCTATCACGGTTCCGGTTGCACCCTGGCCAGCGCGCTGGCCGGTCGTCTGGCCCAGGGCGAAAACCTCGCCAGTGCCGTGCAGACCGCGCTTAACTACACGTGGCGCACCCTGCGTGACGCCGAGCAACTGGGCAAAGGCCAGTTCGTGCCGCGCCGCTTGCCACTGGATTTCTGTTCGTAACTTCTATTTGCATTGCGGTGAGGCTTGTCCGATGAAACTACGTGGCCTGTACGCCATTACCGACAGTCATTTGCTGGACGGCAAGTTGCTCAAGTACGTGGAGGCGGCGCTGGAAGGCGGCGTCACCTTGCTGCAATACCGCGACAAGAGCAGTGACGAGGCCCGCCGCCTGCGCGAAGCCGAAGCCTTGCGCGGGCTGTGCGAACGCTACAAGACGCAGTTGATCATCAACGACGACGCCGAGTTGGCTGCACGCCTGAACGTGGGCGTGCACCTGGGCCAGACTGATGGCCCGCTGACTCCTGCCCGTGCACTGCTCGGGCGCCAGGCGATCATCGGTTCGACCTGCCACGCGCAGCTCGAACTGGCCGAACAGGCTGCAAAGGAAGGTGCCAGCTACGTCGCCTTCGGCCGCTTCTTCAATTCAAACACCAAACCCGGCGCACCGACTTGCAGCCTCGACCTGCTCGACCAGGCCCGCAAGCAGCTGCACCTGCCAATCTGCGCGATCGGCGGCATCACCCTGGATAACGCCGCCCCACTGGTGGCCCATGGCGTCGATCTGCTGGCGGTGGTGCATGGCCTGTTCGGTGCCGAGAACACGGCTGAGGTGACCCGCCGCGCCCGCGCCTTCAACGAACTGTTTTCCATTTAAGCTTTAAATCTGATTTGAGAGCCCGATCATGTCTCGTTCCGAAACGCTGTTTGCCAATGCCCAGAAACACATTCCCGGTGGCGTGAACTCGCCGGTTCGCGCGTTCAAGAGCGTCGGCGGCACGCCGTTGTTCTTCAAGCACGCCGAAGGCGCCTACGTCACCGACGAAGACGACAAGCGCTATGTGGATTACGTTGGTTCCTGGGGCCCGATGATTCTCGGCCACAGCCACCCGGACGTACTGGACGCCGTGCGCAAACAGCTTGAGCACGGCCTGTCCTACGGCGCCCCGACCGAGATGGAAACGCAGATGGCCGATCTGGTCTGCTCGCTCGTGCCGTCGATGGAAATGGTGCGCATGGTCAGCTCCGGCACCGAGGCGACCATGAGCGCCATTCGCCTGGCCCGTGGTTTCACCGGCCGCGACAGCATCATCAAGTTCGAAGGCTGCTACCACGGTCACTCCGACAGCCTGCTGGTCAAGGCCGGCTCCGGCGCACTGACCCAAGGCGTACCGAGCTCGGCCGGTGTACCGGCAGCGTTCGCCAAACACACCCTGACCCTGCCCTTCAACGACATCGATGCCGTTGAAACCATGCTCGCCGAAGTCGGCCAGGACGTCGCCTGCATCATCGTCGAGCCAGTGGCCGGCAACATGAACTGCGTGCCGCCGGCACCGGGCTTCCTCGAAGGCCTGCGGACCCTGTGCGACAAGCACGGCGTGGTGCTGATTTTCGACGAAGTGATGACCGGTTTCCGCGTCGCCCTCGGCGGTGCCCAGGCGTACTACGGCGTGACGCCGGACCTGACCACCTTCGGCAAGATCATCGGTGGCGGCATGCCGGTCGGCTGCTTCGGCGGCAAGCGGGAAATCATGCAGCGCATCGCTCCGCTGGGCCCGGTCTACCAGGCCGGCACGCTGTCCGGCAACCCGCTGGCGATGGCCGCCGGCCTGACCACCCTGCGCCTTATCAGCCGCCCGGGCTTCCACGCCGAGCTGACCGACTACACCACTCGCCTGCTCGACGGCCTGCAACAGCGCGCCGATGCGGCCGGCATTCCGTTCGTGACCACTCAGGCCGGCGGCATGTTCGGCTTGTACTTCAGCGGCGCCGACGACATTGTCACTTTCGATGACGTGATGGCCAGCGACGCAGCCCTGTTCGGCCGTTTCTTCCACCTGATGCTGGAAGGTGGCGTGTACCTGGCACCGAGTGCCTTCGAAGCCGGTTTCACTTCGATCGCCCACGGCGAAGCCGAACTGAAGCTGACCCTGGACGCCGCCGAGCGTGCCTTCGCTGCCTTGAAGTAACGCTGTAGCGCTGACGTTGGCCACGGCCAGCGTCAGCTTTCACCTACATGCCCGCCTGCATTCCTACAGTTTCAGCAAAAATCCCCCGCAAAACGGGAGATATATTTCCCGCGCAGCAGAAAAACGAGTAAAGACTTTGTAAGGTTGGCCCTGCTTATTTCATAATGCGCGCTTATTGGATCCCTCGATGGGTCCGCGCGCCCTTCAGAGGTAAGTCGATTCCCATGAACCGCACCGGCCGCACCCTTGCACTGGGCTGCCTGTTGCTTCTTCAGCCCCTGCTCGCGCAAGCACAAGCAGGCGGCAACTCGTTGTTAATCCCAGCGATGGGTCGCTGCACCCTCAATACCCAGCCGCAAGACCTGGAACAGGCGCTCGCCGCCTGCCAGAAAGCGTCGGATGAAGGGGATGCGCAAGCGCAATACGAGTTGGGTGAGTTCTACTACGAAGGCAAAAACGCACCGCGCGACCTCAATCAAGCCCTGAGCTTTTTCGAAAAAGCTTCACTGCAAGGCCACGCCCAGGCGCAATTCAAGCTCGGTACCATGTTCTTCCACGGCGAAGGCGTGCCGGCCAACAATGTTCAGGCATACATCCTGCTGAAGATGGCCGCGGTCAACGGTGCTGAAGATGCACTGGACACTGCCGACGAAGTCACCGAAAAGATGCCCCGCGAAGAACTCGAAGTCGCCACCCAGGTGCTCGGGCAAATATTCCGTAAATATTTGATGGAATTGCAGAGCGCTGACGGGCGTACGCCTTTCGCACCTCTTCCCTGACAGCGCTGCTTACTTCTCAGGCATCGGCATCGGAAACGGCATGACATTGCCGACCGCGCCACGGGCTTCGCTGATTTTCGGCGTCCCCAGACGCTCGACTTCGTCGATGCGCACGATCGAATGCATCGGCACAAAACTGCGCACCACGCCTTCGAACTGAGCCTTGAGCTTTTCCTCGCTCGGATCGACGACCACTTGCGTGCGCTCGCCAAAGACGAACTCTTCCACTTCCAGAAAGCCCCACAGATCACTTTGATAGATCTGCTTGGCGTACATTTCGAACACCTGGCCCTGGTTGAGGAAAATCACCTTGTAGATTGGAGCTTCACGTTTGGTCATGGCAGGCGAGCAACACATCGGGGGATAAAAATGAGGGCGCGAACTATAGCATAGCCATCGGACGCGCAGCGGTAGGAACCTGGGTACATGTTCCCTATAATGCGCGGTTCTTTGAATCACGTGATGACTCTTTCCATGGCCAAGAAGCTTTACATCGAAACCCACGGTTGCCAGATGAACGAGTACGACAGCTCGCGCATGGTCGATCTGCTGGGCGAACATCAGGCCCTGGAAGTCACCGCCCGCGCCGAAGACGCCGACGTCATCCTGCTCAACACCTGCTCGATCCGCGAACGGGCACAGGACCGGGTCTATTCCCAGCTCGGTCGCTGGCGTGAACTGAAGCTGGCCAACCCGGACATGGTGATCGCCGTCGGCGGTTGCGTGGCCAGCCAGGAAGGCGCCGCCATCCGCGATCGCGCGCCGTACGTCGACGTGGTCTTCGGCCCGCAGACCCTGCACCGCCTGCCGGAAATGATCGACGCCGCGCGCACCAGCAAACTGCCGCAAGTCGACGTCTCGTTCCCGGAAATCGAAAAATTCGACCATTTGCCCGAGCCGCGCATCGATGGCCCGAGCGCCTATGTGTCGGTGATGGAAGGTTGCAGCAAGTACTGCACCTTCTGCGTTGTGCCCTACACCCGAGGCGAAGAAGTCAGCCGGCCGTTCGACGACGTGCTTGCCGAGATCATTCACCTGGCCGAAAACGGCGTGCGCGAAGTGACGCTGCTGGGGCAGAACGTCAACGGCTATCGCGGCCTTACCCATGACGGGCGCCTGGCGGATCTGGCCGAGCTGATCCGCGTAGTCGCCGCAGTCGATGGCATCGACCGCATCCGTTACACCACCTCGCATCCGCTGGAATTCTCCGACAGCCTGATCCAGGCCCACGCCGACGTGCCGGAACTGGTCAAGCACCTGCACTTGCCGGTGCAGTCGGGTTCGGACCGCATCCTCGCCGCGATGAAGCGCAACCACACCGCGCTGGAATACAAATCCAAACTGCGCAAGCTGCGCGCCGCGGTGCCAGGGATCTGCATCAGTTCGGACTTCATCGTCGGCTTCCCGGGCGAGACCGAGAAAGACTTCGAGCAAACCATGAAGCTGATTGCCGATGTCGGCTTCGACTTTTCCTACTCGTTCGTCTACAGCCAGCGCCCGGGCACTCCGGCCGCCGACCTCGCCGACGACACCCCGGAAGCGCTGAAAAAAGAACGCCTGAATGCCCTGCAGCATCGCCTGAACCAGCAAGGCTTCGAGATCAGCCGACAAATGGTCGGTTCGATCCAGCGCATTCTGGTAACCGATTACTCGAAAAAAGACCCGGGCGAGCTGCAAGGCCGGACCGAGAATAACCGTATCGTCAACTTCCGCTGCGACAATCCGACCCTGATCGGCCAGTTCGCGGATGTGCACATCGATGCCGCGCAACCGCACTCGCTGCGCGGCTCGCTAATTCAGTAACACCGATCCCTGTGGGAGCTGGCTTGCCAGCGATAGGGCCAGCAAGCCCGACAATGGTGTCGCCAGTTACATCGACATCGCTGGCAAGCCAGCTCCCACAGTGAACTGCATTGTTCTTGAGAATGGGCTGATCCATTTAAGAGCTTTCGCACCCGCGCCACTGGCGCTATCCTTGATTCATCACTATTGCCCCAGGGCGGCTAAATACGACCTTGAACGCACCCATAGAACCACATCGTTTCATCCTCGAGCCTTTTGAAGCTCGTCGCTTCGCCAATCTGTGCGGACAATTCGACGAGCACCTGCGCTTGATCGAACAGCGCCTGACCATCGAGATCCGCAATCGCGGAAACCAGTTCGAGCTGATCGGCGAACCCAAACACACCACCTCCGCGGAAAACCTTCTGCGCCGCCTGTACCGGGAAACCAAGGGTACCGAGCTGTCGCCGGACATGGTGCACCTGTTCCTGCAGGAATCGGCCGTCGAACAGCTGGACAACCACTCCCCCGCCGAGCCGTCCGTTGCCCTGCGCACCAAGAAAGGCATGATTCGCCCCCGCGGCTTGAATCAGCTGCGCTACGTGAAGGAAATTCTCGGCAACGACATCAACTTCGGCATCGGTCCGGCCGGTACCGGCAAGACCTATCTGGCCGTTGCCTGCGCGGTGGACGCACTGGAGCGCGAGCAGATCCGTCGCATCCTGCTGGTGCGCCCGGCGGTCGAAGCGGGTGAAAAACTCGGTTTCCTGCCCGGCGACCTGTCGCAAAAAATCGACCCGTACCTGCGCCCGCTCTACGACGCGCTCTACGAAATGCTCGGCTTCGAATACGTCGCCAAGCTGATCGAGCGCCAGGTGATCGAAGTTGCGCCGCTGGCCTACATGCGCGGCCGTACGCTGAACAACAGCTTCATCATTCTCGACGAAAGCCAGAACACCACGGTCGAGCAAATGAAGATGTTCCTGACCCGGATCGGCTTCGGTTCCACGGCCGTCATCACCGGGGACATCACCCAGGTCGACCTGCCGCGCGGCACCAAGTCCGGCCTGCACCATGTGATCGAAGTGCTCAAGGACGTGCCGGGGATCAGCTTCACGCACTTCCAGCCCAAGGACGTCGTGCGCCATCCGCTGGTACAGCGCATTGTCGAAGCCTATGAGCGCTTCGAAACCAAAGCGGCCGACGATGCAGCCGCCAAGGATAGCCGCCGCGATGCTTGAGCTTGACCTGCAAATCGCCACTCAAGCCCCCGCCCCCAGCGAAGCCGAGTTCCGCCAGTGGTGCGAACTGGCTTTGCGCCAGCGCAGCGCCGACTCGGAGATGACCATTCGCCTGGTCGACGAAGCCGAAGGTCGCGAGCTGAACCACACATGGCGGCAAAAGGATTACGCAACCAACGTCTTGTCATTCCCGGCCGATGTGCCGGATGAATTCCTCGACATCCCGCTGCTGGGCGATCTGGTGATCTGCGTGGCCGTGGTCGAGCGTGAAGCTGCCGAGCAAGGCAAGGCGCTGGATGCCCATTGGGCACATTTGGTGATCCACGGCTGCTTGCATCTGCTCGGTTATGACCATATTGATGACGACGAAGCCGAAGAGATGGAAGCACTGGAACGAACGTTGCTTGCAGAACTGGGCTTTCCCGATCCGTACGCGGACGACGAAACCGACGCATTCCCTACCGAAACAACAAAGGATTCAGAGTAATCGCTATGAGCGAAGATCGATCGAGCAACGGGCAGAAGTCATGGCTGGGTAAGCTCACCCAGGCTTTTGCCCACGAGCCGAAAAACCGCCAGGAGCTGCTGGAGCTGCTGCGCGATGCACACCAGAACAAACTGCTGGACAGCGAAGCGCTGGCCATCGTCGAAGGCGCCATCCAGGTGGCTGACCTGCAGGTGCGGGACATCATGGTCCCGCGCTCGCAAATGGTCAGCATCAAGGCGACCCAGACACCCCGCGAGTTCCTGCCTGCCGTGGTCGACTCGGCCCACTCCCGCTACCCGGTCATCGGCGAAAGCCACGATGACGTGATGGGCGTGTTGCTGGCCAAGGACCTGCTGCCGTTGATCCTCAAGGAGAACGGCGACAGCTTCAACATCAAGGACCTGCTGCGTCCGGCCACCTTCGTGCCGGAATCCAAGCGCCTTAACGTGCTGCTGCGCGAGTTTCGCGCCAACCACAACCACATGGCCATCGTCATCGACGAGTACGGCGGCGTGGCAGGCCTGGTCACCATCGAAGACGTGCTGGAACAAATCGTCGGCGACATCGAAGACGAACACGACGTCGAAGAAGACAGCTACATCAAGCCGCTGCCCAGCGGTGATTTCCTGATCAAGGCCCTGACGCCGATCGAGAACTTCAACGAGTTTTTCGACAGCGAGTTCTCCGACGATGAGTTCGACACCGTTGGCGGCCTGGTGATGAGCGCGTTCGGGCATCTGCCAAAACGTAACGAAATCACTGAAATCGGCCCCTACCGTTTCCGCATCCTGAACGCCGACAGCCGTCGGATTCACTTGCTTCGCCTGACGCCCATTGCTCGCTAAGGATTGAAATGCGCTGGACAACCCGCCCCGGCTGGCCCGGTAACCTGCTGGCCGTGGCGGCCGGTGCAATCACCACACTGGCCCTGGCGCCGTTCGATATCTGGCCACTGGCACTGCTCGCCGTCGGCCTGTTCTATGCCGGTCTGCGCGAGCTGAGCCCACGCCAGGCCCTGGGTCGCGGCTGGTGTTTCGGTTTCGGCCTGTTCGGTGCCGGCACCAGCTGGATCTACTACAGCATTCACCACTTCGGCGGCGCATCAGTGCTGCTGGCCGGTTTCCTGATGCTGCTCTTCACGGCGGCGATTGCCTGGTTCTTTGCCCTGCCCGCCTGGATCTGGGCGCGCTGGCTGCGCCGCAATGAGGCGCCGCTGGCCGACGCCCTGGCCTTCGCGGCGCTGTGGGTCGGTCAGGAAGCCTTCCGTGGCTGGTTCCTGACGGGCTTCCCGTGGCTGTATTCCGGCTACAGCCAGCTCGACGGCCCGCTGACCGGGCTCGCCCCCGTCGGCGGGATGTGGCTGATTTCCTTTACTCTGGCCCTGACAGCGGCATTGATCTACAACGGCTTGCGCCTGGTTCGCACGGGGCGCAAAGGCTTCATTGCTGCCGGTGTATTGTTGCTGGTCGGTCCATGGCTGGCCGGCATGGCACTCAAGCACCATGCCTGGACCAGCCCGTCGGGCCCGACATTGAGCGTTGCCGCCATCCAGGGCAACGTCGAACAAAGCATGAAATGGGACCCGGCGCAGCTCAACGCGCAACTGGCGCTGTACCGCGACATGAGCTTCAGCTCAAAGCGCGCCGACCTGCTGATCTGGCCGGAAACGGCGATTCCAGTGCTGAAGGAATCTGCCGAGGGCTACCTGAGCATGATGGGTAACTTCGCGGCCGAGCGTAAATCGGCCTTCATAACCGGCGTCCCGGTGCGCATGGAGGTACGCCATGAGAAGCGCTTCTTCAACGGCATCACCGTTGCCGGTGAAGGCGACGGCACTTACCTGAAGCAAAAACTGGTGCCGTTTGGTGAATATGTGCCCTTGCAGGACGTGCTGCGCGGGCTGATCGCCTTCTTCGACCTGCCGATGTCGGACTTCGCTCGTGGCCCGGCCGATCAACCGCTGCTACAGGCCAAGGGTTATCAGATCGCTCCGTACATTTGTTATGAAGTGGTTTACCCGGAGTTCGCCGCCAGCCTTGCCGCCCGTAGCGACCTGCTGCTGACCATCAGCAACGACACCTGGTTCGGCACCTCCATCGGTCCGCTGCAACACCTGCAAATGGCACAGATGCGCGCACTGGAAGCCGGCCGCTGGATGATCCGCGCCACCAACAATGGCGTGTCCGGCCTGATCAACCCGTTCGGCCAGATCACCGATCAGATCCCGCAGTTCGAACGCGGCATCCTGTATGGCGAAGTGGTGCCGATGCACAACCTGACGCCGTACCTGCAATGGCGTTCGTGGCCGCTGATCATTGTCTGCGTGCTGTTGTTTGGCTGGGCGCTGATTGCCAGCCGGATGGCCAAGACCGTCTGAACTGACACCACATCAAACCTGTAGGAGCCGGCTTGCCGGCGAAAGCCATGGTCGCCATGACATCGCATTCGCTGGCAAGCCAGCACCTACAGGGTCAGTGGGTGTACGCAGTATTCGTGAGCTACCGAAATTATTGTGGGAGCTGGCTTGCCTGCGATGAGGCCCTCACATTCAACATCAATGTTGCCTGACACAACGCTTTCGCTGGCAAGCCAACTCCTACAGGGCGCGGGCAACCATTGGGTTATCGGTAAAACAACGAATAACCGACCTGCCCCACCGCCTCGTTCATCAATTGCCCGTTCTGCCAGATCGCCTTGAACTCCGGCATCCAGCCACCCAGTGGCCGCGCGTGGTCGCCGCCCAGAAAGCCTACCGGCGCCGGCACCACTTCAAACCCGGCCTTGCGAAAGCTCCAGACCGCTCGTGGCATATGCCAGGCCTGAGTCACCAGCACCACGCGCTTGACGCCCTGAGGCAGCAACACCTCGGCGCTGAACTGCGCATTTTCCCAGGTGGTGCGGCTGCGCCCTTCCTGCCAGCGCACGGTCACGCCAAAATCGTCACGCAAAGAGTCAGCCATCATCTGCGCCTCGCTGGGCGGCGCGCCGTAATGCAGGCCGCCGCTGGTCAGTAGCGGCAGGCCGGAAGCCTTGGCCAGCCGCGCGGCAAAGCGCTGGCGCTCCAGACCGACGCCTGTGGGCTGGTCTGCACCCCAGGCCACATCACCGCGCTCGCGGCCCGAGCCGAGGACCACGATGGCGTCCGCACGCTGTCCCAGCACTGTCCACTCTTCGCGGGCAAGTGCCGGCTCACGCTCGAGCAGCCTCGCGCTCCACTGCACCACCACCGGCAGGCTCATCAGCCAGAAACCGCCTAACCCCAGCGCAAAACACGCACCGGCAAGCCTCGGCCTCGATCGACGCAACCACCAGGCAAGCAAAAGCAGCAGCAAGAGAATGCCGGGTGGCAAAAGAAGTTGTTTTACGAAATAACGAAAAGGCATCGAGCATCTCCCGGAGATGCCCGAAGCCTAAGTGGGTTGGCGCGATGCGACAATCGATACGGAAGGACTATTCTTCAAAAATGCGTGGAGCATGACTCTGTGCCCTATTTGAACTGCAAAGACCGGACCTTTACCGCGTCTCTGCCCTGAACTTTGTCCTTGAGCCAGATGATTTTGGCTGAACGTGGTGCGTCTAGTTGCTTTACCGCCTCTGACAAGCATCCATGCGTCTCACGCTCACTGCGATCCAGATACGCCTTGACCAGTGCAAACTCTGCGGGGCTCAGGCCACGCAGTTCCAGTTCCAGAGGGCGCACGTCGCGCAACCGGCTAGCGGTTTTTGCCGCTTCCAGGGCCAGGGCCAAACGATCGATCAGCCTTTCGTACAGCTCCGGTTTTGTAGCTTTTTGCTGTGACTCAACCATCCCTCACCTCATTGGAAGATAAGACCTACTCCCCAGTTAGAGCTTAGCTTCCATGAACAAACCGGCTGAACGCCGCGACCAACGGCCCTCGCAGCGGTTTTAGCATGACGCGCGGCACTAATCAGGGTTTCCCTCGATAGAGTGCGGTCATGTATGCTACGGCGCTTCCTGTAACTCCACTTCCAGCTCGTCTGGACACCGAAACGCCGAATTGGCGCGTTCACCGTCCAGCGTCGCATTGAAGAGGATTAGGCCACCCCTATTCAGTTCAAAAGTAGCCATGCACGAACAATATCAGCCCCGTGAAATCGAAGCCGCCGCCCAGTCGTTCTGGGACGAGCAAAAGTCCTTTGAAGTCAGTGAACAGCCAGGCAAGGAGACTTACTACTGCCTGTCGATGTTCCCTTACCCCAGCGGCAAGCTACACATGGGGCACGTGCGCAACTACACCATCGGCGACGTGATCTCCCGCTACCAGCGCATGCAAGGCAAGAATGTTCTGCAACCGATGGGTTGGGACGCCTTCGGCATGCCGGCGGAAAACGCCGCGATGAAGAACAACGTGGCGCCCGCCAAGTGGACCTACGAAAACATCGCCTACATGAAGACCCAGCTGCGCAGCCTGGGCCTGGCGGTGGACTGGTCGCGCGAAGTGACCACCTGCAAGCCTGATTACTACCGCTGGGAACAATGGCTGTTCACTCGCCTGTTCGAAAAAGGTGTGATCTACAAAAAAAGCGGCACCGTGAACTGGGACCCGGTCGACCAGACCGTCCTGGCCAACGAACAGGTGATCGACGGTCGCGGCTGGCGTTCCGGCGCGCTGATCGAAAAGCGCGAAATCCCGATGTACTACTTCAAGATCACCGCCTACGCGGATGAGCTGCTGGAGAGCCTCGACGACCTGCCGGGCTGGCCTGAACAGGTCAAGACCATGCAGCGCAACTGGATCGGCAAGTCCCGCGGCATGGAAGTGCAGTTCCCTTACAACGTCGACTCCATCGGCGAAACCGGTGCACTGAAAGTCTTCACCACCCGTCCTGACACGCTCATGGGCGCGACCTACGTCGCCGTGGCTGCCGAGCATCACCTGGCTACCCTGGCCGCACAGAACAATCCTGAGCTGCAAGCGTTCATCGCTGAATGCAAGGGCGGCAGCGTGGCCGAAGCCGACGTCGCCACCCAGGAGAAGAAAGGCCTGCCGACCGGCCTGTTCGTCGAGCACCCGTTGACTGGCGAAAAACTGCCGGTCTGGGTCGCCAACTATGTGCTGATGCACTACGGCGACGGTGCCGTGATGGCGGTTCCGGCCCACGACGAGCGTGATTTCGAATTCGCCCACAAGTACAACCTGCCGGTGAAATCGGTGGTGCGCACCAGTTCCGGCGACACCAACCCGACGCCATGGCAAGACGCCTACGGCGAGCACGGCACGCTGATCAATTCCGGCGAGTTCGATGGCCTCGACTTCGCGGGCGCCTTCGACGCCATTGAAGTCGCGCTGATCAAGAAACAACTGGGCGCCTCGCGTACCCAGTTCCGCCTGCGCGACTGGGGCATCAGCCGTCAGCGCTACTGGGGCTGCCCGATCCCGATCATCCACTGCACCACCTGCGGTGACGTGCCGGTACCGGAAGATCAACTGCCGGTCGTACTGCCGGAAGACGTGGTGCCCGACGGCGCCGGTTCGCCACTGGCACGCATGCCCGAGTTCTACGAGTGCAGCTGCCCTAAATGCGGCCAGCCTGCCAAGCGTGAAACCGACACCATGGACACCTTCGTCGAGTCCTCGTGGTACTACGCCCGCTACGCCTCGCCACATTATGAAGGCGGCCTGGTGGAAAAATCCGCGGCCGACCACTGGCTGCCGGTGGATCAGTACATCGGCGGTATCGAACACGCGATTCTTCACCTGCTGTACGCGCGCTTCTTCCACAAGCTGATGCGCGACGAAGGCCTGGTGAGCTCCAACGAGCCGTTCAAGAACCTGCTGACCCAGGGCATGGTGATCGCCGAGACTTACTATCGTCGCGAAGCCAATGGTGCCTACACCTGGTTCAACCCGGCGGACGTCGAGCTTGAGCGTGACAGCAAGGCCAAGGTCATCAGCGCCAAACTGAAATCCGACGGCCTGCCGGTGGAAATCGGCGGCACCGAGAAGATGGCCAAGTCGAAAAACAACGGCGTCGACCCACAGTCGATGATCGATCAGTTCGGCGCAGACACCTGCCGCCTGTTCATGATGTTCGCCTCGCCGCCTGACATGAGCGCGGAATGGTCCGACTCGGGCGTAGAAGGCTCGCACCGTTTCCTCAAGCGCGTCTGGCGCCTGGCGCAAGCGCACGTCACTCAGGGCCTGCCGGGCAAGCTGGACATCGCCAGCCTGAACGACGAGCAGAAAGCCGTTCGCCGTTCGATCCACCTGGCCATCAAGCAGGCCAGCCAGGACGTCGGCCAGCACCACAAATTCAACACCGCCATCGCCCAGGTGATGACGCTGATGAACGTGCTGGAAAAAGCCGCACAAGGCACCGAACAGGATCGCGCGCTGGTTCAGGAAGGCCTGGAAGCCGTGACCCTGTTGCTGGCTCCGATCACCCCGCACATCAGCCATGAGTTGTGGAACAAGCTGGGTCACGCCGATCCTGTGATCGATGCCGGCTGGCCAGTGGTGGATGACAGCGCTTTGGTGCAGGACAGCCTGACGCTGGTCATCCAGGTCAACGGCAAGCTGCGTGGCCAGATCGAAATGCCGGCCGGCGCGACGCGTGAAGAAGTCGAAGCCGCTGCCCGCGCCAATGAAAACGTGCTGCGTTTCGTCGACGGCCTGACTATTCGTAAAGTGATCGTAGTGCCCGGGAAACTGGTCAACATCGTCGCCAGCTAATTGGATCAGGCGCCAGGTGAGCCTGGCGCCGAATAAAACCTTTCGGGCCGCATGACCGGCCCACATGGTTTCAAGGGGAGCAACACAATGATCAAACGCAACTTGCTGGTGATGGGCCTCGCGGTTCTGTTGAGCGCCTGCGGTTTCCAGCTGCGCGGCACCGGCACCAACGAACTGGCGATCAAGGAACTCGACCTGAGCGCCCGTAACGCCTACGGTCCGACCGTGACCCAACTGCGCCAGGTCCTGGAAGGCAGCGGCGTCAAGGTCTATACCGGCGCGCCTTACAAGCTGATCCTGACCAATGAACAGGAAAACCAGCGCATCATCAGCTACGCAGGTGCCGGTCGTGCTGGCGAGTACCAGATCACCACCGTGCTGAGCTACGACATCCGTGGCCGTGGCGATCTGCCACTGCTGAGCGACAAGCTTGAAGTGCAGAAAATCTATATGCACGACGGCAACAACCTGGTGGGCTCCGATCAGGAAGCCGCAACAGCCAGGGAAGAAGGCCGCCGGGAGATGGTTCAACGCATGATGCTGCGCCTGGAGCAACTGACCCCGGCCCAACTGGATCAGTTGCAGCAGACCGCCGAAGCCAAGGCCAAGGCTGACGCCGCGGCGCTGGAAGCGGCACAAAAGGCTGAAGCGGAAACCCCGCGCCAGTCGCCTGTCGAACTGCCGCAGCAGTAAGACTTACGGGGCGCCCAGGCGCCCCGTTCGCCCTTTCTTATGAAGCTCGCCCCCGCCCAACTCGCCAAACACCTGCAAGGTGCCCTCGCGCCGGTCTACATCATCAGCGGCGATGACCCGCTGCTGTGCCAGGAAGCGGCCGACGCTGTTCGTGCCGCCGCCCGCCAGCAGGGATTCGATGAACGCCAGGTCTTTGCCGCTGACGCCAATTTCGACTGGGGGACCTTGCTGCAAGCCGGTGCCAGCATGTCGCTGTTCGCCGAAAAGCGCCTGCTGGAACTGCGTCTGCCTTCCGGCAAACCCGGCGACAAGGGTGCCGCCGCGCTGATCGAGTACTGCTCGCGTCCAGCCGACGACACCGTGCTGCTGATCAGTTTGCCGAAGCTCGATGGCAGCGCGCAGAAAACCAAATGGGGCAAAGCGCTGGTCGAAGGGCAGCAGACCCAGTTCGTGCAGATCTGGCCGGTCGATGTCAGCCAGTTGCCGAGCTGGATCCGCCAGCGTTTGTCCCAAGCCGGGCTTTCCGCCAGCCAGGATGCCGTTGAACTGATTGCTGCCCGGGTCGAGGGCAACCTGCTGGCTGCCGCCCAGGAAATCGAAAAGCTCAAACTGATGGCCGAAGGCGGTCAGATCACCGTTGAAACCGTGCAGGCAGCGGTAGCCGACAGTGCGCGCTTCGACGTCTTTGGCCTGACCGATGCGGTGCTCAACGGCGAAGCGGCCCACGCACTGCGCATGCTCGAAGGCTTGCGCGGTGAAGGCGTCGAACCGCCGGTGATCCTCTGGGCGCTGGCCCGGGAGTTGCGCCTGCTGGCCAACATTTCGCTGCAGTACAGCCAGGGTACGCCGCTGGACAAGGCCTTCAGTCAGGCCAAACCGCCGGTCTGGGACAAACGCAAACCCTTGATGAGCAAAGCGCTGCAACGCTACTCGGCACAGCGCTGGGCGCAACTGCTGCTGGAAGCGCAACGCATCGACGCGCAGATCAAGGGCCAGGCTGCCGGCTCGCCGTGGATGAGCCTGAGCCGGTTGACGCTGTTGATGGCTGGCCAGCGTTTATCCCTGCCCGCTGAGTAAAATCTCCCCCTGTAGGAGCGAGCTCGCTCGCGAAGGTCGTTAACGATAACGCTGGCTTTCTGGTTTAACGCGGTGCGCTCAGGTTCTTCGCGAGCAAGCTCGCTCCTACAAGGAGCGGCGCTTTTTCAGACAGACATCGGGGCTGGACAGCCTTTCAACTTCGGCCGATGATTCGCCTCGCAAAATCCATTCACTTGCGAGAAGTCACCATGAGCAAAAAGCCATCGAAGCATGGCCCCAACAAGGCCAAATCCATCATCGCCCAGCCATTGTTCCGCAGCCGCCGGGAACGCCCGGCCAAGGGCAAAGGCAGTTACCGCCGCGAAGCCTTCCAGTCTGACAGCTGGGAGGCTTCTTACTTTCTGGCTGCGTAAAGCACAACCCCCTTCGACATGGTAAGGTCTGTACCTGATTCGTATTTCCTGGACCCGTGCATGCCCTTTTGTCTTCCCCGTCGTTGGCATCTACGCCAATTGATCGCTGCCTCCAGCCTTGTTTTGCTTGTCGCCTGTGCGGAAAAACCGACCGCAGCCGACGCTCAGCCGCTTCAGACTTCTCCTGTCGCCACCGCCCCGGCCATTGTTCCGCCTGTGGTTCCGACGGGTGAGAACCTCGACATCCAGCCAACCCAGACCTTTGCCGAATGGCAGGCGGGTTTCCGCAATGATGCCCTGGCCGCCGGTATCCGCGCCGATCTGTTCGACCGCGCTTTCGCCAATGTCAGCTTTGACCCCAGCGTAATTCGTGCCGATCGCAGCCAACCGGAATTCGCCAAACCAGTGTGGGAATACCTCGATGGCGCCCTGTCGCCGCTGCGGGTACGCAAAGGCCAGTCACTGATCAATCAGTACGCCGACGTCCTGCAGGGCATCGAGCAGCGTTACGGCGTTGATCGTCAGGCGCTGGTGGCCGTGTGGGGCATGGAAAGCAACTTTGGCCAGTTCCAGGGCAACAAGTCGGTGATCAACTCGCTGGCGACCCTGGCCTACGAAGGCCGTCGCCCCGGTTTCGCCCACGCGCAATTGATTGCCGCCCTGCAGATCCTGCAACAAGGCGATATCGAACCCGAGAAGATGCTTGGGTCCTGGGCCGGCGCCATGGGCCAGACCCAGTTCATCCCGACCACCTACAACACCCATGCCGTGGACTTCGATGGTGACGGACGCCGCGATATCTGGGGCAGCTCGGCCGACGCCCTGGCTTCGACCGCGCACTACCTGCAAAGCTCAGGCTGGCAGAGAGGCCAGCCGTGGGGCTTTGAAGTCCAGCTGCCGAGCGGGTTCAACTACCTGCTGGCCGACGGTACGATTCGCAAGAGCGTCGCCGAATGGCGGCAACTGGGCATTTCCCTGCCCAACGGTGGCCAGGTCCCGGCCGGCTCGGAGCAATTGTCCGCTGCCCTGTTGTTGCCGGCCGGTTACCGTGGCCCGGCGTTCCTGGTGCTCGATAACTTCCGGGCGATCCTCAAGTACAACAACTCGTCGTCCTACGCCTTGGGTGTGAGCCTGCTGTCCGAGCGCTTCAATGGCGCTGGCCTGATCAGCGGCTCATGGCCAAAGGATGACCTGCCACTGAGCCGTACCGAGCGGATCGAGTTGCAGAACC
Organism: Pseudomonas sp. PB101; assembly: GCF_009764265.1. Taxonomy (GTDB): domain Bacteria; phylum Pseudomonadota; class Gammaproteobacteria; order Pseudomonadales; family Pseudomonadaceae; genus Aquipseudomonas. The sequence continues at coordinate 231,921 of NZ_RWIR01000007.1, forward strand.
TGCTGAGCGCACAAAACTACGACGCCGGCACTGCCGACGGGATCATCGGCGCCAACACCCGCAAGGCGATCCGCAGCGCCCAGCAGTCGTTTGGCTGGCCGGCGGACGGGTATCCGACGCACAAGTTGCTGGAAGGATTGCGCAGCCGCTAAAAGCATCGCGGGCAAGCCCGCTCCCACAGTGTTCGCGTCGTACACAAATCATGTGAACGCCCCTGAACCTGTGGGAGCGGGCTTGCCCGCGATGACTGACTAACAGGCGATAAAAATCTAGTGCCTGACAACCACATCCTGCTCCAACAGTAACTCCTTGCTCCCCGCATCCAAGCGCACCAATGCCCCCATCGGCAACGTCAGGTTCGGATCGCAATGCCCACTGCGCCACCCGGACAGCACCGGAATCTTCAATGGCGCGAAGGTCTGCTTAAGCAACCGATCCAGCGCCGCCACCTCCACCCCCGCCACATCCCCGACCAGCACCCCGCGCAGCTTGTGCAACGTGCCTGCCAATCGCAGCTGGGTCAGCAACCGGTCAATGCGATACAGCGGCTCGTTGATGTCCTCGATCAACAGAATGACACCCTCGGCGTCAATTTCGTAAGGCGTGCCCATGGTTGCGGCAATCATGGCCAGATTGCCCCCCAGCAAGCGTCCATGGGCCACGCCCGGCTCGATTGTGGTCAACGGGTAGGCGACCGGATGCGCCAGCACTGTGCCTGCCCTCACCTGCCCTCTCAGCATGTTGAAGAAGGAAGACTCCGTAGGTATTTGCTTGTCACCCAGCAGGTCGGCATTGAGCAACGGACCGTGAAATGTCACGAAGCCGGCATAGCAACTGATCGCCAAATGCAATGCGGTGATGTCGCTGTAGCCGATGAACGGTTTGGCGTTATCGCGCAGCAATTTGAAATCGATACGATCGAGTAACCGGGGCGTGCCGTAGCCGCCGCGCAGGCAGATGATGGCATCGACTTCTCGATCCGCGAACGCACCGTGCAGGTCATTGAGCCGCACGTCATCGCTGCCGGCCAGGTAGCCGTCCTTCTCGTAGACCCCGGGAAACACTTTCAGTGAATAACCCCGGGCACGCATCCATTGCACCGCCTTGTCGGTGTCCAGCGGCGCGGGACCGGCAGGTGCGATAACGCCTATCACACCTTCCGACGGCAGTGCCGGTACGGGCGCGTGAGGGCAAAGGGTGTGGGTCGGTCGAGCGGTCATCCGTGAATCTCCCTGCGTAAATCTTCAGCACACAGTAGTCAGGAACGGGGACAAACAGAAGAGAAACGTTGCCCCGCAGGTTGCAGGAAAAATGGCCGTTGCCGCAGCCCAGGCAAAAAAACGCCCGCAAGGCAAAAGACCGTGCGGGCGCATTTCATTTCATTACGTCGATCAGGACGACATCAGCTCGGCCTTGACCAGCTTGGCCTGCTCGTCGGCGTGGTACGAGGAGCGTACCAACGGACCCGAGGCAACGTTCTTGAAGCCCATCTTGTAGCCTTCCTCGGCGAACCAGGCGAAGGTGTCCGGGTGCACGAAGCGCTGCACCGGCAAGTGGCTGCGCGACGGTTGCAGGTACTGACCGAGGGTCAGCATGTCGATGTCGTGCTCGCGCATGCGCTTCATGACTTCGATGACTTCTTCGTCGGTCTCGCCCAGACCCAGCATCAGCCCGGACTTGGTCGGAATGTGCGGCATCATCTGCTTGAAGCGTTGCAGCAGGGTCAGCGACCACTGATAGTCCGAACCCGGACGCGCAGCCTTGTACAGGCGCGGCACGGTTTCCAGGTTGTGGTTGAACACATCCGGCGGCTCGGCGGCGGTGATTTGCAGCGCGATGTCCATGCGGCCACGGTAGTCCGGGACCAGGGTTTCAAGCTGCACATTCGGCGACAGCTTGCGGATTTCGCGGATGCAGTCGGCGAAGTGCTGGGCACCACCGTCGCGCAGGTCGTCGCGGTCTACCGAGGTGATCACGACGTATTTGAGTTTCAGGTCGGCGATGGCGATGGCCAGGCTTTCCGGCTCGTTGACGTCCAGTGGCTTCGGACGGCCGTGGCCGACGTCGCAGAACGGGCAACGACGGGTGCAGATGTCACCCATGATCATGAAGGTCGCGGTGCCGCCGGAGAAACACTCGCCCAGGTTCGGGCAGGACGCTTCTTCGCACACGCTGTGCAGCTTGTGTTTGCGCAGCAGGGCCTTGATGCGGTCGACTTCCGGCGAAACCGGGATGCGTACACGAATCCAGTCCGGCTTCTTCGGCAGTTCGGTGGTCGGAATGATCTTCACCGGGATGCGTGCAACCTTCTCGGCGCCGCGCAGCTTGACGCCGGCTTCAACCTTGGGACGCGGGGCCGGGCGCTCGGTGACATCAAGCGTCGGGATCATGGTTTGCACTGCATCAGTAGTCATATCAGTCGATTCCGCCCGTCAGGGTCGTCTGCTCAGCATAGTCGAGGTGTTTGACGAGCTGCGCGCGCAGCCGGGCACTTACCTCGGCAAATTCAATCGATCCTGCGTGATCGCTCAGCTGGGTCATCGCCAGCCCGGCGTAGCCGCAGGGATTAATCCGTCGAAACGGTTCCAGGTTCATGTCCACGTTCAAGGCCAGGCCATGAAAGGAACAGCCGTGGCGGATCCGCAGACCCAGGGAGGCGATTTTCGCCCCGTCGACATAGACACCCGGTGCATCGGGCTTGGCCGCGGCGGTCACACCGTAACTGGCCAGCAGCTCGATGAGGCATGACTCCATGCGGGTCACCAGATCACGTACGCCAAAACCCAACTTGCGCACGTCCAGCAGCAGGTAGGCCACCAGTTGGCCCGGGCCGTGGTAAGTCACCTGACCACCGCGATCGACCTGCACCACCGGAATATCGCCCGGCAACAACAAGTGCTCAGCCTTACCGGCCTGACCCTGGGTGAACACCGGCGGGTGCTCGACCAACCAGATTTCGTCGGCGGCATTGCTGCCACGTTCGTTGGTGAAGCGCTGCATGGCATGCCAGACCGGCTCGTACGCCATCTGGCCGAGTTCGCGAAAGCCCAGCGTGCCGGACATCACAGCACCATGTGCACGAAACCGGTAGCCCGCAGAAAGCTGTTGATGTTGTACAGCTGATCCTGATCGGTCGCGACTATGTGCAACTGAATGGTGGTGTATTTGCCGTTGCTGCTTTGACGCTCATCGACACGCTCATCGTTGATGGTTGCGTATTTCTTGACGATTTCGATGATCTTGTCTTTGTTGCCAGCGCCCGTATCGCAGATCACCTTAACCGGATAATCAACCTGGGGAAATTCGATCTTTGGCGCCTTTACTTCGGTATCGGTCATGGCGTAACGGCCTCGTAAGCGTAAGCCGTGGCGACGGCAAAGCCCCGCGCCGGATCAGCACGGGGCCTTGCAGGAGCACACTATCAGTTGAACAAGCCGTAGAAGAATAGACGGATGCTATCCCACATGCGACGGAAGATACCACCCTCTTCGACGCCGTCCAGAGCGATCAGGTCGGCGCTGTGCACCACCTTGTCTTCCAGTTTGACTTCGACTTTGCCGATCACGTCACCCTTGGCGATTGGCGCAACCAGTTGCGGGTTCATGGTCATGCTGGCGGCGAGCTTTTTCAGCTGGCCTTTAGGCAGGGTCATGGTCAGGTCTTGCGCCAGGCCGGCCTTGACCTGGTTGGTGGCGCCTTTCCAGACAGGTGCCTGGGCCAGTTCGGTACCCTTCTGATAGAAGGTCTGGGTTTCGAAGAAACGGAAACCGTAGGTCAGCAACTTCTGGGTTTCGGCGGCACGGGCTACTTCGCTGCTGGTGCCGAACACCACGGCGATCAGGCGCATGCCATCACGCACGGCCGAGGACACCATGCAGTAGCCGGCTTCGTCGGTATGGCCGGTTTTCAGGCCGTCGACGGTCTTGTCGCGCCACAGCAGCAGGTTGCGGTTCGGCTGCTTGATGCCGTTCCAGAAGAACTCTTTCTGCGAGTAGATCGCGTAGTGAGCCGGGTCTTCGTGAATGATCGCGCGCGCCAGCACAGCCATGTCGTGAGCCGACGAATAATGCTCAGGGTTCGGCAGACCGGTCGGGTTCATGAAGTGGCTGTTGGTCATGCCCAGGTCGCCAACGGTTTTGTTCATCATGTCGGCGAAGGCGTCTTCGCTGCCGGCGATGTGCTCGGAGAGCGCGACGCTGGCGTCGTTGCCCGACTGGATGATGATGCCGTGCAGCAGGTCGCTGACGGTGACCTGCGAGCCGACCTTGATGAACATCCGCGAACCACCGGTACGCCAGGCGTTCTCGCTGACGGTCACCGGATCGTTTTCGCCGATCTGGCCACGGCGGATTTCCAGCGTCGCGATGTACGCGGTCATCAGCTTGGTCAGGCTGGCCGGCGGCAGACGCTGGTCACCGTTGTTCTCGACCAGCACGTTGCCGCTGCTGGCATCCATGAGCACATAGGCCTTGGCGGCCAGTTGCGGTGGCGACGGCATCATCTCGACCGCGAAGGCGGCTGGTGAGAGGAGCAGCGGGACTAGCAGGAACAGGCGTTTGGCAAAGGTGGTGATGTTCATCCGTCTCTCGAAATCGCTAATGGAAACTGCCCGAAGGCAAAACTAATCAGATGACTTTCTAACGAGTCATCGCGTGTTCAGCTGCTCACTCAGTAACCCTTGCCGGGCTTTTGTTCTTCAACGAGCCAACAACCTGGTTCACCCCCCAAAACCGCAGATGAACCGTCAATCAAGTCCTACGTATTACTCAGTCACAACACTTGGCGAACCGAGATTGGCCAGGCGCACACTGTTCTGTACCTGCTGGATCTCACCCGGTGATCCGATCGGCCCCAGGCGAACCCGGTGCAGGGTCTGCTGATTGCGCACGATCGAACTGATGAACACCGGAGCGCTCACCATCCCGCTGAGCTTCGACCTCAGGAGCTCTGCAGCGTCCGGGTTGGCGAACGCGCCCACCTGCAGATACTGGCCAGCGGCTGCCGCAGACGCGTTCTTTTTGGCATCGATCTGCACCGGCACCACAGCGGCGGCGTGTTGCTGCGGCGGCGGTGTCCATTGCTCGACGGTACCGGCCGAAGCCGTGATCACCGGGGCGCTATTCTGCGCGACTTGCGGCTCGTTGAGCATCAATGGTGCCGGACGGCCTTTGGCGGCCCAGTACGCCTGTGGATCAATGCCTTCGACCTTGACCCGCGCCGTGCCGGTTTCGGCGTAACCGAGCTTCTTGGCGGCGGCGTAGGACAGGTCGATGATCCGGTCCGAGTAGAACGGCCCGCGGTCGTTGACTCGCAGGATCACGCTCTTGTTGTTGTCCAGGTTGGTCACCCGAACGTAACTCGGCAGTGGCAACGTCTTGTGCGCCGCACTCATGCCGTACAGGTCATACACTTCGCCGTTGGCGGTGTTCTGACCGTGAAACTTGGTGCCGTACCAGGACGCAGTGCCCGACTGCACGTAGGTCTTGGATTCTTGCAGCGGGAAATAGGTTTTGCCCAATACCGAGTACGGGGCGGCCTTGTACGGGCCGGTATGCAGGGTTGGCGTGGCGTCCGGGATGCGGGAGACATCGACATCCCACCATGGCGCGCCATCCTTGTGAGCACGGTTGATGTCCAGCCCGGGCGTCGCGCGCACGGCGGTGGTGGTGGTTTTCTGGGCCGGCGCACGACTGGTCGAACAACTGGCGACCAGCACTGTCAACGCGGCGAACGCCATCAGCTTCAGGGGTTTTTTGATAGGCAATGCCCGCATTACTTGACGCCCCGTGCTTGGACCAGCTGTTCAGACAGTTGATGTACGGCCATGGCGTACATCACGCTGCGGTTATAACGCGTGATTGCGTAAAAATTCTTCAGGCCCATCCAGTATTCGGGGCCATTGTCGCCTTCCAGGCGGAAAGCGGTAACCGGCATATCATCGCGCAGCGCATCATGACTTGACCACCCCAGGGCTCGCAACTCCCCGACGGTTTTCGTCGGCTCGATTCCCGTGGTCAGACCCTGGTCGACCTGATCGCCACGGACATCCGCGCGGCTGACCACCGGTTCGCCGGCGACCCAGCCATGACGCTTGAAGTAACTGGCGACACTGCCGATGGCATCGTCCGGGTTGGTCCAGATGTTGATATGGCCATCACCGTCGAAATCCACCGCATAGGCGCGAAAACTGCTCGGCATGAACTGCGGCAATCCCATTGCGCCGGCGTAGGAACCTTTGAGCGTCAACGGATCGACCTGCTCTTCACGGGCCAGCAGCAGGAACTCACGCAATTCCTTGCGGAAAAACTCGGCACGGGGAGGATAGTCGAAACCCAGGGTCGACAAGGCATCGATCACCCGGAAATTTCCGGTATTACGGCCGAAAAAGGTTTCAACGCCGATGATCGAGACAATCACCTGGGCCGGCACGCCGTATTCCTGCTCGGCACGGGCCAGCACTGCTTCATGCTGACGCCAGAAATCCACCCCCCGGGCTATGCGCGCATCGGTGATGAACATCGGGCGATATTCACTCCACTGCTTGACGCGTTCGGCGGGTTTCGAAATGGCGTCCAGAATCGACTGCTTGCGCTCGGCTTCGCGGAACACGCCCATCAATTGTTCGCCGGCGAAACCGTAGTCGCGGGTCATTTCACCGACGAACTCGGCCACCTGGGGGGTGCCTTCGTAGTCGCCGGCCAATGCTTCCTGCATTGTGCCAAGGATGCTTACCAGGCCGACCCATGGCGCGTATCGAGTCGCCCAGCCACGCATTGCTTGCATTGAAATCTTCACCTTATTCAAACCTGCGCGATCCACTTGCGATGGGTATGGATCGACATCAAAACCCCAAACGCTGACAGCAGCGTCACCAGCGAAGTTCCTCCGTAGCTAATGAACGGCAACGGCACCCCCACCACCGGCAACAGGCCACTGACCATACCGATGTTGACGAAAACATAAACAAAAAACGTCATGGTCAGGCTGCCCGCGAGCAGCTTGCCGAACAATGTCTGCGCCTGGGCGGTAATCACCAGGCCGCGGCCGATCAACAGCAGGTAGATCAGCAACAGCGCGCAGATCCCTACCAGGCCGAACTCTTCACCCAGTACGGCAATGATGAAGTCGGTATGGCTTTCCGGCAGGAAGTCCAGGTGCGACTGGGTGCCCAGCAACCAACCCTTGCCGAACACACCGCCGGAGCCAATGGCGGCCTTGGACTGGATGATGTTCCAGCCCGTACCGAGTGGATCGCTCTCCGGGTCGAGGAAGGTCAGGATCCGCTGCTTCTGGTAGTCGTGCATGATGAAGAACCACATGGCAATCGCCACGGGAACGGCGGCGGCCAATACGCTGAGGATCCAGCGCCAGCGCAGGCCACCCATGAACAGCACGAAGGCGCCACCGGCCAGGATCAGCAGCGAAGTGCCGAGGTCCGGTTGCCGCACGATAAGAATGAACGGCACGCCGATCAACATCAGGCTGACGCCCACGTGCTTGAGCTGGGGTGGCAAGGTGCGTTTGGACAAGTACCAGGCAATCGTCGCCGGCATCAGGATTTTCATGAATTCCGAGGGCTGGAAGCGCACCACGCCGGGAATGTTGATCCAGCGGGTGGCGCCCATGGCGTTGTGGCCCATGATGTCCACCACCAGCAACAGCATCACCCCGACCACATAACCCAGCGGCACCCAGCGTGCCATGAATCGCGGCTCGAGCTGGGCGATGACGATCATCGACACCAGGCCGATGCCGAACGACGTGGCCTGTTTGGCCAACAGATCCCAGCTTTTGCCACTGGCCGAATACAGCACGAACAGGCTGCCCGCGGCGAGGGTCAACAGCAGGATCAGCAGCGGTCCGTCGATGTGCAGGCGTTGCAGCAGCGTCGCACGGCGACGCATCACATCCTCACTGGAGAGCATGCGATCGAAGTTATTCATCACGGGCGGTAGCCTCTGCACTGATAGGGCTGGCGTATTCGGGCTTCAACCGACCGTTCTGGTCCAGGAGCCAGGCGTCCATGACCTGACGCACCACGGGAGCTGCGACGCCGGAACCGGATTCGCCGTTCTCGACCATCACCGACACCACGATTTTCGGGTCATCGGCCGGCGCGAAGCCGACGAACAAGGCGTGGTCACGGTGACGTTCCTGGACCTTGGAGCGGTCGTACTTTTCACCCTGCTTGATCGCGACCACCTGGGCCGTACCCGACTTGCCGGCAATTCGGTATTGCGCGCCGATCGAGGCTTTGCGCGCCGTACCGCGGGCACCATGCATTACCTGCTGCATGCCGTGGTTGACCTTGTTCCAGTCCGACGGGTCACGCAGGATGATGTCTGGTATCGGGTTAGGGTCCACCGGCTTCTCGCCTTCGATGGTCCTGGCCAGGTGCGGACGGTTCCACACGCCTTTGTTGGCCACCAGCGCGGTGGCCTGGGCCAGTTGCAACGGGGTCGACTGCATGTAGCCCTGGCCGATCCCGAGAATCAGCGTTTCACCCGGGAACCAGGCCTGACGGCGGGTCGCACGTTTCCATTCGCGGGTCGGCATCAACCCCGGGGATTCTTCGAACATGTCCAGAGAGACCTTCTGACCGATACCGAACTTGGTCATGTAGGCCGACAACCGATCGATCCCCAGCTTGTGGGCCAAGTCATAGAAATAGGTGTCGTTGGAGCGCATGATCGCCGTATCGAGGTCGACAAAGCCGTCGCCGGTCCGGTTCCAGTTGCGATATTTGTGATCGTAGTTGGGCAGCATGTAGTAGCCGGGGTCGAACACCCGCGACGACGCTGTCACCACGCCCGCGTCCAGTCCGGCAATCGCCACTGCCGGCTTGATGGTCGAACCCGGCGGGTACAGGCCACGCAGCACGCGGTTGAACAACGGCCGGTCGATGGAATCGCGCAGCTCGGAATAGGCCTTGAAGCTGATCCCGGTGACGAACAGGTTCGGATCGAAACTCGGCTGGCTGACCATCGCCAGGACTTCACCGGTTTTCGGGTCCAGCGCGACCACCGCGCCACGGCGACCGCCGAGTGCAGCTTCGGCAGCCTCCTGCAATTTGATGTCCAGGCTCAGGACGATGTCCTTGCCGGGAATCGGATCGGTACGCTTGAGCACCCGCAGAACGCGGCCTCGAGCGTTGGTTTCGACTTCCTCGTAACCCACCTGCCCGTGCAACTCCGGCTCGTAGAAACGCTCGATGCCGGTTTTGCCAATTTGATGGGTGCCGCTGTAACTCACCGGATCCAGAGTCTTGAGCTCTTTCTCGTTGATGCGCCCCATGTAACCCACCGAGTGCGCAAAATGCGCACCCTGCGGATAGTGACGGACCAATTGCGCGACCACTTCCACGCCTGGCAGGCGGAACTGGTTCACGGCAATTCGCGCGATCTGCTCTTCGGTCAGCTCGAACAGGATCGGCACCGGCTCGAACGGCCGGCGCCCCTGGCGCATGCGCTTCTCGAAAATGCCCCGATCTTCAGGCGTCAGCTCCAGCACCTGGACGATCACATCGAGCACTTGCTGCCAATCGCCAGAGCGCTCGCGCGTCATGCTCAGGCTGAAGCTGGGCCGGTTGTCGGCGATCACCACGCCATTGCGGTCGAAAATCAGCCCACGGGGCGGCGGAATCGGCTGCACATGGACACGGTTGTTTTCCGACAGGGTCGAGTGGTACTCGTACTGGATCACCTGGAGGAAATACAGACGCGCAATCAGCACGCCAATCAGCGCCACCACTGCAATAGCCCCGAACACGACGCGGCCACGCACCAGACGGGCGTCTTTTTCGTGGTCCTTGATGCGGATCGGCTGGGACATGAGGGCAGAACTACTTGTGGTAAGGGTGACCGGACAGCACGGTCCAGGCACGGTACAACTGTTCGCCGATCAAAATCCGCACCAGCGGGTGCGGCAAGGTCAGCGGCGACAACGACCAGCGCTGGTCAGCCCGCGCACAGACTTCCGGCGCCAGCCCTTCGGGGCCGCCGACCATGAAGTTGACGGTGCGCGAGTCCAGCCGCCAGCGATCGAGTTCGACCGCCAGTTGCTCGGTGCTCCAGGGCTTGCCGTGGACTTCGAGAGTGACTATCCGCTCGTTCGGCCCGACCTTGGCCAGCATGGCTTCGCCTTCCTGGCGGATGAAACGGGCCACGTCGGCGTTCTTGCCACGGGTATTGAGCGGTATTTCCACCAGTTCCAGCGCCAATTCGGACGGAAGACGCTTGGCATATTCATGCCAGCCTTCTTCCACCCATTTAGGCATGCGTGAACCGACGGCGATCAGTCGCAGTCGCACAGCGGTCCCTTATTCCTGGTCTTTGTTGAGCTTGTTGAAGTGCTCGTGACCAACTTCAGGGCTGTGGTGCTTGCCATCGGCCGCACGGCTCTGCTCGGCACCTTTCCACAGACGCTCCAGGTCGTAGAACTGACGGGCGTTGGAGGTCATCATGTGGACGATCACGTCGTCCATGTCCAGCAGTACCCAGTCGCTGTCGCCCTTGCCTTCTTCACCCAGTGGCTTGATGCCCAGGGCTTTGACGGCTTCGCGAACCTTGTCCAGCATCGCGCCGATCTGACGGTTGGAGGTACCGGTGGCGATGATCATGTAGTCGGTGATGCTCTGCTTGTCGCGAACATCGATGACCAGCACGTCCTGGGCCTTGACGTCTTCCAGGGCGGCTACGGCGATCTTGACCAGCTCGTCGCCTTTAGGCGGCTCGGCAGCGAGGACTTTCTCAGGCAGCGGAGCGCTCTTGAACGTGCCTTTGCGTTTTACTTTGGTTTCGTTGTTGCTCGTCATATAAAACTCGTTTTGCTCGTATGTTCGGGGCTTCGATACACGTTGTTGCCACGTGCCTTGAAGCACTCCTATTCAGTTCGACGCACGGTAGAGACCGTGCGCATCGATGTAGGCCAGGACCGCGTCGGGCACCAGGAAACGTACCGACTTACCGCTGGCCAGCAGTTGACGGATCTGGGTGGCGGATACCGCGAGCGGTGTCTGCCAGACGAATGCAATCTGTCCGCTCGGCCCTTTGAGGGCCAGCGGGTCGCTCACCGAGCGCGCTGCCAGCAGGTTGCGCAAGGCATCCGGCGGTTCGCTGTCGGCATCCGGGCGTTGCAACACCAGGATATGGCAATGCTGGAGCAACTCTTCCCAGCGGTGCCAAGTGGGCAGGCCGCAAAAAGCGTCCCAGCCCAAAAGCAGAAAAACCTGGTCATCTGCGGCCAGTTCGGCGCGCATCAGTTCCAGGGTATCAATGGTGTAGGACGGTTTGTCCCGCTGCAATTCGCGGGCGTCCACCACCAACGGCGCCACACCGGCCACCGCGCACTCGACCATCGCCAAACGGTCTTTGGCCGACACCTGCGGCGTATCCCGATGGGGCGGCCTGGCACTGGGTGTCAGTCGCAGCTCATCGAGCGCCAGGGTTTCGGCGACTTCCAGCGCACCGCGCAAATGGCCGATGTGCACCGGGTCGAACGTTCCGCCCAGCACGCCAATGCGGCGAGGGGCTGGCTCGCTGACGGTGACCGGGGCTGACGGGTCGAAGTCGCCCAAGTCAGACCGACTCCTGTCCGCGCAACTGCCCGTCGCCGACCACGATGTACTTCTCGCAGGTCAGTCCTTCGAGACCCACCGGGCCGCGGGCGTGCAGCTTATCAGTAGAAATGCCGATCTCGGCACCCAATCCGTATTCGAAGCCATCGGCGAAGCACGTCGGGGTATTGATCATCACCGACGAGGAGTCGACTTCAGCCACGAAACGCCGGGTGTCGCCCTGATGTTCGCTGACAATCGAATCGGTGTGATGGGAACCGTAGTGATTGATGTGCTCGATGGCCTGGTCCAGTCCGTCGACCACACGGATCGACAAAATCGCCGCCAGGTACTCGGTGCTCCAGTCTTCTTCAGTCGCGACCAGCGCATCGATGATTGCCCGGGTGCGCTCGCAGCCACGCAGTTCGACGCCTTTTTCGCGGAACTGGGCCGCCATCTCCGGCAGGAAATCCTTGGCAATGGTTTGATCGACCAGCAGCGTTTCCATCGCGCCGCAGATGCCATAGCGGTAAGTCTTGGCGTTGAACGCAATGCGCTGGGCTTTCGCCAGGTCGGCGTGTTCGCTCACGTAAACGTGGCAAATACCGTCCAGGTGCTTGATCACCGGCACTCGCGCATCACGGCTGACGCGCTCGATCAGGCCACGGCCGCCACGGGGCACGATGACATCGACGTATTCAGGCATGGTGATCAGCGCACCGACGGCAGCGCGATCCGTGGTTTCGACCACTTGCACCACCGCGGCCGGCAGATCGGCCTCGGCCAGGCCGCGCTGAATGCAGGCGGCGATGGCGCGATTGGAATGAATCGCTTCGGAACCGCCACGCAGGATGGTCGCGTTACCGGACTTCAGGCACAGGCTCGCTGCATCAATGGTCACGTTCGGCCGCGACTCGTAGATGATTCCGATCACGCCCAATGGCACGCGCATCTTGCCGACCTGAATACCGGACGGACGGAAGCTCATGTCGCGGATCGCGCCGACCGGGTCCGGCAGCGCTGCTACCTGACGCAGGCCGACGATCATGCCGTCGATACGCGCCGGCGTCAGCGCCAGCCGTTCAAGCAGGGCCGGCTCAAGACCATTGGCACGACCGGCGGCCAAATCCAGCTCATTGGCCGCTGTCAGCTCGACACGGGCAGCGTCCAGCGCATTGGCGGCGGCCTGCAGGGCGCGGTTTTTCTGCGCGGTACTGGCACGGCCGATCACGCGGGAAGCTTCGCGGGCAGCGCGACCCAGGCGGGTCATGTAGTCAAGAACGGACTCAGTCATGGTCTGGAGTGGTCTTTGATTAGGTCTTGGTAAAGAGTAAAGCGGCAGATTATAGCTGTCGCGTCCCGGGACTAACAGCGGTGACGGGCGGATGGTCGAAATGGAGGGGTATTTGCCGATGTTCAGCCGGGATTAAGCTGCAAATTGTTATCATCACGACTCAATCAGCCCTGATAAACGCCGATCATCATGTCCAACCTGACTGTTCGAGCGTCCGCCATGAGCCTGCCCACGGGCCTCCCGGATGCGTTTTTCGACCGTGACGCCCAAGTTCTGGCCCGGGATTTACTCGGCAAAGTCATTCGCCATCGCGTCGGCGACCTGTGGCTCAGCGCGCGGATCATCGAGACCGAAGCCTATTACTGCGCGGAAAAAGGCAGCCACGCGTCCCTCGGCTACACGGAAAAGCGTAAGGCTTTATTTCTGGATGGTGGCCACATCTATATGTACTACGCCCGCGGCGGAGATTCGCTGAACTTCAGCGCCCAAGGGCCCGGTAACGCCGTGCTGATCAAGTCCGCCTACCCGTGGATCGATGAGTTGAGCGGGCCGGCCAGCCTGGCGCAGATGCTGTTGAACAATCCCGACGCCCAAGGCCACCCTCGCCCGTCCCAAAAGCTGTGCGCCGGGCAAACCCTGCTGTGCAAGGCGCTGGGCCTGAAAGTGCCGGTGTGGGACGCCAAACGCTTCGATCATGAAGTGCTGCTGGTAGAGCACGTCGGCCAGATACCCGCGCACATCATCCAGACTACCCGTCTGGGCATCCCCCACGGGCGCGATGAGCAGCTGATGTACCGCTTCGTCGACGGCGCCTACGCTGCTCACTGCACGCGCAACCCCTTGCGTCGCGGGCAAGTCGAAGGTCGCGATTATTTTTTGTTGTCCTGAAATTGACCCAGACTTGATGCAAACAGAAATTCCCTGCGGGAGCGGGCTTGCCCGCGAAGGCGGAGTATCAGGCGACGTCAAAATCGACTGAAAGACCTTTTCGCGGGCAAGCCCGCTCCCACAAGGGTCAGTGGCGCATTCAAAATTGCACTTATCCCCTGGAAGCAATTGAACATTAGATGGAGTGGTTTTTATGGGCCCATGGCTCGATAGCGTGACCGGGTGGTTGACGGTCAACCCGCAATGGCTGGCGGCGGCAATATTTCTGGTGGCCTTTGTCGAATGCCTGGCGATTGCCGGGCTGATCGTCCCCGGCACGATTTTGCTGTTTACCGTTTCCGTGCTGGCCGGCAGCGGTGCGTTGCCATTGAGTGAAACCTTGCTGCTGGGATTTCTCGCTGGCGTGTTGGGCGACGTGGTTTCGTACTTCCTTGGACGCCACTTTCATCAGAATATCCGGCGTCTGCCCGGTTTGCGCCATCACCCGGAATGGATTGCCGGGGCCGAGGCCTACTTCCAGCGCTATGGCATCGCCAGCCTGCTGGTCGGCCGTTTTATCGGACCACTGCGGCCAATGCTGCCGATGGTCGCGGGCATGTGCGATATGCCCTTTCCACGCTTCATCGCCGTCAGTCTGCTGGCCGGTGCGGGTTGGTCGGTGGCTTATCTGCTGCCAGGCTGGGCTACCGGCGCGGCGATTCGATTGCCGCTGCCCGAAGGTTTCTGGCTTCAGGCAGGTATCGTTGCCGGCAGCATTGCCGTGATGGTCGGGTTGAGCGCCACCAGCAGCCTGCGCCAGCATCGTCGGGCCACATCAATAATCGCCGGCATGAGCTTTCTCCTTCTGGCAGGGCTGTTCATCGGCTACCCATACCTGAACGCCCTCGATCAAGGTTTGATGACCTTGGTGCAGGAACATCGCAGCCCGATGCTCGATGAGGTGGCGGTAGTCTTCACGCTGATCGGCGAATTCCGCAACATGCTGTTATTCAGCGCGCTACTGACCGGCCTGCTTTTGTTGATGCGTCAATGGCGCCCGGCGATTTTCGCCGCAAGCACCCTGCTCTGCACCGCATTGGCGAACACCGCGACCAAACAGTTCTTTGCCCGCGTGCGCCCCGAAGTGCTGAGCGATCCGCTGACCAGCTACAGCATGCCCAGCGGCCATGCGTCGGGCTCTTTTGCGCTGTTCCTGACCCTCGCCGTACTGGCGGGCCGCGGACAGCCGCCGCGGATGCGCCTGACTTGGTTATTGGTGGGCTGCCTGCCAGCAATGGCTATCTCCCTGTCGCGGGTATATCTCGGCGCGCATTGGCCGAGCGATGTCATGGCCGGCGCGATGCTGGCGGCATGTGTCTGTGCGGCCAGTCTGTGGTTGATCCAGCACAAGGAACCGCTCAACGCCTTGCCACCCAAGGTCTGGTGGCTGGTATTGCCGGCGTTGGCGGCCTTGTTCGGCTTCTTCGTGTTACGGCATTTGCCGCATACGATGTTGCGGTATGCCTATTAAAAGAGTTTCTGCGCCAACCTCAAATCGCCAAAAAAATAATCCCGCTCGAACCGACCGGGATTATTTTTACAAGCAGTACCTTATCTTCAATATGGACAACAGACCACGAACGCAAAACAACCAGTGATTATTTTAAATCCGGGAGATTGTCACGAACTTCGGCACTGCGCTCGGCTGGATTGCGCACAAGCAACTCATAGGCCTTACAGATACTGCCAAAAGCTGCGAACTTTAAAAGAATACCCGACAAACAACTTTTGGACGATTCACCCAACGACGTAAGTTCAATCAAGAGCCGCCATTACATCAATCAACAGCGCATGCCGACAATGTATTAAGCCTTAGCCACCGAACGGGAAATCTGGTAAATCCGAGTCTTCAACACCACGATATTTTACAATGGCCGTATCGGCTTGCTTCGCAACCTGGCCAGCGACGACGACATAATCTTCAAACTTCCAACGAACTTCCGTAGAAAACTTGATCATCGCCTCTCCCGCATAATCATCCCAGAGCCGCTGCTCAAAGTTGTCGCGACCGCCATTCAAACCCGAGCGTCGCACCAGGATCAATGCATTCGCCGCATTCAACGCCGAGTCTGCCGCGAACTCTACTTCATTCTGCGGGGCATTTGGGAACACATACCGAACCATGATCCGGGAAAAACAAAAGTCCCACAACGTACGCTCACCGCCACTTAAATACTTCATAAATAATCCCTTATATATGCAATACCTGCCTCATGCAGGCGGAGCAAATATAACCACCTACATTTGACCATTCAATGCACACCACCCCATCGACTTATTAAAAATCAATACAAAGGCCAATCAGAAAGACTGAGCATTCGAAAAACGACTCATCCATCCATAAAAAAACCCGATCAATCGATCGGGTTTTTTTAAACTAAAATTTAGTTAGCCCACTGACGTTTACGCTGCTCAAGAATCAACGCATCGGCCAACTGACCTGCAATTTCAGCGGTATCTGCGAAGGGCTGGCCGTAACTGGTATGCTTGAGCAAATAGCCAACGACGGCTGCTTCCCAAATAGAGCGTTCGTGTTCGTAAATGGTCATGACGTTAAATCCTTTTAGTAAATCAAGTCGCCCGCTTCTTACGGGCAGCCACAACCTAGATCCACCTGCGCCGTTAAGCAATACAGGCAAACCAGCACAATATTTTCCAAATGCTGCTCAGGCGAACAACTCGCCCTGCAACTCATCCAGCAACGCCTGAATCGCATCCAGTCGTTGCTGCGGATCATCGAGTTGCAGCAGGTCGATCTTGTCCAGTTCGGCGAAAGGCAGCAGGTAAGCCAACTGGTTGGCCAGCGACTGTTGCCCGGTCGCTTCAGTGCCCATGTTCAATGCTTCGACCATCGGATGTTCTGCCAGGGCCCTGAGCAATGCCACCAGGTCGGCGTCCTCATCCTGCAATGGCTGCTCCGGATCGTCTTCCAGCCACTCGACTTCGGCGACAGTCAACTGATCGCGCTGGATTTCCGTACGTAATACATGGAAACGCCGCCCACCCTGAACCCGAATTCCCAGCAGTCCGTTGTCCTGTTGCTTGAAATCGGTAATCAGCGCTTCACAGCCCACCAGTGCGTAGCCGGCCGGGGCGATCCCGACTTCTTCGCCGTCGAGAATGCACACGACGCCGAAACCGCCGCCCTGTTTCATGCAGCGCCCGATCATGTCCAGATAGCGCGCTTCGAAAATCTGCAGGTCGAGGATGCAGCCTGGAAACAGCACTGTGTTCAACGGAAAAAGCGGCAGACTCATAGACATTTCCTTACACCACCATCGACACCGCCAGCGGCAGGAAAACCGCCGTGGCCACACCCATCAGGCTCATCGCCAGCGCCGCGAAGGCGCCACACTCTTCACTTTCCTGCATCGCCACCGCCGTGCCGACCGCGTGGGCCGTCATGCCCAGTGCCATGCCCCTGGCTTCCGGGCTGTGCACGCCCAGCCGGGTCAACAGGGCCGGACCGAAGATCGCTCCGATCACACCCGTAATCAAGACGAACACCGCCGCCAGCGCTGCGACCCCACCGATCTGTTCAGCCACCAGCATCGCAATCGGCGACGTCACCGACTTCGGTGCCATGGTCATCAGGATCATGTGCTCGGCACCGAACGACCAGCCCAGCAACACGCCCATCCCCGTGGCCACCACCCCGCCTATCACCAGCGTAGTAAATATCGGCCAGAACAACTGCCGAATCCGTCGCAGGTTGAGATAAAGCGGCACCGCCAGGGCGACAGTGGCCGGCCCGAGCAGGATGCTGAGAATCTCGGTGCTCTTGCGGTACTCGGCGTAAGTCAGACCGCAACCCACCAGCACGCCGATCACCAGCAACATGGAGACCAGCACCGGTTGCAAAAAGATCCAGCGGGTTTTCTCGAACGCTGCCAGAACAAGCTGATAAGCGCCGAGGGTGATACCGATGCCGAACAACGGATGGTGAATCACCGACGTCCAGGCGCCGTGCCAGTCGAAGATCATTGGATGTCCTCGGAGTGAGCGTGACGCTTGACCATACGCTGCATCAACACCCCGGCGAAGGCCATCGAAAGCAGCAGCGACAACACCAGCGCGCCGACAATGGCCCAGAAATCCGCCGCGATGTCTGCGGCGTAGACCATCACGCCCACGGCCGGCGGCACCAGCAATAGCGGCAGGTAACGAAGCAGGCTGCCGGCCGCCAGGTTCAGCGGCTCGCCGACCTGCCCGCGGCAGATGAGGTAGATCAGCAATAGCAGCAACCCCACAATCGGCCCCGGCAGCACCGGCAAGAACAAATGATTGATTGCAGTGCCGAGCAATTGGAAAAGCACCAGCCACGTCAGGCCCCGTAACAACATAAAAGATCTCCCGCAAAAATCCGTCACCCGCATTGGCCGGGCATTATAAGCATGCTCGCGCTATAGACCGGCATTCGCCAAAAGCATGGTCAGTTGACCGCAGCCTTTGGCCATGTTGATCTAAAGTGGTAAGCCGGGAGGTTAAATCCCCACAAGCCAAAACTATAAAACCGATGAACCCAAGGAGAGTCTCAATGCCCTATGTTCCAGTTGCAGAGCTCAAAGATTATGTCGGCAAGGAACTCGGACGTTCCGAATGGCTCACCATCGATCAGGAACGCATCAACCTGTTCGCCGAAGCCACGGGGGACTATCAGTTCATCCACGTCGATCCGGTCAAGGCCGCGCAAACGCCATTTGGCTGCACTATCGCTCACGGTTTCCTGTCGCTGTCGCTGATTCCGAAATTGATGGAGGACATCCTCGTCATGCCCGAAGGCTTGAAGATGGTAGTCAACTACGGCCTCGACAGCGTGCGCTTCATCCAGCCGGTCAAGGTCAATTCGAAAGTGCGGCTCAAGGTCGACCTGACCGAAGTCATCGAGAAAAAACCGGGCCAATGGCTACTCAAGGCCACCACCACCCTGGAAATCGAAGGCTCGGACAAACCGGCGTACATCGCCGAACCCCTGTCCCTTTGCTTCGTGTAAACCGTCCCGGATGCGAAGCAGCTCCTGCTGTTTCGCGACCTCTGGCGGTACCTCGCCCTATATAAGGACACATAGCTGCGGCATACTCCCTCGCCTAATTGCCCGGAATCCGCTATGCGCCCACTTGCACTCCTTGCCTTGACCCTGATGCTCACCGCTTGCGGCGACGGCGAATCTCTTTTGCCCCCCGACGCACGCCTGCCGGACGGCGGACGCTATCGCGGTGACCTGGTCAATGGCTTGCTGCAAGGCAAGGGGCGCATCGACTATCCGAACGGCAGCTGGTACGCCGGCGAATTCGACAAAGGCCAGTGGCAGGGCCAGGGTGAATGGCATGGCAGCAATGGCGAAGTCTATCGCGGGCAGTTCAATCAGGGACTGTTCGAAGGCCAGGGGGCGCTGACCACCAACGCCAGCAGCTACAGCGGCGGCTTCAAGGCCGGACGGCGCAACGGCGAAGGCACCCTCAAGGAAAACGGCATGAGCTATCGCGGGGAGTTCAAGGCCGATCAATACGCCGGCCTGGGCCGCCTCGAACTCGAAGACGGCAGTTCTTATCAGGGCCAGTTCGCCCACGGCAAACCCAATGGCGACGGCCAGCGCGGCGACGGCAACGGCAATCAGTTCACCGGGCACTTTGTCGACGGCCAGCTGGAAGGCAACGGCACGTTCAACAGCGCCGATGGCGACATCTATGTCGGCAGCTTCAAGAACAATCAACTGCACGGCAAGGGCCGCTACGAAAACGCCGACGGCGATGTCTGGCTGGGCCAGTTCAAGGAAGGCTCGCTGAACGGCAAGGGCGAGTTGATCGGCACTGACGGCAGCCACTACATCGGCCAGTTCAACGACTGGCGCTTTTCCGGGCAGGGCCGGCTGAACCTGGCCGACGGCAGCTTTTACACCGGCCAGTTCGACAACGACAGTTACCAGGGCCGCGGCACACTGGTGTTGACCGACGGCACCGTGCTCAGCGGCACCTGGATCAACGGCCAGCGCGTGCGCGACTCCGAGGGCAAATTGCTGCCCGACACTCTGGAACTCGGCCTGCTGGCGCAAGGGCGTTTACTCGAAGCAGCACTGGCCAACATTCCACCCTCGACCCCGGCAGTGGAACTGTATTCGTTGACCCTGGGCGGTGATGGCAAGCAAAGCGTGTTTCTGCGCGAGTCCGACTACGTCGCCAATATGCTCTCCACCCGCTTCGGCGCCTTTGGCCAGATCCGCCTGGTGAACCATCGCGATCACCTCGCCGACCGCCCGATGGCTACCCGGGAAAACCTGCGCCGCGCCGCTCTGACGTTGGCCGAACGCAGCGGTCCGGAAGACTTGATTTTCATCTACCTGTCCAGCCATGGCACCAGCGAACACGAATTTGTGCTGGATCAGCCGCGCATGGAGCTGGCCGATCTGCCAGCCGACGAATTGGCCGCTGTTCTCGCCCCACTGAAAAACCGCGACAAGATCATCGTGATTTCGTCTTGCTACTCCGGTGGTTTCATCCCCGCCCTCAAGGATGAACGAACCCTGATCATGACCGCCTCGCGGGCCGACCGTGTGTCCTTCGGCTGCTCGGAGGAAGCCAACTTCACGTACTTCGGCGATGCCCTGTTCGCCCAGGCCCTGAACCAGACCGATGACCTGGAGCAAGCCTTCAAACTGGCCAAGGCCACTGTCGCCGAACGTGAGCTCGCGGACGGCTTCGAAGCATCCGAACCACAGATCTGGGCACCGAGAACCGTCCTCTCGCACTGGCAATTACTGCGCAAACAACAGGCACGAAAAGCACTGCAAAGTGCATCCACGCAAAGCAAGGATGCAAACAGCAACTAAGCTGAACAGTATCAAGGGAGAAACACTATGTACTTGACGCCTCAGCATGTGCTGCTCGCCGGAGCCACCGGTTTGACGGGTGAACATCTGCTTGATCGCCTGCTTAACGAGCCGACGATTACCCGGGTATTGGCCCCCTCACGCCGGCCATTGGCCGAGCATCCACACCTGGAAAACCCGGTCGGTGACCCGACAGCGTTCCTGCCGCAACTGAACGGGCGGGTCGACATTGCCTATTGCTGCCTTGGCACCACGATCAAGCAGGCAGGCTCGGAACAGGCGTTTCGCGCGGTGGATTTGGACATGGTGGTGGCATTCGCCAAACGTGCCCGGGAAATGGGCGCACGGCATTTGATCGTGATCAGTGCTCTGGGAGCCGACCGCAGATCCTCGATTTTTTACAACCGGGTCAAAGGCGAGATGGAGCACGCATTGCGCGCGCAGGACTGGCCGCAGCTAACCATCTGCCGGCCTTCACTGTTGCTGGGCGAACGAGCCGAACCGCGCCTGGGCGAAAAGGTCGCGGGGCCGTTGTCGCGGCTGATTCCCGGCAAATACCACGGCATCGAAGCGTGCCAACTGGCCCGCGCGATGTGGCGTCTGGCGCTGGAAGAGCAGGACGGGGTCAGGATTGTCGAGTCGGATGAGCTGAGGAAGTTGGGCAAATAAACCGCGGATCTGTGGCGAGGGGGCTTGCCCCCTCGCCACAACCCTCTCCTACAACCCACCCGTAGCCTGAAAGCTCACCCCGATCACCGTCAACAACGACAGCGGCAACAGCAGCGTATCGAGCAACGCACTCGCCGGCAGATCGACGCCCGGGTAGCTCGGAGCTTCAGCGCCAAAACGATCCTTGGCACAGCACCCGCCATTCAACGCGTACAAATCCAGACGAGTCCCCGAGTACACCACCGGTGCCCCCG
Organism: Pseudomonas sp. PB101; assembly: GCF_009764265.1. Classification (GTDB taxonomy): domain Bacteria; phylum Pseudomonadota; class Gammaproteobacteria; order Pseudomonadales; family Pseudomonadaceae; genus Aquipseudomonas. Next base: position 253,445 of record NZ_RWIR01000007.1, read on the forward strand.
GCTTGGCTGCATCGAGGGTGCGTGCGGTGGCGCACCCGGCCAATAGCAGCGCCAGCACCAACACCAGCAGCTTATTCATCGCTGGTCAGATGATGCTCGCCCCAACGCGGCAGCATGTCCTGAGGAATACTCAGCAGATTAAGGATTCGCGCCACGACGAAATCGATCAGGTCGTCGATGGTTTGCGGCTGATGATAAAAGCCCGGTGATGCCGGCAGGATGGTCACGCCCATGTTCGACAACTTGAGCATGTGCTCCAGGTGAATGCTCGAATAGGGCGCCTCGCGAGGCACCAGAATCAGTTGGCGACGCTCTTTGAGCGTCACATCGGCGGCACGCTCGATCAGGTTGTTGCAGGCGCCGCTGGCGATGGCGGACAACGTGCCAGTGGAGCACGGCACCACCACCATCGCCGCTGGCGCGCCGGAGCCCGAGGCCACCGGCGACATCCAGTCTTCCCTGCCGTACACCCGAATCTGCCCGGCGGCGGCACCCGTGTACTCGGTGAGAAAGGCCTGCATCATCTGCGGTTTGGACGGCAGCGTGACGTCTGTTTCGGTCGCCATTACCAACTGCGCGGCCCTGGAGATCAGGAAGTGCACTTCACGATCTTCCCGCACCAGGCAGTCGAGCAGGCGCAAACCGTACTGGGCGCCTGAAGCGCCGGTCATGGCCAGGGTAATGCGTTCCGGGCCGTTGTTCATTTCAGCGCCTCGGCCAGCTTGCCGTGCAGGCCGCCGAAGCCGCCGTTGCTCATGATGACCACGTGAGTGCCGGGTTGGGCCTGGCTTTTCACGCGTTCGATGATGCCCTCAAGGGAGTCGCTGACAATCGACGGCACAGTGCACAGCGCCGCCGTGCCCGCCAGGTCCCAGCCGAGGTTGGCAGGTGCGTACCAGATCACCTGATCGGCATCGACCACGCTTTCCGGTAACCCGTCACGGTGCGCGCCAAGTTTCATGGAGTTGGAACGCGGCTCGATGATCGCGATCAACGGCGCGTCGGCAATCCGTTTGCGCAGGCCATCCAGCGTGGTGGCGATGGCGGTCGGGTGGTGAGCGAAGTCGTCGTAAATGGTGATGCCACGAACTTCAGCGACCTTCTCCATCCGGCGTTTAACGCTTTTGAAGGCGCTCAACGCAGCGATGCCCATCGACGGCACAACACCGACGTGGCGTGCCGCAGCCAACGTCGCCAGGGCGTTGGCGACGTTGTGCTGGCCAGTCATGTCCCACTCGACCACACCCTGGGCTTCGCCTTCGAACATCACTTCGAACTTCGAGCCATCTTCACTGAGCAGCTTGACCTGCCACTGACCGCCGGCACCCGTGGTTTGCACCGGCGTCCAGCAGCCCATCTCGATAACGCGCTGCAACGCAGGCTCAGTGGTCGGATGAATCACGAGGCCTTCGCTCGGGATGGTCCGCACCAAGTGGTGGAACTGCCGCTCGATGGCCGGCAGATCGGGGAAGATGTCCGCGTGATCGAACTCAAGGTTGTTCAGGATTGCCGTGCGCGGGCGGTAATGCACGAACTTCGAGCGTTTGTCGAAGAAGGCACTGTCGTACTCGTCGGCCTCGATGACGAAGAATGGCGTATCACCCAGGCGAGCCGACACCGAGAAGTTCTGCGGCACGCCGCCGATCAGGAAGCCCGGGGCCATGCCCGCATGCTCCAGTACCCAAGCCAGCATGCTGCTGGTAGTCGTCTTGCCATGCGTACCGGCAACCGCCAGCACCCAGCGACCCTGCAGTACGTGATCGGCCAGCCACTGCGGGCCGGAGACGTAAGGCAGGCCTTTGTTCAGCACATACTCCACCGCCGGATTGCCCCGGGACATGGCGTTGCCGATCACCACCAGATCGGGGGCCGGATCGAGTTGCGCCGGGTCATAGCCTTGTGTCAGCTCAATGCCCTGGGCTTGCAACTGAGTGCTCATCGGCGGATAGACGTTGGCATCGGAGCCCGTCACGTGATGGCCCAGCTCTTTGGCCAGAACCGCCATTGACCCCATGAAAGTGCCGCAGATACCAAGAATATGAATGTGCATAGTCGACCTCGTAAAACTTGGTCGCAGGTTAGCTTAGGGAGGGGAAAATCGCACCTGATGTTTCCGACTTACGATCGCCATCGTCGCAACGCCGCCCGGGGCAAGCCCGCTCCCACAGAATCTGCGCAGTTCCTGTGGGAGCGGGCTTGCCCGCGATCAGGCGCGACGCGGTTACCGGGCGATACCGTGTTTACGCAGCTTGCGATAGAGGGTATTTCGACTGACCCCCAAGTGCTCAGCCGTATGCGTCATGTGCCACCGCGTTTGCTCCAGCGCGTTGAGCAACGCCAGCCGCTCGGCATCTTCAAGCGGATGCTCCGACGCCTTCTCGATCGTCGACACTACCGGCCGTGCCTGCCGGATCATCGCTGGCAAATCTTCCAGACCGATCCGCCCGTCCTCACACAATGCTGCCAACGTACGCAGCACATTGCGCAATTGCCGCACATTGCCCGGCCAGGCGAATCCCAACAAAGCCTCCCGCGCCGGCCCGTCGAGCAACACCGCTTCTCCGTGCGCCTCTTCGGCCAGTAAAAAATCGAGCAACTGCGATTTATCACTGCGATCACGCAGTGCTGGCAGCGCGACTTCCAGCCCGTTGAGACGGTAATACAAATCCTCACGGAAGCTGCCGTCCTCCACGCGATCGAGCAACTTGCGGTGGGTGGCGCTGATGATCCGCACGTTAACCGCTTCCGGCTCGCCACCGATCGGCACCACCTGCCGGTCTTCCAGCACCCTCAGCAATCGCGTCTGCAGTGCCAGCGGCATGTCACCGATTTCATCGAGGAACAACGTCCCGCCGTCGGCCTGTTGCAACTTGCCGCGCATGCCTTCCTTGCGCGCACCGGTAAAGCTGCCGCCGCGATATCCGAACAGCTCGCTTTCGATCAGGCTTTCGGGAATGGCCGCGCAATTGAGGGCGACGAACGCTTTATCCGCCCGCTGGCTGGCGTGATGCACCGCTTTGGCAAAAGCCTCCTTGCCGGATCCGGTTTCCCCATTGATCAGCAGCGGCACGTCGCGCTCGTAGACGCGCAAGGCCTTGCGTAAGTCCGCCTGCAACGTCACATCATCCAGACAAATGCCCGACAGGCGCGTTGCTGGTGCAACAGGGAGAGCAGGCTCCATCGGAATCGGCAGCGAGCGCCGCGCCTCGCCGCGCAACACCGCGAACAACTTGCGACCGTCCCGGGTACGCAAGGGCCAACTGGCCGCGGCGTTGCTACTGGCCCGCCCCAGCAACTCATCGAGCGAGCAATCGAAAAACGCTTCCACCGGCTTACCCAGCAAGCCGCCGCGAATGTGCCCAAGCAGGTTCAGCGCGCTCTGGTTGACCGCGCAAATGCGCCCTTCTCCGTCGAACGCCAGCAACCCTTCGCTGAACAAACCGACGGACTCGGCCTGCAAGTGGAAACGCAGCAGCCATTGATTGTCGAAGCAACGCAGGAAGTAACAGCTTTCGATCATCTTCGCCGACAGATTGACCAGCGCCATGGTATGGAACTGACTTTGCCGAGAAACATCGCGCCGCGCCGACGACACGTCGAGCACCGCCAGCAATTCGCCATGAGGATCGAAGACCGGGCTCGCCGAGCACGTCAGGCCGGTGTGGCGGCCGCGAAAGTGTTCGTCCTGATGGATGGTCAGGGACTGCCGTTCCACCAGGCAGGTGCCGATGCCGTTGGTGCCTTCGCAGGCCTCGCTCCAGTCGGCACCGAGCCAGAGCCCGGCGCGTTCGAAGATCTGCCGTTCGGTGGGGGCGGTGACGCAGTTGAGGATCACGCCACGGGCGTCGGTCAGCAGCACGGCGTGGCCGGCGCCGGAAAGTTGTTGATGCAGGCTGGTCATTTCATTGCCGGCGATGTGCAGCACTTGCTGCAAGCGTTCGCGGCTTTCCAGGACACGGCCATGTTCCAGCACCGTCGGCGCGATGCTCAGGGCCGGATCGAGGTGATAGTCCTCGAGGCAGCGCAGCCATGAGCGGGCGATGGACGGGTCGCTGCCAGGGCCATGCAGGTGGGCCTTGCCTTGGGTGACGGTCAGAACCTGCTGGGCATGGCGACTCAAATGGTTGTCGTGCATTTCTTATTATTCTCCCCGGGGCTCGGCGTCCCGTGCATGAGGTGATGCCGAGCATCCTCCAGCCCGGCCTGCATTGCAATGCCTGCAAGACTACCCGGTCACAGGTTGTGCCAGAAACGGTACAAAGTGTCACTGAAGCTGTACCAAAAGCGTCACAGGCGCACTCCACCCGTCCGACAAAAAATGCGCAAGGCCTTGATTTGCCTGAGCTGCAACGCACTGGCCCGACCCTTGCTCTACGCTTATAGCAAGCGCACATGCGCGACTCCCTATAAGCACAAAAGCAAGGAGAGACCACCATGCGTTACGCTCACCCCGGTACTGAAGGCGCTATCGTTTCGTTCAAGGCCAAATACGGTAACTACATCGGCGGCGAGTTCGTCGCGCCTGTCAAAGGTCAGTACTTCACCAATACCTCGCCAGTGAATGGCCAACCGATTGCCGAATTCCCCCGCTCCACGGCCGAAGACATCGACAAGGCCCTGGACGCCGCCCACGCGGCTGCCGATGCCTGGGGCGCCACGTCCGCCCAGGCGCGCTCGCTGGTGCTGCTGAAAATCGCCGACCGCATCGAACAGAACCTGGAACTGCTGGCGATCACCGAATCCTGGGACAACGGCAAGGCCGTGCGTGAAACCCTCAACGCCGACATCCCGCTGGCCGCCGACCACTTCCGCTACTTCGCCGGTTGCATCCGCGCGCAGGAAGGCAGCGCTGCCGAAATCGACGGCAACACCGTGGCCTATCACATCCATGAACCGCTGGGCGTGGTCGGGCAGATCATCCCGTGGAACTTCCCGATCCTGATGGCCGCCTGGAAACTCGCCCCGGCCCTGGCCGCCGGCAACTGCGTGGTGCTCAAACCCGCCGAGCAGACCCCGCTGGGCAT
>NZ_RWIR01000008.1 GCF_009764265.1 Pseudomonas sp. PB101
GAACCTGTAGGAGCCGGCTTGCTGGCGATGGCGATCCCAAATACGCCATCGCCAGCAAGCCGGCTCCTACAAAGATGCGACCGTGCCGATTTCAATTTCTTCACCGAGGTAGACCATGCCTGAAGCCTATATCGTCGACGCCCTGCGCACGCCCACCGGGCGGCGCAAGGGTGGTCTGAGCCAGATTCACGCCGCCGACCTGGGCGCCCATGTGTTGCGTGCGCTGGTCGAGCGCAACGACATTCCCGACGAGGATTACGATGACGTGATCTTCGGTTGCGTCGACACCATCGGCCCGCTGGCCGGGGACATCGCCCGCACCAGCTGGCTGGCGGCCGGCCTGTCGCAATCGGTGCCGGGCACCACCATCGATCGCCAGTGCGGTTCGTCCCAGCAAGCGGTGCACTTCGCCGCCCAGGCGGTGATGAGCGGCACCCAGGACGTGGTCATCGCCGGTGGCGTGCAGACCATGACCCAGATCCCGATTTCCTCGGCGATGATCGCCGCCGAACCCTTGGGCTTCACCGATCCGTTCAGCGGTTCCGAAGGCTGGGTGCGGCGCTACGGCGCGCAACCGCCGACGCAGTTCCGTTCGGCGCAGATGATTGCGGAAAAGTGGGACCTGTCCCGGGCGCAACTTGAAGCCTATTCGCTTGAGTCCCATCGACGTGCCTTGCAGGCCATCGAGCAAGGCCGCTTCAACCGCGAGATCGTGCCGCTGGCCGGTGTGCTGCATGACGAAACCCCGCGCCAGACCAGCCTGGAAAAAATGGCCGAGCTGGAATACCTGTTCGGCTGCGACCGGGTCACCGCCGCGGTGTCGAGCCAGACCTGCGACGCGGCCAGCGCGATGCTGATCGTCTCGCAAGCGGCGCTCAAGCGTTACGGCCTGACGCCACGGGCACGCATCCATCACCTGAGCGTACGCGCCGAAGATCCGATCTGGATGCTCACCGCGCCGATCCCGGCCACTGCCTACGCACTCAAGCGCGCCGGCATGAAGCTTGAAGACATCGACCGGGTGGAGATCAACGAAGCCTTCGCCTCGGTGGCCATGGCCTGGTTGAAAGAGACCGGTTATCCCCATGAACAGACCAACGTCAACGGCGGCGCGATTGCCCTCGGCCATCCGCTGGGCGCCACCGGCACCCGCTTGATGTGCACCTTGCTGCATGAGCTGGAACGCAGCGGTGGCCGTTATGGCCTGCAGACCATGTGCGAAGGCGGCGGTCAGGCCAACGTGACGATCATCGAACGCTTGTAAACCAGGATGCACACCGATCCTACAGAGATTTGTGCTGTGATGAATTTTAAGGAATAACCCTATGAAAATCTGTGAAAACCGCGTCGTGATTATCACCGGTGCCGGCGGTGGTCTGGGCCGTGCCTACGCGCTGGCCTTCGCCGCCGAAGGCGCGAAAGTGGTGGTCAACGACATCAATCGCGAAGCGGCGCTGGCCGTGGTCGGCGAAATCCTCGGCCAGGGCGGCAGTGCCGTGGCCAACAGCGACGACATCACCCGCTACGACTCGGCGGGGCTGATCGTACGCCAGGCCATCGAAACCTTCGGCGACTTGAACGTGGTGGTCAACAACGCCGGCATCTGCCGCGACCGCATGTTCGCCAGCCTCAGCGAAGCCGACTGGGACGCCGTGGTTGCGGTGCACCTGAAAGGTCACTTCTGCATTTCCAGCCACGCCGTGAAGTACTGGCGCGAGCAGGTCAAGGGCGGTGCGAAGGTCGATGCGCGGATCATCAACACCAGCTCCGGCGCCGGTCTGCAGGGCTCCATCGGTCAATCCAACTACGCGGCGGCCAAGGGCGGCATTGCTTCGCTGACGCTGGTTCAGGCCGCTGAACTGCGCCGCTATGGCATCACCGCCAACGCCCTGGCTCCGGCCGCCCGGACCGGGATGACCGAGCAGGTGTTCGCCGACACCATGAAAAAGCCTGAAGAGGGCTTCGATTATTTCGCCCCGGAAAACGTCGCGCCGCTGGTGGTGTGGCTCGGTTCCGAGGCTTCCGCCGATGTCACCGGGCAGATGTTCGAAGTCGAGGGCGGCAAGTTGTCCATCGCCGACGGCTGGCGCCGTGGGCCGCAACTGGATCGCCAGGGCCGCTGGGCGGTGGGCGAGATGGGTGAAGCCGTTGCACAGTTGGTGGCTCACGCCGTTCCGGCGGCCAAAGTGTACGGCAGCTGAAAAAGTCCGGTCTCGGGAGGGCTGTGCATGGCTATAATCGGCCCCTGATGCCGATCACCTGTAGGAGCGAGCTTGCTCGCGATGAACTCCGGCGCAACGCGTTTAATCAGACAGAACGCGTTATCGTTCACGTCCATCGCGAGCAAGCTCGCTCCTACACATGACCCACGTTCCTCAACACGAGACCTGCCATGACCATTTCCCTGTACGACGCTTCCATCCCTGTTCTCCAGCAAATGCTCAACGCCCTCAGCGGCGTGCTGAAAAAGGCCGAAGCCCACGCCACCGAGAAAAACATCGACCCGAACGCGTTCCTGCAAGCGCGCCTGTTCCCGGACATGTTCCCGCTGGTGCGTCAGGTGCAGATCGCCGTTGATTTCGCCAAAGGCATTTCTTCGCGTCTGGCCGAAGTCGAACTGCCGAAGTACGACGACACCGAAACCACCTTCGCCGAGCTGCAGGCACTGATCGCCAAGGTTCTGGCCTACATCGGCGAGTTCACGCCCGAGCAGATCAACGGCAAGGAAGGCATCGAGATCGTCACCCGTCCGGGCACGCCTAAAGAGAAGCGTTTCAGCGGCCAGTCCTACCTGCTGACCTACGGCCTGCCGCAGTTCTTCTTCCACGTCACCACCACTTACGCACTGCTGCGCCACAACGGCGTGGAAGTGGGCAAGCGCGACTACATGGGCGCGTTCTAAACCGTCCGGGTACAAAAAAGCCCGCCAAGGTTTGCGCCTTGGCGGGCTTTTTTTTTCATGCATGCATTTGTTGCAAATACACCGCCGACCCTGTGGGAGCGGGCTTGCCCGCGATGGCGGTGTAACCTTCAACATTGATGTTGACTGACCCACCGCTATCGCGAGCAAGCTCGCTCCCACAGGGGGAGTGTCAGGCCAATCGTTCTGCCTTTGCCTCTTCACCCAGGCAAGCCGCCGCGGTGAACAGCACGTCGGTGGAGGAGTTCAGCGCGGTTTCCGCCGAGTCCTGCAACACGCCGATGATGAAGCCGACCGCCACCACCTGCATGGCGATTTCGCTCGGGATGCCGAACAGGCTGCACGCCAGCGGAATCAGCAGCAGCGAACCACCGGCCACACCCGACGCGCCGCAGGCGCAGATTGCCGCGACGACACTGAGCAGGATCGCGGTCGGGATGTCCACCGCGATGCCCAGGGTGTGCACGGCTGCCAGACTCAGCACGGTAATGGTGATCGCCGCGCCGGCCATGTTGATGGTTGCGCCCAGCGGGATCGATACCGAATAGGTGTCTTCGTGCAGGCCCAGACGCTTGCTCAATTCCAGGTTGACCGGAATGTTCGCCGCCGAGCTGCGGGTGAAGAACGCGGTGATGCCGCTCTCGCGCAGGCAGGTCAGGACCAGCGGGTACGGGTTGCGACGCAGTTTCCAGAAAACGATGAGCGGGTTCATCACCAGCGCCACGAACAACATGCAGCCGAGCAGCACGGCCAGCAGGTGCGCGTAGCCGAGCAGGGCGCCGAAGCCGGAGGTGGCGAGCGTCGAGGCCACCAGGCCGAAGATGCCCAGCGGGGCGAAGCTGATCACCAGGCGCACGATCACCGTCACGCCGTTGGACAGGTCGCCCAGCACTTCACGGGTGGTGTCGCCGGCATGGCGAATGGCGATGCCCATGCCGATGGCCCACGCCAGGATGCCGATGAAGTTGGCGTTCATCAGGGCGCTGACCGGATTGTCGACCACGCTCAGCAACAGGCTTTGCAGCACTTCGCCGATGCCGCCTGGCGCCGTGACAGCGACGTCCTGGGTCGACAGCACCAGGTTCGACGGGAACATCATGCTGGCAACCACCGCGACCACGGCGGCGGCGAAAGTGCCCAGCAGATACAGGAACAGAATCGGCCGGATGTGGGTTTCCTGGCCGTGCTTGTGGTTGGCAATGGAGGCCATGACCAGCACGAACACCAGAATCGGCGCGACCGCTTTGAGTGCCGAGACAAACACTTTGCCGATGAACGCGGTGGATTTCGCCGCTTCAGGCGCAACCAGGGCCAGGGCAATACCGGCGATCAGGCCGATCACGATCTGTGTGACCAGGCTCAGGCGTTTAAGGCGTTGCAATAGAGAAGGGGATGAAGCAGTCATAAAACGGCATCTCTGATTTTTTATAAATGCATGATTTCGCAGGCTTGCGGCAACAAGCAGGGCAGGCCGCAGGCGGGAAACCGAGGGGCGCGGACTTTATCACAACGTGGGAATGATCTTTCAGACCTGTGACGAACTGCCACCCCGGCATTCAACGCGAATTGCAGGTTCGTGCAACCGCATCCGGACACACTCTGCTAAGATTCGCCATCCTCATTTTCATGTCTGCCAGTGAGCCTCCGGGCTATCGCTGGTGCTGTCGTTTTCTGGAGTTTTGCATGCTGTTGCCCATTCTTCTGTTGTCCGCCGCCGGTTTCACGGTGCTGACCACGGAGTTCGTCATCGTCGGCCTGTTGCCGGCCATCGCCCGGGACCTGGACGTCAGCATCCCGCAGGCCGGTTTGCTGGTGACCCTGTTCGCCTTCACCGTGGCCGCGTTCGGGCCGTTCCTGACGGCGTACTTCGCCCGCTTCGAACGGCGCAAGCTGTTTATCTCGGTGCTGATCATGTTTGGTCTGGCCAACACCCTGGCGGCGCTGGCGCCGAATATCTGGGTGATGGCGTTTGCCCGCTTGATCCCGGCGCTGGGGCTGCCGGTGTTCTGGGCGCTGGCCAGCGAGACGGCGGTGGACATCGTCGGGCCGGATTATGCCGGTCGTGCCATCGCCAAGATCGGCTTCGGCATTGTCTGCGCCACGGTGTTCGGCATTCCGGTGGGCACGCTGATCTCCGATGCGTTCGGCTGGCGCAGTGCCTTCGCGATTCTGGCGGTCATCGCCTTCGCCAAGGCGTTGCTGCTGTTCATCTACCTGCCGAGAACGAATCTGCACCAGCACCAGGTCAGCTTCCGCTCGCAGTTCAAGATCCTGCGCAGCCCGCTGATGCTGGGGCATGTGCTGCTGTCAGTGATTGTGTTCAGCGGCATGTTCACCGCCTACACCTACCTGGCGGACATTCTCGAGCGCCTGGCCGGTTTCAACGGCACGGTGGTCGGCTGGTGCCTGATGGGCTTCGGCGCGGTCGGGTTGATCGGCAACTCCCTGGGCGGTCGGGCGGTGGATCGTCATCCGCTGATGGCGTCGATGATGTTCTGCGCGTTCATGATTGCCGGCCTGGTGGCGCTGGTGCCGAACATCCATTCGCCGCTCGGTCTGGCGGCGGCGATGGGCATCTGGGGCGTGACCCAGGCGGCATTGTTCCTGGTCAGCCATGTGCGCCTGATGAAAGCCGCGCCCGAAGCGCCGGCGTTTGCCGCGTCGCTCAACATCGCCGGGGCCAACCTCGGTATCGGCCTGGGCGCGATGATCGGCGGCCGGGTGATCGACAGCGTCGGCCTGCAAGGCCTTGGCTTTGCAGCCGCCGCTTTCATTCTGGCGTCGATCCTGTTGGCCATCGCCCTGATGACTTTCAAGCCGCGCGAAGAAATCACAGCGCTGTAAACAGCTCGCGGCGGGCACCTTCGGTAATGGCGACAATGCCGGGGTGCTTGACCTTGCGATCCACCGAGATGGCATAGAACGACTCGCTCACCGCGTCAGTCTGGCCAATCACCTCCACGGCGCATTGGCGCTGCACCTCATCGGCAATCACGCTCGGGCCGATGAAGATTCCGCTGCCGGATTGGCCGAAGGCCTGCATCAGGGCGCTGTCGTCGAATTCGCCGACAATCTGCGGCTGCACCTGTTGCTCGGCGAACCAGCGTTGCAAACGGCTGCGCACCACGGTTTCCGGGCCGGGAATCAGCAGCGGCGCACCGTGCAGATTGCGCGGGAAGTTGCGTCCGTAACGTGCCGCCAGCTCAGGGGTGGCGAAGAAACTGATCCCGCACTCACCGAGTTTCTGGCTGTAGCCCTTGATGTCCAGGTGCGACGGCATCGGGCTGTCGGAAATCACCAGGTCCAGGCGCTGGATCGCCAGGTCGGCGAGCAGGCGTTCCAGCTTGTCTTCGCGACAGGTGATGCGCAGCGGTTCGCTGAGCTCCATGGTCGGCGCGATCAGGCGATAGACGATGGACTTGGGCACCACGTCGGCCACACCGACGCGAAACAGAATCTGCTGCTCATTGGGTTGTGCCCGCAGCATCAGTTCCAGTTCGCCCCCCAGCTGAAACATTTGCTCGGCGTAGGGCAGGGCCTGGCGTCCGGCCTCGGTCAGCTCGAGTTGCCGCCCGACACGTCGAAACAATTCAACGCCGTAAGTCTGTTCGAGCAGTGATATCTGCCCGCTGATGGTTTGTGGCGTGAGGTTCAGTTGCTCACAGGCGCGCACGATGCTGCCGGTTTTGGCCACCACCCAGAAGTAATGCAATTGCCGATAGTTGAGCATGGCGGTCTACAGTTCGTAAAAACCGAAGTATAACCGCTGAAAATACGAATTTTACTGAAGTATTCATTTCCCTAGAATGCATCGCTATCAACGGGCCATCGTTTCGGTCCCGTTTGTTCTATCGAGGAAAGCATCATGACGCTGAAAACCACGGCACTGCTGATTACGTCTTTACTGGTACTGGCCGGTTGCGACCAGGCCGAGAAAAGCGCGCAGCAATTGATGGGCAAGGCTGCCGAAAGCGCCAAACAGGCGATCGACGATACCCACAAGGCCGCCGAGCAAGCGCTCAGCGACGCCACCGGTGGGTTGATCAGCAAAAAAGAATCATCGGAACAAGAAACGGAAAAAACCGAATCTTCCTCCCAGGAAATCTAAACCGCATTACAACGAGTCAGGACTGACCCATGGATTACCTTTTACAACTTGCCGCCAGCCCCACCGCCTGGGTCGCCCTGGCCACCCTGATCGTGATGGAGATCGTGCTCGGCATCGATAACCTGATCTTCATCTCGATCCTGACCAACAAGCTGCCTTTGCACAATCGGCAGCGGGCACGGCGCATTGGTATCGGCATGGCGTTGATCCTGCGCCTGGGCTTGCTGAGCACCATCGCGTTCATCGTGCAGTTGACCGCGCCGGTGATCGAGATTCTCGGCCACGCGTTCTCCTGGAAAGACATGATCCTGATCGCCGGTGGCCTGTTCCTGTTGTGGAAGGCGACCACCGAGATCCATCACAGCATGGACCCGGCACCGGAAGATCCGAAGACGGCGACCTCGACCGTGACCCTGGGCTTCGCTGCCGCGATCGGTCAGATCCTGATGCTGGACATGGTGTTCTCCATCGACAGCATCATTACCGCTGTCGGCATGACCGAGCATTTGCCGATCATGGTCATCGCAGTGGTGGTGTCGGTGCTGGTGATGTTGCTGGCGGCTGATCCGCTGGCCAAGTTCATCAACGACAACCCGACGGTGGTGATGCTGGCCCTGGGCTTCCTGATCATGATCGGCATGACGCTGATCGCCGAAGGCTTCGGCGCCCATGTACCGAAAGGCTACGTGTATGCGGCCATGGCGTTCTCGGCTGCGATCGAGGTGTTGAACATGATGTCCCGCCGGGCCCGGCAGAAGCAGGTCAACGCTGACGCTTGACGGTAGATGAATGCGAAACGGCCGCCTGTACCCAGGCGGCCGTTTTCGTTTGTGCGAGGCAAAAAACTTGTCAGTGCGCGTTGGCGTGCGGGCTGGGCGTCTCTTCCGGCGCCGTTGCTGGCGGGGCAGGGTGATGGTGGCGGCGAGTAATGCGCAGTACGCCCCACAGCATGGCGGCGGCTACCGCCAGCCAGCCGCTTATCAACATCACAATGATCATGGTCAGGCTCATTTGTGCCTCCTCTTTGCCCTGCCGCGGGCACACACAGCTTCGCAGTTGCCTCGTTAGAGAACAGTCTAGCCTTTGCAGCATTTCAGGCTATTGACCGAAAGTCGGCAGCCACCAATCAGTTCGCTCTATCGAATGCACTCCACTGCTGTTTAGAGCTATACCGTAGGGGCGCGGCGACCTATGATCGACGACCCAGCCGGGAATGGGATTGCCTGGCGTCTGAACCTGAACAAGAGAGAGCGGATGGTGCGGGTATTTTCTCGAATTTTGTCGGCCATGCTGATAGCCGGTTGTGTTGCAGGTCTGGCGGGCTGCGCCGGGAGCGTTGCGCCCGAGATCAAGCGTTTGCCGGAGCGCGTCGAACTCAGCGGTCGATTCTACCGGGGCGAGGCCTATCAAAGCGGGCCGCAGGTATTGGCCAGCATGCTGTCCCAGCAGGGCATCGTGATTACCCCTGGCCTGCTCGACAAACCCTTGCATTTGCCGGGGGGTGAAGCGCAGTTGCAACAGAACATGCAGAACCTGGCCCGCGAGTACGGGATGGTCGTGTATCCCCTCGACAGCAATCTTGCGGCCTTGTTGACCCAGGTCGCCGCCGGTTACCCGGTGATGGTGCGCTTCACCGAGGGCTCGGCGATGTGGGCCGAACCGCGTTACGCCATTCTGGCCGGCTACAACCGCCAGAAGCAGACGGTATTGCTGCGCGCCGGGATGAATCGCCGCGAACTGATGAGCTTCAGCGCCTTCGAGTCGGCGTTCAAGGAGGCCGGTGGTTGGGCGGTGCTGATCCAGAACCCGACGCAGATCCCCGCTCAGGTCGATCAGCAGCGCTGGCTCAAGGCCGCCAACGATGTCGCCCAGGCCGGTCAGGAGCAAGCAGCCGCCAAGGCGAAAAAAGCCTTGGCCGCGCACTGAGTCCGTTGGTCACCCGACGGGCACCATCGCCCGTCGACAGCCTCTGATCTTTCAAGGCCCGTAACATCATCCGGGCCGCGATCAGGAGGCACCCATGGCTCATTCCACTACGCCCGTCGGTCCCCACTCGTCTGAGCATTCGTCTGGCGATGAGCTGGGTTTCGATCCCGATTCCCCGGACCTTGCCGATCCTCAGGTCGACCCGATCGGGCCCGCCAAGGCACCGAGGGACGTGAAGCCGGGTGACAACCCCAAGGCTCCGGCCAAGCCCTACGATCCACTGGGTGATCTGAAACCTTAGGTCCAATGGAGGTGCGTATGTCTACTGATTCCAGTTTCGACGATAAACGTCCGGAAACCGTCCCCACTACCCCACAAGAGGACATCGACCCGGTGCTGGACCCGGACAGCCCGCTGCGTGATCCCCTGGCACGGCCGACAGTGGTGCCAACCGAGCATCCCCAGGGCTGGCGAGACCCGAGCAAAGGGGATGGCATCCCGGATGACGACCAGATGCCGCTGCCCAACGACTGACGTTGCGACGAAAAAAAGCCCCGAATGTCCGGGGCTTTTTCATGCCTTTCAGCAAGGTTACTTCGACGCTTCAACCACGCCGCTCTGACGCTGCTTGAGGTTCTTGTCTGCCTTGTACTGCAAGGCCACGGAAGGCACGTCCGCGCTCTTTCCGCTCTCTACCCAATTTCGCATGCGCGTGGCATCGGCAAAATGGGTGTACTTGCCATAGGCGTCAAGGATCACCAGGGCCACCGGGCGGTTACCCATTCGGGTCACCAGCACCAGGCAGTGACCGGCTTCGTTGGTGAAACCGGTTTTCGTCAGCTGGATGTCCCAGTCCGGCTTGCGGACCAGATGGTCGGTGTTGCGGAAACCCAGGCTGTAGTTCGGTTTTCGGAACGAGACGGTTTTTTCCTTGGTCGTGCTCAGTTCGGTCAGCAGCGGGTATTTGTGCGCGGCGATCAACAGTTTGCTCAAGTCGCGAGCGGTCGACACGTTGCGCGGTGAAAGCCCGGTCGGTTCGACGAAGTGCGTGTTGGTCATGCCCAGTGCCCGGGCCTTGGCGTTCATTGCAGCAATGAACGCGGCATAGCCACCCGGATAGTGGTGCGCCAGAGTGGCGGCGGCGCGGTTTTCCGAGGACATCAGGGCAATCAGCAGCATTTCCCGGCGCGGCAGTTCGCTGCGCAGCTTGACCCGGGAGAACACACCTTTCATTTCCGGTGTGTCGCTGATGTTGACGTCGATGTATTCGTCCATGTTCTGCCGGGACTCAACCACGACCAGGCCCGTCATCAACTTGCTGACGGAAGCGATCGGCACCACCACGTCGGGATTGCTGGCATAGATGACTTTGTTGGTCTGCATGTCCAGCAGCAGGGAGCTACCGGAAGCGAGCTTGAGTGACTTGGTATCTCGCGGCGCAGCGGTGGTTTCGCCAGCGCTGGCGATTGGCGTGATGAAAGTCCCTGCAACTGCAATAAATAGGCTCAGGATGGAAAGACGGATTTTCACGCTGGCAGACTCGTAAAGTGTTGATAAGCCGTTTTGTAACGGGCTGTTACCTGAAAAGCGCGACATTCTGGAGTATGGCTGAATAACTGTCGATGGTTGTTCAAGTAACAGGTGAAAGTCCTGAGAAACATGAAAAATAAGTCATTTTCCGTCGGGTGGTCGAGCTTGTTTCGCAGGCAAAAAGAACCCCGCCAAGGGGCGGGGTTCTTTGATTCGCTGCCGGCGGCTGCGGTGAAACTCAGCCGTGCAGGGTTTCGGCGGCGTACAGGGTGTTTTCCAGCAGGCAGGCACGGGTCATCGGGCCAACGCCACCCGGCACCGGAGTGATCCAGCCGGCGCGGGGCAGGGCGGTTTCGTAGATCACGTCGCCGACCAGCTTGCCGTCGTCCTGGCGGTTGATGCCGACATCGATCACGATCGCGCCTTCCTTGATCCATTCGCCCTTGACCAGGCCCGGCTTGCCGGCGGCGACGACGACCAGGTCCGCACGGCCGACATGGCCCGCCAGGTCCTTGGTAAAGCGGTGGGTGACCGTCACGGTGCAACCGGCCAGCAACAATTCCATAGCCATCGGGCGGCCAACGATATTGGATGCTCCGACGACCACGGCATTCATCCCGTAAAGATCGGCACCGGTGCTTTCCAGCAGGGTCATGATGCCTTTGGGGGTGCATGGGCGCAGCAGTGGAATGCGCTGGGCCAGGCGACCGACGTTATAAGGATGGAACCCGTCGACGTCTTTGTCCGGACGAATGCGCTCCAGCAGTTTGGAGGCATCCAGGTGTTCGGGAAGCGGAAGCTGAAGCAGAACGCCGTCGATCGCCGGATCGTCGTTCAGGCGATCGATCAGCTCGGTCAGCGCTTCTTGAGTGGTTTCGGAAGGCAGGTCATAAGCTTGGGATAGAAAGCCGACCTCTTCACAGTCTTTACGCTTGTGCGAGACATAAACCTGAGAGGCAGGATCGCTGCCGACCAGGATCACCGCGAGGCCGGGCGTGCGCAGGCCTTGCTGGCGACGCTCGGTGACACGTTGGGCGATCTGCTGGCGCAGGCTGGCGGCGATCGATTTGCCGTCGATTAGTTGTGCAGTCATTGCGCGTGATTAACCATCGAGAGGGGAAAAAAAGAGAACGCATTCTCGCATGTCATGCGGTGAGGGCAAAGGCGCTTGGTCTGCAAATTCCCCTAACTCCTTTAATTAAATGAATTTTTTTTAAAAAGGATTTGACGACCTTCGGGGGGCTCTATACTATTCGTCGCACTTGTCGGGCACAGCCTAGCACTGGTTAAGAAGGTTGAGCGGGATTACGGTTCTGCAAGACTGGAAAGCACTTAGTTTGTAGTCCTCCAAGGGTACAGCTAACAAGGCGCCCGTAGCTCAGCTGGATAGAGCATCCGCCTTCTAAGCGGATGGTCGCAGGTTCGAGTCCTGCCGGGTGCGCCATTAGGCAACTTTGGCACAAGTAGCGCGATATGGTGGGCGTAGCTCAGTTGGTAGAGCACGGGATTGTGACTCCCGTTGTCGTGGGTTCGATCCCCATCGTCCACCCCATATTTCGAAAGGCGCCAGATTAACAGTCTGGCGCCTTTGCTTTAAAGGCTTCACCCGCGGATGTGGTGGAATTGGTAGACACACTGGATTTAGGTTCCAGCGCCGCGAGGCGTAAGAGTTCGAGTCTCTTCATCCGCACCAATTAAAGCTTCACTCAGGTCTTTGGCCTGGCTGGAGCTTGATAAAGAAGTTGTTTGGCTTCTTTAACAGGCAATATGGTGGGCGTAGCTCAGTTGGTAGAGCACGGGATTGTGACTCCCGTTGTCGTGGGTTCGATCCCCATCGTCCACCCCATATTTCGAAAGGCGCCAGATTGAAAAGTCTGGCGCCTTTTTTGTTTCGGCGGCCGCCGGTTGCGGGTCGCAGGGGCAGGGCGTTTCGTCGTATTTATGTTTCTCGATGATGCTGCCCTGTCCGCCGGTCTTGCGTGCGAGAACGGCTGTCGGGGAGATGATTGGCGACCTCTTCCATATAGAGAAAGGTCGGCGCAGAGCCCTGGCGTGATTGGTTGTATTTGCCATCGGGGCGAGGTGCATTCGTGCATTCGCACCTATAAATTGCCTGCTGTTTTTTTACCCGTTTTCAGTAGGGTGACTTCTTGAGTTTGACCCACTAGAATGCATGCCCTTGATTCTGGGGTCGGAAACGGCCGGCTAACGTCTGTGCAACGAGGAATATCCATGCAAGTTTCTGTTGAAAATACTACTGCTCTTGAGCGCCGCATGAGCGTCACCGTGCCGGCTGAGCGCATCGAGAGCCAGGTCAACAAGCGTCTGCAGCAGACCGCCCAAAAGGCCAAGATTGCTGGCTTCCGTCCAGGCAAAGTGCCAATGAGCGAAATCAAGCGCCGTTTCGGTGCCGACGCTCGCCAGGAAGCTGTAGGCGACGTGATCCAGTCTTCCTTCTACGAAGCTGTGGTTGAGCAGAAGCTGAACCCGGCTGGTCAGCCTTCGATCGAGCCAAAATCCCTGGAAGCTGGCAAGGACCTGGAATACGTAGCCGTATTCGAAGTGTTCCCTGAGTTCACCGTTGCCGGTTTCGAAGGCATCACCGTCGAGCGTCTGAGCGCTGACGTGACTGACGCCGATCTGGACAAGATGCTGGACATCCTGCGCAAACAGAACACCCGTTTCGAAGTGGCCGATCGCGCTGCCCAGAACGAAGACCAGCTGAACATCGACTTCGTCGGCAAGGTCGACGGTGAAGTGTTCGCCAACGGTACTGGCAAAGGTGTCCAGCTGGTTCTGGGTTCCGGCCGCATGATCCCTGGTTTCGAAGAAGGCCTGGTTGGCGCCAAGGCCGGTGAAGAGCGCGTTCTGAACCTGGCCTTCCCGGAGGCCTACCAGGATCTGGATCTGGCTGGCAAAGCCGCCGAGTTCACCGTGACCGTCAACACTGTTTCCGAGCCAAAGCTGCCAGAACTGACAGAAGAATTCTTCGCTCAATTCGGCATCAAGGAAACCGGTCTGGAAGGCTTCCGCACCGAAGTTCGCAAGAACATGGAGCGCGAGCTGCGTCAGGCGATCAAATCCAAGGTCAAGAATCAGGTAATGGACGGTCTGCTGGCCACCAACCCGATCGAAGTGCCAAAGGCTCTGCTGTCCAACGAAGTTGACCGTCTGCGCGTGCAGGCTGTTCAGCAGTTCGGCGGCAACATCAAGCCTGACCAACTGCCGGCCGAGCTGTTCGAAGAACAAGCCAAGCGTCGCGTAGTGCTGGGCCTGATCGTGGCTGAAGTGGTCAAGCAGTTCGACCTCAAGCCTGACGAAACCCGCGTTCGCGAGATGATTCAGGAAATGGCTTCGGCCTACCAGGAGCCTGAGCAGGTTGTGTCCTGGTACTACAAAAACGACCAGCAACTGAACGAAGTTCGTTCGGTTGTGCTGGAAGAGCAAGTTGTGGATACTGTTCTGCAGAAAGCTAGCGTGACCGACAAATCGGTCTCTTACGAAGAAGCGGTCAAGCCGGTAGAAGCACCACAAGCCGACTGATCACTTTTGCGGTAAGAAGCAAACACCATAAGCCAGCCTTCGTGCTGGCTTATGCGTATTCAAGACATAACTATTTGGGAGTGACTGCAGAGCATGTTCCGTAATTCCTATATTCAGCAGAACTCTGATATCCAGGCCGCAGGCGGCCTGGTCCCGATGGTTGTCGAGCAGTCCGCTCGTGGCGAGCGCGCCTACGACATCTACTCGCGCCTGCTCAAGGAGCGAGTGATCTTTCTGGTTGGCCCGGTAGAGGACTACATGGCCAACCTGATCTGTGCGCAACTGCTGTTCCTTGAAGCGGAAAACCCGGACAAGGACATCCATCTCTATATCAACTCCCCAGGCGGTTCGGTGACGGCGGGCATGTCGATCTACGACACCATGCAGTTCATCAAGCCCAACGTATCGACCACCTGTATCGGTCAGGCGTGCAGCATGGGCGCATTCCTGCTGACGGCCGGTGCCCAGGGCAAGCGTTACTGCCTGCCAAACTCGCGAGTGATGATTCACCAGCCACTGGGCGGTTTCCAGGGCCAGGCGTCGGATATCGAAATCCACGCCAAGGAAATCCTCTTCATTCGTGAGCGCCTCAACACGTTGATGGCCAAGCACAGCGGGCGCACCCTTGAAGAAATCGAGCGCGATACCAACCGCGACAACTTCATGAGTGCAGAGGCTGCGCGCGAGTACGGCTTGATCGACGAAGTGATCAGTCAGCGCCCTGCGTAAAATAAGCAGCTCAAAATAGGGTTGGTCGGCGCGTCCGACACCTGCGGGCTTGAAAAAGCCCGCAATAGCCTTCATCTTGTGTTGCAAGCCTATCGGATTTGGATCGAACGAATGACTGACACCCGCAACGGCGAGGACAACGGCAAGCTGCTCTATTGCTCCTTCTGTGGCAAAAGCCAGCATGAAGTGCGCAAATTGATTGCCGGCCCCTCGGTCTTTATCTGCGACGAGTGCGTCGACCTGTGCAATGACATCATCCGCGAGGAGGTGCAGGAAGCACAGGCCGAGAGCAGCGCGCATAAATTGCCTTCGCCTAAAGAAATCAGCGGCATCCTTGATCAGTATGTGATTGGTCAGGAGCGTGCGAAAAAGGTTCTGGCCGTAGCGGTGTACAACCACTACAAACGTCTGAACCAGCGCGACAAAAAGAATGACGACGTCGAACTCGGCAAGAGCAACATCCTGCTGATCGGCCCGACAGGCTCGGGTAAAACCCTGCTTGCCGAAACACTGGCCCGCTTGCTGAACGTTCCGTTCACCATCGCTGACGCAACCACCCTCACCGAGGCGGGTTACGTGGGTGAGGATGTCGAGAACATCATTCAGAAGCTGCTGCAGAAATGCGATTACGACGTGGAAAAGGCCCAGATGGGCATTGTCTACATCGATGAAATCGACAAGATTTCGCGCAAGTCCGACAACCCGTCGATCACCCGGGATGTTTCCGGTGAGGGCGTGCAGCAAGCCCTGCTCAAGTTGATCGAAGGCACGGTCGCTTCCGTTCCGCCTCAAGGTGGTCGCAAGCATCCGCAGCAGGAATTCCTGCAGGTCGACACCCGTAACATCCTGTTCATCTGCGGTGGTGCGTTCTCCGGTCTGGAAAAGGTTATTCAAAACCGTTCCACCAAGGGCGGCATCGGTTTCAACGCGGAAGTGCGCAGCAAGGAAGAAGGCAAGAAAGTCGGTGAATCCCTGCGTGAAGTCGAGCCTGACGATCTGGTCAAGTTCGGTCTGATCCCGGAATTCGTCGGTCGTCTGCCGGTACTTGCGACGCTGGACGAGCTTGACGAGGCTGCGTTGATGCAGATCCTCACCGAGCCGAAAAATGCCCTGACCAAGCAGTATGCCAAGCTGTTCGAGATGGAAGGCGTTGATCTGGAATTCCGTTCCGACGCTCTGAAATCGGTCGCCAAGCGTGCCCTGGAGCGTAAAACCGGTGCCCGTGGCCTGCGTTCGATTCTCGAAGGTGTATTGCTCGACACTATGTATGAAATCCCCTCGCAATCGGAGGTGAGCAAAGTAGTGATCGATGAAAGCGTGATAGAAGGCAAGTCCAAGCCACTGTATATCTACGAAAACAGTGAGCCGACCGCCAAGGCCGCGCCAGACGCCTAAGCGTCACGCAGCTTGAACAAAGAAGGGGCCTTCGGGCCCCTTTTCTTTTCATGTGTTTTAACCCTGTCTTTGCGCTTGTTTTTTTTCAAGGCAGCCCCCATCTTGGTTTCAAGCTTACTTCCATCTGTTTACGGCCTTATGGCCGCCGTAGAGGCGAAATCATGAAGACAACCATCGAATTGCCTCTCCTGCCATTGCGTGATGTCGTGGTTTATCCGCACATGGTTATCCCGCTGTTCGTGGGGCGCGAGAAATCCATCGAAGCCCTCGAGGCTGCGATGACGGGTGACAAGCAGATTCTTCTGCTGGCCCAGAGAAACCCGGCTGACGACGATCCCGGCGAAGATGCCCTGTATCGCGTTGGTACGATTGCCACCGTTCTGCAGCTGCTGAAGCTGCCTGACGGCACCGTCAAGGTTCTGGTCGAGGGCGAGCAGCGCGGCGCCGTCGAGCGCTTCATTGAAGTGGACGGCCACTGCCGTGCCGAAGTCTCCCTGATCGACGAAGTGGACGCACCAGAGCGCGAGTCGGAAGTGTTCGTGCGCAGCCTACTGTCCCAGTTCGAGCAATATGTGCAGTTGGGCAAGAAAGTCCCGGCTGAAGTCCTGTCGTCGCTCAACAGCATCGACGAGCCAGGCCGCTTGGTGGATACCATGGCCGCGCACATGGCGCTGAAGATCGAGCAGAAGCAGGAAATCCTCGAAATCATCGATTTGTCGGCCCGGGTCGAGCACGTTCTGGCGTTGCTGGATGCCGAGATCGATCTGCTGCAAGTCGAAAAACGCATTCGCGGTCGCGTCAAAAAGCAAATGGAGCGCAGTCAGCGCGAGTACTACCTGAACGAGCAGATGAAGGCCATTCAGAAAGAGCTCGGCGACAGCGACGAGGGTCACAACGAAGTCGAAGAGCTGAAAAAGCGTATCGATGCCGCCGGCCTGCCGAAAGACGCGCTGGCCAAGGCCACGGCCGAGCTGAACAAGCTCAAGCAAATGTCGCCGATGTCTGCCGAAGCGACCGTGGTGCGTTCGTACATCGACTGGCTGGTTCAGGTGCCGTGGAAGGCCCAGAGCAAGGTGCGCCTGGATCTGGCGCGTGCCGAAGACATTCTTGATGCCGATCACTACGGCCTCGAAGAGGTCAAGGAACGCATCCTTGAATACCTCGCCGTGCAAAAACGCGTGAAGAAGATTCGTGGTCCGGTGTTGTGCCTGGTCGGTCCTCCAGGGGTGGGCAAGACCTCCCTGGCGGAGTCGATCGCGCACGCCACCAACCGCAAATTCGTGCGCATGGCCCTCGGCGGCGTGCGTGATGAAGCGGAAATTCGTGGTCATCGCCGTACTTACATCGGTTCGATGCCAGGAAGATTGATTCAAAAGATGACAAAAGTGGGTGTCCGCAACCCGCTGTTCCTGCTCGATGAAATCGACAAAATGGGCAGCGACATGCGTGGCGATCCGGCATCGGCGTTGCTGGAAGTGCTCGATCCGGAGCAGAACCACAACTTCAACGATCACTATCTGGAAGTCGATTACGACCTGTCCGATGTGATGTTCCTGTGCACCTCGAACTCGATGAACATCCCGCCGGCATTGCTGGACCGGATGGAAGTGATTCGCCTGCCGGGCTACACCGAAGACGAAAAGATCAACATCGCCGTCAAGTACCTTTCGCCGAAGCAGATCACTGCCAACGGTTTGAAGAAAGGCGAGCTGGAATTCGACGCCGAAGCGATCCGCGATATCATCCGTTACTACACCCGCGAAGCCGGTGTGCGTGGGCTGGAACGCCAGATTGCCAAGGTTTGCCGCAAGGCGGTTAAAGAGCATGCGCTGGAAAAACGCTTCTCGGTGAAGGTCACTGTCGACGATCTGGAACATTACCTCGGCGTGCGTAAATTCCGTTACGGCCTGGCCGAGCAGCAGGATCAGATCGGTCAGGTGACCGGGCTGGCGTGGACTCAGGTGGGCGGCGAACTGCTGACCATCGAAGCCGCTGTGGTGCCGGGCAAGGGCCAGTTGATCAAGACCGGTTCCCTGGGTGATGTGATGGTCGAGTCGATCACCGCAGCCTTGACCGTCGTTCGTAGCCGGGCGAAGAGCCTGGGGATTCCCCTGGACTTCCATGAGAAGCGCGACACGCATATCCATATGCCAGAAGGGGCGACCCCGAAAGACGGCCCCAGCGCGGGTGTAGGCATGTGCACGGCCCTTGTTTCGGCCTTGACCGGCATTCCGGTGCGCGCGGATGTTGCCATGACCGGCGAAATCACTTTGCGTGGCCAGGTGCTGGCGATTGGCGGTTTGAAAGAAAAACTGCTGGCTGCCCACCGTGGCGGAATCAAGACGGTGATCATTCCTGAAGAGAATGTGCGCGATCTCAAAGAGATTCCGGACAATATCAAGCAGGATCTACAGATTAAACCGGTTAAATGGATTGACGAGGTCCTGCAAATTGCGTTGCAATACGCGCCGGAGCCCTTGCCGGACGTGGCTCCGGAGATAGTCGCGAAGGATGAGAAACGCGACGCGGATTCTAAGGAAAGAATTAGCACGCATTAGTACGTATTTGCCTGGGGGGCTTCCTTGACAGTTTTTTAGAGCCCTTGTTATAAAGCGGCTCTTAAGTGTCTGTAGGCCATTCAGCACTCGTTTTTGCTTTAACCAAAAAAACTTAGAATCATACTCAAATAGATATAAGGGGACTTAGAGTGAACAAGTCGGAACTGATTGATGCTATCGCTGCATCCGCTGATATCCCGAAAGCTGCTGCTGGCCGTGCGCTGGACGCTGTAATCGAATCCGTCACTGGCGCTCTCAAGGCTGGCGACTCTGTTGTTCTGGTTGGTTTCGGTACTTTCTCCGTCACCGATCGTCCAGCTCGCATTGGTCGTAACCCACAGACCGGTAAGACGCTGGAAATCGCAGCAGCCAAAAAACCAGGTTTCAAAGCCGGTAAAGCACTGAAAGAAGCTGTCAACTAAGTTCGATTCAGGTTTTTACCCATCCGGGTCGGGGTCATGCCTGACTTGGCAGCGGAGCGGCAGTCCTGACTGCAGGTCGCCGGTTCAAGACACCGAGGGTCGCCAGTTCGAGCCCTCGATCCGCTCCGCCAGTTACGAGAAGGCGCATCCTCGGATGCGCCTTTCTTCTATCCGGATTCTACCCACGCTCCACGGTTGCCTAATTTTGAAGTTCAACCGTTTCTGGGGGACGCATGCTGCAGAATATCAGGGACAATTCACAAGGCTGGATTGCCAAGACTATTATCGGGGTCATCGTTGCACTGATGGCCTTGACCGGTTTCGACGCCATTTTTCAGGCCACGACGCACAAGAATGACGCGGCGAAGGTCAATGGTGAAGAAATCAGCCAGAACGAGCTGAGCCAGGCGGTCGATATGCAACGCCGCCAGCTCATGCAACAGCTGGGCAAGGATTTCGATGCTTCCTTGCTGGACGAGAAAATGTTGCGCGAATCGGCTCTCAAGGGCCTGATCGATCGCAAGCTGCTGCTGCAAGGCGCAGAGCAATCGAAATTCGCTTTTTCCGAAGCGGCACTTGATCAGGTCATCCTGCAAACACCAGAGTTTCAGGTTGACGGCAAGTTCAGCCCCGAGCGTTTCGACCAGGTGATTCGCCAACTCGGCTATAGCCGCATGCAATTCCGCCAGATGCTGGCCCAGGAAATGCTGATCGGTCAGCTGCGCGCCGGCCTGGCGGGCAGCGGTTTCGTGACCGATGCGCAAGTGCTGGCATTTGCCCGTCTGGAAAAACAGACCCGCGATTTCGCCTCGCTGAACATCAAGGCTGACCCGGCGGCTGTGAAGCTGACCGACGAAGAGGTCAAAGCCTATTACGACGAACACGCCAAGGAGTTCATGACCCCGGACCAGGTGGTCATCGATTACCTCGAGCTGAAGAAGGCTTCCTTCTTCGATCAGGTCAGCGTCAACGACGAAGACCTGCAAGCGGCCTATCAGAAAGAAATCGCGAACCTGTCCGAGCAACGCCGGGCTGCGCACATTCTGATTGAAGTGAACGACAAGACCACCGAGGCGCAAGCCAAGGCGAAGATCGACGAGATCCAGGCCCGTCTGGCCAAGGGTGAGCAGTTCGAGGCGCTGGCCAAGGAATTCTCCCAGGATCCGGGTTCGGCGAACAACGGCGGCGACCTCGGTTATGCCGGTCCTGGCGTCTACGACCCGGCGTTCGAAAAAGCCCTGTATGCGTTGACCAAGGATCAGGTATCCGCACCGGTTCGCACTGATTTCGGTTTCCACCTGATCAAGCTGTTGGGTGTGGAAGCACCTGAAGTGCCAACCTTCGCCAGCCTGAAAGACAAGCTGACCCGTGCTCTGAAAACCCAGCAGGTCGAGCAGCGTTTCGTCGAGGCGAGCAAGCAACTGGAAGACGCGTCGTTCGAAGCGTCCGATCTGGCTCAGCCGGCGCAGGACCTGAAACTGACCGTGCAGACGTCCAAGCCGTTCGGCCGTGAAGGTGGCGAGGGTATTGCAGCCAATCGTGCCGTGATCACTGCCGCGTTCAGCCCTGAAGTGCTGGATGAGGGTGCCAACAGCACCGCCATCGAGCTCGATCCGGAAACCGTGGTCGTGTTGCGTGCCAAGGAGCACCTGAAGCCTTCGCAACTGCCGCTGGAAAGCGTTGATGGCCCGATCCGTGCGCAACTGGCCAAGGAACACGCCAGCGCCGAAGCCAAGACCAAGGCTGAAGCCCTGATCGCTGGCCTGCGCGATGGCAAGACCCCGCTGGATCAGGCGGTCGACGGTCAGGCCTGGAAAGTCACCGAAGCGGCGACCCGCGCTCAGGAAGGGGTTGACCCAGCCGTGCTGCAAGCGCTGTTCCGCATGGCCAAGCCTGCGGCCAAGGACAAGCCGACCTTCACCAGCGTCACGCTGGCGGATGGCAGCCTGATGATCGTGCGTCTCAATGGCGTGAACGAAGCTGCGGCACCGACTGACGAAGAGAAAGCGCAGTATCGTCGCTACCTCGCTTCGCGCATCGGCCAGCAAGACTTTGCGGCGTATCGCAAACAGCTGGAAAGCCAGGCGGACATCAAGAAGTTCTGATGCCTGACCAGGTTTGACGCTGCACAGGAGACCCCGGCCGAAACGCCGGGGTCTTTTTGTTTGGCCGTACGTCATTTGCCGCGGTGACTTTTGCGCAAAACCGGGGTCAATCAGCCTGTAACCGTTTTAAGACACAATCGATGCTCCGCTAAGCATCGATCTGTTGCACAATATGCCCCGAACCGTTTTCCTCAGGATGTTCAATGTTTAAATCACTTCCCATGCGGGTTGTCGGGATGGCAGCCGTGCTCGCCATCGCGGCTGGTTGTTCATCGAACAAAAGCGCCATCTACGAGCATGAGAACTTCGACGATTCCGGCACCTTCTCGCGCAACTATCCGGTCACCGATGCCCAGAGTTGTGAAGCCGTCCGTCGCGCCCTGCTCAGCCAGGGCTACATCATCACCAGCAACGATTCGAAGCTGGTCAGCGGTCACAAGAGCTTCCAGCAAACCGGGGAAAACCACATGGAGATCAGCTTCAGTGTGGTCTGTGCCGATGACGGCAGCGAAGGGCATCACGCAACCGTGTTTGCCAACGCCCTGCAGGATCGTTATGCGCTGAAGAAAACCAACAACTCCGCCAGTCTCGGTGTGGGTGTGCTGGGCTCGGTGTCGATGCCGATCGGTTCATCGGACGATTCGATGGTCAAGGTCGCCAGCGAGACTGTATCGTCGGCCAAGTTCTACGAGCGTTTCTTCGCACTGGTCGAGCTGTTCCTGCCGCCGGAAGCGAAAAAGGCCGCGCACATCACCGAAAAACCGAAAACCGACCTGGGCATGCCTGAAGTCAAGGCGGCACCGGCACCGCTCGCGCCTGCCCCCGTAGCGGCACCCACCTCGGAGCCTGCTGCCGCTGTGGTTGCGCCTGCACCTGTTGAAGTAGCACCTGCGGCCTCCGAACCGCTTGCCCCACCGCCCGAAGCGGCGCCGATCACTCCGGCCGAGAGTGCAGAGCCTGCACAGTCCTCGGAGATCATCACGCCACCGTCGAACCCGAGTGACTTGCCGCCGCCGAGCGAACCCATTCCGGCGATGCCTGTCTCCGGCCAGTGAAGGCGACAGCACAGGATCGGATGAGCCGATCCTGCGAGCGCCCCACTGATTGACCTGCATCAGGCAAGTCCGCTGTTCTGCGGTTTCCCGCAAAAAAAACCGATGATAAATTCCTGACCAGCTGCTACGTTTTATTCAGTAGCGACGGAGTGTCGTGCCCGCGTCATTTTTCTTTCACACGGGCACTTTATTCTCAGGGGACAGGTCATTTATTCAGGCGTTTTTTCAAGACGGGTTGGGGGATTCAAAAATGGACGATTATCAAGAAGAGCTGCTCGAGTATCAGGCGTTCGAACTGGACCCACTGGAGCCTGCGGAAGACGCCACCGAGCTTTGAGCGTCAGGCGGATTGGCGATGGCTGCGGCGAAATTCGCCGGGTGTCTGCCCGTTCCAGCGTTTGAATGCGCGTTGAAACGCCTCGGCTGAGGCAAAGCCCAGCAGGTAGGCGATCTCTCCGAACGCCAGTTCCGTGTCGCGTATGTACGTCATGGCCAGGTCGCGTCGGGTGTCGTTGAGAATCGCACGAAATTGCGTGCCTTCTTCGACGAGCCGGCGGCGCAAGGTCCAGGTCGGCAGCTTCAGGCGCGCCGCCACCTCTTGCAGGTCGGGCTCCCGGCCACCGTTGAGCAAGGGTCCCAGCAGCGCAATGATCCGCTCACGCAGGCTGCGGGTGCGTGTCAGTCGTTCCAGCTCCTGCTCACACAGTTGCAGCAAATGCCGCCAGGTGCTCGGGCAATGCTCGGCGTTGCGCTGGGCAAGACTGGCCAGGCTCAAGCGCAGTTGATTGCGTTCGCTACCAAACTGAATCGGACAGTCCCCCAAAACATCATAGGCCGAGCGGTAACCGGGTTCTTCGAATTCGATCTCGATACGTTCGGCGCGCAGCGGGACAGGGCTGACACTGGATAACTGCTGCAGCCAGCCGGCGACGATCGAGTCCACCACGAAGCGGTTGTAGGCGTTGTAGGGGCTGATCGAATAGAAACGCAGCCACGCGCCCCGGGCGTCTTCGTGAAAGCTGGATTGACCGCGATAGTTCGAGCCATACAAGGCTTCGAATCTAATCAGACAGCGCGCGGCCTCTCGGACTGTCGGTGCCTGGGCGGCGGTGACGCCTGCGAGGCCGATCTGGCTCAGGCGACTGAGCTGACCCATGCGCAAGCCCAGGGCCGGGTTGTCGGTCAGTTGAATGGCGCTGTGACCCAGGCGCATGTAGCGCGGTATCGACAGTCTGGCACCGGCCTCGCTCAGTCGCGCGGCATCGAGACCGTATTGATCGAGCAGTGGTTGCGGATCGATGCCATGACTGCGCACGGCATCGGCCAGGCTATGGACAAAACCCACCGACAGATCGCCCAGGCGCATGGGCTGCGGTTTCATGGCTTACAACCAGAGGTTCAGCAAGCGCGCACCCTGGGCGTTGCCATCGGCGAAGTGCTGGCCGTTGCGACTGAGAAAACTGTGCCCGGCGCTGCCCTGATCCCAGAACTGGCCCCGCAGGAACACACTCATGCCTGCAACTGCCTGACTGTCCGGTACCCGGGTCGCGAGGTTCAGGCGCTGCCAGGCCTGGCCTTCGCTGACCTCTCCAGGCTTGAGGGTGACCTGCGCCGGCTCCGATGAGCTCCTGTAGCCGCGCCACGGCTGCTCCCAGGTGCCTCGGCCGGCGACAAAGGCCGGTACCGCAACCAGCTGGACATTCTGGTCGTTGAGCTTGAGGTAGTTTTCCGGGTACCAGCTGTCGTGGCCGATCAATACGCCCAGTCTTCCTGCGGGGGTATCAACGACGTTGAGCGACCGCTCGGCGTTCGCCTTGATCCCGCTCTGTTCGGCGAAGAAGGGGTGCATCTGGCGCTGGGGCTGGCCGATCGGCAGGCCGTCGTTGTTGAAGACCACGCTGCTGTTGTAGAGCGCGCCGCGACCTGTTTTCAAGGTGCCATCGACGATGCTCGGCTCGGGCAGCACGATGGAGCCCGCGACCAGCGTCACGTGGAATTCCCTGGCCAATCCGCCGAACAATGCCTGGTAGTCCCTGGCCATCGCCTTGGCTTTCATGCGCAGGTGCGCATCGTCCAGGCGGTTGCCGCCGTCGGCGCTGATCAGCGCCCTGGCGAACTTCAGGGGATTGCTCACCGCCAGCCAGTTCATGGCTTCCTTGAGAGAGCTGGCCTGATACAGCTCATCCTTCTCGCCGCTGACCATCAACCAGGTACCGACGTGTTCCGGCAATACCACGACGGTCTTGCCGTTCAACAAGCCCTGGTCCCGGGCCGCTTGCAAATAGGCCGCGAGCTTGCGGTGCAAACGCTCGGGGCTTTGATAATCGGTAGGAAACAGTTCGGGCTGAATGCCCAGCAGATTGCCACGGTCCGCAGGCGTGCCCTGGTCGACAGCCAGGTTGATCCGCAGGTCTGAAAGGTAATGACCCACCGGCCGGTCGGCGGCCCACATCGCGTAGGTCGTGAGGGCGGCGAGCAATGCCATGGAGAATGTCAGGTACAAGAGTTTGCGCATGGGGACACAGTTTACAGTCTGGAGACGGGCGTGGCTTTTGATTTGAAAGCGGATCGAGGATAAATGGAATCAAAGGCTGGGTGGGCACTTTTCAACGCTGATGTATTTTTTGGCTTTCACTGGCGTGGAGGTCACACGATCTCTTGTAGGAGCCGGCAAGCCGGCTCCTACAGGTATTGCGCGGTCCCTTGTGGGAGCGAGCTTGCTCGCGATGGTCGTTAACGATAACGCGTGTGAACCGGATAAACGCGGCGCTCTTGAGTCCATCGCCGGCAAGCCGGCTCCTACAGGGTTTGGAGGTCACACAGTCCCTTGTAGGAGCGAGCCTGCTCGCGATGGACGTCAACGATAACGCGGGTGAACTGGATGGACGCGGCGCTCTTGAGTCCATCGCCGGCAAGCCGGCTCCTACAGGTCTGTGTGCGTTACTAGTTGGTGACCAGCAGTTCCGGGCCGAGGTATTCGTTGATCTGCTCGATATCGTCGTCGCCCAGGCTGCCCACCGAAGAGGCCAGGCGCAGGCGCGACATCAGATAGCGCAACTTGGCGTCGAACAGGTCGTGACGCGCAACGAAGAGCAGCTCTTCGGCATTGAGGACATCCGAGTTGGTGCTGGTGCCACCTTCCTTGAAGCCCTTGCGTGACGATGCCAGAGAGCGTTCGTTGGACGCTACCGCCTTCTCCAGTGCGCGAATGCGTTTGGCGCCGCTCAGGATGCCTTGATACTCACGGGTGGTTCCGGTGATGACTTCCTGGCGCGCGGCGTCAAGTTCATCCAGGGCTTTATCACTATTGGCGGCGGCCTGGCGCGTCAGTGCGCTGACGCCGCCACCGCTGTACAACGGAATATTGACTTCCAGCCCGACCGAGCCGTAGTGGTTGCGTTGATTCAACTCGGAGAGCGACTGGCTTTCGCCCGCCGTGTAACCAGCGATGAAATCCAGGGTTGGCCAGTGGCCGGCCCTGTTGCGCTTGACCTCTTCTTCGGCGAGGTCGCGGCTGTAACGGCGTGCATGGATCAGCGGGCTATCGGCCTGGGCCTTGACCAGCCAGTCCTGCAGGTTGCTCGGCAGCAGCGGTGGTGTATCGAAGCTCGGGCGCAAGGTGGTCAGTGATTCCGGGGTTTCGCCGATGTATTCCTCAAGCTTGCGGCGCGCGTTGACCAGGTTGTCCTGGGCTTCGATCAGTTCGGCTTCGGCGAGGTCGCGGCGAGCGAGCGACTCGTCGATGTCGGTAATGGTGCCTGCCCCCAACTCCATGCGCCGTTTCGCCGAGGCGAGTTGTTCATCGAAGGCGCTCAGCTTGGATTTGGCCAGGGAAATGGTTTCGCTGGCCAGCAGCACATCGAAATAGCTTTCGGCCAGGCGCACCGCAGCATCCTGGCTCTTGGCATCGAATACGGCGTTGCTGTAGTCGGCACGCTGATGACCCTGGCGGTACTCGGCCATTTTCTGTTTGTTGAACAAAGGCTGGCGCAGGCGCACGTTGGCGCCCTTGGAGTCGTAGTGCAGATCGTTGTCGATGTTGTTTTGGCTTTGCGAGCCATTGACCTTGTTGTTGTAGCCCGAGGCATTGATCTGTGGCAGCAGGCCGGCCTTGCCGATGGCGCGGTTTTCGCCGCCGGCTTGTTTTTCATGCACGGCGGCCTGGTAGATAGGGCCCTGGTATTGCAACAGATCCCAGGCTTGCTTGAGATCCATGGCATCGGCAGGCAGGGCCAGCCCGAGCAGGCAGTAGAGCAGGCAATGACGGTCCATTTCATTGTTCCTTGAATGAGCTGTCCACACGTTCGAGCATTGGTTTAAGAAGATAGCTCATCATGTTGCGTTCGCCGGTTTTGATGGTGACGCTGGCAGGCATGCCAGGGCGAATGTGATTGGTACCCAGCAGGCTCATGCCGTCGGGCGTGACTTCTACCTGGGCCAGATAGAACGGTTGCTTGCTTTCCTCGTCCATCAGGCGGTCGGCGGAGATGGTCTTCACGCGGCCGGGGATGTTGGGTGTCTTGGCATGGTTGAAGGCCGGGAACGAAATGTCCACGGGCAACCCGGGCACCATCTTGTCGATGGCCTGCACGGGAATCATCGCGTCGACCTGCAGCGGCTGGTCGAGCGGAACGATTTCCATGATCTTGAAGCCGGGTTGAATGACCCCGCCGACCGTGGCGATGCTCAGGCCCTGGACCACGCCGTCGATCGGCGAGCGAATCACCGTGTGGGTCACTTCATAGTCGAGTGCGCGCAAGCGGTCGGCCAATGTGGTGTTTTCCTTGGCGGTTTCCGTCAGCTGCGATTCGACTTCCTTCAGGTAATCGTGCTGACGCTGCAGGATGCGCAGCTTGATCTCGGTGGTCTGGCTGCGTATGCGCGCGATGTTGTTGAGGTTCTCGGCCTGACCGGCGGAGAGGTCGGCGTTGCTGCGTTCCAGCTCGAGCAGGCGGTTGCGTGGCACATAGCCTTCGGCCGACAGCACGCGGGTGCCTTGCAGTTCCTGATTGAGGAAGTTGATCTGCGAGGCGCGGGCGGCATAGACCTGCTGCAGGCCCTTTTGCTGCACTGCCGATGCCGCGAGGTTCTCCTGCAGGATGCTGATTTCGCCAGCGAGTCCGGCACGACGGGTGTCGAGCAGGCGCTGCTGCAGATCCATGGCGGCCTCCAGTCGGTAATCGCCCTTGAAGCGCTTGAGCAGCTCGGGGTCGAAGGCCACCACATCGCGACCGTCACGCTCCGCTTCCAGGCGGTTTTCCACGGTCTTGCTGACGATGTACTGGGCGCTGATCGCACCCTCTTCGGCAGCGGCACGCAACGAGTCGAGGCGAACCACCTCCTGTCCTTTTGTCACCAGGTCGCCTTCGCGAACCAGGATGGCCTCCACGGTGCCGCCGCTCAGGTGCTGTACGGCTTTGCGATTGCTGGTGACTTTGACTGTGCCGGTCGCGACCACGCCGGCATCCAGCGGTGCCAGCCAGGACCACAGGAGGAAGCCGCCGAAGCCGGCGAGCACCAGCCACACGCCCCAACGCGCGGGCCTGGCGACGTCCAGATCGACGACGCTGCGCGGATCGGCAGGAATCATTTCGGTATGTTGGCTCAATTGCATGATCGGTCACTCCCGTGCTTTGACGGAGGCCAGCGGAGTCGACGCGCCTGCAGGCATCACACTGGCCTTGCGCAGCGCTGCGAATACTTCATCGCGGGTGCCAAGCATCTGCACGCCGCCGTCACGCAGCATCAGCACCTTGTCGACGGCGCAGAGTACGTTGGGACGATGGGAAATCAGGATGACGGTGGCGCCACGGCTCTTGAGTTCGGCCAGCGCATCGACCAGGGCCTTTTCGCCGACGTCATCGAGGTTGGCGTTGGGTTCGTCCAGCACGATCAGATTAGGCTCGCCATACAGTGCGCGGGCCAAGGCGATGCGTTGCTTCTGGCCACCGGAAAGCGGGCTGCCATCGGTGCCCAGGCGGGTGTCATAACCCTGCGGGAATCGCAGGATCATCTCGTGCACGCCAGTGATCTTGGCGGCGCGGATGACCGCTTCGCTGTCCACGTCGCCAAAGCGCGCAATGTTGTCGGCGATGTTGCCTTCGAACAGCTCCACGTCCTGTGGCAGATAACCCAGCCAGGGGCCGAGTTCGCCCTTGTTCCAGGTGAAAATGTCCGCGCCGTCCAGGCGCACCTTGCCGGCCTGCGTCGGCCAGACGCCAACCAGCAGGCGGGCGAGGGTGGATTTGCCCGAGGCGGACGGGCCGATGATGCCAAGGCTTTCGCCGGGCACAAGGCTGAAACTCACGCCGCGCAGAATCGTGTTGGTAGTGCCGGGGGCGCCTGCATACACATTCTCTACCGCCAGCATGCCCATTGGCCGCTGCAGCGACATGCTCGGTGGCCGGCGCGGGTAATCGGTCAACATTTCATTGAGCCGGCCCCAGGCGGAACGGCAGCCCAGCAGTTGCTTCCACGATGCGATGACCTGTTCCACCGGACCCAGTGCGCGGCCGGTGAGGATCGAGCAGGCAATCATCATTCCCGGGGTGATCTTGCCTTCGATCGCCAGCAGTGCGCCGGCACCAAGGATCAGCGATTGCAGGGTGATCCGCACGAAGCGCCCGGTGCTGCTGATCAAGGCTGCGCGGTCGGAGGCCAGGGTCTGCATTTCCAGAATGCGCAAATGGCTCATGTACCAGCGCTTGCTGATCGACGGCAGCATGCCCATGGCCTCGATGACCTCGGCATTGCGCAGGTTGTTGTTGGCGTATTGGGCGGAGGACATGGCGGCCTGGTTGGCTTCGGCGAGCGGCTTCTGCGTCGCCTTTTCCGTGAGATAGGCCAGGCCCATCAGAATCAGCGAGCCGACCAGCGTGAGCAGCCCGAGCAACGGGTGGATCAGGTAGGCGACCAGCAGGTAGATCGGCGTCCAGGGTGCATCGAAGAACGCGAACAGGGAGTTGCCGGTGACGAACTGGCGAACCTGTGAGAGATCCTGCAGGGCCTGGGCCGGATTGCCGCCGGCGCGACTCAGGTTGCGCTCGAATGCGGCGTTGAAGATGCGCCGGTTGAGGTCCATGTCGAGGCAGTTGCCAACGCGGATCAGGACCTTGGTGCGGACCATCTCCAGCGTGGACATCAGCAGGAACAGACCGACCACCAACACAGTCAGCATCGTCAGCGTCGTGACGTTGCGACTGACCAGGGCTCGATCGTAGACCTGCAGCATATAAATAGCTGGCGTCAACATCATGACGTTTATCACGCCACTGAACGCGCCCAGTGTGTAAAAGCTGCGGCGCATGCGAAAGAGCGCGTCGGCCAGTTCGGAACGGATGCTCGACTGCTGGGGCATGGTGATCCTCCCACTTCGAAAAGCCGGTTGCCCATATGGCGCAACAGCTAACAGTAAATGTAGTTCCTTTAAGCGCTTATGCACACGCAGGCTGGTCGCTCTGTGGATGGCGAGTCTTCCGAAATCTCTGCGTTGCTCCCTTATGCAGGAGCGTAGGTGGCGGCGAAACACTCCGAAATAACATTTCGCTCTATACCTGCACTCGGATTCCTATATGTCTTTTAAAAACAGCTAGTTGAGAGGCTTGTCACCAGTCGTCTGTTTTAACGACGTAATATTGACAAAGGTTTGCTATGGAACTTTAGTCTTAGTTATCGGGGGCCCCGCCCGCCTGAAGCTTGCCAGCGGTTTGGCGACGCAAGGCGCGGTGATTTCCCGGAAGGAGCAGAGCATGTTGATCATTGCGTTCTTTCGCAGAGTGAAGGGGCTTCCCAGCAAGTTCGCCTTTACCTCCTGTTTCCATGGCCCGCCCAGGGCTCGTATCCGCTTTGCCTGACCGTTCGGCGGGCAATTCACTACGCGAATTCCAGGCGCGTATCCCGGGTCCCGGGTAACGCCAGCTCTCTCGCTAAAAACAAGACCAAAAAACTGCACAAGCCAGCATTTGACTTGGCGCGGGTGGACCTTCTCGTCCCGTGCCTTTACCCAAATAGATCGAGGGCAATCCAAAATGGCCAATTTCAACAAGTCGGACCTGGAGTTCATCCTCAAGCAAATCTTCATCGCGGAGGCGAATGCCGACGGCACCAGCCTCAGTGATTTGCTACCCAACAGTCAGGTGCCATTCGGCCTGCGTACCGTCGATGGCAGCCTGAACAACCTGGTCACCGGCCAGAGTGAGTTCGGCGCCGCGGACAACGCCTTCCCGCGCCTGCTTGAACCCTCGTTCCTGCCGGACTATGTCGGGACAGGGACGGTGTTCGACCCGCAACCACGGATCATCAGTAATCTGATAGTCGATCAGACCGCCAACAACCCGGCGGCCTATGCCTCAGCTTTCGACCCCGGCCTGGACGGAGTGCTCAACTTCGGTGTGGTGGGCGCGGGTAATGACGACGTCCTCAAGGATGGCGTGGAGATCGTCTCCAGCCCCGGTCTGGACGGGGTGTTCGGCACGGCCGATGACAAGGATGTGTTCTTCTTTCCCAACCAGTCGGCAGACGCCGGCCTGACCGCCGGCTTCAACTCGTGGATGACGTTCTTCGGTCAGTTCTTCGACCACGGCCTCGACCTGGTCACCAAGAGCGCTACCGACCTCGTATTCATTCCGCTGCAACCGGACGATCCGTTGTTCGTACCGGGCAGCCCGACCAACTTCATGGTGCTCTCACGTGCGGTGCGTACCGCCGGCGCGGACGGCGTAGTCGGCACTGCCGATGATGGCCAGAGCAATACCACCTCGCCGTTCGTCGACCAAAGCCAGACCTACAGTTCGCACCCCTCGCATCAGGTGTTCCTGCGCGAGTACGTCCTCAACGCGGCAGGTGACCCTGTGGCAACGGGGAACCTGATTTCCAACCGCGACCTCGGTGCCGATGGCATCTTCGGCACTGCGGACGATGGCGCCGGTGATGGCATGGCCACCTGGGCAGTGGTCAAGGCCCAGGCCCGTGACATGCTCGGTATCAACCTGACCGACGCCGATGTGCACAACGTGCCGTTACTGGCAACCGATGCCTACGGCAACTTCATCCGCGGGCCTAACGGCATGCCGCAGGTGGTGATTCGCGTCAGCAACGGTGCCGACGGCATCGCCGGCACGGCGGATGACGTCACTCAACTGGTCGAAGGCAACCGCGCAGCGCCCATCAGTCTGACCAATGCCGTGAGCACCGGCCACGCCTTCCTCGACGACATCGCGCACAATGCCGCGCCGGTCGTCGTTGGCGGGGTTCTGCAGGCGGATGGCGACGCCCTGGTCGGTAACGCGCAGCCCACTGGCCCGACCGGCAACAACCTGACCTATGACAACGAACTGCTCGACGCCCACTACATTGCCGGCGACGGCCGGGCCAACGAGAACATCGGCCTGACCACCGTGCACCATGTGTTCCACTCCGAACACAACCGTCTGGTCCAGCAGTCCAAGGACACCATCCTGGCCTCCGGCGACCTGGCCTTCCTCAATCAGTGGCTGGCTGACGACGTGACCGCAATACCGACTACACCTGCCGGGATCGCGGCGTTGGTGTGGGACGGCGAACGCCTGTTCCAGGCCGCCAAGTTCGGTACCGAGATGCAGTACCAGCACCTGGTGTTCGAAGAGTTCGCGCGGACCGTGCAGCCGCAGGTCGACGAGTTCCTCGCGCCCAACGGCTACGACACCTCGATCAACCCGGCGATCCTCGCCGAGTTCGCCCACGTGGTGTACCGCTTCGGTCACTCGATGTTGACCGAGACCGTCGATCGCTTCGACCCTGCGTTCAATCCGCTGCTCACTGATCCGAACAATCCGGACTCGCAACTGGGCCTGATCGCGGCCTTCCTCAACCCGCTGGCGTTCGCCGGCAGCGGTGCGACCGCAGACGAGGCGGCAGGTGCGATCATTCGTGGCGTGACCCGCCAGCTCGGCAACGAGATCGACGAGTTCGTCACTGAAGCCTTGCGCAACAACCTGCTCGGTCTGCCGCTCGATTTGCCGGCCCTGAACCTGGCGCGTGGTCGCGACACTGGCATCCCCACGTTGAATGAAGCGCGTCGTGACATGTACGGAGCGACCGGCGACAGCCAGCTGAAGCCGTACATCAGTTGGGCTGACCTGGTGGACCACCTCAAGCACCCCGAGTCGCTGGTCAACTTCATCGCGGCCTATGGCACACATAGCTCGATTACGTCGGCGACCACGCTGGCAGACAAACGCGCTGCTGCCCTGGCGCTGGTCTTCGGTGGCGCGGGTTCGCCTGCCGACCGCCTGGACTTCCTCAATAGCACCGGTGCCTGGGCCAACGTAACGCAGGCCGGCGCGGATGGGGTAGTGGGTACCGCAGACGACGTGACGGGCGTGACGATCACCGGGCTCGACGACGTCGATTTCTGGGTCGGTGGCCTCGCCGAACAGAAAATGCCGTTCGGCGGCATGCTCGGCTCGACGTTCAACTTCGTGTTTGAAACCCAGCTGGAAGCGTTGCAGAACGGCGACCGCTTCTACTACCTGTCACGTACCGCGGGCCTGAACTTCGGCACTGAGCTTGAGAACAACTCGTTTGCCAAGTTGATCATGCTCAACAGCGATGTCACCCACCTGTCGAACACCGTGTTCCTGACACCGACCTTCACTCTCGAAGTGAATCAGGCCAACCAGTTCACCGGCCTTGGCGTGGGTGGCCACGACGATCCGACCGGCGGCATCATGATCAACGGCGTGGAAGTCGTGCCGCTGGTGATTCGCGACAACCCCGACACCCCCGGTGCGGACACCAATTACCTGCAGTACACCGGTGAAGATCATGTGGTCATGGGCGGCACCGCCGGCAATGACATCATCATTTCCGGTGATGGCGATGACACCGTTTACGGCGACGCCGGCAACGACCGCCTCGAAGGCGGTGCGGGGAACGATGCGGTGCTGGGCGGCGATGGCGATGACATCATCAGCGACTCGTTCGGCGACAACCGTCTGGAAGGTAATGCCGGTAACGATGTGATCGTGGCGGGCAGCATGTTTGCTTTAGGCAACCTGATCCTGGGTGGCGATGGCCAGGACTTCATCATCACCACTGAAGACATCACCACCACTTTCGGTGGCCAGGGTGACGACTTCATCCTCGGTGCCAAGACCAACCTGCCACCGACCGGTAACGAAGGTGATGACTGGATCGAGAAAGGCACCCAGGACGGTGCGCCAGGCGATAACTTCTCGCCGCTGCTCAATGACGACATCATCGGCAACGATATCTTTGTCGGTGGCGGTGGCTTCGACGAAATGATCGGCGAGGGTGGCGATGACATCTTTGTCGGCAGCGATGCCCAGGACAAGATGGACGGCATGTCCGGCTTCGACTGGATCACCTACAAGAATGACAAGGTTGGCGTGACCGCTGACCTGAGCCTGGCCGCGCTGGCGCAGCCACACGGCAACGCGCCAAACCAGAACGCCGGGGTATTCAATCCGGTCGGCGCCTCGCCGGCCTCGATTCTCGACCGTTTTGCCGAGGTCGAGGGTTTGTCCGGTTCGAGCTTCGGCGACGTGCTCAAAGGCGATGATGTCGATGCCGACACCATCATCAACCACGGTGGTGCCACGGGCAGTGCACTGACCAATGTCGCGCTGATCCGCGGACTGGATCAGTTCCTGGCCGATGCCGGCTTGCCGGTTACCGGCTTTGCCACTGGCAACATCATCCTTGGCGGCGATGGCAGTGACCTGATCGAAGGTCGCGGTGGTGACGACCTGATCGACGGTGACAAATGGATCAACGTCAGGATTGCCGTTTATGCCCCTGGCGACGTCAACCATACGGGCCCTGAGGTCGCCTCCTTCGACAGCATGGTCGATATGATCCCGTTCATGATCGACGGTACCATTAACCCCGGTCAGCTCAAGGCCGTGCGGGAAATCATGCCGGGTACCTCGACGGGCGGGGCGGCCTTCGACACCGCCATTTACTCCGGGGTTGCCTCCGAGTACACGGTTACCGTTGATGACCGCGGCACGGTCGATCTGGCGGACGATGTCTATACGGTGACAGATAGCGTAGCGGGCCGCGACGGCACCGATACCCTGCTGCATATCGAACGCCTGCAGTTCTCCGATGAGCAGCAAGTGCTGGTACCGGGGCTCAATGCCCAGCCGACTGGCAGTCCGGCTGTCATCGACGGCAACGGCGGTGCGATAGTCGTGGGCGACACGCTGACGGTCAACGTGAACGCGTTGCGCGATGCCGACAACATCACGGCGGGTAATCCGCTGGGCTTGATCAATAGCTCGGTGTCCTACTACTGGCAGTTCGAGTCAACGCCAGGCAGCGGCGTTTTCGAGGACATCATCCTCTTGCCGGCCGGCGACCTGGCATTCCAGAGTGCCGACGGCACCACGTTCAAGGTCTCTCCCGACCTTGCCGGGTTGTCGTTGCGGGTCAAGGCGATCTACCAGGATGCTCATGGCACCACTGAAGTGTTGTTCTCTGAGCCGACTGGTGTAGTAGCTCCCGGCACGCCGGTGGTACCGACGGCGCCAGTACCTGTGGTGGATGCCAGCGCGGGTGGCGCGGGCCTGCACATGGTCCGCTCCGACCTCAACTTCATTCTTGACCAGATCAAGATTGCCGAGGCTGAAGCGTCTGGTCAGGACATCCTCTCGCTGATCCCGAACATTCGCGCGCCGTTGGGCCTGCGTGCGGTCGACGGGTCGAACAACAACCTGATGAACCTCAATGGCCACAACAACACCGAGTTTGGTGCCGCCGACAACGTCTTTCCGCGCTTGAGCGATCCGGTCTTCAATCCGGCGGAAGGTGTGCCTGCCGGCTTCTTCGGCCCCGGCTCGCCGGCCGTCCCTGGATCGTCGTATGCGCAGAACGCCGGCAATGTGTTTGACTCGCAGCCGCGCACCATCAGTAACCTGATCTCCGACCAGACGTCGAACAACCCGGCGGCCTATGCCGCGGCCCACGACGTGGGCGCGGACGGCGTGCTCAACTTCGGCGCGGTGGGTAACGACGACGTGCTCAAGGATGGCGTACGGGTAGTCGCCAGCCCTGGCCTGGACGGTCAGTTCGGTACTGCCGACGACCAAGATGTGTACATGTTCGAGAACACCGCGGCGGACGCAGGCTTGTCCGCGCCGTTCAACTCCTGGATGACGTTCTTCGGGCAGTTCTTCGACCATGGCCTGGACCTGGTGACCAAAGGCGGTTCGGGCACCATCTTCATCCCGCTGCAACCGGATGATCCACTGTTTGTGCCGGGCGGCAACACCAACTTCATGGTGGTGACCCGCGCGACCAACCTGCCTGGGGCGGATGGCATTCTCGGCACGGCCGATGACATCCATGAGCAAACCAACACCACGACGCCGTTCGTGGACCAGAACCAGACCTATAGCTCGCACCCGTCGCACCAGGTGTTCCTGCGCTCCTATGATCTTACCGCTGACGGCCCCGTCGCCAACGGCAGGTTGATCACTAACCGTGACCTGGGCGCGGATGGCACATATGGTACCGCGGACGACGTCGAAATCGGGGGCATGGCGACCTGGAAGGTAGTCAAGGCTCAGGCCCGCGACGTTCTGGGCATCAACCTGACGGATGCCGACGTCGGTAACTCCCCACTGTTGGCGACAGACGCCTATGGCAATTTCATCAAGGGGCCGAACGGCTTCCCGATGGTTGTGATGAGGGGGGCTGACGGCATTGGTGGTACGGCGGATGACGTGCTTGTCGAAGGCGATCCGACTTCCCCCATCAGCCTGACCACTGCTGTGCGTACCGGTCACCAGTTCCTCGTCGACATCAACAACAATGCCGCACCAGTAATCGTCGGTGGGGTTCTGCAGGCGGATACCGACGCCCTTGTCGGTAATGCGCAGCCCACTGGCCCGGCCGGCAACAACCTGACCTATGACAACGAACTGCTCGACGCTCACTACATCGCTGGCGACGGCCGGGTCAACGAGAACATCGGCCTGACCGCGGTGCATGCGATCTTCCACTCCGAGCACAACCGTCTGGTCCAGCAGACCAAGGACACCGTGCTCGATTCGGGTGACGTGACCTTCCTCAACGAGTGGCTGCTCAATCCGGTGGCAGCATTGCCAACCACCCAGGCCGAGTTCGATGCGCTGCAGTGGAATGGCGAGCGCTTGTTCCAGGCTGCCAAGTTCGGCACCGAGATGCAGTATCAACACCTGGTGTTCGAGGAGTTTGCGCGGACCATCCAGCCTAACGTTGACCTGTTCTTCGCTCCGACCCAGGTCTATGACGTCGACCTCGATCCCTCGATCGTCGCCGAGTTCGCCCACACCGTGTACCGGTTCGGCCACTCGATGCTGACCGAGACGGTCGATCGCTACGACATCGACTTCAACGTGGTGGGCGATCCGGCCAGCGCCAATCCCGATCAGCAACTGGGCTTGATCGCGGCGTTCCTCAACCCGTTGGCGTATGCCGCCAGTGGCGTGTCGCCAGAGGATGCGACCAGTGCGATCGTGCGCGGGGTGACCCGGCAAGCCGGTAACGAAATCGACGAGTTCGTCACCGAGGCGCTGCGTAACAACCTGCTCGGCCTGCCGCTCGACCTGCCGGCGATCAACATCGCCCGTGGCCGCGACGTAGGGATTCCTTCACTCAACGCGTTCCGTCGCGACATCTACAGCCAAACCGGTGACACCCAACTCAAGCCGTACAACAGCTGGGTCGACCTGGTGCAGCACCTCAAGCATCCAGAGTCGTTGATCAACTTCATCGCGGCCTACGGTACGCATGCCTCGATCACGTCGGCGATCACGATGGATGCCAAACGCGATGCAGCCCTGGCACTGGTGTTCGGTGGTGTGGGTGCCCCGGCTGACCGCCTGGACTTCCTCAACGGTACCGGTGCCTATGCCAACGTGACGCTGCCCGGCAGGGATGGAGTGCTGGGTACTGCCGACGACCTGAAGGGAGTGACGGTCACGGGCGTCGATGCTATCGATATGTGGATTGGCGGCCTTGCCGAACAGAAAACGCCGTTCGGCGGCATGCTCGGCTCGACCTTCAACTTCGTGTTCGAGAACCAGATGGAAAAACTGCAGGACGGCGATCGCTTCTACTACCTGGAGCGTACCTCTGGCCTGTCGATGAATGCCGAGCTTGAAAGCAACTCGTTCGCCAAGCTGATCATGGCCAACACCTCGGCCACGCACTTGCCGGGCCTGGTGTTCTCGACCCCGGGGCTCTACCTGGAAGTGGACCCAGGCAAGCAATTCAACGAAGGCCTGCTCGCGGTCGATCCACTTGGCCCGAACGGCGAACAGGTGGTGTTCCGCGACAACCCGCTGACCGTGGGCGCGGACACCAACTACATCCGCTACAGCGGTGACGAGCACATCGTGCTGGGTGGTAC
The DNA here is from genome assembly GCF_009764265.1 of Pseudomonas sp. PB101. GTDB lineage: Bacteria > Pseudomonadota > Gammaproteobacteria > Pseudomonadales > Pseudomonadaceae > Aquipseudomonas. Next base: position 37,689 of record NZ_RWIR01000008.1, read on the forward strand.
CGACGGCAACGACATCCTCATCTCCAGTGAAGGCGACGACACGGTCTGGGGCGACGGCGGCAACGATCGCATCGACGGTGGTGACGGCAACGACCAGCTGCGTGGCGGCGCTGGCGACGACATCATCACCGACACCGGTGGTGACGATAACATCCAGGGTGGCGACGGCAACGACGTGCTGCACGGCGGCAATGGCGTCAACCTGATCATTGGCGGGTTCGGCAGCGACTTCATCGTCACCGGTGAAGACGCCTCCGAAGCGATTGGTGGCCAGGGCAACGACTTCATCCTGGGCAGCAAGGCCAACGAACAGGACATGGGTAACGAAGGCGACGACTGGATCGAGAAGGGCACCTCGGACGGTGCACCTGGTGACAACTTCGATCCGCTCGGCAACGATCCGGTGATCGGCAACGATGTATTCGTCGGCGGCAACGAGAACGATAAGTTCAACGGCGAAGGCGGCGACGACATCATGGTTGGCAGCCTCGGCTTCGGTGACCGCTATATCGGCGGCTCGGGCTATGACTGGGCGACCTTCAAGGATCTCGCCCAGGGCGTGACCATCGATTACAGCGACCGCTTCTTCGATGTGCCACCGATGCCGGGTTCGGGAGCCTCGGCGCTGGTGCGCTTCGACATCATGGAAGGCCTGTCGGGTTCGACACACGGTGACTTCCTGCGCGGTGATAACGAAGACGCGACATCGCTACCTACCGCGGGTGCAACCGGCAGTGTGCTGACCAACATCAGTCTGATCAACGGCCTGTCCGATCTGCTGGCAGCCGGAGCGACGTTCTACGACGGCGGCAACATCATCCTCGGTGGTAGCGGCAGCGACCTCATCGAAGGTCGCGGCGGTGACGACATCATCGATGGTGACAAGTGGCTGAACGTACGCATCAGCGTACGGGCGAACGCTGATGGTACCGGCGCGGAAATCGCCAGTTTCAACAGCATGGAGCCGCTGGTGCCGTTTATGCTCAACGGTACCTACAATCCGGGCCAACTGGTCGTCGTGCGGGAGATTCTGGCCGGCACTGACAACTTCGACACCGCGGTGTATTCCGGTAATGCGTCGGAGTACACCGTCACGCTCGATGGTAATGCCGTCGTCGTGACCGACCTGGTGGCGGGCCGTGATGGTGTCGATCGTCTGACGGGCATCGAGCGTCTGCAGTTCTCTGACCAGGCGCAGGCGACCGGAGTGGGCACCGCTGTGAACAGTGGACCTGTGGGGCGTCTGGCAATTCTCGACGCTACTACCGGTGCGCGTGACGATACGCCTGTCGCCGGTCAGTTGCTGCGGGTCAGCAGTCAGTCGATCCGCGACCTGGACAGCGTGAGTGCAACCAATGCGACCGGTGCGGTTACCGGTCCCGTGTCTTACTACTGGCAAGTCGAAAACGTTGCTGGCTCGGGTGTCTATGAAGACATCACCTTCGTCGCCGCAGGCGAGGTATCGCGGGCGATCGGCGCCACCTACCGGGTGGCGGATGATGTCGCCGGCCTGAACATCCGTGTTCGGGCGGTGTATCAGGATGGCAATGGCACGCTGGAGTTTGTCTCCTCGTCGGCGAACAACACACCGACGGCAGGGCCAACCGTCACCGGGCTTGCAACACAGAACCAGGTGTTGACCGCCGACCCGTCGAGCATCATCGACGTCGATGGCCTCAGCAATCCGCAGTTCACCTTCCAGTGGCAGGTGACCAACGGGGTTACCTTCGTCAACATCGCCGGTGCCACCGGCAGCACGCTTACGCTTGGCCAGGCTCAGGTCGGCAACCAGGTGCGCGTGGTGGTCAGTTACGTGGATGACTTCGGTGTCGCTGAAAGCGTGCCGTCCGATGCCACGGCGCCGGTGGTCAACGTCAACGATGCACCGACAGGTGCGTTGCTGATCAGCGATACCACACCGACTCAAGGGCAGGTGCTGACCGCACAGACGGCCGCGATTGTCGATCCGGACGGCGTGGGCGCATTCAGCTACCAATGGCAGCAAGGTACCGGGACTACCTTCACCAACATCGCTGGCGCAACGGGCGTGAACTTCACTCCGGGTGCGGGGCAGATCAACCAGCAAATCCGGGTGATCGCGCGCTACACCGATGGCTTCGGCACGCTGGAGTCGGTGACCTCTGCGGCGACGGCGCTGGTCGTGCTGCTGGGTGCGGTGCAAACGGGTGACGCCCTGGCGAATACCCTCAACGGTACCGCCGCTAGCGATGTGCTGTTTGGCCTGGCCGGAAACGATACGCTCAATGGCCTGGGGGGTGTCGACCAGTTGTTTGGCGGCATCGGCAACGACGCTCTCAACGGCGGGGACGGCAACGACTTCCTCAATGGCGAGGACGGCAATGACGTGCTCAATGGCGGTGCGGGTAATGACCAGATGGTGGGTGGCATCGGCAACGATGGCTACATCGTCGATTCAGCCGGCGACCTGCTGGTCGAGTTGACGGGTGAGGGTGAGGATTCCGTACAAACCACGCTTGCCAGCTTCACGCTGGGCGCCAATGTCGAACATCTGCTCTACCTCGGAGCCGGCAACTTCGTCGGCACCGGCAACGCGTCGAACAACGTCATGACCGGTGGGGTGGGTAATGACCGCCTCAACGGCGGTGACGGCAACGACACATTACTGGGTGGCCTTGGCAACGACATCCTCACTGGCGGAGCGGGTAATGACCGGATGGTGGGTGGCGTCGGCAACGATGGCTACATCGTCGATTCAGTC
>NZ_RWIR01000009.1 GCF_009764265.1 Pseudomonas sp. PB101
TTGCGAAAACCTACATTGCCGTTGATATAAGCCTCAATGGCCGTAATTTTGAACTGAAGCGAAAACTTGCCCATGGAAACACCGCCAAAAGTCAGGATTGGTGTCCAGCTTTTGGGGTGCAGTCCAACCTGTGGGAGCGGGCTTGCCCGCGATAGCGCTGTGACATTCAACATCTACGTCGACTGACACGGCCTCTTCGCGAGCAGGCTGATTCCCACAGATTGCGCTAACTGTCCGTCAAAACAGATAACTGGCCTTCAGGCCGCCATTGAAGCCGTGGCTATCGCCGCCACCGCTGGCGCCGATTTCCGCCCCCACGCTCCACGCGCCCAGGTTGGCCATGACGTTGACGCCACCGGTGAACTGGTCACGGTTGTCGAAGGCGGCTTGCTGCTCGATGTCCAGGCCCAGCAGGTGCCCTTCGCTGTCGGTTTCAGTGTCGCCCAACACATGCTCGTAGCCCACCTGCACGCCCGGCACCAGTTGCCAGGCACCCACGCTGACAGGCGCAAACGAGGCGTTGAGGTTGGCCACCGCGCTCTTGCGGGTTTCGTGGATGCCGTCGACGTCGAGGGCCAGTTCGCTGCCTTTTTCCTGGAAGCCCGACAGGTTGACGTGGCTCACCCGCACGCCGAGGCTTGGTTCGAGGGTCACGCCGTTCACCGGCACACGGTAACCCACTGCCAGGGTCGCGCCCGTGAGGTTGCCATGGCTGTCGCCCTTGGCCGTGCCCAGGCCGCCGCCGAGTTCGCGCTTGCTCTCGTAATCGAGGTAGCCGGCGTTGGCCTTGGCATCCACGAACAGGCCGCGCTCCAGGCCGTTCGGAGCAAAGCGGGCGCCGACGCTGAAGAAGGTCAGGTCGGTATCGGCCTCGCCACCGGCGCCACCGACATTGCCGCTGCTGTAGCCGAAGCCGGCATGGGCGCTGAGTTGTTCGGAAAAGCGCTGGGTCAGGCCAATCATCAGGCCCTGGCTATGCTCGTTGCTGCTGGAGGCCTGGGACGAACCGTCGGTGCCCAGGTACCCCGCCAGGGCGGTGCTCCACAGGCGATATTGCCCGGTCTTGAGGTCGATGCCGCTGGTGAATGGCGCGGCAGCCTGTTCAATCATCGCGCCCTGGCGCAGCAGATAGCTGGCAGCGTCGGCATGCACCTGACCGCCGACGGTGGACTCGACACCGCCGAGGCTGCCCGCATCGATGGCCGATTGCAGGTAGTAATTGTAGGCGCTGTAGGTGCCCGAGAGGTTGCTGTTCTGCAATTGCTGCAACAACTGCGCACCGGCCGCGGCGTTGCCGGCAAGGTCCGCCGTGCCCGGCAGGCTGTTGTAGAACACCATCTTGCCGCGCAGCACGTAGAGGGTTTCCTGGGACAGGCCGAGGCCTTCCTTGAGGTAGTTGTCCATCGTGCCGTACTGCGCGGCCACCTCGTCCAGGCCGGCTTGCAGGTAACTGGCCTCCACGCCGATCAGCGGCCCGTAGATGGTCGCCAGGCTCGGTGGCAACGCCGCCAGGGTCGCCTTGATCCGCGCGGCAGTGTAGTCGTTCGTCGCCAGGTAGTTGCTCATGATGGTGGCATCGTCGACCCCGGCGATGCTTTGCAGCACGGCGGCGGTCCAGCCCGTGCGGTCCTTGCCGGCGGTGCAGTGGAACAACGCGGCGCCGTCGACCGTGGCCAGTTCATTGAACAGCTGGTTGAACTCGCTGCGCATCCCCGGGTTCCTGACGAAATCACGGTTGGTGTCCTCCATCATCTTGATGGCTTCGGCGGCACTGTGAAACGCGACGTTGGTGATGTTCGCGCCAGAGGTGGAGCCGCCGATGATGTCGATGTTGGTGTAGCTCGCGCCCGTGAGCATCGTGTCAGGCGTCGCGGCGATCTCGACGGGCGTGCGCAGGTCGTAGATGGCCTTGATGCCCTGGCCGTTCAAGGTCGCCAGATCCGCCGCCGACGGGGTCAGCGCGTTCGAACGGTAAAACACCCCGCCGCGCATCGTGCCGTCATTGGCGGTGGAGTACGCGGTGGTGAGACCGGCGACATCGCGGAAATTGTCGATGCTCTTCAGGCGTGGCGTGTTGAGGGAGACCGTTTCGGCAGCCTGCGCGGCAGCGATGGACAGGCTCAAAACAGACAGCGAACAAACGAGTCGTTGGAACACAGTGCAGCCTCATTGGAATAGCGTTGGGCTGACTAATATCTACATTGAAATGACGCTGAACATGACAAACCGCCTGCAAACGCAAATCACTGCGCGATGTGTCCGGGTGGCTCGCTTTCTGTCCGTGTAACGCCCCTTGAGCAGCCAGTTTTGGTGCTGCAAATGAACGCAGTGCCGGGTGAGAGCCAGGAACGGAATGGCGAAACAAGGAAAACGGCGGTTTACAGGTTAATCAAACGCACCGTTGAGAATTTCATAAACGAGCCCCGTGGCCAGCGCGACCAGGATCAGATCCGTGCCGACTTGCTGCCACTCGTAACCGTCATAGTGCGGCAGCCTGCCAACCAGTCGCCCGTCCAGTTTTTTGGCGATGCCCGGTGGCAGCGGCTTGCCTCGGGCAAGGTTCTTTTGAATGCCCGGCGGCAAGGCTGGCCCCGGGCTCCAGTAGCCCGTGCTTGTGCCAATGATTCCGAGCACGCTGCCGCGATCGATGCTCGGGCCATGGCTCCAGTCGCCGCCGCCGGAATTCTTGTTTTTGTTGCCATGACTGCCCTGGTTGCCATGGCTTGCCTTGCCATTGCCCTGGCCGTTACCGGGATCGGCCAGCGCAGTCACGGGGCCGCTGACCAGGGCCAGGCAGGTGATTGCTGCAATCAACGCTCGAGACTTGAACATGAGTCGTTCCTTCGTGGCGGGAATGTTCCCTGAAATTTAGACGTTATTGCCGAGGTTGGTTCCCTCGAGTCATTGCCGCCAAACCGTCTACGCTCAACCGGTCGAAGCCTTGCAGGCGTTTAGCGAAGGATGGGGCTAGTCGATTGCATTCCACTCACTGCGCCGCCCTGGAGACATCGCCATGATCCGCCCCCTGCTCACCGCTCTCGCCCTGCTCGCCGCAAGTGTTGCGGCGCACGCCGATGTCACGCCGTTCCCGGCGTCCTTCCACACCCAGGACATCCCCGTCGATGGCGTCACGATGCACGTGCGCGTCGGCGGCAAAGGGCCGGCGGTGGTGCTGCTGCACGGCTTTGGCGACACCGGCGACATGTGGGCACCACTGGCGGCCGACCTGGCGCGGGACCACACCGTGGTGGTGCCGGACCTGCGCGGCATGGGCCTGTCGTCGATACCGCAAAGCGGCTACGACAAGAAGACTCAAGCAGCGGACATCCGTGGCGTGTTGAACGCGTTGAAGATCGAACACTCGGTGGTCGTCGGCCACGACATCGGCACCATGGTCGCCTTCGCCTATGCCTCGCGCTACCCGGAGCGCACCGACCGCCTGGTGGTGATGGACGCACCTGTGCCGGGCATTCCACCGTGGAACGACATCGTGCGTTCGCCGATGCTCTGGCACTTCGACTTCGGCGGCGCCGACATGGAACGTCTCGTCGCCGGGCGTGAACGCATTTACCTCGACCGCTTCTGGAACGAATTCGCCGGCACCCCGGCCAAAGTCGACGAAGGCACCCGCCAGCACTACGCCAGACTCTACGCCCGCCCCGGCGCCATGCACGCCGCCTTCGCCCAGTTCCGCAGCATTCGCCAGGACGCCGTGGACAATGAAGCGTCGATGGCGAAAAAACTGAGCATGCCGGTGCTGGCGGTCGGGGGCGAGAAATCCTTCGGCGCCAATGAGGCCATCGTGATGCGCAATGCCGCGGACAAGGTCACGGAAGTGGTGATTCCGGGGGCCGGGCACTGGTTGATGGAAGAGGCGCCGACGCAGACGATTGCGGCGATTCGCGGGTTTATGACGCAGTGAAGTCACATCCCTGACATCCGAAAACCATGTAGGAATTTACCCCCCCGTGGCGAGGGAGCTTGCTCCCGCGGGCGAGCGGCGGGGTTTTGAGGTGTCCAACGTGCTGTAAGCCAATTCCAGTCGTAAAAAAACCCGCATTAATGCGGGTTTTTATCGTCTGATCCTGGTGGGGAGCAGACTCTATCAGAAGTTCGCCGGGGTGTTCGCGCTGATGATTTCCGCCTCATCCGCCCCGATATTGCGAAACCGGTGCGGCAAGGTCGTCGGGAAGTAATAGCCATCCCCGGCGTTCAGCACGCTCACCTGGCCGTCCACGGTCAGCTCCACGGTGCCACGCGTCACCAACCCGCACTCCTCGCCCTCGGAATGCACGATCGGCTCTTCGCCGGAACTGGCACCCGGTGCGTATTGCTCGCGCAGCAGGCGCATCTGCCGGCTTGGCACGGAGGCGCCGATCAGCAGCAGGCGCAGGCCATGGCGACCGAGGTCGGGCTGTTCGCTGGCGCGGAAGACATATTGGTGTTCGCGCGGAGGCTGATCGAAGGTGAAGAAGTCGGCCAGGGACATGGGAATGCCCTCCAGCAATTTCTTCAGGGAGCTGACGGAAGGACTGACCCGATTCTGTTCGATCAGGGAGATGGTTGCATTGGTGACGCCGCTACGCCGGGCCAGCTCGCGCTGGGACAGTTTGTAGCTTTCGCGTACTAATTTGAGTCGTGAGCCCGTGTCCATGACAGCCTTATGTGCGTACCGCTTAAGGGTAATGGGGGTGGAGAGCAGGCGCGGATCACGCCGTTTTCCGGTCCCGGAAACGTGAAAGGCGGCTATTAAATCACGTTTGTTCGTAATGCTCAGCAGGTTCGATAGACGGCTGGAAAAAACCACCTGCGGGAGCGAGCCTGCTCGCGAAAGCGGTGTGTCCGGCGACATCTACTTTGGCTGATATGGCCTCATCGCCAGCAAGCTGGCTCCTACAGGGGACCGCGGTGTTTCAGGTGTTAAAAAGCCGGCGGCACCCTTTGGGGGAGATGCCGCCGGCGAGGTAAAGCTTAGATGCCGAAACGGTCACGCAGCGAGTAGTACACGGCGCCGAGGGCGGTCAGCGGGGCCGAGAAGGTGCGCCCGCCGATCATCGGCATGTGCGGCAAGGAGGCGAACGCGTCGAAGCGCTCGGCATCGCCACGGATCATTTCCGAGATCAGTTTGCCGGCCAGGTGCGAGCAAGTGACGCCGTGGCCACTGTAGCCCTGCATGTAGTAGGCGTTTTTCTCGATACGGCCGAATTGCGGCATGCGGGACATGGTCAGCAGGAAGTTGCCGGTCCAGCGGTAGTCGATCTTCACGTCCTTCAATTGCGGGAAGGTCTTGAGGATCTTCGGGCGGATCAGTTGTTCGATGTCGTCCGGCTCGCGTGCACCGTAGACCACGCCACCGCCGTACAGCAGGCGGTTGTCCGCGGTCAGGCGGTAGTAGTCGAGCAGGTAGTTGCAGTCTTCGACGCAGTAGTTGTTCTTGATCAGGCTGCGCGCTTGCTGCTCCGACAACGGCTCGGTGACGACGATCTGCGAACCGCACGGCATGCTCTTGCTGGTCACGCGGTTATCCAGGCCCTGGGGCAGGTAGGCGTTACCGGCGATCAGCAGGTACTTGGCCTTCACCAGGCCCTTGGCGGTGCGCACGGTGATCGGTTCGCCGTAGGTGATTTCCACCGCCGCCGATTGCTCGTAGATCTTGCCGCCCAGGCCGATGATGGCCGAGGCCTCACCGAGGGCCAGGTTCAGCGGGTGAATGTGGCCGCCCTGCATGTCCAGCAGGCCGCCGACGTAGGCATCGGAACCGACTTCGCGCTTGATGTCGGCCGCGTCGAGCATTTTCAGGTTCTTGTTGCCGTAGCGTTCCCAGCTCTTCTTCTGCTCGGCCAGGCCCTTGAGTTGCTTCTTGTTCATCGCCGCGAAAATGCCGCCGGGGCGGTAGTCGCACTGGATGTCGTAGTGCTGTATGCGCTGACGGATGATGTCGGCGCCTTCGAATATCATGCTGCCGAGGACTTCGGCGGTCTTGTCGCCGTAGCGCTCTTCGATGACGTCGACGTCACGGCTGTAGGAGTTGACCAGTTGGCCGCCGTTGCGACCGCTGGCGCCGAAACCGACCTTGGCCGCTTCGAGCACGGTCACGCTGTAGCCCGCTTCGGCGAGGAACAGGGCCGAGGACAGGCCGGTGTAGCCGGCACCGATCACGCAGACGTCGCAGTCCACCGCCCCTTCCAGCACCGGGAAGTCGCCGGTGAAGTTGCGGGTGGCGGCGTAGTAGCTGTTTACATGCTGTTGCTTGGTAGCGCTGTGTTTCATAAATTTCTCCGATGGCCGCCGCAAGCTGCCGGCGACCGCCGCTTTATTGTTATTAGAGCTTGATCCAGGTCGCTTTGAGTTCGGTGTACTTGTCGAACGCGTGCAGCGATTTGTCCCGACCGTTGCCCGATTGCTTGAACCCGCCGAACGGTGCGGTCATGTCGCCGCCGTCGTACTGGTTGACCCAGACGCTGCCGGCACGCAAGGCACGGGCGAAGGTATGGGCCTTGCTCAGGTTGCTGGTCCAGACGCCGGCGGCCAGGCCGTAGATGCTGTCGTTGGCAATCGCCAAAGCTTCTTCAGTCGTGTCGAAGGTGATGACCGACAGCACCGGGCCGAAGATTTCTTCCTGGGCGATGGTCATGGCGTTGGTCACGCCGTCGAAAATCGTCGGTTCCACGTACTGGCCACCGGTGTCTTCGAGGGTGCGGCTGCCGCCGGCGATCAACTGAGCGCCCTGCTCTTTGCCGATCCCGATGTAGCGCAGCACGTTGTCCAGTTGACGCTGGTCGACGACCGCGCCGACCGTGGTCGCAGGATCGAGCGCATGCCCTGGCTTCCACGCTTGCAGTGCTTCCACCAACAGCGGTATGAATTGCTCGCGGATCGAACGTTCAACCAGCAAACGCGAACCGGCGGTGCAGACTTCGCCCTGGTTGAAGGCAATGGCACCGGCTGCGGCCTGTGCAGCGGCGCGCAGGTCCGGCGCATCGGCGAACACCACGTTCGCGCTCTTGCCGCCCGCTTCAGCCCAGACGCGTTTCATGTTGCTTTGCCCGGCGTAGATCATCAGCTGCTTGGCAATCGCCGTGGAGCCCGTGAAAGCCAGCACGTCGACGTCCATGTGCAACGCCAGCGCCTTGCCCACGGTGTGGCCGTAGCCCGGCAAGACGTTGAACACGCCTTTCGGAATACCGGCATCTAGTGCCAGCTGGGCGATGCGGATCGCCGTCAACGGCGACTTTTCCGAAGGCTTGAGGATGAACGAGTTGCCCATCGCCAGGGCCGGGGCGAATTTCCAACTGGCCATGATCAGCGGGAAGTTCCACGGCACGATGGCCGCGACCACACCGGCCGCTTCGCGCGTCACCAGGCCCAGCTGATCGTGGGGGGTGGCGGCGATTTCGTCGTAGATCTTGTCGATGGCTTCGGCGGTCCAGCGGATCGCATTGGCGGTCGCCGGAATGTCGATGCTCATGGAGTCGCTGATCGGCTTGCCCATGTCGAGGGTTTCGAGCAGGGCCAGCTCTTCCTGGTTGGCCAGGATCAGGTCGGCGAAACGGATCAGGATGCGCTTGCGCTCGGCCGGGGCCAGGTTGGCCCAGACGCCGGATTCGAACGCACGGCGCGCGACGGCGACTGCCGCATTGGCGTCGGCTTCGTCGGTGCTGGCGACGTTGGCCAGGAAACGACCGTCCACCGGGCTCAGGCATTCGAACGTGGCGCCACTGGCGGCCGTGCAGTATTGGCCGTCAATGAATGCGCGACCTTCAATAGAGAGGGACTGGAAGCGTTGCTCCCAATCGCTGCGAGTGTTTGTCATGGTTGTGACTCGACGCAGGGGAATTGAGTGATCGTCGGACGAGCGCCCGCCCAATCAAAAAATGAAATGCGATCCTTGTAGGAGCCGGCTTGCTGGCGAAAGCGGTGTGTCAGGCGCCATCAATGCTGGAAGGTCCGACGCTATCGCCAGCAAGCCGGCTCCTACAGTGGGCGGCGTACACACGCCGCCAACGCCATCAAACGGTATGCAAGTACCAGTTGTACTCAAGGTCGGAGATGGAGTTCTCGAACTCGGCCAGCTCGCTTTCCTTGCACGCCACAAACACGTCGATGTACAGCGGGTCGATGTACTTGGCCATGACTTCGCTGTCGTCCAGCTCGCGCAGTGCGTCGCGCAGGTTGTTCGGCAGGCTCTGCTCGTTCTGCTCGTAGCTGTTGCCTTCGACCGGGGCGCCCGGCTCGATCTGGTTGGTCAGGCCGTGGTGCACGCCCGCCAGGACCGACGCCATCAGCAGGTACGGGTTGGCATCGGCGCCCGCTACGCGGTGTTCGATGCGCACCGAGTCCGGCGAACCGGTCGGCACACGTACCGCGACGGTGCGGTTGTCGATGCCCCAGCTCGGCGAGTTCGGCACGTAGAACTGTGCGCCGAAACGACGGTAGGAGTTGACGTTCGGGCAGAGGAACGCCATCTGCGCCGGCAGGGTCTCGAGCACACCGCCGATCGCGTGTCGCAGCGCGGCGTTCTGCTCGGGATCCTCGCTGGCAAAGATGTTGTTGCCTTCCTTGTCGAGAATCGAGATGTGCACGTGCAGACCGTTACCCGCCTGGCCCGGATACGGCTTGGCCATGAAGGTGGTGTCCATCTCGTGGTCGTAGGCGATGTTCTTCACCAGACGCTTGAGCAGGACGGCGTAGTCGCACGCCTTGATCGGGTCAGCCACGTGATGCAGGTTGACTTCGAACTGCGCCGGGGCGCTTTCCTTGACGATGGCGTCAGCCGGGATGCCCTGCTCTTTCGCGCCTTCGAGGATGTCTTGCAGGCAGTCGACGTATTCGTCGAGGTCATCGATCAGGTACACCTGGGTCGACATCGGACGCTTGCCGGATACCGGCGAACGTGGCGATTGCGGACGACCGTTCACGTTGTCCTGGTCGATCAGGTAGAACTCCAGCTCGAACGCGGCACAGATGGTCAGGCCCATGTCGTCGAACTTGCGCACGACATTGGCCAGCACTTCACGCGGGTCGGCGAAGAATGGCTGGCCTTCGAGTTCGTGCATGGTCATCAGCAGTTGCGCAGTCGGGCGCTTCTGCCAGGGTTCGATGCTGAGGGTGCCGGGGATTGGGTAGCAGATCCGGTCGGAGTCGCCGATGTCCAGACCCAGGCCGGTGCTTTCCACCGTGGAGCCATTGATGTCCAGAGCAAACAGGGACGCCGGCAGGTTGATGCCTTTCTCGTAAACCTTATGAAGACTGGTGCGCTCGATGCGCTTGCCGCGCACCACACCGTTCATATCCGCAATCAGAAGGTCGACGTACAAAACCTCAGGATATTTCTTAAGGAATGCGTTTGCTTCGTTGAGTTGAACGGTACGCAGGGGGACCGACATGTTGCACCTATTTAGCTGTTAATTATTATGTTCACTGCCCTTTCACGAGCCCAGTCAATCCGAAAGGCAAAGTGAAGTCAATAGCGAACACCTGGCCTTTCAGCGTTTATTTTCGGGCACTTCAGAGGCACGAGAGTGCCAGATACTCCCCAAAACGCCCGTAAATCCTGAAGATCGGACGTGCGGCGTTTAGAATTTTTTACATGAGAGTTGTTAATTAAAATCAACAAGGCTAAGCTCCGGAAAAGCTCGTTCAAGTGTGAAACTTCGAGGTGATAAAAATGGCATTCAAGCCATTGATCGGCGTTACAGCGTGCGTCAAACAGATTGGCCTGCACCCCTACCACATCAGCGGTGACAAGTACTTGCGTGCTGTCAGCGTTGCGGCGCTGGGGCTGCCTGTCGTTATTCCTTCCTTGGGCGACCTGACCGAAATCGATGATCTGCTCCCGCAGCTCGACGGTCTGTTGCTGACCGGCTCGCCGTCGAACGTGGAACCCTTCCACTATCAAGGCCCGGACAGCGCCCCCGGTACGGAGCACGATCCGCAACGGGACCGCACCACCCTGCCGCTCATCCGCGCAGCCATCGCTGCCGGCGTTCCGGTGCTCGGCATCTGCCGTGGTTTCCAGGAAATGAACGTGGCGTTCGGTGGCAGCCTGCATCAGAAAGTCCATGAGCTGCCGGGCTTCCTCGATCACCGTGAAGCCAACCACCCGGACCTGGCCGTGCAATACGCACCGGCCCATGCGGTGGATGTGCAGCCCGGCGGTGTGTTCCAGGCGCTGGACCTGCCACCGGTGTTCCAGGTCAATTCGATTCACAGCCAGGGCATCGACCGCCTCGCGCCCGGCCTGCGCGCCGAAGCCGTCGCGCCCGATGGCCTGATCGAGGCGATCTCGGTCGAGCACAGCAAGGCCTTCGCCCTCGGCGTGCAATGGCACCCGGAATGGCAAGTGCTGGATAACCCTCCTTACTTGAGTATTTTCCAGGCGTTCGGCGAAGCCTGCCGGCAACGGGCGGCGCTGCGTCACTCGAGCTGACGACCCAACCCACATTCAACGATTGACTGCCCACGCGAGCGGGCAGGCGCTTTTGCGCGTCCCGCTCGCCAGAACAACACACTGCGATAACAACAAGTACTACCAGGCAGCCAGGACGGCGGCGCCGAATCAACCCGGGACGGGAAACGCAATTCCTTGTAGGAGCGAGCCTGCTCGCGATGGATGTCCGGACAGCGCGGGCATTCAGACTGCCAGCGTCATCGTTGGCGACCATCGCGAGCAGGCTCGCTCCTACAGAGAGGCGGCGTTGACTCCGGGTTTGCAATCCACTATTAAGCCGGGCCGTGTTGGCCGGGCGACTGAAACCTGTTGGGAGTTTCAAATGGCAAACGCCTCCAGCATTTACAGGAAGGCAATTGAAGGTCACCAGGCACCGAAGAAGGTGTTGGTGAAAGTCGATCGCGTCACCAAGAAATTCGACGAAACCACCGCAGTGGACGATGTGTCCCTGGAAATCCACCAGGGTGAAATCTTCGCCCTGCTCGGCGGTTCCGGATCCGGCAAATCGACCCTGTTGCGCATGCTCGCCGGTTTCGAGCGCCCGACCGAAGGCCGGATTCTGCTCGACGGTGTCGACATCACCGACATGCCGCCGTACGAACGACCGATCAACATGATGTTCCAGTCTTATGCCCTGTTCCCGCACATGACGGTGGCGCAGAACATCGCCTTTGGCCTCAAGCAGGACCGTTTGCCAGCGGCCGAAATCGAAGCCCGCGTGCAGGAAATGCTGCGCCTGGTGCACATGACCCAGTACGCCAAGCGCAAGCCGCACCAACTGTCCGGCGGCCAGCGCCAGCGCGTGGCCCTGGCCCGTTCCCTGGCCAAGCGTCCGAAGCTGTTGCTGCTCGACGAACCGATGGGCGCACTGGATAAGAAGCTGCGCTCGCAGATGCAGCTGGAGCTGGTGGAAATCATCGAGCGCGTCGGCGTGACCTGCGTGATGGTGACCCACGACCAGGAAGAGGCCATGACCATGGCCGAGCGCATCGCGATCATGCACCTGGGCTGGATCGCCCAGATCGGCAGCCCGGTCGACATCTATGAAGCACCGGTCAGCCGCATGGTCTGCGAATTCATCGGCAACGTGAACGCCTTCGACGGCACCGTGGTCGAGGACCTGGAAGGTCACGCGATCATTCACAGCCCGGACCTGGAACAGAAGATCTACGTCGGTCACGGCGTCAGCACCTCGGTGCAGGACAAGTCGATCACCTACGCGATCCGCCCGGAAAAACTGCTGGTCAGCACCGTCAAGCCGGACAACCGCTACAACTGGTCCAGCGGCAAGGTACATGACATCGCCTACCTCGGCGGCCACTCGGTGTTCTACGTCGAGCTGCCTGGCGGCAAGATCGTCCAGTCGTTCATGGCCAACGCCGAACGCCGTGGTGCACGTCCGACCTGGGACGATCAGGTCTACGTGTGGTGGGAAGACGACAGCGGCGTGGTACTGCGCGCATGAAAACCTTCAATCAGCAATTCCTGAGACTGGTCCCCAGCGGGCGCAAGCTCGTCATCGGGATTCCATTCATCTGGCTGTTCCTGTTCTTCATGTTGCCGTTCTTCCTGGTGATGAAGATCAGTTTCTCGGAAGCGGCCCTGGCCATTCCGCCCTACTCGGAGATCTACACCTTCGCCGAGCAGAAATTCCAGCTGATGCTCAACATCGGCAACTACACCCTGCTGGGCGAGGATGTGCTGTACCTCTCCGCCTACCTGGGTTCGTTGAAGGTCGCGTTTTTCAGCACGCTGATGTGCCTGGTGATCGGTTTTCCGATGGCCTACGCCATCACCAAGGCCAGCAAGGAAGCGCAGAACGTGCTGATGCTGCTGATCATGATGCCGACCTGGACCGCGATCCTGATCCGCGTTTATGCGTGGATGGGCATCCTCAGCAACAACGGCCTGCTCAACGGCTTCCTGATGTGGACCGGGCTGACGTCGCACCCGATCGAGATCCTCAACACCAACACCGCCGTCTACATCGGCGTGGTGTATGCGTACCTGCCGTTCATGGTGCTGCCGCTGTACGCCAACCTGGTCAAGCACGACCAGAGCCTGCTGGAAGCCGCGTCCGACCTGGGCTCGAGCACCTTCAACAGCTTCTGGAAAATCACCGTGCCGCTGGCCAAGAACGGCATCATCGCCGGCTGCATGCTGGTGTTCATTCCGGTGGTCGGTGAGTTCGTGATTCCGGAACTGCTCGGCGGTCCGGAGACCCTGATGATCGGCCGTGTGTTGTGGCAAGAGTTCTTCAACAACCGCGACTGGCCGGTGGCGTCCGCCCTGGCGGTGGTGATGCTGTTGATCCTGATTGTGCCGATTCTGCTGTTCAACCGCAGCCAGGCCAAAGAGATGGAGGCACGGGGATGAAACGCTTCGGATTTTCAAAGTTCATGCTGATTTTCGGCCTGTCGTTCATCTACCTGCCGATGCTGATCCTGGTGATCTACTCGTTCAACGCCTCCAAGCTGGTGACGGTGTGGGGTGGCTGGTCGTTCAAGTGGTATGCCGGTTTGTTGGACAACAGCCAACTGATGGGTTCGGTGGGACGCTCGCTGGAAATCGCCTGCTACACCGCCATCGCAGCCGTTGCACTGGGGACGCTGGCCGCGTTCGTGCTGACCCGCGTTACCCGCTTCAAGGGCCGCACGCTGTTCGGTGGCCTGGTCACCGCGCCGCTGGTGATGCCTGAGGTGATCACCGGTCTGTCGCTGTTGCTGCTGTTCGTGGCCATGGCGCAGATGATCGGCTGGCCGATGGAGCGTGGCATCGTCACCATCTGGATCGCCCACACCACGTTTTGTGCTGCCTACGTGGCGGTGGTAGTCTCCGCCCGCCTCCGCGAGCTGGACCTGTCCATCGAAGAAGCGGCCATGGACCTGGGTGCGAAGCCATTCAAGGTGTTTTTCCTGATCACCATTCCGATGATCGCGCCGTCACTGGCGGCCGGCGGCATGATGTCGTTCGCCCTGTCGCTGGATGACCTGGTGCTGGCGAGCTTCGTCTCCGGCCCGGGTTCCACGACCCTGCCGATGGAAGTGTTCTCGGCGGTGCGTCTGGGCGTGAAGCCCGAGATCAACGCCGTGGCCAGCCTGATCCTGTTGGCGGTTTCCATCGTGACCTTCATGGTCTGGTACTTCAGCCGCCGCGCCGAAGAAAGCCGCAAGCGCGCGATCCAGGAAGCCATGGACCAGACCGCCAGTGAATCCTGGCAACAACCGAAAAAACAAATGGCAGGCGCAACGGCCTGATGCCCCCCCTGTAGGAGCGAGCCTGCTCGCGATGGACGTAAACGATGACGTGGGCTGTCTGAGTGAACGCGGCGTCCTTGCGTTTTTCGCGAGCAGGCTCGCTCCTACAAATGTTTGCTATGTGATTTTGAATAAAAAAGAAATGGAGTTGTACCGATGAAAATGTTTGGCAGGACTCTGCTGACACTGTCCTTATTGGGCGCAATCGCCACGGGCGCCCAGGCCAATGACAAGGTTCTGCGCGTCTATAACTGGTCGGATTACATTGGCCCGGACACCGTCAAGAAGTTCGAAGACGAGACCGGCATCCAGGTGACCTACGATGTCTTCGACAGTAACGAAACCCTTGAAGCACGCCTGCTCGCGGGCAAATCCGGCTACGACATCGTCGTGCCGTCCAACAGTTTCCTGGCTAAGCAGATCAAGGCCGGCGTCTATCAGGAACTGGACAAGTCGAAGTTGTCGAACTGGAAAAACCTCAACCAGGTGCTGCTGAAAAACGTCTCCGCGAGCGATCCCGACAACGCCCACGCCATCCCCTACATGTGGGGCTCGATCGGCATCGGCTTCAACCCGGCGAAGGTCAAGGAAGTGCTCGGCGCCAATGCCCCGACGAACTCCTGGGACCTGCTGTTCAAACCGGAAAACGCCGAGAAGCTCAAGGCCTGCGGCATCAGCTTCCTCGACTCGCCGACCGAAATGATCCCGACCGCCCTGCACTACCTGGGCTACCCGGTGAACGATCAGGACAAACAGCACATCGCCGAAGCCGAGGCGCTGTTCATGAAGATTCGCCCGAACGTGGCGTACTTCCATTCGTCGAAATACATCTCCGACCTGGCCAACGGCAACATCTGCGTGGCCGTCGGTTACTCCGGCGACGTGTTGCAGGCCAAGGCCCGCGCCCAGGAAGCCGGGGACAAAGTGAAGATCGACTACAGCATCCCGAAAGAAGGCGCGGCCAGCTTCTACGACATGCTCGCCATCCCGCGCGATGCCGCCAACGTCGAGAACGCTTACCTGTTCATGAACTTCCTGATGCGCCCCGACGTGATCGCCGACATCACCAACAGCATCGGCTACAGCAACGCCAACGCGGCGGCCACGCCACTGGTGGATGAAGCCATCCGCAACGAACCGGGCTCCTACCCGTCGGAAGCGGTGATGGCCACGCTCTATGCCGTGCCGGACCAGCCGATCGCCGTTCAGCGGGTCATGACCCGTGGCTGGACCAAGGTGAAGTTGGGCCAATAATTCACTCGAAATCGCCATCGCGAGCAAGCTCGCTCCCACAGGTACGGCATGTACCTTGAGGTCCCCGGGATCCCTGTGGGAGCGAGCTTGCTCGCGATGGGGCCCTCACATCCAACACAGATTTCAGTTTTACCAGTTTCCGTTCACGCAGCGCCTTACCACCGCTGCCTCTCCTGCAAGTAGAACGGCCTCACCTGGCTCCCTCGGTTCAGGTGAATTTTGGCGCCCTCGGGCGCCTTTTTTATTGGCGATCCACCAACGGCCATTCGGCCAGTGCCCGATAACGGCCCTTGTGGGATTCGAACAGAGTGAAGCGCTCGGCGCGCAGGAAGAACTCCGGTGCGGTCGGGGACTCCGGCACCGACGCCCGATAGTCCCGCGCCAGGGTCAGGTGCGGACGGTATTCCTTCGGCGCTTGCTCCAGTCCGAACGGCAACATCGCCTGTTCCAGGTCATACACCAGGCGCAACAATGCCGGGGGCGCCTGCTCTGGCGCGAGCACCAGCGCCCCTGCCCTGCGCCACACGTCCAGCCGATCCAGCAGCACCGTCAAACGCTCGCCCGGCACGCGGATGGACGCCGCGGCCGTGCAGATCTCGGTGATCTGCGCCACCGCCACCGCCCCCAGAAACTTCAGCGTCAGGTGAAAGTTGTCCGCCGGCACCGGCCGTCCGTTGCGCAACTGCAGCGCACTGCGCCAGCGGGCTATCTCCCGGCGCTGGGCCGGGGCGCAGTCCAGCGCAAAGAACAGGCGCTTGAACGGCTCGCGGGTTTCGTCGTTCATGCCGCACTCCTTGATCAAAGACTGTCTGAGTGTACTCAACAGCCGCCAGCCGGCCAGCGCATTTGTGGCGCCGGGCGGCAGGCGGGTTATAGTTCTGGGCAAAACCGGAGGGGACCATGCGACAGATCATCAGCAAAGAGCCCTGGTGGGCCAGACCGCCCGAACCAGGTCAGGATGAACTCAAGCTGGAATGGGGCTGGCTGGTGCATTACAGCGAAGGCGAGCCGCGCTTCGAGTTCGTCCGCGAGCGGCCGACGGACGACGAGATCCGCCAGCGCAAGAGTTGCAGGATCACCCCGACGCCGGAGTGATCCCGCGTGCGGCGTCAGGCCTGGAGGAGGACTTCGAACCCGCCATAGACCATGCGCTGGCCATCGAAGGGCATCGGGTTGACGTCTGGCTTCATGCGCGAATCCTGCATCATCTTGTCCATCCCGGCATTACGGGTGTCCTTGTCCGGCCAGATGATCCAGCCAAAGGCAACGGTTTCGCTTTCCTTGAGTTTCACCGACATTGGAAACGAGGTGACCTTGCCTTCGGGGACATCCTCGCCCCAGCATTCGACCACGCTCAAGGCACCGTTTTCCTTGAAGACCGAGGCGGCAATCTTGGCGTGCTTGATGTATTGCTCACGGTTGGCGGTGGGTACGGCAGCGATGAATCCATCAACGTAGGACATGAGTGTTCTCCTTGGGTCATGGGGTGTTCCGCTGGGTAGTCGGTTGCGCTGGCGTCCAATCGACAGTGCCGGCGCTCAAACCGACCGGCGGTTGTGCACTGCCGCCCAGGCTGCCTTCGATCTGCCCCGCCATGTACAGCGTGCCGGCCATGACACCGGTGGTCGGGTTCTGCACCAGCTTGATCCAGGCCTTGTCGAAGGTGTTGCCCAGACTGCTGCGGATCAGCGCCTCGCTGTCCGGCCGGTCGTTGGCCTGAATGATCGCGCGAATGGCCGCTACACCGACGGTGATCAATCCGCCGGCGAGTTTCCCGGCGGCGGCGGCCACGGCACTGGCGGCCCCGCGCGGGGCCATCTCGGCTTCCATGCGCTGGCTGGCGCGCTTGGCCACCGGCGCCATGGCGGTGTCGGTCGAACCCACGCCCTTGTCGCCGCCAGCCTTGTGGATTTTGTCGATCAACGCGGCGAAGGCCGGCAATGCGATCAACTGTTCGGTATGCACGATCTGGTACAACGAAGCATCCCGCGCCGGTGGCGGCCCGAGGGCGATGGCCGGGATTTTCTGGATGCGCCCGTTGAGCTGGGCCATCGGCACGCCGTGGCGGGTGGAGATTTTCTGCAGCTCTTCCTTGAGGATGTCGACGTAGAACGCCGCGGCCAGGCCGAGAATCGCATCGGGATCGATTTCCGCCGCCACCGGGGCCAGGACCTTCTCCTGATAGGCTTCGAGCAGGTACGCCGCCAGGCGCTTGGCCGAGGCATCCTGCTCACCCTCGGCGCTGATGTTGTACCAGCTGACCTTCATCGACAGCCATTCCTGGGTCCAGTAACTGCTGAACCATGGGATGAAATTCTCTTCGGTCAATTCATAGACTCGCGTGCGCCAGTATTCCATGGCGCCGCGGGCGTAGATTCTGGTCTGCTCGGTGGCCGACTGCGAAGCGGCGACGATCTCCTGGTCCACTTGCTCCCAGGTGCTGGCCGAGACCACCACCGGCGGTGCCTCCACCGGGGCACGGGGCGGCGTGGCGCATCCCGCCAACACCACCAGCACGGCGACGATCAGTGAACGCAGGTTCACGATGGTGGCTTCCTGAAGTTGTCATCGAACCGGAGGCTCGGTGATTGGAAAATCTCTGTTTTGAGTATAGGTGGCGGCATGCACTTGCCCGCGACGGAGCGCGCATCAACAGCACAAAAACCACCATCACTGGCGTCGATAATCACCATCGCCGCGATTGCCTTCCGCTTGCCGGCCGTCAGCGTAGGATCGATCCCAAGCCAACACGAAACCCCGATCCGGAGGGGAACATCATGCTGATCCATCTGCTGACCTGCCTGGCCCTGACGGCGTTCACCCTGAGTGTGTTTGCCTGGTACGTCCTGAGCGAGGAGCAAACATCATGATCCACACCGTCACGCTCGCCGTGCGCTTTGCGCTGTTCGGCAACAATTTCTACGCGCAGGAATTCGAGTCACGTAAAGAGTTGACCCTGCTGTTCGACGAGAAGTTCGAGGCGTTGCTGATGCCTGCCGCCGACCATCATTTCAGCAACGAAGTGGTCGGAATAAACGATCAGTTCCGTTTTTTGAACGACCTGCTGGTCGCGCATCTGCTGGACGTCGAGCTGGCAAAAGGGGCGGCCCGTTCGTTCGGGTTCTGATCGCGACCACCGGTCATTCCGTGTTTCACAGCCAAGGCTACGCTTAACCCTGTGCTGTGAAATTGCATATTTTGCTGCACTATCACAGCACGCATCGACCAACCGGCCTTCAAGCAGCAATGTTTGAAGGCTTTTTTGTTGGCACGCGATATGCCCGCCTCTTGACTGCCTCCCTAAGTTAAATCGAGCCGATCCAACGATGGACATTCTGAATTTACTGGCCCACAAAGCGCAGCCTCTGACCAGCAGCCTGAGCATGAACGGGCAGCTCATCGACCTGTCCGCCAGCCTGAGCGATCAACTGGGTTACGCGCCGCAAGAGCTCTCCGGGCAACCGATCGAACGCATTTTCAACGTCGAATCGGTGCGCACCCTCAAGTCGCTGTTCGCCAACCCTCCCGCCGACGAGCAGGTGCACAGCCTGGAGCTGACCCTGATCCGCCACAACGGCGGCCTGCTGCATGTGGTCGCCTGCGGCCTGTTGGAGTGGCGCACCGTGGAAGCGGCGCGCCTGCACCTGCTGAAAATCCCCCTCGGTGCCCTCGGTCATCGCTTGCGCGAAATGCACAACGCCAATGAAGTCATGAGCCAGATGCTGCAAAGCGCCAAGGTCGCGTACTGGTGCATCGAGTTCGCCGAGGCAGTGGACATCAATCATTCCCCGGATGAAATCGTTCGTCAGGTGTTCGAAAACGACTCCCACTGGCGCCTGTGCAACCGTGCCATGGCCGACGTCTACGAGATGCCGTCGGACGTCGATTTCAACCAGCAACCGGTTCGCCTGTACTGGCCGCGCAGCCCGGCCAACGAAGAGTTCGTACGACGCCTGATCGAGGCCGGATTCCATGTCGACTGCGCACTGTCGGTGGATCGCCGCCACGACGGCTCGCCGGCCTACGTCGAGAACGATGTGCGGGCGACCATCGTCAACGGTCACCTGCTGCGCATGTGGGGCAGCATCCGCGACGTCAGCCAGGAGCTGCGCATGCAGCACGACGCCGAGCAGCGCATCGATGCCCTGCGCCGCGTGTTCGACGCGGTGCCGGATGCGGTGCTGGTGATCGACGAACACCTGCAACCGCAATGGCGCAACGCCGCGTTCGAGGAAACCTTCGGCATCACCCACGGCGCCGGCATCGCGCGCCTGCTGCTGGACAACGGGTTACCCGAACGCACCTGGCATACGCTGCCCCTGCCCGACCTGCGCGGACGTGAGCGGAGTTTCAACGTGCACTGTTCGCGCATCCTGATTCGCGAAGGCGTGGCCTGGCGCGTCGCCGTGCTACGCGAAAGCCGCCAGGGTATGCGCCGCGTCGAAGAGTTGCACCCATGAAAGACAAGAACCTGCCCCCGACGATGCAGATGGGCATGCGCTCCTCGGTCAACGTCAGTAGCGAAGTGCTCAGTGCATTGCTGGAGACGCCGGCATTGCATGCCCTGCTCGACAGCTTCGGCGAGGCACTGATCATCAGCGATAACGAAGGCCGGGTGCGCTTTCTCAACCTGGCGGCCGAGCGCGTCAATCGATTATCCAAACAGCAAGCCATCGGCCTGTCCGACAATGAATTTTTCCAGCGTTCGGCGTTGAACTATGACGACTTGCTGGTAGCCCTGAATCGCGGGGGCAACAGCGCCCTGACCCGCTCCCGGGAAGGTCGCGTGCTGCTCAGCAGCACCCACGCCATTCCTACCGGCGCCTATGAAAAACCGTTCAGGATGCTGACCCAGAAAGATTTCGACGGCAGCCAGCAGCCACGACGTCCGGCGATGGGCGGCCGACCTCTGGAACCCCAGGGATTGCGCGACCCACAGGACAATGCACTGCACCTGTCGCCGCAACTGTCGAGCATCGCCGATACCGGCGTGCGTGCATTCCGCCGCCGCGCGCGATTGCTGTTGCTGGGTGAACCCGGGGTCGGCAAGACCGCCATCGCCCGGCATATCCATCGCGCCGCCGGATGGGGTGACAGGCCCTTCATTCACGTCAACTGCGGCAGCATTCCCGAGAGTCTGTTCGAATCGGAGATGTTCGGTTATGAGCGCGGCGCCTTTACCGGTGCCTTGCAGGGCGGCAAGCAAGGCTATATCGAGGCGGCGTCGGGCGGCACCCTGTTCCTCGACGAGATCGGCGAAATTCCGCTGCATGTGCAGGCTAAACTGCTCAAGTTTCTCGAAGACAGCACGATTCAGTCGGTCGGCTCGCCCCTGAGCAAAACCGTACAGGTGCAGGTCATTGCCGCCACCAACAAGGACTTGCGTCGCCTGGTGGACAGCGGCGAGTTTCGCGCCGACCTTTACTATCGCCTGGCGGTGCTGCCTGTGGAAATTCCGCCGCTGCGCGAACATCGCGATGACCTGCCGTTTCTCATCGATATCCTGCTGAGCCGTATCAATGGAGACCGCGAGCCGTCGCTGAGCCTGTCTGCCGGTTGCCGCAAGCGCCTGTTGAGCTACGACTACCCGGGCAACATCCGCGAACTGGTGAACATCTTCGAACGCCTCGCAGTGCTCGCCGACGATGAGGCGCAGGAACATCACCTGCCGCGTGAGTTGCTCGAACCCGCGCGGCGAATTCAGCCTTTGATTGCTTCAGCGGCGGACGAAGAAGCAGAGGACAATCCCGAGCAGAATCTCAAGCTCCAGGTTCAACGCTTCGAGCGCCAGGTCATCCTCCAGGCGGTGGCGTTGTGCGGCAGCAAACGCAAGGCGGCGCAGCACCTGGGCATCGACATCGGCACGCTGATTCGCAAGCTGCAGCGCGATTGACCCCAAAACACGGCCCTTTGTAGGAGCTGGCTTGTCAGCGATAGCGGTAGATCAGCCAACCTCTTTGTTGAGCCTGAAGACGCCATCGCCGGCAAGCCGGCTCCTACAGTTACCCGTTTGCTGCGGAAAGCGCTGCAAAAACGCCTACACATCTAGTTACTCTTGCCTATCACCCCGCCAAAAAAAATTAATAAACCCTTTAAATTCAATACGTTGAATAACTGGCACGACCTGTGCTCCTGCTACCTGCAACCCACCACCGTTGGGCTTTGCATCAGGGCCGGCGTTTATACGCCGCGCCGGTAGCCAGGAGGAAAAATAATAATGTTGATCACCGGGATCAAAAGCCGGCCAGTCTATGACCGGCTGCAACCCTTGCCGGGAGGCAGGCGGCACATCATTGCCGGTCAAGGCAGTGGCGGTCGCGCCATGTTGCGCTTGCTGGACGAAATGACCGGGCTGGATGGCCCCATCACCCTGCTGTACTCCCGAGAGTCGTTTTCCGGCCAGGACTTCCTGACCGAACTGCAGCGCTACCCGGATCATGAGCTGCGTCCGTACGCCAGCAACCAGGCATTGATCGATGACCTGAACAACCTGCTGGTCGATGCGCGCATGGGCACCCGCCTGTACCTCGCAGGCTCCGAAAGCTTCCTGGGCAGCGCCATGCAAGTGGCTACCCGCTTCGACCTCAATCGCGACGAAGTGCTGCGCGAACACTCCGGCACTCTGGTGCGCCGGGTGTGGTGCGTGCACTGCGACACCTACACCGAAAACGTCACCCAACGCGTCTACGACTGCCCCGGTTGCAGCCTGACGCTGGTGGTGCGCGATCACTATTCCCGGCGATTGGCGGCGTTTCAGGCGGTCAAGGCCGACGCCGAAGTGCCGGGAGAATTGCCGCCAGCCGAGGAGCTCGATACATGAGCCAGAACAACGGAACCTTGAACCTGCGCGTGGCCCGCATCGAATCGGTGACCCCGGAAATCAAGCGCTTCACCCTGGTCTCGCCGAGCGGCGAGCACCTGCCGGCGTTCTCCGGCGGCAGCCATGTCGTGGTGTTGGTCACCAATTCTGACAAGACCTTGCGCAACCCCTATTCGCTGCTCAGTTCGCCCTACGACACCAGCAGTTATCAGATCGCCGTGCGCCGCGTCGACAGCGGTCGTGGAGGTTCGGTGGCGCTGCACGACAACGTCAATGAAGGCGACCTGATCGAGGTCACGCCACCGGTCAACCTGTTCCCGCTGATCAAACAGGCGCGCCTGCACCTGTTCATCGCCGGGGGGGTCGGCATCACGCCGGTGATCTCGCAACTGGAAGAACTGCGCCTGAGCAAAGTGCCGTTCGAACTGCATTACGCGGTGCGCGGTGAAGAACACGCGCAATTGGGCAAAGAGCTTCAGGCGACCTATGGCGAGCAGGTTCACCTGTACCGCAAAGGCGTGGAGTCGCGCATGGAGATCGGCCAGATCCTTGCCGGTCGACCGCTGGGCAGCCACGTCTACGTGTGCGGCCCGGACAGCATGATCGACGCCACCCTGGCCTGTGCCCGCGACCTGGGCTGGACCGACAGCCACGTGCACTACGAGCGTTTCCTTGAGCAAGGCAGCGGCGGCGAGGCTTTCAGTTTCACCCTCGGCCGCAGCGGCACGACCATCGAAGTCTCGCCTGACCAGACCATGCTCGAAGCGGTGGAAGCCGCCGGTTTCAGCATGCCCTACCTGTGTCGCGGCGGCGCTTGTGGCCACTGCGAAACCACCGTCCTGGAACTGGACGGCGAGTTGCTGCACACCGACGACTGGCTGTCCGACGAAGACAAGGCCAGCCGCAAGAAAATCATGCCGTGCGTATCGCGCGCCCAATGCAATCGCCTGGTCATCGACCTCTGATCGGAAGACATAACAATGACAATCACATTCAACCGCGACGAAACCTATCGCGACGACTACACCTTCGCCAACAGCCCGGAAACCATCGCCCGCGCGCCCTTTCCGTTTCCCGATGACGACTACATGTACTCGATGAACCTCGAGCCGCATGTCCCGGTGGGCGACGGTGCGTTCCGCGCTGCGTTCGATATCGACGAGCACTACATCAGCGAATGCCGGGACCGCGCCATCACCCTGGAGAAGGACCCGGGCATGCACTATGTCTCGGCGCCGCACATGATGGAGGCGCAATGGGACCTGCTCGAACTGATCATGGAGTCCTACGCCCGTGATTACCCGGAGTACTTCACCCTGGCCCGTGAAGGCCGGCAGTGGCACTGGACCAACCGCCTGCTGAACATCGACGACCACTTCACCTTCGGCGACCCGGCGACCTTGCCCTATGAGCCGATGGAGTACGTGACTCGCCAGGCCCAGGGTGACTGGGTGTTGCAGGAAGAGCGCGACGGTACGTTGTACTGGGGAGCAGGCATCGCCACTCAACGCGCCGACTATTCGCTGCGCTTCAACCTCGGCATGAGCTGGGAGGAATTCCACGGCCCCGTACCGCTGGTGAAGGAAATCGGCATGCTCGACCGTGCCCTGAAGTTCCTGCTGCGCCTGCGCACCGGTCACCCGGTACGCCGCCTTAACTGGTCGCTGACCGTCAATCCGCGCCTCGAAGTCTCGGCTGAAAGCCTGCCGGAATGGGCACCGGACCGCACCGTCGTGACCGCCGAAAACGCCGGCAAGCTGGTGTACCTGCGCATCGAGTTACAACCGCTGCACCGCTTGCCGCGCAGCAACGCCATCGTCTTCCCGATCCGTACTTACCTGCTGAGCCTTGAGGACATCGCCACCAACCCGGCGTGGGCCCGGCGCATGCATCGGGTGCTGCGCGACCTCAATCAGCAACTGGTCGACTACAAGGGCTTCAGCCGCTACCGCGACGCGGCGGTGGAATGGCTTTCGCAGTATGACGACGGCCGGGAAAGCGAGCCGCGCAAGCAAGCCTGATCGACACCATTCCTTGTAGGAGCCGGCTTGCTGGCGATGGCGATTTCACGGACGCCATCG
>NZ_RWIR01000010.1 GCF_009764265.1 Pseudomonas sp. PB101
CGCGTTTCTACGTAAAATCTGCCAGCGTTTGGTTGTCCAGCCGCTCTGAAATTTGCATAGGATCGCGTTTTTCGTTGCGATCCTGACGGTCAAACTCGCTCTAAAACGTTTTCACACAGCCTGGGT
Organism: Pseudomonas sp. PB101; assembly: GCF_009764265.1. Classification (GTDB taxonomy): domain Bacteria; phylum Pseudomonadota; class Gammaproteobacteria; order Pseudomonadales; family Pseudomonadaceae; genus Aquipseudomonas. The sequence goes on from NZ_RWIR01000010.1 coordinate 127, forward strand.
CAAAAGCGGACGCTCACCGAATTTCAGAGCGCCACGACTGGTCGTAACAGACCGACCGGACGGGAAGGAGCAACCTTTGAGGCGCCCCTTCCACAACTTCATTGCGACCTAAGATGTTTACGACAACCGATAATCGACCTGATGCCGCGCAATGCGTGAATTACCCAACTCCCCTTTCACCCGCAAATGTTCGGGGTGGGAAGCGTAGGCGTCCAGGGCTTCCTGGGTTTCGAACTCACTGTAGAGCACGACATCGCACGCATAGTCTATACGGCTGAAATCTACGCCTACCTCGATTTTCAGAAGCCCAGGTATCAGCCCGGCGAGTCCTTCGAAACGCTCCTTCAGGAACAGGCAGGCCTGTCTGTGCGCTTCAGGCGTTTCCCCTTCCAGTTTCCACATCACGATGTGCTTGATCATCGCGGACTCCCCACTCTGTCGGACATGCCTGCCATTTCAAACTTTGCTCTTCTGATAAACATCCACAAATACCGCCGCCAGCAACACAGCGCCCTTGATCATCTGCTGATAGTCGATGCCGATGCCCATGATCGACATGCCGTTGTTCAGCACACCCATGATGAAGGCACCGATCACCACGCCGACAACCTTGCCTACCCCACCAGACGCCGAGGCGCCGCCGATGAACACCGCAGCGATGACATCCAGCTCAAAGCCTGAGCCCCCACGTGGTGTAGCGCTGTTGAGTCGGGCCACGAAAATCAGCCCGGCCACCGCCGCGAGTACGCCCATGTTGACGAAAGCAAAGAAGGTCACACGCGACGTGTTGATCCCCGACAGCTTCGCAGCCTTGAGATTGCCGCCCACGGCGTAGATCCAGCGGCCAATCACAGTGCGGTTCATGATGAAGGTGTACACACCGATCAACACGCTCATGATCACCAGCACAGTGGGGATGCCGCGATAGGTCGAGAGCAGGTAGCAGAAGTACACGATGAGCGCCGTGATCACGCCATTTTTCAGTGCGAACAAAGCCATGGGGGCGGCGTTGCCACCGCTCTTGAGTGTACGTCTGCGACTACGGTATTCGACGATCCAGAACGCAGCTGCGACGGCGATGCCCACCAGCAAGGAAGTAATGCGCAGGTGTTCACTGGCAAAGATATCGGGAATAAAACCCGAGCTGATCGCAGAGAAGGCCGGTGGGAATGGACCTATAGACTGGCCTTGCGAGATGGCGATAGTCGCGCCTCGAAAGATCAGCATGCCTGCCAGGGTGACGATGAATGACGGCATGCCCCAGACCGCTACCCAGTAGCCTTGTGCGGCACCGATCAGCGCGCCAGTAGCGAGGCAAATGATGGTGACCGTGAAGAAATCCATCCGGTACTGGACCATAAGCACGGCGGCAATCGCACCGATCACTCCGACTACGGAACCCACCGACAAGTCGATATGACCGCAGACAATCACCATCAACATGCCCAACGCCATGACCACGATGTAACTGTTTTGCAGCAACAGGTTGGTCAGGTTCAGCGGCTGCATCAGCGCCCCGCCGGTGGCCACCTGGAAGAACACCATGATGACGATCAACGACGCCAGAAGACCGTATTCGCGCGCGCCGCGCTTGAATGACGTGAGCGCTGATGGTTTGGATGCGAGAGGTACGCTGACTTCGTTCACTGGATCACCTCGTTTTTCATGATTGCGTGCATGATTTTTTCTTGCGATGCCTCGGCGATCGGAAACTCGCCGACAAAACGCCCTTCGTTCATCACATAGATGCGGTCACAAGTACCGAGCAGCTCCGGCATTTCCGAAGAAATCATCACGACTCCCCTGCCTTCACTGACCACCTGATTGACCACGCCATAAATCTCGTACTTGGCCCCCACATCGATGCCACGGGTGGGCTCGTCGAGGATCAACACCTTGGGATCGGAGAACAGCCACTTGCCCAAAACCACCTTCTGCTGATTGCCCCCGGACAGCTTGTCCACCGACTGCAATACGTTGGGGGTTCGGATGCGCAGGCGTGCCTGATAGTCAACGGCCACTTTGGTTTCGGCCAGTTCGTTCATCACCCAGCGCTTTGAGACTGCGGCCAGGTTGGCCATGCTGGTGTTGCGAGTGATGCTCTCCCCCAACACCAGGCCGGCGCCCTTGCGGTCTTCCGTGGCGTAGGCCAGGCCTTGATCGATGGCCTTGCGCACGGTGCCAAGGTCAACTTCCCTTCCTTCGAGACGTGCCTTGCCGCGAATATTGGTGCCGTAGGTGCGGCCAAACACACTCATGGCGAACTCAGTACGGCCAGAGCCCATCAGCCCGGCAATGCCCACCACTTCGCCACGGCGCACGTGGAAATTGATATTGCGTATGCGGTCGCGGCCCGGACGCTCGGGATCACCCACCGACCAGCCTTCGACCTCGAACAACGTTTCGCCGATCTCGCTGACACGCGACGGGTAACGATCCGACAACTCGCGACCGACCATGGAGCGGATAACCCGAGCTTCGTCGATCGGTTCGGCGCGGCAGTCGATCACGTCGACAGTGCTGCCGTCGCGAATCACCGTGATCTCGTCAGCCACACGGCCAATCTCGTTGAGCTTGTGCGAGATGATGATCGAGGTAATGCCACGTCCCTTGAGTTCGAGCATGAGCTTGAGCAAGGTATCGCTGTCTTTTTCGTTGAGGCTGGCGGTGGGCTCATCAAGAATCAGCAGGCGCACGTCCTTGGCCAGCGCCTTGGCGATTTCCACCATCTGCTGCTGGCCGATGCCGAGTTTACCCACCAAGGTCTGGGGGCTTGCATCAAGGCCGACACGGGCGAGCAAATCACGGGCCCGCCGGTGCGCCTGGTTCCAGTCGATGACGCCATGCCGAGCGATCTCGTTGCCGAGAAACAGGTTCTCGGTGATCGAGAGCATCGGCACCAGAGCCAGCTCCTGGTGAATGATGCAAATGCCCAGCGCCTCGCTGTCACGCAATCCCTGGAAGGTTCTTGGCTTGCCGTCGAAGACAATGTCGCCGGTGAAGCTGCCATGAGGATAGACCCCACTGAGGATCTTCATCAGGGTCGATTTGCCGGCACCGTTCTCACCGCAGATCGCATGGATTTCGCCATCGCCGACCTTGAGGTTGACCCGGCTGAGCGCCTTCACCGGACCGAAGCACTTCTGGATATCACGCATGTCGAGAATTGTTGTTGTCATGTTCTCTCTCCTGCCCGCACGCACCGTACGCCGTTCGCCTTAGCGCAACTGTTCCGAGGTATAGAACTTGGTGTCGTCCACCAGAACTTTCTGCCAGTTGTTGCCGTCGACCAGTTGTGGCGTAAGCAGTTGGGTCGGCACGATCATCACGCCGTTGTCGTAAGACGTGGAGTCATTGACCACCACCGTCTTGCCGCTCAAGGTGGCGTCCATCATCTGCGCAGCGGCTTCAGCCAGTGCACGGGTGTCCTTGAAGATGGTCGAGGACTGATCGCCGCGAATGATCGACTTGATGCTGGCCACCTCGGCATCCTGTCCGGTGACAATCGGCATGGCCGCCTTGCCCGAGCCATAACCCACACCGCGCAATGAAGACACCACACCGGTTGCGATCTGGTCGTTCATCGCCAGCACGGCGTCCAGGTGCGCGGTTCCATAGAAGGCACTTAGCAGGTTATCCATGCGCGCCTGTGCCTGGGCGCCATCCCAGTTCGGGGTCGCTACCTTCTCCATCGCTTGTTGGCCGCTGCGAATCACCAACTTGCCGCTGTCGATGTATGGCTTGAGCTGCGACATCACCCCCGCGTACACCACGTGGGCGTTGTTGTCGTCGGTGGAGCCGGCGAAGATTTCCAGGTTGAACGGCCCCTTGCCCTGCGCGAGTTGCAACTTGTCTACAATGGACTGGCCTTGCAGCACACCGGTGCGGTAGTTGTCGAAGGTGACGTAGTAGTCGAAGTCCTTGGTGTTGCGGATCAAACGGTCATAGGAAATGACCTTGATGCCTTTTTCCTTGGCCTGCTTGAGCACATCAGCCATGGTCGTGCCGTCGATCGGCGCGACGATCAGTCCCTTGATGCCCTTGACCATCATGTTTTCAATTTGCGACAGCTGGGTCGGTGCTTCGTACTGGGCGTACTGCAGGTCAGTGTCGTAACCGAGCTTTTTCAAAGAGTCGACGATGCTGCTGCCGTCCGAAACCCAGCGCGCCTCGGTTTTCGAGGGCATGGCAACGCCGATGGTGCCTTTGGTGCTGGTGGCGCTCTTGTCGCAGGCACTGACGGCCAGTCCCAACAGTAATGCGCCGGCAAGCTTGATGATCGTGTGCATGGTGTCCTCTTCTTTTTGTTGTTGGCATTTCTCGGGATGCAGGCCCCCTTCCGACCCTGTAAACAGAGTCGGCCGGGGTATTCGCTAACGGGACTGCGTGTAGCCGATTACTTGGCCAGGATGACTTCCTGGCCGTTCAATTCAGCGGACTCGAACAGCGCTTCGAGAATCACGTTGATATTGTGCGCCTGGGTGGCCGGCACAGTCGAAGGACTGCCGGTACGCAACGACTGGACGAAGGCTGCAGCTTCGCGGTCGAAATACACCGGGTTGCCGATCTCGGCGATTTCCGGGGAATAAACCGTTTTGCGCACGGCCCAGATCTCCGGGAAGCTGTTTTCGTTCCAGTGCGTCCAGCCTTGCTGATGGCCATTCTTGCCATCGTGGTACAGCTTGTACGACGCCGGCATCGGCGTGGAATGCATGACGCCATGGGTACCGTAGGCGGTAATGTCCCAGCTTTCGGTCCAGGGCATCGGGTCCCAGGACATGAAGTCGATGGTGATTAACTTGTCATCGTAGTTGAGCACTGCGCCCACCGCGTCTTCGCGCGCCGAATCGCTCATCTGCCCGGCGAATTTGGTGATCCGCGCGTTGACCGATTTGGGCATGCCAAAGTGCAGCAGCAAACGATCGATGGTGTGGCAGCCAATCACGTAGAAGGCGCCACCGCGGTCGCCCGGTTGCTTCATGTGGTTGGTGTCGGCTTCATCGTGGGAGCAACCGGCATGGGCGCGCACTTGCAGGACCTTGCCGATTTCTCCGCTCTGCAGCACTTGCTGCATCTTCTCCACCGACGGCGCGTAGCGCCAGCAATAGCCCACCTGGAACAACCCGCCGGTGCGCTCAACCGCTTCGACGATACGCGTGGTATCGATGGTGCCGCGACCCGCCGGTTTTTCGCAAAGCACCGCCTTGCCAGCTTCCAGGGCTTCGATGGCCCAGTCGGCCATCAGGTAGCTTTTAGGGTGTACCAGTACGACGTGTACATTCGGGTCGGCGAGGATTTCTTCCTTGCTGCGCGCCTGCAAACCCAATGCATCGCAGAACGGTTCCAGTAATGGGCTGTCGTCAAAGGCACCGAGGAACTGCGCGCCGGGTATGCGTTTGAACGCTTTGACGCGGCCCGACGTGTGCGGGTGAGTGATCCCCAGACAGGCCACACCGATGGTGGCGCCACTCTCAAGCTTGTAGGACATGTTGTTCTCCTGATGTTCTTGTCCGAAATGGCGAATGACCGTTCAAGCTCAGAGCCGGACTGCGCGCCCGGTTTTGACTGATTCGACGGCGGCATCGGCCAGCTTCAGGGCCTTGAGGCCGTCCTGTACGGTGGTCGGCATTGGGCTACCTTTGACCAGTGCATCGATGTAGGCATCCAGTTCGGCCTTGTAGGCTTGCTGATAACGCTCAAGGAAGAAGTTCAGCAACGGCTCGCGAGCGTCGGTAACGTCCTGGCTCCAGCGACGGATGGTGGTCGGACGCAGGTTGTCCATTTGCAGCATGCCTTTGGAGCCAAACACTTCAATGCGCTGGTCGTATCCGTAGACCGCCTGACGGCAGTTATTGATGTGGCACTGTTTGCCGGATGCGGTCTGCATCTGCACCATCGCCGTGTCGTAGTCGTCATACTTTTCCATCATTTGCGGGTCGATCAGACGGCTGCCAATGGCAGTCAGTTCTACCGGCTCCTCGCCGAGCAGCCAGCGGCCGATGTCTAGGTCGTGGATGGTCATATCGCGGAAGATGCCACCCGAATGTTCTATGTAGTCTTCCGGCGCTAGACCAGGATCGCGGCTGCTGATGATCACCTGACGCACTTCGCCGATATCACCGGCTTCAATCGCCGCGCGCATTTCTGCGAAGGTGGTCTCGAAGCGGCGGTTGAACGCCAGCATCACCCGACCGTTGAGGCGCTCCACTTCTTCCACCGCGGCTAAGCTCTTGGCCATGTCCAGATCGATGGGCTTCTCGCACAGCACCGCCTTACCCTGGCGCACGGCACGCAGCATCAGGCTGATATGAGTGTGGGTCGGGGTGCCGATGACGATGGCCTGGACGTCGTCGCGATCGATCGCTGCTTCGCAGTCGGTCATGGCGTCAGCGCCGAGTGCACCGGCCAATTGCTCAGCAGCACTGCCGAATGGGTCAGCCACCACCACCAGTTTCGCGAACGGGCTGGCCGCAACGTTGGCTGCGTGAATCTTGCCGATGCGACCGGCGCCGAGAACTGCGATACCTACCATTGTCTCTCTCCTGAAAACTCTATTGTTCGTGGTTATGTACGAGCAAAACTTGCGTGTTAGTCCGGCGCATCACTTCGGGAATTTGATCCCTTCGAATTGCGCGATGGTGGTTTCAAAGGTTCTCTTGGCCACCACATCCAGCGGCAGCTTGCGCAGTTCAGCGGAGATCAGTTCCACACCCCAGGGGCCGTCGTAGCCGACATTGACCACTTGCTGGATGAAGTCCGGCACGTCCAACTGGCCCTCGCCGCAGCATTTGCGGTAATGCGTGGAGTCGTTGAACAGGGTTTCGACGATCGCGTGGTTGGCGTCATCGAGTTCGATGGACTTGATCAACTCCAGTGGAATTTTGGCGATTTCATCGAAGCTCATGCCGCCACGCGCTACGTGCCAGGTGTCTACCAGCAGACCGCCGTTGGGGCGCACGCCTTCGGCCACGGCGATGGCAAGATCGATGGTATTCACGCTGGAAAACGGCAGGAATTCGATCACCACATTGGTGCCGAAAGGTTGAGCTCGATCGCACAACAGCGCGAAGGTGTCACGCATGCGGGCGATGTCGGGCAGCCCGTCTTCGAACAAACCGGCCGCTACCTTGAGGCTGCGTGCGCCGAGCTCGCCAGCGACTTCCAGCAGTTCGTCGCGGACCTTGTCCGACGCCGCGCGGCGTTCGCCATCCAGGTGCCAGTCGGTCAGGAACTCGACTTCCAGGTGCTTGATGCCGTTGTCCTGAAAGATATTGCGTACGGTGGAAATACCCAGCTTTTCAACGTTGTGCAGGATGTCGGCATGCACCAGCCCCATGCCGCGCCAGCCGGCTTTCGACGCTGCCTGCGCACGCGCTTGCAGGGAAAATGGGCTGATCTCGCTGGGAGCTCCGGGATAGGTGTCGCCAGCGAGGGTCCAGTAGGCAGCAAGCAGTTCAATATTTTTGTTTGGCATGACGATCACTTATGAGTGAGTGGTTTCAGGACGGTCGCTAACAGATGTTGATGATTCAGGCCTGGGTCAGGACAAAGTCCCAATTCACCGCCAGGAACGGCACCTGCAAGTCATAACGAAGCGCCAATTGCGGATCGGTTTGGGTGGTGAACTCGGCGATCAGTTCTTTCTTCACGCCGAACACCGTGTCCTCATGCAGGTATGGGCAATCGGGGGTGAAGATGTGAGTGATGACCTGGTCGTACCCTTCGGCGGTCACAATGAAATGCAAATGCGCGGCGCGGTTGGGGTGCCGGCCCAAATCACCCAGCAACTTGCCTACGGGGCCATCGGCAGGAATCGGGTAATGGCGCGGCTTGACGGTACGGAACGCGTAGTAGCCATCGGCATCGGTGGTGAACAGACCGCGCAGGTTGTAATCCGGCTGTACGCCTTTTTGCTGCACGTCGTAGAAGCCGTCGTCGTTGGTTTGCCAGATGTCCAGGGTCGCGCCGGCAATCGGGTTACCCGCAATGTCGAGCACCCGGCCGCTGATCAGCGTCGGCTCGCCCTTGCCGTCCAGACAGATGTTCGCGCCGTTCTCGTAGCGCGGTGCATCGGCTACGTAGAAAGGCCCAAGGATCGTGTTCGGCGTGGCGCCCTTCGGCCGCCGGTGGTTGATCGCATCCACCAGCATGGTCGCGCCCAGCACGTCCGACAGCAGAATGTATTCCTGGCGCCAGTCGGTGCACATCTGACCGGTCTGGGTCAGGAACTCTATAGCCTTGAACCACTCATCATGGGTCGGTTCGATTTCCTTGATCGCGGCATGCAGATGCCGGGTCAGTACCGACATGATCGCCACCAGGCGCGGATTGGCGTTGGTCGAGTTGCGGGCATTGACGATCTCGGCGGAGTGTTCCTCTTCGAAAAGGCCGCCGATGGCGATGTCGGTATCCAGATGAGCAGTCATGACTTTTGATCCCTGTTTCATTGTTCTTGAAGGCCGGCAGGCTCTTGATATTTGGACTGCCGGCAGACGCTGGTCGTTCTCAATAAGCTTGAGCGTCGACAGCACGCCATTTGCGGCCATTGAAACGTTGCTTCATTTGCTGCTCGATTTCTTCCAGGGTCAGGCCCTTGGTTTCCGGTAACCACAACGTGCAGAAGACGATCGAGCCGATGTTCACCACGGCGAACAGGAAGAAAGTCATACCGCCCAGCACGCTCAGCAACACCGGGAAGACGAAGGCAACGATGGCGTTGAAAATCCAGAACACGCTCACCGAAATGCCATTCATCAAACCGCGTGCATGGGTCGGGAACAGTTCCGACATCAGCAGCCAGTAAACCGGGCCAATGCACATCTGCATGAAGAACAGGAACACCAGCACGCCGGACAACGCCAGGTAGCTTTGCATCAGCGAGTGCGGCATGAAGTTGAGCACCACACCGAGGAAGATCTGCGCCAGCACCACCACGGTCAGCCCCAGCAACAGCATTGAGCGGCGGCCCATGCGGTTGATCACCCACATGCCAATCAACGTGGCGATCACCGAGACCACACCATTGCCGATGGTCGCGATCAGGGCGGCGTTGATGCCCATGCCGGTCTCTTTGAGAATCATCGGCGTGTAGTACATGAACGCATTGACGCCGGTGAACTGGATGACGAAGCCAAGACCGATACCAATGGCGAGCAGCTTGAGCAGCCAGGGTTCGTTGAGCGTGGCGAGCACGCTGGCCTGGCGCGCTTCGACTTTGCATTGGGAGATGATCTCCTTCAGCTCGCGGTCCGCTTCGTGCTGCGTATCACGGATGCCGGCCAGTACCGTCTTGGCTTCTGCAACGCGGCCTTTGCTGACCAGCCAGCGCGGCGAGGTGGGGACGAAATGCATGCCGACATAGAGCAGCGCCGCCGGGATCAAGGCGATGGCCAGCATGTAGCGCCAGATCGTCGGGCTGTCGAACAGGTGCGCCAACCCGGCACTGGCGACATAAGCCAGGCATTGCCCTGAGACAATCATCAGTTCGCTTTGGCACACCAGCCGGCCGCGATGCTTAGGGGCCGCCAGTTCTGCAATCAATACGGGAACGGTGGAAGATGCACCGCCAACGGCGATGCCGAGAATGAAACGCGTAACGACCATGGACCATATATCCGGCGCCAGCGCGGTGCCCAGGGCGCCCAGTGCAAACAGCAGGGCCAAGGCCTTGAGCACACCGAGACGACCATAACGGTCGGACAATTGCCCGGCGAACAGCGCACCGACGGCGCCGCCAAAGATCAGTGAGGATGCCACCAGACCTTCCGAGACCGGGGTCAGACCGAGGCCGCCTTGACTGGCATCCAGTGACATGAAGGGCAGCGCTCCGGAAATGACGCCAGTGTCATACCCGAATCCCAATGACCCCATGGTGGTGATGGCTGCAATTCGCCAGAGAATCTTCGACGAAGCACCGACAGTTTGACTGTTAGACATGAGGTCAACCTTTTTTGAAGTTATGTGTGCTCTCAGTGGAATTGAGACTACTGCCATTGAATCGGAAAACAAACGCCCTAACGGCAAATGTGTTTTCCGCCAAGTGGAAAACTGCGAATTCCGGCAGCGAAGTCGCGCGGACGCGCGACTGGGGGGATGGGTGCGGGACGCGGTATCAACGCGTCCAGAAACGCTCGTATTCATGCTCGGCAAAATCCGCGAGCAGAAAATCGATGAACACACGCAGTTTGGTGGGCATGTAGCGTCGGCTCTGGAACGCCATATTGATCGTCAGGCGCGGCAAGTCCCAGTCATCCAGAACCGGGATCAGGCGTCCCGCCACCAGATCGGCGTTGATGATGTACTTGGGCTGCACCAGGATGCCGCCACCGGCCAGGGCCGCTGCCCGGACGATCTGCCCATCGTTGGTCTCCAGCATAGGGTCGACCTTGATCGCGACCTCTTCGTCGCCTTTGGTGAAACGCATGACCCGGGGCTGGTTGGCATGGCTGTAGATCAGTACGTCATGTTTGGCCAGATCTTCGATGGTTTTCGGCGTGCCCATGCGCTGCAGGTAACCCGGTGAAGCGGCCAGCACCCTGCGCGTTTCGGCCAGGCGGCGAATGGTGATGTTGGAGTCAGGCTCGTATTCCTTGGTCCTGATCGCCAGGTCTATTTCGCTGTCGATGATGTCGAAATAGCGATTCTCGCCCAGGAGCTTGACGTTGATGTGCGGGTATTTCTTGCGAAACGCCGGTATCAGCGGCGCGATATGCAGCATGCAAAACGAAATGGACGAGGTGATCGTCAAGGTGCCGACCGGCTGTACCAGTGATTCGGTCAGCGAAGCCTCGGCTTCCTTCAACTCACCGAGCAGGCTTTTGCAGCTGGTATAGAACTGATGACCGGAATGGGTCAGCGCCAGGCGGCGGGTATTGCGATCGATCAACCGGACGTTGAGTCGTTGCTCCAGTGCAACCAAGTGTCGACTGGCAGCGGCGTTCGACAAGCCGAGCAGTTCCGCCGCTTTGCTCAAGGTACCCACTTCCGCCGTCGTGACGAAAAGCTCCAGTTCGGTTAACCGATCCATTGAGTGCTCCGCTTTTACTTTTTCATATATGAAATAAAGATTTTCTTTATCGGTCTTTTTTTGCGTTGCTCGGAACTATAACGTGCAGCGCTATAGCCTGAACAGAGCCGTTGGCGGCGTATCCGCGACGGGCCGACAGGGCACAAAAAACCAAAAAATCCCGGAGTCACGATGCGTAATCTGGACGAAGCCTCGATCACTCAAGCCGTTCTGGCGCGTAACAGTGGCACCACGGATGCGCGGCTGTGCGAAATCATGACCAGTCTCGTGCAACACCTGCATGCGTTTGCCCGCGACACCAAACTGACCGAACAAGAGTGGCAGCGTGGCATGGACTTTCTCGCCCAAGCGGGCCAGCTGAGTTCAGCGGATCGGCAGGAATTCGTGCTGCTTTCCCATACCCTTGGGCTGTCGACATTGGTGCTGGCACAAAACCACAAGAGCCCCAAGGGGTGCACCGAGCCGACAACCTTTGATGTGTCGCAGGCGCAGAACGCCAGGATCTTCGATTTGGGCGCTGACATTAGCGCCGGCCTTGCCGGGCCCAAGTGTCATGTCCGCGGCGTGATTCACGATGCCAAAGGCAACGTCATTCCAGGTGCCACCCTGCAGATCTGTACCGCCGGCGGCAGCGGTGCCGATGACTGCAACCCGGCGCTGATTCAAGCCAATCAGGCCGGCGAGTACCATTTCTGGACCGTCGCGCCTGACTGCCAGCCCATCCTCGACGACGGTCCTGTCGGCCAGATGCTCACGTTGCTCAACCGCCACGCATGGCGCCCCGCGCACCTGCAATTCACCATCAGTGCGCCCGACTATCAACGCCTGACTACCCAGGTTTTTCGCGAAGGCGACCCGTATCTGGATTCCGATGCGGTATTCGGCGTGCGTTCCTCCCTGATTGCCGAGTGGATTACCCGCGAACCCGGACAGGCACCCGACGGCACTTTGAGCCGCGAATCGTTCCAGACCCTCGCGTTCGATTTTGTCCTGACCAAACGTTAAATCGCACAGCGAGGAAATCATGCAAGACGAACCGTCCATTACCGCGGTCATCAGTGCACTTGAAGAAGAACGTTACCTGTCCATGCGCCAAGGTGACTTGCAAACCTTCGAACGCCTGTCGCATCCCGAGTTGACCTATGTCCATTCCAATGGGGTCAAGGACAGACTGGACAGCTATCTGAACAAATGCCGTGAAGGTCTCTACGTTTATCACCGTATCGATCACAGGCTTGATGAAGTTCGTATGTCAGGCAATGCCGCCCTCGCCTTTGGTGAAATGTCAGCCGACATCACGTCCCACGGCATCGACAAAACCATTCACAACCGCACGCTGACGGTCTGGCTCAAGACCGGCATGCAATGGCAATTGTTTGCCTATCAACCCACGCCCATGGCAAAGCCTTCAGCGCTCTAACCGCCCCCGGAGAATCGCCCCATGTCCACCCTACCCTTCATCTATAACGGTCAGCCGTCGCGCGTCATTTTCGGCAAGGGCTCGCTGCAACAACTGGAAGCGGAAATCGATCGGTTGGGCGCCAAACGGGCACTGGTGCTCTGCACCCCGGAACAACGCTCCCAGGCTGAGCACATCGCGCAATTGCTGGGCAATCGCGCCGCCGATATTTTCGACAAGGCCGTCATGCATGTGCCCATCGAAACCGCCCGCCAAGCCCGTGAAGTGGCGAACAAACTGGGTGCCGATTGCGCCATCGCCATCGGCGGTGGCTCGACCACTGGCCTGGGCAAGGCTATTGCCATGGATTCGGGCCTGCCGATTCTGGCAATCCCGACCACTTACGCCGGGTCCGAAATGACACCGGTTTACGGTCTGACTGAAAACGGTCTCAAGCGCACTGGCAAGGACCCGCGCGTACTTCCAAAAACCGTCATTTATGATCCTGAACTCAGTGTCAGCCTGCCCTTGGAGATGTCCATCACCAGCGGCATGAACGCCATCGCCCACGCGGCGGAAGGCCTGTATGCCCAGGATGGCAACCCGGTGATGTCGTTGATGGCCGAAGAAGGGATTCGCGCTTTAGCCGAAGGCATGAAAAAAATCAGCCAAAACCCGGCTGATCTCGACGCGCGGGGCGATTGCCTCTACGGTGCCTGGCTATGCGGTACGGTATTGGGCAATGTGGGTATGGCGCTGCATCACAAGCTGTGCCACACCTTGGGCGGTAGCTTCAATCTGCCCCATGCGCAAACCCACACCATCGTGCTGCCCCACGCCATCGCCTACAATCTGCCCGCCGCGCCTGCACTGTCACGGATCAACCGAGCGCTGGGCGTCGACCATTGCAGCCCCGCCGCGGCATTGTTCGATCTTTCCAGTTCACTGGGTGCGCCAACCCGGCTCAAGGATCTTGGCCTGACCGAGGCGGACCTGGATCGCGCCACCGACATCGCACTGTCCAACCCTTACTGGAATCCGAGACCCATCGAAGCGCAGGCCATCCGCCAGTTGCTTCAGGACGCCTACGACGGCGTTCGCCCACAGTAGACCGAATAAATAACACACAAAGTCAGGTCGAGTACTTTCAACTACGCAGAGATATTGCGTATGGCACGAGACAGGCTCAGGGATGAATGAATGGTACCAGCGGGTCGTTTTCTGCCTTTCGCGACCGGCAGAAAACGGCCAGGAGCGGTCGGTCGATGTATCTACATAGGAGTGCGGGCTCGCCAACGAGCCCGCACTCTTTTACTTCAGTACCTGCCTCAAGCATCAGTTGCGATAGCGCGCAGCTGGCGCACTGAGCGACAAATTGGGCATCAGCTTCTGACGTGCCGCCTCGTAGGCATTCAAGTCGGCTATCTCCGGCAGTGCCGGGATGGTGACGAACTCGCCTTGATCGAGCCCGGACAGTGCAGCGTCCACCATATTGTCCGCTCTCATCACAATGCTCTCCGGCAGGTGCTCCAGTGGTGTTCCGGCCACGCTCCAGAACTCCGTGGCCGTCGCGCCGGGCAGTACCACCTGGACTCTGACATTTTTGTCCGCCAGTTCGTGACGCAAAGATTGGCTGAACGCGAGGACGAATGCCTTGGAGCCGCCGTAAACACCGTTCAGCACTTCCGGGGCGATGGCAACAATCGAGGCGATGTTTATCAGCATGCCGCCACCACGGGCGACGAAGCCTGGAACGACCGCATAAGTCAATCGCGTCAGCACGTTCACGTTGAGCGTAAGCAACTCTTCGAGTTTGTCGATGTTCGACTCCAGCAGGGGCTGCGTTGCTCCAACCCCGGCATTGTTCACGAGCAGGCAAATGTTTGCGTCTATCCTGAGCCGCTCTTCGACCCGTGCCAGGTCGGCTCTGTCAGACAGGTCGGCGACCACGATCTCAATGTGGCGGTCGGTTTCTTCACTCAGGCGTTTTGCCAAGGCAGTCAGGCGGTCACGATTTCTCGCGACCAGAATCAGGTCATGACCACGGCGGGCCAGGCGCTCAGCATAAATGGCACCTATTCCGGACGAAGCACCTGTGATCATGGCGGTACCGAGACGGGGTTGAGTCATTTCGAATCTCCAGTGTTATGGGAAGAACTGGAGAGCAGAATGCGGCGGCTTGGCGATATCTCAAATGACGTATAAGGTAGTGATTCAGGACAACCGAGAATAAACCATGCATCGCATCGGCTATTTGCTCACCGATGGCTTTCAGGTGCTCTCCCTGGCGACCCAAACCGTTTTCGAGTTCGCCAATCAGGTCGCTGAAGAGCCTTTTTACAGCGTCGAGAATTACTCACCGGACGGCGGCATGGTGCGTTCTTCGCTGGGACTTGCCTTGGAAACGCGGCCGCTTCAGGCACCACGGCTGGCCGATACCTGGATCGTTGTCGGGGTCAACGATCCTTTAAAAGTTGATACGAGCTCCACTGTGCTCGATTTCGTACGTCAGGCCGGCAGCCAGGCGCGGCGCACCGTCGGCATCTGTACGGGAGGCTTCATCCTCGCTGAGGCGGGCTTGCTGGCCGGGCGGCGAGCCACGACCCACTGGGCCTACGCCCAGATCCTGCAGAAGTTACATCCCGAGATCACCGTCGAGGTCGACCGCATCTATATCATCGACGGCCCCATCTGGACTTCAGCGGGCATGACGGCAGGACTGGATCTTGCTGTCGGAATTGTGGAGAAGGATCTGGGGGCCGATATTGCCCGCTCGGTTGCGCACAAACTGGTGATGCACCAGCACCGATCCGGCGGCCAGTCACAGCATTCGGAAATGCTTGGCCTCGCGCCCAAGTCCGACCGCATCCAAAGCGCTTTGAACTATGCACGGCAGAACCTGAACCGACCGCTCGGGGTCGAGGAACTGGCCGACGTGGCGCACCTGAGCCCTCGCCAGTTCACCCGTGTTTTCACTGCCGAAACCGGACACCCCCCAGCCAAAGCCATCGAAGGACTGCGCCTGGAGGCCGCCCGCTTGATGATTGAGCAGAGCCGATTCTCCCTTGATGTCATCGCCAGCGAATCCGGCTTTCGTGATCGCCGCCACATGCGGGAAGCCTTCATCCGAGGTTTCGGCGTACCTCCACAGGCGGTACGCCGCGACGCCCGCCGGGTTGTGGCTGATTGGACTGGGAGTATTAAGGTTGATTGTTAAGGTGATAGCGCGGAGGCCGCTTATTAAGCCAGTGCCCCCATGCGTTTGCCCAGAATGCAGAAAACCCGGAGATAAATTAAGTATCTCGTAAGCGGTCGTCTATAAGGTGAGTCTGAGTACACGACCTGATTACTGGACGAGACTGAATTTCTCACATGCATTAGCAGCAGTAGCTCGGCTTAAAGAAACCGAGAAATGTTCGTCATCGCACGCTCTATATACAAATCCTTCTCCCCCACCGGGGCAATGTAATGAAGCGCCCTGCGCGCAGCCTCTACACCCGCTAGACGGGAAATGAACCAGGCGGCCAGATACTGCGACGCCAGGCAACCGCCAGCGGTTGCGACATTGCCCTTGGCTACGAATGGCTGATTGAGTACCGCAACACCGGCCTCTTCAACCCATGGCTTGGTGATCAGATCCGTGCAAGCCGGAACATCGTCCAGAAAACCGAGCTTTGCAAGTATGAGTGTGCCCGAGCATTGGGCGCCCAGAAGTTGGCGAGCCGGATCGAGTTTCAGTCTAGACATTAGTGCATCGTCTGCGACGACATCGCGCGTTAATCGCCCACTACCCACCAGCACTGCATCTGCGTCGCAGGCGTCCTCTATTGATACCTGCGCCTCAATCCTCAAGCCGTTCATCGACAGCACCTTATCCGTGGGGCTGGCGATAGATACTCGCCAACCAGGCTGTTGAACTCGGTTGAGAACGCCAAAGGAAATGAGCGAATCGAGTTCGTTGAAACCTTCGAAGGTAAGAATGGCAATGTGCATGGTGAGCCTCGCGCCAGAGAAGTCTTGAGGCTAATCGTAAGATCGAACAACCAATACATTCAAAAAATTGTAATGGATACATTTCAGCTAATTATGGCGGCTTCGCTACCATTCGGCGCGACTCTTGAGCGTCAATGAGTTGGTTGTTGCCCTTCGCGGCAGGCAGCATTCGGCCCAGAGTGTGTAAAAACGCCTTCGTATATCGAGTGCGTCATTCAGGCGTTCCTGGGCGATGCGATTGCCCAAGCGTTTTCCGTGATAAGCATTACTGACCTTCCAAAGCGGTTATGTAGCGGTTGAGCGCCTTCTGGGGCAGAGAAAACCGAGACTTTACACCGCCATCGCCTTCAGCAAGCTTGCTGTACCGATAATGCTCATAACTCGCTTCATGTTGTAGGCGAGTACATTCAGACTCATCTCAGCGCTTACCCCAATCAGTTTGCGCGTCAGGAAATGCGTTGAGCCCATCCATTGTTTGAGCGTCCCGAAGGGATGCTCAACTGTCCTTTTTCGGATTCGCATCATGTCCGGTGCATCGTTCAACCGACGCTGCATTTCCTCCAGCACCGCTTCATGTTCCCAGCGCCTTACTCGACGATTTTTGCTCGGCGTGCACTGCGTTTTCAGCGCGCAACCCTGGCATTTCGAACTCCAATAACAGTGCATATTCATGCCTTTCTCAATACTGGAGAAGCGCCAAGGCAGCGCCTCTCCAGCCGGGCAGATGTATTCGTTTTTCGTCGCGTCATAAACGAACGCATCTTTGTTGAATCGACCATCCGCCTTGGCGCTTGAAGTCATCGGCTTTGGCACGTAGGCAGTGATGTCCGCGTCGTGACAGGCAAGGATTTCTTCACTCTTGAAGTAACCTCGGTCAGCTACCACCGCCAGCGTTTCGGACGCCATGGCATCGCGAGCCTGCTTCGCCATCGAGCTGAGTTGATCTCGGTCGGAACCGAAGTTGGTGACCTCATGAGCAACGATCAAATGGTTCTGGGTGTCGACCGCTGTTTGCACGTTGTAGCCGACAATTCCCGTGCCGCGCGTCATCATGGAGCGGGCGTCTGGATCCGTCAGTGAGACCTGTTTATCCGGCGATTCGTTGAGCTGGATTTCGATCGCTTTAAGCTCTTTCATTTGCGTCTTCAGCTTGGCAATTTTCTCCTCCAGCCGCACGGCGCTGGGCTCGGAGGCTGTTGGCTCTTGCCGATCGGCAGCATCGAGTGCTGTCAGGTAACGGTTGATGTTCGATTCAATTTCTTCCATTCGCCGCTTCAGTTTGGCGCTGGTGAAATTGCGGTCGCGGTTGTTGACTGCTTTGAATTTACTGCCATCGATGGCGACCAGATTTTCTCCGAACAGTCCCAACTGCTGACAGAGCACAACGAACTGGCGACAGACGCCTCGAATGGCCTTGCTGTTGTCTTTTCGGAAGTTGGCGATGGTCTTGAAATCCGGCATCAAACGCCCGGTCAACCACATTAGCTCGACGTTGCGTTGAGCTTCTCGCTCCAGGCGTCGGCTCGACTGGATGCGGTTGAGATAGCCGTAGATGTATATCTTCAACAGGATCGCGGGGTGGTAAGCGGGACGGCCTGTGTCAGCCGGAATAGCACCCTCAAAACCCAAGGAAACCAGGTTGAGTTCGTCGACAAAAACGTCGACTACGCGCACCGGATTGGTATCGCTGACGTAGTCGTCGAGGCTCTCGGGAAGTAAGGTGCCTTGGCCTCGATGTTCACCTTGGATAAAGCGCTTCATGGGCGATCCCTGCGATGAAATCCTCAGAAATCATAGCAAGGGTTCGCGAAGGTGTTTTTACACACTCTGGGCCAGGAGCGGACTCTATAATTTGAGTCTCGAACCTTTCTGGTCTCTGCATTTTTAGGGAGGCAAATGATTTGGATGGCAACTCTCTGAAACCCTGCTTAGCTTGATCGTGATATCTCCAGGGAGGGTTCGCATGTCCAGAATTTTCGCAACTTTACTCATGTTCACTCTAGGTACGAATGCTTGCCTTGCCAGCGAAGGTGATGACCAAGCCAACTCGTTCGCCAAAATTTACGCATCGCTTTGTATGAAGAACCTTCCGAATCTGGAAGCACTCCGAGAAAAGCTCAGGCCAATCCCTAGCCTTCCTCCCGAAAAGGCGGCGCTGTTTCTGGCAGGTGATCCTGGGGACGCTTGGTCTGTTCCAGACAAGTTCGGAACGTTTGTGTTAGCGCTTCCTAGCGGCAAGAATTTTTGCGCCTTGCATGTCCGCAGGGCAAGTACGGAGACCGCTATCAAGCTGTTCACTGGAATGGTCGCAAATCCGCCCCCTCCGTTTACCTCAACGCTGGTAAAAAACGAGCAAACGCAATCACCCTCAAATGGACAAACTCAAACCCTTTCCTACGAATGGTCAGTTCCAAGCGCGACACGGAAAATGTTGTTTACCATCACCACCACCGCATCTGAATCCGCACAACTTCAAGTACTTGGCTCAGCAGCAATCATCAGCCAATAGAAGCAACCACTGCGTTCAAAGGATTGCACCGCAACGACAAGCAGCAGTCATCCATTTTTAGCCAATGCTGACAGGTCAGCTATGGGTCGACTTCGGCCTTTCGCGACTGGCAGTAAACGGCCAAAAGCGGTAATCGAAACCTTCAGAAAACGGCCACGTCTCCTGGCCCAAGCACCCATCCAAATCGCACCCTGTATTGGGGAATATCCCCCGTCATCGGGGCTTTCACCCCGGTTTCTGATACGCCCGCCAAACACCAGTAGACATCGAAACTGTGGCGTTGAGCCACCAGTCACCACCTGTCACTTCTGGTAGGAGTCTTGCATCGCTCTCATCCCGGCTCGAAATCAAGCATTTCGCCAGTCGGGCCAGAAGCAGTGGCTCGTTGTCCATGCATCGCCACGCGCTTCGAGGAACCCGTCAGAGGTGTTTGCGATGAAACTGGATACCGCAAGGTTGAATTCTGGTCCATTGTTCAAAACCAGGCTGGCGTTGAGTATCTCTGCTGCCGCGATCATGTTGGGGCTGGGATTGTCCCAGGCCCGGGCGGTCCCTCTCGACAACACCGATCCCCCGCCACCTACCGACCCATCGGCGTTCAGTAATCCGCCCGCCGACCCCAATGCCGCATCGAGGGACTTGCTCAAGCAGCCTCCGGCAAATGTCGGCGCTTTCGACTTGCCCAATGGAGTCGGCGGTAACCGCAAGACCCCCTTGGTCGACAATGTGCTGCCACCCAATCTGCAAACCGGCTTCAACATCCCAACCAACGGTAATGCCAGCCCGGTTTTCGGGGCTCAACCGTTCACACAGAAGCTTGAACTTTTCGAGGAGTTCGGCTCGAACAGACTGGATCCGACCGACCCGCCATCACCCGTTCCGTTTCCGGTCCCGACGGTGGGCCCGGCACCGGCACAAGATCCATTGACGGTGGCGCGTAGCGGCCCGTCGCCGGCTGCGCTGGATGCCTTTCTCAGGCAGCCGGCATTGACGCCCTTCCCGACCGAGTTCTCCAATGTACTGGACCGCAACCCCTGGAAGGCGCAGATCGAGGACTTCCTCAATCGCCGAGTCGATTCGCCCGCAGAAGGCCGGCCTCCGGGAAAAGGCTGGTCGCACCAGCGCTTCAATGAGTTTCTCCCGCGCGACGCCTTCAAGACCGTGCAAGCAGGCGCGCACGTCAACAGCGGCTTGCGTGATCGCATGCAACGGCACAACTACGCCGTGGGGGAGTTCGCGCCAGGCGGGCTCTATCACAACACCGACGGCACCCCGGACAACGAGGGCACCACCAAGGGCATTCAGGTGCAGTTTCACCCCAACTTCCCTGTCCAGGACCACAATGCGCTGTGGACGTTCGACGGCACCTTTCCGCCCAAGCTGCTCCTGGTGCGCTATGGCCAGGCGATGCTGATGCGTCATTACGATGCCTTGCCCATTGATCCGGCGGCGAACCGGGGCTTTGGCCTGCACACCCTCACCACCCATGAACACAACGGCCACTCCCCCGCGGAGAGCGACGGCTTTACCAACGCGTTCTTCTTCCCGGGCCAGTACTACGACTATCGCTGGCCGATCCAGTTGGCCGGGTACGACACCATCAACACCAAGGCTGAAGACCCGCGCGCGGCGTTCCCCTGCGACCCCGGTGAAAAACTGTTCGTCAACGACGCCAGCCCCGGCTTCAAGACCTGCGACCACGGCACCATCAAGATCCGTGGCGACTGGCGCGAAACCATGAGCACCCACTGGTTCCACGACCACATGCTCGATTTCACCGCGCAGAATGTCTACAAGGGCAACGCGACGATGATGAACTACTACAGCGCCGTGGACCGAGGCAACGAGTCGGTCGACGACGGGGTCAACCTGCGCTTGCCCAGCGGTTCGGGGCTCGGTTGGGGTAACCGTGACTACGACATCAACCTGACGATCGCCGACAAGGCCTGGGACCAGGCCGGCCAGTTGTGGTTCAACCCCTTCAACACCGACGGTTTTCTCGGTGACCAGGTACTGACCAACTGGGAGTACAAGCCCTTCCTGGAGGTACGTGCCCGCCGCTACCGTTTGCGGATTCTCGACGGATCGGTTTCTCGCTTCTTCAAGCTGGCGCTGGTGCGCCAGGTCAATGGCAATGGTGGCGAGTTCCCCGGCCCGAACAACTCCGGGGTTTCATACAACCGGGTACCGTTCCACATGATCGCCAACGACGGCAACATCATGGAGCACGCTGTGCCGTTCGATGGCAGCCTGGACCTCGATGGCGACGGCGACAAACAGGACAACAATGCCATTCTGCCGATGCTGGGCGTTGCCGAGCGCTATGACATCGTCGTCGACTTCGCACAGAACGGCATCAAGCCGGGCGACAGGATTTTCTTCGTCAATATCGCGGAGCATGAAAACGGCAAGCTGCCAAAGCGTGACGTTCCATTGGCCGATGTACTCTCCGGCAGGTACCTGCCCGTCGTCAGGCAAACCAGCCACGGGCCACAGTGGATCAACGGTGACCCGGGCGTGGGTATGTTCATGCAATTGATCGTCAAGCCTTACACCGGCCAGGACGTCAGCATGAATCCGGCCGACTTCGAGCCCGCCAAGCCTGGCAAGCCCGAGGGCAAGTTCATGATCCCGCTGCCCTTGCACCGTGATGACCCTGCCGATATCGCCCGGCTTGCCCAGGCGCGGCACCGCACCTTTATCTTTGGTCGCTCCGATGGCACGGACCTGACGCCCTGGACGATCAAGACCGATGGCGGCCCGGGCTTCAACATGGACCCGCGTCGGATTTCCGCTGCGCCGCAACTGGCCACTGGCCCGACACCGGCAGGGTTCAAGGGTGAAGGCACGCTGGAGATCTGGAAGATCCAGAACGGCGGCAATGGCTGGACTCACCCGGTGCATGTGCATTTCGAGGAAGGGATCATTCTCAGTCGAGGTGGCAAAACACCACCCGCCTGGGAAAAAGGCGCGCGCAAGGATGTCTACCGTGTAGGTTCCGATCCTGACAGCCTCGACAATGTCGAAATGGCCATACGCATCCGTGAGTTTGCCGGCACCTACATGGAGCACTGCCACAACACCCAGCATGAAGACACGTCGATGCTGCTGCGCTGGGACTCCGAGCACCCGGGTCAGTTCCAGTTGATGCCCACGCCATTGCCCAGCTGGGACGGCGTGAAATTCGTGAACTCGGTTGCATTACCGACATTCCGTACGGGAGATGGCGTCGGGCCGCAGGTCAAGGTCAACAATGGCCAAGGAGGTGGTAGTGGTAGCGGTAGCGGCGGTGTCAGCGGGGGCAAAGGCTAGCGTCGTTTAAAACCCAAAGCCGCCTGTCACCACGGTCGGCTTTGGGTCGATGGCGCATCCTCGTAACAGGCGCCAGTCGGCCAGTACGTGACGGTCGCAGCGCTTTCAACTGGGGCGAGTGGTCTCCCTGGGGCTGACCGAGCAGTTCGAGCCCCGACAACTGAGCATCGTCACACGCCGCAATGGCGCATTGAGCAACCCGGCGGTGTGCTTCACCGAATGCCTGTTGCAAGTGATTCGGCGCCATGCGCGCTCGGCAAAAAAATAAGACCGCGCGCTGTTTGAAACCTTACGGCTGCGGTGAGGTGACCTACAGTTTTATGTCTGATACGTCAGGATGTCTTAGGGTCAGATCTGACCGTAGTTGCCGACGCCAAGCGTTCTCGCTCAAAAGCGCTAATCGATGCGCTTCAACACAACGCTTAACTGCCCTGATTGCCAGGCCATAGCATCCGCGGAACACAAACAGCCCCATCCAGAAGCAATCGGGCCGTTCTCATCAGACCGCAACTCACCAAACGATCATTGCCCAGACGCAATTCCACGGTGAACTCTCCGGTGGGGTGTTCGACCGAGAGCTGCTTGGTGTCACCCTGAACGACACTCGCCACCCCCACCGCCACACTGCCCTCGATCAGGCAGGCAACCGCCACACTGACCGCACCGAACACGCCGATGCTGGTATGGCACCGGTGCGGAATGAAGGTGCGGGTGCTGAGCGCCCCGCCTGCTTGTGCGGGGGCGATCAGGCACATCTTGGGCACGTTGCGCTGGCTCACGTCCCCCAGGTTCATGCGTGGACCGGCCTGCAAACGGATCGATTCAAGCCGGGCCTTCAACCGGGTGTCGGCATCCAGTTGCCCAGGTTGCTCGTAGCCACTGAGCCCAAGGTCCACGGCACGGATGAGGATGACCGGCATGCCATTGTCGACGCAGGTGACCTCTACGCCATCGAACACATCGACCGCGTTGCCGGTGGGCAGCAATGCTCCGCAACTGGAGCCGGCGACATCCTCGAACTCCACGATCAACGGCGCGGCGTACCCTGGCACGCCGTCTATCCGTGCGTCGCCCGCATAGCAGACGTCGCCATCCGGTGTCGGTACCTGAGCAATCGCGATCTGCCCGGTGTTTTCCATGAAGATGCGTACCGGGGTGACCTCACCCGCCACTGCGACCAGGCCGCGCTCAATGGCGAATGGCCCGACACCGGCAAGGATGTTGCCGCAGTTCTGTCCGTAATCGACTCGCGGCTCATCGACCAACACTTGCGCGAACAGGTAATCGACATCGGCATCGGCGCGTGCGGAGGGCTTGATGATCGCCACCTTGCTGGTCAGCGAGTCGCCGCCTCCGATGCCATCGATCTGCCGCGCATCCGGCGAGCCCATGACCGCCAGCAATACGCGGTCGCGCAGCGCTTGCTCGGAAGGCAGGTCGCGGGCCAGGAAGTACGCGCCTTTCGAGGTCCCGCCGCGCATCAAGAGGCAAGGAATACGTGTCTGGCCCATGCTCAGTCTCCGAGTTCATCGAGGCTGTCGACGTAGCGCAGGCCCTTTTCCGCGAGGCGTTGGCGCATGTTGTAGATGTCCAGCCCCAATTCGCCCTTGGCCAGGCGCAAGGCTTTCTGTTCTTCCAGATCGGCGCGTGCGCGACTGGCTTCGACAACCTGCGCCACTTCGCCGCGACGCACGATGACCACGCCATCGTCATCGGCTACCACCACGTCACCCGGGTTGACCAATTGACCGCCGCACACCAGCGGCAGGTTGACCGAGCCAAGGGTTTCCTTGATCGTGCCCTGGGCACAGATGGCGCGGGACCAGACCGCAAAGCCCATCTCGCGCAGGGTGTGGGTATCGCGCACGCCGGCATCGATCACCAGGGCACGCACGCCGTGGGCCTTGAGCGAAGTGGCAAGCAGGTCGCCAAAGTATCCGTCGCTGCACGGCGAGCTCGGGGCGACCACCAGGATATCGCCGGGGCGGCACTGCTCCACCGCCACATGGAACATCCAGTTATCACCCGGTGCAACCAGCACCGTGACCACCGAGCCGCTGACGGCCACCCCTCTTTGAATCGGTGTGATCGCAGACGTCAGCAGGCCTTTTCGCCCCTGCGACTCGTGGATGGTCGCGACACCGAAGCGCCCCAGCTCATCGACCAACGCCTGCTCGGCCCTGGCGATGTTGCGCACGACGATGCCGGTCTTTCCGATCAGCTCGCTCATGCCAGGTTCTCCGTCACACGCGGGAAGATGCTCTGGTAGCCCTCGCCATAAATGATGTCACGGCTGGAGGTGATGCCTACGTTGCGCTTGGCCTGCACACCGCGCTGCAAGGCGACGCGCGTGTAGTACTCCCAGAGGTGTTCCTGACCGGCCATGCACTGGATGGCGGCGTACTTCTTGTCCCAGACCGGGGTGATGTCCAGCAACACATCAGGTCGCCATTCGCATTGCTCGGGCTGGTGCGGTTCGAAGCTGTAGACCGGCGGCGCACCGACAATTTTCTCGCCCGGCTTGTAGCCTTCGGCCTGGGCGATGATGCGCGCCTCTTGCGTCAGGTTCATGGCCAGCGGGTGATCGTAGTTGTAAGGGTCCTTGATCGAGTGACTGAGGACGAACTCGGGCTGGACTCGACGAAACACATCCGCCAGGCGAAACAGCGTTTCCTTGTCGGCTCGCATCGGGTAGTCGCCGATGTCGAAGAACTCGACGCTGGCACCGAGGATATCGGCGGCGGCCTGGGCCTCTTCGCGCCGCGCGCTTTTGACTTTCTCTTCGCTCATCTCGCCCTTGCGCCACAGCTTGGCGGACTCACCGCGCTCACCGAAGGACAGGCAGACGATATGCACGGCATAACCCTGTTGCGCATGCAGCGCGATGGCACCGCCCGCGCGCCAGACGAAATCGGCAGAGTGGGCGCTGACGACCAGCGCGTTTTTCGGTGACTCGATCATTGCGGATTCTCCTCCTGCGTTTCGAACGAGCATCGCACCGCGACCCGCCCCAGGAGTAATGCGTTGAAGTGTTTGAGGTATGCGTTTTTTTTATTGCCATCCACACAGGGCGGCGGCATAGTCCAGCGCAGATGCCCCTTTGCAGAGCCCGTGCCCCATGGAATCCACCGAACTGCCCAGCCTGATGCACATACGCGCCTTCGTCCGGGTGGCCGATCACGGGAGCGTTTCCAGGGCCTCGGTGGCGCTGTTTCGCGCTCAGTCGGTGGTGACCCGGTCGATCTCCGAGCTGGAGGCACGACTCGGCGTGCCACTGTTCGAGCGCCACGCCAACGGCATGCGCCTGACCGATTTCGGCGAGCGCTTGCTGCCGCGGGCACGTCGGGTGCTGGCCGAGCTGGACAGTGTGCCGCGACTGCTCGATGGCGCGGATAAACGCGCGGTCGAGCCGCTGTACCTGTTCCAGGCCCGGCGCCTGCAAGTGTTCGTCAAACTTTGCGAAACCCGGCACATGCAGACCGTAGCCAGCCTGCTCGGCCTGAGCCAGCCGGCCATCAGTTCAACCATCAAGGTGATGGAAAGTGGTTGCCGCCAACCGCTGTTCGAGCGCACGCCTCGCGGGTTGCAACCCACCCGTGCCAGTCACGAAATTCTCTTTGCGATCCGTCGGGCGCTGAACGAATTGCGCCACATCGAGACCGATATAACCGCTCTGCGCGGCACATTGCAAGGTGTGGTGCACGTCGGCGCCCTGCCCTTGGGCCGCACCCGGATATTGCCCGAAGCCATGGTGCGCATGATGGCCGAACACCCGGGCATCCAAGTGATCACCAACGAAAGTCCGTTTGATCTGCTGGCCACAGAGCTGCGTGCCGGTGATGTCGATTTCGTCTTTGGGGCCTTGCGCCCGGAAGCCTACGCCAGTGACCTGGTCGGCGAAGCGCTGCTCACGGAAGACATGGTGGTGGTGGCGCGGCGCGGTCATCCGCTGTATTCGAGAAACGTGCTGCACGATGAACTGGGTGCCGCCCGCTGGGTGCTGCCTCGCGCCGGCTCGCCGGCCCGGCAGATGCTCGATGAATGTTTTACCCGGTTCGGCATTGCGCCCCCCCGGCCTGTGGTGGAAAGCGGCGATATGGCGATCATTCGCGGCCTGTTGTTGCGTTCGGACATGCTCGCCGCCGTGTCCGCCCATCAACTGGAACAGGAGATAGCCTCGGGCGAGCTGTGCATTTTGCCCCTGGAATTGAACCAGACCACCCGGGCTATCGGTTTGACTTATCGCAACGGCTGCCTGCACTCCTCGGTGGCTCAGGTCTTGATGGATATGATTCGCCGGGTGATCCACGAGCAGGCTCACTCCCACAGTTGACCACGGTCCAATGCAGGAGCGAGCCTGCTCGCGATGGCGGTGGTGAAACTTACAACAGACTGATCGGATAGCTGACGATCACCCGGTTCTCATCGAACTCATTGCTGCTGAAGCTCTTGCGAATGCTCGAATTGCGCCATTTGACGTTGAGGCTTTTCAGCGGCCCCGTCTGTACCGTGTAGCCCAGTTCACTTTCGCGCCCCCACTCCTTGCCATCGGTGATCGCGCCGGTGTGCACGTTGTCGCCGCTGATGTAGCGGTTCATCAGGGTCAGGCCGGGAATACCGAGGGCGACGAAGTTGTAATCGTGGCGCAGTTGCCAGGACTTCTCCCGTGCGTTGTCGTAGCTGTTGTTGTAGCTGTCATTGGCCAGGGTGCCGCCGCTGGTGCCGTTGACGCGCATCCAGGCATCGTCACCGGTGAGTTTTTGCAGGCCGACGTAGAACGTGTTGCCGCCATACCGGGCCGACAGCAGCGCCGAGACCGTACGGTTGTCCAGATCGCCGGCACGGGCACTGCCATCTTCGCGGCCCCAGAAGTAGCCGAGGTTAGCGCCCAGCGTCCAGGCACCCAGGGGCTGGCTGTGGACCAGTTGCAGGTATTGCTGCTGATAGATGTCCTTGAGTTCAGCGTTCCACAGCCCGATCATCGTGCGCTTCTCGTTGAAGCCGTATTCGCCGCCGACGAAGTTGAAGCGATCGGAGGTGAACGCGGTCTTGCCCTGCATGAACATGTCTTCCATGCTCGCATCGTTGCGCGGACTGTTCTGCCGGAACTGCCCGCCGTACAAGGTCAGGCCGTCGACCTCCTGCGAAGTGACCTGACCACCACGAAAGGTTTGCGGCAACGAGCGACCGTCGTCGGAACGCAGGATCGGCAGCACCGGCATCCACTCCCCGACCTTCAGTTCGGTCTTGCTCACTTTCATTTTCCCGGCCACCGCCAGGCGACCGAAATCATCGGCGGGACGCCCGTCGCCATGGATCGGCAACAACTGAGTGCCACCGGTGCCCTTGCCGCCATCGAGCTTGACCGAGTAGAGCCCCAGCGCATCCACCCCGAAACCCACCGGGCCCTGGGTAAAGCCGGAGCGGAAGTCGAGGATGAAGTTCTGGGTCCACTCTTCGGCCTTGCTTTGCGGATAGGCCGGGTTGGTGAAGTTGCGGTTGATGTAGAAGTTGCGCAGGTTCAGGGTGGCGCTGGCATCTTCAACGAAGCCCGCAGCGAATGTTTGCAGCGGTAGTGCGCAGATGGCTGCCAGCGAACAGACGATTCGATGATTGACGGCGGTTTTCATTGTTATTGTTTTCCGGTTTTTGGGGTAAAGGAAATGCCCTGCGCCCGCAATCACCGGGCACAGCAAGATCAACAAAAAAGGGATAGCGGCCCGGGACGAGCCGCTGAATTAACCGCTGATGATCAGCGCGGGCCTTTGCCCGCCACCGAGTAGAGCACCTGCTGGTTTCGGGTTTTCATGAACTCTTCCAGGCTCTGGCCGCGCATGGCAGCGTAGACCTGCAAGTTGGGAATCCCGAGTACCGCCGCGAGCTTCTCCAGCACAAAGAAGATCGCCCCGTACTGAATCAGCCCGCGCCAGTCATGGCGGCGCAACAGATCCCGTTCCTCGTCGCTCAGGCCACCTTCATCGAACAACGCTTCCGGCGTTTCGAGAAAACGCTGGCGCCATTGCGGCTCGATCATGCGATGCAGGAACTTGTTCAAGCGATAGCCCTTGGCGCTGCGTTCCAGGGTGAACGGATAGGTGCCCTCGAGCTTTTCGATGCCGGCCAACTGGTGCTGCATATGTTGCAAGTGGCGTGCGTTGGCATCGGCAGGCAGCGCCCGATCCTGGTTTTCCAGCAACAGGGTCGCGATACCGGTCATCGACGGCAGGTAATAGTCCTGATGCAGATTTTTCACCGTGGCCGACAACGCGCCGCGCATGATCAGCCAGGTGATCACCTCCGAGCCTTCCATGCCGCCCAGGGTGGCGTATTCGGCGTGGGTCAGTTCGGTCAGGCGCAGCGGGTCGTTGACCAGCAGATCGATGAACTGTTCGTCCCACTGCGGGTTGTTGAAACCGCAGCGCTCGCCATGCACCTGATGGGACACGCCGCCGGTGGCGACAATGGCCACCTTCAAGTCGTCGGGATAGCTCTCAATCGCGCGACGCAGGGCCTGGCCCAACTTATAGCAGCGCAACGCACTGGGAATCGGGAACTGCAACACCCCCACCTGCAGCGGCACGATTTGCACCGGCCACGCCGGATCACAGGGCAACAGCGCCGACATCGGCGAGAAAAAACCGTGGTCCAGCGGCTTGTCGCGGAAGAAGCTCATGTCGAACTCATCGGCCATCAGGCTTTGCCCGATGTGCCGCGACAGCGCGGCATGCCCGCCCACCGCAGGCAGCGAGCGTGGATTGCCGCCCTCGTCGGCGACCTCGTAACGCTCATCGACGCCCAGGGAGAACGCGCCATAGTGGTCGAAGAAAAACGACGTCACATGGTCGTTGAAGATGTAGAACAGCACATCCGGCTGTTGCTCCTTCAACCACACCTTGATCGGTTCGAAGCCTTCGAAAATCGGCGCCCACGCCGCCTCGTTCTGCTTATCGTGATCGACGGCGAAGCCGATGGTAGGTGTATGGGAGACAGCGAGGCCACCGATAATGCGTGCCATGATGAGTTCCTGTGTTCGAAAAAGATTATTGCGCCAGCAGGGCCCGGTTGACCCGGCGCCGTGCATGACCGTTGGCCAGGATCGCCAGTGCGGCGATGAAGGCCGGCACGCTCAACAGGGCGAACAGAAACGGCAGGCCCAACCCGAGGCTGAGCACCGCACCACCGATGAGAGAACCAAAGATACCGCCGAAACGACCGATGCCGAGCATCCAGCTCACGCCCGTTGCACGGAATTCCGTCGGGTAATAACCCGGGGCAAACGCGTTGAGGCCAGTCTGCGCGCCGCTCATGCAGAAACCGGCGGCGACCACGCCAAGCGCCAGCAGGCTCGACTCCAGGCTGAAAGCCCCCAGCAGCAGGATAAACACCCCGCCCAGCGCATAGGAGGTGGCGATCACGCCGTTCGGATTGCGTCGGTCCATGACCCAGCCCACCACGATCGCCCCGACCGTACCGCCGATCTGGAACAGGCCGGTGATGGTGGCGGCGCGCTCGATGGACAGACCGCCTTCACGCAACAGGGTCGGCATCCAGCCCATGGTCAGGTAGATCACCAGCAGGCCCATGAAATAGGTCAGCCAGAGCGCCAGGGTGCCAGTCCGATAACGTTCGGTGAACAGCATGCGCACCGGCGCCTTGTGCTGGGCCTGGGGTTCGGCGAGGGTGAAGTTTGTCGTGGCCGTGAATTTGCCG
The DNA here is from genome assembly GCF_009764265.1 of Pseudomonas sp. PB101. GTDB lineage: Bacteria > Pseudomonadota > Gammaproteobacteria > Pseudomonadales > Pseudomonadaceae > Aquipseudomonas. The sequence continues at coordinate 30,076 of NZ_RWIR01000010.1, forward strand.
CCAAGCTTGTTCAGTACCTTGGCGATCTGGGCGGCTGGCGCATTGCGCGCCGCCAGGAAACGTGCGGACTCAGGCAGCAACAACCAGAGGAACGGCAATAGCACCAGCGGCAGAATGCCGCCGGCGAGCAACACCGACTTCCAGCCGTGCAGGGGAATCAACCAGGCTGCCAACAAGCCGCCCAGCCCCGATCCCATGTTGAATCCGGTAAACATGATGGTGATGAACAGCGAGCGATTGCGCTCCGGCAGGTATTCGGCAAGCAGCGTGGTGGTGTTGGGCATTGCGGCGCCCAGGGCCACACCGGTCAACAGGCGCAAGGCCGCCAGCTCATAGGGGTTACGCGCAAACGCACACGCCAGGCTCAAGACACTGAACCCCGTCACCGCCAACAGCAGCACTTTCTTGCGTCCCACGCGGTCAGCGTAAGGGCCGGCGGTCAAGGCTCCAATGGCGAGCCCGACCATCCCGGCACTCATGACGGGGCCAAACGCCGCTTTGGACAACCCCCATTCCTGAATCAGTGAAGGCGCGATAAAGCCCATGACCGCCACATCGAGCCCATCGAATAGAACAATGAAGAAGCACAGGCTCATGATGAGCCACTGGTAGCCGGCAACCGGTCGGTTGTCGATCCACGCTTTGATATCGACCGTCTCGTGACTCATGTTTTCACCTTCTTATTGTTGTAGAGATACCGAACGGCCTGGAGATCGGTGCAACCCAGAGGCCGCCCGACAGCCGAACGCTGGACGTGACTTTAAAGCCGCAGTTGCCCGCACCGCCTCTGGGAAATCCTTAAACGGGTATCTGTTTTTCTTATCGGGTGATTTGCAGTGCGTTGCTGCGATGCCAATGACCGCCAACAGATACTGTGGGAAACGCCAAAGCGCCTGTTCGGCTTTACCGCCTGACCCAAAACGTCACGGATAACCCGCAAGCCCATGGATGGGGGCGGCTGATCATTGTCTGCGCCAGGTGCCGGGGGATGTGCCATGAATACACAAATGGAATATAACCAACGCACTGAGTTTGATATCGGATAAGCGGTCTGTGGATATACGGCGCGCCATGGGTGATACGACTAACTTTATAGATCCGCGTTGCCAGTCCGGCACACAGTAGCGGTGACCCCCATGGAAAAGACTCCCCGAAAGTTTATCCACTCCCCTGTAACCCGAATCACCGGAGCTGGACTTGTATTGGTAATGGGTTTTGGCGCGTCGGCAGGCGCACTGGCGGATGAGGCCTATGCGAAAAGCCAGCTCAAGAACATGTCCGACTATATGTCAGCGCAAAAAAGCATATCGTTCAACTACGACACTATCCTCGAAGTCGTGACCAAAGATCAGCAACGACTTACATTGGCGGGATCCGGCACGGTCGTTATCAACCGACCGGACAAGTTGCGCAACACGCGCTCCAGCGGGTTTGCCGATATCGAGATGGTGTTTGATGGCAAGACGCTGACCTTGTTGGGAAAAGGTAAAAACATTTACTCGCAGGTCGAGATCCCGGGCACGCTTGACCACCTGCTCGATGTGTTGAGGGATAAATACAACAGGCCGCTGCCCGGCGCGGACCTGTTCATGTCCAATCCTCAAGATCAACTGATGGCCGGCGTGAACAACATCAAGGACCTGGGCAGTGGCGTTATCGGTGGCGTGGAATGCGATCACCTGGCCTTCAGGAAGAAAGAGGTTGATTGGCAGATCTGGATTGCCCAGGGCGATCGGCCTTATCCGTGTCGGTATTCGATCACGTCCAAAACGATTGCCGGGAGCCCGCAGTACAGCATCCAGCTGAGAGACTGGAAAAGCGGCGATACCGTTGCAGCTGATGATTTTGTTTTTAACAATTCGACGGATGCGAAAAAGATCGATCTCAAGGACCTGCCCAACGCCGAGGGCCTGCCGAGCAATTTTGTGCGAGGAAAAACCAAATGAACCTCTTGATGAAGTCGGCTGGCCTGTTGCTGGGGGGATTGGTCCTGATATGCGCGCTTGAGTTGGGAGAGACCTTGTCGATCCCCGGTGTGCACAGTGTTATTGCTCCAGCCGAGGCTGTGGTCGGGCGTCCCCTCACCCCCGTGAGCGTTGCGGGAGTGGCAAGGCGCACGGCACGACGCAATTGATCCCCGGGTCCCTTGTAGGAGCTGGCTTGTCGGGTCGCCGCATCGCAGCGATGGTCGTCAGCGATAACGCGCGTAAACAGGACAAGCGCGGCGCACTCGAGCCCATCGCCAGCAAGCCGGCTCCTACAGGTATTGCGGGTTGCCCGGAATTTTCGACCAGGATGCGGTCCTTGTAGGAGCTGGCTTGCCAGCGATGGTCGTGAACGATAACGCTGGTAACCAGGATAAACGCGGTGCATTGAAGTGCATCGCCGGCAAGCCGGCTCCTACAGGTATTGCGGGTTTCGCGGGATTTTCGACCAGGATGCGGTCCTTGTAGGAGCTGGCTTGCCAGCGATGGTCGTTAACGATAACGCGGGTAACCAGGATAAACGCGGCGCATTGAAGTCCATCGCCGGCAAGCCGGCTCCTACAGGTATTGCGGGTTTCGCGGGATTTTTGGAGACGTTTTTTAGGGGTAATTGGCTTATAACCACCGATTTTCACCTTGGAATATGCAAAAAAAGGCGAAAAAATCTGCACGGCTTTCATCAGCCTTCCGACTCGCCGAAAGCCTTTTAGGGCAACGGCTGCGCCCTCCAGTGATAGCAATGTGCAACTAACTACGACACTGCCGCTGGTCAGCAAATTTGATCAAAAAATGAACGGAGATGGTTTTTTTCGTTCAGAATACGCAACAGGTGGCACGGGCAACGATGCTCACCTCACCCCCAGAAGCGGAAGTTAAAACCTCATATAGACGCCCAGTGCGAATGAGGTTTTTTGTTACCTGAAAATGGAACTGGTCGAATGATTGAAAGTTCATTCGAGAAACTCGCTTTTTTCTTCGCAGCGCATTAGCCGCAAGATTAAATAATAGAAATTGCTGGATCACAACCGTAGTCGGCATCGGAATAAACCCAACTAATCCGTGCTGAAATCATGTTGATCCACTGTTAGATCAAAGAGGTAACCATGGAACTAAGTATACTGTCTTCGCCTGCCGCGGAATATATTCGCCTGGGTGTTGTATATTTCCATCTTATCGCCTGCTGCGTTGCAATCGGGCTTGTGTTGACCAGTGACGTTGCCATGGTCAAGCAACTCCTCAAGGGGGATGTGTCGGGTCACCATGATGACGCACACATGGAAAGCCTGCAAAAAACCGTAGTGCTTGCGCTTGTGGCTCTGTGGATTACCGGCATTGCTATTATCGGAATAGATTATGCCGGCAAGGGCATGGAATATTTCCTCAACCCAAAGTTGCAAGCCAAAATCGGCATCGTTGTGCTGTTGACCTTTAACGGTTACCTCTTGCATAGCGCTGTATTGCCGGCGCTGAAAAAAGCCGGTTCGTTACTTAAACTTTCCTTCAACTTGCGCATGCTCGCACTGTTCTCCGGCGCGCTCTCCGGTGTGTCGTGGTTCTATGCCGCCATGCTCGGTGTCGGTCGTCCATTGGCCTGGAAATACTCGCTGGTCGAGTTGCTGGCAGCCTATCCGGTTCTGATCGTCGGGGGCTTTGCAATGATGGTGCTGCTCACTGCCTGGGCAAAAAACAAAGACGCTCAAGACCGTATGGAGCGAGGCACCTGGGACAACAGAAACGCTGCCCTGGCTGGCTGGTAACGCCAGGTTGAATCCGCAGGTCCGGCTTTAGCCAAAGAATTCGCTGTTAACTTTTTACTGAATCTCACTTTCTCACTTGAGGATAATCAAATGAAATCCATTAAAGCTCTCTTCGTAATCGCTGCCCTGACCGCTTCTTCCCTGGCCATGGCCACGGGTGGTGGTGACAAGACGTTCAATCGCATGGAGTCGAACCGCAAAGTCTCGATGGAAGCCTTCCAGGTTGCGCAGAAGCAGAAGGCTGAAGCCGCTGTCGCTGAAAGCAAGGCCAAGGCGAGCAATCGCATCAACGGCTAATCGGTGTAGCACGGCCCGGTCGGTGTTTCGGGCCGCGTAAAACGATGGCAAAAAGAAGTCGCAAACCCTGCAGGGTTTGCGACTTTTTTATACGCCCTTCAAACTGCCGGGACGTTATCTGCGGGTATGCCTGCCGTTGCGTAGCGTGCAGGCCTAGTTCCGTACCTCAGGCACGTCTACATCCGGGGCGTCTGGGGCGTCCGGCGCGTCAGGGGCATCCGCCACATCCTGTCTGGCTGCCCTCGCCTCGGCCTTGGCCGCCTCTCTGGCCGCGTTCGCCTCAGCCTTAGCGGCGTCCCTGGTTGCATCTGCAGCAGCCCTGGCTGTGTCTCTGGCCGCATCTGCATCTGCCTTGGCGGCGTCCCTGGCGGCATCTGCAGCGGCCCGGGCAGCATCTCTGGTTGCATCCGCACCTGCTACGCCAGCCGCTTTTGCAGCGTCTCTGGCCGCATCTGCGTCAGCTCTTGCTGCATCCCGGGCCGCATCTGCGTCAGCTCTTGCCGCATCCCGGGCAGCATCTGCATCAGCCTTGGCAGTGTCCCTGGCTGCATTCGCATCATTTCTGGCGGCGTCCCTGGCTGCGTCTGCGGCATCGTTGTCCGCATTGTTATTGCCACGTGCATTGCCCTGGCCTGCATTGCCGGCAACACCACCATTGTCAGCGTCGCCGCGCCCCAGACCGCCATGCCCTGAGGCACCATCACCGCCATGGCCACTGCCGGCGTTACCGCCGCCGCCATTACCACCGTGACCACTGCCTCCGGAGCCTCCATTGCCGGAGCCACCTCCGTGACCACCACTGCCACCACTGCTACCGCCGGCGCCGGCGCCACCGCCACCGCCACCAGCGCCGTTGCCACCATGGCCGCCTCCGCCGTCACCACCGTGACCGCCACCTCCGGAGCCACCGCCACCACCGTGACCGCCACCGCCTCCATTACCGCCCCCACCACCGCTGCCACCATCTTTGGCATACGCGCTGGAGAAACTACCGACGTAATCGGGCACCAGCACAGTCGATGCCGACAGCACCGCGCCTATTGCCAGAGCCAACCAACATTTTTTGAGAAGCATGATGCACCTCCGCTTGGAGTTGCGTAGTCATGTCCGTATCGAACGCAATGTCCAGTGAGTTCCCGGCCGCCCATTGGGGCGGCCAGCCAACCGGCACGGCCATTAATTTGCAGCAAGAACAAGCAACTGCGGTTTCCGAAAGATCCTTCAACGCCAGTCGGCATCCAAACGTGGGAAATATTCCCACACCTTTAGATTAGTGCTGTCAGCCCGTGTGTCAACGACCGAACATCAGGACGCGCGCAGGCGATGGCCGGATCGAGGCGGTGAACCTCCATCAGGGCAGGTAAACAGGCAGGTATCAGAATGTGTGGCTGAACAGCACGCCCGCCTCGGCATCCGGGCTGGCCTCGGAAAACCCCTGGACGGCATACAACTGGAACTTCCAGTGCTGATTGAGCTTGTGCGTGAGGAACAGGGTGAGCTCCTTGATCTGGTCACCCGTGGACACGACCTTCTGTCGCCAGTCGTAGGAGACGCCGGCCGTGGTGCGCGCGAACACGGGCATGGCGAAGCCCAGGCCGGCGAATATCGGATCGTCGAAGTCGGTGCCCGACGGGTCACCGAATTTTCTCCAGCCAAGGGTGGCGAACCCGGTCACAGGGCCGAAGACTTTGGCGACATCGACCTGGGCCGAATAGTCGGTTTTGCCGGTGCCCAGGCACTTGTCTTCGTCGGCCGTGGGCAACTTGACCTTGCCGATCAGGTCCACGAACAGTCCGCCAATGTTGCCGTCCACCACGGCATAGTCGGCTCCGGCGACGGTGTCGCCCAGACCGCTTTCCACTTTGCCGCAGCCGCCGGGCAACGGCACGCCGTCAGGACCGACCGAAGGGTTGGTGATGCGCAGCCAGGGCACAGTGAGCTTGTAGGTCATGGGGCCGGTTTCGTATCTGCCCACCAACGGTACGTACCAGGTTTCGGACGTCGTGCCGGTGCCATAGTCACCCCGCGAATAGTCGGATCCGATCGAGGCCGTGAAGCTATCGGCCAGCGCTGGCAAGGCCAGGCTGGCAAGTAAACCGGCGAGCAGGAAACGCTTGGGGGTCATGTTCACCTCGTATCTTGCGTCCTCGAAGTTCACTCGCATGCTTTGTTGCGTGACTTACCCAGCCTAGTTACTTATGACGAAAGTGCATCATGACTGCACTGTCTAACCCGACTTGCCGGAGTGATCGACTTTTTCAATCTTCTCGACCTTTTCGACTTTCTCCACCTTCTCTACCTTCTCGACCCTCTCCACCTTTTCGACTTTCTCTACCTTCTCGACTTTTTCTGGTCGCTCAACCTTCTCGACTTTCTCCGGACGTTCGACTTTTTCAACTTTGTCGACCTTGTCCAGCCTCTCCACTTTCTCTACTTTGCCGGATCGGTCGACCTTCTCGACACGCTCTGACTTGCCGGACTTGTCCACGTCCACGCGTTCTATCTTGTCGCCACCGCCATGACTGTCATTGCCCCCGTGGCGACTGTCGTCGACAACGCTGCCCTCGTTCCCTGAGCGGCCGCTCCTGTCGCTGCCTGAATTACCTGAATCCCCTGAACTGCCAGAGCTGCCGGAATTGTCGGAATTGTCGGAATTGTCGGAATTGTCGGAATTGCCGGAGCTATCGGAGCCGCCCGAGTTGCTCGAGTTGCCCGATCCACTTGAGTCATCGCTGCTCTGCTCGCTGCTGCCGGACGGCCCGTGGCGGTTGCCGGCCGGCGAATCGGAGCGCTCGCGGGGCAATTCGATGCGCGTCGCCTGCACGTCCCGCGCGCCGGTGAACACACCACTGATACGCACGCGGCGATCGAGCGTCAGCTGCGAAGACTGCATGCCGACAAACACGGTGTCGCGCGCCATCGTCACATTAAAGCCCCCCACCACCAGGCGACGGTCGTGCCGGCCCTGTACCAGGCCCTCGATCACCGCATTGTGCGCCCTACCCATGAAAGGCAGGCTCGGGTCGGGGCGGCTTTGGGAAACGTCCAGCTCGCGACCCGACCAATGGCCGCGTACCAGCATTTCCTGGGCCGCCCCCGGGTGATTGGCCAGTTTGAGTCCCTGCAGATAACCACTGCGATCTACCGGGCCGATGGCACTGGCCTCCTTGAGGCCCGGCGCTCGGTCGATGCGGCTGGCCACCACTTCACCACGGGCATCGCGCAGCCCGCTGACCCGTACCGGATCACCCGGACGCAGGCCGGCGGCGACTTGAGCACCGTTGGCCAGGCGTACCGGTTGCCCCATGACACGCATGGGCAAGGAGTCTCGAGGCAGGGAGGTCAAAGGACCTTCGTAGACATGCAGGATGGAAATGCGCCCGGCCTCCAGACCGCGCCGGGAATTGAACGCCTCCACGGCAACCACCTGCCCTACCGCCAGGCGGGTGCTGGCGGCGGCAATGCCGTTCTCGCTGATCGGAACATTCTTGTTGAAGTGCACTTCCACGCCATTCACGCAGATCGAGGCGAACCCGGTGATGGTGCCGACAATGCCGGTGCCACCGATGCCACCGTTATCGTCGCTGATGCCCGTGCCACCCACGCCGCCCGCAACGGCACCGGTGCCGCCAATGCCGCCGGGACGTTTTTGCACGGGCGCGCCGGTACCGCCCATGCCGCCGTTGTCGTTGTCGCTGCCGATGCCGGTTCCGCCCATGCCGCCAGGCGCTGCGCCCGTACCGCCGGTGCCACCCGGAGCCTGGATGACCGGCACATCGAGGGTGCCCGCGTCATTCTGGCTGACACAGGCCGGAGCGGCTTGCAGCACAATCGCAAACCCGAGGCCCAGAACGAGGGCCGTTGCTTGAATCAGACGCAAATTGACGGTCATGGCTCAGGGGTCGTGGGCGAGTTGGGGTCGGCAGCCTCAGTGTAGAAGTACAGGCCGACCGTGATGCGCTGGCGCGGTTCGAGGCTGGGCAGGTCGTGAAATTCCAGTTCGGAGGCCTGTCGATTGAAGCTCAACAGGGCCTGCATGCCCTCGCTGGCAACGGCCTCGCGCAGCGCCTCGACGCTCTTCGGGGCCAGGGCGTCATAGTGCACGCTGCGTTCAAAAAAGGCCGGCCCCTCGCTGCTCAGGTTGTGTACCGCTGCGCAGGCATGATCGTGCAGGTTATGCCCCAGGTAAGCCGCTTTTTCATCGAAGCCCTTTTGCGGCACGAAGGCCTGGGCCTCGAGGTGCACGTGCTCTTGCTCGTCAAGGCGCACGACGCCCAGGCGCAACCACTCGTCCAGCACCACCCGCGCACGGATATCCGTGCTGACCTTCGCCACCAGGGCATCAAAGGATCGGTCGCCGCCGACACTGGCCAGGCGAGGCAGCGGCAGTGGCTGGCCGGCGTCATTGCAGAAGGGGGCGCTGGTCCAGGCGTTGACCAGTTGCGCACCGAAGGTGATGTTTTCCGGAAGCGTGGAGGCAGCAGGGTCGCTGGTATTGCGCAAACGCCGTACGTCCTTGCGGTGCACACCGGTGAGCAGACTGATGCGGCTGTCGGTCGGAGCCTTGTCGTCGAGCCGGAACTCACGGTCCGCCACATCGACGAAAACCTCCTTGAGCAGGTCAGCGAACACCAGGTACGTGACGCCTTTGCGCAGCATCAGGCGTACCAGCGGCCGCATGACATGGCGCAGGGCTTTGAGGAGCGAGGTGGGCAAGGTAGACGATTGCATTCAGCGCATTCCCGGATAGATAACCCCAGTATAGCTATGTGGGAAATAATCCCATGAATGCGGGTGTGATTTTTTGTGTGCCTCATGCAAAACCGGCCCCTCCCCGGTTTTGCATGAGGCATCAGGCCGCTTCAGGTCCGGCTGTTGTCGTCGCCGGGTTCGCCGCCGGCATGGACGCCATTGTCGTCACCTGGTTCGCCGCCAGCGTGAACGCCGTGGTCGTCACCCGGTTCTCCGCCGACGTGAACGCCGTGGTCGTCACCTGGTTCGCCGCCGACGTGAACGCCGTGGTCATCACCTGGCTCACCGCCGACGTGGACACCGTGGTCATCACCCGGCTCGCCGCCGACGTGAACACCGTGGTCGTCACCCGCTTCTGCGTGGGTCCCGCTACGACCGGAGTTCGAACTGGCAGAACCGGCATGGCCTGAATTCCCGCTTCCATGATCGCTGCCGCTGTGACCGCTGTGACCGCTGCCACCGCTTCCACTGTTGCCGCCATTGCCATTGCCGCCATTGCCGCCGCTGTTACCGCCATGGCCTCCACTACCGCCACCGCCGTTGCCACCACCGCCGTTGCCGCCATTGCCGCCACCACCGTTGCCACCGTTGCCACCGTGGCTTCCACCACCGCCGCCGCCGTTACCACCACCGCTACCGCCACCTCCATTGCCGCCGCCACCACCACCACCACCACCACCACCACCATCCTTGGCATAGGCACTGGAGTCATGGGAAATGGAATCCGGGACCAAAACGACGGAAGCTGAGAGGACGCCACCGATTGCCAGCGCCAGTAAACCTTTCTTGAACAGCAGGTATGTATTCATCGTGCATTCTCCAGATGATTGACCGCGATCCGCGTTGCAATCCGAAGGCGGCATGGGAGCAAGCTTTACGATTATCCTGAATCTTTTGCGTGGGAAATTTTCCCACCTGTTGAAAGCTAGCCCTTTCTGGCGTCAGGTCAACCTGCACAGGAGAAAGACGACCGACGGTGCTCACGCCATCGGCTCGGGCACCAACAGAAGGGCTGCAGGGGCGTCCCCCGTCAGTGCAGCTATAGACGACCAACCTATAAGCTCACCTTATTTATGACATGTGATTAATCGATTTCAATTATTTTTCTTGAAGTGATTTTATTGCGCCATGCATCACTCCCCCACAAAAACAACATCGCCGGAGAAGATCATGACCAAAGCTGAATTTCCCACCACCCATGCCCTGGCAACACCAGCCCTGGGTGAACCCTACCTGCTGACACCAGGCCCACTGACCACGTCCAAGGCTACCAAGGAAGCGATGCTGCGCGATTGGGGTTCATGGGACGTATCTTTCAATCAGGTGACCGCTGAAGTTCGCCAGCATCTGCTGAGCATGGCCGGCGTCGAGGATGACAGCTTCGCCTGCGTGCCATTGCAAGGCAGCGGCAGTTACTCGGTGGAGGCTGCGTTGGCCACCGCCATCCCCAGGGACGGCAAGGCCCTGGTGCTGATGAACGGCGCTTATGGCCAGCGTGCCACCAAGACCCTGGAATACCTGGGTCGTGACTTCATCACCCTCGACAAGGGCGATTACCTGCCCCCGCAGCCCGAAGAAGTGGACGCCTTGCTCAAGGCCAACCCCGACGTCACCAATGTCTTTCTCGTTCATTGCGAAACCAGCTCCGGCATCCTCAACCCATTGCGCGAAATCGCCGATGTGGTGAAGGCGCATGGCAAGAGTTTGATCATTGACGCCATGAGCTCTTTCGGCGCCGTGCCGCTGACCATCGACGACATCGCTTTTGACGTGGTGGTGTCATCGGCGAACAAATGCATCGAAGGCATTCCAGGCTTTGGCTTCGTGATCATCCGCCGCTCTGTAATAGAAGCCGCCAAAGGTCGCGCCAATTCGCTGAGCCTCGATATCTACGAGCAGTGGACCTACATGGAGCGCACCGGCCAATGGCGCTTCACGCCACCGACCCATAGCGTCGTGGCGTTTCACAAGGCGTTGGAGCAACACAGCGCGGAAGGCGGCGTGCACGGCCGCTTGGCACGCTACACGCGCAACCGCGATGTCCTGGTCTCAGGCATGCGCGGGCTGGGGTTCAAGACCCTGCTGGAAGATCGCTGGCTGTCGCCGATCATCACCACGTTCTTCAGTCCGGAACATCCGAATTTCGAGTTCAAGCGTTTTTACGATGAGCTCAAAGCCCGTCAGTTCATCATCTACCCGGGCAAATTGACGGTAGCCGACAGTTTCCGCATCGGCTGCATCGGCCAGATCGACGAACACATCGTCCACCAATTGCTGCGCGCCATCGCCGACAGCCTTCTGGCGATGAACGTCGACATGCAAAAGCCGGCAGCCTGATCGACCCCTTTAAAGGTCCCGGCCGATTCGAGCACAGGTGCAATGGGTAGCACCTTTGGGCGGGGATCTTTTTTTAAACAATGGATGCGGTGACTTATCGCTCGGCAGTGCCGGGCAGGAGTCAGCGATCACAGCAATTCATTAATTCATGAAGCCTGACGCCATCCACACGGCCATCCAGACGATGGCGTGTGCGTGGACAGGTCTTCTGCACCAAAAACAAAAACAAAAACCAATTAATTGCGCTGTCTGGCACCTCATACGGGATCAGAACTCCATGAACAAGAACACCACAAGTCCTCTCGCGACCGGGTGGAAATCGTTGCAGCGTTGGCGCCTGCAGATATTCCTCATCACCTGGTTCGCCTATGCCGCGTTCTACTTCACCCGCAAGGCGTTTTCCGTGGCCAAGCTGGGTATTGGCGAGGACCCGGACTTCATGCTCGAAAAGGCCATGATGGCCAACCTCGATGCGCTCTACCTGACCGCTTACGCCGTGGGCCAGTTTCTCTGGGGCAATTTTGCCGACCGCTTCGGACCGAGGATCGTGGTGCTCAGTGGCCTGGTCATCTCGGCGCTGGCGGCGCTGCTCATGGGCACCTATGCCACGCTGCCGATATTCGTCTCCTGCATGCTGGTCCAGGGTCTTGCGCAATCCACCGGCTGGTCGGGCCTGTGCAAGAACGTGGGCAGCTTCTTCAGTACCGGCGAACGTGGCCGCGTGATGGGTTACTGGTGTACCTGCTACGCCTTCGGCGGACTGGTCGCCACCCCATTTGCCGGCTGGTGGGCCTACAGCGCATACCACGACTGGCGTCTGGCATTCATCAGCAGCGCGGTGGTCGTGCTGGTGGTGGCGCTGTTGTTCTTCTGGTTGCAACGCAACCGGCCGGAAGACGTCGGCCTGCCTCCCGTCGAGATCGAAATCGAGCCTGTCAGCAATGTCGTCGTCCCGCGTGAAAGCCTGTGGGCCGGTCTGCGTACCGTGATGAAAAACCGCACCGTGCTGGTGCTCGGTCTCGCCTACTTCATGCTCAAGCCCGCGCGCTATGCAATTCTGTTGTGGGGTCCGGTGATCATCTACGAGCGCATGCCCGAGATCGGCAAAGTGGCCTCCGCCATCGTCCCCACGGCGTTTGAACTGGCAGGCCTGGTAGGTCCCATCCTCATCGGTTTTGCATCGGACAAGTACTTCGGTGCGCGTCGTATCCCGGCCTGCGTGCTGAGCCTGGTTGTCCTCACCATTTCCCTCGGGCTGTTCGTTCCCGCCATGCAGAGCGGCAGCCTTTACCTGGTGGTCGGCCTGCTGTTCATGATGGGCATGACCCTCTACGGCCCGGACTCGATGATCAGCGGCTCGGCTGCCATTGATTTCGGCAGCAAGGACGGCGCGGCCTCCTCCGCGGGCTTCGTCAACGGCTGCGGCTCGATAGGCGCAATCCTCGGCGGTTTGCTGCCCGGCTACTTCGACACCATCACCGTGTTCCTGGTCTTCACCGGTGCTGCGCTCCTGGCCAGCCTGATGCTGGTGCCCTTCTGGAACAGCCGCCCGAAAACACTCGAAACCAAGTCTATCGACTCGCTGGCGATTCAGCCGGTCATCGTCGGCAGCACTTCCTGAACCCGAACGTCCAATCTCCCCATCACTGGAGCAATCACCATGCACTACCAACAACCTGATCAACTGCAAGCCGTGGTACTGGACTGGGCAGGCACCGTCGTTGACTTTGGCTCCTTCGCGCCGACGCAGATTTTTGTCGAAGCCTTTGCCGAGTTCGGCGTTGCGGTCTCCCTGGAAGAAGCCCGTGGACCGATGGGCATGGGCAAGTGGGACCACATCCGCACGCTGTGCAACGAGCCGCAGATCGCCGAGCGCTATCACACAGCCTTTGGCCGCCTGCCGACGGACGATGACGTCACCGCCCTCTACGAGCGCTTCATGCCGCTGCAGATCGAGAAGATCGCCTTGCACTCGGCGCTGATTCCCGGCGCGCTGGAGGCCATCGAGACTGTGCGTGACAAGGGCCTGAAAATCGGCTCCTGCTCGGGTTACCCGGCCGTGGTCATGGAGAAGGTCGTGGAGCTGGCGCGCAAGAACGGTTACGTCACCGATCATGTGGTTGCCACCGACGAAGTGCCCAACGGCCGGCCGCACCCTGCACAAGCCCTGGCCAACGTGATTGCCCTGGGCATCAGTGACGTCGCGGCTTGCGTCAAGGTCGACGACACCTGGCCGGGCATCCTCGAAGGCCGCAGCGCGGGCATGTGGACGGTCGCACTGACCTGCTCCGGCAACGCACTGGGCCTGACCTACGAGGAGTTCAAGGACTTGTCCCTGGAGGAGCTGGCCGAAGAGCGCACACGCATCATCAAGATGTTCAAGGACTCGCGCCCGCATTACCTGATCGACACCATCGTCGATTTGCCGGCCGTCATCGACGACATCAATGCCCGTCTGGCACGCGGGGAAACGCCGCAGGGCTGCTGACAGCTTTCAGCCATCGCTGGCCGCCGGAAAAGCGGCCAGCGACCGAAACCGGCCTGCGCCTGTTCAACCGATAACAACAAGAGAACCTCATCATGATCTATGCCCATCCTGGCACTCCCGGTGCCGTCGTCTCCTTCAAGTCCCGTTATGGCAACTACATCGGCGGCGAGTTCGTTGCGCCGGTCAATGGTCAGTACTTCACTACGACCTCGCCAGTGAATGGCCAACCGATTGCCGAATTCCCCCGCTCCAGCGCCGAAGACATCGACAAGGCGCTGGACGCCGCCCACGCAGCCGCTGATGCCTGGGGCAAGACCTCGGTGCAGGACCGCGCCCTGGCACTGTTGAAAATTGCCGACCGCATTGAACAGAACCTCGAACTGCTGGCCGTCACCGAATCCTGGGACAACGGCAAGGCCGTGCGTGAGACCCTCAACGCCGACATCCCGCTGGCGGCCGACCACTTCCGCTACTACGCCGGTTGCATCCGCGCCCAGGAAGGCAGCTCAGCGGAAATCAACGAACACACCGCCGCCTATCACTTCCATGAACCATTGGGCGTGGTCGGGCAGATCATCCCGTGGAACTTCCCGATCCTGATGGCCGCCTGGAAACTCGCCCCGGCCCTGGCCGCCGGCAACTGCGTGGTGCTCAAACCCGCCGAGCAGACCCCGCTGGGCAT
>NZ_RWIR01000011.1 GCF_009764265.1 Pseudomonas sp. PB101
CGCGTTTCTACGTAAAATCTGCCAGCGTTTGGTTGTCCAGCCGCTCTGAAATTTGCATAGGATCGCGTTTTTCGTTGCGATCCTGACGGTCAAACTCGCTCTAAAACGTTTTCACACAGCCTGGGTCGGTTACTGCCCTTCGCGACAGACAGAAAACGGCCAGGAGCGGACAGTGACCAAATCGTTGCGAGCAGCCCATCGACTGCTCAAGGTCGCGCGCACGCTGGCGGACCTTGAACAAGCCGAGGGGATCAGAGGCGAACATTTGGCCGAGGGCTGCAACATCCGCCGACAATGCTCCAGCCGGTGTCACCCCTTGGTCAGATCAACCAACGGCGTCTGCCGCACCTCAGTCTCCCGCCCACCCTGAATTTCGCTCACCTGCTTCAAGGCCTTATCCACAGCCGCCTTGTCCGCCAACAAGCTGTAGCTGATGCGGAACTGCTTGTGTTCCTTCGGCCCAATTGTTGGCACCAGGTTCAGTGGCCGCTGATAACGGCGGTTGTAGGAAAAACTTGTCCCCGGCTCCAGCCCCGTGACATAGCCCTGGCCTTGGGTATCGGTGTTTTTCCACAGGGAAAACACGGGCAGTGTCTGGGTATTGAAGCCGACCGAAACGCCCAGGCTGCCGGCCTTGTTATGCAACACGGTCAACGTATCGCCCTTGGCATCGGCATACGGCACCACGTTGTAGACCGTTTCGTCGTAGTCCCTGGTCGGTGCGCGGTAGGTTTGCCAGTCGGGCAGATCGCCCTTGGCCTTGTCGTTGAACGGCGATACCTGTTTCACCGGCGCGGCGAAACGAGCGCCCTCCTCCAGGAACGGGTTGCTGAAGTTACTGTGATACAGCGCCTGGTATTCCTTCGGATAGTCGCCGTTGTTGGTCAGGGTGTCGTTGAGGGCGAACACGACGCTGCCGGATTCGGTGACCAGTTCGGTCGCGACGGAGAAGTCTACCTTCTTGAACGCCTGCTCTTTCAGTTCGCCGCGCAGGGTGATGGCGTACGGTGGTTTTTCATCGATGTGCAGTGTGACTGTGTTCGCAGGAATGTTGGCGGCCCGACCGTGCAGGGTCAGCAGTTCGCCGTTGTCGACGCCGGGGTGGCCGACCCATTCGTATCCGCAGCGGGTGACCAGCTCATTGAAACCTTCCAACCAACCCAGACCACCGCGACCATTGAGTTCGATGAAGGACGGATTGACCACTTCCTTGACCGGCGAATCCCAGCCCATGCGCACATTGCCGACCGATGCCTGCAAGACGTTCATTCCGCGAGTCGGCACTACCGAGAGTTTCATCGTGCCGTTATCGATGTCGACGATGCTGACGCCCTCCTGCCGACCGCCGTGCAAGGTGCGCAGGGTAACGCTGAAGGGTTTGTCGGTTTTTATGCCGAGTTGCTGGCTGGTGATCTGCCAGTTCTGCGCGGCTTTGTCGGTGTCGAGCAGAACGTAATCCCAGGCCATGGCGTGGGAGGCAGCGGACAGTGCGCTGAAGGCAACAAAGAGTTTGATCGGGGTCATGGCAGCAGCCTTTCTTGGAGTTGTGCCATTTTTATAAACTTGATGAAACGTTTCAGCAAGCTAAAAAAGCGACCCAATGACGACGAGGCTGGCAGCGTGCAGCGAGCGCAGGGCAAACACGGTAATGTCACTGATAGCCGAAAGCGGACGTTCCCAGGCACCTGCGAAGTTATGGCGATTTAGTCTTGGTCCTGGAAATCAGTGCTCGCCATTGATCTTTCGTGAACATACGCCTCAAATTGTTCGGCTGGCAGTGGCGGGGAAAACAGGAAGCCCTGGTAGGTCTGGCAGCCATGCTTGAACAGAAAGGTGCGCTGAGCTTCTGTCTCCACACCTTCTGCAATCACCGAAAGCCCCAATATCTGGCTCAGGCTCACAATCGCGCAGGCGATGGCGGCGTCGTTGGGATCAACCAGCACATCCCTGATGAAGGACTGGTCGATCTTGAGTTGATCCAGCGGAAGGCTCTTCAGGTATGACAGTGACGAGTAGCCGGTTCCGAAATCATCCAGCGAAAGACCTATGCCGATCGATTTCAACTCGATCATTTTGGCGACAGTACTTTCCATATCCTCTACCAGCAGGCCTTCGGTCAGTTCCAGTTTCAATTTCTTCGGATCGGCCCCCGTGCATCTCAGTACTTGCAGTACCTCCTCGACGAAGTCCGGATGGTGAAACTGGCGGGCGCTGACATTCACAGCCATACCCAGTCGGGCGGTTTGCGAATGCTTTGCCCAGGCAACCAGCTGAGTGCAGGCTGCCTGCAGCGCCCAACGGCCTAACGGCAGAATCAACCCCGTTTCCTCTGCCAATGGAATGAACTCTCCTGGAAACACGACTCCGCGCTCGGGATTCTGCCATCTCATCAGTGCCTCTGCGCCAATGATACGGCCCTCACTATTCACCTGCGGCTGGTAATGAAGAAGGAATTCTTGGTCCTGCAGGCCTCGGCGCAAGTCCACTTCCAGTCTGGCGCGTGCCGTGGCAACCGCCTGCATTTGCGGATCGAAGAAGCGCATGGTATTGCGGCCCGCCGCCTTGGCGCGATACATCGCCAGGTCAGCGCGCTTCATAATATCGTCCACCGTGCTCATCTGCCCCTGGAACAGCGCAATGCCGAGGCTGGGGGTGCTGTGGTGCTCATATCCATCCAGCTGGTAGGAAATGTTCAGAGCGTCGAGAATTTTTTCGCCAATAGCCTTGGCCTGGATAGCTGCGTCTGGAGGATTCTCATTCAGGCCGTCCAGCAGGACGACGAATTCGTCTCCGCCCAGGCGAGCCACGGTGTCGCTCTCGCGTATGCAGCCGCAAAGGCGCAGAGCAACTTGCTGCAGCAACATGTCGCCTCTGTCATGCCCCAGCGTGTCGTTCAGTGCCTTGAAGTTATCCAGGTCAATGAGAATGATCGCGTTCGTATGCAGGCTGCGGGGGCTGCCCGCCAGCAGATGCTGTAACCGGTCCAACATGAGCCGCCTGTTGGCCAGCCCGGTCAACTGATCGTAGAAGGCCAAACGCTGGACCTCTTGCTCAGCGGTCTTGCGGTGGGTGATGTCAGTATTGATCGACAGAACGGATTGCGGCTGGCCATCATCGTCTCGCACCAGGGTTCGATGACTATCGAACGTGATGGTGCAGCCATCCCTGCGTCGAAGGGTAACTTCGTCCGCCCAGTCACCCGTTTCGATCAGGCTGTCAGTGGCCGCATTGAAAGCGGCGCCACCCTGGTAGATCAACTCCTGTGCCGATTTGCCGAGTGCCTCTTCCTTTGACAGACCGTAGAGACGCTCGGCACTTTTGTTCCAGTACAGGATGCGGTTATCCATCCCGTGAACGACAATGGCGTCCTGGGCCTTGTCCAGCAGCGATGCCTGCTGGCGGGCCTGCTTCTCGCTTTCGCGCAGCACTGCCAGATAACCTTCCCTTTCGGCTGCCTGCGACTCCATTTCGCGCCTGATCTTGCCCCCGTAGATAACGGCCGCACTGACCATCAGTAGCACGAACAGCATGATCGCGTATTCGACCCGGCGCAGTTCTTCGACCGACTCAAGCTCCTCCTCCAGAAGCTTGCTTTGCACCAGGCCAACGCGATCGCGCACGGTACTGAGTGAGGCGAGCAACAGGGAAAACTTCCTGTCCATCGTTGCCATGCGTTTGCCGGCATTGTCCGACTGCCCTTCCCTGAAGTAGGAAAAGATCAGCAAGGCCTCGTTCACCATTTCGACCATCGCGGCATCAACGGCACCCACCTCATCCTTCAATGCAAGGGTAAAGGCTTGTATATCTGCACTGTGTTCAGCCTCATTGGCGATCCGTGCTTCCAACTGTTTTTTGGTCATTGCCAAATGCTCGTTGAAGGCGCGCAAGGCTTCATTCATGTTCCGCGATTCGGCTTCGACATTATGTGTGTCGAACACATTATTGCCCGGCGCATTGACTGTGGAAGCCAGGCTGCCCAGCGTTGAATAGCTCGACAGCTGTTGGACCCACGACTGGTTTGCCTTGATGGAGCGGTGATAGGTATCGACGATCAGGTGATTCAATAGCACGCTAAGCACAACAACCAGCACGTCGAATCCCGCAAGAAAAAAGTACATGCGGTGCCATTTGGTCGAGCGCGGCTTATTCAAACGGGTGGGTATGGCTTGCTGTGCGGCGCTTTTATCCCTGAAAGAATCCATTTCACAATCTCCAAACATAATCCTTCTAAATTGAGCAATAGAAGCGGTATTCGGAAACCAGATAACCTTTTGTGCCGACACCTGAACCTGAGAACACACCGCACGTAGCATTAGCCACGATTCTCCTCGCTCTCCAGTGTAGAACTGAATGTCGGCAACCACTTTTGCCAGATGTTCTGTTCCTTTCAATTTCTTCGCAGAATAGTCGGGTGACATAGGGCACGTTGCGGTTCATTTCCGCGCAGCCTGCCGGACCGTCTGATCAGTTTCGTCAGTAGACAAAGCATAGCCATTAATTTGCCATTATTCTGTTCGCCAACTACTCCGGGTCGGTAGCAGGCCTTGATGGTCGGCAGCTTTCAGCCGGGATGAACAGCACTGAAAAGATGGCTGCGGATGTCATTCATGCTTTGTCGCAAGAAGCGCAATAGCTCGAAACCGGAACGGCAGAGGCGCGTCCTCATACAGGTATTGTGTTGCCCGTGTTACCCGGGACAGGACGCGGTCTCTTGTAGGAGCCGGCTTGCCGGCGATGGTCGTTAACGATAACGCGTATGACCTGGATAAACGCGGCGCACTTGAGTCCATCGCCGGCAAGCCGGCTCCTACAGGTATTGTGTTGCCCGTGTTTGCCGGGACAGGACGCGGTCTCTTGCTGGCGATGGTCGTTAACGATAACGCGTGTGACCTGGATAAACGCGGCGCACTTGAGTTCATCGCCGGCAAGCCGGCTCCTACAGGTATTGTGTTGCCCGTGTTTCCCGGGACAGGACGCGGTCCCCTTGTAGGAGCCGGCTTGCTGGCGATGGTCGTTAACGATAACGCGTGTAACCTGGAGAACCGCGGCGCACTTGAGTTCATCGCCGGCAAGCCGGCTCCTACAGGCGGTGCTAGGACTTTCTCGCCCCCGGGTTCTGCCAGAACGACGGATCGGCACTCTTGAGCCGTTCGACGGCATTGTTGATGTGGTTCAACGCCGCATGGCGCGCGCCTTCGGGGTCGCGTGCGGCGATGGCCGCGTACACGGCAAAGTGCTCGGCCCGCACGGTCTTGGCCAGATCCCGGCGGCGCTCCTCGTTGGAGCGCGTGATGCGGATCGCCTCCTTGATGTATTGCGCGATGAATTCGTGCAATGACGGGTACAGCGGGTTGCCCGTCGCCCGGGAAATCGAGTGATGGAACGCGAGGTCTTCCTCTACCCCGTCGCGACTCTCCTGCTCGGCTGCATCGATGGCCTTCAGTGCCTGAAGAATGGCTTCGAGCTGCGCCGGCGAATGCCGCTGGGCCGCCAGTGCAGCCGCCTCGCCTTCGATCCCGCGGCGCAGTTCGGTGACCCTCAACACCGCCTCGATCGACCCGCCGACATCCAGATCAATCGTGAACGCCTTGATGTGCGCACCCTCGCTGACCACGGTACCGCTGCCCTGGCGGACTTCGACCAGACCGGCTGACTTGAGGCGCGAGATCGCCTCGCGGATGACGGTCCGGCTGACACCGAAACGTTCCGAGAGCACGGGCTCGGTGGGCAGGCGATCGCCCGGCAGCGCTTCGCCGCTGGCGATAAAGGCCTTGAGGGCCGCCGTCACCTGATCGGACAGCGTGCCCTTGGCGGAGTCCTTCAGGGCCCCCAATGCATCGGTGGCACAGGGAGATTTGTCAGGAATGGGCATAGGCATCTCTGGGCTCAAATCGGTGAACGGTACTGCATTTTAGACCCGCCGTCCTCTTTGAATTTAGGCGTTGAATTCGTATGACGTATTATGATAAAAAACGCCACATCATGTAATCCGACAAAAACAAAGTCACCCACTACAAAAATAAGGATGGGGGAAACACATGACTGAATCAGTGATTCAAACCGGTGCCGCCGTGCCCGCCAATCGCTTCGAGGATCTGGCGTACCGCAAAGTGGCGTGGCGTATCCTGCCGCTGTTGTTGCTGTGTTACCTGGTCGCCTATCTGGATCGGGTGAACGTCGGTTTCGCCAAGTTGCAGATGTCCGACGATCTACAGTTTTCCGAAGCCGTCTACGGCCTTGGCGCAGGGATTTTCTTCATTGCCTACTTCCTCGTGGAAATTCCCAGCAACCTGATCCTGCATCGCGTCGGCGCGCGGCTGTGGATCGCACGCATCATGATCACCTGGGGCATCATCTCCTCGGCCATGGCCCTGGTGAATACGCCGATGTCCTTCTACATCATGCGCTTCCTGCTGGGGATCGCCGAAGCCGGGTTCTACCCGGGCGTCATCCTCTATCTGTCCTATTGGTTCCCGACCCACCGCCGCGGCAAGATGTACGCCCTGTTCGCCACCGCCGTGCCGCTGTCCGGGCTGATCGGCGCGCCCTTGTCCGGCTGGATCATGAGCGCCTTCAACGGTACCCACGGGTTTGCCGGCTGGCAGTGGCTGTTCTTCCTCGAAGGACTGCCCTCGATCGCCGTCGGCATCCTGGTGATTTTCTGCCTCAGCGACCGCATCTCCAGTGCCGGCTGGCTGACCCGGGAAGAAAAAACCCTGCTGCAGACACGCATCGACGCGGAAACCGCCGGCCACCAGAAACACAGCCTCAAAGAGGTGTTCCTGCAACCGCGCATCTGGCTGCTGACGGCCATCTACTTCTGCATGATCGCCGGCTTCTACACCGTCGGCTTCTGGTTGCCGACCCTGATACGCCAGGCCGGCGTCAGCGATGTCCTGCAGGTCGGCATGCTCACCGCCATCCCTTACGCCGCAGCGGCCATGACCATGATCCTGGTGTCGCGCAGCGCCGACCGGTTGCGCGAGCGGCGCTGGCACCTGGCGCTGACCGCCGTGCTCGGTGGCATCGGCCTGTTCATCTCCGCCACCTGGAGCGACAACTTCACGGTTTCGATGATCGGCCTGACCCTTGGCTCGATGGGGGCGATGAGCACCCTGCCACTGTTCTGGAGCCTGCCGACCGCCTTCCTCGGCGGCACCGCGGCCGCCGCCGGCATTGCCCTGATCAATTCCTGGGGCAACCTGGCGGGCTTCGTTTCGCCGTACCTGATGGGCTTCCTCAAAGACGCAACCCACAGCACCACGATCGGCATGTATGTGATGGCAAGTGCCTTGTTCCTCGGCGCCCTGCTGGTCTTCAGAATTCCCGGAAAACTCGTCAACCGCTGACGTTTGGAGTAACTCATGAATATTCTCGTGACCGGCGCGGCCGGCTTCCTCGGCCGCCGCCTGATCGAAGCGCTGTTGCTGCGTGGCTCGCTCACCGACCGTACTGGCGAGTCCCGGCCCATCGGCCAGATCGTCGCCTTCGACATGGTCGAACTCACGGGGATCGACGATCCCCGGGTCAAGGTGGTGTGTGGCGATATCGCCGACCCTGAAGTGCTGGACCGCCTGATCGATGCCGGCACCGACAGCATCTTCCACCTGGCCGCCGTGGTTTCCAGCCAGGCTGAAGCCGACTTCGAACTGGGCATGCGCATCAATTTCACCGCGACCCGGAACATGCTCGAACGCGTGCGCACGCTCGGCACCTGCCCGAAATGGGTGATGACCAGCTCGGTCGCGGTGTTCGGCGGGCAGTTGCCGGAACGTGTCCGCGACGATCAGGTCTGGGCGCCGCAGAGTTCCTATGGCACGCAAAAAGCCATGAACGACCTGCTGCTCGCCGACTACAGCCGGCGTGCGTTCGTCGATGGCCGCAGCCTGCGCATGCCGACCATCGTGGTGCGCCCGGGCAAGCCCAACCTGGCCGCCTCCAGCTTTGCCAGCGGGATCATCCGCGAACCGCTCAACGGCCAGCCCAGCGTATGCCCGGTACCGCTCGATACGCGCCTGTGGCTGATGTCGCCAGCGCAGGCGATTCGCAACCTGATCCATGGTCATGAACTGTCCGCCGAGCAATTGACCGAAGGTCGGGTGATCAACATGCCGGGCCTGTCGATCACCGTCGAACGCATGATCGACGCCCTGCGCCAGACGGCAGGCGAGGAAGTGGCCGCACGGATCCGCATGGAACGCAATCCGGCGATCGAGCGCATCGTCGGCTCCTGGCCAGGTGCATTCTGCGCCACCTACTCCCGGGACCTGGGCTTCACCGCGGATGAGCATTTCACCGATGTGATCGAGCAGTTCATCAATGAGTACCTGCCCGGCTAAACCGGATTGAGGAGTTCAACATGTCGAATGCCCCTGCCCGGCCGCTGCTGGGCTGCATCGCCGACGATTTCACCGGTGCCACCGACCTTGCCAACATGCTGGTGCGCGGCGGCATGCGCACCGTGCAAAGCATCGGCATACCCGCTGCCGATGTCGCCGGCCAGCTCGACGCCGACGCGGTCGTCATCGCCCTGAAGTCGCGAACGGTACCGGCGGCCGATGCGGTGAAGGAATCGCTCGAAGCGTTGCGCTGGCTGCGTGAGCGTGGCTGCGAACAGATTTTCTTCAAATACTGCTCGACCTTCGACTCTACCCCGGCCGGCAACATCGGCCAGGTCAGCGAAGCCTTGCTCGAGGCACTGGACAGCGATTTCACCCTCGCCTGTCCGGCCTTCCCGGAAAACGGTCGCACGGTCTTTCGCGGGCATTTGTTCGTACAGGACCAACTGCTCAGCGAGTCGGGCATGCAGCATCACCCGCTGACGCCGATGACCGACGCGAACCTGGTTCGCGTGCTGCAAGCGCAGACCCGGGGCAAGGTCGGCCTGTTGCGCCACGACAGCGTGTCCGGCGGCGTCGAAAGCATTCGAGCGCGCATCGCCCGGCTTCGTGCCGACGGGGTCCGCATGGCCGTCGCCGACGCCGTGTCCGATGCCGATCTCCATGCACTGGGCGAAGCCTGCGCCGACCTGGCGCTGCTCACCGGCGGTTCCGGACTGGCGCTGGGCTTGCCGGCCAACTTTCGTCGAGCCGGCAAGTTGCGCGACCTCGACGCCGCCCAAGTGCCTGCGGTCGAAGGCGGTGAAGTGGTGCTCGCGGGCAGCGCTTCGCAGGCCACCAACGCTCAGGTCGCGACCTGGCTGCAGGCAGGCCGTCCGGCCTTTCGTGTCGACCCGCTGGCCCTGGCGGCAGGACAACCGGTCATCGAGGAGGCCCTGGCCTTCGTCGCCGACCATGCGCAAACCGTGCTGATCTACGCCACCAGCACCCCTGATGAGGTCAAGGCGGTGCAACGTGAGTTGGGCGCCGAGCGCGCCGGGCATCTGGTCGAGCAGGCCTTGGGCCGGATCGCCAGCAGGTTGCGCGAGACGGGTGTGCGGCGCTTCGTGGTCGCCGGAGGGGAAACCTCCGGGGCCGTGGTCCAGGCGCTGAACATCCAGCTGTTACAGATCGGCGCACAAATCGACCCGGGGGTGCCCGCTTGCGTCAGCACGCCCGGGGAACCGCTGGCCCTGGCACTCAAGTCGGGCAATTTCGGTGCCGCGGACTTCTTCGACAAGGCGCTCAAGCAACTGGCAGGAGTACCTGCATGAGCAACGAAAACGCCCTGCGCGAAGAGATCTGTGAGGTCGGCGCGTCGTTGTATGCCCGTGGCTACACGGTGGGCAGCGCCGGCAACATCAGCGCCCGGCTGGAAGACGGCTGGCTGATCACGCCCACGGACGCGTGCCTGGGGCGCCTGGACCCGGCCGCGATTGCCAAGGTCAGCCTGGCGGGGGAATGGGTCAGCGGCGACAAACCGTCCAAGACCCTGGCCCTGCACCGCCAGGTCTACGATCGCAACCCGGGGGTTGGCGGCGTGGTACACACCCACTCCACCCACCTGGTGGCATTGACGCTGGCCGGGGTCTGGCATGAGGATGACATCCTGCCGCCGCTGACCCCCTATCAAGTGATGAAGGTCGGGCACATCCCGCTGATCGCCTACGAGCGTCCCGGTTCACCGAAAGTGGCCGAACGTGTGGCGCAGCTGGCCAACCAGGTGCGCGGCGTGATGCTCGAGCGCCTGGGCCCCGTGGTCTGGGAAAGCTCGGTGTCCAAAGCCAGCTATGCCCTGGAAGAGCTGGAAGAAACCGCACGCCTGTGGCTGATGAGCCATCCACGACCGACCCCGCTGCACCAGGCGGCGCTGGATGAATTGCACCAGGCCTTTGGCGTTCGGTGGTAACCCACAGATTGATATTTTGACCGCAGGAGTCTTCATGCCTCGTTTCGCTGCCAACCTCAGCATGCTCTACCCCCAACATGACTTTCTCGACCGTTTCGCCGCCGCCGCCGCCGATGGTTTCCAGGCCGTGGAATACATGTTCCCCTACGACTACAGCGCACAGCAATTGAAACAGCGGCTCGACGACAATGGCCTGGTCCAGGCCCTGTTCAACGCCCCGCCTGGCAACATCGCGGCAGGCGAAAAAGGCACCGTCTCCCTGCCAGGCCGTGAAGCGCAATTCCGCGCCGGTTTCGACCAGGCCCTGGAATATGCGGCGGTACTGGGCAACGAGCGCATTCACGTCATGGCCGGACTGCTGGCGAACGAAGCGGATCGCGCCCGGCACCAGCAAACTTACCTGGAAAACCTCAGCCACGCGGCGACGCAAGCCGCCAAGGCTGGCATCACCGTCTTGCTGGAACCGATCAACACCCGCGACATGCCGGGGTTTTTCCTCAACCACCAACACCAGGCCCAGGCCGTCTGCAAGGCCGTCGGCCAGGCCAACCTCAAAGTCCAGTTCGACGTCTACCATTGCCAGATCGTCGAGGGCGACGTGGCGACAAAGCTGCGACGGGACTTCGCCGGCATCGGCCATATCCAGATCGCCGGCGTACCGGACCGCCACG
This sequence comes from Pseudomonas sp. PB101, assembly GCF_009764265.1. Taxonomy (GTDB): domain Bacteria; phylum Pseudomonadota; class Gammaproteobacteria; order Pseudomonadales; family Pseudomonadaceae; genus Aquipseudomonas. The sequence continues at coordinate 10,959 of NZ_RWIR01000011.1, forward strand.
AACCGGACCTGAACAACGAGGTGAATTATCCCTACCTGTTCGAGCTGATCGATCAACTGGGTTACGACGGCTGGGTGGGTTGCGAGTACAGGCCGCGCGGGGATACGTCCGAGGGGCTGCAGTGGCTGCGCGATTGGCAGGCGCGGACATTGTGAAGTGACGTTGCTATTCTGGCGTGTCATTCACCCAGGACATACGGCATATGGAAATTGCCCCGCAGTTCATCATTCACCAAACCGACCACTGGATCATCAACCACCACCTGGCCAGCGCCCTGCCCGGCTATCTGATGTTAGCGACGAAAATGCAGACCTCATCGCTGGCAGAACTATCGCCTGCTGCGCTTGCAGAACTGGGAGTCCTGCTCGCCAGGACTCAGCAGACAATCGAACGGCAACTGCAGCCCAAGCGCCTCTACATCGGGCGCTTTGGTCATGATCCGGGCTGGCCCATCCACTTCCATTTCATACCGGTCTACCACTGGGTCGAAGACCTCTTCTGGAATGACGCCCGCTATCGGCAGCTTGAAAGCTTTGCCTATGCCGAGAACGCTCTCTCTTCAACGGATGGAGCAGAGCTGACGTTGTTTGTCTGGCGAGAGTTTGGTGAAAACCCCACGCCACCAAAGATCCAAGGCCCCTCCATTGACGAGGTGATCACAAGGCTGCGTAGCGCATTCACTTGATCGAGCGGTTGGGTCCCCGAAAGCAGACGCTTGGTGCGTGCGTGTAAGCTTCGCGCTACTTCTCAAAGTCTTTGTGCAGCTTCGCCAGGACGTTGAAGATTGACTCGCCGGCTTTATGTGGGATCTTCAATTGAGTGAATACCTTCTTCCAATCCGACAGCGCGGCGAGGGTCTGCTCGATGTAATCCTCGGCTTTTAGGTATTTGTAATCCCTACAGATCTCCATGATCCTCCTCCTGGTCGGTTTGCCCGGGGTGCGCCCCCCGAAGTCAGTGGTGTGCTCACCCATAGCGTTTGAGAACGTCACGTCGTAAGCGGGGGTAAGCGCCCAGGTTTCCTTCTCGCCAGGCGTTGCAGGATCGTGACAAAGGAAAGCGAAGTTTTTCGCGTGGTCATCATGGTTATGTGACAGAGCGTTGAAGATCATCAACCGGGCCATCTTTTCGACTTCGATGGAGTTCTTGGTCATCGCCTGGGTGAGCTTCAGCAGGTTGGGGTAATCGATGGATGACAAAGCGCGGTAATTCGCATACATCAGTGCCGATACGGTCATCATGTGTATCCTGCGGTCGCCCTCCCGATCGAAGCGCTTGGTCGCGAAGAAATGCTCAACCTGGCCGTTGGGCATTTGCATATTCAAGAGCCTCGACTCAGCCATGGTGACCCCGGCTGCCTTGGCCATCTCTGCATAGGCGAACTCGATGCCCCCTGTTTCCACCGGCTCGTGCAAAGCTCTGAACTTGACGATCCAGTGTGCATAGCCCTCGGGAAGAGGCCCGAAGGCCGAGGTTGCATTGGCTCCATCGGCAGAGAGAGCCACAATCGCCTTTGGACGAGCACCACCCGGTGAGCCACCGGCAAGCCGTAGTTTGGTGAGCACTGTTTGGGTCCCGCCCTCCTGAACCTCGATGGACGCTTCATACAGCTGGCAGAGATCAATAGGACCAGCCAGTTCTGTTTTTTCAGCCTTTGGCTGATACTCAAAAGCTCCCATGCTTCGGTCACCCATGTAGGCCAGGCGATCCAGGGCAGTGACAGTGAGATGGGTGCCGTCACCGAAGGTGCTGTTGAAGAACCTGTCCATCAGCAGCATGCCCCAACCATCTGGCAGGGAATCAGCGAATGGTCCAGGGAGCCCTTCGAAGAGGCTTGTGTCTTTGGCAAGCTGTGGTTTTTCGTCCCAGGCCATCGTGAGCGGCGAGAGATTGTAGCCAGTGGCGAGCCACCCCTGATCGTAAGCGAAGTAGATCCCCTTCCCTTCGACTTTATGGAGCTCCCCGACCTTAGCGCCGCTTTTCATGACGCTCAGAGCTTCGGTGCGTTTGAACTCCTTCGTCATTACCTCATCCCCCGCTTGCGCTTGGCATTCTTGAGTTCATCAACTGACTTCGGATGCTCAGGCTTGAAGAGTCTGGTCACGCAAGTAAGCTCATCAAGAGCGGTGGCCACAAGAATCAGAGCCTCCAAGGTCACCAAACCGGTCATCTCAAATCGCTTGATGGTGGACTCAGACACCCCCGATTTTTCGGCGAGCGTCTTCCGGGAGAGGTTTTTTGAGAGACGAAGTGTCTTCGCGTTCTCTCCAACGTTCCTGGCGATCTCAGCCGGCGAATAGAGCAAGTGCATGAAAGACATGGGCGCCCTCAAAATCTACGATAATGGCCATACCTGACCAATTATATCAGTAAATCGCTCCATCTTAGTCAGATATGACCTTTTACAAAGATAGTACATTCAGAAAAATTCCTACTAAGCAAAATGGTCATATAAGGCCTTTATTGAGTATAAAATGGTATCAGTTGGTCATATATGACCACTTAAACACTACAACCCCATCACAATCAGCAACCGCCAAACACCAACCCCCATCAACAAGTCTTACACGTCAACCACGCCCCCCAGAAAAGGCTGCTGAAAAAGCGCGTAGCCTCAGCGAACCCACAGTCGTGCAACAGCTGTTGCACCGCTGCCTCGGAATGCGGGGGATCGGCGCCTTGCAGAATCTTGCCCAACTTGACCTTCACTTCCTCCGGGCTGGCTCCATGCTGGCGCCAGCGCTGCCCCCAGGCTTCGAGCAACAACGGTTGGCTGGCATAGGCATAGTGATTTCCCGCCACAATCAACGGCGCACCGGGCTTCAGACGAGCATGGATGGACCGCAGGATTTCGCGCTTGGCGTCATCGCCCGGCAGATGATGCAGCACCCCGATCAGGGTGGCCGCGTCGTATGACTCAGCGGCCGGCAGGTCTTCAACACGCCCCGGATGCACGTCCGTCCTGGCAAGCAGGTCGTTTGCCTGGAGTTGCTGCGTCGCGGCTTCGAGCATTGGCGCGGAGGGGTCAACGGCCATGAAGCGCCAATTCGGTTCCAGCCTGGCCATCGCAATGATTTCCTGGGCCGTACCGCCCGCGCCAACCACCAGTACGTTCGCCGAAGTGGTGCTGCCCAGGCTTGCTGCCAGCATGCACGCGGCCAAATCGTGGCAGGCGTCATAGCCGGCCAACGCGATGCGGCTCTGCCTGGCGTACTCGTTGGCGCGTGAGGTATCAAACTTTTCAGCGGTGTGGGTAGAGGATGTTTTCAAGGCGATTCTCCATGTCGTCGAATAAAACTACGCCACCCAAAACGATAATAAAAATTCATTAATTTTATTCAATGCATTCCCATGAGGAATGAGACCCGCGCATCCTGTTGTCGATTTCCCGACGTCCCGTTCGACTATCGTTCAGGGAATGGTCTCAAGGGGCCGCAGACTTCCCTGCGCAACTCTTTCACCAAGGCGAATCAGGAGAAGACCATGCGCACACTCACCGTTGCCGCGTTCATCAGTCTGGACGGTGTCATGCAGGCGCCCGGCGGGCCTGAAGAGGACACCAGTGGCGGATTCCGCTTCGGTGGCTGGATAGTGCCCTACGCCGACCCGACAACCGGCCAGGCCGTGCAGGCGCTGTTCTCGCAGCCATTCGAGTTGCTGCTGGGACGTCGCACCTACGACATCTTCGCCTCCTATTGGCCGCACGTTCAGGCCGACGCCCCCCACCACGGCATTGCCGAGCTGTTCAACGGCGTAGCCAAGCATGTGGCCACCCATCACGCCGATACGCTGGAGTGGCACAACAGTCGTGCGCTGCCGGGCAACCTGGTCGACGCGGTGCGCGCGCTCAAGCGCCAGGAGGGGCCCAGGCTGCTGACACAAGGCAGCGGCGACCTGGTGCGGCAACTGCTCGGCGCCGGCCTGGTCGATGAGCTGCGGCTGATGATTCACCCCATCCTGCTGGGTCGCGGCAAGCGCCTGTTCGACGAGAACGCACAAGCCTCGGCCTTCACCTTGCAGAACTCGCTCAGCTCGCCCGGGGGTGTACTGATCGCTAAATACACCCGCAGCGGCGAGGTGCGCACAGGCTCGTTCGAAGGCGCCCGGCAGTAATCCATTTTAGTGAGGGGGGCTCAGGCCACTTGCATCAACTTCGCGTAAGCCTGCAGATGGTGATCGTCGTCGCCGAACTGACGCGCCACCATCAGCAGATGCTTGGCATGGTGCGACAGCATGTATTCCCAGGTCAGGCCGATGCCGCCGTGCAGCTGGATGCCCTGGTCCGCGACAAATCGACTGGCGCGACTGACGATGAACTTGGCGGCGGCCAGGATTCGGCTGCGTTCATCGCTGTCCGCCTGATCGGCCAGGCAGGCGGCGAGCAGGGTCATCGAGGTGGCCTGGTCCAGTTCGATGCGCATATCCACCATGCGGTGTTGCAGCACCTGGAACTTGCCGATGGGCTGCCCGAACTGCTGGCGGGTTTTCAGGTAGTCGAGGGTCAAGGCGCACGCCGCTTCCATGCTGCCGACGGCTTCGGCGCATTGCGCGGCGATGCACCGGCCTTGCTGATAACGCAGCGCCGGCAAGGCCTGGCCCACTTCGCCGAGGACCGCAGTGCTTTTGACGAAGACGTCTTCCAGGTACAGCTCGCAGGCCATCCGCCCGTCCAGGGTGTCGAAGCTGCGTCGACTGACGCCGCGGTCTTGCGGATCGACCAGGAACAGGCTGATGCCCTTCTCGTCCCGAACTCCGTGGCTGGTGCGTGCCGAAACCAGAATCAGCCCGGCGCTCTGGCCGCCGATGATCACCGATTTGCGACCATTGAGTTTCCAGCCACCGCTGACGGCCTCGGCGCTCGTCTGCACGTCGTGCAACTGATAGTGACTCTGCGGCTCATCGAGGGCCACGGCCAATTGCAGGCTGGCGCTGCCGACTGGCGGCAACAGTGTGTCTTTCTGGGCGGCGGTGCCTAGCTGCTCGATCAGGCCGCCGGCGAAAATCACCGAGTGCAGGTAGGGTTCCAGACACAAGCCCCGGCCCAGTTCGGTCATGATCAGCATGTTCTCCACACCGCTGCCGCCGTAACCGCCATAGGCCTCGGCAAAGGGCACGGCGCACAGGCCCAGCTCACCCAATTGCTGCATGAACGGGCCACTGAAACCCTGTGTGCTGCGGCGGTATTGCTCGCGCTGCTCAAAACCATACACGTCACGCACCAGGCGCGCGGCGGTGTCCTGCAGCATCTGTTGCTCTTCTGTCAGTTTGAAATCCATGATCGTGGCGCCTTACAGTTCGAGGATCATTTTCGCGATGATGTTCTTCTGGATTTCGTTGGCGCCGCCGTAGATCGAGGCCTTGCGCGCATCCAGATACTGGTAGGTGGCCGCGCTGCTGTAGTCGGTGTACAGCAACGGTTCGCTGCCATAACCCAGTTCATCTTCAATGAACGGCAACGCGTACGGCCCCACCGCCTTGCTGATCAGATAGGTTATGGCCTGGCGGATCTCGGTGCCCTTGATCTTCAGGAACGAGCTTTCGGCACCGGGTACATCGCCGTTCCGGGTCGCCGCCAGCGTGCGCAGATTGCTCATCTCGGCCGCCATCAACTGCATCTCGACTTCGGCGATCTGCGCACGGAACAGCGGGTCTTCGATCAGCGGCCGCCCGTCACGCACCTCCTGGCTGGCGATGCGCTTGAGCCGCGTGAGCAAGGCCTTGTTCTGCGCGATCCCGCCGATGCTGGTGCGCTCGTGGGTCAGCAGGTACTTGGCGCAGGTCCAGCCCTCGTTTTCCTGCCCGACCAGATTGGCCACCGGCACCCGCACATTGTCGAAGAACACTTCGTTGACTTCATGTTCGCCGTCCAGGGTGATGATCGGCCGCACGGTGATGCCCGGGGTTTTCATGTCGATCAGCAGGAACGAAATGCCACGTTGCTGCCGGGCCTCGGGGTCGGTGCGCACCAGGCAGAACATCCAGTCGGCGAAGTGCGCCAGGGTGGTCCAGGTTTTCTGGCCATTGACCACGTAGTGATCGCCCTCGCGCACGGCGCGGGTTTTCAACGACGACAAGTCAGAGCCGGCACCGGGTTCGGAGTAGCCCTGGCACCACCAGTCTTCGCAGGAAAGAATCCGCGGCAGGAAGTGCGCCTTCTGCTCGGCGGTGCCGAACTTGATGATCACCGGAGCGACCATTTTCAGGCCGAAGGACACCACTTTCGGCGCACCGGCGGCGAAGCATTCTTCGTCGAAGATATGTTTGTGCACCGCGCTCCAGCCGGTACCCCCGAACTCAACCGGCCAGCCCGGCGCGAGCCAGCCTTGCCGGTCGAGGATCTGCATCCATTGCACCTGATGTTCCTTGCTCAGGCGTTTGCCGAGGGTAATTCGCTCGGACAACTCCTTCGGCAAGTTGTCACGCAAAAAGGCCCGGACATCCTGGCGAAAGGCTTGTTCGTGCACCGAGAATTCAATGTCCATCCATCAACTCCAAAAAGCGTTTGGGCGTGCCCTGCCTGTTTGTATCTCTGTAGGAGCGAGCTCGCTCCTACAGGGGAATGAGGCCAATCAATCGAAAACGATCACCGAGCGCGCCAGCTCACCGCGACGCAACTCATCGAACGCCTCGTTGATCTGGTCCAGGCGGATACGCTGGGAAATCATCTCGTCGAGCTTGAGCCGGCCCTGCATGTAGAAATCCACCAGGCGCGGCATGTCCACCGGGAAGCGGTTGGAGCCCATCAGCGAGCCCTGGATGCGCCGCTCGTGGAGCAACTGCAGCGGGTCCAGCTCGATCTTCAGGCCAGGCTTGAGCATGCCGATCACGGTGGCGGTGCCGCCGCGCGCGAGCATGGCGAACGCCTGTTCGGCGGTCTGCTTGAGGCCGATGCATTCGAAGGCGTGGTGCACGCCACCACGGGTCAGCTCCAGCACCTGTTTGGCGGCATCGCCGTCACGGCCGTTGATCACATCGGTGGCGCCGAACTGCCGGGCCAGTTCCAGCTTCGAGTCGAGCATGTCGATGGCGATGATGCGCCCTGCCCCGGCCAGCGCCGCGCCGTTGATCGCGGCCAGGCCGATGCCGCCGCAGCCGATCACGGCCACGGTCTCGCCCGGACGCACCTTGGCGGTGTTGAACACCGCGCCGGTGCCGGTGGTGACCGCGCAACCGAGCAAGGCGGCACGGTCCAGCGGCATGTCGCGGCGGATCGCCACGCAGGCGTTTTCGTGCACCAGCATCTGCTCGGCGAACCCGGACAGGTTGACGAATTGCGGCATCGGCTTGTGCACGTAGGTCAGGCGTGGCTCCTCGTCCTTGCCGCGCTTGGTTTCCGGCGACACGCAGCGCGCCAGGTGACCGGTCACGCAGTGATCGCAGTGACCGCAGAAAACGGTGAGGCAGGTGACCACATGGTCGCCGGGCTTGACCGAGCGCACTTCGGAGCCGACCTGCTCGACCACGCCAGCGGCTTCATGGCCCAACACCATGGGGCCCGGGTACGGGAACGAACCGTCGATGACGTGCAGGTCCGAGTGGCAAACGCCGACCGCTTTGGTGCGGATCAACACTTCGCGCGGGCCCGGTTTGCCGATGCCCACTTCTTCAATGACCAGCGGGGCTCCAACCTGATGGAATACAGCAGCTTTCATGGCAGTTCTCTCGACAATGATGGGGGGGTTCAGGCCGGGTTGGCCGTGCGCAGTACGGCTTTGGCGTGGCTGAAGGTGCGGAAACCGTCGATGCCGTGGTAGGCGCCCATGCCGCTCGGGCCGACGCCGCCGAACGGCAGGCCTTCGGTGCTGGCGTGGCTCATCACGCCGTTGAGGGTCACGCCGCCAGAGCAGGTGCGCGCGAGCACTTGCGCTTCTTCGCTGGCGTCTTTGCCGAAGTAGTACAGCGCCAGCGGACGCGGCCGCGCATTGATCTGGGCGATGACTTCGTCGAGGGTTGCGTAGGGTTTGATCGGCAGCAGCGGACCAAAGATTTCGTCCTGCATCACCTGCAGATCGTCGCCGGGGTTGCGCAGCAGCGTCGGTACGATCTTGTTCAGCGTCGATTGGCTGAAGTCTTCCGCCGCGGCGTTCAGTTCGATCAACTCGACACCGGCGGCGCGGGCCTCGCTCAGGTAGCCCTGCAAGCGTTCGAAATGGCGGGCGTTGATGATCGAGGTGTAGTCAGGGTTGTCCCTGAGCGTCGGGAAGAATTTCGCGACCACCGCCTTGGCCACGCCGATGAAGGCGTCCACCGACTCCTGCGGAACAAACACATGGTCCGGTGCCACGCACAACTGGCCGGCGTTGAGCAGTTTGCCGATCACCACCTTGGCCACCGCATCGTTGAAGCCCGCCGAGCGCGAGATGATCGTCGGCGACTTGCCGCCCAGCTCCAGGGTCACCGGCACCAGGTACTCCGCCGCCGCCCGCAGCACGTGCTTGCCGATGCTGGTGGCACCGGTGAACAGCAGATGGTCGAACGGCTGGCCGCAGAACGCCTGGCCGACCTGCGCGTCCCCCAGGATCACCGCCACTTCCTCTTCGGCGTACACCGAACGAATCAGCGTGGCGATCAGCGCCGAGGTCTGCGGGTTGTATTCCGACGGTTTGATCATCACCCGGTTGCCCGCCGCCAAAGCGCCGGCCAGCCCGCTGAACACCATGTAGCCGGGCACGTTCCACGCGGTGACGATGCCGACCACGCCAAGCGGCTGATACTGTACCCAGGCTTCACCGGCCCGGGCCTGACGCTGTTCCGGGCGCATCCATGACGCCAGTTCGGCCTTGGTCTGCTTGAGCGTGGCCAGCGGCGACAGCACTTCACTGCCCTTGGAAAAACCGGGGCTGCGATGGCCGAAATCGGCGGTCAGGGCGTCGATGATTTCCTGCTCATGGTCGACCAGCAAACCGATCGCCCGGTCGAGCAATTCACAGCGTTCTTCCAGGCTATAGGGCTCACGGGCCTGGAAGGCCGCTCGCTGTTTTTCCAGGATCGTGCGGATGTCACAGCTCGTCGAACTCTCGATGGCGCTCATCACTACCTCTCTTGTTTTTGTCGGGAAGCGCCCGCGTGGGGCTGCAATGCACAGGGTCTGGCTGCATGGTTGATCATTGCCGGCGCGACGCCGCCACCCGGACCGGGTGGGTGGCGGCCGCTCGAAAGGGTTCAGGCGAGAATGCCCATGGCCTTGGCGCTGTTGATGGCCTGGGTGCGACGGCACGCGCCGAGCTTGACGTTGATGTTCTTGGCGTGGGTTTTCACGGTGTTTTCCGAGATGAACAAGCGGCTGCCGACTTCGCGAACCGACATGCCTTCGGCCAGCAACTTGAGCACCGACACCTCGCGGGGCGTCAGGTCGTCCTGGTAATCCGGCACGCCGCTCGTGCGCACCGGCAAGACTTTTTCGTCGTTGGCCGGTTGCTCGCGGGCGGCGATCCTGGCTTTGTGCCGGGCGATCGGCCCCTGGTAGCACGCCGGGTGGATCTTGCCCCAATGCATGCGCCGCTCGGCTTCGTGCAGATGCCAGCGGGCCTTTTCCGGGTCATGGCGGCGTGAGGCGATTTCCGCCAGCAGCAGATAACCGTTGAGCACAAAAGGTGCGCAGCAGTCGCGGACCTGCAACAGCCCCGCCTGTACCACCGCCTCGGCTTCGTTGGCGTGGCCCTGTTGCAACAGCAACTCGCCTTGCGCAAACAACAACCGTCCCAGCAAGGGGTACGGCCGCGCCCCGCTCGTGGTCAGTCGATTGAGCTCGCTGCGTACCAGCGATTGCGCCAGGCCCAATTGCCCCTGAAGGATCAGCAGGCGCACCCGGTCGACGTTGACCAGCACTTCCGATTCATGACTGCCCTGGCGTCGGGCCAGTTCCAGTGAGTGATCCAGCAGCGATTGCGCTTCGACCAGGTCGCCCGCCTCCATCGCAATGCGCGCCAGGATGCAGTGACACAACAGGACCGACAGCCAATCCTCGGCCGACAGACAGTCGAGGGCCGCACGGCAATGCAGGCGCGCACAATCGGCGTGGCCGCGCAGTGCCTGCAAGGTGCCGTACAGCGCCTGCCAGTTTGCCAGCAGGCGCTGGTTGCGCCGCGTATCGGGCAACGGCAGAAAATGCCCCAGGCGCGTCAGGCATTCGCCGGCTTCGTCCAGCCGCCCACTGAACAACAACGCCTTGGCACACAGGTAAATCAGGCGCGGGCTGCTGTGCAACAGTTGCGGCTCGATGCGCTCGCGCCAGTCCATCAGCTTGTTCAGATGCCGCTCAGCGAGGATCCAGCTCAGCCACAGGCGCTCCATGTAATTGGCCGCCACCTCGGGTTGGTCGGCGCACAACGCCTGCTCCACCGCGTCGTCGACCTGCCCCAGCACGCTGAGCAATTGGCAGGCCCGCAGGCGCAAGCGGTTCAGCGCCACGCCGGTCAGTTGCGGCTGCAACGCCCGGGCCACGGCCGGCAGCAGCCGGTACCAGCCTGGTTGTTGCTCGACCGGGAACACAAAGGCCTGGCCGTGCAGCAGGCTGTTGAACACCCGCCCGCCCTGCTGGCCTTCCCACAACTGTTCGCAGAGGTCGGCACTGACCCGGGACAAATGCGCGAGGCCGCCAAGGACCTCGCGCTGTTCTTCGCTGAGCCGCGACAGCAATTCACGCTCAAGGTACTGACCGAGCAAGGGAGCCGAAAGCGCAAGGCGAACACCGGCGCACCACCCGCCGGTCTCATGCCAGAGCTTTTCCCTGGCCAGTGCATCGGTGTGCGGCGCGAGGGCATCGATCATCGATTCGAATTCGTCGGGGCGCAGGGCCAGTTGCCGGGCATCGAGTTCCAGCAGCTGGCCGGTCAGCATCAGGCGCGGCAGATTCCAGTCCGGGCGCTGGCGACAGGTGACCAGCACTTGCAGTCGTGGGTTTTTCAGGGACAGGAGTTGGTCGAACCAGTGGTTCAGTTCTGGCGGCAGGTGTGCCGGGAGGTCGTCGAAGATCAGGCGAAGTTTGGGATCTTCGCTGTTCGCCAGGGCCCCATCGCGAGCAAGCTCGCTCCCACAGTTGACCGCAATCCCCTGTGGGAGCGAGCCTGCTCGCGAATACAATTTCCCGGACGTCGCATCTCTTGAATCAAGAAACGCCAATACCGCATCCGGCGCCGTATCAACCGCCAACCCCAAAGCCCCCGCCAATCGTGCAATGAAGTGCTCAAGCGTCAAAGCCTGCCCACCCAAAGACACCCACACCACCGTCGCGACACCCTGCAAATACTCCTGCAAAACGGAAGTCTTGCCATACCCGGCAGGCGCGCAAAGCAGTTGCAAGCGGCAAGGCTTGCTCTCGAGTACGTCGCACAGATGCGGTCGTGGCATCAACATGGCAGACCTCATTGATGGAAAGTGAACTCCATCATTGGGCCAGTCGGCAGTTCAGGCGCCACCCGCATCAGGTGGGTATCAACGCACAACGCCCTGCGAACAGGGCGTTGTCTGAAGCCGGACAAGCGGTCAGCGAATGCCGTCGTTACGCAGCGCCGCCGGGGTGAAGTCGGTCATTTTCGCGGTCATGCCGTAGGTGGTGGCATGCCTGGACTGGTTGGTCATCGCCAACACGTTGTAGCGACCGGCGATCAGGTCGTAGATGCCGAGCATGGCAAAGTTCGACGCACCACGCTCGTAATCGTTGACCGCATAACCTTCCGCCACCCGCCACAGCTGGCCACGGCCATCGTAGTGATCGACTTCGGCCAGTTGCCAGGTGTCTTCGTCGAAGTACATGTCACGCTTGGCGTACACGTGGCGCTGGCCCGGCTTCAACGTGGCCTGCACGTGCCACACGCGGTGCAGCTCGTAACGCGTCAGGTCCTGGTTGATGTGTCCCGGCTTGATGATGTCGTCGTACTTGACCTTCGGTGACTGCAATTTGTAGTTGTTATAAGGGATATACAGTTCCTGTTTGCCCACCAGCTTCCAGTCATAGCGATCCGGCGCACCGTTCATCATGTCGGTGTTGTCGGCGGTGCGCATGCCGTCCGAGCCGTTGCCCGGCCCGTCATACGCCACCTGTGGCGCACGGCGCACCCTTCGCTGGCCGGCGTTGTAGACCCACGCCAGGCGCGGTTCCTTGACCTGGTCGATGGTCTCGTGGATCAGGATCACGCTGCCGGCCATGCGTGACGGCGCGGTGATTTCCTGTTTGTAGTAGTACAGGACGTTGTCCGCCTGCCCGGCATCGACGCCGTCCATCAGTTGCGGGAAGGCCAGTTTGTCCTCGTACTCGACGATGGAGTAAGACCCGTTGGTTTGCGGAGCGGCCTGGGCCGCAATGCGTTCCATGTTGCCGCCGCGATAACGGTTGGTGTGGTTCCAGTACACCTGCACACCGTTCTTTGGGATCGGGAACGGGTAATAGCGGGTCTGGGTGAAGTTCACCAGGCCGTTGCCATCGGGGGTCAGTTCGGTGGTCACCGCACTCTTTTTGGCAATGTCATAGATGTTCTGAGGCGAGGCGGCGGTGCGCTGGGTCTTGAACACCGGGATCTTGTAGCTGTCCGGATAGCGCTTGAACATCGCCATCTGGCCGGGGGTCAGCTTGTCCTTGTACTGCTCGACGTTGGCTGCCGTGATCACGAACTGCGGCTTTTCACCGGCGAACGGATCGCCGAGAAAACCATTGTCGAGTGCCGCCGCGCCGGGTTTGAGGCCTCCGGTCCACGCCGGAATGGTGCCGTTGGCATTGCCCTCTTTCTGCGCGCCCAGTGGCGTCAAAGTGGTACCCAGTTGCGCGGCTTCCTGCGGGCTAACAGCGGCCATCACACCGCTGGCCAGCAACGACAGACTCAGTGCGCCAGCGCGCAGCATTACACGTGCGTTCATGTTCAGATTCCTCTGGCAGGCTTGCATCAGAAATTCACGCCGAAGCTCAGCGCGGCGTAGTCGCGGTCGACGTTGGTATTGAAATCACCGCCGAAGTAGTTGGTGTAACTGAGGCTGGCGGTGTAGGTGTTCTGGTAGTCGGCATCGACACCGACGCTGACCGCCTTGGAGCCTTCATCGAAGTTCGGGCCGTAACCCTGGACGTCGTGGGACCAGGCGATGTTCGGCGACAGGTTGATACCGGCGATCACGTTCTGGTAATCGAGCTTGCCGCGCAGGCGATAGCCCCAGCTGCTGCTGGTGTAGAAACCATCGTTGTTGCATTCCTGCGCCGGGTTGCTGGCGTTGGGCAGGCCCGCTGCGGTGCCACGGCAAGTGGCGGCACCCGCGGCACCCGGCAGTTCACCGGAACCGAAAGCCGGGCTGCGACCGAAGCGCAAGTCCGTACCGTCCGCCTTGCCCAGGCCGTTGATCTTGTTGTAACCCACCTCGCCCACCAGGGTCAGGCGACTGGCGCCGAAGACCTGATCGAAGAACTGCGTGGCGGTCACCTGCGCCTGGGTCACCGGCATGCGCTTGTAGCCATTGACCTCGCCGCCCAGGGTACGCCCGGCGAAACCGGTGGTGATCAGCGGCGACGTCGCGCCGAAGGTGGCCGAAGACAACAGGTCGGCAGTGTTCAGTTGCAGCGGCATGTTCGGCCGGTAGCTGACTTCGCCACCGAGCGAGACGCCGGCGACGTTGGTCTGGAAGCTCAAGCCATACAGGCGGATGTCTTCCGGGTAATCGATGAAGTAGCGGGCACTGCGCGCCGAGGCCACGCCACCGGCCGGGTTGCTCATCTGATTGATACTGAGGAACGGGCTGCGGCTGTGGTAGTTCATCGCGTAGGCACCGAACTCGGTGTCATTGGCTTCCGGCACGTACCAGCGCAAGGCCAGGCCGTACTGGCCGCTGTCGCGTGCATCGTTGTCGTTGAGGCGCGGAATGAAGGCGTCATCGCTGCCCGCGGCAATGGCTGCCAAGCCACCGGTGTTCTTCGCCACGCCCGGCGGCAGGTCGAGACCGGCGATCACCAGGCGGTCGTCGCAGCCTTGGGGTACGCCGTCACTGCCGAAGAACGTGCCGCAGTTGTCCACCACCGACTTGTCCCATTGCAGCTGATAAAACGCTTCGGCGGTGATGTTGTCGGCCAGGCCCTGGGACACGTAAAGCAGGTTGACCGGGATCAGGCCTTCCTTCACTTCCGCCCCCGGACGGCGCAGCGCGGCGACGTCGATCGGGTTGATGCTGTTGATCGAGTTGCCGATGAAAGTGCTCTCGCCCCAGCTCACCACTTGCTTGCCCAGGCGCACGTTGCCGACCTGATCGCCGATCGTGTAGTTGTGGTAGATGAAGCTGTCGAGGAACATCGCGCCGGACGACTTGGCCGCACGGTCGCGCCCCGAGTCGTTGATGTCATAGAACGGACGGCTCTCGTCCATCAGCTCGAAGTCGTACCAGTACTTGCCGCGCACGAAGGCGCCGCTGTCGCCGTATTTCAGCTCAAGGTCATGCACGCCCTTGAAGATCTTCGAGAAGGTTTCACCCTTCTTGAAGTTCAGGCGGTTGTCGTCTGTCGTGCGGGACGAAGACTGGCCGCCGGTGACGCCCTGGGAGTTGAAGTTGGAGATGAATTGCTTGTCTGGATCAGCCGTCGACCAGCTCGCACCGACCGACAGCGACGAATCGAAATTGCCCTGGATTTCCCCGATGTTGAAATCAACAGCGTGAGCCTGATTGCTCGCGCAAGCGGCAACCATCACAGCGACGGCCAGCAGACTCGGCTGGAAGACTCCGCGCATTGTTTTTGTTGTCATGCGGTTTCTCCGGTTAAGGATTAAGTGTTGGAGCGCCCATGCTAGTGGGGCTCCGTTGGGGGTCTCACACCCGAACGGGTGATTTGAAGCAGCGTTATCGATGGGATTTTGTGCCGCGTAACCACCCGGTCTGAACGCCGCTCACCGGGCGTTACGCTCGGTGACACTCACCCGGTAAAAGTCGGTGGTCGCTTGTCGATAAACGCCGCCACGGCTTCGCGGTGGTCGGCGGTCTGGTGCGACAGCACCTGGAACGTCGCCGACATTTCCAGCAGCGTGTCGAGTCGGGTGTGCAAGGCCTCGCGCAACAAACGCTTGGCCAGGCGCACGGCGTGAGGCGGGTTGGCGGCAATCGACGCGGCGATGTCCCGCGCCGTATCCAGCAACTGCTCGGCGGGAACAACGCGGGACACCAGGTTCCATTGCTCGGCCTGGCGCGCGTCGATCATTTGTCCGGTCAGGGTCAGTTCGGTGGCGCGGGACAAACCGATGATGCGTGGCAACAACCAGGCACCGCCGTCGCCAGGAATGATCCCCAACTTGACGAAACTCTCGGCAAACTTCGCATGCTCCGATGCCACGCGGATGTCACACATGCACGCCAGGTCCAGCCCCGCGCCGATGGCCGCGCCATTGACCGCGGCGATCACCGGTACTTCCAGATTGAACAACGCCAGGGGCAAGCGCTGAATGCCGGTGCGATATTCCTGACGCAACTGCATGCCCGACATCTGCGCGTAGCGATCCATGTCGCGCACGTTGCCACCGGAGCAGAACGCCGTGCCGGCGCCGGTGATGATCACTGCACGCACACTGCTGTCGCGTTCGATTCGCTCAATGGCTTCGAGGAATTCCGGCACGGCGCTGTTGCCGGTCAGCGGATTGCGTCGCTCGGGGTCATTCATCGTCAGGGTGACGACATGACCTTCCTGTTCGTATTTCAAAAACGCGCTCATGAATGATCCTCAGGCCGATGGGGACGGGGTGACTTGACGCACGAAATGGCTGGCGCAGGTGTCCGGCTGTGCGAGAAACGCCTGGCCGACGATGCCGTTCCACCAGGTTTCCGAGCCGTCGCTGATACGCCACTCGTGCAGGCGCCGGGTGAACAGTTGCAAGTCCAGTTCTTCGGTCACGCCGATGGCGCCGAACAGTGCGTGGGCGATGGCCGTGACTTGAGGCACGGCCATGCTGGTCCGCGCCTTGGCAATGGCCGTCGCCATCCGGTCCGGCACCTGGAAATCGCCGGAAAACGCCAGTTCAGCGGCGATGCGCGCGGCGGCCACTTGCTCGGCCATCACGCTGAGTTGATGCTGCACGGCCTGGAACTTGCCGATGGCCTTGCCGAACTGCACCCGGTCGTTGCAGTACTCCAGCGTCATGGCGAGAACCTGCTCCATGGCCCCGGCGATGGCGGCGGCGTGGATAGCGGCGTTGAACACTCGAACTTCTTCGCCGTTATGACCGATTGCGCTGCCGAGTGAATCCTGCGGCCAGTACAAGGTGGCGCATTGACTGCCGTGAACGCCCGTGGACTCGCGGCGGGCGAGGCTGCAATCGAGCAGCAGCAACTCGCCTTCCAGGTTGACCAGGGCGAAATCAGCCAACAAGCCAAACGCCACACGCGGCACACACAACAGACCATCGGACTGGCGACAGGCTGTACCGGCCAGGGTCACCATGCCGGACGGTGGCGCGCTCGGGCAGTCACGCAGCAACGCGCGGGCGGCAATGCTTTGCGCCGCCGGGACCGGCAGTGCGCAGCGACCGAAGGCGACAAAAATCGGCAGCAGTGCATTCAGCGCCAGTCCCGCGCCACCGGCGATTTCTGGCGTCAGCAATTCGAGAAAGCCGCTGTCTTCCAGGGCACTCCACAGCGTTGCAGCGCTGTCTGCGCCTTCCACCGCACGGACCAGCGCCGGCGTGCATAAGTCGCTGAGGATCTTTTCAATGGCTTCAGTGAACATGAAGTTTTTCCTATTCGAGGTGCATCAGCGCAGGCCGAGGCCGCGGGCGATCATGCCGCGCAGGATTTCCCGGGTGCCGCCGCGCAACGAGAAAGTCGGCGCGACCTGGTTCAGGTAGGCGACCGTGCGGTACAGCTCCTCATCGACGGGTACATCCGGATTTGCGCTGATCGCCGAGGCAATCGCTGACGGGATCGCCTGTTCGAATTCAGTGCCGATGTCCTTGACCAGCGCGGCTTCCACCACCGGGCTTTGACCCCGGGCGAGCAATGCCGTCAGCGCCAGCGAGAGATTGCGCAGGCAGGTCAACTGCGTGAGGAAACTGCCGAGCAACGCGGATTCCTGTGCAGTGGCGCCATGACGACGCAAGGTGTCGGCCCACAGATCGAGCAACACCACGCTGGAGTAGAAGCGTTCCGGCCCGCTGCGCTCGAAGGCGAGTTCGGCATTGACCTGCTTCCAGCCGCTGCCCTCCTCGCCCACCAACGCGTCTTCGCCGAGCAAGACGTCGTCGAAGGCCACTTCAGAGAAATGCGCGTCGCCGGCGAGGTCGACAATGGGACGCACGCTGATGCCTGGCTGCCTGAGGTCGATGATGAATTGCGACAGCCCGTTGTGACGGTCCTCGGGCGAGCCGCTGGTGCGCACCAGGGCGATCATGTAGTCGGCGTGATGGGCATTGGTGGTCCAGATCTTGCGCCCGCTCAGACGCCAGCCTTCAGGGCAACGGGTGGCGCGGCTGCGCACGCTGGCCAGGTCAGACCCTGAATTCGGTTCGCTCATGCCGATGCAGAAAAACGCCTTGCCGGCGCAGATGCGCGGCAGGAAAAAATCCTTCTGCGCGTCGTTGCCGAACTTCAGGATCAACGGTCCGCTCTGGCGGTCGGCGATCCAGTGCGCCGCCACCGGAGCACCGGCCGACAGCAGTTCCTCGACCAGCACGAAGCGACTGAATGCATCCAGCCCGGCACCGCCATAAGCGGCCGGCAAGGTCAGGCCGACCCAGCCACGTTGCGCCAGTTGGCGACTGAAACCGGCGTCAAAACCGGTCCAGCTGCGGGCCCGTACATCCGCCGGGACGCTCGGCAGATGCTCGCCCAGAAAACCTTTGACCTCGGCACGAAAGGCCTCGGCGTGTGGCGGCAGCGCGGTCAGGCGAAAGGCCTCGAGCAAGCTGCTCACCGGGCACCCCCACTGGCCTTGCCGTACAGCGTCACCACACATGCACCGCCCAGCCCGAGGTTATGGGCCATGGCCAGGCGTGCACCTTCGACCTGGCGTTGGTCGGCGTTGCCGCGTAACTGCCGGGTCAGCTCGTAGCACTGCGCCAGACCGGTCGCGCCCAGCGGATGGCCCTTGGAAAGCAGGCCGCCGGACGGGTTGATGACGATCTGTCCGCCGTAGGTGTTGTCGCCGTCCATGACGAACTTCTCGGCCCCGCCCTCCGGGCAGAAACCCAGCGACTCGTAGCAGATCACTTCGTTCTGGGCGAAGCAGTCATGCAGCTCGCACACATCGATGTCCTGCGGGCCGACCCCGGCCTTCTCGTAGACCTGGCCCACGGCGGCGTCAGTCATATGGGTACCGACCCAGTCGAGCATCGACGGTTTTTCGAAGTTGAAGGATTCCGGGGTGTCGGTGGTCATCGCCTGGGCGAGGATTTCCACGTCGCGGCGCAGGCCATGCTTCTTCGCAAAACGCTCGGACACCAGGATCGCCGCGGCACCACCGCAGGTTGGCGGGCACGCCATCAGGCGGGTCATGACGCCTGGCAGAATCACCGGGTCGTTCATCACGTCTTCGACGCTGAGCACCTTGCGAAACAATGCGAGCGGGTTGTTGGCGGCATGACGGCTGGCCTTGGCGCGCACGGCGGCGAAGGTTTCCATTTTGGTGCCGTATTTGTGCATGTACTCGCGCCCGGCACCGCCAAAGGTACGGATGGCCTGAGGCATGCCATCCATATCGGCGGTGAGACCGCGCAGGATCGGCAGGAAGCGTTCACGGGTTGGCGGGCGGTCGTCCCAGTGGGACTTCAACGCGCCGGCCTGCATCTGCTCGAATCCCACCGCCAATACGCAATCGGCCGAACCGGACTCGATGGCCTTGCGCGCCAGGAACAGCGCGGTGGAACCGGTGGAGCAGTTGTTGTTGACGTTGACCACAGGAATCCCGGTCATCCCCACTTCGTACAGCACGGTCTGGCCGCAGGTAGAGTCGCCGTAGACATAACCGGCATAGGCTTCTTGCACCTGTTTGTAGTCGATGCCCGCATCCGCCAGGGCCAGACGTATCGCTTCGGCACCCATCTGCACATAGGTCGGGCTTTCGCTGGGCTTGCGGAACGGGATCATGCCGACGCCGGCAACCAGGACTTTTTCGCTCATGGTGTCACCTGAAAATGAGGAGGAAGGATCACAACTGGCGCGCGATCAGCTCGCGCAGCACTTCACTGGTGCCACCAAAGATGCGCGTCACACGCATGTCAACGAAGGCGCGGGCAATCGGGTACTCGAGCATGTAGCCGTAGCCGCCGTGGAGCTGGACCATGTCGTCGATGCACTGCCAAAGCGTCTCGGTGGCGTACAGTTTGGCGATGGCCGATTCCTGCACGGTCAGGCGCCGGCGCATGTGTTCGGCGATGTAGTGGTCGATGGTCAGGCGCACCGCGGTGGCCTTGGCCTTGATGTCGGCGAGCTTGAATTTGGTGTTCTGGAAATCCCACACCGTCTGGTTGAAGGCCTTGCGGTCCTTCACATACTCGACGGTCTGCTCCAGCAGGCGTTCGAGCTTGGCGGCGCTGTACAGGGCGATCACCAGGCGTTCCTGCGGCAACTCTTCCATCAGGTGCATGAAGCCTTTGTTTTCCTCACCGAGCAGGTTGCCCACCGGCACGCGCACGTCGTCGAAGAACAGCTCGGCGGTGTCGGCAGCATGCTGGCCGACCTTCTCCAGCTTGCGGCCACGACGGAAACCTTCGCGGTTGCACTCCACCATGATCAGGCTGCAGCCCTTGGCGCCAGCGCTCGGGTCGGTCTTGCACACCACCACGACCATGTCGCAGGTCAGGCCGTTGCTGATGAAGGTCTTGCTGCCGTTGATCACCCACTCGTCACCGTCACGCACGGCGGTGGTGCGAATGGCCTTGAGGTCGGAACCGGTGCCCGGTTCGGTCATGGCCACCGCCAGCACGGTTTCGCCGGTGCAGATTTTCGGCAGCCATTTGTGCTTCTGCTCTTCGGTGCCCAGGCGCACGATGTAGGGCGCGACGATGTCCGAATGCACGCCCAGGCTCCAGCCGGAGACACCGGCGCGGTAGAGCTCTTCGATCAGCACCGCCGAGTGGCCGAAATCGCCGCCGCCACCGCCGTACTCGGTGGGCACGGTGAGGCACAGCAGGTTATGGCGGCCCGCCTTGAGCCAGGTTTCCCGGTCGACCTGCCCGGCCTCGTCCCACTGCGCCTGCTTGGGCAGGCATTCGCGCTCGAAGAAACGCCGCGCGGTTTCACGCAGCATTTCGTGGTCTTCACGGTAGACGGTACGGTTGATGTGCATCGGGATCTCCAGTGGATTGCCAGGCAGACGAGCGCCTGGTTCGTGAGTCCACTGTATTGATGCGGGTGGGTGGTGAAGCCACCCGGATCGGGTAGCGAAAATCGAAGGTTTGAAACACGGCCCCTGTAGGAGCGAGCCTGCTCGCGATGGACGTAAGGACGACGCGTAAATTCAGGCAGCACGCGTTATCGTTGACGTCCATCGCGAGCAGGCTCGCTCCTACAGGGGGGGTGTGGTGTGGTTATTTACGCAGTTCGCGCTTGAGGACCTTGCCGGCCGCCGACAGCGGCAGGTCATCGCGGAACTCCACGCTCTTGGGGCACTTGTAGCCGGCGATGAATTCACGGCAATGCAAGCGCAGCTGTTGCTGATCGACCCAGGCACCTGGCTTGCGCACCACCACCGCGTGCACCGCCTCGCCCCACTGCTCATGGGGAATGCCGATCACCGCGCACATCGCCACGGCCGGGTGTCGCGCCAGTACGTTTTCGACTTCCGCCGAGTAAACGTTTTCCCCACCGCTGACGATCATGTCCTTCAAGCGATCGACGATGAACAGGTAGCCCTGCTCGTCCATCCACGCCGCGTCGCCGGTGTAGAGCCAACCGTCGCGCAACGCCCTGGCGGTTTCCTCGGGCTTGTTCCAGTAGCCCTGCATGATGTTCGGCCCGCGCACGATGATCTCGCCCACCGTGCCGCGCGGTACCTCCTGGCCCTGCGGGTCGACGATCTTCACGTTGACGCCCAGGCCACCGCGCCCTACCGAGCGGGAAAGGCCACTGATGCGCGCCTCTGGCGTGTGATTGCACGGCAGATTGCTGGACACCACCGGGCAGGCCTCGGTCAGCCCGTAGGAGTGGGACAATTCGATGTCCGGCAGTCTGGCCAGCACTTGCTCGACCATATCCCCGGCACTGGGTGAAGCGCCGTAGGTCAGGCGCTTCAGGCTGTCCAGGTCATACTTGTCAAAGTCTGGATGAGCCAACAGCGCAAGGATCATGGTCGGCACCAGCAACGTCTCGGTGACCCGTTCGCGCTCAATCATCTGCAAGGCCTGCAGCGGGTCGAAGCTCGACACCAGCACATGGCTTTCACCGGCCAGAAACTGAATCAGCGCACGGGCCATGCCGGCGACATGGAACAATGGCGCGACATGCATCAACAGACCGCCACGGATCGGCGGCATGTCCACCATGCGTGGCATGCACGCCGACCACAGGTTCAGGTGCGACTGCATGACCCCCTTGGGAAACCCGGTGGTGCCGCCGGTGTACATGATACAGGCGAGGTCCTCACCGCCGCGCCCGGCGTCCTCGACCGGCGTGGCCTGGGCAATCAACTGCTCAAAACCGAGCATGCCCACCGGCACTTCGCCCTCACCGGCATAAATGAATCGGGGCGCATGGCGCGTGACTTTGCGGATGTCTTCGGCCAGCGTGGCAAAGTGTTCGTCGACGATCAGGATGGCGGTATTGCAATCGTCCAGCGAGTAGACAATCTCCGGCACACTCCAGCGCACATTCACCGGGTTGAGCACCCCGCCGCCCCACCACACGCCCATGATGTATTCCAGGTAGCGGTCGGAATTGAGCGCGAGCATGCCGACCCGGTCACCGGCCGCCATGCCGATTTTCTGCAAGGCGCCCGCCAGGCGAGCGACCCGTTCGCCAAATTCACTGTAGGTGTGGCGACGCTCGCCACAGATAGTCGCGATGTGATCCGGGTTCTGTTGCAGTGTGCGCTGCAGGCATTGGGTCATGTACATGCTGTCAGCTCACACCCCGATCCGTGCTGCGCCAGAACGGTTCGCGCAGATCGCGCTTGAGCACCTTGCCCGCACCGGACAACGGCAACGCAGCACGGAACTCCACGGATTTCGGGGTCTTGTAGCCGGCAATCTGCCGACGGCAGTGCTCAATGATCTGGGCGCTTGCAACCTCGTTGTCCGGCTTTAGCACCACCACCGCGTGCACCGCTTCGCCCCACTGCGCGCAGGGAATGCCGATCACTGCGCAGGCAGCGACGGCCGGGTGGCTGGCGATGGCGCTTTCCACCTCGCCGGAATACACGTTCTCGCCACCGCTGACGATCATGTCCTTGAAGCGGTCGACGATGTAGATGAAGCCATCCGCGTCCATGTAGGCACCGTCGCCGGTGTGCATCCAGCCGCCGCGCAAGGCCTTGGCGGTTTCCTCGGGGTTGTTCCAATAGCCGAGCATGATGTTCGGGCCGCGCACCACCACTTCGCCGACGGTGCCGCAGGGCACTGGGTTGTCCTGTTCGTCGACGATGCGCACCGTGACACCCAGCCCCGGGCGCCCGGCCGAGCGCAGGCGGCCATTGGCGATGCCTTCGGCGCTGTGGTTTTCCGGGCCGTTGGCGGAGATCGGCGGCGCCGCTTCGGTCATGCCGTAGCCTTGGGTGAACTCGACATTCGGCAAGGCCTTGAGTGCCATTTCCAGCAAGGGCACGGCAATCGGCGAGGCGCCGTAAGTGAGACTGCGCAGGCAGCTCAGGTCATGCCTGGGGAAATCCGGGTGCATGATCAGCGCCTGAAGCATGGTCGGCACGATCAGGATATCGGTGATGCGCTCGCGCTCGATGGTGCGCATCACGTCCAGGGCATCGAAGGCCGGAACGAAAATGCTCGGCAGCCCCAGCAGCGAAATCAGGATCACCCGCGACAGCGCCGCCAGGTGGAACATCGGCGCGATGTGCAGGGTCAATGCATCCACCGGCACCGGTACGTCGGCGGCGCGGGCCACGGCGGCGGACCACAGGTTCATGTGCGACTGCATCACGCCTTTCGGTCGGCCGGTGGTGCCGCCGGTGTACATGATGCTTGCCAGGTCGTCGCCGCCGCGAAACGCGTCGTCCACGGGCGTGGCGTCACCCATCAACTGCTCGTAGGACAGCATGCCTTCTGGCAACGGCCCGTCGCCGATGTGGATCAGCAACGGCCGCACCCTGGCGCTGCCGGCAATGCCTTCGGCCATGGGCAGGAAGGTGTCGTCGATCAGCAGGATGCGGGTGTCGCAGTCGTCCAGCGAATAGACGATTTCCGGCACGCTCCAGCGAATGTTCACCGGGTTGACCACGCCACCACCCCACCAGGTCGCCAGGAAATACTCAAGGAACCGGTCGGAGTTCAGGCCCAGCAGACCGACGCGATCGCCGGTCCGCATCCCCAGTTGCTGCAGGGCCCCGGCCAGGCGAGCCACCCGGTCGGCCAGTTCGGCATAGGTGCGGCGGCGGTCGCGAAAGACCGTCGCTACGGCATGGGGACGTTGCTGCAGCACACGGTGCAGGCCTTGGGTCAGATACATGAGGTTCTCCTGTGAATTATTGTTGTCAGGTAACGAACGCGAGGATACGGATCAGGTACCGGTGTATTTCGGTGAGCGCTGCTCGACCTGGGCCATGCGCCCTTCGGCGTGATCTTCGCTGTCGCGCAGCAAGCCCCAGTGCAGATGGGCCTGGGTGACGAAGTCCCGGGGCGCGAGATGGGCGCTCTGCAAGGCCAGGCGCTTGATCGACTGCACCGCGAGCGGGCCATTGGCGGCAATGCGCTCGGCCAGATCCAGCGCCGCTGGCAGCAGGCGGTCCCTGGGCAACAGCTCGATGATCAAACCGATGTCCAAGGCCTGCCCGGCGTTGATCGATTCCCCGGTCAGCGCCATTTTCATGGCATGGGCCGCTGGAATTGCACGCAGCAAGTACTGCACGCCACCGGCCGCCGGAATGGTCGCGTCGCAAACCTCTGGCAAGCCGAACGTGGCGCTGGCCGAGGCAATGCGCAGATCGCATTGCAGCGCCAACTCGAGACCGCCACCCAGGCAGGCACCATTGATGGCGGCAATCACCGGTTTCCAGATGTCCAGGTCGCTGAGGTCGAACAGCCGGCTGTAGCCACCCTCCTCGGCTTCTGTCTCGCGGCTTTTGAGGGTGCAGGCGACAAACCCGGATGCCCCCAGCAACGACTCCTTGTGGCTTGCACCGCTGCAAAACGCGCGTTCGCCGGCACCGGTCAAGACGATCACCCGCACCTGCTCGTCATCCTGGCAGGCACCCAGGGTCTTGCGCAGGTGCATCAGGTCGCTGACGGTCAGCGCGTTATTCGACTGTTGCGCATCGAGCGTGATGAGTGCCACGTGATCGATGATCTTGAATTGAATGGCCATGGTGTAACTCCTGCGCTGCGCGATTCTTCATGTTGTTTTCAGGCGCCAAAACCCAGGCCCAGTTCACGCAAGCGCTCGATGGCCGCAGCGTCGAAGCCCCAGTCGCGCAGTGCTGCGCCGCCATGTTCTCCACGCTCGGGCGCCGGTTGCGGTTGCGCCGATGGCGTGCCGAGGAAACGCGGAGCCGGCACCGGTTGCACCACCCCGGCGACCTCGATGAAGCTGCCACGGGCAATGCCGTGGGGGTGCCTGGCCGCTTCGGCGAGCCCGAGCACCGGCGCAACACAGGCGTCGCTGCCTTCGAAGGCCTCTTCCCACTGCTTGCGGGTACGGCCGAGGAACGCGGCGGTGAATGCCTCACGCAACCGTGGCCAGCCAGCCCGGTCGTGCTGGCTGGGCAGGTCGGCGCTGGAGAGTCCGAGAATGTCCAGCATTTGCCCATAAAAGCGCGATTCAATCGGTCCGATCGCCATGTACTGGCCGTCGCCGGTTTCGTAAGTGTCGTACCAGGGTGCACCGCCATCGAGCAGGTTGCTGCCGCGCTGTTCTTTCCAGTGACCGCCGGCCAGCAGGCCCCAGATCACCGAGCCCAGCTGCGCCGCACCTTCGGTCATCGCCGCGTCGACCACCTGCCCGGCGCCGCCGCGCTGCACATTGACCAGCGCCGCCAGTACGCCCATCGCCAACAACATGCCGCCACCGCCGTAGTCACCCACCAGGTTCAGCGGCGGCACCGGCCGACCACCGGCCGGACCAATACTCGACAGCACTCCCGACAAGGCGATGTAGTTCAGGTCATGACCGGCACGGTCGGCCATCGGGCCAGTCTGGCCCCAGCCGGTCATACGGCCGTAGACCAGGCGCGGATTGCGCTGTAGCGCGACTTCCGGGCCGAGACCCAGGCGCTCCATCGTGCCGGGGCGAAACCCTTCGATCACCACGTCGGCGCGTTCAATCAACTCCAGCGCGACGGCGACACTGTCGGGGTGCTTCAGGTCGAGGGTGACCGAACGGCGGTTGCGCCCGGTGATGTCCGCGCGCTTGCCCTCAAGCTTCGGCCCCAGGTCAGCGGCCTTCTGCGGCCGGTCGATGCGCACCACGTCGGCGCCCATGTCGGCCAACAGCATGGTGCCAAACGGCGCCGGCCCGATTGCCTCGAATTCCACCACCCGAATGCCGCTCAGTACGCTCATCGCCAACGCTCCGTGATTCTTCTGGAGCGCCAGCAGCACTCCTATTGTTGTGCCATCCAGTAGATCAATCCCGAACCCACCGACCACCACCCGCATCGGGTGGTGGCCGCCAAAGACAGGGTCATCCCGCCCATGGTCTGGGTTACACTCGATGAGATTCGGCGCACTCACAAAACAAAAAAGAATCGGACAGCCCCATGGATAAACACCGCAAGTCCAATGCATCGGACACCCATGCCAGCCAGGCCTTCAATCCGGTTCAGTCTCCGATCGTCAGTACCAAGCTGACTCCGCCGCGCAGCGCCGGGCGCCTGATTTCCCGCGAGCGCCTGCAGGAGCAAATGCTCAAGGCCCGCCGCCTGCGTTGCATCGTGCTCAAGGGGCCGGCCGGGTGTGGCAAGACCTCGACCCTGATCGCCTGGCGTCAGGCGCTGTTGCCGCTGGGGTTCGACGTGGCGTGGCTGACGCTGTCGGCCGACGACAACGAACTGGCGCGCTTTCTTGACTATCTGCTGGCAAGCCTCGGCCAGATCGACCCGACGCTCGTGCGCGAAGCGACTCAACTGGAAGGTCGCGGCCTCGACAGCGAAGCCGTGGAGCGCACCGTCATCACCCTGGTGCGCAGCATTGCCAGTCGTGGCCGTGAGCTGGTGCTGGTACTCGACGACCTGCACCACCTGACGGACGTGGGCATTCACCAGGCCTTGCAATGGTTGATCGACTACGCCCCGGCCAACCTGCATCTGGCGCTGATATCGCGCAGTGTCGTGCCGCTGTCCCTGGCGCGGTTGCGCAGCCAGGAACTGGTGCTGGAGCTCAACCTGCGGGACTTGCGTTTCACCGCCGCCGAATCCGAACAGTTCCTCAAGGCGCAATTGGGCGAGATCAGCGCCCGGGACGCCCGGATGATGCATGAGCTGACCGATGGCTGGGTCGCCGGCCTGCAACTGCTCGCCGTCAGCCGCAAAAAGAATCGCCCGCCTGCCGCCACGCAGGGAACGTCGGTGCAGGCGCAGCTCCGGGACGATCAAGCCTTCGCCAGGTTTTTCGAAGTCGAAGTGTTGTCCCACCTGTCACCGACCGACCTGGACCTGCTGCTGCTCATGGCCGTGTGCAACCGTTTCTGCGCCTCGTTGTGCGCGGCCTTGAGCGGTCAGCCGCAGGCGGTTGCCGAAGCGAACGCGCTGCTGACGCGGCTGGAGCGGGACAACCTGTTCCTGATTCCGGTGGACAGCGCCGAGCGCGAAACCTGGTATCGCCTGCACCCATTGCTGCGCGAAACCCTGCTCAAGTATTTCGACTCGCGCAGCAACGCCGAGCAACAAGCGGTGCACGTTCGCGCATGGAACTGGTTCCGCAAGCACAATCACCTGGATGAAGCGGTGCACCATGCGGTCATGGGCGGAGACCCGTCGGCCGCCGCCGATCTGGTGGAACAACACTGCGAGGCGCTGTACGCCCATGGCGACCTGCGCATGTTGATCGAGCTGGTGCGGCTGTTGCCGGTCGAACAGGTACAGGCCCGGGTCAAGTTGCGCATTCTCAAGACGCGGATGCAGCTGTATGCCAGGGACTTCGTGGCCTGCACCGCCAGCCTCGAACAACTGTTTCGCGACGTTCCCGAGAACGAAGTCCATGACCGCTTCATGATCTCGCTGCTGCGCGCGTCTTTGGCCCTGCAACGGGATGACACCGACGCAGCCATGACGGTCCTGCCGCAATTGCTCAACCCGCCCGCGGGCAGCAACAGCGTAGCCATCGGCTCCTGTGCCAACATCCTGTCCTGGCTGTACATGCACCGCGGTGAATACGAAAAGGCCCGGCAGGTGCAACTCGACCGGCCGAACCTGCTGATCAATGGCCAGCCACTGCTGGGGACCACGGCGGGCAGCCTTCAGGGTCGTTGCCTGATCGGCTTGAGCCTGGCCCTTGAAGGCCAGATGACCCAGGCGGAACGGGTTTACCGCGATGTGTTGCATGAAGCCGGCCAATGCGGCAAGGGCGGTGCCGACGCGACTTATCTCTCCGCTGCCCTGCTCGGTGAAGTGCTGTACGAAACCAACGACCTCGACGCCGCGTTCAAGATGCTCTCGGGCTGGATCGACATTCTCGAACGGATCTCGATTCCCGATTCCGTGCTGCGAGTGCTGCAAGTGCTGTGGAATGTGCAATGGCTGGCGGGTAATCATCAGGAGGCCCTGGCGTTCGTCGAGCGCCTTGATGAGTACGCGATCAAACTCGGCCTGGAGCGTCTGCAAGCCTATTGCCTGACCTGGCAGGTGCGCTGGTTGCTGACGCTCGGCGAGACCACACAAGCCCAGGCCAGGCTGGCGCGCCTGGAAGCCATCGACGCGCGTCACCCGGACGCCGGGCACACGGCACTCAAGGAAATCCATATCCTGGCCGAGAACGCCCGCGCTCGCTGGCAACTGGCACAGGGCGACCTGGACGGTGCCTTCGCACGCATAGAACTACTGATCGAAACCTGTGAAAGACACCGCCGCCAACTCGGCGCAGTGCGCCTGATGGTGCTCAGTGCCGTGATCGAGTCCGAACGGGGTCGACATGAGCAGGCGCGGGACAAAGTCATGGAAGCACTGCGCCGAGGGCAACGCTTCGGCCTGGTACGCAGCCTGCTCGACGCCCATCCGGACGGGTTGCAACTGATCTGCGACATCACCAGCCGGGAAGTCCTGGACCCGGTGCTGGCGTTTTATGTCGAACGCTTGCAGGCCGCCGGGGCCACCGCGCCTGCGGTCTCGAAAGCCAAGCCTGAGAAGGCGCCGACCAGCAAACCGTTGGCGGCCGGGATCGAGCCCTTGAGCGAGCGGGAGATCGAAGTGGTGCGCCTGCTGGCCCAGGCCCTGCCCAACAAGAAAATCGCCCGTGCGCTGGGGCTGTCACCGGAAACCGTGAAATGGCACCTGAGCCATATCTACAGCAAGCTCGGCGTCAGCAGCCGCGATGAAGCGGTGGCGCGAGTGCGGGATCTGGAATCGCAGGGTGATCCAGGCACTGGTACTCACTAACTGCCAATAGAGAAACCTGTGGGAGCGGGCTTGCCCGCGAAGGCGGTGCGTCAGTCAACACAGATGTTGAATTTGCTGGCCTCTTCGCGGGCAAGCCCGCTCCCACAGGGATTGTGTTGTCTTCAGTGATTTTTTAACCGCCACCCACCTCGGGTGGCGTTCGCTCGCTGCCCCCCACCTATCGTAACCCTCAAATCACAGGCGCTTGGCCCAATGCCGGCCCGCTATCTTTGAGGAGTCTTGCGTGCACATCGCCCGAACCGTTTTCCGCGACGACCATGAGATGTTCCGCACCACCGTGCGACGTTTTTTCGAGCGTGAATGCCTGCCGCGCCAGGCCGCCTGGGACAAGGCCGGCCAGGTCGACCGCGAAACCTGGCTCAAGGCCGGTCGCGAAGGTTTGCTCGGCATCACCCTGCCCACCGAATACGGCGGTGGCGGCGGCGATTTCGGCCATTGCGCGGTGTTCAACGAAGAGTTCGCCCGGGCCGGTGTGAGCGGCGCCTACTTCGGCATGCACTCCGACGTCATTGCCCCGTACATCAACCGCTGCGGCAACGAAGAACAGAAACAGAAGTGGCTGCCGGGTATCTGTTCCGGTGAAATCATCCTCGCCATCGCCATGACCGAACCCGGCACCGGTAGCGACCTGAAAGCCGTGCGCACTACCGCCGTGCGCGACGGTGACGAGTACGTGATCAATGGCAGCAAGACCTTCATCAGCAACGGCCTGACCGCCGACCTGGTGATCGTCGTGTGCAAGACCGACCCGGCGGCCGGCGCCAAGGGCATCAGCCTGATTGCCGTGGAAACCAGTCGCCCCGGTTTCAAGCATGGCCGCAAGCTGGAAAAGGTCGGCCAGCACGCCCAGGACACCGCCGAGCTGTTCTTCGACAACGTCCGCGTGCCGGTGGGCAATCGCCTGGGCGAGGAAGGCCTGGGCTTCACCTACCTGATGGGCGAGCTGCCGCAAGAGCGTTTTTCCATCGCAGTCTCCGCCGCCGCCAAGCTGGAGCGCCTGCTGGAGCAAACCATCGAGTACGTGAAGGACCGCAAGGCCTTCAACCAGACCGTGTGGGACTTCCAGAACAGCAAATTCAAGCTCGCCGACATCAAGGCCCAGGCCACCGCGCTGCGGGTGATGGTCGACTACTACCTGGGCGAACACATGCGCCGACGGCTGACCCTCGAAGAAGCCGCCATCGCCAAGCTCCACACCACCGAAACCCTGTGGAAATGCATCGACGACATGGTCCAGCTGCACGGCGGCTACGGCTACATGATGGAGTACCCGATCGCCCGCGCGTTCGTCGACATGCGCGTCAACCGCATCTACGGCGGCACCAGTGAAGTCATGCGCGAAATGATCGCGCGCAAGCTCTGAACCTCTCAAACAACAAGGAAAACAACGATGAGCAATAAAGTGTTCGTTGCTGGCGTCGGCATGATCCAGTTCAAGAAACCGGGGACCAACGAGCCCTACGACATCATGGGCGAACAGGCGATTCGCCTGGCCCTGGCCGATTGCGGCCTGGACTTCAGTGACATCCAGCAGGCTTACGCCGGTTACGTCTACGGCGACTCCACCTGCGGCCAGAAAGCCCTGTACCGCGTCGGCATGACCGGCATCCCGCTGGTCAACGTCAACAACAACTGCGCCACCGGCTCCAGCGCACTGTTCCTGGCCCGTCAGGCCGTGGCCAGCGGCGCGGTGGACTGCGCCCTGGCATTCGGCTTCGAACAAATGAACCCGGGTGCGCTGAAATCCGCCTGGACCGACCGCGCCCCGGCCACCGAACGCGCCCTCAAGCTGACCAACGAACTGGTCGGCATGCCCGACCTGCCGACCGCCATCCGCCAGTTCGCCGGTGCCGGTTACGCACACATGCAGAAGTACGGCACCCGGCTGGAAACTTTCGCCAAGATCCGCGCCAAGGCCAGCCGCCACGCCGCCAACAACCCGCTGGCCGTGTTCCGCAACGTGGTCAGCAGCGAAGAAGTCCTGGCCGCGCCGATGCTCTGGGAAGGCGTGTTGACGCGCCTGATGGCCTGCCCGCCAACCTGTGGCGCCGCCGCCAGCATCGTGGTCTCCGAAGCGTTCGCGAAAAAGCATGGCCTGCGCACCGACGTGCTGATGGCCGGCCAGGCCCTGACCACCGACCTGCCGAGCACCTACGACGCCAAGGACATGATCCGCGTGGTCGGTTTCGACATGACGCGCATGGCCGCCGACATCGCCTACAACCAGGCCGGCATCGGGCCGAAAGACATCGACGTGATCGAGTTGCACGACTGCTTTGCGCAGAACGAACTGCTGACCTACGAAGGCCTCGGCCTGTGCGCCGAAGGCGGCGCCGAGCAACTGGTCAACGACGGCGACAACACCTACGGCGGCCAATGGGTGACCAACCCGTCCGGCGGCCTGCTCTCCAAGGGCCATCCGCTGGGCGCCACCGGCCTGGCCCAGTGCTACGAGCTGACCCACCAGCTACGCGGCACCGCCGAGCAACGCCAGGTGCAGAACGCGCGCATCGCCGTGCAACACAACCTCGGCCTGGGCGGCGCCTGCGTCGTCACCGTGTACCAGAAAAACTGAAGCGGCCAGCACACCCGGGAGTCATTCAGATGATCGACAAAAAACACATCGGCAAGCAGTTGCCCACCTTCCTCGTCACCGCCGAAGCCGGGCAACTGCGCTTCTTCGCCAAGGCCACCGGGGAAACCAACCCGGTCTACTTCGACGAGCAGGCCGCTCGCGACGCCGGGCATCCAGCCCTGCCGCTGCCACCGACCTTCCTGTTCTCGCTGGAATTCCAGATCCCGTCCAACGCCTGGCGCGATGAACTGGGCATCGTCACCGCGCGCATCCTGCACGGCGAAGAGTCGTTCCGTTATCACCGCATGGCCTATGCCGGCGACACCCTGCGCTTCGACGTACGCATCGCCGACATCTACGACAAAAAAGCCGGTGCCCTGGAATTCGTGGTGCGCGAAACCCGAGTCACCAACCAGCACGGTGAGCACGTCGCGGACCTGCGCAGCGTGCTCGTGCAGCGCAACAGCTGAAGCGGAGAACAACCATGAACGCGATAAGCCTGGAAAAAATCAACGTCGGCGACACCCTGCCGGCGCTGGAACTGCCGCCGATCAACCGCACCACGCTGGGACTGTTTGCCGGCGCGTCAGGGGATCACAACGCCATTCACATCGACACCGATTACGCACGCAAGGCCGGCATGCCCGATGTGTTCGCCCACGGCATGTTGTCGATGGCCTACCTCGGTCGCCTGCTGACCCAGTGGGTCGATCAGCGCCAGTTGCGCGAATTCGGCGTGCGCTTTCTCGGCATCACCCACCTGGGTCACCGCATCACCTGCACCGGCACCGTGGTCGAGCGCTTCGAAGCCTGCGGCGAGCAGCGGATCAAGGTCGAAGTACGCACCACCAATCAATACGGCGAGACCAAGATCGTTGGCGACGCCGTGATCGCCCTGTAAACAAACCCAAGAATTGAGGAGCAACACCCCATGGCAAAACTCGAAGGCAAAGTCGCACTGGTCACCGGTTCCGGTCGTGGCATCGGCCAGCAGATCGCCCTGAAACTGGCGAGCGAAGGCGCGCGCATCGTGATCAACGACCTGGACGCCGATCCGGCCCACGAGACCGCAGAACTGATCCGCAAGATGGGTGGCGAAGCCGCCGTATGCCACGGCAACGTCAGCGCACCGGACTTCGGTGACCGCTACGTCAAGACCGCGATGGACAACTTCGGCGGCATCGACATCATCGTCAACAACGCCGGCTACACCTGGGACGACGTGATCCAGAAGATGAGCGACGAGCAGTGGTACGCCATTCTCGACTGCCACATGACCGCGCCATTCCGCATCCTGCGTGCGGCCTACCCGATCATCAAGGCCCAGGCCCTGGCGGACGCTGCAGCCGAACGCGAAGTGTTCCGCAAGGTGGTCAACATCTCTTCGGTCTCGGCCCTCAACGGCAATGCCGGGCAGATGAACTATTCCTCGGCCAAGGCCGGTGTGATCGGCATGACCCGCGCGCTGGCCCGCGAATGGGGCCGCTTCAAGGTCAACGTCAACGCCGTGGCCTTCGGTTTCATCGAAACCCGCATGACCAAGGCCGACGCCCACGCCGGCGCCACCGTGAACATCGAAGGCCGTGACATCCGCGTCGGCATCAGCCCGGAAGCGGCCAAGTCGTTCGCCCAGCGCAACCCGCTGGGCCGCCCGGGCACCGTGCAGGAAGCGGCCGACGCCGTGTACCTGTTCTGTTCGCCGGAGTCGAACTACATCACGGCGCAGACCATCGCGGTGGCCGGCAATCTGCAATAACCAAACGGCCTGCGGCCAGGGAGCTCTCTCCTACAGAGATCTCCCTGGCCACGATAGCTGTGTTTGCATTTTGATGACCGCAGGATCACACCATGAACACCACCGAAACCAACATCCGCCAGGCTGCCGTCAAACTGATCTCGCGTAATGGCTACGGCTCGATGAGCCTCCGGCAACTGGCGGCTGAATCCGGGATCAATTGCTCGACGCTGTACCTCTATTACCAGGGTAAAGGCGAGTTGCTGCTGGAGCTGATCCTCGAATACTTCGAGGCATTGTCCCGGGAGTGGGCTCGATGCCGCCCTGCCGTAGCGCGCGCCGATAGCAGACTCCGCGCTTTTGTCGCCTGCCATGTGCGTTATCACCTGGAACATCAGGACCAGGCCGTACTCGGCAACCTGGAATACCGGAGCCTCGACGAAGAGTCCCTGGCCCTGGTGCGTCAGGCCCGCCGGGTGTACCTCAAAGACTTGCAAGCCCTGCTCGAACAAGGCATTCGGGAAGGTTCGCTGAGCTGCGCCGAACCGAAATTGATGGCGCGCACGCTGTTCAACATGCTCACCCACGCCTGTGTCTGGTATCAGGCCGATGGCCGCTGGAGCGTCGACGACGTCATCCGCCATTACTCGGAACTGGTGCTGAAAATGCTCGGTGCCGTGCCCATTGCATCACCCCGTCCAGCCGTGCGCCGCGCGGCCATTACCCGCCGCGCCGCGCCGCTGGAGGCCGTGTCATGAGCGACCTCATGCAACCCTTTTCCATGGCCGGTAAAACCGTGCTGGTGGCCGATGCCACCACGCAACTCGGTGCCCATTTCGCCCGGCTGATCAGCCTCGCGGGCGCCCGGGTGGCCCTCGGTGCGCCATGCCCTGCGCAGCTTGAGCAGTTGCAAGCCGACCTGCGCTGGGATGGCGGTGAAGTGCTGATCGTCAGCCTCGACAGCACCCGCCGAGCCAGCATCGAGGCGGCGCTTGGTGCCGTCGAGTTGCGCTTCGGCAGCGTCGATGTGCTGATCAACAACAGCGCCGAACGCGAACATCCGGCGCGCAACAACCACCTGGTCCATTGCACCAGCCGGCACATGATCAAGGCCGAGCGCGGCGGCAGCATCGTCAACATCGAGCCGCCACCGCGCCCGATCAGCCAGCTCAACCCGTGCCTGCGGCCCAACAGCAGCCTGATCCGCATGAGCCGGGCCATGGCCCAGTCGCTGACGCCGCACCGGATCCGGGTCAATGTGATTGCCGCCGGACGCGGCAAGAACGCCGGGCTGCAGGAGCTCAACGGCCCCCTGCTGTTGCTGGCCAGCGGCGCCGGTGCCAGCGTCACCGGCGCGGTATTGCACATCGACAATCACGCCACCTGATACGGGTGGCGCTTGGTGTCCGACGACCCGTGAACATCGGGGCCGGTCGCCCTGCGCGACGCCCGTCAACAAGGAGCCAGTCAGATGACTCGCATAAAAAAGTGGCTGCCGAAACTCGCCATGGTGGCGACAACGGTCATGGCAATGGCGGCCAATGCCGCCGACAAACCCAACATCCTGGTGATCTTCGGCGATGACATCGGCCAGACCAACATCAGCGCCTATTCCATGGGCGTGGTCGGCTACAAGACCCCGAACATCGACCGCATCGCCCACGAAGGCATGCTGTTCACCGACTATTACGCGGAGAACAGCTGCACCGCCGGGCGCTCGTCGTTCATCACCGGCCAGTCACCGCTGCGCACCGGCCTGACCAAAGTCGGCGTGCCGGGTGCCCCCATCGGCATTCAGAAGCGCGACATCACCCTCGCCCAGGCCCTCAAGTCCCAGGGCTACGCCACCGGCCAGTTCGGCAAGAACCACCTCGGTGATCGCGACGAATACCTGCCGACCAACCACGGTTTCGACGAGTTCTTCGGCAACCTGTATCACCTCAACGCCGAAGAAGAACCCGAGCGCCCGTACTGGCCCAAGGATGACCCGGACTTCGTCAAATCCCGCACCCCACGGGGTGTGATCCACAGCTACGCCGACGGCAAGATCGAAGACACCGGCGCGCTGACCACCAAGCGCATGGAAACCATCGACGACGAAACCACGGCGGCCGCGCAAGCATTCATCGAGAAACAGGCCAAGTCGGACAAGCCTTTCTTCGTCTGGATGAACACCACGCGCATGCACGTGTTCACCCACGTGCGCGAATCGATGAAGGGCCAGAGCGGCATGCCCGGCAACGAGTACGCCGACGGCATGCTCGAACACGACGGCGACGTCGGCAAACTGCTGCAGACCCTCGATGACCTGAACATCACCGACAACACCATCGTCGTCTACACAACCGACAACGGCCCTAACCAGTTCTCCTGGCCGGACGCGGCGACCACGCCGTTTCGTAACGAGAAGAACTCCAACTGGGAAGGCGCCTACCGGGTCCCGGCAATCGTGCGTTGGCCCGGCAGGATCAAGGCCGGCGAAGTGTCCAACGAGATGTTCTCGGGCATGGACTGGTTCCCTACCCTGCTCGCCGCGGCGGGTGATACCGAGGTGAAGGACAAACTGCTCAAGGGCTGGGCACCGACTTCCGGCGGCACCAGCTTCAAGGTGCACCTGGACGGCTACAACCAGCTGCCCTACCTGACCGGGCAAAAGCCCAAGGGCGAGCGCCGCGAGTTCTATTACTTCAACGACGATGGCGTGCTGGTATCGATGCGCTACGACAACTGGAAAGTGGTGTTCGCCGAACAGCGCGAGCCCGGCGGTTTTGCGGTGTGGAGCAGCCCGTTCGTGCCGCTGCGCGTGCCCAAGTTGTTCAACCTGCGCATGGACCCCTATGAGCGGGCAGACCTGGTCTCGGATCAGTACAACGACTGGCTGGTAAAGAACTCCTACCTGCTCGCCGCCGGCGTGGCCAAGGCCGCGCGCTTCCTGCAGACCTTCATCGAATACCCGCCGAGCCAGAAACCCGCGAGCTTCAGCATCGACCAGATTCGCGCGGCGGTAGACGCGAAAATCGAAGAGAAGCTGAAGAGCCAGGTCAAACCGTAAGCGCCTCTCTACGCCGATACGGCCTGAATGCCAACGGCCAACCCGCCCAGGTGAAATTAAGCTTGGGCTAAGGTTGCCTGTTTAATCTTCGACACTTTCGGTTAGTCGAGCATTTCGAAGATGGCAAAACCTCCGTTCAGCATCGTTCTGGTGAATTACAAAACCCTCGACTTGACCAGGATCTGCCTGGACCTGTTACGCGAGCCTGCACGAAAAGCCGGAATCCCGGTCTGGGTGGTCGATAACGATTCGGCGGACGCCAGCGTCGAGTACTTGCGCTCACTCGACTGGATCAACCTGATCGAACGCACGGCCCCCGGCAAAGAGCCGGGACATATCGCCCACGGCAAGGCGCTGGACATGGCGCTGGCCAGGGTCAATACCGACTACCTGTTCCTGATGCACACCGACACCTTCGTCTTCGATGCCGACGTCTTTGCGATGATGATGGAGCACTGCGCCAAAGATCGAAACGTCATCGCGGTCGGCTGCACCGAGCAACTCAACCGGGGGTTGCCAAGGACGGTCTGGCGCTTCACCTCCCGCTTCGCCAAGCACCATTTCCGCCGCCTGAAACTGTCCCTGGGCCTGCGCTCAAAAGAACCCAAGCCCTATACCGAGACTTACCTGAAAAGCTTCTGCACCCTGTGGAACTGCAGGCTGATGAAACAACAGGGCCTGCATTTCCAGATCGACGATCGGGTGCCTGGGTATGAACTGCAAGACCGGGTGATCGGCCTTGGCTATAAGGTCGTGTTTCTTTCGCCCGGCAAGATCTTCAAGTACCTGGATCACGTGCAGGCCGGCACCGTTGCTGCTGCCGGTGGCTATGGCCAGGGTCACCGGCGGACGAAAATGTACCAGGACATTCTCAAGCGCTTCGGTGCGGTGAACACCTCGATGTCGTGAACAAACCTCACACACAAAAAAGCCCACTGACCATTACCGGTCCAGTGGGCTTTTTTGCATCAGGTTCACTGGCTCATGATGAACGTCGCCAGGCTTTTCAGATCGTCCGGGCTCAACTGCGCAAACGGCGGCATGGGCACATCCCCCCACTTTCCGCTCCCGCCGTGCTGAATGCTGGACATAAGCCGGTCCATTGCCTGCGGGTCCTTGGCATATTTGGCCGCCACATCGCGGTAGGCCGGGCCTACCACTTTATGGTCAATCGCGTGACAGGACAGGCAGGCGTTGTTCTGCAGCAAGGCCTTCGCGTCGACTTTTGCCACAGCCACCGCCGGGGCGTTCGAGGCAGCCTGAACATCGGCATCATTGGCCTTCGCACTGCCGTAGGTCACCGCCAGGTAAGCGCCGATAACACTCACATCCTGGTCGCTGATCGGCGCACCGTACACGTGCTGCATCTTGCCCGCTTCAGCGGTCCACTGCGCCAGGCTCATGCCCGGAGGCTGGAAGTTGATGTAATCGGCTGAATGGCAGACGGAACACTTCTGCTGCGCCAACGCGTAGCCAGGCATCGTACTGGGCTTGAACGCCGCCGTTTCGGGCGGCAACGTGATCGAAAGCGGCGCTGCACTGGCCAGAGTGGCCAAACCAACCTGAGCTGCGCAGAGCAAGGCGGTCATGCTTTTCACAAGTTTCATACGGTCCTCCTCAGGCGACGGTCACGTGGGTGGTTTCGACGACGTGGCGGCGATAGCCGGCGGGGTTCCAGTCGGCCTGCAGCGGTTGTGTCTCGCCGGCACTGTTGCTGGCTCGCACCATCAACGGTGTGGCGCCCTTGCCGGTAAAGCTGATCGGCAGTGTCCACTCACGAAAGGAGAAACGGCCAAGGTCCTGCCCGAGCGTGGTTTCGCGCCAGGTTTTTCCGCCGTCGATCGACACCTCCACCTTGTTGACCCCAACGCCCCCGTCGAACGCAATGCCCTTGAGCACCAGGCTTTTGTTCAGCGGCAATACATCGCCGTGTTTGACGCTGGTGATGAAACTGCGTACCGGCAATTTCGAAATTGGCTGGGTTTTCGCCGCCGTAGTGCCGGGTGCGATGCAGAAGCAATCGTTATCCGGAACCCGGTAACCCTTGGCCATGAAAAAACCGTCGTAGGTCGTGTCGACGACTTCGATCTCGCTCAGGTGCTTGACCCAATAAGTGCCGAAATAGCCTGGCACCACCAGACGAATCGGGTAGCCGTTGAGAAATGGCAGGTCTGTGCCGTTCATGGACCAGGCGATCATCGGCTCGCCATCCATGGCATGGCTGATGTCCAGCGCCTTGATGAACTCCGGTGTGCTGGGCAACACCGGCTTATCCAGCCCACGGAAAGTCACTTGCGCGGCGCCGGCCTTCACCCCCGCCTTTTCCAATACCGCCTTGAGCGGTACCCCCACCCACCGCGCATTACCCATCGAGCCATTGCCCAGCTGGGCACCGAACACCCGGGGCATCGAGAAGCCACGGCTGTTGCCCGAGCACTGATTGACCGCCACCACTTCCACCGGTTCGGCGAGGGCCTTGAGTTCGGCCAGGGAAAGCGACAGCGGCGTGTCGACCGAGCCCTTGATCGTCAGGCGGTAGGTGTCAGGATCGATGCTGGTCGGAAAATTAGCCAGGTGATAACGCACGAAAAAGGCGTCATTGGGCGTGATCGGCCCTTCGTTGAAGACAGGGAAT
This sequence comes from Pseudomonas sp. PB101, assembly GCF_009764265.1. Taxonomy (GTDB): domain Bacteria; phylum Pseudomonadota; class Gammaproteobacteria; order Pseudomonadales; family Pseudomonadaceae; genus Aquipseudomonas. The sequence goes on from NZ_RWIR01000011.1 coordinate 49,613, forward strand.
GGCGTCTCCAGATGCGGCGGCCGCGTGGTCACCAGGGTCAACGGGCGCTTTTGCGGGTATCGCACGAGCGGGCGCGGGCCAGCGGCAAAGGTCACTTCTTCAGCGTTGTCATCGGCTGCCCTGGCGAGACTTGCCAAAGGCGAGGCCGCCACGGCCAGCGTGAATGCATCGCGTAAAACCCGCCGGCGGCTCGGCTGGCTGCTGTCTAAAAAACTGAACTTCATTCTGCGCTCTCTATGATTGTTTTATTGAGATGCAACTGACAGTCCCTTTGTCAGGGTGAAGAGGCATCGGCCTTTTTGTGCCAGTGCGGGAGAGCCAACCAGTATCGACACGTGCAAGCGGGCTGCTTCACATTGGGCGTCAGGGACTTGGCAATTGATGACAGGGGGCTATGTTGCGTTCTTCTGTAGGAGCGAGCCTGCTCGCGAAGATCGTCAACGATAACGCGCAAATCCGGTAAAACGCGTTGCCCCGAAGTTTTTCGCGAGCAGGCTCGCTCCTACAGGGAATCCGGGGTATTTCGAGCGAGGTCACGGTCCCGTGTAGGAGCCGGCTTGCTGGCGATGGTCGTCAACGATAACGCGTGAGAACTGGATAAACGCGGCGAACCACAAAAAAACCCACTGACCGTCGCCGGTTCAGTGGGCTTTTTTTGATCTGGTCTCTAGTTACAGAGCCATATCACTCGCAGCACTAGCCTTCGGCGCTTTCGCATCGGTATCGACAGTCACCGGAGTCACAGCCGGCGCGATCACCGCAGGTGGCGGAGTCAGTTCCAGCACCTTGGCGGTGTAGGCCCACTCCTCGGCAACCTTCTCGGGACTGCCGTTCAGCTGGGTGCCGTAGCTCGGCACGATCTGGTGCAGTTTTGCCTGCCACTCAGGGCTCGCGACCTTGTCCTTGAAGACTTTCTGCAGCACGGTCAGCATGATCGGTGCGGCGGTCGAAGCGCCTGGGGAGGCGCCCAGCAGGCCGGCGATGCTGCCGTCTTGCGAAGCGACGATTTCGGTGCCCAGTTTCAGCACGCCACCGGCAGCTTCATCACGCTTGATGATCTGCACGCGCTGGCCGGCTTGCCACAGGCGCCAGTCTTCAGCCTTGGCGTTCGGGAAGTATTCCTTCAGGGCGTTGAGGCGGTCTTCATCCGACAGCATCAACTGGCCTGCCAGGTACTCGACCAGCGGGTATTCCTTGATGCCGACCTTGGTCATTGGCCACACGTTGTGCGTGGTGGTGGTGGTCAGCAGGTCCAGGTACGAACCTTCTTTCAGGAACTTGGTGCTGAAAGTCGCGAACGGGCCAAACAGGATCACGCGCTTGCCGTCCAGCACGCGGGTGTCCAGGTGCGGAACCGACATCGGCGGTGCGCCGACGGAGGCTTTGCCGTAGGCCTTGGCCAGGTGTTGCTCGGCGATGGTCGGGTTCTCGGTCACCAGGAACGAGCCGCCCACCGGGAAGCCTGCGTATTCCTTGGCTTCAGGAATGCCGGACTTCTGCAGCAGGTGCAGGGCACCGCCGCCGGCGCCGATGAACACGAACTTGGCGTCGGTTTCGGTCTTGCTGCCGTCTTTCAGGTTTTTGTAGCTGACGCGCCAGCTGCCGTCTTCGTTCCGGGTGATGTCCTGCACTTCGCTGGACAGCTTCAAGTCGAATTTCGGCGTGGTTTGCAGGTGCGCAACGAACTGACGGGTGATTTCGCCAAAGTTCACGTCGGTACCCAGCGGGCTCCAGGTGGCCGCGATTTTCTGGCTCGGGTCACGCCCTTCCATCATCAGCGGCACCCACTGCTTGATCACGGCCGGGTCTTCGGAGTACTGCATGCCGGCGAACAGCGGGCTCGCTTGCAGGGCTTCGTAGCGTTTTTTCAGGAACTTGATGTTGTCGTCGCCCCACACGAAGCTCATGTGCGGCGTGGAGTTGATGAACGAACGCGGGTTCTTCAGCACGCCTTGCTGAACCTGCCAGGCCCAGAACTGACGGGAGATCTGGAAGGCTTCGTTGATTTCAACGGCCTTGGGGATCGAGACATTGCCCTTGTCGTCTTCCGGGGTGTAGTTCAGCTCGGCCAGGGCGGAGTGACCGGTACCGGCGTTGTTCCAGCCGTTGGAGCTTTCCTGGGCGACGCCGTCGAGGCGCTCGATCATCTGCATCGAGGTAGCAGGCTCCAGCTCATTGAGCCAGACACCGAGGGTCGCGCTCATGATGCCGCCGCCAATCAGCAGTACATCGACTTTCTTGGCTTCTTCGGCCTGGGCCGTCGTCATCCCCAACGACAAGGCCAGCCCCAGCAGGGCTGTGTTCACTTTCTTAAACATCTGTAGCACCTATGATAAAACGCCATCCGCCCTTCCATCCTCGCGCACACAGCCCCGTGTTTCACGGCAGTCACGGGTGCGGCACTCAAGGATTGCAGGGTGGGCACACAAGGCCGACGAACCGCATCGACCCCAGTTTAATGTCCCTTCTGAACTGACTTCTTATCTTTATTGGCTTCAGCTACTTGAGCGACAGTAATTCCGTCGGCACGTCTCAAGGACATGCAAACTGAACAGGTCAAACCAAGTTGTCGCGAAGAATATCACGACAAGGCTTACCCGCGCGTCTGTTCGCGACTGTCTGGTCCGGTCAATGATGGATCTGTAGGAGCCGGCGGATCGGCGACTATACTCAGTGGTCTTCAGATGAGCCGGTGAGGACAAGTCATGAGCGACAAAGACGATCTGCGCAAGTACTCCTCTCAAGTGATCGACGGCGTGGAGGCCGCCCCCGCGCGCGCCATGCTGCGGGCCGTGGGCTTCACTGACGCCGACTTCCAGAAGCCGCAGGTCGGCATCGCCTCGACCTGGGCCATGGTCACGCCCTGCAACATGCACATCGACAAGCTGGCGCTCGAAGCCGAAAAAGGCGCGAATGCCGCAGGCGCCAAGGGCGTGATCTTCAACACCATCACCATTTCCGACGGCATCGCCAACGGCACCGAAGGCATGAAGTATTCGCTGGTGTCCCGCGAGGTGATCGCCGACTCCATCGAAGTGGTGGTCGGTTGCGAAGGCTTTGACGGCCTGGTGACCATCGGCGGCTGCGACAAGAACATGCCGGGCTGCCTGATCGGCATGGCACGACTGAATCGCCCGTCGATCTTTGTCTATGGCGGCACCATCCAGCCGGGGGCCGGGCATACCGACATCATTTCCGTGTTCGAGGCCGTGGGCCAGCACGCGCGCGGCGATATCAGCGAGATCCAGGTCAAGCAGATCGAGGAAGTGGCGATTCCCGGCCCCGGGTCCTGTGGCGGCATGTACACCGCCAACACCATGGCTTCGGCCATCGAGGCGCTGGGCATGAGCCTGCCCGGTTCCAGCTCCCAGGACGCCATTGGCGGCGACAAGGCCTCGGACAGCTTCCGCGCCGGCCAGCAGGTCATGGAGCTGCTCAAGCTCGACCTCAAGCCGCGCGACATCATGACCCGCAAAGCCTTCGAGAACGCCATCCGCGTGGTGATCGCCCTCGCCGGCTCGACCAACGCCGTGCTGCATCTGCTGGCCATGGCCAATGCGGTCGACGTTGAGCTGACCCTGGATGACTTCGTCGAGCTGGGCAAGATCTCCCCGGTGCTCGCCGACCTGCGCCCCAGCGGCAAATACATGATGAGCGAGCTCGTGGCCATCGGCGGCATTCAACCTTTGATGAAGCGCATGCTCGATGCCGGCATGCTGCACGGCGATGCGCTGACCGTCACCGGCCAGACCCTGGCGGAAAACCTGGCCCATGTGCCCGACTATCCGGCCGGGCAGGACGTGATCCGGCCGTTCGACCAGCCGATCAAGAAGGACTCGCACCTGGTCATCCTGCGCGGCAACCTATCGCCCACCGGCGCCGTGGCCAAGATCACCGGCAAGGAAGGCCTGCGCTTCGAAGGCACGGCCCGGGTCTATCACGGCGAGGAAGGTGCGCTGGCCGGCATTCTCAATGGCGAGGTGCAGCCCGGCGAGGTGATCGTGATCCGCTACGAAGGGCCCAAGGGTGGCCCGGGCATGCGCGAAATGCTCTCGCCGACGTCGGCGGTCATGGGCAAGGGGTTGGGCAAGGATGTGGCGCTGATCACCGACGGGCGGTTTTCCGGTGGTTCACATGGCTTCGTGGTGGGACATATCACGCCGGAAGCCTTTGAGGGCGGGCCGATTGCGTTGATCGAGAATGGCGACAAAATCACGATCGACGCCGAAACCCGGCAGATCAGCGTTGATGTCTCCGATGCCGTGCTGGCCGAGCGCAAGAGCCGCTGGGTACGGCTGGAGTCGAAATACAAGCGCGGGGTGCTGGCCAAGTATGCGAAGACGGTGTCCAGTGCCTCCGAAGGGGCGGTGACAGACAAATACCTCTAGTTCGCCAGTCTGGCGGTGGCTGAACCACCGCCATCGCGAGCAAGCTCGCTCCCACACTGAATCTCCATACGCCGAAGATCCCCTGTGGGAGCGAGCTTGCTCGCGATGGCGTCAGTTCAGGCAACCTCTACCTCAAAGCCTGAACCGATCCACCGACTGCGACAACTGCCCCGCCAGGCTCGACAACTCATCGGTGGTCGAAGCCGTCTGCCCGATCACCTTGCTGTTGCCTTCGGACATGCCCGCAATCATCTCCACCTGATGGGCGATTTCGTTGCTGGCCAGGCTTTGTTCGCCGATGGTGCGGCTGATGTCATTGACCAGTTGCGTGGTGTGCAGCGTGGCCTCGAGGATCTCGCGGATGGCGCGCTCGACATCGGCCGTCACCGCCATGCCTTTGTCGACCTGGGCCACGCCCTCCTCCATGCTGATCACCGCCTCGCGGGTGCTTTGCTGGATGCGTGCGACCATGCTGGCGATCTCCTGGGTGGAGGCGCTGGTGCGCCCCGCCAGGCTGCGGACCTCATCGGCCACTACGGCAAAACCGCGCCCCTGCTCGCCGGCGCGGGCGGCTTCGATGGCGGCGTTGAGAGCCAGCAGGTTGGTCTGGTCGGCGATGCCCTTGATCACCTGGATGATGTTGAAGATCCCTTCGGACTCCTTGTCCAGCGTGCGGATCACCTGGGCCGACTGCTGCGCCGACCGCGCGATGCCGTCCATGTCGCTGACCACCTGATGGATCACACGGCCGCCGTCCTTGGCCAGCGATTCGGCCTGGTTGGCCATGTCCAGCGCACGCTCGGCGTGGCGAGTGATTTCCTCGATGCTCGCGGTCATTTCGCTGGCGGCCGCGGCCATGGTGCTGGCTGCCGCGCTTTGCTGCTGGCTGCTGCCGGCCACCTCATGGCAGCCGTTGCTCAGTTGCTTGCTCATGCCGCTGACGCCGTGGGCGTTGCTGCGCACCACCTCGATCATGCCGCGCAAGTCCCGTTGCATGGTCGCCAGGCTACGGATCAGCGCGCTGGCTTCGTCGTTGCGGGTGGGCTCGACAATTGGCTCGCTGAGGTTGCCATGGGCGATGCTCTCGGCAATGCGGCTGGCGGTTTGCAGCGGGCCCATGATGCTCAGGATCGCCGAGCGCCCCAGGGCCAGCAGCAGCAACAGGCTGGCGATCAGCACGCCACCGAGGGTCAGGTTGGCGTTGCTGATGGCGTGCGCGGTGCCCTGGCTGGTCTGTTGCGTGTCGTTTTCGATCAACTCGCTGACGGCGGCCATCTGGTCTTCCAGCTGGCTGAAGGCACTGTTGAAGGTGCCCAGTTCCTGTTGCGCGGCGTCCGTGTTCTCCAGCGCCAGCCCGGCGATGCGCTCGGCGGAGCTGATGTAAGTGTCGAGACTGGGCTTGATCTTGTTCAGGCCGGCCTTGATGGTGTCGTTGACCGGCAGCTTGAGGTTTTCCCCGAGCACTTCGCGAAAGCGCTGGGCGTGCTCTTCGAGGGAACTGCGCACCTCGGCTTTGTTGTTGGTGCTTTTGTTCAAGCCCACCAACATCGACGACAACACGTCGGCGCGCAGCGCGTCGTGCATCATGTCGGCTTCGAGGTGATTGCGCAGCGCGGCCATGCTGACGTTGTTGTCGTCCACGGCCCCGGCCATCCGGGTGTTTCCCAGGTAACTGACCAGGCTCATGATCAACGCAGTGAGCAATCCGGTGCCGATCAGCAATATTAAACGCAGTTTTATGGACACTCTGTGGTTCCTCTCTGGCACGTCGGGTAGCGGGGTTTGCCCCGTGCGGATGGCACGCTTCAAGAGGTTATCGACGGGATTGCGCAGTTATTGAAGCCTATCCCCACAGATTGTTTTTTTTGCGACATGCGGTCGTCATCGGCTGTTTTTGCACCGTGCCGCGCAGAGACACCAGCAACAGGCTGGCAAACGCACCGGCGACTGCGATGGCCATGTCCTTTTGCGAATCCCAGGGATCGTTTTGAGCGCCGACGAAGGCGTTGGCCGTGTCATTGCCCAGGAAGGCACCGCCGATCCACTCCACCAATTCGTACACAGCGGATGTCGAGAGCATGATGTTCAGGGTCACGAAAAACAGCCAGAACCCGCGCAGCGGCGTCAGGCGCCCCAAGACTTCACGCACCGGATAAACCAGCAGCAGCCCGTAGCTCAGATGCACCAGACGGTCGTAGTAATTGCGGTGAATACCGGTCGCCCGTTCGAAACTGAAACCCAACCACGCCGACGACCAGTGTTCGTAAGGCACCAGGGAATAGGTGTAGTGGGCACCCAGTTCATGCACGCACAAAAACGCAAACACCAGTGTGATGGAGGTCGTCGACAAGCGGAACCGCCCGGCAACCGCGACCAGCGTCCCGACCAGCAGTAGCACCAGCAGGTTTTCCAGGGCCCAGTCCACCCGGCTTCGGGGATCAAAGCCTGATATCAGCACAATCACCAGAAACACCATGAGCAACGTCAGGTCGTACCGTGAATGTTGGCGGGACTGCATGGCTTGAGTTCCTCGAAGTCTGGACAATGACCCTTTCAGTTCGAGGAAAAGCTGCGGCGCAAAGTTCGCTTTTTTCCGATGAGCCGATGACCTGTAGGAGCCGGCTTGCCGGCGATGGCGGTCTTGAGCCATGCATCGATCTTTCGGGCGCCATCGCTGGCAAGCCAGCTCCCACAGTGGGCTGTACGCAGGTTTGCCTTTGTAGGAGCCGGCTTGCTGGCGATAGCGGTCCTGAGCCATGTATCGATCTTTCGGGCGCCATCGCTGGCAGCCAGCTCCCACAGTGGGCTGTACGCAGGTTTGCCTTTGTAGGAGCCGGCTTGCTGGCGATAGCGGTCCTGAGCCATGCATCGATCTTTCGGACGCCATCGCTGGCAAGCCAGCTCCCACGGTTTGCCTTTGTAGGAGCCGGCTTGCCGGCGATGGCGGTCCTGAGCCATGCATCGATCTTTCGGGCGCCATCGCTGGCAAGCCAGCTCCTACAAGGGGGGTGTGGGTCAGTTGCCTTTCCACTCCCTGGGACTCAGCCCGGTCTTGCGCCGAAACGCCCGGGCCAGCGCCGAGGGGCTTTCGTAGCCGACTTCCTCGGCGATCAGCGCAATCGGCCGGCCCTCGCGCAAGCGTTTCTGCGCCAGGCTGATGCGCCAGCTCACCAGGTAATCCACCGGCGTCTGCCCGACCACCCGGCGAAAATGCTCGGCGAAACCGGCCCGCGACATGTTCGCGGCCACCGAGAGTTCGGCCACGCTCCAGGCCTTGGCCGGGGCTTCGTGCATCAGGCTCAGCGGCCGCGCCAGGCGTGCGTCGGCGAGGCCGGCCATCATGCCCGGCTGCTGGCCGGTGGTGCTCAGGATGTGCCGCAGCAACAGAATCACCAGCAACTCGAACAGGCGATCCATCACCGCTTCGCGCCCGCAGGTACCGTCGAACGCCTCGTTGAACAGCCATTCCAGGGTCCCGGCCAAGGAAGGAATTTCATCGAGCTTGAGCACCAGGTAATCCGGCAACGCCGCCGCCAGGGCATTGCCCGCCCCGCCGTCAAAATCCAGGGTCGCGCAGACCAACTGCGTGCCGGACGCTTCAGAAGCGAACAGACGATGTCGATAGGGCCGGGGGAAAAAGATCAGGGTCGGTTCGCTCAGTTGCAGGTCCGGCTGATCGCCCATCTTGAGCAGCAGGTCGCCGGCCTGCAGCAAGTGCAGGTGACCGCTTGCCTGTTGGCCGTCGTAGGCGGCGGTGCCGCAAAACGTGCCGCTGTGAAAGGTGCCGGCATTGACGCCGAAGTGTGTGAGCAAGGTGGACAAGCGATCCATGACAAGGCTCCGGGAGGCATCTTTGGACGATCTGTCGCATATCCTCGACGATTTGCACCCAACAAGCCAGGCGCTCTCCCTAACATCAGCTCCGTACCCAGCGCATACCGCGCTTCACACTACGGAGTATCACCATGACTCACATTGCCCCGATCAGCCTCGAACACGCCACCGACACCACCCGTCCGCTGCTGGAAGCTGTGCAGAAGAAAATCGGCTTTCTGCCCAACCTGTTCAGGGTGCTGGCGAACGCCCCTGTCGCGCTGACCTCGTACCTGCAAATTTCGGCAACCCTGGCCAAGACTTCCTTGAGCGCCACGGAAAAAGAAGCGGTGTTCCTCGCCACCTCGCAGGTCAACGGTTGCGACTACTGCGTGGCGGCACACACATTCTTCGCCGGCAAGGTCGGGCTGTCGCAGCAGGACATCCTCAGCGCACGACACGGCGAGCTCAACGCCATTGCCGCCCTCGCCCGCCAGATCACCGAAAGCCGCGGACACCTGAGCGCCGAGCAACTCGCCGCCGCCCGCGCCGCCGGTATCGACGACGCCAAGATCATCGAAGTGATCGCCCATGTGGCGGCGCAGACGCTGACCAACTACCTGAACAACACCGCGCTGACCGACATCGACTTCCCGGCCATCGACGCCTGAATGACTGGATTGACGGAGGACCCACCATGAACACCGTGACCCTATACACAACCGACACCTGCCCTTTCTGCCGCAACGCAAAAGCCTTGCTGGCGAGCAAAGGCGCGGTGATGCAAGAGATCAATATCGAGCGCGAGCCCGGAAAAATGCAGGAAATGCTCAACCGCAGTGGTCGACGCAGCGTGCCGCAGATCTTCATTGGCGACACGCACATCGGCGGCTTCGACGACCTGGCCAAACTGGATCGTCAGGGTGGGTTGATGTCGATGCTGGCCTGAGTCGGTCAGGTATTGGTTTTCCACCTGGTCCACTGCAAGACCCTGTGGGAGCGGGCTTGCTCCCACAGGGTGGACTCAATCATCCTCATGCAACTTGATGCCGCGTTTATGCAGCACATGCGGCACCACCAGCACCAGCAGCGTCAGGGCGAGGAAGAACGCCGAGATCGGTTGCGTGAGGAACACTGTCCAGTCGCCCTCGCCGATGGACAGGGCGTTGCGCAGCTGTTTCTCGGCCATCGGCCCCAGCAGCATGCCGACGATCACCGGCGCGACGGGGAAGTCGAACCGCCGCATCAGCACCCCGCCCCAGCCAATCGCCAACATCAGCAGCAGGTCGAAAGATGAGTGGCGCATGCCGTACACGCCGATGGTGGCGAAGACGAGGATGCCGGCGTTCAGGTAGGGCCGGGGGATTTGCAGCAGCTTGACCCACAGCCCCACCAGCGGCAGGTTCAACACCAGCAGAATCACGTTGCCGATGTACAGCGAGGCCACCAGCGTCCAGACCAGGTCGGCGGAGGTTTCGAACAGCATCGGCCCGGGTTGCAGGTTGTAGTTCTGGAACGCCGCCAGCAGGATCGCAGCGGTGGCGGACGTCGGGATGCCCAGGGTCAGCAACGGCACCAGCGAGCCGGTCGCGCTGGCGTTGTTGGCCGCTTCCGGGCCGGCGACGCCTTCGATGGCGCCCTCGCCCTTGTTGGCGGAAAACTCCTGGGGGTACTTGCTGAGCTTGCGTTCGGTGGAATAGGACAGGAAGGTCGGAATCTCGGCGCCACCGGCCGGAATCGAGCCAAACGGAAAACCGATCAGCGTGCCGCGAAGCCACGCCGGCACCGAGCGCTTCCAGTCGGCACGGGTCATCCACAACGAGGTCAGGCGATGCCGGCCTTCGTTGGCTTCGGTTTGATAGAGCAAGCTGTACAAGGCCTCGCCTACTGCGAACAAACCGACCGCCACCAGCACCACTTCGATGCCGTCCACCAGTTCGGGCACGCCGAGGGTGTAGCGGGCAATGCCCGAGGTCGAGTCCAGGCCGATCAAACCGATGGTCAGCCCGACACCCAGTGAAGCGAACCCGCGCAGCATGGACGCGCCGAGCACCGCCGACACGGTGGTGAACGACAGCACCAGGATCGCGAAGTATTCGGTGGGGCCGAAATTCAGCGCCAGCCTGGCCACGATGGGCGCAAACAGCGTCAGCAAAACCGTGGCGATGGTGCCGGCGACGAAGGAGCCGATCGCCGCCGTCGCCAGCGCGGGTCCGGCGCGGCCGTTTCGCGCCATGAGGTTGCCTTCCAGGGCCGTGACCATCGACGACGATTCGCCGGGGGTGTTGAGCAGGATCGAGGTAGTGGAGCCACCGAACTGCGCGCCGTAGTAGATACCGGCGAACATGATCAGCGCCCCGGTGGGATCGACCTTGGCAGTGATCGGCAACAGCAGCGCCACCGTCAACGCCGGACCGATCCCCGGCAACACGCCGATGGCGGTGCCGAGCAGGCAACCGATGAACCCCCACATCAGGTTGATCGGCGTCAGCGCCGAGGAAAACCCCATCGCCAGGCTTGAAAGAATGTCCACGGTGTCGCTCTCCTTTCAAAGCCAGATATTGATCAGCGACGGCAGGGAAACCCCGAGTCCGGCGTTGAACAGCCAGTAGATCGGCAGGGTCAAGGCGATGCCGATGGCCAGGTCCCGCACCGGATGACGGCTACCGAAACCTCGCGCCGAACAGGCAAACAGCAACCCGGCGGCCAGCACGAAACCGATCAGGTTGATCAGCAGCGCCACCCCGACAAGCCCCGCAGTCACCCAGGCCGCGCCGGCCTTTCCACCGGGCACCGTGCCCGTGTCGTCGTTACCCAGCTCGCGAAAACCGCCGCTGAGCGCCTGATAACTCAGCAACAGGCCCACACCGCCGAGAAACGCCGCCACGACATAGGGGTAAACGTACGCTGGCAGGATGACGAACCCCATTTCAGGCGGAAAACGGTAGGCACCCATCGCCAAGATGACGCTGATGGCAATCAGGCCGATGCCGACCGCCAATTGCGTCGGCACCACGGCGCGCTGTGTGGCCATCTCAAAGCAGCCCGACCTTGACCAGCATGGCGCGCAACCGCACGTGTTCTTCCTCGACGAATTTGCCGAACTCATCGCCGGTCAGCACGCTGGGCGTCCAGGCGTTGGCCTGGATATTGTCCTGCCAGACCTTGCTGTTGGTGGCGGCCACGACGGCGTCGGTCACCTCTTTACGCTGCTCCGGGGTGAGGCCCGCCGCACCATAAACGCCGCGCCAGTTGCCGATGATCACGTCATAGCCACTCTCTTTGAGGGTCGGTGCATCAATGCCGGGAACACGCTCCGGCGCGCCGATGGCGAGGACACGGAACTGACCGTTCTTGATGTACTGGCCAAGCTCGGCGTAACCGCCGGTGATCACCTTGAGCTGGCCGCCCAGCGCCTGGGCAACCACCTCGCCGCCGCCACCAAAGGCTACGTAGTTGACCTTGTTCACCGGAACGTCCAGCTTGCCGGCAAGCTCGGCGATACCGATGTGGTCGACCGAACCCTTGGAGCCGCCGCCCCAGGTGATGCTGGTCGGTTTGTCCTTGAACGCCTTGATCAGGTCATCGAGGGTCTTGAATTCGGATTCCTTGCGCACGGCGATCACGTTGTACTCGGTGAACAGCCGGGCAATGGGCGTCACATCCTTCAGGCTGATCTGCGATTTGTTCTGCTCGATGCCCGCGACCATGATCGCGCCAACCACCAGCAATGCGTTCGGGTCGCCCTTGGTGCTGTTGGCAAACTGCGCCAGACCCAGGGTGCCGCCCGCCCCGCCCTTGTTCTCGAAGGTCACGGCCTTGGCCGTATTGGCTTCGACCATGGCCTTGCCCAGCACCCGGGCGGTCTGGTCATAACCACCGCCCACCGAGCCCGGGGCCATGAACTTCACGGTATCCAGCGCGAAGGCTGGAGCGACCAGCACGGCAGCGGCCAAACCGGCGGCCATGCAGCGACTGAAACGACGGATCAAAGCAGACATGGGCATCTCCTGATTGCATTGTTTTTATGGGTGCCGTGGGTCCATCGAGCTGCTCGATGGAGATGGGCCTGCGAACAAGCTTAGGCCATGGATGGGTGGGTTGATCTGTTTTGCTGAAACCGCCCGCCAATGGCGCCGCAAACCCCCTTGTGGGAGCGAGCCTGCTCGCGATGAACCTAAAGTCACCGCGTTTATTCAGGTAACCCGCGTAATCGTTAACGACCATCGCGAGCAGGCTCGCTCCCACAAGATCCTGGGCGCTCCTGCCATCCATTCATTACAACTTTGTCATCAAGCTGTTGGTCGGCTGTCCGGATCGCCTCGTTAACCTGAGCTCACTGCCAGGCCAACCTTCGGCAGCCACCCTGCCCTTGTAGAGAGAGATCCGTCATGAAAATGTTGATCGCAGGTTTTGTCGCTCTGCTCGCCACCGGATCGGCGTTTGCCGCCACCCAGTCCACCTCGCCGGTCATCCACGACAAAGACGGCTTCTATGTCCCGGTGGATGTGGCCAAGGTCCTGTCCATGACCGACCTGTCCGGCAAGTGCGGGATCGTGCCGGCGCAGTTCAACTACCTCGACCACCAGGGTCGCGAACACCAGCTGGACTATCAGGTCCAGGGCGTGGGTTGCCTTGGCGAGAACTGATCGAATGCCTGTATTGACGGCTGGCCGGGCTACACTTGCGCCAGAGATGCGCCTCCGTAGTCCGACCGAAACAGGCAGCGCCCGATGAACATCCTCGTAGTCGAAGACGAACCCAAGGCCGGCAATTACCTGCTCAACGGCTTGCAGGAACTCGGATACACCGTGAGCCTGGCGCGCGATGGCGTCGATGGCCTGCACCTGGCCCTGGAGCACGATTTCGATGTAATCGTGCTGGACGTCATGATGCCGAAGATGGATGGCTGGGAAGTCCTGCGCCGCCTGCGCAAGGAAGCCGACACGCCGGTGCTGTTCCTCACCGCCCGGGATGACATCGCCGACCGCATCAAGGGCCTCGAACTGGGCGCCGACGACTACCTGATCAAGCCGTTTTCCTTCGCCGAACTCGTGGCACGCCTGCGCACCCTGACCCGCCGTGGTCCTACCCGCGAAGAAGAACACCTGCACGTCGACGACCTGCAGATCGACGTGCTCAAGCGTCGCGTCAGCCGCGCCGGCAACCGCATCACCCTGACCAACAAGGAGTTCGCCCTGCTGCACCTGTTCGCCACCCATCAGGGTGAAGTGTTGTCACGCTCGATGATCGCCTCGCGGGTCTGGGACATGAATTTCGACAGCGACACCAATGTCGTCGATGTCGCGGTGCGCCGCCTGCGCCTGAAAATCGATGATCCGTTCCCGCTCAAGCTGATCCACAGCGTGCGCGGCATCGGCTACCGCTTCGACACTCAACCCTGAACGCCCCCATGAATGCCATGACGCCGCTGCGATCGGCCTCCCGCCTCAGCCATTCCCTGACCCTGCGCCTGGCGCTGGTGTTTGCCCTGCTGGCGTTTGTCTCGCTGGCGCTGCTGGGTGTGGCGCTGTACCGCGACCTGGAGCGCGAGCTGATCCATCGCGACGACATCGCCCTGATCACCCGCATCGACCAGTTGCGCACCTTCCTCAACGACAGCAATACCCTGGACCTGATCAAGGCCAAGCCGGCGCTGTTCCAGAACATGATGGGCAACCGCGAGGCCCTGCTGACCATCGGCACCCCCGGCCAGCCACCGTTGCTGGTGGTCAACCCGGGCAACCTGAACATGCCGGTGCTGACCCCGGTGGCGATGGATCATCGGCTGACCCTGGACGACGTGCAGCATTTGCCCAACGTCAATGGCGTACCGTTTTCCGCCCTGGCGGCGACCATCGACTCCGGTGACCTGGGCAGCCTGCAAGTGGTGACCGGGCGCCTGATGACCGAACGCACGGCCGTGCTCGCCGAATACCGCTTCAATGTCTACCTGTTCGCCAGCGTCGCGGCGATTCTGCTGGCGCTGTCCGGTTATCTGCTGGTGCATCGCGGCCTGCTGCCCGTGCGACGCCTGGCCCGCCACACCCAGAGCATCGACGTCGGCAACCTCAACGAACGCCTCGACAGCCAGGGTGCGCCGCTGGAACTGTTGCCGATGATCGACGCCTTCAACGCCATGCTCGACCGCCTGGACAAAGGCTTCATCCAGCTGGGCCAGGTATCGACCGACATGGCCCACGAGCTGCGCACGCCGATCAACAACCTGCTCGGCGAAACCCAGGTGGCCCTGCAGCAGAACCGCAGCACCGACGCCTATCAGCAGCTGCTGGCCTCGAATGTCGAAGAACTCGAACGCCTGGCGCGCATGCTCGACAACATGCTGTTTTTGGCCCGCACCGATCCGCGCAGTGCCTTGCGCCAGCGTCAGGAGCTGGATGCCGCCGACGAAATGCAACGCATGGCCGACTATTTCGAAGGCCCGGCGACCGACGTTGGCATCTGCATCGATGCCCGGGGCAGCGGTCTGATCTGGGCCGAGCCGATGTTGCTGCGTCGCGCACTGGCCAACCTGTGCGCCAACGCCATCAAGTACGGCGCCCCGCATTCCGAGCTGTGCATCCACGCCCACCCGACCGCCGACGGCATTCAAGTGCAGGTGCGCAACCACGGCCCGACCATCCCGGCCCGGCATCTGCCAAGGCTGTTCGAACGCTTCTACCGGGTCGATGAGTCCCGCGAACGCTCGGCCCAATCCAACGGCCTGGGCCTGTCGATCGTGGCGACGATCATGCAACTGCACAACGGTGCCTGCCATGTCAGCAGCGCCGACGGCATCACCTGCTTCGAACTGTTTTTTCCGGCGCGGCAGCGGCATGAGTAGCCGCTGAAGACCGGCCTGCCGCGCATCCGACCAAACAACCCTCGATTTTTCGCGTCATGACCTACCCTCATAGGCTAAGTGGGCAACCCGTCGAGCGCGCCGATGTGCAATGCATTGAAGTCAGTGATTTTCGTCGTTTTCGCGCTTCTGGCGGCGAACGCCGGTTGCCTGTCGGCGGCGCCGATGGCCGACTCCCTCGCTCCCGCCACGACACCTGCGCCGGTCAGCATGTCCGACAGCGAGCTGCTCGGCCTGCAGAACCAGCTCAACAGCCTCAAGCAGCAGGTATCCCTGGCCACCAACTACACCCAACTGGAAAGCTCGCAGGATCAGGTGCAGGCACTTATCCAGGAGGTTGATCGCCAGTCTGCCGCGCTGCTGCCCGGGCAGTCGCAATTGCAGGCGCAACTCAATGTGCTGGGGCCGGTGCCGCACGACGAGAACGCCTTGGTGACGTCTGCCATTGCCACCCAGAGGGACGTGCTCAGCGAACAAAAAAGCAAGATCGACGAACAGCTCAAAACCCTGGCCGCGCTGAAAGTGAGCGCCGCCGAGCTGATTACCCAGATTGCCAGTATCCGCCGCAGCCTGCTGGAATCGGAGGTGACCCAGCAGACCAACAGCATCCTGAACCCGAGTTTCTGGTCGCCCTTGTTCGATCTGCCGGCCGATGACCGTCAACGTTTCAGCGCGCTCGTCCAGCAACTGCAGGCCACCCACCAGGCTGCCTGGCAACCGGGCCAACGCGGGATCACCGCCGCCCTGCTGCTGCTCGCCCTGGTCATCTGGACCGTCGGGCGAAAGCTCGCCGGCCGGTTTCTGGCATGGTTGTGCATCCATCGAATGCCTGAAGGCCGGCTGCGGCGCAGCTCCCTTGCGCTGGCCTCGGTAGTGGCGACGGTGCTGAGCGCCGGCATCGCCCTGCAACTGCTGCACTTTGCCGGGACCCGCCAACTGCCCTACTCGCCGCTGTTGGCCGACCTGGCGCAGTACCTGGAAAAGCTGGCCTATACCTGCGTGCTGATCACCGGATTGAGCCGCGCACTGTTGTCGACCAAACACCCCTCCTGGCGCCTGCCCGACATTGCCGATGAGGTGGCACTGGCGATGGAGCCCTATCCGCGGTTGCTGGCAAGCCTGTTGCTGGTGCTGGTGACCCTGGTGCAGATGAGCAATGTCACCGGCATGAGCGCCGAAGTGGTGTTGTTCGGCCGGGGCATCGTCGCGTTGGTCGCGGCACTGGTGATCGGCGCGTTGCTGTTGCGCGTCAGCAAGACTCGCCGGGAGCTGATAGTCGCCGGCGAAGCCCCCGAAGGCGTCACCACCTTCGCTGGCCTGATCTACACGTTTACCGGCGTTGCCGTGGTGGTGTCGCTGTTCGCCCTGGTGATCGGCTACGTGACGATGGCCCGGTTCATCACCTATGAAATGGTCTGGGTCTTCATCATCTTCTCCGGTTTCTACCTGCTCACCCAGGTTTACCAGGACACCTGCGACTACCTCTTCTCGCCCCGACAAGCTGCCGGCAAGGCGATCAAACAGCTGCTGGGCATCGGCAACCCGCGACTGGAGCAAATCTGCACGGTGTTCTCCGGAGCAGGCCGCGCCATCCTCATGCTGATCGGCGTCATCGCCCTGTTTGTCGGCGGTGTGGGGACGACGCTCGGACAACTGGTCACCGGCACCGTAGCCATCCTCGGCGGTGAAGGCCTGCGCAAGCTGAACATTGTCCCGGACAACCTGCTGCGTGCCTTCCTGACGCTGATGATCGGTGTCTACCTGATACGCACGCTACGCCGCTGGCTGGATCGCGAATTCCTGCCGAAAACCGAGATGGACCCTGGCATGTGCGCCTCGCTCAGCACGCTGTTTGCCAACATCGGTTACGCCTCCGTGGTGCTGCTCACACTGTCGTCGCTGGGGATCCAGTGGACCAACCTGGCCTGGATCGTCAGCGCCTTGTCGGTGGGCATCGGCTTCGGCCTTCAGGAGATCGTGAAGAACTTCATCTCCGGCCTGATCCTGCTGACCGAGCGCCCGGTGAAGGTCGGCGACCTGATCAGCATCAGTGGCGTGGAAGGCGATATTCGACGGATCAACGTGCGGGCCACGGAAATACAACTGGCCGACCGCTCGATCATGATCGTGCCCAACTCGCACCTGATTTCACAGAACCTGCGCAACGTCACCCTCGGCGGCAGCGCCCAGGGCGTGGTGATTCTCGAACTGATGTTCCCACTGGATATCGATCCGGAGCGGGTGCAAAACCTGCTGATGGACAGCTACACCGAACACGAGTCGATTCTGGATAAACCAGCGCCGTTCCTGCGCTTCAGTCAGCTGAAACCTGAAGGTATCACGCTGACCATCACCGGTTATGTCGGCAGCCCGCGCACGGTCGGCGCGATCAAGAGCGAGCTGCTGTTCGAGATTCTCAAACGGCTGGGTGCCGCCGGAATTGAACTGACGAAACCACCACCGGCTGCGTGATCGTCGGAGCGGCGATCCGGCGCGCCCGCGATGACGGCCTGACAGCCGCAAAATCCCGCCCAGCCCACTGTCATTTCTGTCAGTAGCCACCCCCCGGCACCGCATGTTATTCCTGCCACATGAACCGCCCCAACCTGCACACTCACACCCCAACCCTCACGGCCATCGATCCCCGAGGCCTGGCCGTGCGCGGCGTTGCGTATGCCCGCAGCGATGCTGAGCAACCAGCACAAACGCATGTCACCCGCCAAGGGTTCGACCCGCAGGGCCGTGAAGTCGAGCGTCAGGATCCGCGGTTCTTTGGCGAAGGGCTGGGGCCGAATCGCACTTCGGTGCATGCCTTGTCCGGCAGTGTCCTGCTGAATGACAGTGTCGATGCCGGCTGGACGCTGTCATTGCCCGGTTCGGCGAATCAGTGGCTGCAACGTTGGGACAGTCGCAGCACGCAGCAACACCATTACGATAATCTGCTGCGCCCCGTGTCCGTTACCGAACAACTGGAGGATGACACGCCTCGAGTTGTCGAGCGCTTTCTCTACGGCGGCCCCGCTGGCAGCCCGAGCAACCAGTGCGGGCAGTTGATCCGCCATGACGACCCAGCCACCACCCGGCACATGCCCGATTACGCGCTGCACGGTCTGCCGCTGCTGGAGACCAGCCATTTCCTCAAGTCCCTGGAGCCGGTGGACTGGCCGGCCGAGGTCGAGGCGCGCGATGCCTTGCTCGAGGGCGGTGCCGGGCTGGACAGTCGCTGGCGCTACGACGCCCTCGGTGAGGTCATTTGGCAAACCGATGCAATGCGCAACCGTCGCCGTTTCGTCCGCACCTGTGCCGGGCAATTGCGCGAGGCGTTTTTGCAGCTTTTGGGAGGCGATGAATTCCCGCTGGTCAGCACGATCCGCTACAGCGCCGCCGGTCTGGTCGAGGAGGAACGGGCCGGCAACGGCGTGGTCACCCGCGCTGAATTTTTCCCCGAGGACATGCGCCTTCAACGCTTGAGCGCCGGCCGCCCGGGTCAGCCCTTGCGCCAGGATTTGCATTACGCCTACGACGCAGTGGGCAATCAGGTGCAGGTCGATGACCGATCCAAGCCCGTCACCTACTTCAAGAACCAGCGCATCGACCCCGTCAGCACCTACGCCTACGACACCCGCTACCGCCTGATCGCCGCCACCGGTCGTGAAGTCTACCGCGCCGCCAACGACCCGCACGCACTGGTCAACTACCGCGAAGAGTATGAGTACGACGACGGCGACAATGTTGTGCGGCTACGTCACCTGGGCGAGCAGCCGTTTACCCGTCGCTGGGCGGTGGCCGGTGACAGTAACCGCAGCCTGATTCATCACGACGGCGATTCAGCGCCGGACTTCGCCAACGAATTTGATGGCAACGGCAACCAGGTTCACCTGCTGCGCGGCCAGCGCATGCACTGGGATGCACGCAACCAGTTGAGCCAAGTCGCCCCGGTGCAGCGTGAAGACGGCCCGGACGACCGCGAACTCTACCGCTACGGCGGCGGTGGCAAACGCCTGCGCAAGGTCCGCTGCACCCTGGCGTCCGGGCGTACGGTGCTCAGTGAAGTGCGTTACCTGCCCGGGCTGGAAATCCACCGCGCCGCCAATGGCGAGGAGCGTCACGTATTGGAGGCCGAGGCCGGGCGCAATGCCGTGCGCCTGCTGCATTGGGTCGGCACGCCACCCAACGGGGTGGACAACGATCACCTGAGTTACAGCCTCACCGACCACCTCGGTTCCAGCCTGCTGGAACTCGACGAACAGGGTGAAGTGCTGAGCGAGGAAGGCTACCTGCCATTCGGCGGCCGGGCCTGGTGGATCGAGCACCACGGGGCCAAGGCGTCGTACAAAACCCGCGGTTATTCAGGCAAGGAACGTGACGCGACGGGGTTGTATTACTACGGCTATCGCTATTACGCGCCGTGGCAGCAACGCTGGATCAACCCGGACCCGGCGGGGGAAGTGGATGGGTTGAATTTTTACTGTTTTGTGGGTAATTCACCGCTGCGGTATATCGATCGGGATGGGCGTGTGGGGGAGGATGATTTTACCGATGATGAGCTATTGAAATTCGCTGGAGACATCGCGAATGCCTTTGTGCAAGGCGACCCTGATGCCGCTGGGCTCATTACCGAAATCGCTGCAGCGGACTTGATACCGGGCCTTGCCGAGCAACTGGCGGCCGATATTCCTGAACCACCGCCCTCACCGCCGCCGGCTATTGTGTTGCCACCGGTTCAGCAGGTTCGATCCACATCGCCAATACCTGGCCCGAGCCGAGGTCTGCATGCTTTGAATGAACCCCAACCCTCGACTTCCGCTGCGGCTTATGGGGGCGGTGCAGCGCTGGTAAGTACTCGGAGGAAGCAGTTTGAATGTCCGCTATGCAGTAAAATTTTTTTAGCCAAACAGAGTCTGGAGATCCATACACGAACCCATACCGGGGAAAAGCCTTTCGTATGTAAAGACTGCGATAAGCTTTTTACTCAAAAGGCCCATTTGACGAGCCATCAGCGGACCCACACTGGGGAAAAGCCTTTCGTATGTAACGACTGCAATAAGGCTTTTAGTCAAAGCGCCATTTTGGCGAACCATCAGCGGACCCACACTGGGGTAAAGCCTTTCGTATGTAGTGACTGCAATAAGGGTTTTAGTCGACTACCCGAATTGACGATCCATAAGCGGACCCACACCGGGGAAAGGCCTTTCGTATGTGACGTCTGCAATAAGGGTTTTAGTCGAAAACCCGATTTGAGGACCCATCAGCGGACCCACACCGGGGAAAAGCCTTTCGAATGTAACTACTGCGATAAGAAATTTACTCAATCCTCTAATTTGAAATGCCACTTACGATCCCACACCTGAAGTCACCGAAAAAACCCGTGGGAGCGACGATCCGTCGCTCCCACAGCTCAATCAATGCGCGATACACACCGACTTAAGCTCGGTATAAGCCTCAATCACCGCACGACCAAACTCACGCCCCATGCCCGATTGCTTGACGCCCCCGAACGGCATCGCCGGGTCGAGCAGTACGTGGGCGTTGACCCACACGGTGCCGGCCTCGATGCGCGGCACCAGGTTCATCGCCTTGCCCAGGTCATTGGTCCACAGGCTCGCGGCCAGGCCGTAGCGGTTGTCGTTGGCCTGTTCGATCACGGCGTCTTCGTCGTCGAACGGCATCACGCCCAGCACCGGGCCGAACACTTCTTCGCGGGCCACGGCCATGCTGTGGTCGATGTCCGCGAGAATGGTTGGCTGCACGAAGAAACCGTCGCCTTGCAGCAATTCACCGCCCGTCACCACCCGCGCACCTTGTTGGCGGGCCAGTTCGATGTGCTTGAGCACGCTTTGTTGTTGCTTGCGCGACACCAGCGGGTTGATCGCCGCGTCACAGTTCATGCCTGCGCCAATCGGCATCGCCGAGACGGCGGCGGCCAGGGCTTCGACGAATTGATCGTGGATCGAGCGGTGCACATAAAAACGCGACGCTGCGGCGCAGACCTGGCCGTTGTTCAGCAAACCGCCAAGTATCGCGCCTTGCACGGCTTTTTCGATGTCGGCATCGGCGAGCACGATCATCGGGTTCTTGCCGCCCAGCTCCAGAGAGAAGCGCGTCATGTTTTCCATGCACGCCACGCCGACGCTCTTGCCCACGGCGGTGGAGCCGGTGAACGACACCTTGCTTACCATAGGGTGCGAGGTCAGCACGCCGCCAACCGAGGCGCCGCCGCCGGTGACCACATTGAACACGCCGGCCGGGATGCCCGCTTCCAGCGCCAGCTCAGCCAGGCGCATGGCGGTCAGCGGGGTTTCCATCGCTGGCTTGATGATCACCGTGCAACCAGTGGCCAGGGCCGGCATCAGTTTCCAGGCGGCGATCAGCAGCGGGAAGTTCCACGGCACGATGCCGACCACCACGCCCACCGGCTCGCGCTTGGTGAATGCGGTGAACTTGGCGCCTGGCGGCAGCGGGATCGATACATCGAAGGTCTGCCCTTCGATCTTGGTCGCCCAGCCGGACATGTAGCGCATGAATTCCACGGTGGCGTTGAGGTCCAGCGCGCGGGCCATGTTGATCGACTTGCCCTGGCTCAGGGTTTCCAGCTGGGCCAGTTCTTCGGCGTGCTCTTCGACCAGGCGGGTGAAGTTCAGCAGGATGCGTTCACGGTCGGCCGGACGCAGGCTCGACCACACGCCGGACTTGAACGCCTTGTGCGACGACTGCACGGCGCGTTCGACGATTTCCAGCGGCGCGTCCAGGGTTTCGCACAGGGTTTGCCCGGTGGCCGGGTTGACCACGGCGATGCTGTCGCCCTCGGCAAACAACCACTGGCCATCAATGAAGCAGCCGTGACGACGTTCGAGGAATGCAGCAACCTGGGGCAGGATTTCAACGTTGCTCATAAATCACCTTTCATTCAGATGCAGGAGCCGGCTTGCTGGCGATAGCGTCTTGACGGGCAGTGCAGACTCAAGGCCGTCTCGCTGGCAAGCCAGCTCCTACAGGGGGTGGTTGGTTGTCAGTCAGTAATCCGACTGATCAGTGTTGTTCTTTGAGGAAGCACGCGACCGCCTGGCGGTCATCGGCGGAAGCCAGGCCCATGTACGGCATGTAGGTGCCCGGTACGTAGGCCTGGGGCTGGGTGATCAATTGCGTGATGGTCTCGGCTTGCCAACTGACGTCTTTGTCACGCATGGCCTGGGAATAGCTGAAGCCGGCCAGCGAGCCGGACTTGCGTCCGTACACGCCGAACAGGTTCGGCCCCATCATGCCGGTCGTGCCCTTGGTCACCGCGTGGCAGACGCTGCACTCGGTGGCAAACACTTCGGCACCACGATGGGTGTCCGTGGCGCATTCGGCAGCAGACACCGCCTGAACCAGGGTGAAGGACAGCAAGCCGATGAGGGGCAAACGCAGCGAAGTGAACATAGGAAAACGACCTTGAAAATCCACGCGCCCGCCAGCAGGCGAACGCCAACACTAAAAACGCCGAGGCAACGGTGCTTCGGCAGGTTGGAAAGGATTGTCGGTGGTCGCCGGCACGTAGGTTTTGCCCTGCGTGCCAGTTGTATTGGCCGGGCTGCCAAACCGGCCAATCTGGCATGCACAACCAACTAATTGGCAAACAGGGAAAAGGGCAATCGAAAGCCGCGACTTAGTATCCGGGCAGACCGCAAACCTGCGCTCAAGAACAAGAACGGATGCCACACCATGCTCAAGTCCCCCTTGCTTCGTCTCTCGACGCTCGCGCTGATGATCAGTGCCGGCAATGCCGGTGCCTATGAACTCTACGCCGATGACGACAGCCATCTGAACGCTACCCTCGAGGCCGTGTTCGGCATTTTCCACAGCCAGGAAAACTACGCCCTGTCCGGCCGCCTGAGTGAAGGCAGCTCGTCGTGGCGCGAGGGCTACATCAAATACGGCTTGAGCTTCGACCAAGGCCTGGGCGGTGTGGGAACCGCGTACGGCGCGGGCAACATGCTCAGTTCCGGCACCTGGGGCGATGGCGATGCCGCCGGTTTCAGCGATGGCTCGGAACGCACCACCAAGTTCGAAGACGCCTACCTCGGCTGGCGCTCGGCCGACCTGTTCAGCGCGCTGGGCAGTGACGGTGTAGACCTGTCCTTCGGCCGGCAGAACATCGTCGTCGGCGACGGTTTCCTGATCGACGGCGACGCGCTGAACATGGGCAAGGGCCTCGCCGACGGCGAATTCAACCGTGGCGGCGCCTACTACCTGGCGGCGCGCAAGGCCTTCGACGAAACCGCCGTATTGCGTCTGGGCGGCAAGGAAGGCTGGCGCAGCGACCTGATGTGGCTCAAGTCCGACAACCGCGCCCAGGCCAAGACCGAAATGTACGTCGGCACCCTGGAGCACGTGGCCGAGGCCGGCACGGTCGGCCTGACCGTCATCAAGACCACAGACATCGACGAACAGTACGCCTCGCCGATCCAGCTCGAACGCGACGGCATGAAGACCTACAGCCTGCGCGCGGCGGGCAACGCCGGGGTGAAAGACCTGTTCCTGTCCGGTGAATACGCCAAGCAGGACAAGCCGCACACCTCGACCGAAGACGCCTGGTACCTGGAAGCCGGCTGGACCTTCTCCGACGCGGTCTGGACGCCGAGCGCCAGCTACCGCTACAGCCGTTTCTCGGAAGGCTACGACACCCTGTTCTACGGTTTCAGCCGTGGTTATGGCACCTGGTTCCAGGGCGAGGTCGCGGGCAACTACGCCGGGCCGTTCAACAGTAACTCGCGCATCCAGAACGTCACGCTGAAAGTCTCGCCGCTTGCGAACCTCAACATCGGCGCGATGTACTTCAACTACGACACCATCGACCGCAGCCTGGGCAACACCGATGGCCACGAAGTCGACCTGTACGCCGAGTGGCACGTCAACGACCACCTGACCGTGATGCCGCTGGTGGGCATCTACCAACCGGACAAGAGCGCCGAAGACGGTGGTACCCAACTGGGTAACAACGACAAGAACGTCTACGCCCAGGTGGTGTTCGCCACCGGTTTCTAATCTCGGCCGCGGGCAGTGGCCCTGCCATTGCCCGCGTGGAAAAAGGTATTTCCAATGCACAGAACATTCCTGACGATCCAGAGCAAGATCGCCCTCCTCGCCGGCCTCTGCCTGCTGCTGGTCGTCGGCTTGTTGATGGGGCTGTCGCTCTACCAGACCCACAAGAGCAGCCAGCAAGTGGCCCAGGCCAGCGGCGACATGCTCGCCAATGCGGCCAGGGAACACATGCAGGCCCTGGGCAAAGTGCAGGCCATGCAAGTGCAACGCACCTTCATGCAGACCCACGAATACGGCCAGGGGTTATCGCGCTATTTGCTGTACCTGCGACAGTTGCAACAACAGGGCAGCCTGACCCGCCAACAATTGCGCCAGGAGCTGAGCACCCAGCTGCACCAGGCCTTGATCGACAAGCCCGACCTGCTCGGGCTTTATGTCATTTTCGAACCCGGTGGACTCGACGGCTCCGACGCCGACTTCGTCCACCAGACCGAACTTGGCAGCAACGAAACCGGACGCTTCGCCCTGTATTGGGTGCAGAGCAAACCCGGTGAACTGCAAGCGGTGATCGGTGACGAAGGCCTGCTCGCCAACACCGAGCCGGGGCCGAGCGGCGCGCCGTACAACGCCTTCTACACCTGCGCCCGCGACACCCGCCAGGCCTGTGTGCTGGAACCCTATTTCGATGAAGCCTCCGGCAGCCGCAAACTGGTGACCAGCGTGGCGTTCCCGTTGATGGAAAACGGCAAAGTCATCGCCGTGGTCGGGCTGGACATCAACCTCGCCGCCCTGCAACAGAACAGCGAGGCCAGCGCCCGTGAGCTGTTCGATGGCAACGGCCAGATCAGCATCGTCAGCCCGCGCGGGGTGATCTCCGCCAATAGCCAGGACGTCGGCCGCCTCGGTCAACCAATGGACAACGTCGAGGTGATGGACAGCCTGCGTCAGGGCCAGCCAACAGTGTTTGTCGACGCCCGGCAAATCACGGTCCTAGAACCCTTGTCGCCGATTGCCGGTGCCGCGCCATGGGGTGTGCTGGTCGGTGTGCCGCAGAACGTGTTGCTGGCACCGGTCACTACCTTGCAGAAAGAGCTCGATGTCCAAGGCGTGCAAAGCACTGCGCTGGAACTGCTGCTCGGCGGTGGCTCGGCCCTGCTCGGCCTGATGCTGATCTGGTACACGGCGCAACGCATCACCCGGCCGCTGCAAGTGCTGACCCGAGTGATGGAGGACATCTCCCTGGGCGAAGGCGACCTGACCCGGCGCCTGCAAGTGCAATCGCGCGATGAAATCGGGCAACTGGCGACCGCCTTCAATCGCTTCGTCGAGCGCATCCACCATTCGATCCGCGAAGTGTCCTCGGCGGCGCTGGGTGTGAACGAAGGCGCGCGGCGCGTACTGGATGCGTCGAACTCATCGCTGAGCAATTTCGACGATCAATCGACCCGCACCAACAGCGTGGCGGCGGCGATCAACCAGCTCGGCGCGGCCGCCCAGGAGATCGCCCATAACGCCTCCGATGCCTCGCAACAGGCTTCGTCCGCACGCCAGCAAGCCGAGGATGGACGTCAGGTGGTGCAGCGCACGATCGAGGTGATGAACGAACTGTCCGGCAAGATCAGCGCCTCATGCGCCAACATCGAAGTGCTCAACGACAAGACCGTGAACATCGGGCAGATCCTCGAAGTGATCAAGGGCATCTCCCAACAGACCAACCTGCTGGCGCTCAACGCGGCGATTGAAGCGGCGCGGGCCGGTGAGGCGGGCCGTGGTTTCGCCGTTGTCGCCGACGAGGTGCGCAGCCTGGCCGGACGCACCCAGGCCTCGGCGCTGGAGATCCAGCAGATGATCGAGGAACTGCAGGTGGGCGCCCGGGAATCGGTCACCACCATGACCGAAAGCCAGCGCCACAGCGAAGAAAGCGTCACCATCGCCAACCTCGCCGGCTCCCGCCTGGGCAGCGTGACCCAACGCATCGGCGAGATCGACAACGTCAACCAGTCCGTGGCCGCCGCCACCGAGGAACAGACCGCCGTGGTCGAAGCCTTGAACGTCGACATCATCCAGATCAACACCCTGAACCAGCAAGGGGTGGAGAACCTGCAGGCGACGTTGCGCGCCTGTACCGAGCTGGAGCAACAGGCCGGGCGATTGAATCAGTTGGTGGGGAGCTTTCGGATCTGAGATTTGTGGTGCTCCCACATTTTTCATCTCTGTCATACACAAATCCCGTGTTCACCAAAGCCCCCTGTGGGAGCGGGCTCGCCCGCGATGAGGCCCGCACATCCAACATCACTATCGCCTGACACGCCGCCATCGCGGGCAAGTCGGATCGCCGCACCGCCGCTCCCACATTTTTGATTTCTGTCGTACACAAATCCTGTGTTCACCAGAGATCCCCTGTGGGAGCGAGCTCGCTCGCGATGAGGCCGTCACATCCACCATCTCCACCGCCTGACACGCCGTCATCGCGAGCGAGCTCGCTCCCACAGTGATCTACGCCAGCCAACATAAATCTGGCACCCACAACCAACCACATGGCATGCGCACACACCCGCCGCGCCCAACCCCGGGCGTAGTATCGAAACCGACCTTCAGGGCTCAACCCGCTTCAGGGGGCCTTGCGATGCAACGCTGAACCCCTCCATTTCTCACTAAAACAATAAATCGGCCTTCGGGTCGCGGGAGATTTCTGTGCTCAAGAAAAGTGCGCTGGGCTGGCCCAAGATTGCCGGCCTCGGAATTGCGTTGGTGGTGGCCGGGCAGTTTTCCGGCTGGAACTTCGGGTTGGCGGCCGGTGGCTGGTTGAACATGTTGATCGCCACTTTGTTGATGGCCCTGCTTTGCGGTGGCCTGGCCTTGTGCGTGGCGGAGCTGTCGACGGCGCTGCCGAGTGCCGGGGGGGTGTTCGTGTATGCGCAAAGCGCGTTCGGGCCGTTCGTGGGTTATCTGGTCGGGGTGGCTTGTGCGCTGGCGCTGACCATCGGCACGGGTGCGGCAGCGACGTTCATCTGCGCCTACACCGAGTCGATTTTCGGCCTCGGCGGCTGGCCGGTGAAGATCGCCCTGTTCGCAGTGATCATCGGCATCCACATGCGCGGCGTCGGTGAGGCCATGGGCCTGACCTTCATCGCAGGCATCATCGCCGTGGTCGCCCTGCTGACGTTTGGCGTGGCCATGGCGCCCCACGTCGAACTGGCCAATTTGCTGACACTGCCGGCCAACGTGACAACGCCGGTGAGCCTGGGCGGTATCTTCGCCTGCGTGCCGTTCGCCATCTGGCTGTTCATCACCGTCGAGCAAACCGGCTCGGCCGCCGAAGAAGCGCACAACCCCGGCCGCACCATGCCCCGCGGCATCCTGGCAGCCATTGGTACCTTGCTGGTGACCGCGCTGGTGGTGCTGGTGTGCGCACCGGGTGCCGGTGGCGTCGAACTGGTCGGGTCGGCGGGCGATCCGCTGTACGCGGCGATGTCCAGCAACAGCGCCTTCGGTGACGGCTCATGGCTGGCCAAGGTGATTGGCTGCGGCGCAGTGTTCGGCCTGATCGCGACCTTCTTCTCGCTGGTCTACGCCGCTTCCCGGCAACTGTTCGCCATGGCCCGCGACGGCTTGTTCCCGCAGTGGCTGGGCAAGACCGGCAAACGCGGCACGCCCTGGCCGGCGCTGTTGCTGATCGGTGCCATCGGTCTGCCGCTGTCGGAAGTCGACCCGGCCACGGTGATGCTCGCGGTCGTGTTGCTGCTCAACGTTTGCTACCTGTTCATTTTTGGCGCGTACCTGCGCATCAAGACCCGTCAACCGGACCTGCCACGCCCGTTCACCCTGATCGGCGGCAAACAGGTTGCGTGGCTGGGCCTGGCCCTGACGCTGGTGGTGATTGCCGCCTGCTTCCAGCTCGACGTGCTGATGCTGATCGCCCTCGCCGTGACCTTCACCCTGTGTATTTTCAATTACCTGCTGCGCAACCGTCGCGCCACTGCCATCGAGATTCCAGACCATGCCTGAAGACACTCTCCTGCAACGCCGTCATCGCGTGCTCGGCAGCGCCTCGCCGCTGTTCTACGACAAGCCCTTGCACCTGGTGCGCGGCGAAGGCGTCTGGCTGTTCGATGTCGACGGTCGCCGCTACCTCGACGTCTACAACAACGTGCCCTGCGTCGGCCACTGCAACCCCCGAGTGACCGAGGCCATGCACCGCCAGGCCACCACGCTGAACATCCACACGCGCTATCTGGATGAGCAAGTGGTGCGCTACGCCGAGCGCCTGACCGCGACGTTTGGCGAGTCGCTGGACACCGCCATGTTCACCTGCACCGGCAGCGAGGCCAACGAACTGGCGCTGCGCCTGGCACGCTTCGCCAGCGGCGGCACCGGCATTATCGTCAGCGACTACAACTACCACGGCAACTCCGCGTCGCTGGCCGAAGTCACCACCGCCCTGCCCTCGCCGGAACCCTTCGCCGCCCATGCCCGAGCGGTGCCGATTCCGTGCCTGTACCACGCACCGGCCGGCACCACCGAGGCGCAACTGGCCGAGCAGTACGCGGCCAATATCGCGGCGGCGATTGCCTCGATGCAGGCCCAGGGCATTCGCCCGGCAGCGCTGCTGATCGACACCCTGTTCGCCAACGAAGGCCTGCCGCGGGTGCCGGCCGGTTTCGTCAACAGGGCGGCAAAGCTGATCCGCGATGCCGGCGGCCTGTTCATCGCCGACGAAGTGCAGTCCGGTTTCGGCCGCACCGGTGATCACCTGTGGGGCCATCAGGCGCACGGCGTGGTGCCGGACATCGTCACCCTCGGCAAACCGATGGGCAACGGCTATCCACTGGCCGGGCTGATCACCCACAAGGCCTTGGTCGAATCCTTCGGTCGTCACGCCATGTACTTCAACACCTTTGGCGGCTCGCCGGTCGCGGCAGCGGTCGGCATGGCGGTGCTGGATGTGATCGAAGAACAGCAATTGCTGAACAACGCACAAAGCGTCGGCGTCTATGTGCAGCAACGCCTGCAAGTGCTGGCAAGCAAGCACTCGATCATCGGCGACGTGCGCGGCAAGGGCCTGTTTTTCGCCATGGAACTGGTGCGCGACCACGCCAGCAAGGAGCCGGCCGGGCTGGAGGCGCGCAAGGTGGTCAACGACATGCGCGAGAACGGCGTGCTGATCAGCAAGATCGGCGCCGGCGACAACATTCTCAAGCTGCGCCCGCCGCTGGTGTTCGGCCGTGATCACGCCGACCTGTTCGTAGACACGCTGGATAACGCGCTCAGCGCGATTTGAGGCCCTGCCATGACTGAATTCCACACCCTCCCCCATGACCAGCAAGTCGCCCGACTGCACGAACTGGCGCGCCATGCCCTGCAACAGTGGGAAGGCGATTTCGCTGACATCGAACTGGTGAAATTCCGCGAGAACGCAGTGTTCTCCGCGCACCGCCACGATGGCCAGCGGGTAGCCCTGCGCATCCACCGCAATGGCTATCACTGCGAAGCCGCGCTGCGTTCCGAGCTGCAATGGATGGAAGCCCTGGCCGGTGCCGGCATCACCGTGCCGCAAATCATCCGTGCGCAGAATGAAAGCCATCTGATCGAAGTCACCCATCAAGCCATCGGCGAACCGCGCCACATCGACATGCTCGCCTGGCTGCCCGGTGCGACTGCCGGCACGTCCGAAGCAGGGGTGCAGGCCGATACCGAAATCGATTTCCTGTTCCGTGAAGCCGGGGCGATCGCCGCACGGATTCACCTGCATTCGGCGCAGTGGCAACAGCCGGACGAGTTTGTCCGGCATGCCTGGGACGAGGAAGGCTTGATCGGCGCCAACCCGTTCTGGGGGCGTTTCTGGGAGCTAGCGCAGCTCAGCGATGAGCAGCGGGACCTGCTGCAACAGGCCCGGCGCACGGCGCGCAAGGACTTGCGCCAATACGGCCGGCACCTGGGCAATTTCGGCATGATCCACGCCGACCTGGTACCGGAAAACCTGCTGATCGAAGGCCCGCGCCTGCGCCTGATCGACTTCGACGATGCCGGGTTCGGCTGGCACATGTTCGAATTGGCCACGGCGCTGTACTTCTGCCTGGATGACCCGCGTTACGAGCAGATCAAGGCGGCATTGCTCGATGGGTACAACGCGGTAAAACCACTGACCGAGGCGGATCGCAAGACCCTGGCGCTGTTCCTGATGCTGCGCGGCACCACGTATCTTGGCTGGATTCACACCCGCCAGGGCACGCCGACAGCGATCGAGATGGCGCCGATGCTGATTGAGCGGGCGTGTGTGTTGGCTCGCGGGTATTTGCAGGCCTGATACATCGCCATCGCGAGCAAGCTCGCTCCCACAGGGGTCAACTGTGTGACGCAGATTCCAGCGGATCGAGCCTGTCCAACACCCGATTCACCGCCAACTCCCCCAGCATGATCACTTGCGCGATACCCAGCAGGGTGTTGCGGTGCGTGCCTTCCAGGAAGCCCGCCAGGTCATGGGCCATGACGTTCGCAGACGCCAGCGATTCGCAAGCGTGGACCAGCAGGGTTTCGGTGTCGATGTCGGGGTTGATGGTGAACAGGGTGGAGGGTTTGTGCGGGGTGGCCATGATGTGCAGGGCCGGGTTGGGGCAAGTGTCGTTGTCCGGTGGATCGGGGGTAACTTTCAACATGATTCGAACTCCAGAAACTTGGAGCCGTCACCGAATCGCTGCTAAACGAAGGGGTGGCGGCTGTACGCAGGTTAGCAGACCGGGGAGACTCGAAACCGGCGCGCCCGAAGACGCCCTGCGCACAGCTGCCATCAAGTGCAGGGATGGGGAATACCTGACTTATTGGACTGCCAATGCGCTTCAAGTCACCACGGGCTGCTAAACCCGATCACTGGGAATCAGTGACGCGGACCAAGTTACCGATGGCCTCCAAGGCGCACAAGCCGGCGGATTCTGGCGTAGCTGTAGGCAATGCCGCAAGGTGCTGTAGCTTGCAGGACGTTACGCCTACAGCCGTTAAACATGCTCACGACTCCCCGACCGACAATGGCTTGCTCAGCTCACCAATCTTTTCCAGCCGCGCCCGAACGATATTGCGGCTGATGTTCAGCAACCGTCCGGTCTGCAACTGGTTGCCATGGCAGAATCGGTAAGCTGCGCGAAAGATGGTCTCCTCGATGTGTTCATACAGGTCTGGAATGTTCTGTTCAAACAGTGCGTTGAGCGCCGCTTCCAGGTTTACCGGTCCGGCAACGGCATGTCCCGTTTGCACCGCCTGCTCCTGCTCATGGCGGATGCCCGAGGAACGCATGTCCACCAGGTGCAGATCCGCGGGAGCGACCCGCTGATTGCGGCACACCAGCAACGCATGGTGAATCGAGTTTTCCAGCTCGCGGATGTTGCCCGGCCAACTGTGCTCCAGCAGTTTGCGTTCCGCCTCGATGCTCAACGTGGCGCGGTTGTAGCCCAGTCGCTGGCAATGTTCTTCGAGGAAAAACTCAGCCAGCGGCAGGATGTCTCCCGGCCGTTCGCGCAAGGGTGGAAGGCGAATCGTGGCGACGTGCAAACGGTAGAAAAGATCCTCGCGAAAGTGCCCGGCAACCACCGCATCCGCCAGGTTGACGTTGGTCGCGGCCACCAGGCGTACGTTGATTGGAATGGGCGTACGCGACCCCAGGCGCACCACTTCACGTTCCTGCAAGACCCGCAGTAACTTGACCTGCATGTTCAACGGCAGATCACCGATTTCATCGAGGAACAGCGTCCCGCCATTCGCGGCTTCGAACCAACCGGCCTTGGTCGTGGTGGCGCCAGTGAACGCGCCTTTTTCATGCCCGAACAGTTCACTTTCCACCAGGGTTTCGGCAAAGGCACCGCAGTTGACGGCAACAAAGGGTTCACGCCCCCTGCGGCTCAGGTGGTGGATATGCCTTGCGACCAGTTCCTTGCCGGTTCCGGTTTCACCAATGATCAGCGTATTGGCTTCACTCGGGGCCAGGCGCTCGATGCGGCTGAGCAGTTCCTGGGAGCGCGGGTCCTTGAACACCAGGACGGTGGCCCGGACCGACTTGGTCAGTTCGCGAGCGTTTGGATGAGTGATCAGCGACATGGTGCATTCCTGGCAGTAAAAGCGCGTGCTCAATAGTGCATGAAGATTGTTAGACTAAAAAATTATTAATTAGTATTTACATATTCCTAATATGAATATGCCAGTCAATTGTTCCTGGCCTGCTGCCAGAGCAGCAATTGGCAAGCATCAGCCTGCTTGCAGATCAGCACCCTGCCCGCTTCAGCACTACCACCCACTCCCCTACAAGCCCCGCCGCAAAAGGCCTACAGCCGTTTTCTCGAGCGATGGCATGCAATCTGCTCTGTCCCCTCCCACCACTCATAAACGACACGCCCCCCTGTAGGAGCTGGCTTGCTAGCGATGGCGTCCGCAAAAGCGCTGCAAGGCTCGAAGGCCTCATCGCCAGCAAGCCGGCTCCTACAAGGGCAATCGCGTGGTTTTTCGTACAGTCGACTCAGGGAGATTTCAATGAAACGTTTCTGGCGCAACAGCCTGGTCGCATTGACCGGTTTACTGCTCAGTGCCACCGCACTGGCCGAACAGGCACCGGCTTCGGTGAAGATCGCCATCGTTGCCTACACGCAGGGTGGCAAGCCGGTGTTTGGCGGTATCGCCGGCCGAGTGATCGAGGACGGCTGGCTTGAACAGCAACTGAGCCAACGCGGCGTCAAACTTGACTGGATCGCCCTGCCCCACGCCGGCGCCGGTCCGCAGATCAACGAAGGCTTCAGCAACAACAGCATCGACTTCGCCGTGCGCGGCGACCTGCCCTCGGTGATCGCCGGCGCGGGTGGCGTGCCGGGCAAGCTGATCGTCCCGGGTGGCAGCGGCAACAATATCTATCTGGTGGTTCCGGCCGGCTCCGAGGCCAAGAGCATTGAAGACCTCAAGGGCAAGCGCCTGGCCCTGCATCGCGGTCGTCCCTGGGAGTTCGCCTTCAGCAACTTCCTCGCCAGCAAAGGCCTGAAGCTCGACGATTTCAAGATCGCCAATCTCAATCCACAAGTGGGCGCAGCGGCGGTGTCCGCCGGCAAAGTGGATGCGGCAGTGCTGCTCAGCGAGGCCTATGCCCTGGAAGACAAGGGCGTGGGCAGGATTCTCTGGTCGACCAAACAAGGTGCCAACGACTGGCGCCTGGTGTCGGATCTCTGGGGTACCGACAGTTTCGTCGCACAACATCCGGACATCACTCAGCTACTGGCGACGGCCTGGGTCAAGGCAGCGTGGTGGATTTCCCAGGAACAGAATCAGGACGCCTACTACCAGCTTTCCTCCCGCGCAGGCACGGCAGAAAGCGTGCTGCGCCGCGATGACTCGGACGATCCCGTGGCCTGGAAAGAGCGCTGGGCACCGAAGAGCGATCAACAGCTCAAGGCCCACTACCAGGCACTCACAGCCTATGCGTTGGCCAATCACCTGATTCGCGACAACTACGACATCACCCCATCGCTGGCCACCGGTTTTACCAACCAGGCGCTGATCGATCTGAAGCTCACCGACTACTGGCCGGCCCTGCGTGGCCAGGTCAGCAACAATCCATGAATAGGGAATTTGTGATGAAACTGCCGCAAAAATTCGTCTTCGGCCTGAGTGTCCTCGCGCTGTCCATGAGTGCCATGGCCGCAGGTGCACACGCGCCCAAACCCGACCCGCTGCAAGGTGATGGCCGCGTCTCGGCCTTCTACACCTGGCAAGAGACGATCCCGTCGACGCCGGGCAAGCTTCTGCGCAGCGAGCCATTGGAAAAAACATTGAGCCTGCCCAACGCGGCCAGCGCTCAACGGATTCTCTACAGCTCAACCGACGGCGTTGATAACAAGACCCCGATCGTGGTGTCGGGCACCTTGTTCCTGCCCAAGGGCAAGGCGCCCGCCGGTGGTTGGCCGGTCGCCAGTTGGGGGCACGGCACGGTCGGTGTCGCGGACGTTTGTGCGCCGTCCTGGCAAGGCCGGTCCTATCGCGACGTGCAGTACCTCAGCCGCTGGCTGGACGAAGGTTATGCCATTGTCGCCACCGATTATCAGGGCCTCGGCGTACCCGGTGGCCATCCGTTGCTGAACAATCGCATGGCCGCCTACGGCATTCTCGATGCGGCCAAGGCCGTGGTCGCCGGCGTTCCGGGGCTGGCCAACAAAGTGTTGATCGTCGGTCAGTCCCAGGGCGGTGCGGGTGCGTTCGCCTCGGCGGCCTATGCCCCGACTTATGCGCCCGACCTCGGCGTCAAAGGCAGCATCGGCACCGGCGTGATTTACACCGTGGGCGCGAAAAACGTCGGTGAACAGGACCCGGACAAAGTCGATGCGTCCCTCGCCTACGGTTTCTACACCTTGCTGGCTGCCCAGCAGTACGACCCAAGCATCAACCCCAGGGACTTCTACACCGACAAGGCATTGCCACTGTTCGAGCAGGCCCGCACCAGTTGCCTGGCGGCGTTGGTCAGCGACGTGATCGGCGTCGGCCTGACCCCGGCCAATGCGAAAAAGGACTACAAGGGCGACCAGCTTGCCCTGTGGCAGAAACAAGTGTCCTACCCGACGCTGAAACTGGCCCAGCCGATTTTCATCGGCACCGGTGCCGAGGACAAAACCCCGGCGGCCTCGACCCAGGTTGCGCTGATGCAGGACGCCTGCAAAACCGGCTCGGTGGTTGAGGGCCATCTCTACAAAGGGCTGGGCCACAGCGAAACGGTCAACGCCTCGCTCAAGGACTCGGTGCCCTTCGCCCACAAGGTCATCAACGACCAGCCCATCACCCCGATCTGCAGCCCCACTGTGCAGTGAGACGGAGCCCTCGACATGAGCATTGAATTTTTCACTCGCCTGCCCCTGCATGGCGAAACCCAGTTCCTCCCCGGCGACCCGCGCAACCGTGGCGACTGGCACCGTGGCGGCCCGAGTACCGGCGCGGTCTCGGCGTTCAGCGTGGGCGATCACTTCACCTACATCGATTACCTGGGGCAGATCGCCAGGGCCGCAGAGATCAACGGTTTCGGCGGCGCCCTGATGGTCAATGCGCCCTCCGGCGAGGAGCCCTGGACAGTCTGCTCATTGCTGGCCCGGGAAACCCGCACGCTGAAATTCGTCACGGCGTTCCAGCCCTATCACTACACGCCGTGGGTGGCGGTGCAACAAGCCGCGACCTATCAGCGCGCCACTGGCAATCGCCTGGTCTGGAACATCATCAACGGCGGCTCGGACGCGATTCAGCGCCAGGTCGGTGACTTCAGCGACCACGATGAGCGCTATGAACGGGCCATCGAGTTCATGGATGTGGTCAAGGGCTATTGGCACAACGAGAACTTCCACTACGAGGGCAAGTTCTACAAAGCCGAAGGCGGTGGTTTGCGCGGGCCATTGAAGAAAGCCGAATTGCCACTGATCTGCACCGCCGGTTCATCGGTCCCGGCCCGGGAGTTCGCGGCCAAACATGCCGACTTCTACCTGATGCGCGCCGAGCATCCGGATGAAATTGCCGCGCTGATTGCCGACATTCGCGAGCGTGCCTTGAAGTACGGGCGCACCGACATTCGTTTTGGCTTGTCGATCGACGTGATCACCCGGGAGACCGAGGAACTGGCCCGCACCGAAGCCAAGCGGTTCTTCGACGAAGGCATCGCCAGAGGCGCGGTCAAGGCTGTGGCGGCCCATGCCGGTCTGCGCACCGCGCGCAAGCTCAGCTACGAAAACCAATTCGCGCAAAAGGCCGAGACCCAAGGCTTCGACGACTTCTTCATCCACCCCAACGTCTGGACCGGCTTCGGCTACATCGGCATTCCGCCCGGTTGCGCGCTGGTGGGCAGCTACGAAAATGTCGTAGCGCGAATTCGCGAGTACAACGCCATCGGCATCGATCTGTTCTTCCTCGCCGGCTACCCGCACCTGGAAGAAGCCTATCGCCTGGGCGAACACATCCTCCCGCACTTTCGCACTGAGCGCGTCCAGCTGAGTCGCCCGTCAGAAGCGCCGCTGGAGCTGCGTTCCGCCAACGGCCCGGCCGGAGCCTGATGCCATGAGCGACGATCACTCATTATTCAGCCGCCGGGATTTTCTCGGCCACAGCGCGCTGCTGGGCGGTGGGTTGCTGCTCGGTGGCGGACTGCTCGCCGGCTGCGGCCCGAGCAGTGACAAACCGGCCGTGGCCGTCGCCACCGACGACAAGCCGCGTTACGGCGGACGTCTGCGCCTGGGTATTCTCGACGGTAACCAGAGCGGTAACCTCGACGCGCACAAGCCCATCGGCAGCGGCATCGTTCGCGGCTTTGCCCTGTACAGCAAACTGTGGGAATGGGACGAGCAGATGCAGCCGCGCCTGGCCCTGGCCGAATTCGCCGAGCCGAATGCCGATGCCAGCAGCTGGACCCTGCGCCTGCGCCCGGACCTGGAATTCCACCATGGCAAGACCATCGACGCCGATGACCTGATTTTCTCCATCCGCCGCCTCACCGACCCGCAGCTGGCCTCGCCCTATGCCGCGCTGTTGCACTGGGTAGACCGCGACAACCTGGTCAAGCTCGACTCGCGCACCGTGCGCCTGAACTTTCGTGAAGGCCGCAGCTACATGCCGCTGGCGGAAACCTGGGTCAACTTTGGCGGGATCGTGCCGGTGGACTATCACCCGGTGTCCAACCCGGTGGGCGCCGGCCCCTACAAACTGAAAAGCTTCACTCCCGGCCAGCGTTCGCTGTTCACGCGGTTCGAGAACTACTACAAGGACGGCAAGCCGTACGCCGATGAGCTGGAAATCATCGACTTCAAGGATCAGGTATCGCGCCTGGCGGCACTGCGCTCCGGGCAAATCGACATGGCCAACGTGATGCCCACCGAACAGCTGGAGGTATTGCAGCGCGATCCACGCCTGAAAGTAGTCAAATCGGTGACCGGCAACTGGCTGTCGTTCGACATGAACCTCGACAAACCGCCATTCAACGACCCACGGGTACGCGAGGCATTCCGCCTGTTGGCCGACCGGGAGGAGCTGGTGCGCCGGGCGCTCAATGGTCAGGGACGCGTGGCCAATGACCTGTACGCACCCAGCGATCCCACCTTCAACCACAGCCTGGGGCCGCGCCCTCACGACCCGCAGCGGGCGGCGCAACTGCTCAAGGAAGCCGGGCATGAAAACCTTGAACTGGAACTGGTGACGACACCGGGTCCGGGACTGACTTCAGCGCTGGTGCTGGCCGAACAGGCCAAGCGCATTGGCGTGACCCTCAAGGTCAAGCAGGTCGATCTGGCTACATTCCAGGGGCCGTTGCGCAACGACTGGACGCTGAGTACCGGCGGCAGCATCGGTGCGCCATTCCTGGCCAGCGCGATTCACACCGACGCGCCGTTTGCCGTGTCGAACAAGACCCATTTCAACGACCCGCAGTTCAGCGAGCTGTTTCTGGCGGCCATGGCCCAGCCCGACCTGGAGAAGCGCAAGGCCCTGGTCCACCAGGTCCAGCAGATCCAGTACGAACGCGGCGGCATGTTGATCTGGGGTTACGCCGATCTGCTCGACAGCGTGGCCAACCGCGTGGGTGGCGCGACGGCGGAGGAGTCGCTGTTCAGCACCTGGCGCTTTGAAAAACTCTGGTTGAGAGACACCGCATAACCAGACACCACCGACCCGTAGGAGCCGGCTTGCTGGCGATGGCAATGGTGGCCGTTATGACGCCATCGCCAGCAAGCCGGCTCCTACAGGGGCGATGTTGGCGTGTTTACGCAATTCAATGAATTCATCTTTCGAGGCACATTTTCATGCCCTCTATCGGCTTCGTTCGTCCCGCTTCTGGCCACGCTCTGGCATTGGTCATTGTTTCTACCCTGTCGACAGCAGCATTTGCCGCCGACACTCAACTGCAAACCGTCACCGTTCAAGCCAGCGCCGGCGATTCCGACGATGACGCCCTGCCCACCCGGCCGGAGTCTTCGATCTATGGAGGCATCGAAACCAAGGTGCTCGACACCCCGCGTTCGATCTCTCAGATCAATGCCGAACAGCTGGCCGACGACCCGATCCGCAGTGCCGACGACCTCGTCAAGTACGCGCCCGGCATTACCCGTGGCGGTGGCCAGAACGCCGGGATCGCGCCGCAATTTCGCGCCCAGGGTTCTGAAGTGTTCCAGGACGGGCAACGTGCCTACGGCGTGCGCCATCCGGCCAACTTCAACGCCTATGAAGGCGCCGACATCGTCGCCGGTCCGTCCTCGGTGACCTACGGCTCGGTGTCGGGCAGCGGCGGTTACGTCAATTACCTGAGCAAAAAGCCGAACTTCAGTGAATTCAAGACCAGGCTCAGTGGCGAGGTGGGCAGTTGGGTGCCTGACGGTGAATCCCGCGACGCCACTAAATTCAGCGTCGATAACACCGGCCCGCTGAGTGACAACCTGGCTTATCGGATCAGCATCACCAAACAGCGTCAGGAAGACTTCTACGACAACGTCGACAACAACTTCGACGCGTTCTACGGCGCCCTGGCCTGGCGCAACGACAACGTGCGCGTGGACTGGAATGCCAGTTACGACGACTACTACGACTACAACATCACCCACGGCTGGAACCGCGCCAACCAGGAACTGGTGGACAGCGGCAAGTATTACGCCGGACGGGCCACGCCGATCATCCAGAACGGCAACACGCTGTGGTCGCCGGTGCTGGCCTCCGGCGCGGCCGATGCGCCGACCCTGGGCTGGGTCAAACGCCAACGCAACGCACAAGGGAAATACAGCGTGGTCGACGGCAGTTTCCAGGCCGCCTCCCCCAACACCCGCAGCAACCCTGGCAGCCTGCGTGGCTGGGTCTACGACCCGACACTCGCCGGCAACGGCCTGACCTCCCTGTCGTCACAAACCGGCCAGCGCGATGAGGATGAAAACACTTCGCGACGCTTCACCACGCAACTGCGGGTGGAGGCCGACCTGACGCCGACCATCACCCTGGCCAACAACACGTTTTACCAACGCTCACGCGACATGACCGACGCCGTCGGCTCATTCCAGGTGCAGTCCAAGGACAACATTTTCGATAACCGCTTCGAGTTTCGCTCGCGCAACGAAACGCAGCTGGGCGGCTTGACCCTGCGTGATGACAGCAATACAGGGCTGATCTACCGCCGCGAATTCAACCAGTCGATCGCTGCCAACAACAGTTTCGGCTCGACCATCAATGCCTATGACCTGACACAGGACCCTTCGGGCAAGAACCCCGGGAGCCTTCTGGGATTGACCGGTTCCAACCCCGCCGGCGGTAACGCTGCCTGGATCGGCCAGGCTGGCGTACCACAGTTTTCCAACCTCTACGGCTGGCTGAACCTGCCGCCGATGTACCCGGCCGGTCATGGCTTGTACGCTGAATCCGTCGCGCCCTACACCGCTGAAAGCACCTGGACCACCCAGACATTGTTCACCCAGCACAACCTGCGCCTGGGTGAGCGAGTCGGCCTGAACATCGGCGCCAGCCGCAGCTGGATCGATGCCGAAATCGATAACCCGTTCGTGCTCGCCGGTGGCAACCCGCGCAAGGACAGTGACAACTATCGACTGTTTGCCTTTCAGGTCAGCCCCTACATCAAGCCGACCGAAAACAGCACGCTCTACTACACCTTCGATCGCTCCCTGGCCGTCAACACCGGGTTCTTCTCCAATGGCCTTGGCTGGGGCAGCGGCGCGGGCGCGAACCTGCTCAATCCGTTGGCGTTCGAAAGCCTGAGTGTCTTGCACGAAGTAGGGTTGAAAGTCGAAGCCGTGCCCAACGAATTGTTCATGACCCTGGCAGCGTTCAAGCAGGAGCGGGATCAATCACCCGACAGCAACAACAACATCGCGCGACTGGTGATCAAGGGCGTGGAGTCGAGCATTCGCTACCAGCCTGACGATCACCTGCGCACGGCGTTGAACCTTACGAAACTCACCGCCTACAACGAGTTCGCCTCCCAGGCCGGTTTTGCCTCGGCCGGCTTCATCCCCGACAACGGCACGGTGTTTGGGGACAACAACAGCCTCAACCAGCGGCCTTCGGGGCGTTTTGATGCGGTGCAGATTCCCGAATACACCGCCAGCGGCTACGTCGACTATCGCTTCGACTCAGGCTTTGGTGCCGAGCTGTCCGGGTGGTGGACCAGTAGCTGGTACCTGAACCTGAGCAAGACCGTGAAGGTCCCGGACGAGTACAACCTCGACCTCGCGGTTTACTACCGCCAGCCCCAATGGAGCACCACCGTGCGCGTGCTCAACCTGACCAACGAACTGAATTTCGTCAGTGGCCTGGCCGGCTCCACCAACACCTTCCTGCAACCCATGCCCGGTCGCACGTTGCTGGCCCAGGTCGACTACCAGTTCTGAACCCGCGGCCAACCCACTTATTTCCATCAGGAGTGTTCCCATGTCCATCGAATTTGTCGGCATGATTTTCCCCCGCCAGTGGTCCGAGACACGGGGTGTTCGCAGTCCGGATTTCGATCTGGAGTTTATCCGCCATCACGCCCGGGCCCACGAACACGCAGGTTTTGATCGGGTGCTGATCGCCAGTGGACCGGGCAGCGCCGACAGTTTGCAGATCGCCGCCTACGCCGCCGCGCACACCGAGCGCCTGGGATTCATGATCGCCCACCGACCGGCCCTCACCGCCCCGACCGTCGCCGCCAGGGCCTTTGCGACACTGGATCACACCACGGGCGGCGGACGGATTCGCCTGCATGCCATTACCGGCATCACCGCCGAACCCCAGGAAGGCGACTTCCTGCTGGACAAGACAGAGCGCTACAAACGTACCGATGAGTACCTGGAAATCGTCCGGCGAACCTGGACAGCCGAGGAGCCTTTTGACTTCGAAGGGCAGTACTTCAACATCAAGGGTGCGTTCTCGCCGGTCAAGCCGTTGCAGCAGCCGCACATTCCGATTTCCTTCGGCGGGTCTTCGGATATCGCCTATCAGATCGCGGTGAAACACGCGGACCTGTATGCCTTGTGGGGTGAGCCCTTGAGCGGTGTCGCCGAGCAGATCGGCAAGCTTCGTGCGGCCGCCAGCGCGGCGGGCGTGGAGGCGCCGAGGGTCAGTCTGTCCGTGCGCTTGATCCTGGGCGCGACCGAGGAACTGGCGTGGCAACGGGCGCAACAGATCCTTGAGCAGATCAAGGCCAACCCACAGTTTGCGGCCGGCAGCCCCTGGCAAAAACGCATCAAGGGCACCGGCTCCGAACGCCTGCTCGCCGCCGCCGCGGCGGGTGATCGTCATGACCGCGCGCTATGGATGCCCACCGCCACCGCCGTCGGTGCCTACGGCGACACCACCGCCTTGGTCGGCACCCCGGAAACCGTGGCTCAGGCCTTGCTCGACTACGTCGACCTGGGAGTGACCACATTTCTCAACCGTGGCTACGATCCGCTCTACGACACGGTTGATTACGGACGCTGGATCATCCCGGCGGTGCGCGAAGAGGCACGCCGGCGAAATGCGCGCGTTGCGTAAGCTCACCGACGCCATCGCCAGCAAGCCGGCTCCTACGGGTTCGGGTGTGCCAACACAATATCGGCACTGTAGGAGCCGGCTTGCTGGCGATGGCGTCACAACAGCCACCATCTACAGCCATTTGGCATCCCACAAAGAATAATCGTGCACGCGACTCACCAAGCCCGCACGTAACGGATTGGCAACGATGTATCGGGCCACAGCCTGTAAGTCCTCTTCCCGTCGAATTGCACGGTCGTGAAAACCTCTCTGCCATACCGGCCCCCTGCGGTTCAACGACGCATTTACCACCTGGGCGCTGCGGGATTTGGTGGCGAGCATCAACGCCGGTAACGTGCTGTTCTTCAGTTCGACCAGCCAATGGAAATGGTCGGGCATTACCACCCAAGCGAGTGAGTCGGCCCATTCTTCTGCATGGGCCTGGCGAAATTGATCCACCACCAGGCGCCCCATACGCCAATCAGCAAATAGCGGATCACGGTGATGAGTGACGGCAGTGAGCAAATAGATTTGTCCGGATTGGGAATAACGTCCGGTGCGAAGCCGATTGGCGTGAGGAAGTTCAGGCAATCCATTGCCCTCCTGTGTTCGAGACCGAAACACAAGGCTAGTGCGCCAGAATCAGGAACGTCGTCAAAGTCTGGTTCTGGATGTGACAGTACGACCGCCATCGCCAGCAAGCCGGCTCCTACGGGTTCGGGTGTGCCAACATAATATCGGCACACCCACGATCTGTAGGAGCCGGCTTGCTGGCGATGGCGGCATGACGTTCACCGCCGAATCGCTGACAAACCAGCACCTACAAAACGCCGCCCGCCAACGTCGGCGAGTTCTCCAGCAATGTGCGTGTATACGCCGCCTGCGGTTGATCCAGCACCTGATCCACCCGCCCCTGCTCCACCACACGGCCGGATTTCAATACCAACACCCGGTCGGCGATGGCGCGGACCACGCCCAGGTCATGGGTGACGAACAGCAGCGTCAGCCCTTCCCCTTGCAATTGCCGCAACA
Organism: Pseudomonas sp. PB101; assembly: GCF_009764265.1. Lineage (GTDB taxonomy): Bacteria > Pseudomonadota > Gammaproteobacteria > Pseudomonadales > Pseudomonadaceae > Aquipseudomonas. The sequence continues at coordinate 92,204 of NZ_RWIR01000011.1, forward strand.
GCGCCAGGATCGACGCCTGTACCGAGACATCCAGGGCCGAGGTGATTTCATCGCAGATCAACAGCCTTGGCTCGCAGACCAATGCCCGGGCAATCGCTACGCGCTGGCGCTCCCCACCAGACAGGCTGTGGGGATACAGATCCGCCACCGACGCCGGTAGCGAAACCCGCTTGAGCACCGCCTCCACTCGCTCCCGTGCGGCAGCGCCCTTGATCCCGAAGAAATGCTCCAGAGGCGCGCTCAGGGTCTGGAAAACACTTTGCCGGGGGTTCAACGCCCGGTAGGGATTCTGGAAGATGTACTGGATCTGATGCCGTTGCGCCCCGTCACGCTGTCGCGCGGACAGGCTCAACAACCCGCCCGCATAAAACAGTTCGCCCTCGGCGTTTTCCCCCAACCCGGCAACGGCGCGTGCCAGGCTGGTCTTGCCCGAACCGGATTCGCCCACCAGCGCGAGGCATTCCCCGGCAGGCACCTGCAGAGAAACATCGAACAGTACCTGGCGGTCGTAGGCCACGTTCAGGTCCTTGATCTGCAACAGTGGCGTGCGCTCCACCGAGTCGGTGACCGGTGCAACGCAAGCTTGGGCAACCCGTTGCAAGGGTTGCAGGTGCGGGGCCAGGCAGGCCACCCGCTGCTGTGACGACAGGGCCTGCAATTGCGGCTCGAGCACCGAGCACGCCGCGAGGCGACGGGGGCACCGAGGCGCGAAGGCACACCCTTGTGGTCGCTGCCCCGGTGCCGGCGCATGCCCCGCAATCGCCGGCAAATCCCGGCGTTGCGCGACATCGGGAATCGCCGCCAGCAAACCTCGGGTATAGGGATGAGCCGGCTGATGGAACAGCATTTCGCGCTGTGCAACCTCGACGATACGCCCGGCATACATCACCATCACCCGGTCCACCAGGTCCTTGATCACCGCCAGGTCGTGGGACACATACACCGCAGCGATACCCTGGCTTTTGCACAACCGGCGCAAGGTGGCAAGGATGTGGGCCTGGGTGGTGACGTCCAGCGCTGTGGTCGGCTCATCAAGCACGATCAATGCCGGACGCAAGACAAAGGCCAGTGCCAACATCACCCGTTGCTGCTGTCCGCCGGACAGTTGATGGGGAAAGCGTCGCAGGAACTGCGCATCGTCGGGCAGACCGACATCACGCAAGGTCTCGACGATGCGCTGCTGTTGAGCGGCACGGTCCAGCTCAATCTGATGGGCACCCAGGGTTTCGCGCAGCAAACTGCCGATTCGCAGTGCCGGATTCAGGGCGGTCGCCGGGTCCTGGGCGACGTAGCCGATCAGGCTGCCGCGGGCCCGACGCAGGTCTTCGCCCTGCAGCGTCAGCAGCGATTGACCGGACACTTCGACTTCCCCGCCGACGATCCGCGCGCCCCTTCGGGCATGGGCCAGCAAGGCAGTGGCGAGGGTGGTCTTGCCGGAACCGGACTCGCCGACCAAGCCAAGAATTTCTCCGCGTTCAAGACTGAAGGTCACGCCGGACAGCACATCGATCTGCCCCGGTAACTCGACTCGCAGATCCCTTACCTGCAACACCTGCGCAGTCAGCGCAAGGGGGCGGGACTCGATCCCGGCAATGGCGTTCATGGCTGTTTTTCTCCGATCCTGGAACTGCTGCGACCGACGCCCTCGGCCAGAATGTTGGTGCCATAGGCAAAGATGCCAATCAGGGTGGCCGGCGCCAACACCGCCCAAGGCTGAACCAGCAACCCTGCCTGGTTCTCGTTGATCATCAACCCCCAATCGGCGGTCGGCGGCGCCACGCCGTAACCGAGAAAACTCAGGCCCGAGAGCATGCCCACGCCCCAGGTCAGCATGTTGCCGAAGTGCACCAGCAACGGTGTGAGGATGTTCGGCAGGATTTCCTTGAACAGAATCCGCCGCCTTGAATAGCCCATCATCTGCGCGGCCTCGACGAACTCCTGCCCGGCCACCGCCACCGCGCTGCCACGGGCCAGACGAATCACTCCCGGAGTGAACGCGATGGACACGGTCAGCACGATCAGCCAGGGCGCGCGACCCAGCATGGAGACGATCAACAGCACCAGAATCAGGTCGGGAAACGCCAGCGATACGTCCGCCAGCCAAGTGATCAATTGATCCAGGCGCCGCCGGGAAAATCCCGCCAACAGGCCTAGCGTGCTGCCCGCCAACAGTGCGATCGAAGCCGCCGCCACTGACATCCACAGCACCGACACGCCGCCACTGAGCAAGCGCGACAACACGTCATGCCCGAGAAAGTCATAACCCAGCAACGCCGCCCCCACGGGCGCGCCGTACACCGAACCAACCATTTCCGTCGGGCTGTGAGGTGCCAGCCACGGGCCAAGCAGCGCCAGCAGCACCACCGCGAGGGTGATCAGCGCGCCCTTGCGGGTTTGCGGTTGCGCCAGCCATGGCTGCCAGCGCGAAAATCGGGAGTCAGTCATGCATCACCTCTCAAGGCGCCTTGGGTTGGGAGCGTCGCCACCAGGGCTGGATGCCCCGACGGTTGCGCCGGATCAGGGTCACCCGGCGGGCGGTGCGCAGTTTCGGCGTCAGCAACACGGTCAGCAGATCGGCCAACAGATTGATCAGCACCACGCCCAGCGTGATCGACAGCACGATGGCCTGGACCATCGGCAGATCACGCATCTGGATCGCCGAGTTCAGTGAGGTGCCGATGCCCGGGTAACTGAAGATCACCTCGGCGAGCAGTGCCCCACCGATCAGGGTGCGCAGGGTCAAGGCCACGCCCTGGATCGCGGGTATGAGCGCGTTGGGCAACGTGTGGCGCCAGACGATTCGCCACTCGGCAATACCGCGCAGCCTCGCGGCGATGACGTAATCGGATTCCAGCGCTTCGATCATCGACGCTCGCACCATGCGCGTCAGGTACGGCAGGGCTGACAGACTCAGGGCCAGCACCGGCAGCACCAGAAACTGCAACTGGCGCAGCAGCGACTTGTCCGGATCGATAATCGACACTGCCGGCAACACGTCCATGTGGGGCATGGAAAACAACAGGACCAGGCCGATGGCCAGGAGAAAACCCGGCGTGGCCTTGAGGAAAATCAACAGCGACAGGCACCAGCGATCAAGGCGACTGTCACGGCGCAAGGCCAGCGACACACCGAGCAGCAACGCCGCAGGCACCACCACGGCAATCACCCCGGCCAACAGCGCCAGCGTATAGCCAAAACGGCCGAACAGAATGCTGCCAACCGGTGCGTTGGAGTCGAGCGACACCCCCAACTCGCCACTCAGCGCGTGCCCGAGCCAGCGCAGGTATTGCTCCAGGATCGGCCGGTCCAGGCCCAACTGCCGTTGCAGGGTGAGGATGCTTTCCAGCGGTGCATCGGGCCCCAGGATCACCCTCGCCGGGTCTGAGGGCAGCGCCTGGGTCGCGATGAACACCACCAGGCTGATCACCCACGCCGTCAGCAGGCCATAGCCCAAACGCCCGATGAACCACGACAGCCAGGCCGGTGTGCGTGGAGGTTTGCAGGACGGATCAGGCATGGTTCACCCACATTTCATCGAAGCGCCAGGAGGCAAACGTCGTCTGTTCGGGTGCCAGTCCACCAACCCGCACGGAAGCAGCGTCCAGCACGTCGTTGAAGCCCCAGATCAGCAGCCCGCCACGGTCGTGCTGGATGCCTTGCGCTTCATGCACCAGTACCCGGCGCTGTTCCAGATCGGGCTGCGCCAGGGCCTGTCGGTACAACGCGCTGAAGCGCTCATCATGGAAATTGCTGCGGTTGTAGATGGCCTGCGGGGCGTCGTTGTGCAGCGCCGAAGCCAGGAACCCCCGGGCCGGCGTGGAGCCTGGCGACATCAGCCAGTTTTCACGTTGCGGGCCGTTGAACACCGAGCCATCGACCTGAGTGACCTTGATCTCGACCCCGGCCTTCTTCGCCTGTTGGGCAAACACCAGCGCCGCGTTGACGCCAGGCCCCGGTGTGGTGGTCAGCTCCACCCGCAGATCGTTCTGCCCGGCCTGGCGCAACAGCGACCGCGCCTGATCCAGGTCGAACGGACGCTGGGCAATGCCGTGGTTGTACGTCGGGTCATGGGGCGAATACAGGTCATTGGCGATCCGCCCGAAACCATTGAGCCCGCGCTCGACCAGCTCGCGACGGTCGGCCAGCAGACGAAATGCCTGGCGCACTCGCTGATCCTGAAACGGCGCCTTGGCCAGGTTCAGGTTGAATCCGGTAAACGAAGTGCTCGGCGATGCGTACAACTTGAGTCGTGCGTCAGCCTTGAGCAGCGCGCTGTGCTCGGCCTGCACGCCGCTGGCGACATCGATTTGCCCGGCGCGCAGGGCCGCAGCGCGGGATACCTGATCCTTGAACTCGATGATTTCCAGCTCATCGGCATAGGGTTGACCGGGTTTGTAGTAGTTATCGAAACGCTGGTAGAGCGAGCGCTGGCCGGGGATGAAACTTTTCAGTTTGTACGGCCCGGCACCGACCGGATTGCTGACCGGGTCGTAATCGGTCGGCACGATGCCGCCGAAACTGATCAGGGTCTCATCCAGCGGATAGAAACTTTGGCCCTCCTTGAAGCGAATCTCGATGGTGCGCTCGTCCAGTTTGCGCAAGGCGTTGCGGTCGATCGCCCCCACCAGGCCGGCAAATGGCGACGCCAGTTTCGGGTCCGTCAGGCGCAGGATCGAGAACAGCATGTCGTCGGCGCCGATGCTCTTGCCGTGGTGAAACTCCAGCCCCGGCTTGATGCGAATGGTCCAGGCGCTGGCATCGGCATTGGGCTCGGCAAACTCCGCCAGGGCCAGGCGCGTGCTGACGTCGGTGTTCCATTCCCAGAACTTGCTGTACAGCGCCCAGCCGCGAATGATCCCGCCGCCCACCGGTTTGTGCGCATCGAGATTGCCCGATTGATCGCCGTCGATAATGCCGACCCGCAAGCGCCCGCCGTGCACCGGGGTGCTGGACAAGGCCGCTGCGCCACTGACTGCTGTGCCACTGTCGCAACCGCTGAGCAGGCTGCCGCCCAGTATCAGGCCACCGCCGACCGCCAGGCCGTTGCCGAGAAACGTACGGCGGGAAAATCCCTCGTTCATGACTGAATCCTCAGGCCCGCTCGACCACGTTGCTGTATTGCGCCACCGGCGTGTCAGCCCGCAGGCGCGGCACGTCGAAACCGTGATCGAGGTCCAGCAACGGGAACAGCAGGTCCGCGACCCGGTGCGCTTCATCGATCAGCGGAAAACCCGAGAGAATGAACGCTGACGTGCCTTGTGCTTCGTACTCACGAATCCGCTCGGCAACCTGCTCGGCGCTGCCCACCAGATAAGTGCCTGCGGCCGGGCCGAGGATGTTGAAGCCGAACAGGCTCGGGCCGAGCCAGACGTTGGGATAGATCTCGAGATCCCTCGCCTTGGGCAGGCGACCTGCACGGACGGCGTCGACGTTGCGCTGGATTTGCGGGTCGTCGCTGTGGAAGCTGTCCAGGGTTTGGCCGGGTGGCAGTTGCCGTTCGATGGCCGTGCGCGCGGTTTGCAGCGAGGTGCGCTGCAAGAGTTTTTCGGCGTGGGCCCAGGCTTCCTCTTCGGTCTCGCGGACGATGATTTGCAGACGCGTGCCGAAGGTCAGCTCACGGCCGATCTTTGCAGCCTCTGCCGCGACTTTGCGGAACTTCTCCCCGAGTTTCGGCGGGGTGTTGGCGAAACTCAGGTAAACATCGAGCAACTGCACCGAATGGGCAACGCCGGGCCCCGAGGTGCCGGCGCCCCACAATGGAATGCCGGGTTTCTGTTTGGGCGGATGCCAACCGCCCAGTGGATGACTGGCAGCAGCCGGTGAGCGAGGCGCGAGCTTGACGTATCGACCGTCATACCCCGACGTGTCGCCGGCGTAGAAGTCCTGGAAGGCGCGCCAGTATTCAAGACTGAAGTCATAACGCTCGTCGTGAGGGTAGTGCACGCCAAGGGTGGCCAGGCCGGCGTCGTTACCATTGACCACGTTGAACAACAGGCGACCGTTGGAGAATTGATCGAAAGTCAGCGCCCACTTGGCCAACACCGCTGGCGACAACTCGCCAGGGTGTTGCGCCACGAGAAAACGCAAACGCCGGGTGGCATCGATCAACGCGGCTGAAACAGCCAGGCTTTCGTTGGGGCTGGAGCCCAGCAACGAACCGTAATACCCCAGGCGATCACTGGCCACGGCCAGTTGTTTCAGGTGCTCGAAATCAGTTTTCCAGCGCCCTTCGGGCTCCCACGGATAAGGCCCGTCAGGGGTCGTCAGGTACCAGAGAATTTTTACAGCCATGGTGGTATTCCTTGAGTTGTGTATCGACCTTGCGACCGCCATCGCCCCCTGTGGGGAGACGGCTTGCCGGCGATGAGTCCTGCGAGCCTTGCGCCAATCCCGCGGACGCCATCGCTGGCAAGCCAGCTCCCACAGTTCAGTGTTGCGAATACGCCCTTGTAGGAGCCGGCTTGCTGGCGATGGGGCCTTCGAGCCTTGCGCCAACCTCACGACCGCCATCGCTGGCAAGCCAGCTCCCACAGTTCTGTGTTGCGAATACGCCCTCGTAGGAGCCGGCTTGCTGGCGATGGGGCCTTCGAGCCTTGCGCCAATCCCGCGGACGCCATCGCTGGCAAGCCAGCTCCTACAGTTCAGTGTTGCGAATACGTCCTCGTAGGAGCCGGCTTGCTGGCGATGAGGCCTTCGGACCTTGCGCCACCCCACGACCGCCATCGCTGGCAAGCCAGCTCCCACAGTTCAGTGTTGCGAATACGCCCTCGTAGGAGCCGGCTTGCTGGCGATGCGGCCTTCGAGCCTTGCGCCAATCCCGCGGACGCCATCGCTGGCAAGCCAGCTCCTACAGTTCAATGTTGCGAATACGTCCTCGTAGGAGCCGGCTTGCCGGCGATGAGGCCTTCGAGCCTTGCGCCAACCTCACGACCGCCATCGCTGGCAAGCCAGCTCCCACAGTTCAGTGTTGCGAATACGCCCTTGTAGGAGCCGGCTTGCTGGCGATGAGTCCTTCGAGCCTTGCGCCAATCCCGCGGACGCCATCGCTGGCAAGCCAGCTCCTACAGTTCAGTGTTGCGAATACGCCCTCGTAGGAGCCGGCTTGCCGGCGATGCGGCCTTCGAGCCTTGCGCCAATCCCGCGGACGCCATCGCTGGCAAGCCAGCGCCTACAGTTCAGTGTTGCGAATACGCCCTCGTAGGAGCCGGCTTGCTGGCGATGGGGCCTTCGAGCCTTGCGCAAATCCCGCGGACGCCATCGCTGGCAAGCCAGCTCCCACAGTTCAATGTTGCGAATACGCCCTCGTAGGAGCCGGCTTGCTGGCGATGAGTCCTTCGAGCCTTGCGCCAATCCCGCGGACGCCATCGCTGGCAAGCCAGCTCCTACAGTTCAGTGTTGCGAATACGCCCTCGTAGGAGCCGGCTTGCTGGCGATGAGGCTTTCGAGCCTTGCACCAATCCCGCGGACGCCATCGCTGGCAAGCCAGCTCCTACAGGAGGTGTGGTGGTCGGTGGATCAGGTGCGCCGGTCGATGGCAGGTACCAGGCCCAGTTCGGTGGCTCTGTCGTACAGGCCGCTCATTTTCCATTGCTGGGTCAGAACGCCCGGGCCGTAAGGACGGGAACCGCCCAGGGCATCGGCGAGCAATTGCAGTTGCGCGCCCTCTTCCAGCAACAGGATGAATTCGGCAGTGGCGCGCAAGCCTTGCTTGCCCCACACGGTGGAACCGCCATTGGCTTCCAGGATCGCCAGGTTGAAGGGGTTTTCAGCGATCTTTTCCAGAATGAAATCGACTTCCGGCTGACGTCGGTCGATGTACACCGGCAGCTCCCGGGCCAGTTGATACCGCTGCACCGGCACGTAGTGGAACGGCAGCGTGCGATGGGTTTGCGCCCAGGCACCCAGGTACGGCGAATGCACGTGGGACACGGTGGTGATGTCCGGGTGCTGCTGGAACAGTTTGGTGTAGCGCCCCAAGCCACCCTTGCCTTTGCCGTAGATGACTGTGCCTGCAAAGTCGGTGACCGTGGCCTGCAGTGGTTTGCGGTAGTTCCACGGCCCGCCATAGTTGACCGACACCAGCAACTCCTGGCCCGGTACGCGCTCGATGAAACCGACGGTGCCATTAGCCGTGATGGTGTTGGTTTCACGGAACACGGTGAAGGCTTCTTCAGCCTCGATCAGCACCTTGTCGATAAAGTTCTTCAGTTCTTCACTGATCAGTTGTTCGTTGATTGGTTTTTCGTAGACGAGAGTGGTCATGGCAGATCTCCGGATTCAGGCGCGGCGCTTGGCCAACAGTTCATGGGCAGCTTGCAACGGGCGCGGATCGACCCAGTCGGCGATGGAAAAATCGCGTTCCAGGAAGCCGTGCAGATAGAGAAAGTCTTTCTGGATATCGAGAAACTCAAGGCGCTGTGAGGACAGATCCGGCGCCAGCGTGGTGTGGAACTCGCCGCGATAGGCCTCGGCGACCCCGGCGCTGCCGGCGCGGGTTTCTTCCTCGAGAATGGCGTTCAGTGCCTGCCGATTGTTGGCGGCCCAATCAGCGGCGCTGAGGGTTTGTGCGAGAAAACGCACCACCAGGTCGAAGTGGTTGTCGAGCAGGCTCTGGTGGACAGTGATCGGACGCGGTGTGCCGTTGTTGATGCGATAACGGGGCTCGGCGATCAGGTCCAGGTCGATGCCCACCACCAACCCGAGACGCCGCGCCGCATCGGCAGCGGAAGCGCCCTTGACGTAGACCGCGTCCACCTCACCCCGCACCAGGTAATCGAGCCCTGACCACAAACGCTGCAAGCCTTCCTGCGGGCTCGCCGCGCGCTCCTGATCCTGCAACGCGACTTCCACCAGTTCGACATCGTCGAACCCCAGCCCGGCCAGGCTCAGCGCGCCTTTATAACCGTGCAGGCTCATGGCCCGGGCGATACTCCCCGGACGGGTTTCACCCCAGGCCGGCAGTGCCAGGCGCTTGCCCTTGAGGTCTTGCGGATGACGAATGCCGGAGTCGGGGCGAACCAGGATGGTCTGCCATTCTTCGATCCAGGTCAGGCCGATCAGACGACTCGGCGCACCCGCCGCCCGGGCGGCCAATGCCGGGACGTTTCCGCCTTCGCGAAACAGCCCGGGCAGCTCGTGATCGTAGTGGTGATGACCCAGTTGACGGGCCTCCTGCAAGGTCGAAACCGGCAGGCCGTCGGCAGCGAATTCTTCGCTGAGCCAGCCGAGTTTGTAGGCGATTCCGGAGGCCGTCGGCACCGGACAACGGGTGAACCAGATCTGCTCGAGTTCAGCTGTGGTATCGGGTCGGGTGTGTTTGGCAGCAAGCGTCATGGGCAGCTCCATCTGGGTTGGCAAGTGACTGTTGCCGGAGCTATTGCAGCGCCCGTGCCAAGAAACGAAAGCCGCGGTTCATGGGGCTTTGCGCCTGTACCCGGATGCCCGACCACTTTCAATTGCTGGCCTGCCAGCAGCATTGCGCGGCGACTGCTGCTGATCGAGCAGGGGGCTGCTTCCACAGCAGCACCCGTGCCTCTCGCAGACTGATAAACCCCGCGTCAACAGGCTCCAAAGCCCTTGGCGCAGAACTTGCTCAGCCCCTCTCAACGCCCGAAAAACTCCCCCCCCTGTAGGAGCCGGCTTGCTGGCGATGGCGTCGACGGGATCGGCGCAAGGCTCGAAGGCCAATCGCCAGCAAGCCGGCTCCTACAGGGGACAGGTGTGATTTTCGTGGCCATCAGCCGATCAATTATCAGAGGTAGAGCAATGAGCAAGGTCGAACACAACCCCGGCGGGCAACTGATCCAGGAGCAGGCGCCGATCCGCTTGCTTCAGAGCGAAGCCCAAGCCATCGCCGTGGCGAAGGAGATCGCCGTGGAGATCGCCGAAATCGCCGCCGATGCCAGTCAGAACGGCCAACTGCCCCGGCGGCAGGCGCAACTGCTGTCCGAAAGCGGCCTGACCGCCATTGGCGTTCCCAAGGCATTTGGCGGGCTGGGTGCCTCGGTGGAAACCATCGTCGAAACCGTGCGCATCATTTCCGTAGCCGACGGCGGCGTCGGTCAATTGCTGCAAATCCACAACGTCATGCTGCGCGGGATTTTCACCGGCTACTCCGAGGACATTCGTGACCGGTTGATCCGCGATGTATTGGCCGGCAAACGTTTCGGCAACGCCCTGGCTGAAGTGGGTGGCAAGAACAAGTTCGCGCTCAAGACGCGGGTTGAACGGCGTGCCGACGGCAAGCTGATCCTCAACGGCAGCAAGTTCTACTCCACCGGTTCCTACCTGGCCGAGTGGATTTCCCTGACAGCCGCCAGCGATGACGGCGGCGCCGGCGTATTGCTCAATCGCAACGCGCCGGGCTTGACCCTGGTGGATGACTGGGAAGCCTTCGGCCAGAAAAACTCGGTCAGCGGCACAGTGATCTTCGACAACATCGAACTCGACGAAGGCTTCGTCTCCCAGCGCAAGGGACCGATGAAGCGCACCGGCCTGACCTTCCCGCAGATTCTGCATGCCGCCATCGACACCGGCATTGCCGAAGGCGCGCTGTCTGCTGCGGTGGACTACCTCAATCATAACGCCCGTCCCTGGGTGGAAAGCGGTGTCGACCAGGCCAATCAGGAGCCGCACATCATCAAGCAGATCGGCGAATACGCCGTGGCCTTGCGTGGGGCGCAATCACTGTTGCGAGACGCTGCACAGGTGTTCGACCAGCACGAACTGGACCCGGACAACAAAGCGTTGCAGGACGAGCTGATTCTTTCGGTGGCCACCGCCCGCGCCCACTCCGACGCGGCCTCGCTGAAAATCTCCAGTGACATCTTCTCCCTGCTCGGTGCCAGTTCATCGCTGACCAAGTGGAACCTCGACCGCTTCTGGCGCAATGCCCGGGTCCATACCACCCACGACCCGATCCGCTGGCGCCTGCATCACGTCGGTAACTACTACCTCAATGGTGTCGATCCGGGCGAATACACCGCGATCCTCAATGCCAAGGAGAAACAGGGGGCTACCAGCCCGGCATAGAGCTGACGGCCCCCTTCGCCAGCAAGCCGGCTCCTACAAGGGCGTATTCACAACACTGACCTGTAGGAGCTGGCTTGCCAGCGATGGCGTCATCAATACCGCTACAAATCCACAGGCCCCATCGCCGGCAAGCCGGCTCCTGCAGAGCTATTACATGATCGAAAAACATCCCCTGTTACGCTGCCTGGCAATTTATCGGGAAATGCCCTGGCGCTTCGCCCTGGTGGCGGTGCTGTTCATTGCAGCGAACCTCGGGCTGGTCTGGCAACAATGGCTGATCGGACACGCGGTGAACGACGTCAGCGCCGGCCGCGCGGTGATCCGGCAAGCCGATGGCAGCCTCGACGCCAGCCTTGGCTGGTACTGGCTGTGGCTGATGCTCGGCGTGGCCCTGGGCCGTGGCGTGTTGCAATACGCCGCGAGCGTGTTGTCGCTGGTGCTCAGCCAGGAACTGCTGACGCGCCTGCGTGAACGTATCCTGCAACAGGTACAGACACTGCACCTGGGCTACCACTGGCAACACGGCATGGGGGAAATGATCACCCGCACCACCCGTGATGCCGACAAGGTTCGCGATGCCCTGATCAGCTTCTGGCGGCAGGTGGTGGAAACGCCGCTGGTGGTACTGGCAACCGTCGGCCTGCTGAGTTGGTACAACCTGTTGCTGGGGCTGGTTCCACTCTTGCTGACGGTGTTCGGCCTGTGGATCTTTGTGCGCCAGACCGAACGCCTGGTCAGTCTCGACCGGGCCGTCGGCCAAGCCTATGACCGGGTCAACCAGGACCTCAGCGAAGGTATTGGCGGCGTGCGGGTGATCAAGTCGTTTGGCCTGGAACACCACCGCATCCAGCGTTTCGCCACGCAGGTGGCGGTGTTCGCCGACCACGCCCGCGACGCCCTCGCCTATTCCAGTTCGCGGATACCGCTGCCCCAGGCCGTCGTCGCATTGGCGCATGTGTGGATTCTGGTCTACGGCGCCCACCTGGTGGCAAGCGAACGGCTGGGCATCGGCGAGCTGGTCACCTCGCTGCTGATTGCCACCACCCTGGTGTTTCGCATCGAGGGCATCGGCCGCGTCATGCAGACGTTCGCCGACGCGCGCTCCAGTGCCGAGCGGATCTGGCAACTGCTGGACGAGCCGGCCGCCATCCGCAGCGGCAATGCCAGCCTGCCCGACACGCCGCTGGGCTTGAAACTCGAGCATGTCTGCGTCAGCGCCCCCGGCGGCGGCCTGGATATCCTGCAGGACTGTTCGCTGACGCTGCAGCCGGGCGAAATCGTCGCGCTGGTCGGCGCGACCGGCACCGGCAAAAGCCTGTTGGCCAGCCTGTTGCCGCGCCTTAGCGACATCAGCTCCGGGCGCCTGTCGTTGGGCTCGAACAGCGCCGGCTGGCAGGACATTCGTCAGTTGAACCTGGACGAACTCAGGCGACGGGTTCACGTGGTCCCCCAGGAAAGCTTTCTGTTTTCCGACACCCTCGCGGCCAACCTGCGCCTGACGGCACCGCACGCCAGCGATCAACAATTGCTTCACGGTCTGCGCCTGGCCGCCGCGGAAGATGTGCTCGAACGCCTGCCCCAAGGACTGGCCACGCCGCTGGGCGATCGCGGCGTGACGCTCTCTGGCGGCCAGCGCCAGCGCCTGAGCCTGGCCCGTGCGCTGCTCGGCGAGCCGGACATCCTGTGCCTGGACGATGCCACCAGCGCGCTGGATGCGATCAGCGAACGCCAGGTGCTGAACAACATTCGCCAACTGCGTCGTGAACAGGGGCGTGCCACCACCTTGCTGGTGATCTCCAGCAAGCTCTCGACCATCCTCCTGGCGGACCGCGTGCTGATGCTCCAGGACGGCCGGATCGCCGCCAGCGGCACCCATGCCGAACTGTTGAAAACCTCTCCTGATTATCGCGACCTGCTAGGGATCGACCATGGCTAATCCAATCGCCGGCAAAGCCTTGAGCGATATCGAAATTGAAGAAATGCTGGCCAAAAAAGCCCTCGACCGCAGCATGTTCAGTCGGCTGTTGCCGTTGTTGAAGCCGATTCGCCGGCACATTTTCGCGGTCATCGGCATTGAGCTGTTGCTGGTATTCACCGTGTTCCTGCGCCCTTGGTTCGTCCGTGAACTGCTCGACCGTGGGCTGATTCAACAGGGCGGTCACTGGTTGCTCGATGAGCGCCTGGTACTTTGGCTCGGCCTGGGGTTGGCGGCCAGTTGGCTGGGGCGTTTCCTGCTCGCCGGGGTCTCGCAGTTCGTCGCCGGCAGTGCGGCGATCCGGGTGTTGAATGACCTGCGGGTGCGGGTGTTTGCCCATGTCCAGAGCTTGAGCGTCAGTTATTTCGACCGGACCAAGGCTGGACGGATCATTTCCCGAGTCGACCGGGATGTCGATGCCCTGGAACCGCTGTTGATTCAGGGGCCACCGGAGTTGCTGGGCGCGCTGCTGCGCTTCGGGCTGGCCTCGGTGATGCTGTGGCGAATCGATCCGCGATTTTTTCTCAGTCTCGCTGCGACGGTGCCGTTGCTGGTGCTGGCGACCTGGAGTTTCAAACGCATCTCCCAGCGCAACTGGGCCAGGGTTGCCGAGAACCGCAGCCGCTTCACCGCGCATCTGGTGGAAAGCGTCAGCGGCGCGCGCATGTTGCAGCAGTGTGCGCAACAGGCGCCGAACCTGCGGCGTTATCGCGGCCTGCTGGATGACTTCAACCAGGCGCTGATCCGTGGCAGCCTGCGGTCTGGCTGGTTCGCTCCCTTTACCGCGCTGCTCAGCTCGGCCGGCATGGCCGTGCTGTTGCTGGTGGGCGCGTACGGCCTGGCGCAGGCGGATGTGACCGTGGGCCAGATCGCCGAGAGTCTGTTTTATGTATTCCTGTTCCTCGGGCCATTGCAGGAGCTGTCGGACCTGTTCGAGCGCTACGCCACCGGTTCGGCTTCGGCGCAACGCATCTTCCTGTTGCTCGACACCCGCGCGCAAATCAACGACAGCGCCACACCGCAACGCGTGGGCAGGGCCCGCGGCGAGGTGAGCTTTGAACAGGCGCGCTTCAGCTACGATGCCAACAGTTCGACGCCGGTGATCAACGACCTTGACCTGCACATTCCTGCCGGCGAAGTGTTGGCGATTGTCGGCCCCTCGGGCCATGGCAAGAGCACGCTGGTGCAGTTGCTGACGCGTTTCTACGAGGTGCAATCGGGCGCCGTCAGGCTGGACGGCATCGATGTTCGCAACCTGACCCAGCATGAACTGCGGCGTAACGTCGGCGTGGTCCTGCAGGACAATGTGTTGTTCAGCGGCAGCATTCTCGACAACCTGCGCCTGGCCTCCCCCCACGCCGACGACGCGAGCCTGATTGCGGCGGCCCGGGAGTTGGGTGCGGACGAGGTGCTGGAGCGCCTGCCGCACCAATACCAGACCGAAGTCGGACCACTGGGCGGGCACCTGAGCCATGGCCAGCGGCAATTGGTCTGCCTGGTGCGCGCCTACCTCGCGGACCCTGCGGTACTGGTGCTGGACGAGGCGACCTCGGCCGTCGACATCCATACCGAGCGCCGCATCCAGCGAGCGTTTCGCCGGCTTTGCGAAGGTCGCACGGCCATCATCATCGCCCATCGCCTGGCAACCATCCGCGATGCCGACCGCATTGCGGTCATCCGCCACGGTCGCCTGGTCGAACAAGGCCCTCACCGCCAATTGATCGATCAGGGTGGCGCTTACGCGGCGCTGTACCAGACCTACCTGCGCAGCGCCGAAGCGGGCGCCTCGATTGACGACATCGTCGCCACCGCACCGGCGTAATCAACACTGCCATCGCCCGTAGGAGCCGGCTTGCTGGCGATGGCAATCTCCAGAACACCACCAAAACCCGCCTGCTGCATCGGCGTTATTAAAATCGCCATCGCCAGCAAGCCGGCTCCTACGCAATCGCGGACAACACACATCCCCTGTGGGAGCTGGCTTGCCAGCGATGGCAATCTCCAAAACACCATCAAAACCCGCCTGCTACATCGGCGTATTCAAAATCGCCATCGCCGGCAAGCCGGTTCCTACGCAATCGCGGACAACACACATCCCCTGTGGGAGCTGGCTTGCCAGCGATGGCAATCTCCAAAACACCATCAAAACCCGCCTG
>NZ_RWIR01000012.1 GCF_009764265.1 Pseudomonas sp. PB101
TGCTTGATTCAGTTGTTAAAGAGCGGTTGGTTAAGATCTTTCGTCTCAACCGAGGCGCGCATTCTACAGCAGCCTCATTTGCTGTCAAGTGATTTTTTTCAGAAGTTTTCAAGGAATCCTTAACAACCTCAACCACTTGCGCTTCAGATCTCTCATCAGCGGGAGGCGAATTCTACAGCGTTACACGCTGCTGTCAACACCTCTTTTTCAACTTCCTTTTGGCTTCGATGACCTGAAGCACCTGCTATCGAAAACTGCGTAACTCATTGTTTATCAAGGAGTTTTCCGTTTCGACTGCGCCGGAAGTGGGGCGAATTATAGACACCTGAGATCTGCCGTCAACAGCTATTTTCACAATTCTGTCATAAAGGTCAAAAAAGCCCCGCAAACAAAAAGGCCGACCCAATGGGTCGGCCTTCTACGCCCCTCTACTTACAAGCTAGGGAAGGCGAATTGCGAAGCCTCGTGGGTCGCACGCTGTGGCCAGCGCTGGGTGATGGCCTTGCGGCGGGTGTAGAAACGCACGCCGTCCGGACCGTAGGCATGCAGGTCGCCGAACAGCGAGCGCTTCCAGCCACCGAAGCTGTGATAGGCGACCGGTACCGGCAGCGGTACGTTGACGCCAACCATGCCGACTTCGATCTCGTCGCAGAACAACCGCGCCGCTTCGCCGTCACGGGTGAAGATGCAGGTGCCGTTGCCGTATTCGTGATCGTTGATCAGCTGCATGGCTTCTTCCAGGCTGTTGACCCGAACGACACAGAGCACCGGCCCGAAGATCTCTTCTTTATAGATACGCATCTCTGGCGTGACGTTGTCGAACAGGCAGCCACCCAGGAAGAAACCTTCCTCGTGACCCGCCACGGTCAGACCACGACCGTCCACCACCAGCGTCGCGCCAGCGGCCACACCGTCTTCTACATAACCGCTGACTTTGTCGCGGGCCTGGCCGGTGACCAGAGGCCCCATGTCCAGACCGCAAGAAGTACCCGCGCCGATTTTCAGCGCCTGGATTTGCGGAACCAGTTTGGCCACCAACGCATCGGCCACCTGATCACCCACGCACACGGCCACCGAGATCGCCATGCAACGCTCGCCGCAGGAACCGTAGGCCGCGCCCATCAGTGCGCTGACGGCGTTGTCCAGGTCTGCATCCGGCATCAGCACGGCGTGGTTCTTCGCACCGCCCAGGGCCTGGACGCGTTTGCCGCGCTTGGTGCCTTCGGAATAGATGTATTCGGCAATCGGCGTCGAACCGACAAAGCTCAGCGCTTTGACTTCCGGCGCTTCGATCAATGCGTCCACCGCCGTCTTGTCACCGTGCACCACACTCAACACGCCTTTCGGCAGGCCGGCTTCGATCAACAGTTGAGCAATCAGCAGCGTCGAGCTTGGATCACGCTCGGACGGCTTGAGGATGAAACAGTTGCCGCAGACGATGGCCAACGGGTACATCCACAACGGCACCATGGCCGGGAAGTTGAACGGCGTGATACCGGCAACCACGCCCAGCGGCTGGAAGTCAGACCAGGCATCGATGTTCGGGCCGACGTTACGGCTGTATTCGCCCTTGAGGATTTCCGGGGCGGCGCAAGCGAACTCGACGTTCTCGATACCGCGCTTCAATTCACCGGCAGCATCTTCCAGGGTCTTGCCGTGCTCTTCGCTGATCAATTGCGAGATACGCGCCTCGTTCTGCTCCAGCAGTTGCTTGAAGCGGAACATCACCTGGGCACGCTTGGCCGGTGGCGTGTTGCGCCAGGCCGGGAACGCCGCCTTGGCAGCATCGATGGCGCTCTGGATGGTTTCGCGGGTCGCCAGCGGCAACTTGTGGATCGCCTGGCCGGTAGACGGGTTGAACACATCGACCGCGCGACCGTTCTCGGTCACCAGTTCGCCATTGATCAAATGCGGAATAACGCTCATGGAAGCTCCTGAAAGGTTGTCCACAGGCACCCGTTTCCGGGCGCCCGTTGTTTGTAGGTATATAGAAGGAGAAATCAGTCGATCTTGCTCAGCACTTCGCCGACCGCGTCGAACAGACGATCCAGGTCCTGCGGCTTGCTGTTGAAGGTTGGGCCGAACTGCAGGGTGTCGCCGCCGAAGCGTACGTAGAACCCGGCTTTCCACAGCGCCATGCCGGCTTCGAACGGACGCACGATTGCATCGCCGTCACGTGGAGCGATCTGGATCGCGCCGGCCAGGCCGAAGTTGCGGATGTCGATGATGTTCTTGGTGCCTTTGAGGCCGTGCAGCGCATTTTCGAAATGCGGTGCGACTTCAGCCACGTTCTGCACCAGGTTTTCCTTTTGCAGCAGGTCGAGTGCGGCAAGACCCGCGGCGCAAGCCACCGGGTGCGCGGAATAGGTATAGCCATGCGGGAACTCAACCGCGTATTCAGGCGTCGGTTGATTCATGAAGGTCTGGTAGATCTCGGAGCTGGCAATCACCGCGCCCATCGGGATCGCGCCGTTGGTGACTTGCTTGGCGATGCACATCAGGTCCGGGGTCACGCCGAAGGTGGTGGCGCCGAACATGGTGCCGGTACGGCCGAAACCGGTGATCACTTCGTCGAACACCAGCAGGATGTTGTGCTGGTCGCAGATTTCACGCAGACGCTTGAGGTAGCCCTGTGGCGGAACCAGCACGCCAGCGGAACCGGCCAGAGGCTCAACGAAAACGGCGGCGATGTTCGATGCGTCGTGCAGCTCGATCAGTTTCAGCAGTTCGTCGGCCAGGGCGATACCACCCTGCTCCGGCATGCCACGGGAGTAAGCGTTGCTGGCCAGCAGGGTGTGCGGCAGGTGGTCGACATCCATCATCGCCTGACCGAACAACTTGCGGTTGCCGTTCACGCCACCGAGGCTGGTGCCGGCGATGTTCACACCGTGGTAACCACGGGCGCGGCCGATCATTTTGGTCTTGGTCGCCTGGCCTTTGAGGCGCCAGTAAGCGCGAACCATCTTCACGGCGGTGTCAGCGCACTCGGAGCCCGAGTCAGTGAAGAACACGTGGTTCAGGTTGCCCGGGGTCAGGTCGGTGATTTTCTCGGCCAGTTGGAACGACAGCGGGTGGCCGTACTGGAAGGCTGGCGAGTAATCGAGAGTGCCCAGTTGCTTGGCGACCGCTTCCTGGATTTCCTTGCGGGTGTGCCCGGCGCCACAGGTCCACAGACCCGACAGCGAGTCATACACCTTGCGGCCCTTGTCGTCGATCAGCCAGCTGCCTTCGGCGCCAACGATCAGGCGTGGATCACGCTGGAAGTTACGGTTGGCGGTGTAAGGCATCCAGTGAGCATCAAGCTTGAGCTGGCTGGCCAGGGAAGACGGGGCGTTTTCAGGCAAGTTCATGGGCAAAATCTCGCAAGGCTATAAGCGGCGTAAGGATTGAAAACCGTTGTTGCAGCTAAATTGCCACGGGGATAAAGTCGGTGAAATGCAACTCTTCTAATGTTCAGTCAGCCTACTACTAAACTTTCGAGTAACCCGCATGAGCACTCGCCGTCCCGATCCGCTGGCCCAGGTCAGCGACTTTGATATTCGCCTGCTGCGGATCTTTCGCAGCGTGGTGGAGTGCGGCGGCTTTTCCGCGGCGGAAACCGTACTGGGCATCGGTCGCTCGGCGATCAGCCAGCAGATGAGCGACCTGGAGCAACGCCTCGGTCTGCGCCTGTGCCAACGGGGACGTGCGGGGTTTTCCCTGACCGAAGAAGGCCGCGAGGTCTATCAATCGGCGTTGCAACTGTTGAGTGCGCTGGAAAGTTTCCGCACCGAGGTCAACGGTCTGCACCAGCACTTGCGCGGCGAATTGATCATCGGCTTGACGGACAACCTCGTCACCCTGCCCCACATGCGCATCACCCATGCCCTCGCGCAGTTGAAAGAACGCGGCCCGGACGTGCAGATCCAGATCCGCATGATCGCGCCCAATGAAGTCGAACAAGGCGTGCTCGACGGCCGCCTGCACGTCGGCGTGGTGCCGCAGGCCAGCGCATTGTCGGGGCTGGAGTATCAACCGCTCTATAGCGAACGTTCGCTGTTGTACTGCGCGGTCGGCCATCCGCTGTTTTATGTCGACGATAAACAACTGGACGACGAACGCCTGAACAGCCAGGACGCCATCGCACCGACCTTCCGTTTGCCGGCGGAAATCCAGGCCCACTACCAGGCGCTCAATTGCACCGCCAGCGCCTCGGACCGCGAAGGCATGGCGTTCCTGATCCTGACCGGGCGCTATATCGGTTACCTGCCGGATCACTATGCGAGTCTTTGGGTGCAGCAAGGCCGATTGCGCGCGTTGAAAGCGAAAACTCGCTTCTATGACCTCAGCCTGGCGTCGGTCACCCGCAAGGGACGTCGCCCGCACCTGGTGCTGGAGAGTTTTCTGGAAAGCCTGGCCGCGACGCGTTAATGATCATTGCGCCTTATAAGGACTTGTCTGAAGCCGGTGGGTACGCTATCAACGCACTGGCCGTCCCACCCATCAGTTCGGAAGCGCTTATGACCTTTGAAGTCCCAGCCCACGGCGGCAGGCCCACCAGCCGCATTCGTCAGAAAAACGAAGAGACCATCATCAAGGCCGCCGAAGACGAGTTCGCCCGTCACGGTTACAAAGGCACGAGCATGAACACCATCGCCCAGAACGCCGGGTTGCCCAAGGCGAACCTGCATTACTACTTCACCAACAAGCTCGGCTTGTACGTGGCGGTGCTCAGCAACATCATCGAACTGTGGGACAGCACCTTCAACACCCTCACCGCCGAGGACGATCCGGCCGAAGCCCTGACCCGCTACATCCGCGCGAAAATGGAGTTTTCCCGCCGCCAGCCGCAAGCCTCGCGGATTTTTGCCATGGAAGTCATCAGCGGCGGCGAGTGCCTGACCGAGTACTTCAACCAGGATTACCGCGCCTGGTTCCAGAGTCGTGCGGGCGTGTTCCAGGCCTGGATCGACGCCGGTAAAATGGACCCGGTCGACCCGGTGCACCTGATCTTCCTGTTGTGGGGCAGCACCCAGCACTACGCCGACTTCGCCACGCAAATCTGCCGCGTCACCGGGCGCACCCGGTTGACCAAGCAAGACATGCAAGACGCCGGGGACAACCTGATCCGCATCATTCTCAAGGGCTGCGGCCTGAAACCTGCCATTTGATGACCTATGCCATTTACCCTCAGCGGTTTTTGCGAATACCGCGAAGAGATTCGCAAAAGTCGCTTCATCACCTTCGCGGAGCCCATTGCCAGCCCGGCCGAGGCCCAGGCGTTCATTGAACGACACAGTGACTTGAATGCCACGCACAACTGCTGGGCGTGGAAGCTCGGCCATCAGTATCGCAGCACGGATGACGGCGAACCCGGCGGTACGGCCGGCCGCCCGATCCTGGCGGCGATAGAGGCGCAGGATTGCGATCAGGTCGCGGTGCTGGTGATTCGCTGGTATGGCGGCATCCAGTTGGGCACCGGCGGGCTGGCCCGGGCCTATGGCGGCGGCGCGAACAAATGCCTGCAAGCGGCGCCAAAGATCGAGCTGATCAGCCGCGTGCCGCTGCGTTGCGCGTGCGGGTTTGCCGAGTTGGCCCTGGTCAAGCTGCGGGTGGCGGAGGCAGGTGGGCTGGTTGTGGATGAAACCTTCACCGCCAATGGCGTCGAATTGCAGTTGGCCGTGGGAGCTGCGCAGATCGATACCTTGCAATCACAACTGGCCGATTTGAGTCGCGGGCGCATTTTGTTGCAGCGCTGAAAGACGCCGGCACAGGCTGCGATCTTTTGGGGCACGGCGCTTTTTCACATATTCCATATTTGCCCACATCTGCTGTGCACCCGGCTGTGGATAACCTGAGCACATACCGCTGTAACCCTTCTGTCATGCGGCTTTGCGGACTTTGCTCATTTTTCGTCCAATTTGCCATCACGCACCTTAAATTTAAATAAAAACAATCAGTTACAACGGTTTATCGCCTTTAGAAGAAAGCCACTCAGTGCTTATGCCCATGCTTTGAGCTTGCGCACAAATACTGTGGAGCAATCTGTGGATAACCCGTTCATGGCCGTCCCGGCGCCATGTACAGCATGGCTTGTGGTCGTTTGCTCATTTTTTGAGCAAACCCCCACGAGCAAAATCGGGGCTTGATTCGCGGCATTGCCCCCATCTGGTGCCCGGCTCCGTGGGACACACTTGAAAGCGGCGTACTCAGCGCCTCGGCTCAACGGGCTCGAAAGTTTTCCTGACCTAATGGCCAGAAAATTGCTTTATCCACAGGCACAAGTCCAACAGCACCGAGCCTGTCATGCCCAATCCCGCTCCAGCCCCAGACCCTATTGCGCGCCTGCAACTGCGCAAAATCACCAAACGCTACCCCGGTTGCCTGGCCAACGATGGCATCGACCTGACCATTGCCCCTGGCGAGATCCATGCCCTGCTCGGTGAGAACGGCGCAGGCAAAAGCACGCTGATGAAGATCATCTACGGCGTCACCCACGCCGATTCGGGCGAAGTGATCTGGCAAGGTCAGCGGGTGAGCCTGCGCAACCCGGCCCAGGCGCGCGGTCTGGGCATCGGCATGGTGTTCCAGCACTTCTCGTTGTTCGAAACCCTGAGCGTGGCGCAGAACATCGCCCTGGCCATGGGCGCGGCGGCAGGCACACCGAAACAGCTTGAGCCGAAGATTCGCGAGGTGTCCCGGCGCTACGGCATGGCGCTGGAACCGGAGCGACTTGTCCACAGCCTGTCGATTGGCGAGCGGCAACGGGTGGAAATCATTCGCTGCCTGATGCAGGACATCCGCCTGCTGATTCTCGATGAACCGACCTCGGTGCTGACGCCGCAAGAGGCCGACGATTTGTTCGTCACCCTGCGCCGGCTCGCCGCCGAGGGCTGCAGCATTCTGTTCATCAGCCACAAGCTCGGCGAAGTCCGCGCGTTGTGCCATGGCGCGACGGTGCTGCGCGGCGGACGGGTGGCCGGGCATTGCGTGCCGGCCGAGTGCTCGGATCAGCAACTGGCGCGTTTGATGGTCGGTGAGGCGGCGGAGTTGATCGCCGACTATCCGAAGGTCATCGGCGGTGAGGCGTTCCTTGATGTGCGTGGACTGTCCTGGCACAACCCGGATCCGTTCGGCTGTTCGCTGAGCGACATCGACCTTGAAGTGCGCTGCGGTGAAATCGTCGGTATCGCGGGTGTCGCGGGCAACGGTCAGGATGAGTTGCTGGCCTTGCTCAGCGGCGAAGAGCGACTGCCCCGCGAAGCCAGCGCGACGATCCGTTTTGCCAGGGAGCCCGTCGCTCACCTGCGTCCCGATGCGCGCCGCCAACTGGGTCTGGCGTTCGTCCCCGCCGAGCGCCTGGGCCATGGCGCGGTGCCGGAGCTGAGCCTGGCGGATAACGCACTGCTGACCGCGTTCCAGCAGGGATTGGTGAGTAACGGCCTGATTCAGCGCGGTAAAGTCGAGGCGCTGGCCGAGGAGATCATCCGCCGCTTCGGCGTCAAGACACCCGATAGCCAGACGCCGGCCCGCAGCCTGTCCGGCGGCAACCTGCAGAAATTCATCCTCGGCCGGGAAATCCTCCAGCAACCCGCGCTGCTGGTCGCCGCGCACCCGACCTGGGGCGTGGACGTCGGTGCCGCCGCCACCATTCATCGCGCCTTGATTGCCTTGCGCGATGCCGGCGCGGCGATCCTGGTGATTTCCGAAGACCTCGACGAACTCTTCCAGATCAGCGACCGCCTCGGCGCCTTGTGCGGCGGCCGGCTGTCGGCACTCAGCGCCACCGTCGATACGCGCCTGAGCGATGTCGGCGGCTGGATGGCCGGCCAGTTCGCTGCCCCTCAATCACTCGCCACGCGTTAACGGAGTGTCACATGCTGCTTTCTCTTGAACCCCGCGGCCAGCAATCGCGCCTGATGCTGTGGTGCTCGCCGTTGCTGGCGGCTGCACTGACCCTGGGCTGTGGATCACTGTTGTTCATCGCGCTCGGGCATGACCCGCTGCTGACCTTGCACACGTTGCTGATCGCACCGGTCAGTGACCTGTACGGCGTCTCCGAATTGTTGGTCAAGGCCCTGCCGATCCTGCTCTGCGCATTGGGCCTGGCCGTCGCCTATCAGGCGCGTATCTGGAACATCGGCGCCGAAGGTCAACTGCTGCTCGGTGCGTTGGCCGGCAGTGCGCTGGCGGTGAACGTCATCGGCATGCAAAGCCGCTGGGCGCTGGTGCTGATTTTGCTCACCGGCACGCTTGCCGGCGCCGCGTGGGCCGGGCTGACGGCGTGGTTGCGCACGCGCTTCAACGCCAATGAGATCCTGACCAGCATCATGCTCAATTACATCGCCCTGAACCTTTTGCTGTATTGCGTGCACGGTCCACTGAAAGATCCAGAAGGTTTCAATTTTCCGCAATCGGCGATGTTCGGCGATGCCAGCCGCTTGCCGCTGTTGATGGAAGATGGCCGGGTTCACGCCGGGGTGTATTTCGCCCTGCTCGCGTTGGTGGCGGTCTGGGTATTGCTGCAGAAAAGCTTTGTCGGTTTCCAGATCAAAGTGCTCGGGTTGGACAAGCGCGCCGCCGGTTTCGTCGGCTTTCGCGAGAAGCGCCTGATCTGGCTCGCGCTATTGATCAGCGGTGGCCTGGCGGGGCTGGCCGGCGTGTGCGAAGTCAGCGGGCCTATCGGCCAGTTGGTGCCGCAGGTCTCGCCGGGCTACGGCTATGCGGCCATCACCGTGGCGTTTCTCGGCCGCCTCAATCCCGTCGGCATCCTGTTTTCCAGCCTGTTGATGGCGCTGCTGTACATCGGCGGCGAAAGCGCTCAGATGAGCCTGAACCTGCCACAGGCGATCACCCAATTGTTCCAGGGCATGATGCTGTTTTTCCTGCTGGCCAGTGATGTGCTGATCCTCTATCGCCCCCGCCTGAACCTGCGCTGGACCCGCCGCGCCCAAGCCACCGCCGTACACGCAGGAGCGTTGTGATGGATATCGATCTGCTGAGCAATATTTTCTACGCCATGGTCCGCTGCGGTACGCCGTTGCTGCTGGTGGCGCTGGGCGAACTGATCTGCGAGAAGAGCGGCGTTCTCAATCTGGGCCAGGAAGGCATGATGCTGTTTGGCGCGGTGATCGGTTTCATCGTCGCGTTCAACACCGGCAATCTGTGGCTCGGCGTGTTGCTGGCGATGTTCGCCGGGATGTTGCTGTCGTCGCTGTTTGCCCTGGTGGCGCTGCTGTTCAATGCCAATCAGGTCGCCACCGGCCTGGCCCTGACGATTTTCGGCGTGGGCCTGTCGACCTTCGTCGGTGCGGCGTGGGTCGGCAAGCCGCTGGCAGGGTTCGAGCCGATGGCGATTCCCTATCTGAGTGAAATCCCGCTGATCGGGCGGATGCTGTTTGCCCAGGATCTGTTGGTGTACCTGTCGTTCGCGCTGTTTGCGCTGGTGGCCTGGGTGATTCTGAAAAGCCGCGTGGGCTTGATCATTCAGGCGGTCGGGGAAAACCCGGATGCAGCCAGCGCCATGGGCTTGCCGGTACTGGCGGTGCGCACCCTCGCGGTGTTGTTCGGCGGTGCAATGGCCGGGTTGGCGGGGGCCTATCTATCGCTGGCCTACACGCCGATGTGGGCGGAGAACATGAGCGCCGGTCGCGGCTGGATTGCCCTGGCGCTGGTGGTGTTCGCCAGTTGGCGGGTGTGGCGCCTGTTGCTCGGCGCCTACCTGTTCGGCCTCGCCAGCATCCTGCACCTGGTGGCGCAGGGGTTGGGGCTGGCGATTCCTTCGAGTCTGCTGGCGATGCTGCCGTATGTCGCGACCATTGTGGTGTTGGTGCTGCTGTCGCGCGACGCGCTGCGCACACGGTTGTATGCGCCGGTGTCGTTGGGGCAGCCGTGGCAGGCTGGGCATTAGTGGTTGACTGGTGTGGCCTCATCGCGAGCAAGCTCGCTCCCACAAGGATATTGCGGTACCTGTGGGAGCGGGCTTGCCCGCGATGGCGTCCGCACAGGCAACACTTGAGCAATGCCCCACGCCAACTCAAAGAACAAGAAAACCACCAGAATCGAACTCGCACCCCGGCTCAGGGCATAAGCCTGCCAGGCCGAGAACAGGAATCTGGCCACGGCGTCATACCGCCCAAACACCTGCTGCGGATCACGAATCCGCAGTACGGACCACACGCAGACAATCGACCCCAGCAGATTCGCCATCAACATGTGCACCGGTTCGAACGGCGGCAGTTCACCGGGTAAATTCAATGCCTGACTCACCCCGGTCAAAACCCCATGCAACGCCGCAAAACTCCACGGCGTGACAAACGCGACCGTCACGATCAGGTCGTACCAGGCACTGCCTTGCACCAACCGGCGATATTGCGCTGTAGTCCACATCGACATTGCTCCATCAATTCAGGGAGCAACAAGGCTAAAGCCTGGAGTATGCTCCAGGGTCAAGCCCCTTCGAGACGTGATGATGCGCATCGGTGAATTAGCCCAGGCCAGCGCCGTCAGCCGCGACACGCTGCGCTTTTACGAGCAGCGCGGGTTGATCGCCGCGCAACGCAGTGCCAACGGGTATCGCGACTACCCGCCAGACATGGTGCAGCTGGTGCAGTACATCAAGACCGCCCAACGGCTGGGCTTTACCCTCGGCGAGATCGGTGACAGCGTCGCTGCAATCTGGCAGTCGCCCGACCCGGACAGCGCCGTCACGCAATTGCTGCAAGACAAACTCAAGCTGATCGAAGCCCGCATGACCGAACTCGGCGCCCTGCGCGACGAGTTGCAACAACGGCTCGGGCAACAGTGTCCATTGAATCCACGACTCTGAATTTTCAAGGAAGCCACTCATGTCCAAGGCAAAAACCGCACTCATCATCGGCGCCTCCCGAGGGCTTGGCCTCGGGCTGGTGAAAACCCTGCTGGCCGATGGCTGGCAAGTCACCGCCACCGTGCGCGACCCGCAAAAAGCCGAAGCCTTGCAGGCTTTGGGCAAGGTGCGCATCGAGAAGCTCGACATGGACGATCAGCAAGCGGTGTCCGCCCTGAGCCAACAACTCAAGGGCGAGGTGTTTGACCTGTTGTTCGTCAATGCCGGGGTCAAGGGGCCGGAGGTCCAGACGCCCAACGGCGGCGCGACAATGGCCGAAGTCGGTCAGCTGTTTTTCACCAACGCCGTGGCGCCGATCAACCTGGCCCAGCGTTTTGTCGAGCAACTGCGCCCGGATACCGGCGTGCTGGCCTTCATGAGTTCGGTGCTGGGTAGCGTGACCATGCCCGATGCGCCGGAACTGGCACTGTACAAGGCCAGCAAGGCGGCGCTGAACTCCATGACCAACAGCTTCGTCACCCAGTTGGGCGAAACCGGCCTCACCGTGCTGTCGCTGCACCCGGGCTGGGTGAAAACCGACATGGGCGGTGAAGGCGCGGACATCGATGTCGATACCAGCACCCGTGGCCTGGTTGATCAGGTGAACGCGTTTGTCGGCAAGGGCGGGCATCACTTCATCAATTACCGGGGTGAAACCATTCCCTGGTAATCACCTCCGCCCAAAGGGGGGTGTTGTCCTGTCTGGTCGGGCTTGCCCGCCAGAGCGTTTTGATCGACACTGCGCACCTCGCCTCCCCGGCGAACCTGGATCAGCAGACAGGACAACACTGAGCTGGCAACCCTGAACCCAACTTTCAGAGGAGCCGGCAACATGCCTGCGACCCGTACCTGGTTAAAAAATCCCCTCGCCATTTTCACCTCCAACGGTCTCGATGCCCGTGGTGGCCTGGTGCTGCAAGACGGTTTGATCGTCGAAGTGCTTGGCGTCGGCCAACAACCGTCCGCGCCGTGCAATGAAGTGTTCGATGCCCGCGAGCATGTGATCCTGCCGGGCCTGATCAATACCCATCATCACTTCTATCAAACCCTGACCCGCGCCTGGGCGCCGGTGGTCAATCAGCCGCTGTTCCCCTGGTTGAAAACCCTGTACCCGGTCTGGGCACGCCTGACCCCGGAAAAGCTCGCACTCGCCACCAAGGTCGCACTCGCTGAATTGCTGCTGTCCGGTTGCACCACCGCAGCCGACCACCACTACCTGTTCCCGGAAGGTCTGGAAAACGCCATCGACGTTCAGGTCGAAAGCGTTCGCGAGCTGGGCATGCGCGCCATGCTGACCCGCGGTTCCATGAGCCTCGGTGAAAAGGACGGTGGCCTGCCGCCGCAACAGACCGTGCAGGAAGGCGAAGTGATTCTCGCCGACAGCCAGCGACTGATCGCCGAATACCACGAACGCGGTGACGGCGCGCAAATCCAGATCGCCCTGGCACCGTGCTCGCCGTTCTCGGTGACCCCGGAAATCATGTCGGCCAGCGCTGAACTTGCAAACAAACTCGACGTGCGCCTGCACACCCACCTGGCCGAAACCCTCGACGAAGAAGACTTCTGCCTGCAGCGCTTCGGCCTGCGCACCGTGGACTATCTGGACAGTGTCGGCTGGCTCGGCCCGCGCACCTGGCTGGCCCATGGCATCCATTTCAACCCGGACGAGATCGCCCGACTCGGCGCCGCCGGCACCGGTATTTGCCATTGCCCGAGTTCCAACATGCGCCTGGCCTCGGGCATCTGCCCGAGCATCGAGCTGACCGATGCCGGTGCCTTGCTTGGTTTGGGCGTGGACGGCTCGGCGTCCAACGATGCTTCGAACATGATGCTCGAAGCGCGTCAGGCGCTGTACATCCAGCGCCTGCGTTACGGCGCCGAGAAGATCACCCCGGAGCGCGTGCTCGGCTGGGCGACCAAAGGTTCGGCAAGTCTGCTGGGCCGTACGGACATCGGCGAACTGGCGGTGGGCAAACAGGCCGACCTGGCCCTGTTCAAGCTGGATGAACTGCGCTTCTCCGGCAGCCATGATCCAGTCTCGGCACTGCTGCTGTGCGGCGCCGATCGCGCGGACCGGGTGATGGTCGGCGGCAAGTGGCGAGTGATCGATGGCCAGGTCGAAGGGCTGGACCTGAAGGGCTTGATTGCTGATCACAGCCAGGCGGCACGGCAGTTGATCGCCGGGACCTAAAGCACCGAAGATCCAATGTGGGAGCGAGCTTGCTCGCGATGACGGCATGTCAGTCGACATATTTTGTGAATGACACACCGCTATCGCGAGCAAGCTCGCTCCCACAGTTTTTTTGTGGTGTTCTTAAAGGCCAAGCAACGACAACATGATGAACGTCGCAAACAACACGAAGTGCGTCATGCCTTCGATGGCGTTGGTTTCGCCGTCATTGAGGTTGATCGCGCTGACGATAAGGGTGAGAAAAACCATCACGGTCTGCACCGGGGTCATGGCCATCTGGAATGGCTGGCCGGTATAGAGCGCCATCGCCTCCATCACCGGCACCGTCAGGATCACCGTCGACAACGACGCGCCCAAGGCGATGTTGACCACCGACTGCATGCGGTTGGCCAGTGCCGCGCGCAATGCGGTCAAAATCTCCGGCGCCGCGGATATCGCCGCCACCAGGATCGCCGTGATCACCGGCGGTGCCCCCGTTCCTTCCAGCCCCAGATCGAGGGTCTTGGACATCACTTCGGCCAGTGCGCCAATCACCACTACCCCAAACACCAGGGTGCCGATACTCAGCACCAGATTGATCGGCTGCGGTTCTGCGCCAGGCTCCTTCCTGCGGCGCTTGTCCGGGTAGCTGTAGCTGAAAAAATAGCTGTGCGGCCCGACCTGCATGCGCAGGAACAAGGCGTAGAGCACCACCATCGCGCCGATGGTAAAGGCTGAATAGAGCTTCCATCGTGCTTCTGGAATGAACTCCGGCACCACCATCGAGACGCCCATGGCGGTGAGGATCATCACGCCGTAGCTGCGCGCCGAATCGTCGTTATAGGACTGTTCGCCGTGCTTGAGCCCGCCCATCAACGCCGCGAGCCCCAGGATGCCATTGATGTCGAGCATCACCGCCGAATAGATCGTGTCGCGCACCAGCGTCGCCGAGGCTTCGTTGCTCATCATGATCGCCAGGATCACCACTTCCACCAGCACGGCGGCCAGGGTCAGGATCA
The DNA here is from genome assembly GCF_009764265.1 of Pseudomonas sp. PB101. GTDB lineage: Bacteria > Pseudomonadota > Gammaproteobacteria > Pseudomonadales > Pseudomonadaceae > Aquipseudomonas. Next base: position 14,036 of record NZ_RWIR01000012.1, read on the forward strand.
TCGTGCCGTAGGGATCGCCGACCTTCTCCGCCAGCAACTCGGCCTGATGGGCGACGCGCATGGAGGCGGCGACGATGAAGGCGATCAGCACCAGCCCGCTCGCCAGCGCGACGACCTGGCCGCTGTGCAGCATCCAGTGCTCCAGCGGATAAGCCACGCACGCGGCGATCAGCGCCAACAGCAGGAAACTTTCTTGCTTGAGGGTCGTGAGCATGGCGAGCCTTTTTGCCGAGTGGAACCGATGAGCTACTGACTGCGGGATGGCGCTGACGGTTCGTTTTACCTTAGCGCACCAAGAGCAGGCAGCCGGTTTGGCAGGTGCACTTTTATCGGACTTACCGGCCTCTTCGCGAGCAGGCTCGCTCCCACAGAGATTGCGGCGCTTTTGTGGGAGCGAGCCTGCTCGCGAAAGCATCACCTCGGTCTTGAGGTGTTTGTTGTCTTGTTGGTCAGCAATTTGCATTGCCCTGTGCAAGCCCGAGAGCCCAGCCAACCTCACAACAAAATGGAGTTTCAATTCATGCATAAACGTCCGTTGAAGAAGCTGCTTTGCGCCATTGCGGCGGCCATGGGCCTGAGCGCCAGCCTGGGTGCCAGTGCCAACGACCCGCTGAAAGTCGGCTTCGTCTATATCGGCCCGATCGGCGACCACGGCTGGACGTATCAGCATGAACAGGGGCGCAAGGAACTCGCGGAAAAATTCGGCGCGCAGATCACCACCAACTACGTGGAAAACGTCGCCGAAGGCGCCGACGCCGAGCGGGTGATCCGCAACATGGCCAAGGACAAATACGACCTGATCTTCACCACCTCCTTCGGCTACATGAACCCCACCGTGAAAGTTGCCAAACAGTTTCCCAAGGTGACCTTCGAACACGCCACCGGCTACAAGCAAGACAAGAACCTCGGCACTTACCTGGCGCGCACTTATGAGGGCCGCTACGTCGGCGGCTTCCTCGCGGCGAAGATGACCAAGACCAAGAAGATCGGCTACGTCGCGTCGTTTCCGATCCCGGAGGTGATCCGCGACATCAACGCCATCCAGCTGGCCCTGAACAAGTACAACCCCGGCACCGAGATCAAGGTGGTGTGGGTCAACTCCTGGTTCGACCCGGGCAAGGAAGCGGATGCCGCCAACGCCCTGATCGACCAGGGCGTGGACGTGGTGTTCCAGCACACCGACAGCCCGGCGCCGATCCAGGCCGCCGAGCGTCGCGGCGTGTATGCCGTAGGCTACGCTTCGGACATGGCGCACTTCGGACCGAAGGCGGTGCTGACCTCCATCGTCAACGACTGGGGCCCGCACTACATTCAGGCCGCCCAAAGCGTGATCGACCATGACTGGAAGTCCCAGGACTACTGGGGCGGCCTGAAAGAGGGCACGGTTGAGCTGCCGATCAGCGACCTGGTGCCGGCAGCGGTGAAAAACGAAGCCGAACAGCTCATCGCCAATATCAAGAGCGGTGCGCTGCAGCCGTTCACCGGGCCGATCAAGGATCAGTCCGGCGTCGAAAAAATCCCGGCGGGCGTGAGCGCGACCACGGCGGAGCTGGCGTCGATGAATTACTACGTGGAAGGCATGAAGGCCGAAATACCGAAGTAACGGTTTAACCACAACACAAAACCCTGTGGGAGCGAGCCTGCTCGCGAAGGCGTCTGTACACTCAACATTGATGTTGGCTGACACACCGCATTCGCGAGCAGGCTCGCTCCCACATATGATCTTCATCGCGTTCAAGGATTGCGTATGAACAGCCTCCCCATCATCGACATCACCCCGCTATACAGCGCAGACCCATCCGCCTGGCCGCCCGTGGCCAAACAAATCGACCACGCCTGTCGCGAGTGGGGTTTCTTCTACATCAAGGGCCATCCGATTTCAGCGGCGCGCATCGACGCCCTTCTCGACCACGCCAAACGCTTCTTCGCCCAACCCGCCACCGAAAAACTCAGGATCGACATCACCCAGACCCGCCATCATCGCGGCTATGGCGCCATTGCCACCGAGCAACTGGACCCGAGCAAACCCAGCGACCTCAAGGAAACCTTCGACATGGGCCTGCACCTGCCGGCCGACCATCCTGACGTGCTGGCGGAAAAACCCTTGCGCGGCCCCAATCGCCATCCGTCGATACCCGGCTGGCAAGCGCTGATGGAGCAACATTACGTCGACATGCAGAGCCTCGCGCAAACGCTGTTGCGGGCGATGACCATGGCGCTGGGGATCGAGCGCGACTTCTTCGACAAACGCTTCAACGACCCGGTCAGCGTGCTGCGGATGATCCATTACCCGCCGCGCCATACTGCCAGTTCCACCGAGCAGCAAGGCGCCGGCGCCCACACCGACTACGGTTGCATCACCCTGCTCTATCAGGACGCCGCCGGCGGCTTGCAGGTACGCAACGTCAAGGGCGAATGGATCGACGCGCCGCCCATCGAAGGTACGTTCGTGGTCAACCTTGGCGACATGATGGCGCGCTGGAGCAACGACCGTTACCTGTCGACGCCGCACCGGGTGATCAGCCCGCTCGGCGTGGATCGTTATTCAATGCCGTTCTTCGCCGAGCCGCACCCCGATACCCGTATCGAATGCCTGCCCGGCTGCCGTGATGAATCGCACCCGGCGAAATACCCGGTCACCACCTGCGCCGAGTTCCTGCTCTCGCGCTTCGCCGACACCTACGCTTATCGAAGGGAACCGCAAGCGGTGTGATGAACCGCCTGGTCAGGTTTTACCAATTGTTGCGGCAACCCTCTGTAGAATGGCGACCATTGCACCTGATGAGAAAAGAATTATGTACGACTGGCTGAACGCCCTGCCCAAGGCAGAACTGCACCTGCACCTGGAAGGCTCGCTGGAACCCGAGCTGCTGTTCGCCCTGGCCGAGCGCAACAAGATCGCCTTGCCATGGGACGACGTCGAAACCTTGCGCAAGGCGTATGCCTTCAACAACCTGCAGGAGTTCCTCGACCTGTATTACCGGGGTGCCGATGTGCTGCGCACGTCCCAGGATTTCTATGACCTGACCTGGGCATACCTGCTGCGCTGCAAAGAGCAGAACGTGATTCACACCGAACCGTTCTTCGACCCGCAGACCCACACCGACCGTGGCATCCCGTTCGAAGTCGTGCTCAACGGCATCGCCGCGGCACTGAAGGATGGCGAACAGCAACTGGGTATCACCAGCGGTTTGATCCTGAGCTTCCTGCGCCACCTGAGCGAAGACGAGGCACAGAAAACCCTCGACCAGGCGCTGCCGTTCCGCGATGCGTTCGTCGCCGTGGGCCTGGACAGTTCCGAGATGGGCCACCCGCCGAGCAAGTTCCAGCGTGTGTTCGATCGTGCCCGTCACGAAGGCTTCCTGACCGTCGCCCACGCCGGTGAGGAAGGCCCGCCCGAATACATCTGGGAAGCCATCGACCTGCTGAAAATCCAGCGCATCGACCATGGCGTGCGCGCCATCGAAGACGAGCGCCTGATGCAGCGAATCATCGATGAGCAGATCCCGCTGACCGTGTGCCCGTTGTCGAACACCAAGCTTTGCGTGTTCGATCACATGTCGCAGCACAACATTCTCGACATGCTGGAACGCGGCGTGAAAGTGACCGTGAACTCCGACGACCCGGCGTACTTCGGCGGTTATGTCACCGAGAACTTCCATGCCCTGCACACCCATCTGGGCATGACCCAGGACCAGGCCAAACGCCTGGCGCAGAACAGTCTCGATGCGCGGTTGGTAAAACTGTAGGAGCTGGCTTGCCAGCGATGGCGCCCTCTCTTTCAACAAAAAAGCTGAATGTGGCGCCGCCGACGCCGGCAAGCCGGCTCCTACAGCGCCATTTCCAACTCGGCCTCCCGGGCAAAGCGATGGATCTCGCGTTGCCCGGAGGCTGTCACCTGCAAGACTCGGGAATCGTTGAGCAGGCTCAGCCACCCCGACTGCATGAACAGTTGCAACAATGCCGCGCCCAGAGAGCCGCCCATGTGCGGGCGTCTTTCGCTCCAGTCCGGGCATGCGCAGGCGATCCTGCCGTTGTGATGGGCCAGCGCCTGGACGAACACGCCTCGTGCCGCCAACTCCGTCGCGCCCTTGAGCGTGACCTTGACCCGCTGATCTGAATGTTCGATCCAGCCGGCCTCCAGCAATCGCTGATACAGGTCGGCGGACAGGGTGCCTCCCAAGTGATCGTCGCACAGCCGGGCACTCAGCAAAGACGAACGCACTGACCGGGGTTTGACCAGCGGCGTAGGGCGCTTGAACACCTGCGCAGTATCCTGGGGTGCGCTGGCGAAGGTCGCGCTGGCCAGCGCTTCGATTGCCGCGCCGACCTCGGGAGCGGCCAGGCGGAAGAAACGTTTGCGGCCACGGCTTTCAACCTTCAACAGACCTCCAGCGGACAAACGTCCCAGGTGTGCACTGGCCGAAGACGGTGACAGGCCGGCCAGCAATGCCAACTCTTCGGTTGTTCGCGCGGAACCGTCCATCAAGGCCCACATCATCGCGCTGCGCTTTGGGTCAGCCAGCAATGTGGCGATCTGGCTGATGCAAGGTGCATGTTCCATGTATTCACTCCCTGTTGAATCGTTTCGTCTTCTGCCCAGAGTCATCTTGACCAGTATCGACGCTACTTCCATGACGAGGGCGTTAGTATATGCGGGTTGATCGCCGGATCCTGTCCTCTGCCCGGCATAGGTGGTGATCGTGCCTGAGAGAAATTTCTCTTTTTTCGTGCGATTAATGAGCGATATCCGCAACGCCCGGAAATTGACTACTCAACGAAGAGCATCGGCTGACAAGCATTTCGCGCAACAGGTTCACCGGCTTGCTCAATTGCGCCCGATGGGCACACAACAGATTCAACGGTGCGCGCTCACAGAGCAGTTCCGGCATCAACACCTTCAAGCGACCGGCCAGTACATCGGCGGCGACATCGAGCCAGGATTTGTAGGCGATCCCGGCACCGGCCACGGCCCACAGGCGAACGACATCGGCATCGTCACTGAAGCGATCGCCGCTGACGGTCAGGCTGACTTCGCGTTTGCCGTCGTGAAAACTCCAGTGATCGTGGACCCGGCTGCCGAGCATGTACAACAGGCAATTGTGCTGCGCCAGTTGCTCCAGATGCCGTGGCTCGCCATGGCGTGCCAGATAGTCGGGAGCGGCACACAGTACCCGGCGGTTCTGCGGGGCGATGGGCAGCGCCACCAGGCTGGAGTCTTCCGGCTCACCGTAACGCAGGGCAATGTCCACCGGTTGGCGAAACAGGTCGGCGATACGGTCCCCCAGCAGCAGGCGCACGGTCAGTTTCGGATGTTCGCGCTGAAACTCGTCAAGCCAGGGCAACAGCAGATTGCGGCCAAAGTCCGATGGCGCCGACAACTGCAGCACCCCGCTGACCTGGTCCTGACCACTGGCCAGCAATCGCCGGCCCTCATCGAGATGACTCAGGGCCGCCCGGGCGTATTCGAGAAAGCCCTCGCCTTCGGCGGTCAGGCGCAGGCTGCGGGTCGAGCGGGCCAACAAACGCACGCCGAGTTGCTGTTCGATGCGCTTGAGCGCCGCACTGGCAACCGCCGCCGACATGTCCATGCCCCGCGCGGCGGCGGACAGACTGCCCAGGTCCGCCGCCCGGACAAACAACTGCAAGTCATCGAAACGCAGCATTCAGAACACCGATTATCAAAAAAATATTGAAAGAGACTGCTCTTTTAGCCGGTTTTATCTTCAGGAGAAATAGCCAATCATCTCTCCATCGAATCTCTTCCCTTATCCGTGTTCTGGAGCCGCCCCATGAAAGCCATTGCCTACTACGCCTCGTTGCCGATCAGTGATGACAACGCACTGCAAGACATCGAACTGCCGGATCCGGTTGCCGGTCCCCGCGACTTGCTGGTGGAAGTCAAAGCCATCTCGGTCAACCCGGTGGACACCAAGGTGCGCCAGAACGTCCAGCCCGAAGGCGGCGCGGCCAAGGTGCTGGGTTGGGACGTGGCCGGTGTGGTCAAGGCGGTGGGCAGTGAAGTGACGCTGTTCAAGTCCGGCGACAAGGTGTTCTACGCCGGCTCCATTGCGCGAGCAGGCGGCAACAGCGAGTTGCATGTGGTGGACGAGCGCATCGTCGGTCACATGCCCAAGACCCTGGGTTTCGCCGAAGCAGCGGCCCTGCCGCTCACCGCGATCACGGCGTGGGAACTGTTGTTCGAACGCCTGCAAGTCCGTGAAGGCAAAACCGCTGAAGGCCAGAGCCTGCTGATCGTCGGCGCGGCGGGTGGCGTGGGATCGATTCTCACGCAGCTCGCTCACCAACTCACGGCCCTGAAAGTCATCGGCAGCGCTTCGCGTCCACAGACTCAAAGCTGGGTAAAGGAACTGGGCGCCGACCTGGTGATCGACCATGGTCAGCCACTGAGTGAAGCCCTCAAGGATGCCGGGGTGGATCAGGTCACCCACGTCGCCAGCCTGACCCAGACCGACCAGCATCTGGACCAACTGGTCGAGGCATTGGCGCCCCAAGGCAAACTGGCGCTGATCGATGACCCCAAGTCGCTGGACGTGACCAAGCTCAAGCGCAAGAGCCTGTCACTGCACTGGGAGTTCATGTACACCCGCTCGCTGTTTGAAACCGCTGACATGATCGAGCAGCACAACCTGCTCAATCGCGTCGCCGGGCTGATCGACGCCGGGACCCTGAAAACCACGGTGGGCGAACACTTCGGCACGATCAACGCGGCCAATCTGCGCCGTGCCCATGCCCTGCTGGAAAGCGGCAAGGCCAAGGGCAAGATCGTGCTGGAAGGGTTCTGAAGCGGGGGTTTTCCACTGCGACCGGGACGTCCCGGTCGCTGACAGCCCCTGTGAAGGCCATCGTAAAGCCATGTTTTTTTTAGTTACAAACCGTCAGTCCGACAGTTACCTCTTGTCACAATCGTGCTCGTATTCAGGACTACAATCGAATCTCCTGCGAGGCAGTCTTTTTGCGTAACGTCTTTTACAAGAGGAGATCGGCTATGAAGATCCTGATAAAAGAACTGGCAAAATCCCAGTGGCAAGTCCGTCTTGATCAGCATGCGGTAACGTTCCGCAGCGAAGCAGAAGCTCGCGCTTTCACGCGCACTCTCGAAGCCCGCATCCACGCCCCTCACCAGATTCCCCCCCTTCACCCGCAGCAGGCAGCCGGCTGATTCCAGCCTCAAACCTGGGTTTGCGCCAACGCCCGGGCCTTTTGCAAGCGCCGGGTGAATATCGCCACGCCCACCACCAGAATTCCACACAGGCTGATGACCATCGCCATCGGCACGGCGCTGCCGTCGTGCAGCACGCCCACCAGCGCAGAGGCACCGGCAGCCACGCTGAATTGCAGGCAACCGAGCAACGCCGAAGCGCTGCCAGCCCGCGCACCCTGCCCGTTCATCGCGAGGGCCGCGGCATTCGGACTGATGCAACCAAGGCTGGCGATACAGACGAACAACGGAATCAGCAGTGGCCACAGTTGTGCCGGGTGCAGGGAGCTGACCGCGAGCAGGGTCAAACCGGCTGCCAGATAAACCCACACCGCGCGCGCCAGCAAGAACATCGGGCCACGTTTGGCCAATAACCGCGCATTGACCTGCGCCACCAGAATGAAGCCCGCCGCATTGATGCCGAACAGCCAGCCGAAATGCTCGGCCGCAACGCCGTAAAGCTTGATGATGATGAAGGGTGAACCGGCGATGTAGGCAAACATCCCCGCGATGGCGATGCCCCCGGTCAAGGCATGGCCGAGGAACACCCGGTCGGCCAGCAACCGGCCGTACTGACGCAGCGCACCCGACAACGGTTGACGCGGCATGTGGGCCGGCATGCTTTCCGGCAATCCCGTCGCAACCGCCAGCCCCGCCAGCGCACTGAAACCGGTCAAGGCCAGGAAGATCGACTGCCAGCCCGCCGTGTTGACCAACAATCCACCCAGCAATGGCGCGAGGATGGGCGCAAGCCCCATCACCAGCATCAACTGCGAAAAGACTTTCGCCGAACCCACCGCATCACACTTGTCGCTGACCACCGCCCGGGAAATCACCATCCCCGCGCAACCGCCCAGCGCCTGGATAAAACGTGCGCCGATCAGCCATTCCAGATTCGGCGCATAGGCGCACGCCACGGAGGCGACGGTGAACAGGCCGACACCGATGAGCAACGGAATGCGTCGCCCGAAACGATCCGCCACCGGGCCATAGGCCAACTGACCGATGGACAAGCCGAGGAAGTACGCCGCCAAGGTCATCTGGACGTGATTTTCGTCCGTCCCGAAAGCCAGGGCCATGGCCGGGAACGCTGGCAGATAGAAATCGATCGCCAGCGGACCGAAAGCGCTCAAGGCGCCGAGAATCAAAATGGTACGAAAGTTCATCAAGCATCCAGTGAGGCAGAAGTCGGCAGCCCGACAGTCTAGCCGCGCATGGACTTCTTGAACATTCCGGTAGCTCGCTAACTATTAAAATCAGGCCAGTTTGACGCCGTAGCCCTCTTCACTGATCGCCTCGATCACTTGCTGGGCGCTCAGCGCACTTTCGACACCGACCTCCCTGGCTGCCAGATCGACCCGCACACTGGCTGCCGGATCCCTGGCCTGCACCGCTTGAGTGATGGCCTTGACGCAGTGGCCACAAGACATGCCTTCAACGTTGAACACTTGCATGGGATGACTCCTTTTCCGAGGGTTGGGGCCAGTTTCGAGCTTGCCACCATGGCAAGGTCAAGTTCTGAAGTTAGCTGCCGGGCTGGCAATCGGCACGACGCTCGGCCAAGCTGCGTCCATCAATGACTCGAACTCAGGAGATTCAGCCATGCGCTGGTCAGTTTTCAGCCTGTTTGGCTTTCTCAGCCTTTTCGCCGCCACGCCTTCGGTCAATGCTGCCGGTCAGGATTATGGCGTGCTGATCATTTCCCGCGAGCGCCTGGAAGTTGCCACCAGTTGCGAAATCGGGGTGTATATCCAGGATCAACTGGCGGCGCGGCTGTTTCAGGAACAGAGCACCTCGTTCAACCTGCCGCCGGGCATTGTCTCGCTGCGCCTCAAACTGCTGCCGGGCCAGGCGCCGGGTTGCAATGCGGGCATGCTCGCGCCGGGGTCGCAGGACATCCAGCTCAAGGCCGGGGATGTGCTCAAGTACCGCATCGCGATGACGCAGGAAGGGATGTACCTCAAGCGCGCCGGTCTCGGCTACTGATCGGCTGCTTGATCTGAAACATGGCACTTGACCTTGCCAGCGTGGCAAGGTTGATCCTGTGGTCATCTACTACAGGGAGTGCGACCGATGTCCGAATCCACCACGTTCGACCTGCCGATTGCCGGCATGACCTGCGCCAGTTGCGCCGGGCGGGTCGAGCGCGCCTTGAGCAAAGTCATTGGCGCCAGTGCCGTCAGCGTCAACCTCGCCACTGAACAGGCGCGGGTCCAGGCACCCGCCGACAGCCTGCCGGCCCTGATGGACGCCGTGGCCAGGGCCGGCTACAGCGTGCCACAACACAACCTGGAACTGAGCATCGACGGCATGACCTGTGCGTCCTGCGTCGGCAGGGTCGAGCGTGCGCTGGGCAAGGTGGCGGGAGTAAAAAGCGTCAGCGTCAACCTGGCCAACGAACGCGCCCACCTTGAACTGCTCGGCCGGATCGACCCGCAAAGCCTGATCGCCGCCGTGAGCAAGGCCGGTTACAGCGCCAGCGTATGGGAAGCCGCACACCCGCCCACCGACAACCAGCAGCAACGCCTGCATCGCGAACGCCTGGCCTTGATCATGGCCATTGCCCTCGCCTTGCCATTGGTGTTGCCGATGCTGCTGCAACCGTTCGGCGTGCACTGGATGCTGCCGGCCTGGGCGCAGTTCGCCCTCGCCACGCCGGTGCAATTCATCTTCGGTGCACGGTTTTACGTCGCCGCGTGGAAAGCCGTGCGCGCCGGGGCCGGCAACATGGATCTGCTGGTGGCCCTGGGCACCAGCGCCGGTTATGGCTTGAGCCTGTACGAATGGGCCACCGCCGCCGGGCGCATGCCGCATCTGTATTTCGAAGCCTCGGCGGTGGTGATCGCGCTGGTGCTGCTGGGCAAGTACCTGGAAAGCCGCGCCAAGCGCCAGACCGCCAGCGCCATCCGCGCCCTCGAAGCCTTGCGTCCGGAACGGGCGATCCGGGTGATCGATGGCCACGAGCAAGAAGTCGCCATCAGCGACCTGCGCCTCGATGACCTGGTGATGGTCAAACCCGGTGAACGCTTCCCGGTGGATGGCGAAGTGGTCGAAGGCCAGAGCCACGCCGACGAAGCCCTGATCAGTGGCGAGAGCCTGCCGGTGCCCAAGCAGCCCGGCGACACCGTCACCGGCGGCGCGATCAACGGTGAAGGCCGGTTGCTGGTGCGCACCCGGGCCCTCGGTGCGGAAACCGTGCTGGCGCGGATCATCCGCCTGGTGGAAGACGCCCAGGCCGCCAAGGCGCCGATCCAGAAACTGGTGGATAAAGTCAGCCAGGTGTTCGTGCCCACCGTGCTGGTCATTGCCCTGGCGACGCTGATCGGCTGGCTGCTTTATGGTGCGCCGATGGAAACCGCGCTGATCAACGCCGTGGCAGTGCTGGTGATCGCTTGCCCGTGCGCCCTGGGCCTGGCCACGCCGACGGCGATCATGGCCGGCACCGGCGTGGCGGCGCGCTACGGGATTCTGATCAAGGACGCCGAAGCACTGGAGCGTGCCCATGAAGTCAGCGCGGTGGTGTTCGACAAGACCGGCACCCTGACCTCCGGCGCCCCGCGCATTGCACATCTGAGTGCCGTCGACGGTGATGAAGCGAGCCTGCTGCAATTGGCCGGCGCCCTGCAACGCGGCAGTGAGCATCCGCTGGCCAAGGCTGTCCTGGATGCCTGTGCCGAGCGTGGAATGAAGGTGGCCGATGTCAGCGACAGCCAATCCCTGACTGGTCGCGGCATCGCCGGCAGCCTCGAAGGGCGCCGCCTGGCGCTGGGCAATCGTCGCCTGCTGGAGGATAGCGGCTTGAATGCCGGGGCGCTGGCCGACTCGGCTATCGCGTGGGAAAAAGAAGGCCGGACCTTGTCCTGGCTGATCGAACAAACTCCCGAACCACGGGTATTGGGCCTGTTCGCCTTCGGTGACACGCTCAAGCCCGGCGCACTGCAAGCGGTGCAACAACTGAGCGCACGCAATATCAGCAGCCACCTGCTGACCGGCGACAATCGCGGTAGCGCCAGGGTGGTCGCCGAGGCGCTGGGCATCAATGACGTGCATGCCGAAGTGCTGCCGGCGGACAAAGCCGCCACCGTCGCCGCCTTGAAAGAAACCGGCGTGGTGGCGATGGTCGGTGACGGCATCAACGACGCCCCGGCACTGGCCGCCGCCGATATCGGCATCGCCATGGGCGGCGGCACCGACGTCGCCATGCACGCGGCCGGCATCACCCTGATGCGCGGTGATCCGCGACTGGTGCCGGCCGCGCTGGAGATCAGCCGCAAGACTTACGCCAAGATCCGCCAGAACCTGTTCTGGGCCTTCGTCTATAACCTGATCGGCATTCCGCTGGCGGCGTTCGGCTTCCTCAATCCGGTGCTGGCTGGTGCGGCCATGGCGTTGTCGAGCGTCAGCGTGGTGAGCAATGCGCTACTGTTGAAAACCTGGAAACCCAAGGACCTGGAGGACAACCGATGAACATCGGCCAAGCGGCCCGCCACAGCGGCCTGAGCGCGAAGATGATCCGTTATTACGAATCCATCGGCCTGCTCAAGGCAGCCCATCGCACCGACAGCGGCTACCGGGTATACGGCGACGGCGACCTGCACACACTGGCGTTCATCAAGCGCTCGCGGGACCTGGGGTTTTCCCTGGAAGAAGTCGGCAAGCTGCTGACTCTCTGGCAAGACCGCCAGCGCGCCAGCGCCGACGTGAAAGCCCTGGCCCGCCAGCACATCGATGAGTTGAACCGGAAGATCCGTGAGCTGGGGCAGTTGCGCGACACCTTGCAGGACCTGGTTGAGCACTGTCATGGCGATCATCGGCCGGATTGCCCGATTCTGAAGAATCTGGAATCGGGGTGTTGTGCTGAACCGGCTCAAGCCTGATGCATTGAAGCCGGCTGTACCGACGCCATCGCGGGCAAGCCCGCTCCCACAGTGTTTGCGGCCGATCACAAATTCTGCACACATGCACAAATCCCTGTGGGAGCGGGCTTGCCCGCGAAGGCGGACTAACAGTCGACACAGGTATTGAATCTGTAACCCACAAAAAACCCGGCCGAAGCCGGGTTTTTTTAACCGATCACTGCATCCAAGGCGGAGGCGGTTCTTCGGTCTTGCCCGGCGGCGCATCGTCCGCCGCGCGTACGGCTTGCTTGCGCTCTTCATCCAGGCGCGCGGCCTCGATCTCGCGCATGATGCCGCCCACGTCGGCCAGCTCTTCCGTTTCGGCGAACTCGCCGGTCAGGACACTGGCCGGGTGCAAGGTGCCGGCCTCGTACAGGGCCCACATTTCCTTGGCGTACCTGGTCTTCTTCAACTCCGGGGCAAACCGCCCGAAGTAAGACGCCATGTTGCCCACATCGCGCTCCAGCATGCTGAACGCGTGGTTGTTGCCCGCGGCATCCACCGCTTGCGGCAGGTCGATGATCACCGGGCCGGTCGGTGTCAGCAGCACGTTGAACTCGGACAGGTCACCGTGCACCAGACCGGTACACAGCATCAGCACGATCTGCGAAATCAGATACGCGTGATACTCGCGGGCCTGGTCCGGCTCCAGCACCACATCGTTCAGGCGCGGCGCGGCGTCACCGTACTCGTCGGCCACCAGTTCCATGAGCAGTACGCCTTCGAGGAAGTCGAACGGCTTGGGCACCCGCACACCGGCACTGGCCAGACGGAACAGCGCCGCCACTTCGGCGTTCTGCCAGGCGTCTTCGGTTTCCTTGCGGCCAAACTTGGAGCCCTTGGCCATTGCCCGGGCCTGACGGCTATTGCGCACCTTGCGACCTTCCTGATACTCGGCCGCCTGACGGAAACTGCGTTTATTCGCCTCCTTGTAGACCTTCGCGCAACGTAACTCGTTGCCGCAGCGCACCACATAAACAGCTGCTTCTTTACCACTCATGAGTGGGCGCAGCACCTCGTCGACCAGACCGTCCTCGATCAGGGGTTCAATGCGTTTTGGAGTCTTCATCAGCTTTTATTGTGGGTCCTTTATTACCAAACACGCGAAAGTCATTCGTTATACGGCAATCCATCCACGGGGGGGAGGGGTTGCCGACTCATGAGTATTGCAGAAGCACACAATGTGCCGATTTCACCGGGTAAAACCGACGACCGCCACCGGTCGGAGCAGATCATAGCCGAGCTTGCGTCAGTTGTTGTGCAAGGGCATTGAGGGCAATTGCGACAGAAGCTGACATCACAGCTCGCACCTTCCGTAGGATTTTTCCCATCAGGCCTCAATTTCCTCCGACAACAGCCGAAGTCCTTAGTGACAAAGTGATTTGTCCGACAATCGCTCCCCCAATAATAGCGATGCCGCACTCAAGGACCCGGGTTGACCAAGAACGTTTACGGCTGCCAATAAACCGCGAGTCATCTGCACTGCGTGGGCCTACAAGAAAATCTGGAGCGCGGATGAACATCAAACAGAAGTTGACCTGGGCGTTTGCAATCATCGCCTGCCTGCCCGTGGTGCTGGTCGCCACGCTCGTTGTGCTGAACCTGCGCAGTGATGCCAGGGACGAATTCATCGACGGCAGTGCCCGCGAAATTCGTCAGGTCAGCAACGCCATGCAATTGTTCTTTGACGGCATCAGCCAGAACGTCGATTACCTGGCCAAGCAGCCGTTGATCCGAAATTCCGACGACAGCCTCAAGACTTACATGGCTGCCAACGCCGAGAGCGTCCCCCAGGGCGAGGCGGACAAGAAAGTCTTCACCCTGCTCCAGGACCTGGGCAACAGTCACCCGTCTTACGCCTATGCCATCCTCGGCACGGCGGCCGGCGGCTACGTGTCGTGGCCGGATGATCCGAAACTGAACAACTACGACCCGCGCCAGCGCCCCTGGTACAAGGCCGCCCAGGCCAAGCCGGGCAAGCCGTTCCGTACCGAGGCCTATTACTGGGCCCAGGACGACGCGACCTACGTCAGCACCGTGCGCACCATCGACAACAAGCTGGGCACCAACGGCGGTGTGGTCAGCATCGATGTGACGCTCAAGCAGCTCACCGAAATCGTCAAGCAGATCAAGCTCGGTGAAACCGGCTACCTGATGCTGCTGGAAAACACCGGCATGGTCCTGGTGGATCCGAAACAACCGGAACACAACTTCAAACCGCTGAACAGCCTGGGCGACGGCTACGCGCAACTGGCCAAGGCCGGCAAGGGCCTGGTGGAAGTGGAATTGAATGGCGAGCGCTACATGGCCAACGTCTGGCCGTCGGAGCAGCTGGGCTGGACCTTCATCGGCCTGATCAAACAGGACGACGTGATGAGCTCCGCGACCCAGTTGACCTGGCTGATCGCGATCATCGCCGCCGTACTGGCGGTCATCTTCGCCGTCGTCGGCGCCAGCTTTGCCAGCCTCATCGTGCGCCCGATCCGCAGCGTGGCCAGCGGCCTGGAAGGCATCGCCCAGGGCGAAGGCGACCTGACCCAGAACCTGCAGATCCGCGGCAGCGACGAAACCGCGCAACTGGCCAACTGGTTCAATCAATTCCTGGCCGCGATTCGCAACCTGATCCAGAACATCGGCGGCGCGGCAGGCAAGATCCTCGCCACATCCAAGAGCTCGACCCAGGTCTCCAGCGACATGGCCGAAGCCGCCGGGCGCCAGCGCGAAGCGGTGGACATGGTGTCCACGGCGTTCCACGAAATGGTCGCCACCGCCAACGAAGTCGCGCGCTCTTGCAGCCAGGCGGCGGAATCGGCCGACAGTGGCCAGCGCCAGGCGCGCGAAGGTCAGCAGCAGATCGATGCGGCGGTGAACAGCGTGGATCGCCTGAGCCAGGAAATCGAACAGTCGGCCCAGTCGATGCAGCAACTGGAGCGTGACAGCAATGACATCCAGTCGATCCTCGGGACCATCCGTTCAATCGCCGAACAGACCAACCTGCTGGCGCTGAACGCCGCGATCGAAGCGGCACGGGCCGGTGAACAGGGTCGCGGTTTTGCCGTGGTGGCCGACGAAGTACGCGCCCTGGCCAAGCGCACCGCCGATTCCACCGCAGAAATCGACGGGCTGCTGGGCAACCTGGCCAAACGCACCAGCCAGGTGACCCAACAGATGCACGCCAGCCTGGAAGTCTCCCAGCAATCGGTGACGCGCATCGGCGAGGCGCGCAACAGCTTCGGGCAGATTCGCGAGTCGGTGGACGTGATCCGCGACATGAACACCCAGATCGCCACGGCGGCGGAACAACAGCATCAAGTGGCCGAAGACATCAACCGGCACATCAGCCAGATCCATGGTGATGCGCAACTGGTGGCGGAACTGGCCAACTCGGCGCGCCTGGACTCCCAGAGCCTGGCCGGGTTGTCGAATGAACTGGACGGGTTGGTGCGCAGGTTTCGTACTTAACCCGCAAGCTCGCTCCCACAAGATTTCAGTGTCGTTCACATAATCTGAGCCAAACACAAAACCTGTGGGAGCGAGCTTGCTCGCGATGAGGCCAGCAGTTTCAACATCTTTGTTGACTGACACACCGCTATCGCGAGCAAGCTCGCTCCCACAGTTTTTTGTGTTCAGCGCTCGATGATTGCGGTCACACCCTGCCCACCCGCCGCACAAATCGAAATCAGTCCCCGCCCCTTGCCCGCCGCATCCAGCAACTTCGCCAGGTTGGCGACAATGCGCCCGCCCGTGGCGGCAAACGGATGCCCCGCCGCCAGTGAACTGCCCTTGACGTTGAGCCGGCTGCGGTCGATCGAGCCCAGCGCCGCATCGAGCCCGAGACGGGTTTTGCAGTACTCGGGATCTTCCCAGGCCTTCAAGGTGCACAGCACTTGCGCAGCGAAGGCTTCGTGGATTTCGTAATAGTCGAAGTCCTGCAAGGTCAGCCCGTTGCGCGCCAGCAACCGTGGCACGGCGTAGACCGGCGCCATCAACAAGCCTTCCGCGCCGTTGACGAAGTCCACCGCCGCCGCCTCGCCGTCGCGCCAGTAGGCCAGAATCGGCAAGCCTCGCGCCTTCGCCCACTCTTCGCTGCCCAGCAACACCAGTGACGCACCATCGGTCAGTGGCGTGGAGTTACCTGCGGTCAGGGTGCCCTTGGCGCTTTTCTCATAGGCCGGCTTGAGCGCGGCGAGCTTTTCCAGCGTGGAGTCCGGGCGCAGGTTGTTGTCGCGGGTGAGCCCCAGGAAGGGTGTCATCAGGTCGTTGTGCCAGCCTTCGGCGTAGGAAGCCGCCAGTTTCTGATGGCTCTCGAGCGCCAGTTGATCCTGCGCCTCGCGCGGGATGTTCCAGGTCTGGGCCATCAGCTCGCAGTGCTGGCCCATGGACAACCCGGTGCGCGGCTCGCCATTGCGCGGGAACTCCGGGATCAGATGCCTGGGGCGCAACTGCAGGAAGGTTTTCAGTTTGTCGCCGGTGGTTTTCGCGCGGTTGGCTTGCAGGAGGATTCTGCGCAGCCCTTCGCTGACGCTGATCGGCGCATCCGAAGTGGTGTCCACGCCACCGGCGATGGCGCAGTCGATCTGGCCCAGGGCAATCTTGTTCGCCACCAGCAACGCCGCCTCCAGCCCGGTGCCGCATGCCTGCTGGATGTCATAGGCCGGGGTGGCGGGCGACAGGCGCGAACCCAGTACGCACTCGCGCGTGAGGTTCATGTCCCGCGACAGCTTGAGCACCGCCCCGGCGACCACTTCGCCGATGCGCTGGCCGTGCAGGTTGTAACGCTCGATCAGGCCTTCGAGGGCGGCGGTGAGCATCACCTGGTTACTGGCCGTGGCGTAGGGGCCGTTGGAGCGGGCGAAGGGAATCCGGTTACCGCCGATGATCGCGACGCGGCGCAGTTGGGTCATAAGAACTCCTGGTGAATGATTCAAATCGAGAACCGCCCCCTGTAGGAGCGAGCTTGCTCGCGATGAGTTGGAAGGCGACGCATTTCTCGAGACGATACGCGTCATCGTTCACGACCATCGCGAGCAAGCTCGCTCCTACAATGTAACCAAGCGTAGGCCTTATCTCGTGGATCGAACGACTGATCGCCATTCATGGTCCACACTTTGAACCCCAGCTTTCGGAGCGCGTTCCATGTCTGACCGCTATATCGACTTCGCCAATTCGTCCATCGGCCACCGTCTGGTCGGCGCCCTGGGGTTACCGGCACCGACTCGACTGGAGCGCTGGCAAGCAGGCCGGCTGCGGCCCGTGGAAGGTGCGCTGCTGATCGGCGGCGGGCCCTTGGCCGAACGCGTCAACGCCTTCGCCAACCGCCTGACCGACGCGATCTACAGCTACGGCACCGAGCCTTCAATGGCCACGGCGTGGATTCCCGGCCACGGCCCCAAACTCAAGGCCGTGGTGTACGACGCCAGTGACCTGCTGCACACCGACCAGCTCAAGCAACTGCGCGAATTCTTCCAGCCGCTGATGAAGAACCTCGATCACTGCGCGCATCTGGTGATTCTCGGGCGCGACCCGCAAACCCTGCGCGACCCGTTCGCCGCCAGCGCGCAGCGTGCCCTGGAAGGTTTCAGCCGTTCACTGGCCAAGGAGTTGCGCAGCGGTGGCACCCTGCAACTGATCTACGTCGGCGAAGGTGCCGAGGCGCAGCTGGAAGGCCCGCTGCGGTTTTTCCTCTCGCCCAAAAGCGCCTTCGTCTCCGGGCAGGTCATCCGCCTGAATCCGTGTTCGACGCCCGTCAGCGACTGGACGCGCCCGCTCGCCGGACGCAAGGCACTGGTGACCGGCGCGGCACGGGGCATTGGCGCAGCCATTGCGGAAACCCTGGCCCGCGACGGTGCCGAAGTCATCCTGCTCGACGTGCCACCGGCCAAAACCGATCTCGAAGCCCTCGCCGCACGCCTCGGCGGGCGCAGCATCACCCTCGACATCTGCGCCGAAGACGCCGCTGCGCAGTTGATCGAACAGTTGCCCGACGGCCTCGACATCGTGGTGCACAACGCCGGCATCACCCGCGACAAAACCCTGGCCAACATGACCCCGGAATTCTGGGACGCCGTACTGGCGGTCAACCTCAATGCCCCGCAAGTGCTGACCAAGGCCCTGCTCGACGGCGGCACCCTGCACGACAACGGCCGGGTGATCCTGCTGGCGTCCATCAGCGGCATCGCCGGCAATCGCGGGCAAACCAATTACGCGGCGAGCAAGGCCGGGCTTATTGGCCTGGCCCAAGCCTGGGCGCCGCTGCTCAGCGAACGCGGTATCAGCATCAATGCGGTGGCGCCGGGCTTCATCGAAACACAGATGACCGCGCACATCCCCTTCGGCCTGCGCGAAGCCGGACGACGCATGAGCTCCCTCGGCCAGGGCGGCTTGCCACAGGACGTTGCCGAAGCCGTGGCCTGGCTGGCGCAACCGGGCACAGGCGCGTTCACCGGGCAAGCGTTGCGCGTGTGCGGGCAAAGCGTTCTGGGGGCTTAAGGATGATTACCGACTGGCACACACTCAACCGCGAACCCAGCCTGCCGGGGTTATACGCCCGTGCGGCGACGCGACGCAAAATCACCGGCACCACCCTGCCCGACTCCGGCTTGCGTTGCTGGGTCGATGTCGATCCCAAACGCCTTGCGGCCTATCGCAAAGTCTGCGGCTTCGCCGACAACGGCCTGCTGCCGCCAACCTACCCACACATCCTCGGCTTTGCCTTGCAGATGCAATTGCTCACAGCCAAAGACTTCCCGTTCCCGCTGCTGGGCCTGATTCACCTGAGCAATCGCATCCGCGTGCTGCGCCCCATGGGCGCAGTGAATCGGGTGCGCGTCAGCGTCCAGGTAGAAAACCTGCAACCCCACGCCAAAGGCGCGACATTCGATCTGCTGACCACCCTCGACGACCAACTGGGCCCCTTGTGGGAAGCGCAAAGCCAAATGCTCTGCCGCGGCGTCAAACTCGAAGGCGACCCCCTCGAAGAAAACCTGACACCGAGCCTGGCCCTCAGCGAAATCGAGCACTGGAAAGCCCCCTCCGACATCGGCCGGCAATACGCCAAGGTGTCCGGCGACTACAACCCGATCCACCTCAGCGCAGCCAGCGCCCGACTCTTCGGCTTCCCCACCGCCATCGCTCATGGCTTGTGGAACAAGGCGCGCACGTTGGCGGCATTGGCCGGGCATCTGCCAACAGCGAATGTCGAGATCACGGTGCAGTTCAGGAAACCGGTACGGTTGCCCAGTGAGGTGACATTGCTCGCCAGTGCGCCAAGGTCGATCGGGGATTTGCAGTTAGCGGGCGCCGGGGAACTTGAGCATATGGTTGGGCATTGGCGGCCGGTGGCTTGATAAGGCGGGAATGTACAGCCAGATAATCAGGCCGGCCGGTAGGCCGCCATCGCTAGCAAGCCAGCTCCTACAAGGGATCGACGTATGTCTGGGAGATACTGGTTGGCTGGCAGGCCGCCATCGCTAGCAAGCCAGCTCCTACAAGGGATCGACGTATGTCTGGGAGATACTGGTCGGCCGTTAGGCCGTCATCGCTGGCAAGCCAGCTCCTACAGAAAAGCCGCGTACATCCGCTGCTCTTCACCACTCAACAGGCCGAGCGTTAGCTCGCCTGCAGCTCTTGATCTTGATCCACCCGCCCCCTCGGAAGGCTGAGTGGAGGTGTTCATCCGGGGATTGGCGCGCAGCGCCGTTCGACGCAGTCGAACTCATCGCATG
>NZ_RWIR01000013.1 GCF_009764265.1 Pseudomonas sp. PB101
CGGCGATGGCGTCTTTGAAATCGCTATCGCCGGCAAGCCGGCTCCTACAGGGAAGGTTATTTTTGTTAGAATGCAGCGCGCCGCTAACCCGGCGCGTTTTTTTTCGCATCCGGTTCACCCCTTACGAGGGTAGCCACCTGGAGATTTACCCATGACACAACAGATTGTCGTGGCGGCACTGTATAAGTTCGTCACCCTGGAAGATTACGTCGCCCTGCGCGAGCCACTGCTGCAGGCGATGGTCGACAACGGCATCAAAGGCACGCTGCTGATTGCCGAAGAAGGCATCAACGGCACCGTGTCCGGCAGCCGCGAAGGCATCGACGGGCTGATGGCCTGGCTCAAGAACGACCCGCGCATGGACGACATCGACCACAAAGAGTCGTACTGCGACGAACAGCCGTTCTACCGCACCAAAGTCAAACTCAAGAAAGAGATCGTCACCCTCGGCGTGGAAGGCGTGGACCCGAACAAAAAGGTCGGTACCTACGTCGACCCGCAAGACTGGAACGCGCTGATCAGCGATCCTGAAGTGCTGTTGATCGACACCCGTAACGATTACGAAGTCTCGATCGGTACCTTCGAAGGCGCCATCGACCCGAAAACCACCAGTTTTCGCGAATTTCCCGACTACATCAAAGCCAACTTCGACCCGGCCGTGCACAAGAAAGTCGCGATGTTCTGCACCGGCGGCATCCGCTGCGAGAAGGCATCGAGCTACATGCTCAGCGAAGGCTACGGTGAGGTCTACCACCTCAAGGGCGGCATCCTGAAGTACCTCGAAGAGGTGCCGCAGGAAGAAACCAAATGGCAGGGCGACTGCTTCGTGTTCGATAACCGCGTGACGGTGCGTCATGACCTGAGCGAGGGCGACTATGACCAATGTCATGCCTGCCGCACGCCGGTCAGCGTGGAAGACCGCGCGTCCGAGCATTACGTGGCCGGCATCAGTTGCCCGCACTGCTGGGATAAGCTGAGCGAGAAGACCCGTCGCAGTGCCATCGACCGGCAGAAGCAGATCGAACTGGCCAAGGCTCGCAACCAGCCTCACCCGATCGGCTACAACTATAAGCAAGCATCCACCGAGGCCTGAACCATGTCTGCACGCCTGCTCTATGTGATGGACCCGATGTGTTCCTGGTGCTGGGGGTTTGCCCCGGTGGCCAACGCACTGGTCGAGCAGGCGCAGGTTGCAGGTGTGGAGGTGCACTTGATTGTCGGTGGTCTGCGCACCGGCAACGGTGCCGCGCTGGAGCCGACTACCCGGCGCTACATCCTTGAACACTGGCAGGCAGTCACCGAAGCCACCGGTCAGCCCTTCACGCTTGAAGGCGCGCTGCCCGATGGCTTTGTCTACGACACCGAGCCTGCCTGCCGGGCGCTGGTGACGGCGCGCGGACTGGCGCCGGACTGTGCGTGGAAACTGCTGGGGCTGATTCAGCGCGCCTTTTACGTCGAGGGTCGCGATGTCACGCGCGCCAGTGTCCTGGTGGAGTTGGCCGAGCAGGCCGGTCTGCCGCGAATTGAATTCGCCGCGGCGTTCGATCGTGCCGATACGCACGCCGCTACCTCTGCCGATTTCACCTGGGTCCAGGATCTGGGCATTGCCGGCTTCCCGACCTTGCTGGCGGAGCGTAATGGCCAGCTCGCATTGCTGACCAATGGCTATCAGCCTCTGAGCGAGTTGTCGCCGCTGCTCGGCCGCTGGCTGGAGCGCGCTGCCTGTGCTTGACCTGCCCGATGATGTTTCCAACGCTAAACGTGTCGACCGTCTGAGCTGGGCGGAAATCCGCCGCCTGGCCCTGCATCACAAGAAGTCCCTGTGGATCGCCAACGGCGTGGCCGTGCTGGCGACCTTGTGCAGCGTACCGATTCCCTTGCTCCTGCCGTTGCTGGTGGATGAGGTGCTGCTGGGGCACGGTGATGCCGCGCTGAAGATCATGAACCACGCGCTGCCCGAGGGCTGGCAGAAGGCCGCGGGTTACATCGGCCTGATGCTGCTGGTGACCTTGACCCTGCGCTGTGCGGCATTGCTGTTCAACGTGGTGCAGGCGAAATTGTTCGCCGGGTTGGCCAAGGACATCGTCTACCGCATTCGAATACGCCTGATCGAACGGCTCAAGCGTATCTCGCTGGGGGAATACGAAAGCCTGGGCAGCGGCACGGTGACCACGCATCTGGTCACCGACCTGGACACGCTGGACAAGTTCGTCGGTGAAACCCTCAGTCGTTTCCTCGTGGCCATGCTGACCCTGGTCGGCACGGCGGGCATTCTGATGTGGATGCACTGGAAGCTGGCCTTGCTGATTCTGCTGTTCAACCCACTGGTGATCTACGCCACGGTGCAGTTGGGCAAGCGGGTCAAGCACCTGAAGAAACTCGAGAACGACAGCACTTCGCGCTTTACCCAGGCGCTGACCGAAACCCTGGATGCGATCCAGGAAGTTCGCGCCGGCAACCGCCAGGGCTTTTTCCTCGGTCGCTTGGGGCATCGCGCCCGAGACGTACGCGACTATGCGGTGAATTCGCAATGGAAAACCGATGCGTCGAACCGCGCCAGCGGTTTGCTGTTCCAGTTCGGCATCGATATTTTCCGTGCCGCCGCGATGCTCACCGTGCTGTTTTCCGACCTTTCGATCGGCCAGATGCTCGCGGTGTTCAGCTACCTGTGGTTCATGATCGGCCCGGTGGAGCAACTGCTGAACCTGCAATATGCCTACTACGCTGCCGGCGGTGCACTGGCGCGTATCAATGAGCTGCTGTCCCGGGCCGACGAGCCTGAATACCCGGGCGGCGTCGACCCGTTCATCGGTCGCGAGACGGTCGGGCTGGAAGTGCAAGGGTTGAGCTTCGGTTATGGCGATGAACTGGTCCTGAACCAGATGAACCTGTCCATCGCCCCCGGCGAAAAGGTCGCGATCGTCGGTGCCAGCGGCGGTGGCAAGAGCACCCTGGTGCAACTGCTGCTGGGCTTGTACACGCCGTTGGCTGGCACCATTCGCTTCGGCGGTTCGACCCAGCAAGAGATCGGCCTGGAAACCGTGCGGGAGAATGTTGCCGTGGTCCTGCAACATCCGGCGCTGTTCAACGACACCATCCGGGCCAACCTGACCATGGGTCGTGAGCGCAGTGACGACGCGTGCTGGAAGGCACTGGAAATCGCCCAATTGCACAGTACGGTGCGGGACTTGCCCCATGGCCTGGACAGCATCGTCGGGCGCTCCGGTGTGCGTTTGTCCGGCGGACAGCGTCAACGCCTGGCCATCGCCCGGATGGTGCTGGCCGAGCCCAAGGTGGTGATCCTCGACGAAGCCACCTCGGCGCTGGATGCCGCCACCGAATACAACCTGCACCAGGCGCTGGCGCGGTTTCTGAGCAATCGCACCACGCTGATCATTGCCCACCGCCTTTCGGCGGTGAAACAGGCCGACCGGGTGCTGGTGTTCGACGGGGGGCAGATCGCGGAGGATGGCGACCATCAGCAACTGATTGCCGATGGTGGTTTGTACGCCAAGCTTTATGGGCATTTGCAACAGCACTGACCAGCAGGCAATTACTTCCAGATCACGTCCAGTGCATTGGCGTTGCCGTCATGGCCGAATTGCTTCATCACGACCGAGCACGAATCGCACGGTGCCAGGGTGGTGGCGATCGTGATGGAGTCCAGATCCTTGGGGTCCGGGTATTTGCCTCGGATGACACTGATGAGTTTGCTCTCGGTGTCCAGTGAGGTGGGGCGAGACGTGAGCGCAGGGGTGTAGGTTTCAATGTTATCGATGGTGTGCGGGATCGCCTGCAACTTACCCTGGGGCGATACTTCCAGTGCAGTTTTTGGGAAACGCACTTGATGATCGATGTTGAAGTAGGTGGTGCTGCCGACTTTGACCTGATTCGTATGCCTGTTCCTGGAAAATAATGGCAAGAAGCCGGTATCACCCTGGCTGCCGGAAACACTGACGTACACCTCGTGCGCCCCGGCCTTGGTCT
Source organism: Pseudomonas sp. PB101 (assembly GCF_009764265.1). Classification (GTDB taxonomy): domain Bacteria; phylum Pseudomonadota; class Gammaproteobacteria; order Pseudomonadales; family Pseudomonadaceae; genus Aquipseudomonas. Next base: position 3,988 of record NZ_RWIR01000013.1, read on the forward strand.
TGATTTCCGCGAATGCAATGTTCCTGGGTCTGCGCAGGGCGCGCCCTGTTTTTTTGCTGATAAGGCGTTGCAGTTGCATCATCGTGTCATCGATTTTCAATGCCTTTGCCCCCGCCTGTGTCGATGACTCAACGGTGATGACCTTTTTATCGAACAGGTTGTTGAAAATTTCTGCGGTCGTTTCGCGCGCACTGTCGGGTGCAGTCCTGGACAGCGACCAGGTTGCAGCACCGTCGGAAGAGGACCGAATGATCATTCGTGTGGAGTGATCGAATAAAGCCGCTTCGCCCGGGCTGGTATCAACCTTGAGCCATTTGAGTGTTTCGGGCGGATTGGCGTGGCCGCCGATCGGGATCGCAATTTCATCCATTGCTTTCAATGCCCGCTCTACCGCCACATGACCATGGATTCTGACCATGTTGTTGGCATTCAGGGAGCCGGTGTACACCAGCAGTAACTCGTTTTTCAGTTCGTCGGGAAGGGTGTCGGCTTTCTTGAACATCAGGATGTCATGCACGCTATGTCCAGGTGCGCGCTCGGCGAAGTAAAAGTCCCCGGCGTTCAGCCGCGTGAACACGTAGTGTTTTGAGCTGTCCGCCGCTTCAACAATGATGCTGCCGACGTGGAAGTTATCGACGAGTTCTTCTCCCGGAACGCGGACACTGACCATGACCCGCCCATAAATACCTTTTTGAAATTCCATTGTGCCCTGAAGGGTCGAGTGGGGGCGGATCGCGCTCACTTGCAGTGCAGCTCTGTTGGTAGCCGGGATGTAGGTAATATCCCCGAACCAGGGCGCCCAGCCCTTGGCAGTATCAAAACTGCCGATGTCGGGTGTGGGGGCAGGGTCGCGAAGGACATAGCTGGTTTTACACAGTGCGGCCCCGGGCATGCGACGGATTCTGCAAGGGGCCGACTTGTAGCTGTCCTTCAGGTCCATCAGGTCAGCGCGGCGTAACACATCGTCCTGCAGTCGATAAGGCTGGTCGTCAATGAAGAGCGTCGTCCGGCCATCGACTTCGAGCACTTCGCGCACTCTGCTTTTGTCAGCCAACTCGACGATGACATTGTCTTGGTTTTTTTCCAGGGGGCTGTAGTGGGATCGCCCCAATGACAGCTCACTCGACCGGCTGGCCAGCAAGGGGCCATAGGGCCTGGAGGACAATGGGTCGACCAGATAATGCCGGGCGTTGCCTGAGGACGACAGGTTGCGTATGGCTACATCGTCCACGCCTCTCAGGGACGCTAACTGGTCGCCGTTTACCAGAGGCTTCCAGCCGCCCGCACCCGTGACCTGCGGCAGGCTGCGGGAGAAATGATAGTGACCCGCTCTGCCTGCCAGTTCCCTGGCGCGGAAAATACCCGATCTGCCGATTTTCAGGCCTTTTGATCCCAGTGCCTTGAGCAACGATCCGATGCCATCAAGCGGATTCAGTGCCAGCAAGCTCAAAACCAAAAACTCTTTGGTCAGAGACGTAAATGCCGGAAGCCTGGCGCGTAAGGTGAGTTGGCTGGCGTTGCTGATCAGTTTTGTCGAGCCCGAAGCAAACTTGCCGATCGGTTGTACGAATGACAACAGGTCGATGAACACTCCGAACACGCCATTGATAAGGCGCGTCTTTTCGCCTGAAGCCAAATCTTCGATACTTTTCCAGAACGGCACGAAGATTTTGATAACTTCGAGGATTTTATCTTTCCTGGCTTTTTCGCGTTCAAACGCGGTCTGCCCGGCACATTCCTTGTAGAGCTGTTGGGGGTCTATAAACGGCAACAGGCTGGCAATGAGCTCACTGATTGCCAGGCAACGGGGTGAGGAAAGTGTCAGTGGAGCACTGTTTGCTGCCTGCTCACTGTTGGAGGGTGCGGTGAACGTATCACCCAGTTGTTCGATGATTGCCTCACAGGCCGCTCCTGCTTTGGGTGCGCTCCCGGTCGAATGAGCCTCCCAGTCAAAGGGCAATGTCTGGTTGCGCACCACCGAAACTGAAACGGTCCCTTTGGGCGTCCGCCACTGCTCGATTTTTTTGCTACCGCCGAATTGCTCAGTGTCGGGGTTTTCCACGCGGCGTATTACGCCTGCTCGGGGTAGCAGTTCGTAAGTCCTCGTTTCATTGGCGTAGGTCGCCTGCAAAATCAAGCCATTGCGGGCTCGTAACGGCAGGAGTATTTCAGGCGTTTCGTTTTGGGCTTCTATGCCGCTGGTTTGCTTTCTCAGACTATGGATTTTGAGTTCACCCCATTCAATGGCCTGGCGATCATCGAATGGGAGTGACGCCAGCTGACTGCGAATCAGCGTTTTGTAAGCGGTGGTCTGGCGTTCAAGGTAATCCTGGAAGCGGAGATAGAACATCGATTTGACGTTTGGCAGGGTGCCATATACTGCCGGTATCCCTGGTGCTTTCCAATAAAAGGGCGACGTTACCCTCCGGTCACTGTCGATACTGAAATAATATTGACTGACGGCGCCATCAGTCCGCGTGTAATACCACCGTGTCTGTTCATCGAATTCATTCGAAGCGAGAATGTCGATGAGCGAATAGTGGTCGTACTCCCTGCCGGGGAGGGTCGGAACGCTATTCCATCGGATGCTCTCGCGTTCTTTCCTCGCCAGCTTCCTGTTTTCAGCGACAAAGCGATGTCCAAAGAACTCTTGCGCTACGGTTTTCGCCATCGATAGCCGGTTGGGCGGGGTTTCGTTGATTCGGGTGATGGCAGTGCCGAGCGCTTTGGTGTGTTTGTCCAGCTCCGATAGCGCCAGCTCGATCTCGGGCTCAGTGTGATCCTCATGACGTTTAGACGGGACAATGCCTTGGGTCACTGCCCAGTCCAGTGTCGGCAGCAGCCTTGCCAGGCTTATTTCTTTTAGTTGCTCGTCTGTCGCTCCCTCGACCCGATCGAGGGCCAGGTTAACCAATTGCCGAAAGGTCATTCGGCATAGCGCTGCGGGGTCAGTAGCGTTTATCAGGTTCACGCCATTCAGGAAGTTCACCCAGACAAGGGAAGTCCGGTAGGGGAGGCCGGGTGGGATATCGGCGACCCGGAACTCCAGCGGAAACTGGCACAGATACAGTCGAGCCATGACAATCGCTTCTTTTTCCGACGCGGCCCGTTTTGACGTGAGTAGATGGGTTTCGAATTCGTTTCGAAGGGACTGATAACTTTTGCCCCAGTGCGAACGCGCCTGCCAATCGAAACCGGCGATCTCTTCCGGGTTTCGGCTCGGTGCCTCAAACCAGGTTTGCAATGCATTGGCGATGACCTTGATACGGATGTGCTGCGATGTTTCTTCGCCAGGTGTTCCTCCATACCAGTTCAAGGTCGACAGTAAACGGGTTGCCAGTTTCCCGGCTTCAGGGGTTTGCAGGATCTTTTCAAGATAAACGGCAGGAGTGGCGCGGATTTGTTCAACGGTAGCCGACATGACAATGTCATTGGCCAGATGGGTGAATGGAGAAATGCCGGCCTCGGGTAGAAACGCTCTTATCGTTTCGATCGTTTCCGCACCGATGATCTGCTCTTGCACTTTCTGCATCGTGACAATGGAGGGATCGGATGAAACTGCCTGGAGAGTTTTAAACACTTTGCGATCTTTTTCGCTGGGAGGGCGCTTCAAGTCGACAATGTTGAAGTCGTCTTCCAGTTTCAGACGATAGCTTGAGATTTTTTCCTCAAGGGCATTGATGGCTGCATGGTGTTCGGTCGTGTTGGTCGGGTCCCAGGGGGCTAGACCGTAAAAAGTGGCCATTCTGGGCAGGCTGACAAGGCGGTCGTAGCGGATCTGCCCACCCAGTAACTTGGCGGCCTTTTCGATGCGGGCTTTAAGTTCTGGCCATTTTTCAGATCCGGTCAATGCCAGATCCATCTTGTTCTCGTCATCGTCATTCGACGTCTCGTAGACGTAGGTTCCGTCTTTTGCAGTGACAATCAAGCGGTGAGGGGACACGCTTTTACTTTCACACAGTGCTTGGTACTCGCTGTCTTTCATCAACTCTTGCAAAGCGGTTTGAGCAACTTCATTTTCCTGATCCAGCGCAGAGTGCGTGCGGGGGGCAAGCAGTGTTTGCGCGAATCGAGAGATAGAGCCGACTTCTGCGCGCAGGGAAGACAGCAATAATTCATAGTCATCCAGTTGGTTCTGCTGGATCTGCGCAGTGGTCGGGGCTGAATTTGAAGTTTCAGTTGAACTCTCGGTTAAAGGGGGCGTTTGCATAAGCCTGCTTTTCTCTTTTCGTTGCGTCGGTTGGCCTTCGCTCGATTGAACGAGCGTTGGCGTTTTGCCACCGATTACAACGGTTCATGGCAGAGGCTGTGCGGTACATAGTTAATGCAGCGTTTTTTAACCAGCCGACTTCTGTACAAGGTCTGTGTGCGGGGCGGTACGGCGCTGGCGTTGCTTAAGGAACGCTACTCACGGAGGGCGGCAGTTCATACTTGCCGGGATCACGAACGCCCCCTAGTCTAGCTGTAGCGATTTCGTCCGGAAGACGAGCAAGCAGTGCTAATGCAAGGGACCTCATGAATCAAACGCGGACTCTCGGAACGCCACGGTTGTTGGGCATCGTCTGGCCATTTATCGCCGTTGTGTTGTTTCAAGCCTTGCTGGGCGGCGTTAGCCTTTACGTGCTGTCGGCGGTTCGCGGCTATGTAGCCGGTGAAAGCCTCTGGTCCAAGGGCCAGAAAGACGCCATCTATTACCTCAATCTCTATGCCGACAGCGGCGACGAAGGGATTTTTCACAAGTACCAGAACGCCATTTCCGTGCCTCAGGGCGGTCATGAATTGCGTGTGGCGCTGGATCAGCAACCGCCGAACATCGAAGCGGCGCGCGTGGCAATTCTCAAGGGGGGCAACCACCCCGACGACGTTTCCAGCCTGATCTGGCTGTACCTCAATTTTCGTCACTTCAGTTACCTCGAAAAAGCCATCGACCTGTGGATCGTGGGCGATGCCTATCTGGCCAAGCTCGATGACGTTGCCAGGGACATGCATCAGCACCTCTCCGCCAGCCCGGCTTCGAAAGCGGATGTACAGCGCTGGAAGGAGCAGATTTTCGCGATCAACGATGAAGTGACGCCGGCTGCGAAGGCGTTCAGCGATGCTCTGGGGGAAGGATCGCGGGTCATTCTTCGTCTGTTGCTGCTGACCAACCTTGCCACTGCGCTGGGATTGATTGCCCTGGCGCTGATGCGCACGCATAAACTGCTCAAGCAGCGCCATGCCTTCGCCGATGCGCTGCAAGTGGAGAAGGAACGGGCGCAGATCACCCTGCAGTCGATTGGCGACGGCGTGATCACCACGGATGTTTCCGGTGCGATTGCCTACATGAATCCCGCGGCCGAGGCGCTGACCCACTGGAAGGCCGAACAGGCGAGCGGCTTGCCGCTGGCGGCGCTGTTCAACTTGCTGGACGAAAACGCCCAGACCGATGAGTTCACCCTGATCGAGCATATTCTCAGCGGCCAGCTCAGTGGCGGCAGTGAGCACTCCAAGCTGATTCAGCGACTCGATGGCAGCACGGTCTCGGTCACGCTGGTGGGCGCGCCAATCCGCAACGCCGGCAAAGTCAGCGGGACAGTGCTGGTACTGCATGACATGACCCAGGAGCGGCAATACATCGCCAACCTGTCGTGGCAGGCGACCCACGATGCCCTGACCGGCCTGGCCAACCGCCGGGAATTCGAATATCGCCTGGAACAGGCGCTGCATAACCTGACCCGTCATTCGGGGCGCCATGCCCTGATGTTCCTCGACCTGGATCAGTTCAAGCTGGTCAACGATACCTGCGGCCACGCGGCGGGCGACGAGCTGTTGCGGCACATCTGTGCCTTGTTGCAATCGGGTCTGCGCGAAGGCGATACCCTGGCCCGCCTTGGCGGCGACGAGTTCGGCATCCTGCTGGAAAACTGTTCACCCGAAGCCGCGGAGAAAATTGCCGAAAGCCTGCGCCAGACTGTGCAGAATCTGCATTTTGTCTGGAAGGGCCGGCCTTTTGTAACCACCGTCAGCATCGGTTTGGTCCATGTCGCGCAGAACCCGACGACGCTCGAAGCCTCGCTGCGCACGGCCGACATGGCCTGCTACATGGCCAAGGAAAAGGGTCGTAACCGGGTGCAGGTCTATCATCCGGATGACTCGGAGTTGTCCCTGCGCTTTGGCGAAATGGCCTGGGTGCAGCGTTTGCACATGGCGTTGGAGGAAGACCGCTTTTGCCTGTACGCCCAGGAAATAGCCCCCTTGGGTCATGTCGACGAGGATGGCGGGCACATTGAAATTCTGCTGCGATTGCACGATGAAGCCGGGCGGATGATCTTGCCCGACAGTTTCATTCCGGCTGCCGAGCGTTATGGCCTGATGAGTTCGCTTGATCGTTGGGTGGTGCAGAACGTGTTCAAGGTCATTGCCCAGTGCCGGGCCGAGCAGGGCCGGGGGCCGCTGGCGATGTGTGCGATAAATCTGTCAGGCACGACCATCGGCGATGAAGCGTTTCTGGATTTCCTGCGCGAACAATTTGTGAAGTATTCGATTCCGCCTGAAATGATTTGTTTTGAAATTACTGAGACCAGTGCTATTTCAAATCTTCGCAGCGCTATTCGATTCATCAATGAACTCAAAGGCTTAGGATGCCATTTTTCACTTGACGACTTTTGTGCCGGAATGTCCTCGTTCGCGTACCTGAAACATTTGCCTGTAGACTTCCTGAAGATCGACGGGAGTTTCGTAAAGGATATGCTGGACGACCCGATTAACCGCGCCATGGTCGAAGTGATCAATCACATCGGCCATGTCATGGGTAAGCGCACGATTGCCGAGTTTGTCGAAACGCCCCAGATCGAGCAGGCATTGCTGGAGATCGGGGTGGATTACGCTCAAGGGTATGTGATTGAACGCCCGCATCTGTTTACCTGCGATAGCTTGCTCAGTCGTCCCGCCAGGCCCCGACCGCTGTTGTTCAAGGCGCCTGGCACGTTCCGTTGAGATTCCTGCCGGTCTTACAATCACAATCAAAAGGAGCTCGACAGTGATCGATACATTCAACAGAACCGGACCGCTCATGGAAGCTGCAAGTTACCCTGCCTGGGCCCAGCGCCTGATCCAGGATTGCAGCGAGAGCAAGCGCCGGGTTGTCGAACACGAACTGTACCAACGCATGCGAGACAACAAGCTCAGTGCGAAGACCATGCGCCAGTACCTGATCGGTGGCTGGCCGGTGGTCGAACAGTTCGCGTTGTACATGGCACAAAACCTGACCAAGACCCGCTTTGCCCGCCACCCCGGCGAAGACATGGCCCGTCGCTGGCTGATGCGCAACATTCGCGTCGAATTGAACCACGCCGATTACTGGGTGCACTGGAGCCGCGCGCACGGTGTCAGCCTGGAAGATCTGCAGGCGCAGCAGGTGGCACCGGAGCTTCACGCCTTGAGCCATTGGTGCTGGCATACCAGTTCGGCCGACTCGCTGATCGTTGCGATCGCCGCCACCAATTACGCCATCGAAGGCGCGACCGGTGAGTGGTCTGCGGTCGTTTGTTCCAACGGCATCTATGCCGCCTCGTTCCCCGAGGAAGAGCGCAAACGGGCGATGAAGTGGCTGAAGATGCATGCCCAGTATGACGATGCCCATCCCTGGGAAGCCCTGGAAATCATCTGCACATTGGCGGGCACCAACCCGAGCAAATCCCTGCAGGTGGAGTTGCGCCAGGCTGTGTGCAAGAGCTACGACTACATGTACCTGTTTCTCGAGCGTTGCATGCAATTGGAGCACGCCGAGCGGGCGCCGGTCGTTCGTGAGCGGATGGCATTGGCCGAAAGCTGATCCAGTCGCTGTTTGAAAAACAACTGTGGGAGCGAGCCTGCTCGCGAATACGGACTGTCAGTCAACATCATCGTTGAAAGTCAGATCCCTTTCGCGAGCAGGCTCGCTCCCACATTGTTTGTGTCGCGGTTAAGAACTTAGCCCGCCATCTCCAGCCGGTTACGACCTTCGCGCTTGGCCACATACAGCGCGCTGTCTGCCCGGCGCAACAGGCTGTCGGCAGATTCGCCCGGCAACAGGGTCGAACAGCCGAGGCTGACCGTCAGCAGGATCGTATGGTCATCGGCCGGGTACTCTTCGGATTGCGCTGCAAACCGCAGCCGCTCACCGACCATGGCCGCGGCTTCGCGGCTGGTGTTGGACAGCAGGATCAGGAACTCTTCGCCGCCATAGCGGAACACCATGTCGACATTGCGCAGCTGGTTCTTGATCGAGGCGGCAACCGCCTTGAGTACGTCATCGCCAGTGCTGTGGCCATGGGTGTCATTGACTTGCTTGAAATGATCGATGTCCAGCATCAGCACCGACAGCGGTTGCAGATGGCGCCGGGACAGCTCGATTTCCCTTTGCAGCGTCTGGTCCATGGCGATGCGGTTGCCGGTGCCCGTCAACGGGTCGCGCAGTGCGCTTTGGGTGGCGTTACGGTAAAGCAGCGCGTTGCGCATCGGGAACAGCAACGCGGCCAGCAATGATTCGAGATTGCCCTGTTCCTGTTCGCTGAACCGCTGATTGCGGCGGAAGATCAGCTCACCCAGGTGTTCGCCTTCGTGGCTGAGGCTGTAGCTGATGGAGTGGTGGCCGCGCTGGCCGAACTCAAGGCGCAGATCACTGCTCTTGTGCAGGTAGCACAAGGCGTCCAGCGGCACCAATCGTTGAATCTCGCGATAGAACGTTCCAAGAATGCGTTGCGGTTCCAGACTGGTTTGCAGCTGCAGGCTCAGTTGCTGGCGCAATTGCGCAAGGCCCAGAGGCCTTTCCAGAAGAGGCGGCTGCTGACCAAAGCCCAGGCGTTGCAATTTGGCGCTGTCGAAGTCAATTGCGTTGGTCTGGGAAGGTGGTTTCATTAGGCGTGCGCCCCTAAGCAGTAAGGCTTGTCTTACAAGCAGGGTGAGAGCGGCTTAGGGCTGCGCGTCGTACTGATCCGTCAGTCCCGTAGGACATTTCGTACAAGTCTAATCTGCTTTATGGAAGATGAGTAATCTCTGCCACTCAAGCTTCGCCCCGTCTGCATTCACGTTGCTTGTCTGAGCAAACTTAGAGCGAAAGTCGTGCCATTCGGTTCATCCGAATAAATTGTTTATTAAATCAATAGGTTGTCGTTGGTTGGCAACCTGTCGAGCGTTGCCAGTGACGTTCGATTGACGGGTTGCTGCCTGAAGTCGAGACCTTTCGAGTGCCGCGCCGGGAACCCGGCGCGGCAGCAAAAAAGCGACGTACGGTCGTTATTGGGCGTCAAACGCCTGACCATTGATACCGGTGCTGTCCGGGCCCATCAGGTAGAGGTAGACCGGCATGATCTCCTCCGGCGTCGGGTTGTTCAGCGGGTTTTCACCTGGATAAGCCTGGGCGCGCATGCTGGTGCGGGTAGCGCCAGGGTTGATGCTGTTGGAGCGTACCGGGGCCACGGTATCGACTTCGTCAGCCAGGGTTTGCATCAGGCCTTCGGTGGCGAATTTGGAGACGCCGTAAGCGCCCCAGTACGCGCGCCCCTTGCGGCCGACGCTGCTGGACGTGAACACCACCGAGGCATCCTGCGACAGTTTGAGCAGCGGCAGCAGGGTGCTGGTCAACATGAACATGGCATTGACGTTGACTTGCATGACCCGCATGAAGTTTTCGCCGGAAAGCTGCTCGATCGGTGTGCGCGGGCCGATGATCGAGGCGTTGTGCAGCAGGCCGTCGAGATGCCCGAATTCGGTTTCGATCATCGCCGCCAGCTCATCGTATTGATGGGGCAGGGCGGTTTCGAGATTGAACGGGATCACCGCCGGTTGTGGATGGCCCGCAGCTTCGATTTCGTCGTAGACCTGGCTCAGGTTGGCTTCGGTCTTGCCCAGCAGCAGCACGGTTGCGCCGTGGGCTGCGTAGGTTTTTGCCGCAGCGGCGCCGATGCCGCGTCCTGCGCCGGTGACCAGAATGACCCGATCCTTGAGCAGTTCGGGGCGGGCGGAATAATCAAACATAAAAAACCTCACAAACAGAAGACAGATCGCGGCGCGGCCATTCGCGGGCAAGCCCGCTCCCACAAGGATCGAGGGTGTACATGAATGTTGTATCACCAGCCGAAACCTGTGGGAGCGGGCTTGCCCGCGAAGGCGTCAGCACCGACACCCAAATTCAGAATTCAATGCCGTGCCTCAGCAGCTGCAAAGCGCGCTATCGAGCACCTTGCGCAACTCCAGCGGATGATCGACCACCACATCCGCACCCCAGTGCCGCGGGTTGTCATCCGGGTGGATGTAGCCGAAGGTCACCGCGGCAGTCTTGGTGCCGGCATCACGTCCCGATTCGATGTCGCGCAGGTCATCGCCGACGAACAGCACGCTGGCCGGGTTGAGGTCGAGCATCTTGCAGGCCAGGATCAGCGGCTCCGGATCCGGTTTGCTGTTTTTCACGTGGTCCGGGCAGATCAGCAACGCCGAACGCTCGGCCAGCCCCAGCTGTTGCATGATTGGCTCGGCGAAGCGCAGCGGCTTGTTGGTCACAACACCCCAGACCAGGTTGGCTTTCTCGATGTCGGCGAGCAGTTCAGCCATGCCGTCGAACAGCTTGCTGTGCACCGCGCAGCCCACGAGGTAGCGCTCCAGGAACTCCAGGCGCAGCTCCTCGAAGCCCGGCGACTCCGGGTCCATCGAGAACGTCACGGCAACCATTGCCCGGGCGCCGCCGGAGATCTCATCGCGGATGTGCTTGTCGTTCATCGGTGGCAAACCGCGGTCGGCACGCATCGCCTGACAGATCGCGATGAAGTCCGGCGCGGTGTCGAGCAGGGTGCCGTCCATGTCGAAAAGAACTGCTCTGATAGGCATCGGCTTACTCCTCGCGCAGGGTCTGGATCATGTAGTTGACGTCCACGTCGGAGGCCAGTTTGTAGTGCTTGGTCAGCGGGTTGTAGGTCAGGCCGATGATGTCTTTGACGGTCAGGCCGGCCATGCGGCTCCAGGCGCCGAGTTCGGAAGGGCGGATGAATTTCTTGAAGTCGTGGGTGCCGCGCGGCAGCAGCTTCATGATGTATTCGGCGCCGACGATGGCGAACAGGTACGCCTTGGGATTGCGGTTGATGGTGGAGAGGAACACCTGGCCGCCGGGCTTGACCATGCGGAAGCAGGCGCGGATGACCGACGACGGGTCCGGCACGTGCTCAAGCATCTCGAGGCAGGTGACCACGTCGAACTGCTCGGGCATTTCCTCGGCCAGGGCTTCGGCGGTGATCTGCCGGTATTCGACGTTGACGCCCGACTCCAGCTGATGCAACTGGGCAACCGCCAGCGGCGCTTCGCCCATGTCGATACCCATGACGGTCGCGCCGCGCTGGGCCATGGCTTCGCTGAGGATGCCGCCGCCGCAACCGACGTCGAGGACCTTTTTGCCGGCCAGATTGACGCGTTCGTCAATCCAGTTGACCCGCAGCGGGTTGATGTCGTGCAGCGGTTTGAATTCGCTTTCGCGGTCCCACCAGCGATGGGCCAGGGCCTCGAATTTGGCGATTTCGGCGTAGTCGACGTTGCTCATGGTTTAAGTCCTCGAAAAACTTGAAAAATCCTGTTGCCCCGGGTTGCGGTCCGGGGGGCTTACGATTCGGTACGGCCACTGATGCGCTGACCCCAGGCCTTGGCGACAGTGGCAAGCTGCTGTTCATCAAGACGTGTCAGGCGACGGTCGTCGAGCAACTGCTTGCCCGCGACCCAAAGGTGTTTCACGCAGTCGCGACCGGTGGCATATATAAGTTGCGAAACCGGGTCGTAGACCGGTTGCTGGGCCAGGCCGGAGAGGTCGAAAGCCACCATGTCCGCGGCCTTGCCGATTTCCAGCGAGCCGGTTTCAGCCTCGATGCCCAGTGCCCGGGCACCGTTGAGGGTGGCCATGCGCAAGGCGCGATGGGCATCCAGCGCGGTGGCCGAACCGGCGACAGCCTTGGCCAGCAGGGCTGCGGTGCGGGTTTCACCGAGCAGGTCGAGATCGTTGTTGCTGGCCGCGCCATCGGTGCCGACCGCGACATTGACCCCGGCCTGCCACAAACGCTCGACCGGGCAGAATCCGCTGGCCAGCTTCAGGTTCGACTCCGGGCAATGAATCACATTGCTGTTGCTTTCTACCAGCAGGGCCAGGTCTTCTTCGCTGATCTGGGTCATGTGAACCGCCTGGAAGCGCGGCCCCAGCAAGCCCAGGCGCGCCAGGCGGGCCAGCGGGCGCTCGCCGCGCTGTTCGAGCGATTGCTGCACTTCGAAGGCGGTTTCATGCACATGCATGTGGATCGAGGCGTCCAGCTCCTCGGCGATCACCCGGATTTTTTCCAGGTTTTCGTCGCCCACGGTGTAGGGTGCATGGGGGCCGAAGGTGATTTTGATACGCTCGTGGTGCTTGAGATCGCCAAACAGTTCAACGCCCTGACGAATGGCGTCGTCCGCCGTGGCGGCTCCCGGGATAGGGAAGTCGAGGATCGGAATCGCGATCTGCGCGCGAATGCCGCTGTTGTGCACGCGCTCGCTGGCAACCTTCGGGAAGAAGTACATGTCGGAAAAACAGGTGATACCGCCCTTGATTTGCTCGGCGATCGCAAGGTCGGTGCCGTCGCGCACGAAGTCCTCGTCGACCCACTTGGCTTCGGCGGGCCAGATGTGATTTTCCAGCCAGGTCATCAATGGCAGGTCGTCTGCCAGGCCGCGGAACAGTGTCATCGCCGCGTGCCCGTGGGCATTGATCAGGCCGGGGCTGAGCAGCATGTCGGGCAGTTCGCGGGTTTCGGTTGCGTTAAGCTTCAGCGCGGCGGAACGTGGGCCGATAAACACGATGCGTCCATCCCGGATGCCCACGCCATGTTCCTTGAGGACAACACCGGCGGGTTCGACGGGTACCAGCCAGGTCGGCAGCAATAACAGGTCGAGCGCAGCGGCAGTGTTCGGCATCGCGGGTGGGTTCCAGTGCTTTTGTAAAGGATGGCGAAGTATACCCGAGCGTCTTCGCGGGGGGATCGCTATAATCGGCGGCTTTTGTACATGAGTGCGGGGTGTGGGATGCGCGATCGACTGTTGGCTGCGGAGAAGGTGAAGGCCATCGATTGGCGTGATGGCGCTCTCCATCTGCTGGATCAGCGTGTTTTGCCGTTCGAGGAAACCTGGATCGCCTATACCAGCGCCGCTGGCGTGGCCGAGGCCATTCGCTCGATGGTGGTGCGTGGCGCGCCGGCCATCGGCATCAGCGCCGCTTATGGCATCGTGCTCGCGGCCCGCGCGCGGATTGCCGAAGGTGGCGACTGGTACGCGGCGCTGGAAGAGGATTTCATGCTGTTGGCCGATTCCCGTCCTACTGCAGTCAACCTGTTCTGGGCGTTGGGTCGCATGCACGACCGGCTTGATCGGTTGAAAGAAAATGCCGATCCGCTGGCGGTACTGGAGGCGGAGGCCATCGCCATTCATGAAAGTGATCGCGAAGCCAACCTGACCATGGCGCAACTGGGTGTCGACCTGATCCGCAAGCATCAGGGCAACGCTCAGGCGATCCTGACCCACTGCAACACCGGCGCGCTGGCCACGGGCGGCTTCGGCACGGCGCTGGGCGTGATTCGTGGTGCATTCATCGAAGGCATGGTCGAGCAGGTCTATGTCGATGAAACCCGCCCATGGCTGCAAGGCTCGCGGCTGACCGCGTGGGAACTGGCCAATGAGGGCATTCCCGTGACCCTCAACGTCGATTCCGCTGCCGCGCATATCATGAAGACCAAGGGCCCTACCTGGGTCATCGTCGGCGCTGACCGGATCACCGCCAACGGCGACGTGGCCAACAAGATCGGCACCTATCAACTGGCCGTCAACGCCATGCACCATGGTGTGCGCTTCATGGTGGTGGCGCCGAGTTCGACCATCGACATGAACCTGGCCAGCGGCGATGACATCCCGATCGAAGAGCGCGATGGTCGCGAGTTGCTGGAGGTCGGCGGCAAGCGCGTCGGGGCTGACGTCCATGCCTTCAACCCGGTGTTCGACGTGACGCCGGCGGACCTGATCGATGCGATCGTCACCGAAAAAGGCATCGTCGAGCGCCCGGATACGGCGAAGATGGCGCAGTTGATGTGTCGCAAGCGTCTGCATTGATTATCTTTGGCGTCTAGTCAATCGCTTTCGCGGGCAAGCCCGCTCCCACAGTGTTTTATGGTGTTCGCAAAACCTGTGGGAGCGGGCTTGCCCGCGAAGAGGCCCTTAAAGTCAACAAATGAGCCAGAATCAGCCACAAATTCTCCATTCAACACGTCTCTGAGCCTCTCTCGTCCCCTTCAAGCCTGTCATCGGTCAACTAACTACTCTCCATGCGCATCTGGGGGATAGGTGCGTGGCGGCTCTTGTGATAACATCCGGCGGTTTCCAAGGTTGCCCCGCGGGGTGACCTTTACTGCGCAGATCCATGGCATAACTCGTTGATTTGTCGTAAGCCAATGCATGGCACTTAGCCTGCGGCGGCGAGCTTCGTTGGTCCTGACGAAGTTTCACCAGAAAAAGGAATCAGGCTTCTCATGGGCGAACTGGCCAAAGAAATCCTCCCGGTCAATATCGAAGACGAGCTGAAGCAGTCCTACCTCGACTACGCGATGAGCGTAATTGTCGGGCGGGCACTGCCGGATGCGCGCGATGGCTTGAAGCCCGTGCACCGGCGTGTGCTGTTCGCGATGAGCGAGCTGGGCAACGACTTCAACAAGCCGTACAAGAAATCTGCCCGTGTTGTCGGTGACGTGATCGGTAAGTATCACCCGCACGGTGATACCGCGGTGTACGACACCATCGTTCGGATGGCGCAGCCATTCTCCCTGCGCTACCTGCTGGTAGACGGCCAGGGCAACTTCGGTTCCGTGGACGGCGACAACGCCGCGGCCATGCGATACACCGAAGTGCGCATGACCAAGCTGGCGCACGAGCTGCTGGCCGACCTGCACAAGGAAACCGTGGACTGGGTGCCGAACTACGACGGCACCGAAATGATCCCGGCGGTCATGCCGACCCGTATTCCCAACCTGCTGGTCAACGGCTCCAGCGGTATCGCCGTGGGCATGGCGACCAACATTCCGCCGCACAACCTCGGTGAAGTCATCGACGGTTGCCTGGCGCTCATCGACAATCCCGAGCTGACTGTCGACGAACTGATGCAATACATCCCTGGTCCGGACTTCCCGACCGCCGCGATCATCAACGGTCGCGCCGGCATCATCGAAGCCTACCGTACCGGTCGCGGGCGCATTTACATGCGTGCCCGCTCGATGATCGAAGACATCGACAAGGTCGGTGGCCGTCAGCAGATCGTCATCACCGAACTCCCTTACCAGTTGAACAAGGCGCGTCTGATCGAGAAGATCGCCGAGTTGGTAAAAGAGAAGAAGCTCGAAGGCATCACCGAACTGCGCGACGAGTCCGACAAGGACGGCATGCGCGTCGTGATCGAGCTGCGTCGCGGCGAAGTGCCTGAGGTCATCCTCAACAACCTCTACGCCCAGACCCAGCTGCAGGCGGTGTTCGGTATCAACATCGTCGCGCTGATCGACGGTCGTCCACGCATCCTGAACCTCAAGGACCTGCTGGAAGCCTTCGTTCGTCACCGTCGCGAAGTCGTTACCCGTCGTACCGTGTTCGAGCTGCGTAAAGCACGCGAGCGTGGTCACATCCTTGAAGGTCAAGCGGTTGCCCTGTCGAACATCGACCCGGTCATCGCCCTGATCAAGGCGTCGCCAACCCCGTCGGAAGCCAAGGAAGCGCTGATCAGCACGCCTTGGGAGTCCTCGGCGGTGGTGGCGATGGTTGAACGAGCCGGTGCCGATTCGTGCCGTCCGGAAAACCTCGATCCGCAATACGGTCTGCGCGACGGCAAGTACTTCCTGTCGCCAGAACAGGCGCAAGCCATTCTGGAACTGCGTCTGCACCGCCTGACCGGTCTGGAACACGAAAAACTGCTGGCCGAGTATCAAGAGATCCTCAACCAGATCGGCGAGCTGATCCGTATCCTCAGCAGCGCCACGCGCCTGATGGAAGTGATCCGCGAAGAGCTGGAAGTGATCCGCGCCGAGTACGGCGACGTACGTCGCACCGAGATCCTCGATGCCCGTCTCGACCTGACCCTGGGCGACATGATCCCGGAAGAAGAGCGCGTCGTGACCATTTCCCACGGTGGCTACGCCAAGACCCAGCCGCTGGCTGCGTACCAGGCCCAGCGTCGTGGCGGTAAAGGCAAGTCGGCGACCGGCGTCAAGGATGAGGACTACATCGCTCACCTGCTGGTTGCGAACAGCCACACCACGCTGCTGCTGTTCTCCAGCAAGGGCAAGGTGTACTGGCTGAAAACCTACGAAATCCCCGAGGCGTCCCGCGCTGCCCGTGGTCGTCCGCTGGTCAACCTGTTGCCGCTGGACGACGGTGAGTACATCACCACCATGCTGCCGGTCGAGGAGTACACCGAAGGTCACTACATCTTCATGGCCACCGCCAACGGCACCGTGAAGAAGACCCCGCTGGAATCCTTCAGCCGTCAACGCAGCGTCGGCCTGATCGCGCTCGAGCTGGATGAAGGCGACGTATTGATCAGCGCGGCCATCACCGATGGCGAGCGCGAAGTCATGCTGTTCTCCGACGGCGGCAAGGTGACGCGCTTCAAGGAATCCGACGTTCGCGCTATGGGCCGTACCGCCCGCGGTGTGCGCGGCATGCGTCTGCCGGAAGGCCAGAAGCTGATTTCCATGCTGATCCCGGAAGAAGGCAGCCAGATCCTTACCGCTTCGGCGCGTGGTTATGGCAAGCGCACGGCGATCACCGAGTTCCCTGAGTACAAGCGTGGCGGTCAGGGCGTTATCGCCATGGTCAGCAACGACCGTAACGGCCGTCTGGTCGGTGCGGTCCAGGTGCTCGACGGCGAGGAGATCATGCTGATTTCCGACCAGGGCACTCTGGTGCGCACCCGTGTCGACGAAGTCTCCAGCCTGGGTCGTAACACCCAGGGCGTGACCCTGATCAAACTGGCCAACGACGAAACACTGGTCGGGCTTGAGCGGGTTCAGGAGCCGTCGGAAGTCGAGGGTGAAGAGCTGGAAGGTGAAGAAGGGGCTGAGTTCGAGGCGCACGTCGTGAGCGACGATGCTGTCGAAGACCAGCAACTCGACGCTGCCGCTGACGAAGAGCCACAAGAGTAAGTGGACAAACAGGGGGCGGATGAAAATTCGCCCCCTTGTTGTTTGTCCCTTTGAATAATTATGTCCCTCCTGTAGGAGCGAGTTCGCTCGCGATGGACGTTAACGATAACGCGGGAAGCCTGATATCCCGCGGCGTTCTCAGGTTTTTCGCGAGCAAGCTCGCTCCTACAGGATATTGATCGATTTTGCGTTATTGCGTGATACCACCAAATCAGAGCGAGATTGGATGTGAGCAAGAGAGCCTATAACTTCTGTGCCGGTCCTGCGGCGCTTCCCGAAGCTGTCCTGCAGCGCGCCCAGGGTGAACTCCTCGACTGGCACGGCAAGGGCCTGTCGGTCATGGAAATGAGCCATCGCAGTGATGAGTTCGTGTCCATCGCGACCAAGGCCGAGCAGGATCTGCGTGATCTGCTGAATATCCCCTCGAACTATAAAGTGCTGTTCCTGCAAGGTGGCGCCAGCCAGCAATTCGCGCAGATTCCTCTGAACCTGTTGCCGGAAAACGGCTCGGCCGACTATATCGACACCGGTATCTGGTCGCAGAAAGCCATCGAAGAAGCTTCGCGCTACGGCCACGTCAACGTTGCCGGCACCGCCAAGCCTTACGACTATTTCGCCATTCCCGGCCAGAACGAGTGGAAGCTGTCGAAAGACGCGGCCTACGTTCACTATGCGCCGAACGAAACCATCGGCGGCCTGGAATTCCAGTGGATCCCGGAAACCGGCGACGTTCCGCTGGTGGCCGACATGTCCTCGGACATCCTGTCGCGCCCGGTGGATGTTTCGCGCTTCGGCATGATCTACGCCGGCGCCCAGAAAAACATCGGCCCGAGCGGCATTGTCGTCAACATCGTCCGCGAAGACCTGTTGGGCAAGGCCCGTTCCCTGTGCCCGACCATGCTCGACTACAAGGTGGCGGCCGATAACGGCTCGATGTACAACACGCCGCCGACCCTGGCCTGGTACCTGTCCGGCCTGGTGTTCGAGTGGCTCAAGGAGCAGGGCGGCGTCGAGGCCATCGGCAAGCTCAACGAAGTCAAGCAGCGCACGCTGTACGACTTCATCGATGCCAGCGGCCTCTACAGCAACCCGATCAACAAGTCGGACCGCTCGTGGATGAACGTGCCGTTCCGCCTGGCTGATGATCGTTTGGACAAGCCGTTCCTGGCCGGTGCCGACGAGCGTGGCCTGTTGAACCTCAAGGGTCACCGTTCCGTGGGCGGCATGCGCGCCTCCATCTATAACGCCGTCGATATCATCGCCGTCAATGCGCTGATTTCGTACATGGCAGAGTTCGAGAAGGAACACGGCTAATGTCTGAGCAAGAACTCAAGGCACTGCGCGTTCGCATTGATGCTCTGGACACCAAGGTGCTGGAGCTGATCAGTGAGCGTGCGCGCTGCGCCCAGGAAGTCGCGCGGGTAAAGATGGCCTCGCTGGCCGAAGGCGAAGTGCCGGTGTTCTATCGTCCCGAGCGTGAAGCTCAGGTGCTCAAGCGTGTCATGGAGCGCAACCAGGGGCCGCTGGGCAACGAAGAGATGGCGCGCTTGTTCCGCGAAATCATGTCGTCGTGCCTGGCGCTCGAGCAGCCGCTGAAAGTGGCTTACCTCGGCCCTGAAGGTACCTTCACCCAGGCGGCGGCCATGAAGCACTTTGGCCACGCGGTGATCAGCAAGCCGATGGCGGCGATCGACGAAGTGTTCCGTGAAGTGGCGGCCGGTGCGGTGAATTTTGGCGTGGTCCCGGTGGAAAACTCCACCGAGGGCGCGGTCAACCACACCCTCGACAGCTTCCTCGAGCACGACATGGTGATCTGCGGTGAAGTCGAGCTGCGTATCCACCATCACCTGTTGGTCGGTGAAAACACCAAGACCGACAGCATCAGCCGCATCTACTCCCACGCACAGTCACTGGCCCAGTGCCGCAAGTGGCTGGACGCCCATTACCCGAATGTCGAGCGCGTGGCGGTGTCCAGCAACGCCGAAGCGGCCAAGCGGGTCAAGGGCGAGTGGAACTCGGCGGCGATTGCCGGCGACATGGCGGCCGGCCTGTATGGCCTGACCCGTCTGGCCGAGAAAATCGAGGACCGTCCGGACAACTCGACGCGTTTCCTCATGATCGGCAATCAGGAAGTGCCACCGACCGGCGACGACAAGACGTCGATCATCGTTTCGATGAGCAACAAGCCGGGTGCGCTTCACGAGTTGCTGGTGCCGTTCCACGACAATGGCATCGACCTGACCCGAATCGAGACGCGTCCGTCGCGCAGTGGCAAATGGACCTACGTGTTCTTCATCGACTTTGTCGGCCACCACCGTGATCCGCTGATAAAAGGTGTGCTGGAAAAGATCAGTCAGGAAGCAGTGGCACTCAAAGTGCTGGGTTCCTACCCGAAAGCAGTTCTCTAAGGGGCGGTAGCAAATGAGTGGCAATTTCCTCGCTCTGGCACAGCCGGGCGTGCAACAACTTTCGCCTTACGTTCCGGGCAAACCCGTGGACGAACTGGCGCGTGAGCTGGATCTCGATCCGGCCAGCATCGTCAAGCTGGCGAGCAACGAAAACCCGCTGGGCCCCGGCCCCAAGGCGCTGGCGGCGATCCGCGAGGCGCTGGCCGAGCTGACCCGCTATCCGGACGGCAATGGCTTTGCGCTCAAGTCTCTGCTGGCCGAACAGTGCCGTGTCGAGCTCAATCAAGTGACGCTGGGCAACGGTTCCAACGACATTCTTGAACTGGTGGCGCGTGCCTATCTGGCGCCGGGCCTGAATGCCGTGTTCAGCGAGCATGCGTTCGCGGTCTACCCGATTGCCACTCAGGCTGTCGGCGCACAGGCCAAGGTGGTTCCGGCCAAGGACTGGGGGCATGACCTGCCTGCCATGCTGGCAGCCATCGATGCCAATACCCGTGTGGTCTTCATCGCCAACCCGAACAACCCGACCGGGACCTGGTTCGATGCCGAGGCATTGGATGAATTCCTGCAGGATGTTCCGGAGCATGTACTTGTCGTGCTGGACGAGGCCTACATCGAGTACGCCGAAGGCGGTGATCTGCCGGATGGCCTGGACTACCTGGCGGCGTATCCGAACCTGCTGGTTTCACGCACCTTCTCCAAGGCCTATGGCCTGGCGGCGCTGCGCGTGGGTTACGGATTGTCCACGCCGGTGGTGGCAGACGTGCTGAACCGCGTACGCCAGCCGTTCAACGTCAACAGCCTGGCCCTGGCCGCTGCTTGCGCGGCGTTGAAGGATGAAGAGTATCTGGCGCAAAGCCGCCAGTTGAACGAGTCCGGCATGCTGCAACTGCAAGCCGGTTTCCGTGAGCTGGGGCTGAGCTGGATTCCATCCAAAGGCAACTTTATCTGCGTCGATCTCGGTCAGGTCGCGGCCCCGGTGTTCCAGGGCCTGCTGCGTGAAGGCGTGATCGTGCGCCCGGTAGCCAACTACGGCATGCCCAATCACCTGCGCATCACCATTGGCCTGCCGGCTGAGAACAACCGCTTCCTTGAAGCGTTGACCAAGGTCCTGGCCCGTGGTTGATGTCACTGCACTGCAATCTGCTGAACCTATGATCGGTCGCCTGGTGGTGGTCGGTCTGGGGCTGATCGGTGGTTCGTTTGCCAAGGGCTTGCGTGAAAGCGGCATGTGCCGCGAAGTGGTCGGGGTCGATCTTGACCCGCAATCGCGCAAGCTGGCGGTCGAGCTGGGTGTGGTGGATCGTTGTGAAGACGACCTCGCGGCTGCATGCCAGGGTGCCGACGTGATTCAGTTGGCAGTGCCGATTCTGGCCATGGAGAAAGTGCTCGCGCGTTTGGCGAGCATGGATCTGGGGCAGGCGATCCTGACGGATGTCGGCAGCGCCAAGGGCAATGTGGTGCGCGCGGCAACCGAGGCGTTCGGTGGCATGCCGGCGCGGTTCGTGCCGGGCCATCCGATTGCCGGTTCCGAGCAGAGCGGGGTGGAAGCCTCCAATGCCGAACTGTTCCGTCGCCACAAAGTGATCCTGACGCCGCTGGAGCAAACCGATCCGGCAGCCCTCGCGGTTGTCGACCGTTTGTGGCGCGAATTGGGCGCCGATGTCGAGCACATGCAGGTCGAGCGTCACGACGAAGTATTGGCGGCGACCAGTCATCTGCCGCACTTGCTGGCGTTCGGTTTGGTCGATTCGTTGGCCAAGCGCAATGAAAATCTTGAGATCTTCCGTTACGCTGCGGGCGGTTTCCGCGATTTCACAAGAATCGCCGGAAGCGACCCGGTCATGTGGCACGACATCTTCCTCGCCAACCGCGAAGCTGTCCTGCGCACACTCGATACATTTCGCAGCGATCTCGACGCCTTGCGCGACGCGGTCGATGCAGGGGATGGGCACCAATTGTTGGGCGTTTTCACGCGCGCCCGGGTTGCCCGCGAGCATTTCAGTAAAATCCTGGCCCGCAGGGCCTATGTGGACGCTATGAATTCCAACGATCTGATCTTCCTGGCTCAACCTGGTGGCCGCCTGTCCGGTCGGATTCGCGTACCGGGTGACAAATCGATTTCCCACCGTTCGATCATGCTTGGCTCCCTGGCCGAAGGCGTCACCGAAGTCGAAGGCTTCCTCGAGGGCGAAGATGCCCTGGCGACCTTGCAGGCTTTCCGTGACATGGGCGTCGTGATCGAAGGTCCGCACCACGGTCGCGTGACCATTCACGGCGTTGGCCTGCATGGCCTGAAACCGGCGCCGGGCCCGATCTATCTGGGCAACTCCGGTACTTCGATGCGCCTGCTCTCCGGCCTGCTGGCTGCGCAGAGCTTCGACAGCACCCTGACCGGCGATGCTTCTCTGTCCAAGCGCCCGATGAATCGCGTCGCCAATCCGCTGCGTGAAATGGGCGCGGTGATCGAAACCGCCGCTGAAGGTCGTCCGCCGATGACCATTCGTGGTGGCCACAAGCTCAAGGGCCTGACCTATACCATGCCGATGGCCAGTGCCCAGGTGAAATCCTGCCTGCTGTTGGCCGGCCTGTATGCCGAAGGCAAGACCACGGTTACCGAGCCTGCACCGACCCGTGACCATACCGAGCGCATGCTGCGCGGCTTCGGCTACCCGGTAACGGTCAGCGGTGCGACCGCATCGGTCGAGTCCGGCAACAAGCTGACGGCGACCCACATTGAAGTGCCGGGCGATATCTCGTCTTCGGCGTTCTTCCTGGTGGCCGCTTCGATCGCCGAAGGTTCGGAGCTGGTGCTCGAGCATGTCGGCATCAACCCGACCCGCACCGGTGTGATCGACATCCTGCGCCTGATGGGCGCCGACATCACCCTGGAAAACCAGCGTGAAGTGGGTGGCGAACCGGTAGCCGACTTGCGCGTACGCGCAGCTAAACTCAAAGGTATCGAGATTCCCGAGGAGCTGGTTCCACTGGCCATCGACGAATTCCCGGTACTGTTCGTGGCGGCTGCCTGTGCCGAAGGGCGCACCGTGCTGACCGGCGCCGAAGAACTTCGGGTCAAGGAGTCGGACCGCATCCAGGTGATGGCGGACGGTCTGCTGGCGTTGGGCGTCAAGTGCGAGCCGACTCCGGACGGCATCATCATCGACGGCGGCCAGATCGGCGGCGGTGAAGTGCACGGCCATGGCGACCACCGTATCGCCATGGCGTTCAGCGTTGCTTCGCTGCGCGCCAGTGCGCCAATCCGCATTCATGATTGCGCCAACGTCGCGACGTCGTTCCCGAACTTCCTCGCGCTGTGCGCGCAGGTCGGCATTCGTGTGGCGCAAGAGGCTCAGTCGTGATCAACATTGCACCGGTCATCACCATCGATGGGCCAAGCGGGTCGGGCAAGGGCACGGTAGCCGGGATTCTGGCCAAGCGCCTGGGCTGGAACCTGCTGGATTCCGGTGCGTTGTACCGATTGCTGGCCTTCGCTGCGCATAACCACGGTGTCGACCTGACCAATGAAGAGCTGCTGAAGAAACTCGCCGCTCATCTGGACGTGCAGTTCATCGCGGCGACGGACGGTCAGTTGCAGCGGATCATCCTGGAAGGTGATGAAGTCAGCGATGTCATCCGCACCGAAAGCGTCGGATCCGGCGCTTCCCAGGTGGCTGCGCTGCCCGCTGTGCGCGAGGCGCTGCTGCAGCGCCAGCGTGCTTTTCAGGAAGCGCCGGGGCTGGTGGCCGATGGCCGCGACATGGGCACCGTGGTTTTTCCGGATGCATCGCTGAAGATTTTTCTGACCGCCAGTGCCGAGGAGAGGGCGCGCCGTCGATATTTGCAGTTGAAGGGCAAAGTCGAGGGTGTTAGTCTGTCGAGTCTGCTAGATGAGATACGTGCGCGCGATGAGCGTGACACCCAGCGAGCGGTAGCCCCGCTCAAACCGGCGGCTGACGCCATACAGCTGGATTCCACGGAATTGTCCATCGACCAGGTGCTGGAACGCATCATGAGCGAGATCGCCATTCGCGATATCGCCGGGTGACCAAGAAGGCCGCAGGGGACCAGTCATAGTCCTGCGGTGGCTTCTTTTAAATGAAACTAACCCACACCGTCTGGGGTGTGGAGATGGGCGTATTCTTCGCCCTCATCAACAGGAATTAAAATGAGCGAAAGCTTTGCGGAACTCTTTGAAGAAAGCCTAAAAACCCTGAACCTTCAGGCAGGCTCCATCATCACCGGTGTTATCGTTGATATCGATTACCAAGCTCGCTGGGTAACCGTTCACGCTGGCCTGAAGTCTGAAGCACTCATCCCGCTTGAGCAGTTCTACAACGACGCTGGCGAACTGAACATCAACGTCGGTGACGAAGTTCACGTTGCTCTGGACTCGGTTGAAGACGGCTTTGGTGAAACCAAGCTGTCCCGTGAAAAAGCCAAGCGCGCTGAATGCTGGATTGTTCTGGAAGCAGCCTTCGCAGCCGAAGAAGTGGTCAAGGGCGTTATCAACGGTAAGGTTAAAGGCGGCTTCACTGTCGACGTTAACGGCATCCGTGCGTTCCTGCCAGGTTCTCTGGTTGACGTCCGTCCAGTGCGCGACACCACGCACCTGGAAGGCAAAGAGCTGGAATTCAAGGTCATCAAGCTGGACCAGAAGCGCAACAACGTTGTCGTTTCCCGTCGCAGCGTCCTGGAAGCCGAGAACTCCGCCGAGCGCGAAGCTCTGCTGGAATCCTTGCAGGAAGGCCAACAAGTCAAAGGTATCGTCAAGAACCTCACCGATTACGGCGCATTCGTCGATCTGGGTGGCGTCGATGGCCTGCTGCACATTACCGACATGGCTTGGAAGCGTATCAAGCATCCTTCCGAAATCGTCAACGTTGGCGACGAGATCGATGTCAAGGTTCTGAAGTACGATCGCGAGCGCAATCGTGTTTCCCTGGGCCTGAAGCAACTGGGCGAAGATCCATGGGTTGCTATCAAAGCCCGTTACCCAGAAAGCACTCGCGTTACCGCTCGTGTAACCAACCTGACCGACTACGGCTGCTTCGCTGAGCTGGAAGAAGGCGTTGAAGGTCTGGTACACGTTTCCGAAATGGACTGGACCAACAAGAACATCCACCCTTCGAAAGTCGTACAAGTCGGCGACGAAGTGGAAGTCATGGTTCTGGACATCGACGAAGAGCGTCGTCGTATCTCCCTGGGCATCAAGCAGTGCAAATCTAACCCATGGGAAGATTTCTCTGGCCAGTTCAACAAGGGCGATAAAATCTCCGGCACCATCAAGTCGATCACCGATTTCGGTATCTTCATTGGTCTGGACGGCGGCATCGACGGCCTGGTTCACCTGTCCGACATCTCCTGGAACGAAGTGGGCGAAGAAGCCGTACGCCGTTTCAAGAAGGGCGACGAGCTGGACACCGTTATCCTGTCGGTTGACCCAGAGCGCGAGCGCATCTCCCTGGGTATCAAGCAACTGGAAAGCGATCCGTTCTCCGAGTACGTTCAAGAGAACGACAAAGGCGCAATCGTTAAGGGCATCGTGAAAGAAGTTGACGCTAAAGGCGCCATCATCACTCTGGCCGACGATATCGAAGCGACTCTGAAAGCATCCGAAATCAGCCGTGACCGCGTTGAAGACGCGCGCAACGTTCTGAAAGAAGGCGAAGAAGTAGAAGCCAAGATCATCAGCGTTGACCGCAAGAGCCGTGTAATCCAGCTCTCGATCAAGTCGAAAGACGTTGAAGACGAGAAAGAAGCAATTCAGAGCCTGCGCGACAAGCCAGTAGCTACTGATGCTCCTGTGGCCACCACTCTGGGTGACCTGCTGCGTGCACAAATGGAAAAGCAGAACTAAGTTCTGTCAGACCATAAAAAAGGGCGGCTTCGGTCGCCCTTTTTTTATATCCTGATTTTGATGCGTCCCGCGTAAACGTCATTAGCTCGCGGCGCTATGAATTTAATCCTTCGACTCTCGGAGCGGCATTCTTGACTCCCTCACAAAAGATACTGATCACCGGCGCTACCGGCTTTATCGGGCAGGAGCTTGTGCAGCAACTCATAGCAAAAAAGAATGTGGATCTCACTGTGCTGGTTCGCAGTCAGAGTCAGAAAGTTCCGAGTGAAGTAGCTCAAGTCATAATCAACAGTAACGTAGCCTGGGCCGATGCACCTTTTCCTGAGGGCGTCACCACGCTGATCCACCTTGCCGGTCGCGCGCACGTCTTGAAGGAAACCTCGAGTTCGCCTCTCGATCTCTATCGCGCAGACAATGTTGAATTCACATTAAATCTGGCGCGAAAGGCACTGGCCACGGGTGTGAAACGCTTCATTTTTATCAGCTCCATTGGCGTGAACGGATCAAGCACAACAAGTACGCCATTCGATGAGTCCTCAATGCCTGCTCCCAAAGCGGACTATGCGATATCCAAGTGGGAAGCTGAACAGGCTCTGCGTGAGCTTCTGAAGGGTTCCGACATGGAACTCGTCATCATTCGTCCACCGCTTGTGTATGCAGGCCACGCACCTGGAAATTTTCGGCGTTTATTGAAACTGGTTGCCATTGGCCTGCCGTTGCCACTTGCATCGGTCGATAATTGCCGCAGCATGGTGTCATTGCGCAACCTGGTGGATTTCATTTCCCTGTGTATAGAGCATCCAGCGGCCGCTAACGAAACGTTCCTGATTTCTGATGGGGTGGATCTTTCCACGCCCCAGATTATCGAGCGCTTGGCGCAAGGAATGGGGAAGCGGACCTTGCTCGTGCCTATGCCGCCAGGACTTATGCGTTGGGGCGCTCGCGTTGCGGGGATGGGAGGTGCCTTTGAACAGCTCTGTGGATCTCTGGTCGTGGACTCCAGTAAAGCCTGCAATCTTCTCGGATGGCGCGCACCGCTCGGTGCAGATGAGGCGGTGATCGAGTCGGGGCGGGAATTCAAAGTGATGCGCACGAGGGAAGGGTGAGTAGTACTCGTTTCGCCTTCAGTGGGTGATGTGACGCTTTCCTTGGGGGCCTTGGCTGGCTCCTTGTTTTGCTTCTGCCGTGAAACTAGTGCCCATGGCAAGTGGTCTCTTTCTACATCAGCATGAATCGTTTATTTACAGCTAGTCTTTTGCTTGAAGCGAACGACAGTCGGGCGGCGTGCCTGGCCTAAGGAAGCGAATGAACAGGCTCATCGTAGTAATGGCGGTACTGGTTCTGGCTGGCTGCGGCACTAATGCCAAGACTCACGCAGTGCGCGGGGTCAGTGGTATCGAGATTGATTGTTCGGGGCTGGGGTCGGGGTGGGAGAAGTGCCGCAAGCGGGCGAACAAGGAGTGCAAGGCGCAGGGCTACAAAGTTCTAGCTAGGTCCGATGATGCCAAAGATGAGGATGAGGGCCCCTTTGGCTTCAACCCCGCAGGCTATCTGACGCGCACCATGTTGGTTGTCTGTAGGCCGGCGTGATAGTGCACGATCAGTGTTCCGCTGCTTTGGAAGTGGGCATCCCTTTGCTGGTGGAAAATGTCAAAAACTCGGGCTGTTCAAATTGATCGGGGCGTGCTAAAACCTTTGAAGCGCTGATCTAGCTGCTTGAAAAGGAAGGGAAAAATATGACGAAGTCCGAGTTGATCGAACGAATAGTCACCCACCAAGGGCTGCTCTCATCCAAGGATGTGGAACTGGCCATCAAGACCATGCTTGAACAAATGTCCCAATGTCTGGCTACCGGTGATCGCATCGAGATCCGTGGGTTTGGCAGCTTCTCCTTGCACTACAGAGCGCCGCGTGTCGGTCGCAATCCGAAAACCGGTCAGTCAGTCAGTCTCGATGGCAAATTTGTTCCTCATTTCAAGCCGGGGAAAGAGTTGCGTGATCGGGTGAATGAAGAGGAGGAAGGTTACGTTGAGGAGTAGCTGGCGTGCCGGGAGTCGCTTCATGCGGTTTGCAATCACGGGGCTGGTATTGTTGGTCGCGGTCGCGTGTTTGCTTTTTGTATTGGAAAATCAGCAGCTTGTTGTCGTTTCCTTTTTCGGTTTTGCATCCCCCGAGCTGCAGGTATCAATTGTTGGAGTTGTCGCATTCCTGGCCGGAATGATCATGGGCGGGTTGATGGTAGCCGTTTATGCCTTGAGGTCCAGGAGGAGAGTGCGGCAAATTCCTCATTAAGCTTGACGCTGGGTGTTCGAGCGCTCAGTCGGGGTTTTGCTATGTAGTGTGCTGCGAACGCTCTTTTAGGGAGGATGCGCGGTACGGTTGCAGCTTGAGTCCTGGAGATTTACGTTGATGGTTCTCAATGTCTGTGTTCGTGGAATGTAAAGTAACTTTATAAGTAAAAGGCTACCAGTATATGCAGGGCGACTCCAGACAAGAAAATAATTCAAGTGATTTTGAGTTTCAAAGGTTTGTTCGCGCTATTTCACGTCAGAAATTTATCATTTTAGCTTTTGTTGTCCTTGGGGCAGTCGCTGCAGCGAGCTACGCTTTTGTCGCTACTCCAATTTATGAAGCGAAGGCTTTCGTAATTCCGCCAACTCAGAACGATATTGCTAACTTTAACTACGGGCGTACGAGAGATACAGAGTTGGCGCCTTATAATGTTAAGGATGTCTACGAGATATACATTCGTCGTTTGCAGGCAGAGTCGCTGCGTCGGGATTTTTTTTACAAAGTCTATCTACCAAGTTTGTCCGAGGAACAGCGTAAAAAGTCCCAGGATGTCTTGTATGGGGATTTCTCTCAGGTGCTCCGTGTCGTTTCTCCACTCAAGGAGGCCTCGGACAGATATTTGGTTGTCGTACAGACCAGCAACCCTGAGCAGGCCAGAAATTGGGCTGCAGCGTACATCGCCCAGGCTGGCGATTTAGCCAAAAATGAAATGATCAGGAACCTTTCGATCGAGTCTGAGGTTCGTGCTCGTAATCTGGAGCAGCAGATAAGCTCCGCAAGGGATGCCAGTCGCATGGCGAAAGAGGACTCGATTGCCAGGTTGACTGAAGCCTTGCGCATTGCCGAGTCGATTGGATTGGAGAGGCCGCCCGCCATTACGCTGAGTCAGTCTGTTATTGCGGGTGGTGAGTCTGGTCAGCTTACGTACATGCGTGGCTCGAAAGCGCTGAAGGCGGAAATCGAGAATCTCCAGGCCCGCACGTCGGATGACCCATTCACGGATCGTTTGCGTGAGCTTCAGGGTAAGTACAACTTTTTCAAAGGGTTGAAAACTGACGCGACGGCGGTGTCTGTCTATCGCCAGGACGGAGATGTCGAGCTGCCAGATGCCCCGGTCAAGCCTAACAAGGCATTGATCCTTGTCTTGGGTATTATTTCCGGCCTTATTCTGGGTTTGGCTGTCGTATTGTTGCGTGGGTTCTTCGCAGCAAAATCGGATGATTAAGCTTTATACCCTCTGTCAGTAATATTTCAGTGCCCTATCGCCGAGCGATGGGGCATTAATTTAACCCGGGAAGGAAGCTGGCTTCTGCTCCCGGGCGGGCAGTGCCAGATGAATCGAATTTCGATTTGTCTGTCTGTCCGGCTTCGACGAAATCATGCGTGATATGTTTCCTGGCTCGTAATCACCCAGCTCGGCGTTTTTTCGATGGGAGGGGTCGAGCTTTGCTCCGCAGTGTGATAGGCAGTGATGGTCACGAATTGATCGTCGGCAGTTTCCAGTCGTTTCATTGGCGGCTATTATCCCGGGCGGTGCGGTGCTCCTCGCAGTTACGCCAAGGGTCGGGATATTCTTTCCCGGACTGCTGAAAATGATTGTGGTTCCCAGCGGAGCTTTCGGTATAATTTCCAGTTTACGCAGCTATGCCGTACGTTTCTGACGCGCGAGATGTGAAGTGCTTAACGATCGACTTAATATTGATGAATGGCAAGGGAAAACAATGCTTAAACTCGAAGATGTGAAGTTGGCCATAGTGGGTCTCGGTTATGTGGGCTTGCCGCTGGCGGTTGAGTTTGGCAAAAAAATGCAAGTGGTTGGTTTTGATATCAGCCAGCGACGAATTGAAGCGCTGAAGGCCGGTCATGACGCTACTCTCGAGGTGTCTGATGATGAGTTGCAATCCGCGTCAGGATTGAGCTTTAGCTCCGCGCTGGATGAGTTGTCTGCCTGCAACGTATTTATTGTTACCGTGCCTACGCCGATCGATGAGCACAAGCGCCCGGACTTGACGCCTTTGATTAAAGCGAGTGAATCCATTGGTCGCGTTCTGAAAAAAGGCGATATCGTTATTTATGAATCAACGGTCTATCCTGGCGCTACCGAGGAAGACTGTGTACCGGTATTGGAAAAAGTATCCGGTCTAAAGTTTAATGTTGATTTTTTTGCAGGTTATAGTCCGGAGCGCATAAATCCGGGCGATAAAGAGCATCGTGTCACTACCATTAAAAAAGTGACAGCGGGTTCAACTCCAGAAGTCGCCGATCTTGTCGATGCGCTGTATAACACAATCATTATCGCTGGTACTCACAAGGCCAAGAGCATCAAAGTTGCCGAGGCTGCAAAGGTTATTGAAAACACGCAGCGCGATTTGAATATTGCGCTGATCAATGAGTTGGCATTGATTTTCAATAAAATGGGTATTGATACCCAGGCCGTTCTGGAGGCCGCCGGTACTAAGTGGAACTTCTTGCCATTTCGTCCGGGTCTGGTAGGCGGGCATTGCATTGGTGTAGATCCTTACTACCTGACGCATAAGGCTCAGTCTATTGGTTACCACCCTGAAATCATTCTGGCCGGTCGCCGTTTGAACGACAGTATGGGCGCTTACGTCGTCTCTCAACTAGTCAAGGCAATGCTCAAGCGCAAAATTCATGTTGATGGTGCGCGAGTGCTGATTATGGGGTTGACGTTTAAGGAGAACTGCCCTGATCTGCGCAACACCAAAATCATCGACATCGTAAATGAGCTCGCTGAATTCAATATTGTCGTTGATGTGTACGACCCGTGGGTCGATGCGGCTGAAGCAATGCATGAGTACTCGATTACTCCTATCAGTCAACCAGAGGTCAATTCCTACGACGGTATTATTCTGGCTGTGGCACATAACGAGTTTGCCGCGATGGGCGCTGAGAGCATCCGGAGCCTGGGTAAAGCCGAACACGTTCTCTATGACCTCAAGTATCTGCTGGATGCCTCTCAGTCAGATCTGCGTTTGTGATCCTCGGGGTCTGTGAAGACCCTGATTCGTTATCACTGACATAAAAATGCCAAGTCGAGAATTACATGATCCGTTTCGAGAAAGTCAAAGCTGAAATTCAACAGTCTCCCAAGGTTTGGTTGATCACAGGCGTCGCCGGATTTATCGGCTCCAACCTATTGGAGACGCTGCTGAAGTTGGATCAGCGGGTTGTTGGGCTCGATAACTTTGCGACCGGGCATCAACGTAATCTCGACGAAGTGCAGTCGGTAGTGAGCCCGGAGCAATGGGCGCGATTCGTGCTGGTGACCGGGGATATCAGAAATATTGAAGACTGCAGAAAGGCGATGACTTTTGATGCGGCCACTGATGTTCCGGTGGACTACGTTCTGCATCAGGCGGCGCTCGGGTCCGTCCCTCGTTCCATCAATGATCCGATTACCACGAACAGCACCAATATTGATGGCTTTCTGAATATGCTGGTCGCGGCGAAAGATGCACAGGTGAAGAGTTTTACCTACGCAGCTTCCAGCTCTACCTATGGCGATCATCCGGGACTGCCTAAAGTTGAGGGGGTTATCGGAAAACCTCTTTCTCCTTATGCCGTCACGAAATATGTAAATGAACTGTACGCTGAGGTTTTTTCCAGCACCTACGGTTTCAAAACCATTGGTCTTCGTTACTTCAACGTGTTCGGCAAGCGTCAGGATCCAAATGGCGCCTATGCAGCAGTTATTCCCAAGTGGACTGCGGCCATGATCAACAACGAGGAGGTTTTCGTTAATGGTGATGGGGAAACGAGTCGCGATTTCTGCTTCGTAGAGAATGCGGTCCAGGCCAATATTCTGGCTGCTTGTGCGAGTCCTGAAGCAAAAAACAATGTTTATAACGTCGCCGTGGGCGACCGCACGACATTGAATCAGGTCTTTGCTTGTATCAAGGGTGCTTTGTCCAATGTTGATGTCACGACTACCTCTGAAATGGTATATCGGGATTTTCGTGCAGGTGATGTAAGGCATTCGCAAGCCAATATTGACAAGGCAAAGGATCTGCTGGGTTATCAACCTCTCTTCAATGTTGGCGAAGGTATGTTGAAAGCAGCTGACTGGTACGTTTCGTTCTTCGCAAGAAGTTAATTCTTGTGATTAAAGGGATCTGTGCTATTACAGTTTTGGCAAACAAACTTTGCATGTTTGTTTTGCTGTTCAGCCTGGCTCGAATGTTAGGGGTTGAGTTGTACGGCGTATTCTCTTACCACTACGCGATCGTAACAGGCATCGCGACTGTGGTGGGGGAGTGCTTGAGTGTGGCGCTAAGTCGCTATGCGGTAATGAATGCCGAAAATGTAAACTACAGGACTTCCTTGAGTCTCATGGCATGGGGCGGCATCGTTGTGGGTGCCCTCTGTGTCGCTGTTTTTTCAGTGTTCCCGGCGCCTGCGTCCTCTTATGAGCTGAGTGCTGGCTACTTGATGACCGGCGCGTTTTTCCTCGGGTTTGTCTGTGTTTGCAATCTGACCATAACCGGTCTGATGTTCTCGCTTAACACCTCTGGAAGATGGGTGGCTGCCTTGGCCGCCCATGGGCTGCTTGGATTACTCCTGGTACTGGCTATCGCGAAGGTTGAAGGGCGTATAGAGGGTGTCATTCTGACACTTGCACTCTGCACGTTGATCGCTCCTGCGTTCGGTTTTTTTATGATAAAGGCGAGCAAGTTCAGCCCTGAAGAAGGAGGAGTGCGTGAGTACTTCTCTTTTGCAAAGATGGCCGCTCTGCTCACCCGTTCTGGTGCTCCTGCCATCGCTGGAAGCATGCTTCTGGGGGCACCTGTTCATATCATTTGTCTGATGATATTTGCAAATTCAAGTTTGAATGTTTCTGAAGTGGGCTATTTCAATCTGTTTTTTCTTTTTTATATTTTGGTCACGGTTCTTCCGAGTTCGCTTGCTTCATATGCCATCGTCAAGCTGGCGGGTCATGGCAAGAATTCCAGCAAGTTGTATTTGATGCTCGGTGTTGCAGTTTCGATTTGTTTGCCTTTGTTCATGATTCTGACGCAGAGTTACTGGTTGTGTTTTCTGGGTAGCAGTTTGTGCAGTAAAACCGACCTTCTGGCTTATGCAGTGTTGGCGGGCGGTCTTGGCCTTGTGACTACTATCATTACTCAGATCCTGCACAGCAAAAACCTGACGAAGGTAGTTTTTCTGGCTAGTTGCATTTATGCGATTGTCTATCTGGCGTCGACGGCTTATGCGGGTATGAAGGGCGACATGTTGGCGATTGATCTTTTCAGGTCATTCATACTGGCCCTGGTTGCGCAAATTGTGGTGCTTGCGTCCTTGGGTGGACGTAAGTTGCTGCAATGAAAGGTGTATTCGATATGATTCATGCTCAGGCTATACGCATGACTGCAAGTGATGTTGGGGCCAGTGTTGGACCTGGTGGTCGGTTCTGTTGCTTTAATTTTTTGAGTTAGGTTCATGGTTATATTACTGGTTTCGACATGCTTGCTGATTTTGGTCGTTCAAATTATTTTGTGCCTGATATCCAAAAAATATCTGGTTGCGTTATACGCCGTCTGCTATTCGGTGCCCTTCCTTGGGCTGGTAAGCAGCCTATGGAGCGATACCGTTACGCTTTGGCCGATCGGAGACTATAGTTTTTACCTTGATGAGCAGTTCGTATTCAGACTTTCGCTTGTCTGGTTTCTAGGTGTCGCTGGCGGGCTGACTGCCTACCTGTTGGGGCTTTTGGTGCCTGCCGACATCTCCTCTTCGCGCCGCGCTTTTTTCTCTCCAATTGACTTCAAGTTGGCAGGGCTGGTGTTTCTTTCAGTCTCGGTCTTCTTTGTTTTGTTCAGGCTGATAAATGTGGAGGCGATGCTCGAGATGTTTGCGGGTGTCGAGGCTGTGGTGGTTTTTTCTATCATTGCGGTCACTGCATTGGCGTTTGCCTATCCATCATGGTACATGCTCACCTTCTCGGCGCTGCTGGTGCTGGCTTATTCCGTTGCCAACGCGATGACCGGAGATCGGGACTTTGTTGTGTTGGTAGTGGCCTATGTGCTGGGCTTGATGTTTCGCTACAGCCATCTCATCAAATTCAAAACATTGTTGTGTGTTGCGGCTTTTATGCTGGTAGTTCTGAGCAGCGGCGTTATTGTTTCCATGGTACGCATGGATGTTGATTTAACTACAGATAACATTGAACAATTCTTTTTGTTCAACTCATGGAATGCAATCATCCTGCCGCTCGTCCAGCAGTTGACGGGCTTCTGGGATGGCGAGCACCTGCGGTATGGTCAGACCTACCTCGACATGTTTCTTTCGCTGGCACCTTCTCCTATCTATTCGGCTTTCGGTGTAGTGAAGCCCATTACGGTGGATAACCCGGCCTACTGGTACTTCATTACCGGGATGGGCGGGATCCATGCCGCTGGTGTGGCGTTCGAAAATTTCGGCTTGTTTGGTGTATTCTTCAACGGGTTCATCAGCGTCTGTTTCTTGCGTTTTGTCGATTCGGGCTGGCGCGATCAGGACTTCTTGCAGCTTTTTCTGTATATGCTTTGTGCTGCATCGGTTATGCACTGGGTTTGGTATGGTGAAATAAGCTTGCTGAATGCGATGGTTTTTTATGTATTGTCATTTGGATTATTCTTCGCGATGAAACTCGTTCGGGTTTTGAAGTGAGTTTAAATATTTTCACTGGAGTGAGAGCGTAGGTATGTGCGGAATTGCGGGAGTTGTCGGGTGGAAGTTGGATCAGCAGAGCGCCTTTGCCGTTGGCAAAATGGTGGATGCGCTGATACATCGCGGGCCCGATGACGGAGCAGTTTGGTCAGATGCCGATAGTGGGATTTCGCTGGGCCATCGGCGGCTTTCCATTCTGGAGTTGTCGGTACATGGAAGTCAGCCAATGGTGTCCGATAACGAACGTTTCGTTATTGTGTTCAATGGTGAAATCTATAATTTCAATGAGTTGCGACAAAAGCTGATTGACTCCGGTTCGACACGTATCTGGCGTGGTCACTCTGACACGGAAGTCCTGCTGGCTGCGATCGAGGCGTGGGGTGTAAAAACAACGCTCGAAAATCTGGTCGGCATGTTTGCATTCGCCGTCTGGGACAAAGTCAGCAAGACAATTACGTTAGCCCGGGATCGTATGGGGGAAAAACCCCTGTATTACGGTATTGTCGGTAACCGGTTTGTTTTCTCCTCCGAGTTGAAAGCAATCAAGGCGGCCTTTACTGATGATCTGCGCATTGATCGTCATGCTTTGGCGAAGTTTGTCAGGTTTGGCTATGTTCCAGCCCCTGAGTCTATCTACGAAGGTATCAAGAAACTTCCGCCAGCTCATTATCTGACGGTGGACTCTTTTTCTTCCCGGCAGACACCTGTTTCATACTGGTCACTGGCGCAATCCAGTGTATTAAGGGATGAGTTGTCGCAGGCTAGCGACAAAGAGGTGGTGGACGTTGTTGGTGAAAGGCTGTCAGCGGCGGTGAAGTCGCAGATGATTGCGGATGTTCCACTCGGTGCGTTCCTGTCCGGTGGGGTGGATTCAAGCCTGATTGTTTCGTTGATGCAGTCGCAAAGCAGCTCAAGTATCAACACTTACACCATCGGCTTCAATGAGCCTGAGTTTGACGAAGCCCCTTATGCGAAGGCGATCGCCAAGCACTTGGGGACGAATCACACTGAGTTTTATCTAGGTGCGGATGACGCCGTTTCGATCATTCCGCATTTGCCGGAAATTTACGACGAGCCTTTCGCTGACTCCTCGCAGATCCCTACAATCCTGGTTTCCAGGATGACCAAGCAACATGTATCTGTTGCGCTGTCCGGGGACGGCGGTGATGAACTTTTTGCCGGTTATCCCCGCTACCAGATCACTGCCGGCTTATGGGCGCGTATAGAAAAGCTGCCTTTGCCTGCACGCCGTGTCATGGCTTACTCACTTCGCTCGCTTTCCTCAAAGGGGTGGGACAACGTCTGCTCTGTTTTACCGGGTTCGGTACGAGCAAAAGTGAATGGTCGCCGCATCTACAGAATGTCCGAGTTGCTGGCATCCGAGAGTCTGGCACAGATGTACACCGGTTTGATGTCGCAGTGGCAGCCTGACGACAACGTCGTGCTGGGAGCTGGCAGTCAAGGTCAGGGCGCTATTTGCTGGGAATCGGCGGACGACTATATTGAGGAAATGCGTCGGTGGGACGTTTCTCAATATTTGCCTGACGATTTGCTGGTTAAAGTAGACCGCGGCGCCATGAGCGCGAGCCTCGAAACCCGCGCGCCATTGCTCGATCATCGAGTTGCGGAACTGGCGTTTTCCTTGTCTTCAGACCAATTAATCAAAAATGGTGTCGGGAAGTGGCCGCTTCGTGAGTTGCTGAAACGCTATGTACCCAATTCATTCTTCGATAGGCCGAAGGCGGGCTTCTCCATTCCCCTGGCGCAATGGCTGCGTGGGCCGCTTAGAGAGTGGGCGGAAGAGTTGTTGACGGAAGAGCGAATCAAGAGAGAAGGTTATTTTGATTGTCAGAAAATTCGTTCGGCATGGGTCCAGCATCAAAACGGAACCTACGATCGCAGTCTTCATTTGTGGAATATTCTAATGTTCCAGTCCTGGCTTGATAAAAATAGTCGTTAATTATATTGAGCAATGGTGTTCTATGAAGATAGTTTTCAACGCGCTCTCTGCCCGACTTGGCGGAGGTCAGACATACCTGATCAATCTTTTTCAATTTGTTCCCGTCAACGAAGATCTTGAGATCGTTGTCTTCGCCCCGGCTTCACTGAAGCTGCCGGATCATCCCCGCATCCGTCGGGTCGAACCGGCCTGGCCCACAGAGAACCCGATTCTCAGGGCGCTCTGGGAAAAGTGGGCGCTGCCCCGGATCTTGAAGGCGGAAAAGGCCGACGTACTGTTTTGCCCCGGTGGGGTCGTCAGCACTCGTGCGCCTGCAGGCTGCAAGGTTGCAACGATGTTTCGGAACATGATCCCGTTTGATCTGCGCGTACGCAAAAGTATCCCGTTGGGATTACAGCGCCTGAGGAACTGGTTGTTGAACCGGATTATGCTCAAGAGCATGTCGGAAGCTGATTTGACAATCTTCATCTCCAATTACGCGCGAAGTGTAATCGAGTCGCTGACCAAGGTGAAAAACGCCGTCACCATCCCCCATGGCATCGGTTCGGTGTTTCGAACTCACAGCAGCAACCCCGTTCGCCCTGATTTTCTTCCGGCGGGTGATTACATTTTATATGTCTCGAGATTTGATGTTTACAAACATCACTATGAGGTTGTCAGTGCCTACGCAAACCTCCCTCAGGAGCTTCGTGAAAGGTTTCCGCTGATTTTCGTGGGTGAAACACATCTGCCAGAGGCCGAGCGCGTAAAAGCCCTGATTTCTACACTTGGCCTGGAAAGTCAGGTGCTGTTGTTGGGCGCTATTCCTTATCAGAGCCTTCCTCCTCTGTATCATCACGCCTATCTGAATCTCTTTGCTTCGTCCTGTGAGAACTGCCCGAATATTCTTCTTGAAGCGATGGCCTCCGGTAGGCCAATGATCTGTTCCAATGTAATGCCTATGCCGGAATTTGGAGCAGAGGCTGCACTTTATTTTTCGCCGTTTGATTCAAAAAACATACAAGATGTTCTCACCGAGGCGTTAACGAGCCCAGATATTTTGAAGAAATTGTCCACCGAGGCAGTAACGCAAAGTGACAAGTTTGACTGGGAAAACACCTCGAGAAAAACGTGGTTCGAGTTGCTGGCTTTGGCCGGGCGCGCAAAGGGAAGTGTTTGATAGATGAAAATTCTTGTGGTGTCGCAATATTTCTGGCCGGAATTTTTTATTATTAATGATCTGGTCAGGACTTTAACTGCACAGGGGCACGTCGTAAAGGTTCTCACCGGGAAACCAAACTATCCGGAGGGAGTTGTATTCGACGGTTACAGTGCTTCTGGATACCAGGAAGAAATCTACGACTCTTCGGTCAAGCTCTGTCGCGCACCGCTCAGGCCTCGTGGTTCATCGGGCGCAAAAAACCTGCTGTTCAATTATTTGTCTTTCGTTGTGAATGGGCTGAGATACTTTCCGCGTGCAGTCAAAGGCGAAAATTACGATGCGATCTTTGTATTTGCAATGTCTCCCATTACGGCGGCCATCCCTGCCATTTATCTGAAGTGGAAGCTCAAGAGCCATCTGGCTGTATGGGTTCAAGATCTTTGGCCAGAGAGCCTGAGTGCAACGGGATTCGTCAAGAACAAAACAGCGCTGCGTGCCGCGGGCTGGATGGTGAGAGGCATTTACGCGTTCGTCGATACGCTTCTGGTTCAGTCGCGAGCATTCCGTGAGCCGGTCGCCCGCTATGCTGACCCGGGTAAGATTGTGTATTACCCAAACTCCTATCAGGACGTGCCTCCAAGTACTGAGCAAACGCGGATTCCCGCGCCCTTGCTGGCAGAGCTCGAGAATAACTTCTGCCTCGTTTTCGCCGGAAACCTCGGGACTGCCCAGTCGGTTGAAACCCTCGTCGAGGTGGCGGACAAGCTTCGCGGTTTATCCGGCCTTAAAATTGTTCTGGTCGGCAGCGGCAGCATGTTGAGCTGGATCGAAAGTCAGAAGCAATCACGAGCATTGGACAACCTCATCCTTGCCGGGCGTTTCCCGGCGAGCGAAATGCCACATTTTTTCAGCCGGGCAGCGGGTTTGTTGGTGACGTTGAAGCAGAATGAGGCGTTCTCCTATACCATCCCCAGTAAAGTTCAGGCTTACCTGGCAGCAGGGAGGCCCATCATTGCTGCACTGGATGGCGAGGGGGCCCGCATCGTTCAGGAAGCCGGGGCTGGTCTGACGAGTCCGGCGCAGGACGCCGAAGGTATGGCGAAGAGCATTGAACAACTTTTCCATATGACTCTGGAACAACGGGAATCGTTGGGGCAGTCAGGGCGAGCGTACTACCTCGAGCATTTCGAAATGGAGCGGCAAAGCCAGCGCCTGGTCGAGCTTCTCCACAGCAGGATTAACGAATTGAAAGGCAGGTCAAAATGAAGGTTCTTGTGTTAGGGGTCACCGGAATGCTGGGTAGCACGGTGTTCAGGCAATTCCACGGAAACCCGCACCTTGAGGTGTGGGGCACATTGCGCAACCCGAATGGCGCCAGATACTTTTCTGAAGACACCCACGGTTCGTTGATCAGTAACGTTGACGTGCTTGACCATGACTCCCTGGTTTCGGTACTGGCACGGGTCAAGCCGGATGTCGTCATCAACTGCGTTGGATTGATCAAGCAGTTGGCTGATGCCAAGGATCCTCTGTCGGCTCTGCCTATCAATGCGATGTTGCCGCACCGCATTGCCAAGCTGTGCGCGCTGTCCGGGGCACGCCTGATTCATATCAGCACCGATTGCGTGTTCTCCGGTCGCAAGGGTTCGTACACCGAAGAGGATACCTCCGACGCGGAAGATCTCTACGGTAAGTCGAAGTACATTGGCGAGCTGCATGCCGAATCGAATGCGATCACCCTGCGGACCTCCATCATTGGTCACGAATTGGGAAGCCAGTATTCGCTGGTCGACTGGTTTCTTTCCCAGAATGGCGCCGTCAAAGGCTATGAAAAGGCCATTTTTTCGGGGTTGCCTACGGCGGAACTGGCACGTGTCATTCGCGACTACGTAATACCGAATCCGCAGCTTCATGGCCTTTACCATGTATCGGTGGCTCCGATTGACAAGTTGTCTCTTCTGAAACTGGTAGCGGAAGTTTACGAAAAGGAAATCGATATCATCGCGGACAGTCAACTTTCTATAGATCGCTCACTGAACTCCTCGAAGTTTCAGGCTGCAACCGGTTACGTTCCACCTTCATGGTTGGAATTGGTTAAATCGATGCGCGCGTTGCGTTGATCATTAAATTCAATCAGGTTTTGGAAGGTGGTAGATATGTTTGATAATAAGGTTTTGATGATCACGGGCGGTACGGGCTCGTTTGGCCATACGGTGTTGAAGCGTTTTCTGGATACCGACGTAAAAGAGATTCGCGTATTCAGCCGTGACGAGAAGAAGCAGGAAGACATGCGCATTGCTTTGTCCAATGACAAAGTGAAGTTCTACATCGGTGACGTACGTGACCGCGACAGCCTTGATCAGGCCATGGTGGGTGTGGATTACATTTTCCACGCCGCGGCCCTGAAGCAGGTACCTTCCTGCGAGTTTTACCCGATGGAAGCCGTGCGTACCAACGTCATGGGTACCGAAAACGTTTTGAATGCGGCCATTGCTTCGGGTGTGCAGCGTGTCGTTGTACTGAGTACCGACAAGGCTGTCTATCCGATTAATGCCATGGGTATTTCCAAGGCCATGGCCGAGAAGCTGATGGTTGCCAAGTCGCGGATGATCCCGGCTAAAGGCCCGGTGATCTGCGCAACCCGCTACGGCAATGTCATGGCGTCGCGCGGTTCGGTTATCCCGTTGTTCATCAAGCAGTTGCAAAGTGGCGAGCCGCTGACCGTCACCGACCCGAACATGACACGCTTTTTGATGTCGCTCGAGGATTCCGTCGACCTGGTTCTGCACGCGTTCGAACACGCCGAGCAAGGTGATATTTTCGTCCAGAAAGCACCTGCCTCGACCGTTGAGGACCTGGCGCAAGCGCTCAAGGAACTCTTTGCTCGCGACAATGACGTCAGGGTCATTGGCACCCGTCATGGCGAAAAACTTTACGAGTCGCTGATCTCTCGCGAAGAAATGGCCAAAGCCGAAGACATGGGGCGTTACTACCGCATTCCATCGGACAATCGTGACCTGAACTACAAGAAGTTCTTTGTTGAAGGCGAGAAGGAAATTTCCGATCTGGACGATTACACCTCGCACAATACCGAGCGTCTGGATGTGGAAGGCGTGAAGAAAGTTCTGTTGAATCTGGAATACATTCAGGAGCAGCTTGATGCTTAAGGTCATGACGCTGGTCGGTACGCGACCAGAACTTATCAAGATGAGCCGCGTCATTGCCGAGCTTGATAAGCAGGTTAATCATGTGTTGGTTCACTCGGGTCAAAACTACGACTTCGAATTGAATCAGGTTTTTTTCGATGACCTTGAAATTCGCAAGCCTGATTACTTCCTGGGTGCTGCAGGCGATACCGCAGCCAAGACCATCGCCGAAGTGATTTCCAAGGCGGATGAAGTATTCGAGGCCGAGAAGCCTGATGCGCTTCTGCTCTACGGCGATACCAACACCTGCCTGGCCGTCATTGCCGCCAAGCGCCGCAAGATTCCTGTGTTCCATATGGAAGCCGGTAACCGCTGCTTTGACCAGCGTGTCCCTGAAGAGCTCAATCGCAAGGTGCTCGATCACCTGAGCGATATCAACATGGTCCTGACTGAGCATGCCCGCCGCTACCTGATCGCCGAAGGCATTCGTCCTGAAACCATCATCAAGACCGGGTCGCACATGGAGGAGGTGCTCGACTATTACATGCCGAAAATCCTCACTTCCGACGTGCTGGCACGAGAAGGCCTGGAGCAGGACAAGTTCTTCATCGTCAGCGCTCACCGTGAAGAAAACGTCGATACGCCGGAAAACCTTCGCGACTTGCTCAAAACGCTGCGCGCCCTGGCGGACAAGTACCAGTATCCGATTATCGTTTCCACGCACCCTCGCACCCGCAAGCGCCTGGAAGCGATTGGTGAATCCCTCGATCACCCATTGATTCGTTTCTCGAAGCCATTCGGTCTGCTCGACTACATCAAGTTGCAGATGTCGGCGTTCTGCGTGCTGTCCGACAGCGGCACCATCACCGAGGAAGCCTCTCTTCTGAATTTGCCTGCCATTACCATTCGTAATGCGCACGAGCGTCCGGAAGGGATGGATGAAGGCACTCTCATCATGAGTGGCCTGAAAGTGGAAGGCGTGCTGGATGCCGTACGTGTGGTCACCAGCCAGCATGATCGCAGCCAGCGCGTTATCCCGGTCGTGAGGGATTACCAGGCAGGTCCTGTGTCGAAGCAGGTAGTTCGGGTCGTGTTGAGTTACACCGACTACATCAATCGTACTGTCTGGTCGAAATCCTGAGCGTCGTCGACGCTGCAGGTCGATATAAGCAAGACTCGAGAATTGCTGGGCTGGATTCCTCCGATCAGCGTCGATGAGGCGCTTGCGTCGACTGCCAATCACTACAAGGAAAGCCAGCGCCAAGCTGGCTTATGACAGTGCCGGTTCCTTGCAGAACCGGTTTTGGCTGTTTCAGGAAGTTGACCTTTGAACACAATATGGTTGTTGGCGTTGGTGGTGGGTGTTTCATTCTTGGGCACCGGTGCATTGCGCAAATACGCATTGGCACGCAGCTTGATAGATGTTCCTAACGCGCGTAGTTCACATTCGGTCCCGACCCCTCGGGGTGGTGGTGTGGCTATCGTCTTGAGTTTTCTGATTGCACTGCCTGTCCTGGCCTGGACAGATGCCGTCGCATGGCCGTTGGCGTTGGCTCTGCTGGGGGCCGGCGGCTGGATCGCGATCGTTGGTTTTCTCGATGACCATGGGCATATTGCCGCGCGTTGGCGCCTGCTTGCGCATTTCAGTGGTGCCATCTGGGCATTGTGCTGGATTGGGGGAATGGCGCCGATCAATCTGTTCGGTCACGAGTTCAGTCTCGGCTGGTTCGGCTATGTCATCGGGGCGTTCTATCTGGTCTGGATGCTCAACCTGTACAACTTCATGGATGGCATTGACGGCCTGGCCAGCGTCGAGGCGATTTGCGCCTGTGTCGGTGCTTGCCTGGTCTACTGGGTTGCGGGCAACACCAGTCTCGCCATTGCTCCGCTTGTACTGGCGATGGCCGTATCGGGTTTCCTTGCCTGGAATTTTCCGCCAGCGAAAATTTTCATGGGGGATGCCGGCAGTGGTTTCCTGGGCATCGTACTGGCGGTGATGTCGCTTCACGCGGCCTGGACCAATTCTCTGTTTCTCTGGGCCTGGCTCATTTTGTTGGGCGTCTTCATTGTGGATGCCACCTTTACCCTCATTCGTCGGCTGTTGCGCGGTGACAAGGTTTATGAGGCTCATCGCAGCCATGGCTACCAGTACGCTTCACGAAAATATCGCAGCCATCGGTCGGTCACGCTGGCAATCGCAGCGATCAATTTGTTGTGGTTAGTGCCAGTGGCTATATTGGTCGTCATGCAATATGTCGATGGCGTGACAGGATTGATCCTGGCCTACGTGCCTTTGGTGTTGCTGGCGTTCAAGTTTCACGCAGGCGAGTTGGAAATCGTCGGCAAGGCGTGATTGATGCATTGGGTCTTGAGCATTGCTTTGTCGGCAAGCGAGTTACCGAAAGCTGTAGTTGCTGTATCAATGCTAGGAGCTTCGAGAGGTGTTAAGAGGGGTTATGGATAAGATTCGGGCAAAGTTGTTAAGTCTGCCAAGACGACATAAACGCATTCTGCAGGTTATGACTGATACTTCCTTGGTCTGGTTTGCCCTGTGGATGGCGTTTGTCGTGCGTCTGGGGGTGGACGAGTTGATCAACCCGTTCACTGAGCATGTCTGGCTTTTTGTCAGTGCACCTGTCATCGCCATTCCTCTTTTCGTCCGCTTTGGCATGTACCGTGCCGTCATGCGTTATTTTGGCAATGACGCGCTCATTGCCATTATCAAGGCCGTAACACTTTCATCCTTGATACTTGGCGTTGTGGTGTATTGGTACAGTAATCATCAAAACGTCGTTCCTCGCTCGATCATTTTCAACTATTGGTGGTTGAGCCTGATCATGATCGGCGGCCTTCGCCTGGTCATGCGTCAGTATTTTATGGGCGACTGGTTCAGTGCGACTCAGCACGTTCCGTTTACAAACCGGGATGATGGACTGCCGAAAGTTGCTATCTACGGCGCGGGGGCAGCGGGTAATCAACTCGTTGCCGCGCTGCGGATGGGGCGTGTCATGCGG
Source organism: Pseudomonas sp. PB101 (assembly GCF_009764265.1). Taxonomy (GTDB): domain Bacteria; phylum Pseudomonadota; class Gammaproteobacteria; order Pseudomonadales; family Pseudomonadaceae; genus Aquipseudomonas. The sequence goes on from NZ_RWIR01000013.1 coordinate 47,670, forward strand.
CCCGTGGCCTTTATCGATGACGATAGTGGCATCGCCGACAGGGTGATCTCCGGGTTGCAGGTGTTTCAGCCTGAAAATATCCAGCAAATGATCGACAACACTGGCGCCCAGGAAATCCTGCTCGCCATTCCTTCGTCCAACCGTGGACGTCGCCGCGAGATTCTCGGGTTTCTGGAAGGCTTTCCGCTGCACGTTCGAAGTGTCCCGGGATTCATGGACCTCGCCAGTGGCCGGGTCAAGGTCGACGATATCCAGGAAGTAGACATTGCCGACCTGCTCGGACGGGACGCAGTCCCGGCTCAGGCTGACTTGCTCGAACATTGCATCACGGGGCAGTCGGTGTTGGTCACGGGCGCTGGTGGTTCCATTGGCTCCGAGCTTTGCCGGCAGATTCTGGCGCTGCGCCCGACAACGCTTCTGTTGTTTGAACACAGTGAGTTCAATCTTTACTCCATCTTGTCGGAGCTGGAACAGCGGGTCGCCCGAGAGTCGCTGTCCATCCGTCTCCTGCCGATTCTCGGGTCGGTTCGTAACCCGGACAAGTTGCTGGATGTCATGAAAACCTGGCGAGTAGACACGGTGTATCACGCCGCGGCCTACAAGCATGTGCCCATGGTCGAACACAACATTGCCGAAGGTGTGCTCAATAATGTGATCGGCACGCTCAATACGGCCCAGGCCGCACTCCAGGCGGGAGTGGCCAACTTCGTCCTGATTTCGACGGACAAAGCTGTGCGACCTACCAATGTCATGGGCAGCACCAAGCGTCTTGCCGAGTTGACGTTGCAGGCGTTGAGTCGTGAGTTGGCTCCGGTATTGTTCGGCGATACGAGCAATGTTTCGCGTGTGAACAAGACGCGCTTCACGATGGTGCGGTTCGGTAATGTCCTGGGATCGTCGGGTTCGGTCATTCCGTTGTTTCACAAGCAGATCAAGTCGGGTGGTCCGCTGACTGTCACGCATCCGAAGATCACTCGGTACTTCATGACCATCCCTGAAGCTGCGCAGTTGGTGATCCAGGCGGGCTCCATGGGGCAGGGTGGTGATGTGTTCGTACTCGATATGGGTGAGCCTGTGAGGATCGTCGAGCTGGCCGAGAAGATGATCCATCTTTCCGGCCTGAGCGTGCGCTCGGAAAAGAACTTGCACGGTGACATCGCCATCGAGTTCACCGGGCTGCGTCCGGGCGAGAAGCTGTACGAAGAGCTGCTGATTGGAGACAACGTGGCGGCCACCCAACACCCGATGATCATGACGGCCAACGAGGATCATCTGTCCTGGGATGTGCTGAAGGTCAAGTTGACCGAGTTGCTGGCTGCCGTGGACCAGGACGACTATGCACGCGTCCGCCAGTTGCTGCGCGACACTGTCAGCGGCTATACCCCGGACGGTGAGATTGTCGACTGGATTTATCAGCAGCGCCGCCTCGAACCCTGATTGTTTCATATCCGGTAACGTACACATTTTTGACAGCTGAATGTCATGGCCTAAGTTTGGAGAGCAGCTTCGGAAAAGCTGCTTTCTCAAACGACGGCATGGAGCTTCACTAATGCGTACAAGCAGTTTCCACTCTCTGGTTTTTGCCCTTCTCGCCAGCGCCTCCCTTACGGCAATCGCCGCGCCTGCTAACCCGCCGGAGGTGATGAAAGCGCCTCTGGTGCAGGATGTGGCCGCCACGGCACCACTCGGCAAGGTCGATCTCAATAGTGCTGATGCACCTACGCTGCAACGCGAGCTGGCTGGAGTGGGCGAGGCCAAGGCCAAAGCGATTGTTGCTTATCGTGATAGTAACGGTGCGTTTGCATCCGTTGACGAGTTGCTGGAAGTGACGGGCATCGGCAAAGCGATTCTTGACCGCAACCGCGACAGGATCGAAGTGAACTGAGGTGTTGTAGAAACGAAAAAGGCCGATCATTGATCGGCCTTTTTCTTTGGAGAAACTAACGCCCGAACTCAGGCAAACAACATGTCGGTATTGTTCAGCAAGGTCGTCTGGCCCAGTAGCGTGATATTGCCACCGTGAGCGCCATCGCCGGCGGTGTCGAAAGTCACAAGCAGCCCGTTGTCTTGCAGCGTTTGCGTAACGGCCTTGGTCGAAGCCGTCCAGCCGTAGATATACAGGGTGTCTTCACCTTGTTTGAAGTCCTGGATGGTGTCTGAGCCCGAACCCGCGGTGAATGTGAAGAAGTCGTGCCCGTTTCCGCCGATCAACAGGTCGTTACCGGTACCGCCGACGATGAAGTCGCTTCCGTTACCTCCGATCAATACGTCGTTGCCATCGTGACCGTTCAGCGAGCAATTTGCATCCGAACGAGACTGGATGACGTCGTTGCCGCTGTTCAAGCCGGTGACACTGCCAGCCAGTATGGCGCCTGAGGTGCCGGTGTAGAGGATCTTGTCTGCCGAGCTGCCGCCGAAGATTTGATCGGCGTACCCGTAACCGCCATTGCCAGTGGCAGCCACGGTTTTGAAGTCTTTGAGCGGGTCAGCGTTGAACATAAAAATAGCGTCGCTGGCGGTGAGCAGGGTCGTACGGCCTTCGAGCAACATCCCTCCATCGAAACGTACATCGCCATCGATGTCATAACGAAGATAGACGCCGTCCTCGGTTACTGTCTGATCGACCCTCAAGTTGAAATCACTTTGCGAAATTTGTGTGCGGCCTGTACCGCCGGCACCGCTGACGCCGAGGAAAACGAGTTGATCTGCTCCTACACCGAAACTGTCGACGATATCGTTGAAGCCGTCGCCCTTGGAAAACGCATACTGGTCTGCACCGGCTCCGCCGGACATGTAGTCATCACCTGTACCGCCGACCAGGAGATCCGCCCGCATTCCGCCAATCAGGACGTCATTGCCTGCGTTGCCATAGAGTTGACCAGCGGAAAAATGCAGAGCGAGCGTGTCATTACCCCCGCCTCCGATCAGATTGGCAAACACCGGGCTGATCGAACTGCCGTCATAGGAAATAAAGTCCGCGCCCGCGGTCCCTGTTATAGTGGCTCGTGAGTTTTCGGTGGTTGCGTTGCTATCGGTAAAGTGCGTGACGGTTGGATCGCCCGGAGCGGTTACTACCGTATAGTCAAAAACTCCACTAAGGGAGTTGGCAATGCTGTCCAGCAAGGTGTCGCTCAGACTGTCGCTACTGGTATAGAGCTTATGCTCTGAAGTGATAACTTGCGCTGCATAGAGATTGGCCAGGCGCAAGCCTTCTGCGCCTGTCTCTGACCATCCGGATACACTGGAATTATGAGGAATGAAGTTTTCAATATCGTCTGCGTTCATCATGTCTTTGACACCGACACGCTCGCCCGTGCGAACGTCGGTGTAATAGACGTTATAGTCCGCGTCCTGGATTTCCCACTTGTTGGTTGTGGTATTGAAAACTTCAATGTACGTATGTCCCTGGAAGTATCCCTGGGAGTCTGCGTACGTCCAGATGGTGCGTTTTTGCAGGCCAAGCTCCGCGCAGAGACCGCTGAATACGTTAACTATGTTGCCGCACAGAAGTTCTGCGCGTTCCGCAGTCGGGTCGCCTGTGACGGTTTTATAAATTTGCTCGGCGGAATAAAAAGGGTCATTGCCGTGGACTGCCCACCAGGCGCCATCCGAGTGAGTTGTATTGTTGGACAGCAGTTCACGCGCCACATCCTGGATCAGCATGCCCGTTGCAGCCGCTTCTTGTCGGACGATATTGGCGAGTAAAGCAAAATAATTGGTCAAAACTGACTCCGCAATGATTGGGTGGCCGCTCCCTGTACCCGAATCGCTCTGTAAACGGCGTTGCAGGCCAATAATTTCACATATATTACAGTCATTTGGCCGCTATGTTAAATAACCCATACTGACTATAGCGGAATTATGACACCTCAGAGAGTCACGACCAGCGCTGCTCGTCGACTGCATCACCAAGCCAGGATAGTGGCGATTTCATTCTGCAAACGTTGCTCAGGTGATACACTCGCGCGCCCCGCAATCCCCGATCAACACACTAGGTTGTCAGTTCCGAGATGATGCGCAGTACGCCCGAAAACAGCTTGCAGGTAGCCCTGAGGGCCTGCAGGAGCAGTTTCATATCGGTGGGTTTTTTCAGCCTGTTCATCAATGCACTGATGTTGGTCCCGACCTTCTACATGCTTCAGGTCTACGGACGGGTAGTCACGGGCGGCAGCCTGACGACGCTGGCCATGTTGACCATTATTCTGACCTTCCTGCTGGTGACGATGGGGCTGCTGGAGTGGGTACGCTCGCGAATCATGGTGCGTGTCAGCACCAGGCTCGACGTCCTGCTCGGCCGGGATGTCTACCGGGCCAGTTTCAAGCGGGCACTGGACAGCGGTGGCCAGGACGCGTCGGCCCAACCGCTCAGCGACCTGACCGGGCTGCGTCAATTCATGTCCGGGAATGGCCTGTTCGCGTTTTTTGATGCGCCGTGGCTGCCGATCTATGTCGCGGTGCTGTTCCTGTTTCATCCCTGGTTTGGCTGGACGGCGATCGGTTGTGCGGTGATCTTGCTGGCGCTGGCCAGTATCAATGAGCAATCCACGGGCAAGGTTCTGGCAGCGGCCAATAAAGAGAGCATTGGTTCGACGCTGCAAACCAACAAGAATTTGCGCAATGCCGAAGTGATCGAATCCATGGGCATGCTTGACTCCCTCATGTCGCGCTGGAGTCTGCGCCACAAGAAAGTGCTGCTGTTGCAATCCCGAGCCAGTGACCGCAGCGGGATCATCACCTCGATATCAAAAACATTTCGCCTGCTTGTTCAATCACTGATTCTGGGGCTTGGCGCTTATCTGGCGGTCAGCCATGAGATCAACCCCGGGCTGGTGATTGCAGGTTCCGTGCTGTTGGGCCGAGCGCTGGCCCCTCTGGACTTGATGATCGGCAGTTGGAAGGGGTTCATCGCGGCCCGTTCACAGTACGCGCGTCTGAACAGTATTCTCGACCAGCAAAGTGCCGAACCCGAGCGTATGCAATTGCCCGCTCCGATCGGTCATGTGACGGTCGAGAACCTCACCCTGGGGGCTCCCGGTGCCAAGACCCCGATCATCAAAGGCATCGGTTTCAACGCACCGGCCGGTGCAATGATCGGTGTCGTCGGCCCAAGCGCCTCGGGCAAGTCGACGCTTGCCAAGGCCTTGGTGGGCGTGTGGAAGCCGCAGCATGGCGTCGTCCGTCTGGATACTGCCGATATCGCCAATTGGGACAAAGGCCAATTGGGACCACACCTCGGGTATCTGCCGCAAGACATTGAATTGTTCGAAGGCACTATCAGCGACAACATCGCGCGTTTTGGTGTCGTGGATCCGGACAAGGTGGTGCTGGCGGCCAGGACCGCAAGTGTCCATGAAATGATTCTGATGCTGCCCGATGGCTACGACACGGTCATCGGCGAGGGGGGCATCAATCTGTCGGGCGGGCAGCGGCAACGCATCGGGTTGGCCCGCGCAATCTATGGCAGCCCACGGCTTATCGTGCTGGATGAGCCAAACGCTCACCTCGACGAAGTCGGCGAGCGCGCGCTGGCGTTGGCGTTGCAACAGATAAAACTCACCGGGGCAACGGTTTTCGTGATCGCCCACCGGACCTCGATTCTGGCCCAGCTCGACCGCTTGCTGGTGATGAACGCCGGCACGATCAGTTTGTACGGTCCGCGGGATCAGGTCCTCGCGCAACTCAATGCACAACAGTTGCCCGCCCAGCAAAAGCCCGCCGCACGGGCAGGTACAGAAGTCGCTTCGACCGAAGGTTGACAGGAAGTTATCGATGAACCGCACGCTCACCACTCCTGCCGATACTTTCGCAGATCTGCCCATGTCCGACGGATCCGTACGCCGTAAAGGATTTCTCATTGTATTCGTGACGTTCGGCCTGTTTGGCGGATGGGCGACGTTTGCTCCGCTTGACGGCGCGGCTTACGCGCCGGGCGTCGTTACCGTGCAAACGTATCGCAAGACGGTGCAGCATCTGGAGGGCGGGATCGTCAAGGACCTGCTTGCCCATGATGGCGATGTCGTGAAAAAAGGCGACCCGATCATCGTGCTCGATGACGCTCAACTGCGCTCCGAGTATGAAATGACCCGCAGTCAGTTGATTGCTGCCAGGACAATGGAGGCGCGCCTGCTCGCCGAGCGCGATGACCTGCCGGCGATCGCATTCCCGAAGGACCTCATTTCCGATAATCAGCGAAGTGCCGAGGCGCGTTACGGCGAGACTCAGGTGTTCAACGCAAGGCGTAGCTCGCGACTTGGACAGATCTCTGTCCTGCAGGAACGTATTGGTCAGCTGAACCAGCAAATCAAGGGAACCGACACCATGATCGGTACCAAGACCAACTTGCAAGAGTCCTACAGCGGCGAAATTGCCGAACTGAAAGAATTGCTGGCCCAGGGGTTTGTCGATAAACAGCGGATGCTGGAACAGGCGCGCAAGTTGGACTTGCTCAAGTCCGAAGTGGCGGACCACCGCTCGACAAACATCAAGACCCGGTTGCAGATCAACGAAACCCAGTTGCAGATCCTGCAGATCGACAAGGACTTCAACGCCGACGTTACCAAACAGTTGGCAGAGACCCAGACCAAGGCCTACGACTTGCAGGAAAAAGCCTCGGCGCTGGAGGATCGGCTGAGCAGGGTGGTTATCCGCGCTCCGGATGACGGGATGGTGATCGGCATGACGGTTCACACCATCGGTGGCGTTGTGCGCCCGGCGACGCCCTTGCTGGATATCGTTCCATCGGTTTCCGATCTGGTGGTCGAGGCGCAGGTCTCGCCCAATGACATCGATCGAATCGCTGTCGGCAAGTTGGCGGACATTCGCTTCAATGCCTTCAACACGGCGACGACACCTGTCATCGAAGGTCGAGTGACGAGCGTATCCGGCGACCGCCTGATCAACGAAAAAACCAGTGCGCCGTATTACCTGGCACGGATCAGTGTGACGGGCGAAGGGGCGCGCAAACTGGGTGATCGCAAGCTGTTGGCGGGCATGCCGGCAGACGTATTGATCAACACCGGAGAGCGCACCATGCTGCAGTACTTGTTGCAGCCGGCACGTAACGTTATTGCCCAGTCGATGATCGAGGAGTGATCGTGCGCCTGTTTCCCTGCCTGGTGTTGGGCTCGATGGCAGTGCCTGTTCACGCTGTCGAAGCGCCCGTCGCGACACCGCCAACGGCTTCGGTCAGCAAGCAGAACTACTCGGTTGACTTGATGCAGCTGTACCGTGAGTCACGCCTGGAAGACCCGCGGGTGATCGCTTCCTACTCCAAGGCTCAATCCGGGCTCGAAGAGCAGAACCAGGCATTCGGTAGCCTGTTGCCCTCGGTAACCGCTAACGCCGGTTACAACCGGATCAAGCAGACCAATCTTCAAGTCGACGAGGCCTACAACAGTCGTAACTATTCGGTGGGCTTGACCCAGCCGTTGTACAACAAGGCTGCCTGGGAAAACTACCAGCGCTATAAAAGCCTGGCAAAGCAGGCGGACTCCGAGTCAAAGGAGGCTCAGGCCGAGGCAACCGTGGACCTTGCGCAGCGTTATTTCGCAGCACTGGCTGCCGATGATGAGCTTGAGCTGGTGCAGGCCGAACGCAGGGCTACCCAGAAAAACCTCGACCGGGTGAGTGCGCTTTACAGCAAGCAGCTGGCGATGGTTACCGATTTGCTGGATCTGCAGGCGCGAGTCGATTCGCTGGCGGCCCAGGAAGTCGATGCGCGGAACCAGGTCAGCCTTAGCCGTGTTGCGTTGTCGGAAATTATCGGACGACCGGTCAAAGAGAAGCTCAGTCGTGTCCGCAATGATGTCGAGTTGAGGGTATCCGCCGAAAGCCTGGAAAGCTGGGTAAACCTGGCGATCGCCGACAATCCGGCGATCAAGGCCAGTGAAAATGCTCAGGACGCTGCCGAGGCTGCCCTGCGCTCCGGTAAGGGCGGGCACTATCCAACGGTCAATCTGAACCTGAGTGCACAGCAGACCAACGAGGGGTACAACAATTCGTTGGCGCCGAAGACCGACAGCTATGTCGCGGGTGTGGGAGTACAGATTCCGATTTATAGCGGTGGCACTACGTCCGCGCGGGTAAGGCAGTTGTATCAGGATCAGCTCACCGCAGAGCAGCAGTTGGTAGCGACGCGCCGTCAGGTGGTCAAGGAAACGACCAACGCGTATTTGACTGCAGACTCAAGTGTGGAAAAGATTCATGCCAATCGCAATGCACTGGCCTCGGCCGAGCAGTCGCGCATTGCAGCAGAAAAGGCATTTACTTACGGCGTGGTCAATGCTGTGGATGTATTGACCGCCGTGCAGAACGAATTCAAGGCACGTCGCGATCTGCTCAAGACTCAATACGACTTTATAACCAACTTGTTCATCCTGAATCGTTGGGCCGGAAAGTTGTCGGAAGAAAGTGTCGAGAACGTTAATGTCTGGTTGAGCGGGAATGATCAGGCGATCACTTCATCAGTGGCACTGCGCGAATAAGTTGTCGTCCGTTAACCAAGTCGGCTGCGCTTGCAGAGCAAGCGCAGCGCTTGACAATTAGCGACGAGATGCCTGCAGTGAAAACAGGGCGCGACGAAGAATCGCGACACCGACGCCGAGGATGAGTCCGAAGACCAGGCCAAATCCAACGATCAGGGCTTTCTTCGGTTTAATCGGCCCTAGAGGTGGTGTGGCATCTTTATCAACTTGAACCAGGTTGAACTGATCGAAGTTTACATCCAGTTGTTTCAAGTGAGTCAACTCTCCGCGGATATCCGCGAACTCCTTGAGAAACAGCTCAGGATGATTGCGTTCTTTGAGCAGTGCCGCTTCGCGGTTGGTGGCCAGCAGGCTGAGTTCTTTTTGAATTTCATCGATGCGCGGCTCGGTGAAGTCATCGGAATTACGAGTTACCAGGGTGGCGCGTTCCGCTTCCAGTGCCGCCTGTCCCAGGAAATACAGCGGTATTTTCTGATTGTTGACTTCAGTGCGGATCATGTTGCCCTGATGTGCCTGCTCTCCATCTCCCAGCGCCGAAGGCGTGGTGGGTTTTACGATGCCGAGTTTCTTGGCGATGACGATGGCTTCATCAAGCTCTTTGATGCGGTTCTGGCGACGGCTTTGCAGTTGTTGACGCAGTGCTTTGAGTTCGTCTTGAAGTACTTGTTTCTTTAATTGATCTTTTTCCAGCAGGTGCGCGATCTTGGAGTCTTTTTCCGCCTCATAGACGGATTTTTTTGACTCCAGTTTCTTTTCTACATTCTCGATGCGGTTGGCAATCAGTGTTTTCAGGTTTGCAGCGACTTTTTCTTTTTCGGCTTTGACGACGAAGTCGGTAAAACCTTTCAAGATGCCTACACCATCTACACCCTGAGGGTATCTGAGACTAAGACCAACGGCTTCGGTAAGGCTGGAGCTCTTTCTAGGGTCGATTTTTTCAAGCGAAAATGCTTTTTCGTTGAACTTCTCAAAAGCCTCTTCAATGGATTGCCCTGGTGCCTGCAATGGTGCAAGGAACTGTGGGTTGGTCTGGAAGAACTTCAGGCGGACATCATAAGACTGCATGGAAGAGCCGATGTTGTTCAGCGCTTCATTTGGCTGGATTCTGTAAAGTCCGGCTTCATTCAACTCGTCCAGGTCTGCCATTGGAACAGGTCGAAGAGTTGTTTCGACTTCATATTCCGGAGTTGCCAATAAGGCATAAGCAATGGCGGCGGTAACAGTCAGTGCAGTAAACAGTAAAACAATCGGCCGTTGGCTCCAGATGCTACCAATCAGCTCCTTTACTTCAGCAACGTCGTGTCGAGGGGTATCAATTGTATTTACTGGAATGTTCATTACACGCTCTGAAAAATTTGGACAGACGCTCCACAGTGTTTCCGGAAAATTATCGTCATCCAGGTTGGAAAATTTACATCTGGTTAAATTTTTTTGGATTTTCCTGCATTTGATACCAAACAGCAAGGGTGAGAAACGCTCGCAGTTACCAACGCAAGGCGGATTAAAGACTGATTCGACGCGTGTGATCCTGCGCTTCGGTGCCGTTGAAAGCACGTGTTTCATTCCCTCCACCATTGGTCGGAAGTCACGCAATACCGTTCATTCCATCACATGGGTTTGACGCGCTTTCATGTTCATTAAGGGTCTACTCTGATTTTGCCCGGGCCACCGACGAGAGCCGAGTGTTTCTCGGGGGAAAAAATTACGGCTATCATATTGAGTTTGGATTATGACTATAATATAAACTGCTTGCGCCGAAGTGCTTTGGCGTCAGGCGTCATTCAGCATCCTTCAGGAGCAATGTCATGAATTCAGTTCAGTCCCAAGGTACGGCTCTCGTCACTGGCGCATCTTCCGGTATCGGGGCGGTTTACGCTGAGCGGTTGGCAGCCCGCGGTTTTGATTTGTTGCTGGTGGCTCGCGACGAGCAGCGACTGCAGGCAGCGGCAAGCAAGCTGCGCTCGGAGCATGGGATCAAGGTCGAAGTGCTGAAGGCGGATCTGACCCAGAAAGCAGACGTGCTGCAACTCGAACAGCGATTACGCAGCGACTCGAGCATCAGCCTGTTGCTCAATAACGCCGGTGTGGCGGCGGACGGATTATTGGCCAATGCCGATCTCGATCAGTTGGAGCGCATGATCCAGTTGAATATCACCGCTGTCACGCGATTGGCCGCGGCGGCCGCAGCAGGTTTTACCAAGGCCGGGCGCGGCACGATCATCAATATTGCTTCGGTGGTGGCATTGTTTCCCGAGCGCTTCAATGCGACGTACAGCGCCAGCAAGGCTTATGTATTGAGCCTGACTCAATCGTTGAACGCCGAGCTGGACGGCACCGGGGTGAAGCTCCAGGCGGTGCTGCCCGGTGTGACACGCACCGAGATCTGGGAGCGCTCTGGCATCGATGCGTCACAGATACCAGCAGACATGGTGATGGAGGCGGGGGAGATGGTCGATGCGGCGTTGTCGGGCCTGGATCAGGGTGAATTGGTCACCATTCCTTCTTTGCCCGATGCGGCGGATTGGGAGGCGTTCGTGGCGGCGCGTCATGTGATGGCGCCTAACCTTTCCAAAAGCAAGGCCGCTTCCCGTTATCGGTAAGCGCCATCAACCGGCTTGAGGTGTGTGCGGTATGAAAGATCGTCGTGTGGTTGTAACGGGCATGGGCCTGGTGTCGCCGTTGGGCAGCGGTGTCGAAGTGGTCTGGGAGCGCTTGCTGGCCGGGCGTTCCGGGCTGCGCAATCTGCCGGATGAGGTGGTTGCCGACCTGCCGGCCAAGGTAGGCGGTGCGGTGCCGACGCTGGCAGATGATCCGCTGGCGGGTTTCGATCCGGACCGGGCAACCCCGCCCAAGGAACAGAAGAAGATGGACCGCTTCATTCTGTTCGCCATGGAAGCCGCGCGTCAGGCACTGGAGCAAGCCGGCTGGCAAGCGCTGGACGCCAATGCCCAGGAGCGCACGGCGACCATCATCGGTTCCGGAGTGGGTGGTTTCGGCGCGATTGCCGACGCGGTGCGCACCACCGATAGCCGTGGGCCGAGACGTTTGTCGCCATTCACCATTCCTTCATTCCTGGTCAACCTCGCGGCCGGTCATGTGTCGATCCAGCATGGTTTCAAGGGGCCACTAGGCGCGCCGGTCACGGCATGCGCTGCCGGGGTTCAGGCGATTGGCGACGCGGCGCGGCTGATTCGTGCGGGTGAAGCGGATATCGCGGTGTGCGGCGGTGCGGAGGCGGCGATCGATCGGGTCAGCCTTGCCGGGTTCGCGGCTGCTCGTGCCCTGTCCAGCGGCTACAACGAAACACCCGAGCGCGCTTCACGACCTTTCGACAGCGGGCGGGATGGCTTTGTCATGGGGGAAGGGGCCGGGCTTCTGGTCATCGAGTCTCTGGACCATGCGCTGGCCCGGGGCGCCCAGCCGCTGGCGGAGCTGGTCGGCTACGGTACCAGCGCCGATGCCTATCACCTGACCGCCGGCCCCGAGGATGGCAGTGGGGCGCGGCGAGCGATGTCGTTGGCATTGGCACAGGCCGGTGTTTCTCCGGCTCAGGTCCAGCATTTAAATGCGCATGCCACCTCGACTCCGGTGGGTGATCTGGGTGAGTTGGCGGCGATCAAGGCGTTGTTCGGTGCGCAAAACGGCATTGCCGTGACATCGACCAAGTCGGCGACCGGGCATTTGCTCGGTGCAGCGGGCGGACTCGAAGCGATCTTTACGCTGCTGGCGATTCGCGACCAGGTCGTGCCGGCGACCCTCAATTTCGAGAATCCGGACCCTGCCGCTGAAGGCGTGGACATCGTTCATGGTAGTGCGCGGCCGATGGCCATCGAATACGCGTTGTCCAACGGCTTCGGATTTGGCGGGGTCAATGCCAGCGTGTTGTTCAAGCGTTGGCAGGGTTAGTCCTGGGCGGAGCGTTTGAGGTGTTCACGTGCGACGTCGAGAATCCGTTGGGCAAACTCGGCGTCTGCAACACTGCGCGATAACAGCAGGGCGCCGACCAGCGTGGACATGATGACGATGCTGCGCTCGGCGCTGTGCTCGCCGTCAAGGGTGTGCCGGATCTGATCGAGTCGCGCCTGGAGCACGGCGTCGCTGGTTGGACTCGGTTGGCCACGCAGCCCCAGTTCCGAAGAGATGGTCAGCAACGGACAACCCTCGTGAGGTGAGGTTTGATGCCATTCGGACAGGTAGGTGTCGATGAATGCTTCGAGCGGGTGTTCCTCGGCGAAGATTTGCGCGCACAACTCATCGACTTGTACGCCAGCCTCTTGCAGGGCTTTTTCTACCAGTTCGTCCTTGGACTTGAAGTGCGAGTAAAAGCCACCGTGGGTCAAGCCAAGTGCTTTCATCAGGGGTTGCAGCCCGGTCGCGCCGATGCCGTCGCGTCGGAATCGCGCTGAAGCTTCCTTGATAATGCGTTGGTGGGTCTGGGCTTTATGGTCCTGCGAGTAACGCATCTGATATCTCCGCATCAATGCGGTCCATATTAACCAATGAAAATTGCATGGTGACTGTACTTCTACTTCTAAAAAGCATGCAGATGCTTCGATATGGGTACAAAGCGGCGTGATTTCGGGAGATTCCACGTAAAAATAAACCCCGCCGTTGCAGGCGGGGTTTTCATTCAGCGGTCCTGCGCTTCCTTGGCGTCCATTTCCGCATTGCGTTCGGCGACACGCTTACGTTGCTCTTCAGTCAGTTCGACCTTGTTGGCGGTGTCACGCAGCATCATCAGACCACCAACGATCGAGCCGATGGCAACGACCAGAATCAACCAGGCATACCAGGGCATAGGACTCTCCTTGAGAAGCAGGCGGGCGAGGATTCGCCAACCGATCGTGCATAGCATTTCGAGTGATGGGGGATCATCGCAGTTCCATCGCTATCACCCCATTCTATGCCTGTTGTTCAAGGTTCACCCGAACGCATTCAATGTCCGGTCAGCATCGCATCCGCCGGTGCGTCGGCGCGCAACTGCGCGGTGAGCATGAAGTAGACGAAACCCGCCGCCATGAAGCCCAGGAAGATAAGACCGATCAAGGTGTTGAACCAGGCCATTGCCACCAGGCACACCACCGCCAGCATCAATGCAATGAACGGCACCAGCGGGTAGCAGGGGGCGCGGAAGGTGCGCTCCAGGTTTGGCTCGGTTTTACGCAGTTTGAACAGGCTGAGCATGCTCATGATGTACATCACGATGGCGCCGAACACGGCCATGGTGATCATCGCGGCGGTCAGCGTCATGCCGCCGAGGTTGATCAGGCCGTCGCTGTAGATGGCTGCGATGCCGATCACGCCGCCGGCGATGATCGCCCGGTGCGGGGTTTGAAAGCGCGACAACCTGGCCAGGGATGCCGGCAGGTAACCGGCCCGGGCGAGGGCAAAGAACTGCCGCGAGTAGCCAAGGATGATCCCGTGGAAGCTCGCCACCAGGCCGAACAGGCCGATCCACACCAGCATGTGCAGCCAGCCCGAGCTTTCGCCTACCACGGTTTTCATCGCCTGCGGCAGCGGGTCGTTGATGTTCGACAGGGTGCGCCAGTCGCCGACGCCACCGGCGAAGAACATCACGCCCATCGCCAGCAGCACCAGGGTCAGAATACCGCTGATGTAGGCCTTGGGAATCGTGCGTTTCGGGTCCTTGGCTTCTTCGGCGGCCATGGCCGCGCCTTCGATGGCGAGGAAGAACCAGATGGCAAATGGGATTGCCGCGAACATCCCGGCAATCGCCGGAGCACCGAACACGTCGGAGCCGGCCCAGCCATTGAGCGCGAAGTTGCTGAAGCTGAAGGCCGGAGCGACCACGCCCATGAACACCAGCAGTTCAGCGACCGCCAACACACAGACCACCAGTTCGAAGGTCGCCGCCAGTTTCACGCCAAGGATGTTGAGGCCCATGAACACGATGTAGGCACCGACTGCCGCGTGTTTCGGGTCCAGGGCTGGAAACTGCACATTGAGGTAGGCGCCGATGGCCAGGGCAATCGCCGGTGGTGCGAAGACGAATTCGATCAAGGTCGCCAGTCCGGCGATCAATCCACCTTTTTCGCCAAAGGCGCGACGGCTGTAGGCAAAGGGGCCGCCAGCGTGAGGAATGGCGGTGGTCAGCTCGGTGAAACTGAAGATGAAACAGGTGTACATGGTGGCGACCATGAACGAGGTCACCAGGAAGCCCAACGTCCCGGCCACGCCCCAGCCATAGCTCCAGCCAAAATACTCCCCGGAAATCACCAGCCCGACCGCAATGCCCCACAGATGCAATGTGCCCAGTGTGGGTTTTAGTTGTGTGTTCATGTGATTGCTCCCTGAGTGGTTTGGAAAGCTCAGGGGAGGGCTTTGCAGCGGACGTGCCATTTTGCGGTGGTACGTCGTAATAGCGGGAAAGCTGTCGTATCGGGGATGTTCGCTACTGAATGCGCGAACTTTGTGCGTCAGTCAGGGGCGCCGTTGCGGCCAGTGCCGCTTTCGCGAGCGAGCCCGCATGCCCGCTACCCGACACCGGTCCGGGGACCGGTTGATGCTCAGGGTTGTTCAGTCAGGCATTCGCGCAGCGCCGTTTGCCAGTCGGGCTGGCTGACGCCCCAGTCGCGCTGCAGGCGACTGCAATCGAGGCGCGAGTTGAGCGGCCGGGCGGCGGGTGTGGGGTAATCGCTGGACGGGATCGCAATCAGCGTGGCGCAGGGCTTGCCCTGTTGTCGCAGCGCTTCGCCGATCGCCTGGGCGAAACCAAACCAGGAGGTCTCGCCTTGAGCGCTCAGGTGATAAGTGCCCCAGTCAGCCACTTCGTTCGCCTGCCAGCGTTCAATCAGGGCAAGGGTGCTGTTGGCGATGGTGCCGGCCCAGGTCGGCGCTCCGATTTGATCGGCGACGACACGCAACTCCGGTTTCTCTTGCAGCAGACGTTGCATCGTCAGCAGAAAGTTACGCCCATGGGTTGAATAGACCCAGCTGGTACGCAGGATCAGGTGTTTGCCTTGCACGTCCCGGATGGCCTGCTCACCGGCCAGTTTGCTCTTGCCGTACACCCCGAGCGGATTGGGTGTGTCGTCCTCGGTGTAAGGCCCGGCTTTCATCCCGTCGAACACATAGTCCGTGGAGTAATGGATCAACGGAATGTCGAGCGCCAACGCTTCTTCGGCAAGGACGCCGGGAGCTACGGCGTTGATGGCGAAGGCTGCTTGCGGCTCGCTTTCTGCCAGGTCAACCGCCGTATGGGCCGCGGCGTTGATGATCAGGTCAGGCCGGATGTTCTGCACCTGACGGCGAACCTGATCGGGCTGCGCGAGATCGAGCTGATCGCGACCCAATACGATCAGTTCGCCGACAGCCCGCAGTCGCCGCTGCAATTCATGTGAAACCTGACCGTGCCGGCCATTGATGAGTACTTTCACTGGAACAGTCCGGTCTTGATACAGGGCGAAGCGGGATCACAGCATTTCATTGCTCTTCCCCGGCCAGTTTGGCGAGGTACTGGCCATACCCGGTCTTGCCGAAGTAACGGGCGCGCTCGAGCAGCTGTTCGCGGTCGATCCAGCCATTTTCATAGGCGATCTCTTCGAGACAGGCGACTTTGAGCCCTTGGCGGTGTTCGATGGTTTGCACGTATTGAGAGGCTTCGAGCAAGCTGTCGTGGGTGCCGGTGTCGAGCCAGGCGAAACCGCGACCAAATCGCTCGACCTGCAGGTCGCCACGCTGCAGATAGGCATTGTTGACGTCCGTGATTTCCAGCTCGCCGCGAGGCGAAGGTTTCACCGCCTTGGCGATCTCGATCACATCGTTGTCGTAGAAATACAGGCCGGTGACGGCATAGCTGGATTTCGGTTTTTTCGGTTTCTCTTCGATGGACAGCGCACGGCCGTCGCTGTCGAAATCGATCACGCCGAAGCGCTCGGGGTCCTTGACCCAGTAACCGAACACGGTGGCGCCGGAGGAGCGTTTTGCCGCGCTCTGCAGTTGCTCGCCAAAGTGCTGACCGTGGAAGATGTTGTCGCCCAGGATCAGGCACACGGGGTCATCGCCGATGAACGCTTCGCCAATCAGGAAAGCCTGGGCCAGACCGTCCGGTGAAGGCTGTTCGGCAAAACTGAAGTTCACCCCGAACTGGCTGCCGTCACCCAGCAGATTGCGATACTGCGGCAGGTCCTGCGGGGTGGAAATCAGCAGGATATCCTTGATGCCGGCCAGCATCAGCACCGAGATCGGATAGTAGATCATGGGCTTGTCGTAGACCGGCAACAGCTGTTTCGACACGCCGAGCGTAATCGGGTGCAGGCGCGTGCCCGAGCCACCCGCCAAAACGATACCTTTCATCATGCGAGCAGCTCCTTGGGGTTGATGGCGCCAAGGCGTTCACCTTGATAGCTGCCGTCCTGGACTCGGCGGCACCACTCCATGTTGTCCAGGTACCACTGGACGGTCTTGCGCAGGCCTGTTTCAAAAGTCTCTTCAGGTACCCAGCCCAGTTCGCGTTCAATCTTGCCGGCGTCGATTGCGTAGCGCAGGTCATGGCCGGGACGGTCCTGGACGAATGTGATCAGGTCGGTGTAATGCGCAACGCCTTGCGGCTTGTGCGGTGCCAGTTCTTCAAGCAGGGCGCAGATGCCGCGCACCACGTCGATGTTCTTTTGTTCGTTGTGCCCGCCGATGTTGTAGGTCTCGCCGACGGTGCCGGTGGTCACTACCTTGAGCAGCGCCCGGGCGTGATCCTCGACGAACAGCCAGTCGCGCACTTGCAGGCCGTTGCCATACACCGGCAGGGGCTTGCCGGCCAGGGCATTGAGGATGACCAGCGGAATCAGTTTCTCGGGGAAGTGGAACGGCCCGTAATTGTTCGAGCAATTGGTCAGCAGCACCGGCAGGCCATAGGTTCGTTGCCAGGCGCGGACCAAATGGTCGGACGCTGCCTTGCTGGCGGAGTAGGGCGAGCTCGGCGCGTAGGGCGTCGTTTCCGTAAACAGATCGTCGACACCGTGCAGGTCGCCGTAGACCTCGTCGGTGGAAATGTGATGAAAGCGGAAGGCGCTTCTCTCGGGTTCCGCCAGGGTTTGCCAATAGCCGCGGGCGGCTTCGAGCAGGCTGTAGGTGCCGACGATGTTGGTCTGGATGAATTCCGATGGCCCGTCGATGGAGCGATCGACGTGGGACTCCGCTGCCAGGTGCATGATCGCGTGCGGCTGGAAACGCGCCAGCACGGCGCTGACGGTCGCCTGGTCAACGATATCGGCCTGAACGAACTCGTAGCGAGTGTCGGTGGCGATGCTGGTCAGCGATTCGAGATTGCCGGCATACGTCAGTTTGTCCAGGTTGAGCACTTCATGCCCGGTGTGTTGGATCAGCTCGCGAACAAGGGCCGAGCCTATGAAACCGGCTCCGCCGGTAATAAGGATACGCACGTTGGGCCAGCCTTTTTCAGTAATGCGAATGGCGGTAGCTTGCAGGCGCGAGCGGGGAGGTGCAAGAGTTCCTGACCCCCATAGGGTTGCGTCGCGCCGATCAGGCTCGATTATCCATGAGTTGCAGCTGTCACTCACTACTCTCGCGCACAATTTAGCCCGTTACGTACGTCACACCCGGCTTTTTCCGTGCCGCACGCCGTAACCCCCGCGTAAACCCACTCTTTACGCTTTCTTTATGCCCCGCGCGCGCCCTCGGTCTCGTTCCTTTACAGCCTCCTTCCCGACAATGGATCTACACGCGGCAATACGCCGTTACAAGGAGAACTTCCATGAGCGTTCTGGATGGGGTGTCACTGCTGTTGGCAGTGGGGCTGTTCATTTATCTGTTGGTTGCGCTGTTGCGCGCGGACCGGAACTAGGAGCGGCCATGTACAGTTATGACTATTGGCTGATCCTCGCGTTCTTCGCGGTGGTATTGGTCCCGGCGCCGTTTCTCGGACGTTTCTACTACAAGGTGATGGAAGGGCAGCGCACCTGGCTGACGCCGGTTCTCGGCCCGGTCGAACGCGGTTGCTATCGTCTGGCCGGTGTCGATCCGCAGGCCGAACAGAGCTGGCAGAAGTACACGCTGGCCTTGCTCGCCTTCAACCTCGCGGGTTTCCTGCTGCTGTTCGCGATCCTGTTGTTCCAGGACCACTTGCCGCTGAACCCGCAAAACCTGCCGGGCCAGGAGTGGACGCTGGCGTTCAACACCGCCGTCAGTTTCATGACCAACACCAACTGGCAGGCCTACAGCGGCGAAGCGTCGCTGAGCTACCTGAGCCAGATGGTCGGCCTCACCGTTCAGAACTTCGTCAGCGCCGCCACCGGCCTGGCGGTACTGGTTGCGCTGTGCCGTGGCATTGGGCGCAAATCCAGCGCATCGCTTGGCAACTTCTGGGTCGACATGACCCGCGCCACCCTCTACGGCCTGCTGCCGCTGTGCCTGCTGCTGGCGCTGTACCTGGTCTGGCAGGGCGTGCCGCAGACCTTCGCGCAGTACGTGAATGCGGTGACGATGCAGGGCGTAGATCAAGTGATCCCGCTCGGCCCGGCGGCCAGCCAGATTGCGATCAAGCAACTGGGCACCAACGGCGGTGGTTTCTTCGGCGTGAACTCGGCGCATCCGTTCGAGAACCCGACGGCGTGGAGCAACCTGTTCGAAGTGACCTCGATCATTCTGATCCCCGTCGCGCTGGTCTTCACCTTCGGCCATTACGTGAAGGACTTGCGTCAGAGCCGCGCGATCATTGCCTGCATGCTGGCATTGTTCCTGATCGGCGGTGCGACTTCGTTGTGGGCCGAGTACCAGCCGAACCCTTCGTTGAACAATGCCGCTGTCGAACAGACCGCGCCGCTAGAAGGCAAGGAAGCGCGCTTCGGCACCACCGCCACCGTACTGTGGTCGGTGACCACCACGGCCGCGTCCAACGGCTCGGTCAACGGTATGCACGACAGCCTCAACCCGCTGAGCGGCATGGTGGCGCTGGTCAACATGATGGTCGGCGAAGTGATCTTCGGGGGTGTCGGCGCCGGGCTCTACGGCATGTTGCTCAACGTGCTGATCGCGGTGTTCCTCGCTGGCCTGATGATTGGGCGCACACCGGAATACCTCGGCAAGAAACTGCAAGCCAAAGAAGTGCAATTGCTGGTCGTGACCCTGATGGTCATGCCGATCGGCGTGCTGGTGCTCGGCGCGATTGCCGCCAGCCTGCCTGGCCCGGTGGCCGCCGTCAGCAACCCGGGGCCCCATGGTTTCAGTCAGTTGCTCTATGCCTACACCTCGGCCAGTGCCAACAACGGCTCCGCGTTCGGTGGCTTCGGTGCCAACACCCCGTTCCACAACCTGATGCTGGGCCTGGGCATGTTGATCGGTCGTTTCGGCTACATCCTCCCGGTCCTGGCATTGGCCGGTAGCCTGGCGATGAAGAAAGCCGCACCGATTGGCCAGAACAGTTTCCCGACCCACGGCCCGCTGTTCGTGACCCTGTTGACCGTGACCATTCTGCTGGTGGGCGGCCTGACCTTCCTGCCGACCCTGGCGCTGGGCCCTATCGCTGAACATCTGAGCATGGGCTTCTAAGGAGCTGATGATGAATATGCCCGCAACCAAACCGGTCGCCGCCAAGGCACCGGAGCAACCGAAAACCGCGATCTCGGCCCTGTGGCGCCCGGCGCTGGTGCAAGCCTTCGTCAAGCTCGACCCACGGCAATTGCAGCGTGCGCCGGTGATGCTGGTGGTCGAACTGACCGCGATCCTGACCACGGTGTTGTGCTTCATTCCCGACACGGCGGTGCCGACTTTCGTCGCCGCGCAAATCGCGGTGTGGCTGTGGTTCACCGTGCTGTTCGCCAACTTCGCCGAAGCCTTGGCTGAAGGTCGCGGCAAGGCCCGCGCCGACAGCCTCAAGGCCGGCAGCGAGGGCTTGAGCGCCCGGCGCAAAACCGGCAACGGCACGTTCCAGGTGGTGCCGGCCACCAGCCTGCGCAAAGGCGATGTGGTGCGCGTCGAAGCGGGGGAGATGATCCCCGGTGACGGCGAGGTGATCGAAGGCATCGCGGCGGTCAACGAAGCGGCGATTACCGGTGAATCGGCCCCTGTGATCCGCGAGTCCGGCGGCGACCGCTCGGCTGTCACCGGCAACACACGGCTGGTGTCCGACTGGCTGCTGGTGAAGATTACCGCCAACCCTGGCGAGTCGACCCTGGACCGCATGATCGCCCTGGTCGAAGGCGCCAAACGCCAGAAAACCCCGAACGAAGTGGCGCTCGACATCCTGCTGATCGGCCTGACCCTGATCTTCCTGCTGGTGGTCGTGACCCTGCAACCGTTCGCGCACTTCGCCAATGGCAGCCTGCCGCTTGTGTTCCTGGTGGCGCTGTTGGTCACGTTGATTCCGACCACCATCGGCGGTTTGCTGTCGGCCATCGGTATCGCCGGGATGGATCGCCTGGTGCGCCTGAACGTGATCGCAAAGTCCGGTCGTGCAGTGGAAGCGGCGGGGGACGTGCACGTCCTGCTGCTGGACAAGACCGGTACCATCACCTTCGGTAACCGTCGTTGCTCGGCGGTGTATGCGGCGCCTGGCGTAACCGCCAGGGAACTGGCCGAAGGCGCGTTGCTGGCTTCGCTGGCCGACGACACCGCTGAAGGCAAGTCGATCGTCGAGTACTTGCGTGGCACTCGTCCGCAACCGGAACCGTCCGCCGAGGTGCTGACAGCCGTACCGTTCAGTGCCGAAACCCGCCTGTCCGGTGTCGACTATCAAGGGCGCGTGTACCGCAAGGGCGCGGTGGATTCGCTGCTGGCGTTCGTCGGCCTCAAGCGGGCTGATCTGGCTGCCCCCTTGTCCCGTGAAATCGACAGGATCGCGCAAAGCGGCGGCACCCCGTTGCTGGTGTGTGCCGACGGTAAACTACTGGGGGCGATCCACCTCAAGGACGTGGTCAAGCCCGGCATCCGTGAGCGTTTCGCCGAGCTGCGCAAGCTGGGGATCCGCACCGTCATGGTCACCGGCGACAACCCGTTGACCGCCGCTGCCATTGCCGCCGAAGCGGGTGTGGATGACGTGCTGGCCGAGGCCACGCCGGAGAAAAAACTGGCGCGCATTCGTCACGAGCAAAACGACGGTCGCCTGGTCGCGATGTGTGGCGACGGCGCCAACGACGCCCCGGCGCTGGCTCAAGCGGACGTCGGCATGGCAATGAATGACGGCACGCAAGCGGCACGTGAAGCCGCGAACATGGTCGATCTCGACAGCGACCCGACCAAGCTGTTGGACGTGGTGCAGATCGGCAAGGAATTGCTGGTCACCCGCGGCGCGCTGACGACCTTTTCCATCGCCAACGACGTGGCCAAGTACTTCGCGATCCTGCCGGCGCTGTTCGCCGCGATCTACCCGCAACTGGGCGTGCTCAACGTGATGCACCTGAGCAGTCCGCAGAGCGCGATTCTCTCGGCGATCGTGTTCAACGCCTTGATCATTGTGGTGCTGATTCCACTGGCATTGCGCGGTGTGCGCGTGCAGGCGGCGAGTGCGGCGGCGTTGTTGCGACGCAATCTGCTGATCTACGGCCTGGGCGGGATCCTGGTGCCGTTCGTGGGCATCAAGGCGATCGACATGCTGTTGACGGCGTTGCATCTGGTTTGACCTGACCCCCCCACTGTAGGAGCTAGCTTGCTAGCGATGGTGGTTAACGATGACGCGCCCTTTCTGACAAATCGCGGCGCCTTCAGATCCATCGCGAGCAAGCTCGCTCCTACAGCTGTTTTTACGAATTCGAGGATTTTGAAATGTCCACATTGATACGCCCGGCCCTGAGCCTGCTGGTCCTGATGACGCTGATCACCGGCGTCGCCTATCCACTGGTGGTCACTGGCATGGCCCAGGTTGCGTTCCCGGATCAGGCCAACGGTAGCCTGGTGCGTGATGCCGACGGCAAGGTCCGCGGTTCCTCGCTGATCGCCCAGGATTTCGTTGGCGACGCCTGGTTCCACCCACGGCCTTCCGCCGGTGCCTTTGCCACGGTGTCGAGCAGCGCCAGCAACCTGTCGCCGAGCAACCCGGCGCTGGCAACGCGGGTGATCGACGATGCCACCAAACTGTTGGTGCCAGGCCAGGGGCCGGTGCCATTGGCGCTGGTCACGACGTCCGGCAGCGGCCTCGATCCGCACTTGCCACCGGCGGCGATTGCCTATCAACTGGCGCGAGTCGCGGCGGCGCGCAATCTGCCGGTAGCGACCCTGCAACAACTGCTGGATGCCCACATCGAGCAGCCGTTGGTAGGCCCGCCGGTGGTGAATGTGCTTGAGTTGAATCTGGCGCTGGAAAACCTGTAGATCGGCGGCGCAGCCATTCGCGAGCAGGCTCGCTCCCACAGGAGTACGCATTCCAAATGTGGGAGCGAGCCTGCTCGCGATGACGGCCTCACAATCACCACAACAACATCTGAAAAAAGAGATTCCCAAGCATGAGCAACTCCGGCCGCGCCGACGCGCTGTTAGCAGACCTGCCCCGCGATGGCCGTGGCCGGCTCAAGGTCTTTCTCGGCGCCGCGCCGGGGGTGGGCAAGACTTACGCCATGCTGCAGGCGGCCCACATCCAGCTGCGCCAAGGGGTGAAGGTCATGGCCGGCGTCGTCGAAACCCACGGCCGGGCTGAAACCGAAGCACTGCTCGGCGGTTTGCCGCAGCAGCCGTTGGTACGCTCGGAGTACCGGGGCGTGTTGCTTGAAGAAATGGATCTCGACGGACTGATCAAAGCCAAACCAAAACTGGTGCTGGTCGACGAACTGGCACACACCAACGCCCCCGGCAGCCGTCACGAAAAACGCTGGCAGGACATTCAGGAACTGCTCGCCGCCGGCATCGACGTGTACACCACGGTCAACGTCCAGCATCTGGAAAGCCTCAACGACCAGGTACGCGGCATCACTGGCGTGCAGGTCCGCGAAACCCTGCCGGACTGGGTGTTGCAGGAAGCCTACGAACTGCTGCTGATCGACTTGCCGCCACGGGAACTGCTCGAGCGATTGCGCGACGGCAAGGTCTATGTACCGGAACAGGCGCGGGCGGCCATCGACGCGTTCTTTTCCCAGACCAACCTCACGGCCCTGCGCGAACTGGCGATGCAAGCCGCGGCGGCTCAGGTCGATAACGATCTGGCCCAGGGTTATCGCCAACTCGGTCAAGCGGCACCGGCCGTGCGCGGGCGTTTGCTGGTGGGGGTCGATGGCGATGCCCAGGCGGAGCGTCTGGTACGCCATGCCAGCCGCGTGGCCCAGCGGCGGCACCTGCCCTGGAGCCTGGTGCATGTGGACAACGGCAGCGTGCGTGACGAACAGTCGCGCCTGCGCCTGCAAAGTGCCCAGCAACTGGCCGAACGCCTGGGTGGCGAAGTGGTGTTGCTGCGCGCCGGTGAGGTGGCGAAAACCCTGATCCAGCATGCCGCCGAGCGGCGTGCCAGCCTGGTACTGGTCGGCCAGTCCCGGCCGAGATTGCGTCGTCGCCTGTTCGGTGGCGGGCTGGCGGCGCGCCTGTTGCGCAATGCGCGCGGACTGGAAATCAATGTGCTCGATAGCGATCACGCACAGCATCGGCCCCATCAGCGGTCGATGGGGGCGCTGGTCTGGTTCGATTACGCGTTGGCCGTGGTCGCGACGATTCTGGCCAGCGCCCTGGCTTGGGCCGTGGCGAGTGTTCTGCCGCTGCCGAACATCTCGCTGGTGTTCCTCGCCGCCGTGCTGCTGGTGGCTGTGCGCAGCAGTCTCGGGCCGGCGCTGGCCTGTGCGGCGCTGTCGTTTCTGACCTACGACTTTCTGTTCATTCCGCCGAATTTTTCTTTCAGCATCCAGCGCGAAGAAGACGTGCTGACCTTGTTGTTCTTCCTGCTGATGGCGGCCCTCACGGGCAACCTCGCGGCGCGCCAGCGCAGGCAATTGCAGGCCCTGCGCGATACCCAGGAAGAGACTACCGAACTGCTCGACCTGTCGCGCAAACTGACCGCCGCCACCGATCGCCAGGCCGTGGTCAGCGCGGCCGCCCAGCACCTCAACGGTTGGAGCGACGTGCAACTGTGTCTACTCAACCGCGATGGGCAAAACGGCTGGAAAGTCGAAACCGGTGGCCCGCTGGAGTTCACCGAAGCCGAACGCGCTGCCGCCGACTGGGCTTGGCAGCACGACCAACCGGCGGGTGCGGGCACTGGCACCTTGCCGTTCGGCCGCTGGTGGTGGTGGCCGTTATCGGTGGAGGACGGCCCGCTGGCGTTGCTCGGTGTCTGCGCCAGGGAAGGCCAGACCCTGAGCGGCCAGCGCCGCCGCTTGTTGACCGCGCTGAGCCAGCCGCTGGCCCAGGCGCTGGCCCGGGCGCAACTGGCCGATGACCTGGAAGCGGCGCGGCTGCACGGTGAAACCGAGCAACTGCGCAGTGCCTTGCTGGCTTCGGTGTCCCATGATTTGCGTACACCGTTGACGTCCATGCGCGGCAGTATCGACAGCCTGTTGGCCCTGGGCGAAGCGATCCCGCTGGAGGACCGGCGTGAGTTGCTCGAAGGTACTCGCGATGAAGCCGAGCGCCTTGATCGTTATATCCAGAATCTGCTCGACATGACCCGCCTCGGCCACGGTGCCCTGAAGTTGGCGCGGGACTGGGTGTCGCCGGCGGATATCGTCGGCAGCGCGCTCAATCGCTTGCGCGCGGTACTCGCGTCGCTGCAGGTCAGCACCGAAGTGCCGGCGGATTTGCCGCTGCTGTTCGTCCATGCCGCGCTGATCGAACAGGCACTGATCAACGTGATGGAAAACGCTGCGCGGTTTTCGCCACCCCGCGGGCGTTTACAACTACGCGCCGGGACCGATGACAGTGAGTTGTTTTTCTCGGTCAGCGATGAGGGACCGGGGATTCCGGAGGAGGAGCGGGCGAAGATTTTCGACATGTTCTACACCGCGGCGCGAGGTGATCGTGGCGGGCAGGGCACCGGACTGGGGCTGGCGATCTGTCAGGGCATGGTCGGTGCCCATGGCGGGCGCATCAGCGTCGCCGACGGCATCGACGGGCGCGGTACCTGCATCACGTTGCACCTGCCGCTACAGGCTCAGCCCGGATACGAGAGTGAAGCCTGATCGTGCATGCGCTACTCTCTTGCCACTTCTAAGTGTTGATGTGAACTCATGAGCCAGACTGCGACCATCCTGGTCATCGACGACGAACCGCAGATCCGCAAATTCCTGCGCATCAGCCTCGCTTCCCAGGGTTACAAAGTGCTGGAGGCCGGCACCGGCAGTGAAGGATTGGCCCAGGCTGCGTTGAACAAGCCGGACTTGTTGGTGCTCGACCTCGGCTTGCCCGACATGGACGGCCAACAGGTGCTGCGCGATTTTCGCGAGTGGTCGACGGTGCCGGTGCTGGTGCTCTCGGTGCGTGCCAGTGAGGGGCAGAAAGTCGAGGCCCTGGATGGTGGCGCCAATGACTACGTGACCAAGCCCTTCGGCATTCAGGAATTCCTGGCGCGGATTCGTGCGCTGTTGCGCCAGGCAACCGTCGGCGAGGTCCCGCAAGCCGCGCTGAGCTTCGGTCCATTGACGGTCGACCTGGCGTATCGCCGGGTGCTGCTCGACGGCATCGAAGTCGCGCTGACCCGCAAGGAGTACGCCGTGCTCGCGCAACTGGCGCGGCATCCCGGGCGGGTTATCACCCAGCAGCAATTGCTCAAGGATATCTGGGGGCCGACGCACACCGAAGACACGCACTACCTGCGCATCGTGGTCGGGCACCTGCGCCAGAAACTGGCGGATGATCCGACCCGACCCAGGTTCATCGTCACTGAGGCTGGGGTGGGGTATCGGTTGTTGAGTGAATAGTTTTGAAAATTTGTGGTGACTGATCCGGCCCCTTCGCGAGCAAGCTCGCTCCCACAGGGTTAGCGGCGTACACAGGATTTGTGATCGACGCGGTCATTGTGGGAGCGGGCTTGCCCGCGATGAGGCCCTTACATTCACTCGAGAACTTTCAGGCTTTCAGTTCTGCTCCTTCTCATACCGGTCCAGCGTATCCCGCGCAATCTCCCTTCCCAGTGCGATCAACTCCGGCGCCTTGTAGAACTCGAAAAACCGGCACACGCGCTTGGGCACGTTGATCAGGATGTCCGGCGGATACCCGGCAATCTTGTACTGCGCCAGCGATGTCTGCATCACCTCGAAACTCTGGTTGATCAAGTCCAGCAAGGACGCCGGTCCGACGTTGTCGATGATGAACGAACCGGTGGCGGAGCGCGGTGCGCCACTGGATTCCGGCGCCGCCGCGGGTTGCTGGGCTTCAGGCTCGGCGGATTCGATCCACGGATTGAAATCTGCGCCTTCGGCCCTCAGGGCTTCCTGCTCGAGGATCAACAATTGCTCGGCCTGTTTGCGGCGGAACGGCAGCTTCGAGCCTAGAGAGTTGATCAGGCTGTCGAAGCGGGTCTTGAAGGCTGCGGGACGCTGGATGACCGGCAATTGATAGTGGCGCTGGTTGGTGGAGTTGAGGTTGACCGCGATGATCAAGTCGCAATGGCTCGACACCACCGGCACGATCGGCAGCGGGTTGAGAATGCCGCCATCGACCAGCATGCGGTTGCCCTGCATCACCGGGGTGAACAGGCTGGGAATCGCTGCCGAGGCGCGCATCGCCTGGTGCAGGCAACCTTCCTGGAACCAGATTTCCTGCTGGTTGGTCAGGTCGGCGGCAACGGCGGTGTAGGGGATGCGCAAGTCTTCGATGTTGATCTCGCCGACGATCTTGCGGATCTGCCCGAACACCTTTTCGCCACGAATCGCCCCCAGGCGAAAACTGACGTCGACCAGGCGCAACACGTCGAGATAATCCAGGCTCTCGATCCAGTCGCGGTACTCATCGAGTTTGCCGGCGGCGTAGATCCCGCCCACCACTGCGCCCATGGAGCAACCGGCGATACAGGCAATGTCATAGCCGCGCCGTTCGATCTCTTCAATGACCCCGATATGTGCATAACCCCGGGCCCCACCCGAGCCCAATACCAGTGCGACACGCTTTTTCATCAATCGCCCTCGTTTTAATGGTTCAACAATGCACCCATCGAGGGTCATGCTTCAATCGCCATGGTCGCTCGATGAAGCAGGAGCGTCGTATTTTCGACACTCCATGGCGGCACAGGGTTGTTCTCGTCAGCGCTATAGTTCGCACGGCGGACCAACGGCACTTTTGCGTCGCCACACCGTCTTACCTGCATGACTGTTGACCTATCTTTGAGGAGTGAGTGATGAAAGCCTGGATCTGTGTGCCATTGATTGCCCTGGCGCTCGCCGGTTGTGCCGGCAAAACCGCTTATCGCGACAGTTGCGGAAGTGGCCTGGACGCGGCCTGGCATGAACTGGACCTGGCCAAAGCCGAAGGTTTCGCCGGGACTGTCAGCTACTCCAAGGCCCTGTCGCTGTTGACCGCGGCCAAGACCCAGCAGCAATTCGAGGGGTTCGAAGGCTGCACCAAAAAAGCCGAGAAGGCTCGTTTCTATATTCGTGAATCGCGCGCGGGGCGTTGAAAACACTGCTACTCCTGTAGGAGCCGGCTTGCCGGCGCCAGGCTCTCGAATGTTACCGTGGCCTGATATCGCCATCGCTGGCAAGCCAGCTCCTACGGGCACTGTTTTACGGAGTAAACCCCATGATCGATCGGTTGGTGGCCCGTGTTCTGGGCCTTGAAGTTCGTCTGCTGGCCTGTCAGGCCCGGTTAAAAGAGCGTACTGACCCTGAAGCGTTACACGATCTGCGCACTACCGTGCGGCGGTTGCGCAGCCTGTTGCGGCCTTTGCGCGAGTTGCCGGGTGTCGAACAACTGGAAGCGGCTGCCTCACGGGTGGGTGATCTGACCACGCCATTGCGTGATCGTGAAGTGTTGGCGGCTTATCTGCTCGAGCATGGCCAACCTCAAGCTGCACAGTGGCGCATGGCGCAAATGGCCGAGGCCTATCCGGCCGTGGCGGCCAGTACCGAGCTCGCGCAATTGCTGATCGTCCTCG
Organism: Pseudomonas sp. PB101; assembly: GCF_009764265.1. Classification (GTDB taxonomy): domain Bacteria; phylum Pseudomonadota; class Gammaproteobacteria; order Pseudomonadales; family Pseudomonadaceae; genus Aquipseudomonas. The sequence goes on from NZ_RWIR01000013.1 coordinate 76,125, forward strand.
ATGCGTTTCCGCGTTTTCTGCGGGCTGCCCAGCGCCAGGGGTTGCTCAAGGGCTTGCGTAAACTCATCGAAAAACGCCTGGGCAAACAGTGGCAAAAACTCGACAAGGCACTGCACGACCCCGCCCACGACCGCCATCGGCTGCGCCTGCTGATCAAGCGTGTGCGCTACGGTATCGATGCTTATCCCGAGCTGGACCGTTTGCCGAAAGCGGCCATGCCCCGGTTGAAATCGGCCCAAGGAGCGCTGGGCGACTGGCACGATTGCCTGCAATGGCTGGCCATGGCCGAACAGGAAGCGGATTTGCAGCCCTGTGTTGCCGTGTGGCAAGCCACCATGGCCGAGGCCGAAAGCCGTGCGGACCGGGTGCTGGAAAAACTCGGCAAGGCCTGTTTCAAATCCTGAAACACCGCAGTTCCATTGTGGGCACGAGCCTTGTGCGGCTCATCTGTCAGTCAATTTGGCCGGAATGGGTGCTGTATAGCCTGCTCCGGCTGGGTAAGATCCCTTCATCCTTTTTCGCCCGCTGAGGTTTGCATGCGTTTTTCCGAACTGCTCGACGCTGTCCGTAGCCACCCGCAGGAACTGTCTATCCCGGCCTCCTGGGCCCAGGGGCGCGCCAGTTTCGGTGGCCTGGTGGCCGCCTTGCAGTACGAAGCCATGCGTGCCCGGGTGCCGGCGGATCGCCCGGTGCGCTCGTTGGCAATCACCTTTGTCGGTCCGGTCGAGCCTGAGGTTGCGGTCAGTTTTGAAGTCGATGTATTGCGCGAAGGCAAGGCCGTCAGCCAGGTGTTGGGCCGGGTGATGCAGAAGGGGCAGGTGGTGACGTTGATCCAGGGCAGCTTTGGTGCCTCACGTCCCTCGGAAGTGGCGGTGACCGCTGAACCGGCACCTGAAATGAAGCACTGGGACGAGTGCCAGGAATTACCCTTTATCGAAGGTGTCATCCCGGAGTTCATGCGGCATCTGGCGATGCGCTGGAGTGTCGGCGGGCTGCCCTTCAGCGGCAGCACATCGCGGCAAATGGGTGGCTGGGTGCGTTTGCGCGGCGATGTGAAAGAAGAAGCCATCAGCGAGGCGCACATCCTGGCCCTGGTAGACGCCTGGCCGCCGGCCCTGATGCCGTTTCTGAAAAAGCCGGCGATGGGCAGCACGCTGACCTGGACCATCGAATTCGTGCAGCCGCTGCTGCAATTGAACACCCTGCAATGGTGCAAATACCTCGTCGAGACCGAGCACGCCGCCGACGGTTACGGGCATGCCGCCGCGAAAATGTGGAGCGCCGACGGCCGGTTGATCGCCATGAGCCGGCAGACGGTGACGGTATTCGCCTGACTCAGTGACGGCGGTGGCGCTCACGCCAGGCGCGCCACCAGCCACCGCTGAGGAAGAACCGCGGAAAAGTCAGGAACTGTTCGACCAACAGGCGCGATATTGCATCCTTGCGGTCATCGAACGGCTCGGCAGCTTGCGTCTCCATGCTGTGGCCGTGGCGTTGCAAGGCCAACGCTGCAATCACGCCGATCACGCCGATGGCGATGTTCGAAAGGGTCAGGCTGAACACTCCGGACACAATCAGCAGAAACGCCACGATGAACAGCGGCACCGCGATCAGGTGCAACACCAGATTGGTCGGGTGCTGGTGATTGTTCGGGTACGCTCGCCATTGCCAGGCGGGAAGGTTGGGGTGACGCTTGCCCATGATGCTGATCCTCGATCCATGTTCAATACATGTGATTAAGAATAGGCCCGGTCAATGCTGGCCGCGAATCAAGGCTGGCTATTGGCTTGATAGGTGACATGACTGGAATTGATGGTGTCGGTTCTGACGCCTTCGCGAGCAGGCTCGCTCCCACATTGATCTTCGGTGACCATATGATTCCGGGCATACATAGATCCCATGTGGGAGCGAGCCTGCTCGCGAAAGGGCCCTCAAAGCTTGAGCTGACCTATCGCCTTGCTCAACTCCCCAGCCAACGCCGCCAACTCATTGCTGGTATTCGCCGAGGTCACCGTCTGCTGCACCGTGTTCTCGGTCACGTCACGGATGCTCACCACCGCCCGGTTCATCTCTTCCGCCACCTGGCTCTGCTGCTCGGCCGCTACCGCGATCTGCGTATTGCTTTCACGCATCTGCGCCACCGCGCCGGTGATTTCGGCCAATGCCGCGCCGGCCTCTTGCGCCTGTTGCACGCAATCGTCGGCCTTGAGCGAGCTCTCCTGCATGAAGTCCACGGCGTCCCGCGTGCCGGCCTGCAACGCGCAGACCATCAGGGTGATTTCGTCCGTCGAGGCCTGCACGCGTTTGGCAAGGTTGCGCACTTCATCGGCAACTACCGCAAAGCCGCGACCCATTTCGCCGGCCCGGGCCGCTTCGATGGCGGCGTTCAGTGCCAGCAGGTTGGTTTGCTCGGCGATGCTGTGAATCACGTTGACCACACCATTGATCTTCTGGCTGTCCTCGGCCAGGCGTTGAATCATCTCGGCGGTCTGCTGGACGCCGGTGGACAGTCCGGCAATCGAACGCTGCACCCGGTTCACGACCTCCTGCCCGCTGCCGGCCAGGGTGTCGGCCGATTGTGAAAGGTCTCGGGTGGCGCCCGCGTGTTGGGCAATGTGATAGACCGTGGCGGTCATTTCATTGATCGCCGTGGCGGCCTGATCGGTTTCGCTCTGCTGGCCGAGCATGCCGTGACGCACTTCATTCATGCTCGCCGCCAGCCGCGCGGCACCGTCATCCAGTTGCCGGGCGGTACTGGCAACGGTGTTGACCACCCTTTGATAACCGGCCTGCATGGCGTTGAAGGCATTGGCCATTTGCCCGACCTCGTCGCTGCAAGCCAATGGCACGCGGGCCGACAGGTCGCCGGTTTTCTCCACGTGCAGCATGACGTCCTTCAAGGTGTTGAGCTGGCTGAGCAGGAAGCGGATCAACAACTGCGATGCGCCGAGCATCGCCAGCATCAGGATGAACACCGCCAGCGCGTAGTGGCTGAAGCGCTCGCTGAACACCTGGCTCAGGCTAGGACCGTGGGCAATCACGGCGACCCGCTGGCCGTCGGCGCGCGCGAACACTTCGGCACCCATCAACGGATTGTCACCGAACAGCGGCATCGAGTTGATCTCGACCCAGCCGTTTGCATGGGTGAGTTCCGCCATGGGTTGCCCGTTCAGCGACGGAGTCTGTGCGCGATCGAGCGTCAGCAGGTCATCGGTGGTGGGCAGAGGCTGCCCGGCAGGCCAGTCGAGCAGCAATCGCGCTTGCGCCTGAGCCGAGGCTTGGGACGCATCAGCGCGGGCCTGTTGCTCGAGGTGGACGGCGTACAGCACCAACAGCAGCGTGGTGACGAAGGCGACGGCATTGACCGCCCAGAATTTGTATTTCAGCGAGATATTGCTAAGCCAGGCACCCATGGAGGTCTTCTCTGATAGCGGAAACAGTTTTGGCAAGGTGCCATTATTGTGCCGCTATGCAGGCGTTCGGATTTTGATGCAGGTCAATGTGGGCGTTTACCGGGGAATTGATGGCAGCCCGTAGAACGCACGTGCGCAAGCTGTGGTGTGCGCTGCCAGATCTTCCTGGCTTTCCCCGCGATGCAATGCTACTTCGCGCAATACTTCGGTCAGGTACGCCGGTTCGTTTCGCCCGTTTTTCGGCTTGGGGCGCAGGCTGCGTGGCAGCAGATAGGGTGCATCGCTCTCGAGCATCAGGCGTCCACGCTTGATCTCCTTGACCAGCGGATGCAAATGCGTGCCCCGGCGCTCGTCGCAGATCCAGCCGGTAATGCCGATGTGCAAGTCCAGGTCGAGATAACTGAACAGAGCCTTCTGCTCGCCAGTGAAGCAGTGCACCACGGCGGCCGGCAACCGGTCGCGGAAGTCGCGCAGGATCTCCAGCAAGCGCTGGCTGGCGTCGCGTTCGTGCAGAAACACCGGCAGTTGCAACTCAACGGCCATGGCCAGATGTTCTTCGAGGACCTTTTCCTGCTGCGAACGCGGGGAGAAGTCACGGTTGAAGTCCAGCCCGCATTCGCCCACGGCCACCACGTTCGGCTCCTTGAGCAAGCTGCGCAAATCTCGGGCGCTGTCGGCGTTCCAGTCGCTGGCGCAGTGAGGGTGGATACCGGCAGTTGAGAACAGGCGCTGGGCGCTTTCGTCCAGTTGTCGGCACAGCTCAAGGGCCTGTTCACTGCCCTCGACACTGGTGCCGGTCAGCACCAGTTGGCACACGCCGGCCGCGTAGGCGCGCTCGAGCACGGCCTGGTGTTTGTCGGCAAAACTGGCGTTGGTCAGGTTGACGCCGATATCGATGAGTTGCATGGTGCTACCTCGGCTCAAAGGCCGGAAAGCATATCAGAGCTACGGATTTATAAGAAAAGCCAAGAACTACAACGAGTTAACGCTGTCTCTTGAGCCTCGGGACGGGCCGGGTTGGTAGTTTTGCCATCATTGTGCCAGTCTTTCGCACGTTGTCAGCGCCGTGGGCGCTCTGTTTTGTTGCTGTGCTTGATGCCATTCATCATTGAAGCGCGCCTCATATTCTTTCCGGAGAGCGGATGATTCGTCCCTCGGTTTTGCTACTGCTGTGCTGTTCGCTGCTACTGCCGATGACGGCGGTTGCGCGGCTGCCCGGTCCGCTGCAAGCCGTACCGGCCAGCCAGGTGCGCGACCTTGCGCAAATCCGCAGCAGTCGAGTGCTGCGGGTGCTGGTCAACCAGAGCCGCAACAGTTCCGGCGAAGTCCAGGGGCAGGCGATCGGGGTTGAATACCATCGCCTGAGAGCGTTCGAGCAATACCTCAACGGCCATGCCCGTGACGGTCAGGAAATCACCCTCAAGATCATTCCCAAGGCCAAGGATCAACTGCTCGGCGCATTGCAACGCGGGGAGGGCGATCTGGTGGCGCCAGGCGAGTTGCTCGATCTGCAACCAGGCTTCGCCGTCAGCACCAGTGAGCCGATCGCCAGCAACATTCCGTTGGTCCTGGTCGGTATCAAGGGCGAACGCCGCTACAGCAAACTTGAACAGCTATCCGGCAAGACCCTGGCGTTACCCGCCGGCAGCGCCGCCGGGGATGCCGTCAGCCAGATCAATCAAAAGCTTGCCCTGCACAAACTGCCACCGGTCACAATCGAATGGGTCGATCCGAGCCTTGCCGTCGAGGATGTGCTGGAGATGGTGCAGGGCGGCATCTTCCACCTGACCATCGTCGAGCAGCCGATTGCCGAACGCTGGGGCAAGATCCTGCCCAAATTGCGTGTCGACAAGCAGGTTCTCATCAGTGATCCGGGAGAGGAGTTCTGGTTCGTGCGCCGTGATGCCTCGATGCTGCGTGCCAGCATTGATCGCTTCCTCACCGTCTACAAAAAACCGTCGGATCAGGATGCCGCATTCCTGCGGATCTATCGGCGTCTCTACCAAGTGCATTACCCATTGGCCAAGGCGGACCGCCAGCGCCTGGAAAAACTTCGCCCGGTGCTGCAGAAACACGCCGATGCCCAAGGCATGGACTGGCTCAACCTGGCGGCGCTGGCGTTCAAGGAATCAGCGTTGCAGCCCACCGCCCGCAGTGGCGGTGGCCCGACCGGCCTGATGCAGATCACGCCTGCTGCTGCGCAGCGGGTGGGGGTCAACAATTTTCAGGAGCTTGATGGCAATGTGCAGGCCGGGGCCAAGTACCTGGCGATGATCCGGCGCAAGTTCTTTGCCAGCCCGAAACTCAACGAGCGCGAACGCATGGCCTTCGTGCTGGCGGCCTACAACATCGGGCCGGAGCGGGTTCAGGGCATGCGCGCCGAAGCGCGGCGGCGCGGTTTGAATCCCAACCAGTGGTTCTTCCAGGTCGAACGCGTTGCCTTGGAGCAGGTGGGTATGGGGCCTGTCAGCTATGTTAATAGCGTGAACAAGTATTACCTGGCGTTCGATCGGGAGCGGGAGTCGTTGGAGCCCCAGGGACAAAAGGTCGTTTCGCGTAAATGATCAATTTATCTGATTGTTATGGCGGGTTTTTTGCGCTTTTAACATACGGTTTACTGATTAATATAGCGGCCAACCAACACACAAGGAATGAAACAGCATGAGCACTCTGATCAACAAGGTACTGTTCACCCGCGCCGGCTACGGCCTGACCGTACTGCGCATCGTTGTCGGCATTGTCTTCGCCGCTCACGGCTCGCAGAAGCTCTTCGGGGCATTCGGCGGCCATGGCCTGGCCGGAACCGCGCAGTACATGGAAAGCCTCGGGTTGACACCGGGTTACCTGATGGCGGCACTGGCGGGCGGCACCGAATTCTTCGCCGGCCTGGCCTTGATCGTCGGCCTGCTGGCTCGCCCAGCCGCCCTGGGCCTGACCTTCCTGTCGCTGGTCGCGATTTTCACGGTGCACATCAGCAACGGCCTGTTCATGGCCAACAACGGTTATGAATTCGCCCTGGCGTTGCTCGGTGGCAGTATCGCGGTATTGATCGAAGGCGCGGGCAAACTGTCGGCGGACCGTGTCATCGCCGGTTGACCGCTCTGGCTCAACGAAAAGGCCCGCATTGTGCGGGCCTTTTTTGTTGCGCGTCATTCTTGACACTCTCCGGTCAGCTTCTCTAGGATGTTGTCCATGCGCCGATTTAAACAGCTACTTGCGGGGCGCCAGGTGACTCATCCAGTTGCCGATAGAAGCCGGAACGGGCTTCGAAATACCGCTAAAGCGCTGGTTCGGTGTTGCCTCTCACCTGCCATGCAGACTTTTGAGGCAGAGACACGACACAATGAATGCACTAAACCCCGTTGTACGTCCCGCGCCGATCACGGCACATCTCACCCAGCGCAATCCAAAAATCCTGCTTGGCGGTAAACATCAGCCGACGCTCTTGCGTTATCTCGATGGCTGGCCACGTCGTACCGGCGGCCCCGCTGCTTTCCTGATCCAGTTTGTCGAAGACGGTGAGTCGCTCGCCCGTTTTGCCGACGACAGTTTCGACCTGGCGGTGATTCAATCCCCCAGCCTCGAAGACGCGCCCGAAGTGATCAGGCAACTGACCCGCGTGGCCCGGCAAGGGCTGATCACCCGCGGTTGAATTTTACGGATAGTCGATCGCAACGATATAAACACACTGCTCACCGGTCGGTGTCTGCACCCGGACTTCGGCGTCCAGCGCCTTGCCGATCAGGGCCCGGGCCAACGGCGAATCAATGCTGATCAGGCCGAGCTTGAGGTCCAGTTCATCCGGCCCGACGATGCGGTAGCGCGACTCTTTGCCGTCCTCGTCTTCGATCGTGACCCAGGCGCCGAAGTAGACCTTGTTCGGATCGCTGGGTTTTTCGCTGACGACCTTCAGCGCCTCCAGGCGTTTGGTGAGAAAACGCACGCGGCTGTCGATCTCTCGCAGCATCTTTTTGCCGTAGGTGTATTCGGCGTTCTCCGAGCGATCACCCTGGGCGGCGGCTTCGCTGACAGCCTGGGTCACCTGGGGTCGGCGTACATGCCACAGTTCATGGAACTCGGCACGCATCCGCGCTTCACCTTCAGGGGTGATCAGCGCGGTGCCGGCGGTGCGGGGAGGGCGATAACGGCTCATGGCAACTTCTTGTGGTGGCGACGGCTGGAGTCTATCAACCCTCGCGCAAGACTGTCAGCGGGCTGGCGTTCAATGCCCGACGGGTGCCGAACACCCCGGCACCACCGATCAGCACGGCGCCCAGCAGTGGCAGCAGCAACAGCCAGGGATGCGGATGCCATGGCAGGTCAAAGGCATAACGGTAGAGCACCAGGCTCACCAGTTCCGATCCCAATGCCGCCAGCAAACCGCTGACCGCACCGAGCAAGCCGAACTCGATACGCCGCGCCTTCACCAGTAATTGTCGTTCGGCCCCCAGCGCTCGCAGTAGTGCGCCCTGGCGAATGCGTTCGTCCAGTGTCGCCTGCAGACCGGAAAACAGCACGGCCATCCCTGCCGCCAACACAAACAACAGCACGTATTCCACCGCCAGGGTGACCTGGGCGAGGATGCTGCGCAGTTGCTCCAGCAAGGCTTCGACCTGCAGGATCGTTACCGCCGGGAAGGCACGGGACAGCTCGACAATTTGTGGGTCATGACCGGGTGCCAGGTAAAAACTGGTCAGGTAGGTCGCCGGCAGATCCTTCAGGGTGCCAGGCTGGAAGATCATGAAGAAGTTCGGCTGGAAGTTGTCCCAGTTGATCTCCCGCAGGCTGGTGACTTTCGCCTCGCGATTGACCCCGCCAACGCTGAAAACCAGATGGTCGCCGAGCTTGAGCTTCAGGCTTTCGGCGACCTTGCCTTCCACCGACACACCGGGAATATCGTCCAGCGCTTGCTGGTTCCACCAATTGCCGGCCGTGAGTTTGTTGCCCGCTGGCAGGTCCGCCGCCCAGGTCAGGCTCAGGTCGCGCTGGATGGCCCGATCCCCGGCTGATTCCTTGGTGACGATTTGCTGCACCGGTTCGCCGTTGATGCTGATCAGGCGGCCCGGGACTACCGGGTACAAGGGTGCCGATTTTGCCGACACCGTGATCAGGTGATCGGTGAAGGCCTGTTTATCCGCAGGCAGGATGTTCAGGGCGAAGTAGTTGGGAGCGTTTTTCGGCAACTGGTTTTGCCAGGTATCCAGCAACTCACCGCGCAGCAGCGCAATCAGCGCCATCGACAGCAGAATCAGGCCGAACGCCAGGGACTGGCCCGCGGCAGCGAGCGGGTGACGCAGCAATTGGCCGAGTCCCAGGCGCCAGGGCAAGGATGCACGGGCGAGCATGCGCCGCAGACTCTTCAACAGCAGCAGCAACAAACCGCCCAGCACCAGCGCTGCAATCACGCCGCCGCCGAGCAGGGCAAAGGTCAGCACCAGGTCCAGGCTCAGGCGCCACATGATCAGGCCGAGCGCGCCCAACGCCGCGCCGTAGACCATCCAGGTGCTGGATGGGATCGGCAGCATGTCCCGCCGCAATACCCGCAATGGCGGAACCCGGCCCAGGGCCGCCAGCGGTGGCAAGGCGAAACCGGCCAGCGCGACCAGGCCGGTGCCGATCCCGGCAATGGCCGGAAACAACCCACCCGGAGGTACGTCGGTCGGCAGCAAGTCATGCAGCAGGGCAAACAACCCAAGCTGTGCCAGCCAGCCGAGGAGGGCGCCGCTGATGCTGGCGAGCAATCCGAGGACGGTCAGTTGCAGGCTGAACAGCGCCAGGGTTTCCCGGCGCGACAAGCCGAGACAGCGCAGCAACGCACTGGCATCGAAGCGGCGGGTGGCGAAGCGGGTTGCCGACAGCGCCACCGCTACGCCGGAGAGCAATACCGCCACCAGGCTGGCCATGTTCAAGTAGCGCTCTGCCTTGCCCAAGGCACCGCCGATCTGTCGGTTGCCGTCGCGGGCATCCTGCAAGCGTTGGTTGGCGGCGAGTCCCGGCTTGATCAGTTGCCGATAGGTTTCCAGAGCCTCGGCATTGCCACGCCAGAGCTCGCGATAGCTGACACGACTGCCGGGTTGCACCACGCCGGTGGCCGCGAGATCGCCGAGGTTGATCAGTACCCGTGGCGTCAGGCTGTAGAAATTGCCGGCGCGATCGGGCTCGTAGGTCAGAACCCGTGCCAGTTTCAGGGTTTTCATGCCGACATCGATGCTGTCGCCGATCTTCAGGTCCAGGGCGGTCAGCAGTCGCGCCTCGACCCAGGCTTCACCGGGTTTCGGTCCTCCCCCGGGTTGCTCCACGGCGAAGGGCGCGGGCGCGCTTTTCAGTTCGCCGCGTAGCGGATAAGTGTCATCGGCTGCCTTGATGCTCGACAGCTGGATGCCGTTGTCGGTGGCGATGACGCTGGAAAATTCCACGACTTGCGCGTGTTGCAGACCCAGTTCGGTGCCGCTTTTTATTTGCTCCGGGCGCGCTGGCGAACTGCCCTCGAGCAGCAGGTCGGCACCGAGGAACTCGGTGGCGCGCAGCATCATGGCGCCGTTCAGGCGGGCGCCGAAGTAACCGATGGCGGTGCTGGCGGCGACTGCCACCAGCAAGGCAAAAAACAACACGCGCAATTCGCCGGCGCGGGCGTCGCGCAGCAATTGGCGGATGGCGAGACTGAACAGGCGCAACAGCGGCAAGCGTGCCATCAAGGCTCCAGAGGGGCGACCAGCAGGCCGGCTTCAAGACGGATCAGGCGCCGGCAGCGATGGGCCAGGCGTTCATCGTGAGTCACCAGCACCAGGGTCGTGCCGCGCTCCTTGTTGAGCTCGAACAGCAAATCGCTGATACGCTCGCCGGTGTGGCTGTCGAGGTTGCCGGTCGGTTCGTCGGCGAACAGTACGTCGGGCTCGGCGGCAAATGCGCGGGCAATCGCCACGCGTTGTTGCTCGCCCCCGGAGAGCTGGCGCGGCGAGTGAGTCAGGCGTTGCCCCAGGCCCACGCGTTGCAGCAACTCGGTGGCGCGTTCGCGGGCATCCCTGCGGCCATCGAGTTCCAGCGGCAGCATGACGTTTTCCAGGGCATTGAGGCTGTCGAGCAATTGGAATGACTGGAACACGAAACCTACGTGCTCGGCGCGGATGCGCGCACGCTGGTCTTCATCGAGGTTGCTCAGGCCTTGCCCGGCGAGCGTCACCTCGCCGCTGCTCGGCAGGTCGAGGCCCGCGAGCAGGCCCAGCAGGGTGGATTTGCCGGAACCCGAAGCGCCGACGATGGCCAGGCTGTCGCCCTTGTTCAGTTCCAGGCTGAGTTCGTGCAGGATGGTCAGTTCACCTTCCGCGCTGGGAACCACTTTGCTAAGGTCCTTCGCGATGAGAATGCTTGCGCCCATGGAGAGTCCGATGCGTGTCTGGTTTTTGAGTGCTGGCCTGGCCTTGATGTGCATGGCCCAAAACGCAGCGGCGGGTACAGTCCTGATCGTTGGCGATAGTATCAGCGCCGGTTTCGGCCTGGATACCCGGCTGGGGTGGGTGTCGTTGCTTGAAGAACGGCTCAGGCGCGAAGGTTTCGACGATAAAGTGATCAATGCGTCCATCAGCGGCGACACCAGCGCCGGAGGCCAGGCGCGCCTGCCTGCGCTGCTTGCAGAGCATAAACCGGAACTGGTGATCCTCGAGTTGGGGGGCAATGACGGCCTGCGCGGTTTGCTGCCAACTCAATTGCAACAAAATCTTGCTTCGATGATCCAGCAATCGCAGGAGGCGGGGGCCAAGGTGCTGCTGCTCGGTATGCAATTGCCACCCAATTACGGTGTGCGCTACACCAAGGCCTTCGCCGAGGTCTACAGCAACCTGGCCGATGAGAAAAAGATCCCGCTGGTGCCGTTTTTCCTCGACGGCGTGGGTGGCCATCCGGACTTGATGCAGGCTGACGGCATACACCCGGCGGCCGGGGCCCAGGACAAGTTGCTGGAAAATGTCTGGCCTACCCTAAAACCGCTGTTATGACACTTTTCTAGAGGCAGGCTTTCGGCTAAGGTGGCGCCCCCGATTTGGAGCCCCCGATGCCGCGTCCTGCCTGGTCACTATTTGCCTACCAACTGATCGAGCCTGACGAACAGCTGGATCTGTTCGCCTGCCAGGAAGTGCGGGTGCATCTGGTGACCCGTCAACTGGAGTTGGGTGGTTCGGCCGATCGCACCCTGTGTGGCAGTTTGTTGCCGGCTTCGCCTCGCTGGTCGAGTGTTGATCGGCGGGTGTTTCAGGATCAGCGGTTGTGTTCGTTGTGTCGGGCTATTCTTGAGTCGCAGAAGCGGGGGACTTCGCCGATCTGGCCCGAGTTGCGGTTTGAGCTTTAGTCTGTCGTTGCGCGATAGCTGGTCGTGTACATATCCATTCCTGCGGTAACGGCGGCTTATGGTTTCGCCCTTACGGCGAGTCCCTTTTGGCAAACGCCCCAAAAGGAACCAAAAGGTCTCGCCCCTTGCGTCCGGCCCCTCGCCTAGGCTCGGCGTTCCCTCGCTCCGGCATTCATCCGGGGGCATCGCCCTCCGGTTGGCTTCGCTGGCACCTACATGCGATGAGTTCGACTGCGTCGAACGGCGCTGCGCGCCAATCCCCGGATGAACACCTCCACTCAGCCTTC
>NZ_RWIR01000014.1 GCF_009764265.1 Pseudomonas sp. PB101
CCCCGCACTATGTCCTGCCTCATCGGCGAGAGGAGCGTATTTATCCTCGCGCCATCCGGCTCAAATCGCCGAAGTATCCGATCAGAAATAAAAATGCCAGTCAGCTTAACTGACTGGCATTAGCCTTTTGGGCCGGTTTTTTTATCTCGCTCAACAGCACTTGGGTCCGGCTTTACTGCCGTAACGGGCCTCCTGGCGTTCGCGGAAGAACGCCTCGTAGTCCATCACCGGTTTGTCCGGGTGCTTGTTCTGCATGTGCTCGACGTAGTTGTCGTAGTCGGGCATGCCGACCATCAGGCGCGCGGCCTGACCGAGGTATTTACCCAGGCGACTCAGGTCATTGAACATGCTGCCCTCCTCGCTTACGCATTCGGCAGGGCCTGGAACGGCGCTTCTTTATCCGTACGCTCCTTGGTGCCCCAGGCGGAAATACCGACCTTGAGCGCGAAGAACAGGATGCTGAACACCACGAACAGGAACAGCGCGGTCAACGTCGCGTTGGTGTAGGCGTTGAAGATCACGTGCTGCATCTGGTCGATGCTCTTGGCCGGGGCCAGCACCTGACCGTTGGCCAGGGCATCGCTGTATTTTTTCGCCAGGGCGAGGAAGCCGATCGCCGGGTTGGCATCGAACAGCTTGATGAAGCCGGCGGTGGTGGTGCAGATCAGCAGCCATACCGCTGGCAGCAAGGTGACCCAGACGTAACGCTGACGTTTCATCTTGATCAGCACCACGGTGCCGAGCATCAGCGCGATACCGGCCAGCATCTGGTTGGAGATGCCGAACAGCGGCCACAGGGTGTTGATGCCGCCCAAAGGATCGATCACGCCCTGGTACAGCAGGTAACCCCACATGGCCACGCAACCGGCCGTGGCGATCAGGTTGGCGGTCCAGGATTCGGTACGGCGCAGGGACGGCACGAACGAACCGAGCAAGTCCTGGAGCATGAAGCGCCCGGCACGGGTGCCGGCGTCGACCGCAGTCAGGATGAACAACGCTTCGAACAGGATCGCGAAGTGGTACCAGAACGCCATGGTGTTCTCGCCCGGCAACACGTGGTGCAGGATCTGCGCGATCCCCACCGCCAGGGTCGGCGCACCGCCGGCACGGGCCAGGATGGTGGTCTCACCGATGTCGCGGGCCACTGCTTGCAACGCTTCCGGCGTGATCGCAAAACCCCAGCTGCTGACGGTTTGCGCGACGGTAACTGCATCGGCGCCCACCACGGCAGCCGGGCTGTTCATGGCGAAGTACACGCCCGGATCGATCACCGATGCGGCGACCATGGCCATGATCGCCACGAAGGACTCCATCAGCATGCCGCCGTAACCGATGTAGCGGGCATGCCCTTCACTGGCGAGCAATTTCGGCGTGGTGCCGGAAGCGATCAGCGCATGGAAACCCGATACCGCGCCACAGGCGATGGTGATGAACAGGAACGGGAACAGGCCACCCTTCCATACCGGGCCGGTGCCGTCGATGAACTGGGTCAGTGCCGGCATTCTCAGCTCGGGCATGGTCACCAGGATGCCGATGGCCAGGGCGACGATGGTGCCGATCTTCAGGAAGGTGGAGAGGTAGTCGCGCGGCGCCAGGATCAGCCACACCGGCAAGACTGCGGCGACGAAGCCGTAGCCGATCAGCATCCAGGTGATCTGGATACCGGTAAAGGTGAAGGCCTTGGCCCAGACCGGGTCAGCGGCAATCTGCCCGCCAAGCCAGATCGAACCGAGCAGCAACAGCACGCCGACCACCGAGATTTCGCCGATGCGGCCCGGGCGGATGTAGCGCATGTAGACGCCCATGAACATCGCGATCGGCACGGTCGCCATCACCGTGAACATGCCCCACGGGCTCTCGGCCAGGGCCTTGACCACGATCAGCGCCAGCACCGCGAGGATGATGATCATGATCAGGAAGCAACCGAACAGCGCGATGGTGCCGGGGATGCGACCCATTTCCTCACGGACCATGTCGCCCAGGGAGCGGCCGTTGCGGCGGGTGGACATGAACAGGACCATGAAGTCCTGCACGGCACCGGCCAGCACCACGCCGGCGATCAGCCACAGCGTGCCGGGCAGGTAGCCCATCTGCGCCGCCAATACCGGACCGACCAGAGGACCGGCGCCGGCGATAGCCGCGAAGTGGTGACCGAAGAGCACGTGTTTGTTGGTCGGTATGTAGTCCAGACCATCGTTGTTGAGCACAGCCGGCGTGGCCCGATTGGGGTCGAGCTGCATCACTTTATTGGCGATGAACAGGCTGTAGTAGCGGTAGGCAACAAGGTAGATGGCGACGGCTGCGACTACGATCCACAGGGCGTTGATCGCTTCGCCGCGGCGCAGGGCCACGACACTCAGCGCAATCGCTCCCAGGACAGCCACGGCAAACCAGGCGAGGTGTTTAGCCAGACGGGGCATAGCGTGTCTCCTGCCGACAGCCAGTGACTGCGGCGGTAATTTTTATAATTGTGTCCGCGATGCGGAGCTGGCCCAATATCCGCGCATGGCGTCCACAAATAAATCCGCGTTACTACGTACGTGGTGTCTACGTAGTACTACGTAGGCACCACGATCTCCTTGTGGGAGCGGGCTTGCCCGCGATGGGGCCATAACATTCAACATCTATGTCGGCTATCAGACCGCCATCGCGGGCAAGCCCGCTCCCACAGGGTTCTGCGTTGGCTACACATTCATGGTGAGCCACAGATCACTGTGGAAGCGGGCTTGCCCGCGAAGAGGGAGTGTCAGTTGACATTGATGGTGCTGACGCCCCGCTATCGCGAGCAAGCTCGCTCCTACAGGGCGTATCTTTGGCATATGATGCCGAGCCTTCGCGTGGGCAGGAGTCAACATGCAGCTCAAACACAAGATCGTCGCCCTCGGGATTCTGCCGCTGGTGCTGGCCATTGCCGTCATTTGCGCGCTGGTGATTTCCCTCAACCGCCAACTGGGTGATCAACAGGCACAACTGATCGAAGACAGCATTCTGGCGAGCAAGCGCGCGGAGCTGAAAAACTACGTGGAAATGGCCCAGAGCCTGATCGCCCCCCTGTACGACGATGGCCACGGCGACGCCCGCGCCCAGCAACAGGTGTTGGAAGAACTGCGCAAGCTCAGCTTCGGCATCAACGGCTACTTCTTCGTCTACGACCACGAAGGCCGCAGCCTGATGCACGCGCGCCAGTCGGAACTGGTCGGCCAATACCTCTGGGACATGAAAGACCCCCACGGCCTGCCGGTGATTCAGGCGTTGCTGCAAAGCGCGCAATCGGGCGAAGGCTTCCAGCGCTACGCCTGGAACAAGCCCTCCTCCGGCCAGGTGACCGACAAACTCGCCTATGTGGTGATGCTCGATCGCTGGGGCTGGATGCTCGGCACCGGCATCTACCTCGAAGACGTCGAGCGTGCCACCCAGCAGGCCCGCGCCGAAGTGGCCATGGGCATCCGCAAGACCATGATGGCGATTGCCGTGGTTGCCCTGGTCGCGGTGCTGTTCGTGTTCGCCACGGGCATGACCCTCAACGTCAGCGAACATCGCCTGGCGGACAAGAAACTGCAGCGCCTGACCCAGCGCATCGTCAGCCTGCAGGAAGAGGAACGATCACGGGTGTCCCGCGAACTGCACGACGGCATCAGCCAGGTGCTGGTGTCGATCAAGTTCCAGTTCGAACTGGCCAGCCATCTGCTGGAACGCGGACAAGCCGACGACAAGGGTTTGAACGCGCTCAGAGACGCCACCGAGCGCCTGGGCGATGCCATCGGTGAAGTACGCAGCCTGTCCCACGACCTGCGCTCCTCCTTGCTCGACACCCTCGGCCTGCCGGCGGCCATCGGCCAACTGGCCGCCGAATTCGAGCAGCGCAGCGGGCTGACCGTGACCTATGACGAAAATGAGTTCGACTGCCTGCTGGTCGACGGCGCGGCGGTTTCGCTGTTCCGCATCGTCCAGGAAGGCCTGACCAATATCGAACGCCACGCGCAAGCGAAAAACGTGTCCATTACACTGCGCGGCTGCGACGAGTCCGTGCGCCTGACCCTGGTCGATGACGGCATCGGATTCAACGTCGCCCAGGTCGAACGTCGTCAGGCCGGCATTGGCCTGCGTAACATCCGCGAACGCGTCGAACATTTTGGCGGGCGCTTCGATTTGATCTCGATGCCGGGCAGAAGCGAGCTGGACGTACGGCTGCCAATGAAACCAGGCACAAAACGCTGAGCCCGCGCAAAACTACAAGAGTGAATATTGCGATGAACCTGCCCTCCCCGATCCGCGTCGCCCTGGTCGACGATCACTCCCTGGTCCGCGACGGCATCAAGGCGCTGCTGGCCGTGATGTCGCCCCTGGAAATGGTCGGCGAAGCGGAAAACGGCGCCGAGGCCATCGAGATGGTCGGACGCTGCCGGCCGGACCTGCTGCTGGTCGACATCAGCCTGCCGGACATGAACGGCCTGGAACTGACCCGCGTGCTGCGCAGCCAGTACCCGTCGCTCAAGGTGCTGGTGCTGAGCATGTACGACAATTACGAATACGTGAGCGAGTCGGTGCGCTCCGGCGCCAGCGGCTACGTGCTGAAAAACGCTCCGTCACGGGAAATCATCGCCGCCATCGAAGCCATCACCAGCGGCGGAACCTTCTACAGCGCCGAAATCGCCCAGCGCCTGATCGCCGACCGCAACACCGACAACGAACTGACCCCGAGGGAAAGCCAGGTCCTGTCGAAGATGGCGCAAGGCTTGAACAACAAGGAAATGGCCCGGGAACTGGACATCAGCGTGCGCACGGTGGAAACCCATCGCCTGAGCATCCGGCGCAAACTCAACATCGACAAACCGGCCGCGCTGGTCAAGTACGCCCTCGATCACGGCCTCATCTCCCGCTGACACCCGCACCCACAATGGTCATCAAATCATCCATTGACTGCGTCGATAGCCACCATTAACTCAATGAAGTTCTCTTAAAAAATCCACGGCGTAACATCTGCTCCATACCAACCCATAAGTACCCCGGAGCACACGATCATGAAACGCCAGACCCTCCTCAGCATCGCTTTCTCGGTTTTCGCAGTTAACGCTTTCGCCGCTACCTCTGCCCAACCTGTGGTCGCTGAAGGCGGCTCGGATCGTCTGATTGAAAGCCGTGTGGCCGAGGGTGGTTCCGATCGCCTGATCGAAAACCGCGTCGCCGCCGATGGCTCCGACAAACTGATGCAGAACCGTGTTGCCGAAGGTGGCTCTGACAAACTGCTGCAGAACCGCGTGGCTGAAGGTGGCTCCGACAAACTGCTGCAGAACCGCGTCGCGTAAACAAACCGCGTCACCACAACGCCCAACAAAAACCCGGCCTGATCAGCCGGGTTTTTTTCATGGTTTTCTTGAACCGGCAGATCATCCGTTATCTACCCATCATTCAAGCTTTCAAAGCTTGGCGATGGAGACCTCCGTGGACTTGACGAAGGCAATCACCTCGCTGCCCACCTTCAACTCCAGGCTGCGCACCGAACGCGTGGTAATCACGGAAGTGACGATCCCGGAGGCGGTTTGCACGTCGATTTCGGAGACCACTTCGCCTTCGAATATTTCCTTGATGACGCCCTTGAACTGGTTACGGACGTTGATCGCTTTGATGGTCATGATGAGGCTTCCTGTCTGGCGTCGGGACCATCCGCATGGATGGGCAGGCCCTCAAGATGCACCGCATCAGCCAACACCAAAAGGAATATATAATTACATATTTAGACCATTTGGAAATATAAAGGGCATTCATAAGCGCCTGGAAATCGCCCACCAATAAGAACCAAAAAGAATTAATAAATGAAAATTCAGTATTTATCGTTATAAAAATAGAAGCGTACTCTCCAGTCATCCCGTCATTCATCACCACAGTGAAGTGCCCCATGAATCCGACTGACAACCTCATCGATTTCGCCAGCTACCGCAAACGCAAACAAGCACAGCAACGGGCACGGGCCATGTGGGAGATGTACGCACGCAACGCCGGATTACAGGCATTGCAGTGGGTTCAGGCGTCTCGGTCTACCGAGACACGTCAGACGTGAACGCGCACGAACCCTCGCGCTTTTTGATAAGCGCGGACGAGCCTGTGCTGGACCTGAACAATCCGGATGCCCCGGAAGAGGACCCGATCTGCGAGCGGGTCGGACAAAACCTGCTGCGTCTGCGCAGCAAGCGTCATCTGTCCCTTGATGCCCTGGCCCGACAGTGCGGCGTGAGCCGCGCCATGCTGGCGCAAATCGAATCGGGGCGCAGCGTGCCGTCCATCAAGGTGCTGTGCAAAATCGCCAAAGGCTTGAAGGTATCGGTGGCCGCGTTTCTGGAGCATCGGGCCTTCGAAGGAGTGGCCCTGTTGTCGGCGAGCCAGAGCAAACGCCTGGTCAGTGCCAACGGCGCTTTTGTCAGCCGCGCCCTGTTCCCCTTTGACGTGGCGCGCCAATCGGAATTCTACGAACTGCGCCTGAGCGCGTTGGGAGAGGACCAGTCGCAGGGCCATGGCCCAGGTGTCCAGGAAAACCTCGTGGTGGCGCAGGGTGTGCTGGAAATCAGCGTCAACGATGAACGTTACCTGCTATCCACGGGGGACTCGATCCTGTTTTACGCCGACCAGCCCCACCGCTATCGCAACCCCGCCGACAGTGAGGCCGTGGCCTATCTTGTAGTGACCTACCCCGAACGCCTGGACTAAAACCGCCTTCTTGTAGGAGCGAGCTTGCTCGCGATGAGCTCAAGGCTGACGCGTTTTTTCAGAAAACCCGCGTCATCGTTGACGTCCATCGTCGGATCGCCGCCCGGAGCAAGCTCGCTCCTACAGGTGCAGTGCAGCGATCAGCAGGTGCAGCACATCAGCGGCATGCCGTTGCAGCTCATCATCATCGGCATGCTGCAGTCGTTCATCATTTTCATCATCAGGGCACAGCAGTTTTTCATCATGTCCATGTTCATGCCGGCCATCGGCATGATTTTGCACATCATGCAGTCCGCCATGAGCGTGCATTCCATCACGCACTTCATCGACGGCATCGGCATGCCCATCATCGGCATCGGCATCATCATGTTCATCATCGGCATGGCCATGCTCACCGGGGACATGCACATCATGCTCATGTTGCCGCAGTGCATCATCATCGGCATGCCGCAGTTCATCATCAACTGCATCATTTCAGCGCTGTTCCGGAACATGGCCATGTCCATGCCAGCGGCCGGCATCATCTTGCACATCATGCCGTCGTCCATCATGTCGCAGGACATGGTCGCCATCATCATCGGCATGCCCATCATCGACATCATTGGCATGTTGGCGTTCATCGGCATTTGCATCTGCATGGCATTCATCATGGTGTTGTTCCCTGAAGGACTGGATAGTTGGACGAAGCTGATGGAGGCGGATTCTAGGGAATCGGCCGGCCGCGACAAGCTGGCGATCAAGCAGCCAAAGTCGATGCCAGGGCAGGCTTAACGAGGCAGCCAGGAGGATTATTTCTGCTGTGACGAACGATCCGATTCGATCACGGACAAGGTAAAAACCATGACGTGGATTGTTCGGTTATGGATATGCAGATTGCATCTATTTAAATAACTTAAAGAAATAAACGTTCTAACCTATCCCATAAAGAACACCGAATCATCCATTGACTGCGTCGATAGTCACCATTGATTCAATGAAGTTCTCTTAAAAAATCCACGGCGTAACATCTGCTCCATACCAACCCACAAGTACCCCGGAGCACACGATCATGAAACGCCAGACCCTCCTCAGCATCGCTTTCTCGGTTTTCGCAGTTAACGCTTTTGCCGCTACCTCTGCTCAACCTGTGGTCGCTGAAGGCGGCTCGGATCGTCTGATTGAAAGCCGTGTGGCAGAGGGTGGTTCCGATCGCCTGATCGAGAATCGTGTCGCTGAAGGTGGCTCTGACAAACTGCTGCAAAACCGCGTCGCTGAAGGTGGTTCCGACAAGCTCCTGCAAAACCGCGTCGCTGAAGGCGGCTCGGATCGTCTGATCCAGAATCGCACTGCCTGAAAAAGTTGCTCTACTACCGCCCCACAAAAAAACCGGCCTGATCAGCCGGTTTTTTTGTAATGGTCAGCCTCGCGGAGGACTGAGATCTTCAGGCCAGAGTAGGGGCAGTCTCACCCCTGCTTGCCCGCTGAGCATCCAGCAGCACATCCAGAGTGGTGAGAAACAGGTCATGACTCATGATCCCGGTGCACAGCGTTGACAGCATCTGATTCCCGGCTGCGTCTTTTAGAGTGACCTTTTCACTCCAGGCATTTAAATCAATTGAAGCAAGGGTCGACACCGGGACTTTACGTCCTTCAACTTCCAGAAACTCGCGTGTCACAATAATCGGTTGTGTGACGACATTCAGGAAGTCCCCCGAGACTCGCTTGCGCCAGACCTGCCCGGTCGGCACGTACTTGAACGTCACTGCGCCGTCAGACTCAAGCTTGTTCATCACAACCGGCAGACACTCGCGAACATGCAACTCACGCACCAGTTGCTGGAATTCCTGAAAGCCTTTCAACGTCTCGATGACGCGATGAAATGGCTCACTTTCATTACGCCGATACGCCAGGTTGGTGATCAGACCAGTGAATACGGTTTGCCCTGAACTGAACAGGTAAAGGTCTTCTATTTCAGCAAACGCCGTATATTGTTGCTGCTTACCACTGACAGCAACAATGCCGTGTTCGTAAACCTCATAATGGGTTCCGCGCAACTTCTTCTGCCACGGATAAAGCCCGAAGAAGACCGCCGAAATGACGACCAGCAGGACACTGACCGAATAGATCAACAACTGCGGGTTGGAACCACGACTGGTGTTCGCCCCGGAACTGGCCACCGGCAGTAGGGTACCCAGGTACAACACAAATCCCGCCATACACAACAGGCCGATTGCGAGCAACAGCAAGAAGACCAGAAAGCCTTTGCCGTGACGGAAGGTGGAGATCAGTTGACCTGTCACCGTTGAAGCGGGTGTGGGTGATTGCTGCATGAGATGGTTACTTCCCTAGTAGTTGATTGTAAAAAAAACGTAATCCAGACAACGATCTTTCATTAACAGGCGTTGCCTGCGAATACACTGTCGACTCCATTGCAAACCTTCAGATACAGGTTGTACGGTTCAGCCCGTTGATCACAGAGTCAAAGGACTGTCCAAAAGTCTTGGCATCGCGCTCGATGGGATTATTCATTTTCCACATCATTTGTCGTTGCTCATCAGGCTTGTAGCCACCGCTTCTCGCCGTGTGGATCGCTTCACGCCCTTTACCGACAAAACGGTTCAAATCACTGAGCAAGACACTGCATTTGAGAGCTGGCGTCTGGGCCTTGCCCTTCCTGTCCCAACCATCGATCATTTGGGCGGTCTTATTGAGGCTGTCTTCAAAATGTTTGGTAGCTTCCTCCGCACCAGATGACTGGAAAAAATCACCAGACAATCGAACAGATTGCTTGGCGTAAAGCACGATGCCTGCACGGTAGTAACCCAGGCTGTCTTTCTCGGCGCTATCAAAGGCTGTCTGGGTATTTATTTCGTCGTGCTTGTTGATACCGGCATAAAACTTCGCCTGCTCAACGGCAACGGCTTCCAAGGCCGCATCCAGCAATGGCTCCATTTCCCTGGCTTTTTCCCCGTCATCGGACAGGTAGCCCTTGGAATTGGCATAGTTGGCGAGTTCTGCGTGGATAGGCTGCAGTTTTGCGAGCGCTACAAGCATGCCTTTCGCAGGTTCATCCAGTTCTGGCATCGGGTAAGAGAGTTCCAATGCTTTGTTAAGGTTATCTTGCAAAATACTGATGTCATACCCGCTGAACATGTAGTAACTCGTCAGTTTCTTTCCTGACGCGAGCGTTTCCGAATATTCGACCCTACGCTTCTCCAGCGTGGTGACAAAATCCCCGCCCCTGTTCGCGGCCTCGACATAAATATTGTATTTCTCTATCTCTACCTGGTTTGAACTCTTCTCTTCCTGATGTTCCTGATCGTGGGACGCCACACCTTGAGTGCTGTCGGAGTTATCACATCCGCTCAGAAAAAACCCGACCAACATCAACATCCCTGCCAGCATATTTTTTGAATACACGTTACTTCTCCTTACTCAAACAAAAACTCATCTTATTTTCGATCAAAATCACCTTTCAAAGCAATCTCTGAGCATTCTACGCCCCTATAGCTTTTCAAAAACTCCGTACAACATCCTTAAAGTAATCTGAGTTTTTTACAGCCCGACCAAAAACTTTGAATTTATATGCTTTTCTTATAACAACCCTTTCTGCACAAGGTTCAAATTCATCCCACCCCACTCACCACATTCAAACTCACCCGATATAAACTCAGACTGACTGCACGACCTCCAACAAAAAACCAATTAAATAAAACAATTTTCACTCATAGAAGTCGTTCTAAAACTTTATCTACGGCGTATTTTCCGTCTTCCAATCCTTCACGCGCCACTTTCTGCATCCTATGTTTAAACCTACACGTTACTCGTCATCCGCTTTTCAACCAGTCTTAGGCACACTCCTTATCCCTCCAGCGCTTGAGGCGGTTGTATTTAACCCGATCAAACTGTCTGGTATTGGATTTGAGCCGGCTGGCGATAGCGTTTTGGTGTTACCTCAACTATTCACTTAGCCCTGATTTTTTTCAGTTCTTTCTCTAACCCCACTACATCTGAACGGTCACCTCCACGGTCAATTTTCTGTAGCCATGCTGGTACTGCTTTTTTAAAAAGCTCTACTCCTTCCGGGCTTAGATCAGATAGCTTAACAATGAAGTCCATTTTCAAACCCCCAGCATCATCAAATGGCTTACTTACAATTAGGCCCTCCCTCCACAAAAAACCCAACAACGCTATCGATGTATCAATGATGTGCTGCTTATATTCTAAGTTTTTATTCCTGCTATACAGCATTGGAACACTATACTTTGTAAAATCAACCATTATTTCACCCTTATCAATCTAGAAATATCCGAAACTTCAATCAACTCTTTTGTCTTAGGATTGCGTACAAACATACCTCCAGCCTCGCGTATTTCTTGCTCCTTGATCAGCTGAAGCGTTTTATCTGCCGTTTTGCTAGTCACTTCAATTGGCTGCCAACTCCCATCGGAACGCTTAACCACGAAATCCACGCGCCGTGCAGTGCCATCCGGACCTTTTACAATTTTTCCTGTAGCGTCTCTCAAGTAACGCTCTTTTAAAACATTTTGCTTGCCGAAAGTAGCCTCAAGCCTACTACCCACCTTAGCTTCTCGAGCAGTGCCAGCAACTTTATTTGGAATACACACCCAACCCCAAGGATCAATCCATCCATAAGGGTTTGCTGCGTAGTGATATAGATTCGTCCCACCACTAAGCCCAATCGGATCCTGCGTAACAAACCGCCCCACCTCCGGATCGTAATACCGAAACGTGTTGTAGTGCAGCCCCGTCTCGTCATCAAAATACTGCCCTTGAAACCGCAGGTTCTGCTCGACTTCATTGACCGCCAGCTTCTCAACTACCCCCCAAGCCTTGTACGTCGCCTGCCAGACAATCTGCCCTTCACGGTCAGTCATCTCCAACGGCGTGCCAATCTGATCAGTATGGAAGTAATAAACCTTCCGCTCTTCACCCTCTGCCTGATCCACCCGCGCCAACGGCGCATAACTCCCCGGCTCATACAGGTACAGACTGCTCTGCCCCGGTCGCTCCTCACGCAACATCCGCAGGCCTTGCCACAAAAAG
>NZ_RWIR01000015.1 GCF_009764265.1 Pseudomonas sp. PB101
CCCCGCACTATGTCCTGCCTCATCGGCGAGAGGAGCGTATTTATCCTCGCGCCATCCGGCTCAAATCGCCGAAGTATCCGATCAGAAATAAAAATGCCAGTCAGCTTAACTGACTGGCATTAGCCTTCGGGCTGCGTTTTTTTGTCTTGTCTCACAATGTGGGATTGATATTTATATATTGAGATTTCTCCCTGCGCAGGTTTATAGTCCAGCTCACTCACTGCCAAAAACCAAAACAGGTGAAGCGATGCAGGCGCAATTGATCGCGCTCGACTGGGGGACAACCTCATTACGTGCTTACAAACTGGCTGAAGGCGGGCAGGTGCTCGAACAGCGTTCGCTGTCGTCGGGGATCATGCAGCTGCCAAAGGCGCCGCGAATCATTGGCGGCCGCGAATGCACCGATGGTTTCGAACTGGCCTTCGATGAGGCTTGCGGCGACTGGCTCGATGCGCAGCCGCAATTACCGGTGATTGCCTGCGGCATGGTCGGCAGCGCCCAGGGCTGGCGCGAAGCGGCCTACCGCGACACGCCGGCGAACGTCGCCACACTCGGTACCTCCCTGCAAACCGTACGCAGCCTGCGCGGCGTCGATGTGCACATTGTGCCCGGCGTCATCGAGCGTTCGCGTTTGCCGAACGTGATGCGCGGCGAAGAAACCCAGGTGCTCGGCGTGCTGCAAACCCTGGCGGGCGAGACGGGCGCCGATCTGCTGATCGGCCTGCCGGGCAGCCATTCGAAATGGGTGGAGGTGGCCGACGGTTGCATCGTGCATTTCGATACCTTCATGACCGGCGAAGTCTTCGCCGTGCTCAGCGAACACAGCATTCTCGGACGCACCCAGCAGCGCGGTGGGTCCTTCGATGGCGATGCATTTGATCGCGGTGTGCAGGTCGCGTTGTCGGCGGACGGGGAGACCGGTCCGCTGTCGACCCTGTTCAGCGCCCGCAGCCTGGGCCTGACCGGCGAGTTGAGCGCCACTGCCCAGGCGGACTACCTGTCCGGCCTGCTGATCGGCCACGAGTTGGCGGCCCTGGCCAATGTCCAGCGGCGTCGGCGCAACAGCGTGCACCTGCCGTCGATCATCCTCATTGGTAATTCGCAACTGTGTGCCCGCTACAGCCGTGCGCTCGACGCCTGCGGTTTTGCCCGGGTGACCCTGGCCGAACAGGCCACTGAGCGTGGCTTGTGGCAACTGGCGCTCGCCGCCGGCCTGGTCACGTCCACCGCATCCCGTTAACCCTGCCTGGAGGTCTGACATGCTCAAACAAGCGCTGGCGCAAAACGGCCTGATCGCGATCCTGCGTGGCCTGCGCCCACAGGAAGCGGCTGCCATCGGTGAAGTCCTGTACGCCGCAGGCTTTCGCGTCATCGAAGTGCCGCTCAATTCCCCTGAGCCGTACGAAAGTATCCGCATCCTGCGCAGCACCTTGCCTGCCGATTGCCTGATCGGTGCCGGCACGGTGTTGACGCCGGAGCAGGTCGAACAAGTGAAAGCTGCGGGCGGCCAGGTGATCGTCATGCCCCACAGCGATCCGAAAGTCCTGCGCGCAGCGAAAGCGGCGGGGCTTTACCTGTCGCCGGGTGTCGCCACACCGACCGAGGCCTTTGCTGCGCTGGCTGAAGGCGCGGACATCCTCAAACTGTTCCCGGCCGAGCAGATGGGCCCTGCCGTCGTCAAAGCCTGGCTCGCCGTATTGCCTGCCGGAACCCTTCTGGCGCCGGTCGGCGGTATCACACCGGACAACATGCAGTCGTTCATCGACGCCGGCGTCAAAGGTTTCGGCCTCGGCTCCGGTCTGTTCAAACCGGGCATGACCTCTCTGCAAGTGGCGGCCAATGCCAAGGCCTACGTCGCTGCCTGGAAAGCCCTTCGCTAAGACTTCGTTGAGCGCCGAGCGCGCTGCATCTAACAAGAGAGCCAAAAGATGAAAATCACCAAACTGACCACCTTCATCGTTCCGCCGCGCTGGTGCTTCCTCAAGGTCGAAACCGACGAAGGCGTGACCGGTTGGGGCGAGCCCGTGGTCGAAGGTCGTGCCCACACCGTTGCCGCCGCCGTTGAAGAATTGTCCGACTACCTGATCGGCAAGGATCCGCGCAACATCGAGGACATCTGGACCGTGCTCTATCGCGGCGGCTTCTACCGTGGCGGCGCGATCCACATGAGCGCCCTGGCCGGTATCGACCAGGCCTTGTGGGACATCAAGGGCAAGGCGCTGGGGGTGTCGGTCAGCGACCTGCTGGGTGGGCAGGTGCGGGACAAGATTCGCGTGTATTCGTGGATCGGTGGCGACCGGCCGGCGGACACCGCGCGTGCAGCCAAGGAAGCGGTCGAGCGGGGTTTCACCGCGGTGAAAATGAACGGCACCGAAGAGCTGCAATTCCTCGATACCTTCGACAAGGTCGACCAGGCCCTGGCCAACGTCGCTGCCGTGCGCGATGCGGTCGGCCCGAACGTCGGCATCGGCGTGGACTTCCATGGCCGGGTGCACAAGCCCATGGCCAAGGTGCTGATGAAGGAGCTGGATCCGTACAAGCTGATGTTCATCGAAGAGCCGGTGCTCAGCGAAAACTATGAAGCGCTCAAAGAGCTCGCGCCGCTGACCAGTACGCCGATTGCCCTGGGCGAGCGGCTGTTCTCGCGCTGGGATTTCAAGCGCGTGCTCAGCGAAGGCTACGTCGACATCATCCAGCCGGATGCCTCCCACGCCGGCGGCATCACCGAAACCCGCAAGATCGCCAATATGGCCGAAGCCTACGACGTCGCGCTGGCGTTGCATTGCCCGCTGGGCCCGATTGCCCTGGCGGCCTGCCTGCAACTGGATGCGGTTTGCTACAACGCGTTCATTCAGGAGCAGAGCCTGGGCATCCATTACAACGAGAGCAACGACTTGCTCGACTACGTCAAAGACCCACGGGTGTTCGACTACGACAAGGGCTTCGTGAAGATCCCGAACGGCCCGGGCCTGGGCATCGAGATCAACGAGGAATACGTGATCGAACGCGCGGCCATCGGCCACCGCTGGCGCAACCCGATCTGGCGCCATGCCGATGGCAGTTTTGCCGAGTGGTGAAATCTCTCTGATTCACCACGATCCCCTGTAGGAGCCGGCTTGCTGGCGATGGCGTCCTGTCAGTCACATCATTATTGAATGTGTCGCCGTCATCGCTGGCAAGCCAGCTCCCACAGGGTTTGCCGCCAGTTTTTAAATCGACCTCAATAACCATAATAAGAGGCACCCCTCATGCAACCGCAAACCCTCACCGGGCAGGCGTCGTTGGTGACGCCCAGCCGCAAGCGTTTTTTCATCATGGTGCTGCTGTTCATCACCGTGGTGATCAACTACCTGGACCGCAGCAACCTGTCGATTGCCGCCCCGGCGCTGACCAGTGACCTGGGCATCGACCCGATCCACGTCGGCCTGATTTTCTCGGCGTTCGGCTGGACCTACGCCGCCATGCAGATCCCCGGTGGCTGGCTGGTGGATCGTGTGCCGCCACGGATCCTGTACAGCGTCGCCTTGCTGCTGTGGTCGGTGGCCACGGTGATGCTCGGCTTCGCCGCGAGCTTCATCGCGCTGTTCGTATTGCGCATGGCGGTCGGTGCTTTGGAGGCGCCGGCCTATCCGATCAACAGCCGCGTGGTCACCACCTGGTTCCCTGAGCGCGAGCGCGCCACGGCCATCGGTTTCTACACCTCCGGGCAGTTCGTCGGCCTGGCCTTCCTGACACCGGTGCTGGCGTGGCTGCAGCACGAATTCGGCTGGCACATGGTCTTCGTCGCCACTGGCGCGGTGGGGATCATTTGGGCTGCAATCTGGTATGCGGTGTATCGCGAGCCACGGGATTTCAAGGGCGCCAACGAGGCTGAGATCGACCTGATCCGCGAGGGCGGCGGGTTGGTGGATATCCAGGCGGAACAAGCCAAGGTCAAAGCCAAATTCAGCTGGACCGACCTGGGCATCGTCCTGACCAAGCGCAAGCTCTGGGGCATCTACCTCGGGCAGTTCTGCCTCAACTCGACGCTGTGGTTTTTCCTGACGTGGTTCCCGACCTACCTGGTGAAATACCGTGGCATGGACTTCATCAAGTCTGGCTTGCTGGCTTCGCTGCCTTTTCTGGCGGCATTTGTCGGCGTGCTGTGCTCCGGTTTCTTTTCGGACTTCCTGATCCGGCGCGGCTACACCGTAGGGTTCGCCCGCAAGTTGCCGATCATCAGCGGCTTGCTGATCTCCACTTCGATCATCGGCGCCAACTTTGTTGAGTCGACGCCGCTGGTGATTGCCTTCCTCGCGCTGGCGTTTTTCGGCAACGGCCTGGCTTCGATCACCTGGTCGCTGGTATCGACCCTGGCTCCGGCGCGCTTGCTCGGGCTCACGGGCGGGGTGTTCAACTTCATCGGCAACCTGTCGGCGATCGCCACGCCTATCGTCATCGGTTTTCTCGCCACGGGTGATTCCTTTGCCCCGGCGATCACCTACATCTCGGTGCTGGCGTTGATCGGCGCGCTGTCCTACATC
Source organism: Pseudomonas sp. PB101 (assembly GCF_009764265.1). Classification (GTDB taxonomy): domain Bacteria; phylum Pseudomonadota; class Gammaproteobacteria; order Pseudomonadales; family Pseudomonadaceae; genus Aquipseudomonas. The sequence continues at coordinate 4,524 of NZ_RWIR01000015.1, forward strand.
CTGCTGGTGGGCAAGGTCGAACGTATCAAGTTGTAGTCGTGGCACGCGGGCGACCATAATGCCGCCCGTTCACTCGCTCAACGGTAAAGGCTGGATATGCAGGAAGACGCCCCAAAAATCGCCAAGGACGCCGCGCCGACCGGCACCCAGACCCTGCTTCGCGGGCTGGGTGTGGTTCACGCCGTGGCCAGTGGCGCCCGCGATCTCAAAGAAATCGCCCGGCTGATCGGCACCACGCGCAGCACCACCCATCGCCTGGCCAGTTGCCTGGTGGACGAGCGTTATCTGCGGGTGGTGCCGCAAGTCGGTTATCTGCTGGGGCCGAAACTGATCGAGCTGGGCTTTCAGGCCCGTGAAGAGTTGCCGTTGGTGACCCTGGCCGGGCCGTATCTGGATGAGCTGTCGGCATTGACCGGCGACACCATTCACCTGGCGATCCGTGAAGGCGACGAAGTGCTGTACCTGCACAAGAATCCGGGGCGCAATGGCCCGGAAATGCGTTCGCGGGTCGGCCATCGCATGCCGTTGGCGCGCACCGGCATCGGCAAGGCGCTGATGCTCGATGATTCGCCGCAAGAGTGGCAGCGCCTGTACGAAGTCAGCCTGCCGGTGGGTGGGAAAAACCAGTTCTGGCCGCAGCACCCGGAGCAATCCTGGGAGCAGTTCGCGCAGCGCATGGTCGAGTACGTGGCCGGCGGTTACGCCTTCGATCTGGAAGACAACGAACCGTCGATCCGCTGCGTGGCGGCGCCGATCCGCGATGCCAGCAAACGCATCGTCGCCGGCATCAGCATCGCCAGCACCGTGCCGTACATGCCGCTGGAAAAGATGTCCGAGCTGATTCCCCTGATCAAAGGGGTCACGGCCCGGCTGTCGGCAGAACTGGGCCTCAAGGTTTAAACCTTGAGGGTCGCCATGTCGATGACAAAACGGTATTTCACGTCACCGGCGATCATGCGCGCGTAAGCCTCGTTGATCTGGCGGATGTCGAGCATTTCGATGTCGCAGGTGATGTTGTGCTCGGCGCAGAAATCCAGCACTTCCTGGGTTTCGGCGATGCCGCCGATCAGCGAGCCGGCGAGCACGCGACGTCCCAGCACCAGTTTGGCCGCATGCAACGGCGGCTCCACCGGTTCGATCAACCCCACCAGGATATGCACGCCTTCGAATCGCAGCGTATCGAGGTAGGGATTGAGGTCGTGCTGCACCGGAATGGTGTCGAGCAGGAAATCGAAGTGACCGGCGGCGGCCTGCATCTGCGCGTCATCGGTGGACACGATCACATGGTCCGCGCCCTGGCGGCGAGCCTCTTCGGCCTTGCTTGCCGAGCGGGTGAACAGCGTCACTTCGGCGCCCATGGCCTTGGCGAACTTGATGCCCATGTGGCCCAGCCCGCCCATGCCGAGAATCCCCACCTTGTCACCGGCCTTCACGCCGTAGTGCTTGAGCGGTGAGTAGGTGGTGATGCCGGCGCAGAGGATCGGCGCGGCGCTGGCCAGGTCGAGCTTCTCGGGAATGCGCACCACAAAGTGCTCGCTGACCACGATGCTGTCGGAGTAGCCACCCATGGTGTTGCTGCCGTCGACCCGGTCCGGGGTGGCGTAGGTCATGGTCGGGCCTTCGAGGCAGTATTGCTCGAGACTGGCCTGGCAAGCTTCGCAGCTGCGGCACGAGTCGACCATGCAGCCGACGCCGACCAGATCGCCGACCTTGTGGTGGGTCACGTTCGCACCAACGGCGGTCACTTTGCCGACGATTTCGTGGCCAGGCATCAGCGGGTAAACGGCAATGCCCCACTCGTTGCGGGCCTGATGGATGTCGGAATGGCAGACGCCGCAGTAGAGAATCTCGATGGCAACGTCGTCGACCCGTGGGCTGCGGCGTTCGAATTTCACGGGGGCGAGGGGAGTGGTGGCCGACTGGGCGGCGTATCCGATGGCGGTGTACATGTTGAACCTCGCAGAAGCAGTGACAGGTGAGGCGACGCATTCTGGGCGCCGAACCCGGTAGCGGCCATGGCGATTCCTCCGGGTGTTTTGCCTATTCCTCCGGCATCGGCGGTTGATCGATCCCATTGGCGATCAGACCTGCGATGATGTTTTCATCCCTTTTTCCGTGAAGCTTTTTCAATGCAGTTGACCCGTCACCTTGATGCCAATGCCACGCTGGTTTCGCTGATCGAGCCGCTCTCGACGCGCGACGGATTCGTCCCGACCGCGTTGCCGGGCGTGCAGGTGCTGCGGGCCAGTTGCGATGTGGCCCGAGGGCCACAGATCTACGAGCCGAGCCTGGTGATCATCGCCCAGGGCAGCAAACTGGCTTACCTGGGGCCGCGTACCCTTGAATATGGTGCAGGGCACTACCTGATTCAGGCGCTGCCAGTGCCGTTCGAATGTGAAACCTTTGCCGCCCCGGACGGACCGATGCTCGGGGTCTCGGTCGCGATCGACCGGGTGATGCTGGGCGAGTTGGTGTTGGCGATGGGCCTGGCTCCCGGGCGGCATATTGCGGCGCAAACGCCTGAGTCCATGACCTCGGCAGTGCTCGACGACGCCATGCGCGGTTGTGTCGAGCGGCTGCTGCGTTGCCTGCACGATCCGCTGGAGAGTCGGATCATGGGCCGGGCTCGCTTGCGCGAATTGTTGTTCGTGGCGTTGCGCGGGCCACAGGCCGATGTGCTGCGGGCGCTGGTCGAGCAGCAGGGGCAGTTTGCCCGGATCGCGGCGTCCCTCAGTCATCTGCATGCGCATTTTGCCGAACCGTTGAACGTCGAGACCCTGGCCAGTTGCGCGAACATGAGTGCATCGACCTTTCACGAGCATTTCAAACGCAGCACCTTGTTGTCGCCGGTGCAGTATCTGAAGCGATTGCGTCTGCTCAGGGCGCAGCAGTTGTTGCTGGCCGAGGGGCTGGGCGTGGCGCAGGTGGCGCATCGGGTGGGGTATCAGAGCACGTCGCAGTTCAGTCGCGAGTACAAACGCTACTTCGAGCGCAACCCCGGCGACGAGCGCGCAGCCTGACTCACCACCAACCCCATGTAGGAGCCGGCTTGCTGGCGATAGCGGAGTATCAGTCGAAATAGATGTTCTCTGTCACACCGCTATCGCCAGCAAGCCGGCTCCTACAAAGGTGCGTGATCATAATTTCAGGCAACAAAAAGGCCCCCATTCGGGAGCCTTGATGTTTGCAGTTCGGCTTACATGTTCGGGTAAGTCGGGCCGCCAGCGCCTTCCGGCGTTACCCAGGTGATGTTCTGTGCAGGATCCTTGATGTCGCAGGTCTTGCAGTGAACGCAGTTCTGGGCGTTGATCTGGAAGCGCTTCTCGCCGTCTTCCTTGGTCACCACTTCATACACGCCGGCCGGGCAGTAACGCTGTGCCGGCTCATCGTACAGCGGCAGGTTCTTGCTGATCGGGATGCTTGGGTCTTTCAGCTTCAGGTGGCACGGTTGCTCTTCTTCGTGGTTGGTACCGGAGATGAACACCGAGCTGAGTTTGTCGAAGCTGAGCTTGCCGTCGGGTTTCGGGTAGTCGATCTTCTTGCAGTCGGCCGCGAGCTTGAGGCAGGCGTAGTCCGGCTTGGTGTCGTGCAGGGTGAACGGCAGTTTGCCGCCGAAGATGTTCTGGTCGAGCCAGTTGAAACCACCACCGACGATCGCGCCGAACTTGTGGATCGCCGGGCCGAAGTTGCGGCTGGCGAACAGTTCTTCGTAGAGCCAGCTGTTCTTGAACGCATCGACGTAGCTGGTCAGCTCCTCAGTGCCATCCTTTTCGGCGAACAGTGCTTCAGCCACCGATTCAGCGGCGAGCATGCCGGACTTCATCGCGGTGTGGCTGCCCTTGATCTTGGCGAAGTTCAGGGTGCCGAGGTCGCAACCGATCAGCGCGCCGCCCTTGAAGACCATTTTCGGCAGCGAGTTCAGGCCGCCCTTGCAGATGGCGCGCGCGCCGTAGCTGATGCGCTTGCCGCCTTCCAGGTACTGGGCCAGCACCGGGTGATGCTTGAGGCGCTGGAACTCGTCGAACGGCGACAGGTAGGTGTTGCTGTAGGACAAATCGACGATCAGGCCCACGAACACCTGGTTGTTTTCCAGGTGATAGAGGAACGAACCACCGGTGTTCTCGGTGCCCATGATGTCCATCGGCCAACCGGCGGTGTGGACCACCAGGCCTGGCTGGTGCTTGGCCGGGTCGATTTCCCAGATTTCCTTCAGGCCGATGCCGTAGTGCTGGGCGTCGGCATCGCTGGCGAGGTTGTAGCGCTGGATCAGCTGCTTGCCGATGTGGCCGCGGCAACCTTCGGCGAACAGCGTGTACTTGCCACGCAGTTCCATGCCCGGGGTGTACAGGCCTTCTTTCGGATGGCCTTCGCGGTCGACACCGAGGTCACCGGTGATGATCCCGCGCACCACGCCGTTCTCGTCGATCAGCGCTTCCTGGGCAGCGAAGCCCGGGTAGATTTCCACGCCCAGGTTTTCGGCCTGCGTGGCCAGCCAGCGGCACAGGTTGCCCAGGGAGATGATGTAGTTGCCTTCGTTGTGCATGGTCTTGGGCACAAAGAAGTCAGGGATCTTCTGCGCGCTTTCGGCATTCTTCAGCACGAAGATGTCGTCGCGGGTGACGGGGGTGTTCAGCGGCGCGCCGAGTTCTTTCCAGTCCGGGAACAGTTCGTTCAGGGCGCGTGGTTCGAACACGGCACCGGAGAGGATGTGAGCACCGACTTCGGAGCCTTTTTCGACCACGCAGACGCTGATTTCCTTACCGGCTTCGGCGGCCTTCTGCTTCAAGCGGCAGGCGGCGGAAAGACCAGCGGGGCCGGCACCGACGATGACAACGTCGAATTCCATGTATTCGCGTTCCACAGGTTATCTCCTACTCAAGGCTCAACAGTTTTTTTTCTAATTTGGAGGTTGGGTGTCGCATCCATGAATTCCGGCGCAACGCCGAAAGCGGACAATCGATTGACCACCTTTCTCTTTGGGTGGCGCATTATATCTACACCACTCTCAGCGTCCAATACAAACGTTTGTTTGAATTGGCTCAAAGCCAGAGAAATCAAAGTCACGCGCCTTATGAACGGCTATTTTGGCGTATTGACCGGAATAGGCGTTCCGGTCAAGATACGGTCGGTTTTGCGCTCGCCGTAGGCTGACTGTTGGTTTCAAGAGCACCTCTAAAGACAGGGCGATGGCCGTAGAGAGTGATGCGCCATGCGGGTTTGGCGCGAAGTTTACACGCCGCGATGTTGAATGACTCGTCAGTCACCACTGACGAACGGTCATGCAGAACATGAGCGACGGTCACTTGACACGTTTGCCGGCGTTTTTAGAGGTGCCCTTGCGCCCGATGAGCATCAACCGCCAGGTTCGCCCAGGCGATTTTCTTTTCACCGGAGAGTAACGAGGAATCCATGAAGGTTCTTGTAGCTGTCAAACGCGTTGTGGATTACAACGTCAAGGTTCGCGTCAAGGCGGACAATTCCGGCGTCGATCTTGCCAACGTCAAGATGTCGATGAACCCGTTCTGCGAGATCGCCGTGGAAGAAGCCGTACGCCTGAAAGAGAAAGGTGTTGCGACTGAAATCGTCGTCGTCTCCGTAGGCCCGTCCACCGCTCAAGAGCAACTGCGCACCGCGCTGGCTCTGGGTGCCGACCGCGCCATCCTCGTAGAAAACGCCGAAGACCTGACTTCCCTGGCTGTTGCCAAACTGTTGAAAGCTGTTGTCGACAAGGAACAGCCTCAGCTGGTGATCCTTGGCAAACAAGCCATCGACAGCGACAACAACCAGACCGGCCAGATGCTCGCTGCACTGAGCGGCTACGGTCAGGGCACGTTCGCTTCGAAAGTCGAAATCAGCGGCGACAGCGTAGCTGTTACCCGTGAAGTCGACGGCGGCGCGCAGACAGTTTCCCTGAAGCTGCCGGCCATCGTCACCACCGACCTGCGTCTGAACGAGCCGCGCTACGCGTCTCTGCCAAACATCATGAAAGCCAAGAAGAAGCCTCTCGAAGTGCTGACTCCGGACGCTTTGGGCGTTTCCACCGCCTCCACCAACAAGACCATCAAAGTCGAAGCGCCGGCTGCACGCAGCGCGGGTATCAAGGTCAAGTCGGTGGCTGAACTGGTCGAGAAACTGAAAAACGAAGCGAAGGTAATCTAATTATGACTATCTTGGTAATCGCTGAGCACGACAACAAGGTTGTGGCGCCTGCCACCCTGAACACCGTTGCTGCCGCCGCCAAAATCGGTGGCGACATCCACGTTCTGGTTGCTGGCCAGGGCGTTGGCGCCGTGGCTGAAGCCGCTGCGAAAATCGCTGGCGTGGCTAAAGTGCTGGTAGCTGATAACGCTGCCTACGCTCACCAACTGCCGGAAAACGTCGCTCCTCTGGTAGCAGAGTTGGGCAAGGGCTACAGCCACATCCTGGCTGCCGCTACTTCCAACGGCAAAAACATCCTGCCGCGCGTTGCCGCTGCACTGGACGTTGACCAGATATCCGAGATCATCTCGGTAGAAAGCGCCGACACCTTCAAGCGTCCGATCTATGCCGGTAACGCCATCGCTACCGTTCAATCGAACGCCGCAGTGAAAGTGATCACCGTGCGTGCCACCGGTTTCGACCCGGTTGCCGCTGAAGGTGGTTCGGCTGCCGTTGAAGCCGTTGCTGCTGCCCACGACGCTGGCATCTCCAGCTTCGTCGGTGAAGAGCTGGCCAAGTCCGATCGTCCGGAACTGACCGCTGCCAAGATCGTCGTTTCCGGCGGTCGCGGCATGCAGAACGGCGACAACTTCAAACACCTGTACGCCCTGGCCGACAAGCTGGGCGCTGCCGTTGGTGCTTCGCGCGCCGCGGTCGACGCAGGTTTTGTTCCGAACGACATGCAGGTCGGTCAGACCGGCAAGATCGTTGCTCCACAGCTGTACATCGCCGTCGGTATCTCCGGCGCGATCCAGCACCTGGCCGGCATGAAAGACTCCAAAGTGATCGTTGCGATCAACAAGGACGAAGAAGCGCCGATCTTCCAGGTGGCCGATTACGGCCTGGTGGCGGACCTGTTCGAAGCCATCCCTGAGCTGGAGAAGCTGGTCTAATCCGGCTGCTTCACTTATAAAGAGCCCGACCTTATGGTCGGGCTTTTTTTTTGCCTTTTTCCCTTGTGGGAGCAAGCTCGCTCCTACAGGGGGGGCATAACCGGTTTGAGGAGTGTATTGCCATGGATCTGCGACCTGCGTGGAGCTTGTTGGGACTGGTGCTATTGCCGACGCTGTCTGTCGCCGCAGGCAAATGCGAACGCCTGGTGGTCACCGGCAGCCCTGACGCGCCGCCGTATCTGTGGCAAGACCCGCAGAACCCCAAACACCTGATCGGTGCCAGCGCCGATTTGCTGCAGCACGTGGCGGGGGAGTTGGGGCTCAAGGTCGAACTGCTGTATGCCGGCAAACGCGCCCAGGCCCTGGAGGAAGTGCGCAGCGGGCGCATGGACATGCTGGCGGATGCGACGTTGACCGTCAGCGAGCTGGAGACCCTGGACTATATCCATCCTGCCTTGCTTGAAAACGACTACCTGGTCTGGACTCGCAAGGACTCGACGCTGGTCTACAACCAAGCACAGGACTTGCACGGCCATCCCGGTGCCGTGTCGGAAAAGGCCCGAATGACCCCGCCATTCAGCACCTTTGCCGGACAGCAACTGACCCTTGAGCGCACGTCCAGCCTGACCCAGGCCTTGCAGAAACTGCTGTTGGGCGAAGTCGAGTTTGTGCTGGCAGGACGCTATTCAGGCATGGCGACCGCGCAGAGCCTGGGCATGGCCGCTGATCTGATTGCGCGCCCGCAACCGGTCGACAAGCCTGGCCTGTACCTGGCGATTTCCCATGACTCGGCCTGCAACGATCCGTGGTTGCGCGGACAGTTGGCCAAAAAGATGACAGAATTGCCCGCGTCCGGACTGACGGAGGCCGTGTTGCTGCGCAATATCGAGCGTTGGAAGGCACAGCGTTCACAACCGCAGCAACCCTCGCAACAACCCGTCAGTACCCCAAAACAGTAGGGATATTTAGTGAGTATTCGACCTCTTTTCGCTGCCGTGGCCATTGCCGCCCTGGCGGGTTGTGCAACCGATCCTGCGCCGAATGAACAATTTCGCCTGACCGAGCAGGCACTCGAACAGGCCCGGGCTGTGGGCGCCACCGCCGACGATGTGCCGGAAATGAAACTGGCCGAAGACAAGTTCAATCGCGCCAAGGGCAACATGGCTGACCAGTCCTTCAAGAACGCACGCATGCGGGCCGAACAGGCCGAACTCGATGCGCGCCTGGCTGAAGCCAAGGTGTTGACGGCCAAGAGCGAAGAACAGTTGAACGTGCTCAACACCCGCATCGCCCGCCTGCGCAAGCAACTGGGAGATGCCGAATGAGCCTCAAGAGCAAAGCCCTCGGCAGTTTGATCCTGGCAGGTTGCGCGACACTGTCCGGTTGCGTCAGCCAGCACAGCGAGACTGCGTTGCAGCAGGCCGGTACCGACTTTCAGAAGGTCAAGGAAGACTCCAATGTGCTGCGAATCGCTCCCAAGGACGTGATTCGCGCCGGTGAGTCCCTGGCCCGTGCCGATCGCCTGTCCAGCTATTGGGGCAGCGGTTCGGACGTGGTGCATTACGCCTACCTGAGCCAGCGCTACAGCGCTATTGCCCGGGAACACACCAATCAGGCGCTCAACGAAGAGCAAGCGGCAAAACTCGAACTGGAACGCCAGCGCCTGCAACTGGCGCTGCGTGAATCGAAACTGTTCAGCGTGCAGCAGCAAGGCAAATGGCTCGAAGAGCAGATCCTCGCATTGACCACCACCCAGACCGACCGCGGCCTGGTGATGACGTTGGGCGACATGCTGTTCGATACCGGCGAAGCGGAGCTGAAACCTTCGGCCAACCGCGTGGTGTTGAAGATCGTGCAGTTCCTGCAACTCAACCCCAAGCGTGTGGTGCGGATCGAAGGTTATACGGACAGTACCGGCGGCAAGCAGGAAAACCTCAAGCTGTCCCGCGACCGCGCGCAATCGGTGGCTGATGTGCTGATTGACCTGGGTATCGACGACAAGCGCATCAAGGTCGAAGGTTATGGCGACGAGTATCCCGTGGACGCGAATGCGTCGGAACGGGGCAGGGCGCAGAATCGTCGGGTGGAAATTGTGTTTTCCGACGAAAACGGCCAGCTCGGCGCCGCCCGCTAAGGGTTGCGTCGCTGGAAAGCCCGGCCTGCCATGCAGCGCCGGGTTTTTTTACGCCTGCCGATTAGCGCACAAAACAGTACAGATTTTGCTGACACTGCACTGTACGGTCGACTATTGTGGCAACTGTCCCCGTACACTTCTAAACTGTTCCGGTATTGTTTCACACAAGAATAAAATGCCCGTGAAATCGAGTGCTGCGTCATGACCAATCTTTTGCTCTACCAACGTATTGCTCAACAACTGGCCGAAGACATCCGCCGTGGGGTCTATCAGCCGGGAGAGCGCGTGCCTTCGGTGCGCAAGATGAGCTCGCAGCTCAATGTCAGCCATGCGACGGTATTGCAGGCGTATGCCAATCTCGAAGATCAGGGGCTGATCCGCGCCCGGCCGCAGTCGGGTTACTACGTGCACCAGACGCCGGCACTCACCGCGCCGACGCCGGACATCGCCCGGGTCGAACGCCCGGGCCTGGTCACCCGCAGCAGCATCATTCAACAAGTGCTGGTCGAATCCCGTCGTGAAGGCGTCTTTCCGCTGGGCGCCGCAGTGCCGAGCGTCGATTATTTGCCGGTGCGGGCGCTGCATCAGCAATTGGCCAAGGTCACCCGTTTCCATAGCCCGCGGGCTTTCAGTTACATGTTCAGCCCCGGTTTCGAGCCGTTGCGCCGACAGGTGGCGATCCGCATGCGCGATGCCGGCGTGGTGGTCGATCCGTCGGAAGTGGTGATCACCCACGGCTGCGTCGATGCGCTGCAGATGTCCTTGCGCGTGCTGACCCGTCCGGGCGATCTGATCGCGGCCGAGTCGCCGACCTATTACGGCTTGCTGCAACTGGCCGACCTGTTGGGTCTCAAGGTCATCGAGATCCCCAGCGATCCGGCCACGGGCATGAGCCTGGAAGCCCTGCAACTGGCCGCCAACCAATGGTCGATCAAGGCGTTGGTGCTGACCACGCGGCTGAGCAATCCGTTGGGCGGCACCATGCCCGAAGAACGGCAGAAACAACTGCTGCGCCTGGCGTCGGACTTCGATATCCAGATTGTCGAAGACGATATCTATGGCGAGCTGATGTTCGAACAGGGGCGCACCAAGTCCCTCAAGGCCTACGATCGGCTGGACCGGGTGATCTATTGCTCGAGCTTCTCGAAAACCCTGTCGCCTGGCGTGCGGATCGGCTGGATGATTGCCGGCAAGTATCAGCAGGAAATCCAGCGCTTGCAGACGTTCAGTACGCATTCTGCGTGCAGCGTGACCCAGATGGGCATTGCCGCTTACCTGGAAAATGGCGGGTACGACCGGCATTTGCGTTTCATTCGCCAGGAATACCGCAAGAACCTTAGTGCCTTCCAGCTGGCGGTGCAGCAGTATTTCCCGGAAGGCACGCAGATGACCCGCCCTACCGGTGGCTTCATCCTGTGGGTCAGTCTGCCGGGACGGGTCAACACTCAGGAGTTGCACGTGCGGGCACTGCAGCAGGGCATCAGCATTGCGCCGGGACTGATCTTCAGTAACACCGAGCAATTCAATCACTGCATTCGCCTCAATTGCGGCATCCCGTGGAACCGTGAAGCCGAGCGCGCATTGATGACCCTGGGCATGCTGGCCACCCAGCTCTGCCAGGAGATGACTGGCGGTTTGTAACAGGCAGCTACTTCGCTTGTCTTGTGGGCTGCAACAGGCGAGCATATGCACCTCTGCCGTTTGCACCCACCGTGGGATACATGAAACCTATTTTTCCTGCCGCCTGGCTTTTGCTCTGTCTGTTGATGAGTGTTCAGCCAGCATCCGTCGTTGCCGCCCCCGAGCAGGAACAGACTACCGGCAGTTTCCACGTCGCACCGATCAAGTCCGAACCTGTAAAAAAAGCCGCGCCGGCCAGGAAACCGGCGACACCGGTGAAAAAACGCCCGCCCATTGCCTCCAAGTCGAAACCGGCCAGTGAGGTGGCAAAGACCGCGCTTCCGTCTGCCAACCTGGATCTGAGCTTGCCCCGGGACATGGTTCAGGAGCTGAAGCCGGTCGGCACGGTGCCGCTGGTCAAGCGCGAACCGCTGTTACCCCAACTGTTCGGTGACAAAAGCGGCAGCAGCCCGTTCCAGCTCAACGGCCGCCTGCTCAACAATGAAATGCAGCTGCAACTGCGCAATGAAGAGCGTCGCGAGGTCGAAGGCGCGGCACTGGATTTCGAGTTCAAGCAGTAACCTGATCCGCGAGCCGCAGACCAGACGCTTTGTCGGAGACTGGCCGGTCACGCGTGTTTGTACTGAAAACCCGCTCGCAGGTAATTTAAAACAACTGTTTTAGCGGGTACTCTGTGCCCGTCCTTTTACACATTGCTCGTCGCGAGGAGCTTGTCGTCATGAAATGCCGTGAGGGCTGTGGCGCATGTTGCATTGCCCCGTCCATCAGTTCACCGATCCCCGGTATGCCCAACGGCAAGGCCGCGGGGCAACGTTGCCTGCAACTTTCCTCCGATAACCTGTGCAATATTTTCGGCCAGCCGGAACGGCCGGCGGTGTGTTCTGCCTTCGAGGCTGACCCCGAGGTGTGTGGAAGCAGCAGCGAAGACGCCATCCGGTTGATTGGCTGGTGGGAGCAAATGACGGCGGCGTGATGTGTACAACGAACGGAACTTCAACAATAAGGAATAAGACTATGGGTTCGCTGCATCGTATGGCTTTGCTGTGTGGTTTGACGGTTGTGCTGGCTACCTCGACGGCCCAGGCCGAAGACTGGAAAGTCAAAAAAGACGAAGACGGCATCAAGATCTCCCTGAGTGAAGTGGCCGGGTCCGACTACAAGGCCTACCAGGGCGTCACGCTGATGAAAACCACCATGGCCAAGCTGCGTGCGTTGCAGGAGGACGTGTCCGGGGCCTGCGCCTGGATTCACGAATGCAAGACCCAGAAGCTGCTCAAGCACGAAGGTGACCAGAGCTGGACTTACACTCAGTTCAACACCCCATGGCCGGTTACTCCGCGTGATTCGGTGCTGCACATCACGACCACCGAAGGTGCCGATGGCAGCCTGACCCGCAAGCTCGAAGGCGTGCCGAAATACATTCCCGAAGAAAAAGGTTTCGTGCGGGTCGCCAAGGTCGACGGTTTCTGGAAGTTCGTCCCCAAGGGCGACCAGATCGAAGTGACCTATCAGGTGCACACCGAGCCGGGCGGCAGCGTGCCGTCGATGGTGGCCAACAAGTTCGTGGTGGATGCCCCGTTCAATACCTTGAAAGCCCTCAAGGAACGCGCCGAGAAGTAAGGCAGTGATTCTTTTCAGGTGACTTCGCAGCGCCCCGACCGGTTCGGGGCGTTTGCATTTTTGACCGGGTCTGAGCGCTTTAATTTGTTTCCGGATATGCGTTGCACGAAATTTTCACCCCGTCTCCAAGACAATTCGCCGGCTCTGCCGCAACACGCTGCGTATTCCTGAGTGCAGGATGAAACAGTCGGGATGAGGGTAGTAATCAATGGCAATACAGCCGTTGATCGTGCAACATTTGCGCACCGCGCAACCCCCCGGGCCTTGTACGGGCCGAAAAGAGGGCAAAGCGCAGCTGTATTTTTGAAACTTCAACTTCCAATGGGTCCTAAAACGACATGGCAATCCCGGACGCCCTGAATCAGCAGCGAGCTTCTAGTCGCCTGCTGCAACCGACCGTCAAATCGCATCTGGCCTACACGCTGTTGTGTGCCCTGGTCATGATGGTCATGTTCAGCCTGCTGCGCGTCGCGCTGCTGGTCTACAACCGCTCGATGATCCTCGACACACCGGCCTCGACTTTCCTCGAGGCATTCGCCAACGGTCTGCGTTTCGACCTGCGCCTGGTGGTCTATCTCAGCATTCCGTTGCTGCTGGCATTGTTCAGCGCCCGGGCCATGGCCGCACGCGGGCTGTTCCGTCTGTGGCTGACGATCGTTTCCAGCATCGCGCTGTTCCTGGGCCTGATGGAAATGGACTTCTACCGCGAGTTCCACCAGCGCCTCAACGGTCTGGTCTTCCAGTACGTCAAGGAAGATCCGAAGACCGTGATGAGCATGCTCTGGTACGGTTTCCCGGTGGTTCGCTACCTGCTGGCCTGGGCCGTGGGCACCTGGATCCTGAGCCTGGCATTCAAGGGCGCCGACCGTGCAACCCGTCCACGTGGCCCGTTCAGTGGCGGCAGCATCGGCACTCGCCAGATTGCGCCGTGGTACGCGCGCATCGCCGTGTTCGTGGTTTGCCTGCTGATCTGTGTGGTCGCCGCGCGAGGCACCCTGCGTCAGGGGCCGCCGCTGCGTTGGGGTGACGTCTATACCACCGACTCGAACTTCGCCAACCAGTTGGGCCTCAATGGCACGCTGTCGCTGGTTGCCGCAGCCAAGAGCCGGATGTCCGAAGATCGCGACAATATCTGGAAGGCGACCCTGCCACAGCCGCAAGCCCAGCAAGTGGTGCGTGACATGCTGGTGGTGCCGGCCGACAAGCTGGTGGACACCGACACCGCAGCGGTACGTCGCGATTACACGCCGCCGGCCGACAAGACCCTGCCGATCAAGAACGTCGTCGTGATCCTGATGGAAAGCATGGCCGGTCACTCGGTGGGCGCGCTGGGCGGACCGGGCAACATCACGCCGTACCTCGACAAGTTGACGAAGGAAGGCTTGCTGTTCGACCGCTTCTTCTCCAACGGCACCCATACCCACCAGGGTATGTTCGCCACCATGGCCTGCTTCCCGAACCTGCCGGGCTTCGAATACCTGATGCAGACCCCGGAAGGCAGCCACAAGCTGTCCGGCCTGCCGCAGTTGCTCAGTGCCCGTGACTTCGACGACGTGTATGTCTACAACGGCGATTTCGCCTGGGACAACCAGTCGGGTTTCTTCAGCAACCAGGGCATGACCAACTTCATCGGCCGTAACGATTTCGTCAATCCGGTGTTCTCCGATCCGACCTGGGGCGTGTCCGACCAGGACATGTTCGACCGTGGCCTGGTCGAGCTCAAGGCACGGGAAAACGGCAAGCCGTTCTATGCCTTGCTGCAAACCCTGTCCAACCACACGCCTTACGCCTTGCCGACGCCATTGCCGGTCGAGCGCGTGACCGATCGCGGCAGCCTGAACGAACACCTGACCGCCATGCGCTACTCGGACTGGGCCCTGGGCCAGTTCTTTGAAAAGGCCCGCAAGGAGCCGTACTTCAAGGAAACCCTGTTTGTCGTCGTCGGTGACCACGGTTTTGGCAACGAACGGCAGATCACCGAAATGGACCTGGGCCGCTTCAACGTGCCGATGCTGATGATCGCGCCGGGCATCCAGGAAAAGTTCGGCCAGCGTGACCACACAGTGGGCACTCAGATCGACATCGTGCCGACCATCATGGGCCGCATCGGTGGCGAAGTGCGTCATCAGTGCTGGGGACGCGACCTGCTCAACCTGCCGGAAGGCGACGCGGGCATTGGTGTGATCAAGCCGTCGGGCAGCGAGCAGACCACGGCCATCCTCACCGCCGACCAGATTCTGGTATTGCCGCGCGACAAGGACATGGCGCCGAAGTTGTATCGCTATGAGTTGGGTGCCAACCCTCACGCCGAAATCATTGCCGATGCGCCACGGACCTCCGAGTTGAAACTCAAGCTCGAATCGTTCCTGCAAACGGCGACCAAGAGCCTGCTGGACAACACCGCCGGTGTAGTTGATGGCAAGCCGGACTAACAAGTTGTGACGCAATAAAAAAGAGGCCCTTCAAGGGCCTCTTTTTTTTGCCTGGCGAGTTCTTATATTCGGCCGAGCAAGAGCAGGATCAACAGGACCACCAACACGACGCCGATGATTCCGGACGGACCATAACCCCAACTTCTGGAGTGCGGGAAGACCGGCAAACCACCGATGAGTAACAGGATCAGAATAATGATGAGTATTGTGCCCATATCTATTTCCTTGTCGAAAATGCAGTGGATTGACCATGCCAATCAAGATCAGCGGGAATGAAATGAATTCGAGCTGCTTAAAAAATCCGACTCTTGCGCAGGCAAGAAAATTCCAAGTTTTTTTGAAGTATTTCGGATGGGTTCTTATTTCTTTTGCGTTGCCTTAGTTGCTTCAGGCACTCCCGCGGTTTGCTCGGGCCATTCAGCAATCTGATGGAGCGTGGGTCGGGCAATTTCCTTCGCTACACTCGGTGCATCTTCCGAGAACAACAAGGCTGTTTGCTATGCAAAATCGCATGATGATCACTGGTGCAGGCTCTGGCCTGGGTCGCGAAATCGCGCTGCGCTGGGCGCGTGAAGGCTGGCAACTGGCCTTGTCTGACGTCAGCGAGCCCGGTCTGCAGGAAACCCTGAAGCTGGTCCGGGAGGCCGGTGGCGATGGTTTTATCCAACGCTGCGACGTGCGCGATTACAGCCAGCTGACGGCGTTCGCCCAGGCCTGTGAGGTCAAGCTCGGCGGCATTGACGTCATCGTCAATAACGCCGGTGTAGCGTCTGGTGGCTTCTTCAGTGAATTGTCCCTGGAGGACTGGGACTGGCAGATCGCGATCAACCTGATGGGCGTGGTCAAGGGCTGCAAGGCTTTCCTGCCGCTGCTGGAAAAAAGCAAAGGCAAGATCATCAACATCGCGTCCATGGCCGCGCTGATGCAAGGCCCGGCGATGAGCAACTACAACGTGGCCAAGGCCGGTGTGGTGGCGTTGTCCGAGAGCCTGCTGATCGAGCTGGCGCATCAGGAAGTCGGGGTGCATGTGGTGTGCCCGTCGTTCTTCCAGACCAACCTGCTGGACTCCTTCCGCGGCCCGACCCCGGCGATGAAAGCCCAGGTCGGCAAGTTGCTGGAAAGCTCGCCGATCAGCGCCACCGACATCGCCGATTACATCTACCGGCAGGTCGCAGCCGGCGAGTTCATGATCCTGCCCCACGAACAGGGCCGCATGGCCTGGGCGATCAAGCAGAAGAACCCGCAATTGCTCTACGACGAAATGACCGTCATGGCCGACAAAATGCGCACCAAGGCCAGGCAATCCGCAAGCTGATCTTGCCCGCAGGCAGCGCGGTGGTTAGGGTGGCCACCATCGGCCACCATCGGCCACCATCGGCCACCATCGGCCATCCTCGCGAGACGCTTGCATGCTCAATTACCTGTGGTTTTTCCTTGCCGCGCTGTTCGAAATTGCCGGTTGCTTCGCTTTCTGGATGTGGCTGCGCCAGGGCAAGAGCATGTGGTGGGTGGTGCCGGCGCTTCTCAGCCTGACACTGTTCGCCCTGCTGCTGACCCGTATCGAGGCCACCTACGCCGGCCGCGCCTACGCCGCCTACGGTGGCATCTACATCATTGCTTCGATTGGCTGGCTGGCCGTGGTCGAGCGGATTCGTCCGCTGGGGTCGGACTGGCTCGGTGTGGCGCTGTGTGTGATCGGCGCGAGCATCATCCTGTTCGGGCCGCGATTCTCCGCGTCCTGACAGAGGGTTCCTACAATCCGCCGGCTTGTCGGACCTTTCCGTAAGCGCGGTGGCTCAGGGGTTGTCAGCTCGCTCCGGTTTGCTGTCGGAGCATTGTAGGCGTACGGCGGGCCGGGCATCTTCAAGGGCCGGTAACCCCTGAAGGACACTCCTCATGCTCGTACTCACTCGCGTTGTGGGCGAAAACATTTCCATCGGTGACAACATTACCGTGCGGGTTCTCGCGATCAACGGAAACAACGTTCGCTTTGGCGTCGAAGCGCCTCAGGAAGTGAATGTGCACCGCTGCGAAATCTACGAACGCATCCAGAAAAAACTGGCGAAAACCAAGGGACGCTGAAGATTCAGTCAAACAGGTGCTTGGGCACGTCGTGCTTGAGCATCAGTTGGCATTGCTCGCTTTCCGGATCGAAGACAATCAGTGCCTGCCCCTTGGTCAAGGCCTGGCGCACACGCAGGACGCGGGTTTCCAGCGGCGTGTCGTCACCATTGTCCGTGCCGTCGCGGGTCACGAAATCCTCGATCAGGCGGGTGAGGGTGTCGACTTCAAGTTGGTCGTGGGGGATCAGCATAGGCACCTCGGTTGGATCAATGTCGGGATGCTACGGCGTATGACCTGTATCGGCTAGCCTGGGGTTCGATGTTGTCCACACTGACGCCATCGCGAGCAAGCTCGCTCCCACAGTTGATCGAGTTCTCCCATGGGAATGCGGGCAATGTGGGAGCGAGCCTGCTCGCGATGGCGGCATACCTGGCAATGAAGCTCCTGGATCAGTTCTCCGACCGCTGCCCCACCAGGCTGTCCACCGACGGCACCCGCGTATCGCTTTCCATCTGGGTGTCGTGTTCGAGCTGATGGCTGAAGCGGTCCAGGGAGCCCTTGGCCGGTTGCGCGTCGCTGGCAAACACCGGCGGGCTGAGAATGTAGGCACCCAGCAGGCGGCTCAGGGCAGCGAGGCTGTCGATGTGGGTGCGCTCGTAGCCGTGGGTGGCATCGCAGCCGAAGGCGAGCAGGGCGGTGCGGATGTCGTGGCCGGCGGTGACCGCCGAATGCGCGTCGCTGAAGTAGTAGCGGAACAGGTCCCGTCGTGCCGGCAGTTCGTTGTCGCTGGCCAGGCGCAGGAGGTGGCGCGACAGGTGATAGTCATAGGGTCCGCCGGAATCCTGCATCGCGACGCTCACCGCATGTTCGCTGGAGTGTTGGCCGGGCGCGACCGGTGCGATGTCGATGCCGACGAACTCACTGACGTCCCAGGGCAGCGCCGCCGCGGCGCCGCTGCCGGTTTCCTCGGTGATGGTGAACAGCGGATGGCAGTCGATCATCAGCTCCTGACCACTGTCGACGATGGCTTTGAGCGCCGCCAGCAGCGCGGCCACCCCGGCCTTGTCGTCGAGGTGGCGGGCGCTGATGTGACCGCTGTCGGTGAACTCCGGCAACGGGTCGAAGGCGACGAAATCGCCGACGCTGATGCCCAGAGACTCGCAGTCGGCACGGGTGGCGCAGTAGGCGTCCAGACGCAACTCGATGTGGTCCCAACTGATCGGCATCTCATCCACGGCGGTATTGAATGCGTGCCCGGACGCCATCAGCGGCAAGACGCTGCCGCGGATCACGCCATTGTCGGTAAACAGGCTGACCCGGCTGCCTTCGGCAAAGCGGCTGGACCAGCAGCCGACCGGCGCGAGGGTCAGGCGGCCGTTGTCTTTCACTGCACGCACCGCCGCGCCGATGGTGTCCAGGTGAGCGGAAACGGCGCGGTCAGGGCTGTTTTTCTTGCCCTTGAGCGTGGCGCGGATGGTGCCGCGACGGGTCAGCTCGAAGGGAATGCCCAGTTCTTCAAGGCGTTCGGCGACGTAGCGCACGATGGTGTCGGTGAACCCGGTGGGGCTGGGAATGGCGAGCATTTCCAGCAGGACTTTTTGCAGGTAACCGAGGTCCGGTTCGGGGATATTGCTGGTCATGGAAACTCCTGATTGGTTATCGCCTGTACGGCCGCCATCGCGAGCAAGCTCGCTCCCACAGAGGATCGCGATCAACTGTGGGAGCGGGCTTGCCCGCGATGGCGTCGGTGCAGGCACCGCATGACTAAGAGACCACCGGCTGACTGTGCGGAAACAACAGATCGACAAACCGCTCCGCCGTGGGCTGCGGTTCATGGTTGGCCAGCCCGGCCCGTTCGTTGGCTTCGATAAACACGTAGTCCGGCTGGTCTGCGGCAGACACCATCAGGTCGAGGCCGACCACCGGAATATCCAGCGCCCGGGCCGCGCGCACGGCGGCATCCGCCAGCGTCGGGTGCAGGATCGCCGTGACGTCTTCGAGCACGCCGCCGGTGTGCAAATTCGCCGTGCGGCGTACGAACAGATGCTCGCCGGCCGGCAGGATGCTGTTGTAGTCGTACCCGGCGGCCTGCACGGTGCGCAGTGTTTCACCGTCCAGCGGGATCTTGCTTTCGCCATCCGTGGCCGCTTGTCGGCGCCGGCTCTGGGCTTCGATCAACGCGCCGATGGAGTGCTGGCCGTCGCCGACCACTTCGGCCGGCCGGCGAATGGCGGCCGCGACCACTTCAAAACCGATTACCAGGATTCGCAGGTCGAGGCCCTGGTGGAAGCTTTCCAGCAGCACGCGATTGTCGAAGTGGCGGGCGGCTTCAATGGCTTGCTGCACATCCTCGATGGTGCGCAAATCCACCGCCACGCCTTGGCCCTGTTCACCATCCAGTGGCTTGACCACCACGCGTTGGTATTCATCGAGGAACGCCAGATTGTCATCGGCATTGCCCGCCAGTTGCTGTGCAGGCAGGTTCAACCCGGCAGTCTTGAGCACTTTGTGGGTCAGGCTCTTGTCCTGGCACAGGCTCATGCTGATGGCGCTGGTCAGGTCGCTCAGGGATTCGCGGCAGCGTACCCGGCGCCCGCCATGGCTGAGGGTGAACATCCCGGCGTCGGCGTCATCGACTTGCACATCGATGCCGCGACGGTGTGCTTCCTCGACGATGATCCGTGCGTACGGGTTGAAGGCGGCTTCCGGGCCGGGTCCGAGAAACAGCGACTGGTTGATGCCGTTCTTGCGCTTGATGGCGAAGGTCGACAGGTTGCGAAAACCGAGCTTGGCGTAGAGGTTTTTTGCCTGGCGGTTGTCGTGCAGCACCGACAAGTCGAGATAAGCGAGCCCGCGACTCATGAAGTGTTCAATCAAGTGCCGCACCAGCACTTCACCGACGCCCGGTCGCGCACAATGCGGGTCGACCGCCAGGCACCAGAGACTGCTGCCGTGCTCCGGATCATTGAAGGCCTTTTGATGATTGAGGCCCATGACGCTGCCGATCACCGCGCCGCTGTCATCGTCTTCGGCCAGCCAGTACACCGGGCCACCCAAGTGGCGCGCAGTGAGCAGGGTGGCATCGATCGGCAGCATGCCGCGTGCCTGATACAGCTGGTTGATGGCCTGCCAGTCGGCGTCGCTTTGCGCGCGGCGAATGCGAAATCCGCGAAACACCCGGGTCGCCTGGCGGTAGTCGCTGAACCACAGGCGCAGGGTATCGGACGGGTCGAGGAACAACTGCGTCGGCTCCAGCCCCAGCACTTGCTGGGGCGCGGCGACGTACAGCGCGATGTCCCGCTCGCCGGGCTGCTCGTTGAGCAACTCCCCGGCGAGGCTCGCGGCATCGGCAAAGGTGTGACCGATCAGCAGGCGGCCCCAGCCGCAATGCACGGCAATCGGCGCCGCGCCAAGCGCACCGCCATCTTCGGCCAGTCGCGCCTGCAAACGTTCGTAGGAGGGCGTCTGGCCGCGCAACAGGCGTTGGCTGAAAGCCGTGGCGTGAGGTTTCATCGGTCAGATTCCTTGTTCGCTGAGCCACAGGTTGAGGGCCGCCAGTTGCCACAGCTTCGAGCCGCGCAACGGCGTCAATTGTCCCTGTGGATCGGTCAGCAGACGGTCGAGCATCGCCGGGTTGAACAGGCCGCGATCCTGACTTGGGTCGAGCAGCAGTTCGCGCACCCACTCCAGCGTATCGCCCTGCAAATGCTTGAGGCCCGGCACCGGGAAATAACCTTTCTTGCGGTCGATCACTTCACTGGGAATCACTTGCCGCGCGGCTTCCTTCAACACCTGCTTGCCGCCGTCCGACAGTTTGAAACGCCCCGGAATCCGTGCCGACAACTCCACCAGGCGGTAGTCGAGAAACGGCGTGCGCGCTTCCAGGCCCCAGGCCATGGTCATGTTGTCGACACGTTTGACCGGGTCATCCACCAGCATCACCGTGCTGTCCAGGCGCAAGGCCTTGTCCACTGCCGCGTCGGCACCGGGTTTTGCGAAATGGTCTTTGACGAAGTCACCGGCGGCGTCATTCGCGGTCAGCCATTTCGGTTGCACGGTGGCGGCATAGTCGTCGTAGCTGCGGTCGAAAAACGCTTCGCGGTACGCGGCATACGGATCACTCGCGCCGTCCACCTGCGGGTACCAGTGGTAGCCGGCGAACAGTTCATCGGCGCCCTGGCCGCTCTGGACGACCTTGCAGTGTTTGGCCACTTCCCGGGACAACAGGTAGAAGGCGATGCAGTCGTGGCTGACCATCGGTTCGCTCATGGCGCGGAACGCGGCGGGCAGTTGTTCGATGATCTCTTTTTCGTCGATGCGCAGTTGGTGATGCTGCGTGCCGTAGTGCCGGGCAATCAGGTCGGAATACTGGAACTCGTCGCCGCGCTCGCCGCCCGCGTCCTGGAAGCCGATGGAAAAGGTCGACAGATTGTCCACGCCGACTTCGCGCAACAGGCCCACCAGCAGGCTTGAGTCGACACCGCCAGACAACAGCACGCCGACATCCACCGCAGCACGTTGGCGGATGGCGACCGCTTCGCGAGTGCTGTCGAGTACGCGGTCGCGCCAGTCTTCGAGGGTCAGGTTTTTCTCATCCTCGTGTGGGCCGTAGGGCAGGGTCCACCAGGTTTTCTGTTCGGTGCGGCCATCGGCGTCGATGCGCATCCAGGTGGCCGGCGGCAGTTTTTCGATACCCGCCAGCAAGGTGCGCGGTGCCGGGACCACTGCGTGGAAATTCAGGTAGTGATTAAGCGCCACCGGATCGAGGAGCGGGTTGATGTCGCCGCCCTTGAGCAATGCCGGCAGTGCCGAGGCAAAGCGCAAGCGCTGGCCGGTGCGCGACAGGTACAAGGGCTTCACGCCGAGACGGTCGCGGGCGATGAACAGGCGTTGGGCATCGCGCTCCCAAACGGCAAAGGCAAACATGCCGTTGAGTTTCGGCAGCAAGGCTTCGCCCCAGGCGTGATAACCCTTGAGCAGCACCTCGGTGTCGCCACCGGAATAGAAGGCGTAGCCCAGGCCTTCAAGCTCGGTGCGCAGTTCCGGGAAGTTGTAGATCGCCCCGTTGAAGGCCAGGGACAAGCCCAGTTGCGGGTCGACCATCGGCTGCGCCGAGCCGTCCGACAGGTCCATGATTTTCAGGCGTCGATGGCCCAGGGCAACCGGCCCCTGGCTATGAAAACCCCAGGCGTCGGGGCCGCGAGGGGCCAGGTGATGGGTGATTCGTTCAACGGCTGCAAGGTCTGCAGGTTGATGATCAAAACGTAACTCGCCAGCTAATCCGCACATAAATTCCTTACCGGTTTTTCCGTTGGGGAGGGTCGATCGATACCGCGCCAAAACGGCGGGTACTCAGAAACTGACCCGCCTCGGCAAGGGGAGTTTTATATCGATGAGTTATAAGCGGGCTGTGCGGGCCCAATCGACTACTTGCCGCGGATCAGGCGACGCAAGGCAAACCTATTGGGATGGCAGGCTTCGGCCACGCTTCTGGGCAACGGCAGGGGTTCGTTGTCCAGCCACGCCGCCAGCAGTTCCGCGGATAACGGCGCGGTGATCAGGCCGCGTGAACCGTGGCCGCTGTTGACGTACAAACCGTCAAGCCATGGGCATTCGACGTCCGGCACCTGCCGGGCGTCCTTGCCCAGCGCGGCATACACCTGAGTGAACGCCTGGTTGTCGGCTAACGGGCCGACGATAGGCAGGTAATCGGGGCTGGTGCAACGAAACGCGGCGCGACCCTGGAGGCTTTCGGGGTCGAGGCGTGCGATGTCCAGGCGCGCGACCAGGTCGTGGGAAATCTCTTCGAGCATGGCCAGGTTGCCCAGGTGTTCGGCCGTGGTCGGCGTCAGGTCATCGCTCTTGAAGTCGAAACTGGCCCCCAGCGTGTGTTCGCCCAGACGTGCGGGAGCGACATAACCTTCGGCGCACACGACCGTGCTCAGGGCCTGGCTTTGCGGGGTTTGTGCCAGGCAGGTGATTTGTCCGCGAATGCGTTTGAGCGGCAACTCGGCACTCTCGGCGAAGCGCTGGACTTCAGCTGCACCGGCGAGCACCACCACGGGGGCGCTGGCCAGCAGTTGCTCGCCGTTCCACGCTTGCCACTGATCCTCTACCTTGCGCAGTTCCAGCGCATCGCGGTGGGTGAGCAATTGAATTCGCGGGTGCCCGGCCTGCCACTGGCATAGCGCCGGCGGGTGGACCCAGCCGCCTTGCGGATAGAACAGGCCACCGTGGGCCAGCCCGATACCGGCCACGGCCTGCGCCTCGGATTGATCGAGCAGGTGCAGCAAGTCCGCCGGGAACGCCGCCGCCAATTGCGCCTGGCGTTCGACTTCCCTGGCATTGAAGGCCAGTTGCAATACGCCGCAGTCGTCCCAGTCACGGCCCCGCTGCAAGTGTTCGAGCAGTCGCCGGGTGTAGCCGAATCCGCTGACGATCATTTGCGACAGCGCCGTGCCATGCGCCGATAGCTTCAGGTAGAGCACGCCCTGCGGGTTGCCCGAAGCTTCCCGGGCGATGTCGTCGTGACGCTCCAGCAACGTCACTTGCCAGCCCCGTTCGGCAAGGCTGGCGGCGCTGGCACAACCGGCCAGGCCGGCACCGATCACCAATGCCCGGCGTTCGCCGGTCAGGGGCGCCGGGCGGGCAAACCACGGCTTCTCGGCGAGCGGAGCAGGGGTTTGCTCGGGCCAGCCGAGGAACTCACCGCGCAGGATTTCCCATTTATGGCCGATGCCGGGGGTGCGTTTCATCTTGAAGCCGGCAGCGTTGAGCAGGCGTCGCACCCAACCGGTGCTGGTAAAGGTGCTGATGGACGCACCGGGAGCGGCCAGGCGAGCCAGTTCGGCAAACAGTTCGGCGGTCCACATGTCAGGGTTTTTCGCCGGAGCGAAACCGTCGAGGAACCAGGCGTCGATCCGGGCGTCGAGTTGCGGCAGTTGTTCCAGTGCATCGCCAATCAAGAGGGTCAGGGTCACACGGCCGTTGTCCAGCGTCAGGCGCTGGAAACCCTGATGAATCGCCACGTACTGCTCAAGCAGTTGATCGGCAAACACCTTGAGTTCCGACCACAGCCCCAGGGCACGCTGCAGATCGGCCGGGCTCAACGGGTACTTTTCGACGCTGACAAAATGCAGCCGTGCTCCCGCCGCCGCGTGTTGCTCGAACACCTGCCAGGCACACAGGAAATTCAGCCCGGTGCCAAACCCCGTTTCGCCGATGACCAGCCGCCCGCCCTCGGGCAAGGCGGCAAAGCGTTCGGCCAGACGGTTTTGTTCGATGAACACATAGCGGGTTTCGTCCAGCCCCGACTTGTCGGAGAAATACACATCGTCGAACACTCGCGAATACGGACGACCTTGGTCATCCCAGTCGAGCTGGGCGTGGGGCAATACAGGTTTCATGGCAGGCTCGGCAACGGCAAGGGCGCCATTCTAGCCGATCGCGGGTGTGGCGCTTGATCTGTGGCAAGGCATGCATGGGGCTGGATGGGAAAATCTCCGCTGGCCTTCAGTTCGATCCGCTAGTCTTGCTCACATCTGTAAGGGAGCCGCTCATGTTTGAATCTGCCGAAATCGATCACGCCATCGACAAAGAGACCTACGACGCCGAAGAGCCGGCCTTGCGTGAAGCCTTGCTCGAAGCGCAATTCGAATTGCAGCAGCAACGCCGCTTTCCGGTGATCATCCTGATCAACGGCATCGAAGGTGCGGGCAAGGGCGAGACGATCAAGTTGCTCAACGAGTGGATGGACCCGCGCTTGATCGAGGTGCGCACGTTCGATCAGCAAACCGACGAAGAACTGGCGCGTCCACCGGCCTGGCGTTACTGGCGGATGCTGCCGGCCAAGGGCCGCATGGGGATTTTCTTCGGTAACTGGTACAGCCAGATGCTGCAGGGACGGGTCCATGGCGAGTTCAAGGACCCGCGACTCGACCAGGCGATCAACTCCGCCGAACGCCTGGAAAAGATGCTGTGCGATGAAGGTGCGCTGATCTTCAAGTTCTGGTTTCACCTCTCCAAAAAGCAAATGAAGGCACGGCTCAAGGCGCTGGCCGACGATCCGCTGCACAGCTGGCGCATCAGCCCGCTGGACTGGCAGCAATCGCAAACCTACGACAGGTTCGTGAAGTATGGCGAGCGGGTGC
Source organism: Pseudomonas sp. PB101 (assembly GCF_009764265.1). Taxonomy (GTDB): domain Bacteria; phylum Pseudomonadota; class Gammaproteobacteria; order Pseudomonadales; family Pseudomonadaceae; genus Aquipseudomonas. The sequence continues at coordinate 29,656 of NZ_RWIR01000015.1, forward strand.
TGCGTCGCACCAGCCGCGACTATGCACCCTGGCATGTGATTGCAGGGGCGGATGCACATTATCGCAGCCTGGCCGTGGGGCGGATTCTGCTTGAGGGCCTGCATGGCGCACTGCAGCGGCCGACGATCCATCCGGAAAAGGTCAGCGCGGCCCCCGTGTTCCCCAGTGTCGATCAAGTGAACCTGCTCGACAGCCTGGACCTGAGCCTGCACCTGGACAAGGAGGATTACGAAGAACAACTGATCACCGAGCAGGCGCGGTTTTCCGGATTGATGCGTGACAAACGCATGCGTCGCCATGCGCTGGTGGCGGTCTTCGAGGGTAACGACGCAGCCGGCAAGGGTGGGGCGATCCGCCGGGTAGCGGCAGCGCTCGATCCGCGCCAGTACAGCATCGTGCCGATTGCCGCACCCACCGAAGAGGAGCGGGCGCAACCGTATCTGTGGCGCTTCTGGCGCCACCTGCCGGCCCGGGGCAAGTTCACGGTGTTCGACCGCTCCTGGTATGGCCGGGTGTTGGTGGAGCGCATCGAAGGTTTTTGCAGCCCGGCGGACTGGCTGCGCGCCTACAGCGAGATCAACGATTTCGAGGAACAACTGACCGATGCCAGCGTGGTGGTGGTCAAGTTCTGGCTGTCGATCGACAAGCAGACGCAACTGGAGCGCTTCGAGGCGCGCGAAAAGATCCCCTTCAAACGCTTCAAGATCACCGAGGACGACTGGCGCAACCGTGAAAAGTGGGATGCCTACCGCGCGGCGGTCGGCGACATGGTCGACCGTACCAGCACCGAGATTGCGCCATGGACCCTGGTGGAGGCCAACGACAAGCGCTGGGCGCGGGTCAAGGTCTTGCGCACCATCAACCGGGCACTGGAAGAGGCGTTCGAAAAGTCCGATCGGCGTGAGCACAAGAAGCACAGGCAAAAGGATTGAAGCGATGGCTGCGCATACGCGAGGTGAATGATCGTCGCGGTCGGTGAAGGGCTGGACTTATGCTCGGTCCACTCTCAACCGATAACAACAATGAGGTATGCCATGCGTGAAGTGGTGATCGTCGACAGCGTGCGGACCGGCCTGGCCAAATCCTTTCGCGGCAAATTCAACATGACCCGCCCGGACGACATGGCGGCACACTGTGTCGATGCGCTGTTGGCGCGCACCGGCATCGATCCGGCGAGCGTCGAGGACTGCATCGTGGGCGCCGGCTCCAATGAAGGCGCCCAGGGTTTCAATATCGGGCGCAACGTCGCGGTGCTCTCGCGTTTGGGCATCGGCACGGCCGGCATGACCCTCAACCGCTTCTGTTCCTCGGGCTTGCAGGCGATCGCCATTGCCGCCAACCAGATCGCGTCGGGTTGCAGCGACATCATCGTCGCCGGTGGCGTCGAGTCCATCAGCCTGACCATGAAGAGCGTCAACACCGACAACCTGATCAATCCGCTGCTCAAGGAGCAGGTGCCGGGCATCTACTTCCCGATGGGCCAGACGGCTGAAATCGTCGCGCGTCGCTACGGCGTCAGCCGCGAAGAACAGGACCTGTATGCGCTGCAAAGCCAATTGCGTACAGCAGAGGCTCAGGCCGCCGGCCTGTTCGCCGATGAGATCGTGCCGATGGCGGTGAAGTACCGCGTCGAAGACAAGGCGAGCGGTCAGGTGCAGATTCTCGACGGCATCGTCGACCGCGACGACTGCAACCGCCCCGACACCACCCTGCAAAGCCTGGCCGGCTTGAAACCGGTGTTCGCCGAAGATGGCTCGGTCACGGCCGGCAACTCTTCGCAACTCTCGGACGGCGCGTCGATGACCCTGGTGATGAGCCTGGAAAAGGCACTGGAACTGGGGCTCAAGCCGAAAGCGTTCTTCCGCGGGTTTACCGTGGCCGGTTGCGAGCCGGACGAAATGGGCATCGGCCCGGTGTTTTCGGTGCCGAAGCTGCTCAAGGCCAAGGGCCTGCAAGTTGCCGATATCGATTTGTGGGAACTCAACGAAGCATTTGCCTCGCAGTGCCTGTATGCGCGTAATCGCCTTGAAATCGATAACGACAAGTACAACGTCAACGGCGGCTCGATTTCCATCGGCCACCCGTTCGGCATGACCGGCTCGCGCCAGGTCGGGCATCTGGTGCGTGAGTTGCAGCGACGCAATCTGCGTTACGGCATTGTCACCATGTGCGTGGGTGGCGGGATGGGGGCTACGGGATTGTTTGAGGCGGTGCGTTAAGCCTCGATGTTTCTCGTTGTCAGTTAGATAGCCATCGCGAGCAAGCTCGCTCCCACAGTGTTCAGCGGCGATCATGAGTCTTGTGTACGCCACAAAACCTGTGGGAGCGGGCTTGCCCGCGATGCAGGCGCCGCGGTCTTTCAGTTTACGACCCGCACAGTTTCATCCGCGGCCAGTCCCAAACTGTGCCTGTGTACACCACCGCTCCCAGCCTAGAATGACGGCTCCTGTCAGTTGGCGTTGGGGTTCACATGCACATTTCATCGGGTCGCTGGGTTTACGGTCTGTTCCTGGCCTTGCTGACCGCGTTGCTGTGGGGAATCCTGCCGATCAAGCTCAAACAGGTATTGCTGGTGATGGACCCGGTGACGGTGACCTGGTTTCGCCTGATGGTCTCTGGCAGCTGTCTGTTCATCTATCTGGCAGCGACCAAGCGCCTGCCCAGCCGCAAAGTGCTCGGGCCTCGCGGAGGCTGGCTGGTGCTGATGGCCGTGCTCGGCCTGGTCGGTAACTACGTGTTGTACTTGATGGGCCTGAACCTGCTCAGCCCCGGCACGGCGCAGTTGGTGGTGCAGATGGGACCGATCATGCTCCTGATCGCCAGCCTGTTTGTGTTCAAGGAACGATTCAGCCTGGGGCAGGGCATTGGCCTGTTGGTGCTGCTGATCGGCTTTGCACTGTTTTTCAACCAGCGCTTGAGTGAGTTGCTCACGTCGTTGACCGATTACACCGCCGGTGTGTTGCTGGTGCTGCTGGCGTCCACGGTCTGGACCTTCTATGCCTTGGGGCAGAAGCAATTGCTGACGGTGTGGAACTCGCTGCAGGTGATGATGGTGATCTACCTGTTTTGCGCCGCGCTGCTGACGCCGTGGGTGCATCCGCTCGAAGCGCTGCAATTGAATCCGTTGCAGGGCTGGTTGCTGCTGGCGTGCTGCCTCAACACCCTGATTGCCTATGGCGCGTTTGCCGAGGCCCTGGCCCATTGGGAAGCTTCCCGGGTCAGCGCGACACTGGCCATCACACCGCTGGTGACCTTTGCGGCGGTCGCCATGGCGGCATGGCTGTGGCCTGACTATGTACATGCCGAGACGATCAATGGCCTGGGTTATGGCGGTGCGGTGCTGGTGGTGCTGGGGTCGGCGCTGGTGGCGTTGGGGCCGTCGTTGATTGCCGGGTTGAAGGCTCGCAAAGTAAGGATGGCGGCCAGTTAGACCGTGTCATCGTTCATCGCGGGCAAGCCCGCTCCCACAGGTTCTGAGTCGTTCGCAAAACCTGTGGGAGCGTGGCTTGCCCGCGATGACGGATTATCAGGCACTAAAGATTCAGCCCTTGGCCCCAGCCTCCAGCATATTCTCCGGCCTAACCCACGCATCGAACTCTGCGTCAGTCAGATACCCGAGCTGCAACGCCGCCTCGCGCAAGGTCAGCCCTTCGCTGTAGGCCTTCTTGGCGATCTCCGCCGATTTGTCATAGCCGATGTGCGGGTTGAGCGCGGTCACCAGCATCAGGCCGCGTTCCAGGTGTTCAGCCATTTTTTCCGCATCCGGCTCCAGACCGGCCACGCAATGCTGCTGGAAGTTGCTGCAGCCATCGGCCAGCAGGCGGATCGATTGCAGCAGGTTATGGATGATCACCGGTTTGAACACGTTCAGCTGCAAGTGCCCCTGACTGGCCGCAAAGCCGATGGCGACGTCGTTGCCCAGCACCTGGCAGGCCAGCATCGACAGCGCTTCGCACTGGGTCGGGTTGACCTTGCCCGGCATGATCGAGCTCCCCGGCTCATTGGCCGGCAGCCGGACTTCGGCGAACCCGGCGCGCGGGCCGGAGCCCAGCAGGCGCAGGTCGTTGGCGATTTTCATCAGCGCCACGGCGAGGGTTTTCAGCGCGCCGGACAGCGTGGTCAGCGGCTCATGGCCGGCCAGTGCGGCGAATTTGTTCGGCGCGGTGATAAACGGCAAACCGGAGAGGGCGGCCAATTCGGCGGCGATGGCTTCACCGAAGCCGTGGGGCGAGTTCAATCCGGTGCCGACGGCCGTTCCGCCCTGGGCCAGCTCGCAGACTGCAGGCAGCGAGCTGCGGATCGCCCGCTCGGCGTAGTCGAGTTGCGCGATGAAGGCCGAGACCTCCTGGCCGAAGCTGATCGGCGTCGCATCCATCATGTGGGTACGGCCGGTCTTGACCAGTTTCATATGGCGCGCGGCCAGCTCGGCCAGGCCGCCCGACAGCTCGTTGATCGCCGGCAGCAATTGCTGTTGCACCGCCTGGACGGCCGCGATGTGCATGGCGGTGGGGAAGCAGTCGTTGGAACTCTGGGAACGGTTGACGTGATCGTTGGGGTGCACCGGGGACTTGCCGCCACGGGGGTTGCCCGCCAGCTCGTTGGCGCGACCGGCGATCACTTCGTTGACGTTCATGTTGCTCTGGGTGCCGCTGCCGGTTTGCCAGACCACCAGCGGAAACTGGTCGTCGTGGTCGCCGGCGAGCACTTCGTCGGCTGCCTGCTCGATCAGGCGAGCGATATCGGCGGGCACATCGCCATTGCGATCATTGACCCGCGCCGCGGCTTTCTTGATCAGCGCCAGGGCATGCAACACCGCCAACGGCATGCGTTCATTGCCGATGGCAAAGTTGATCAGCGAGCGTTGTGTCTGAGCGCCCCAATAGGCTTCATCCGGGACTTCAACCTGGCCGAGGCTGTCGGTTTCGATACGGCTCATCTTGCTCACTCCTGTAGGTCCGATTGCGCAGTTTAGGCCGTGCTCGACGGCCGTGGTTCCATCAGTCTGTATTTGACCATTCAACCCCTCTAAATCAGGTGCGACAAGGCTTGGGGTTGAGCGACACACTTTTTTAGGCGCAGAATGGACGCCCTTGGGGTCTTACCTCGCCAGCTAGAAAAGGAAACTCGATGACTCGTCTTCGTGCCATCTGTACCGCCGTTGCTTTGGTCTGCGCCAGCGGCCAGGTTCTTGCCGACACCGCCAGCCATAACGCCAGTGCCGAGGCTTTCCTGACCATGGCGCACGCTGACAAACTGGGCACCCCGGTGTACATGCAAGTACAGCAGATGTTTGCCCAACGTTTCGAACAGACCAAAGCCCCTGAGTCGAAAAAAGCCGTACTGGAAACCTATCAGGCCAAGGCTAACGCCGCCCTGGACCAGGCCATTGGCTGGAACAAGCTGAAGCCGGACATGGTCAAGCTCTACACCAGCAACTTCAGCGAATCCGAGCTCAAGGATCTGGTTGCGTTCTACCAGTCGCCACTGGGCAAGAAAGTCCTGGAAAAAATGCCTCAGCTGACCCAGCAATCGGCCCAGATGACCCAGGCCAAGCTGGAAAGCGCAGTGCCGGTGGTCAACAAGCTGCTGGCTGACATGACCGCCGAGCTGACGCCCAAAGACGCGGCCGCTCCAGCCAAGAAAAAGCCTTAAGCGGAGTTCGGTATGACCATGCAACAACGCATCGAATCGACGCTGGGCCTGCTTCAGCCCGAGCATCTGCAAGTGCTCGATGAGAGCCACATGCACAGCCGGGGTTTGCAGACCCATTTCAAGGCCGTGGTGGTCAGCGCGCAGTTCGAAGGCCTGAACCGGGTCAAGCGCCACCAGAAGGTCTACGGCACGCTCGGCGAGCTGATGGGCGAGTTCCATGCGTTGGCGCTGCATACGTACACGCCAGAGGAATGGGCACAGATCGACGCGGCCCCGGCCTCGCCGACCTGTGCCGGCGGCAGCAAGCACTGATTCTCCCCCTGTAGGAGCCGGCTTGCCGGCGATGGCGTCTTTGAAATCGCTATCGCCGGCAAGC
>NZ_RWIR01000016.1 GCF_009764265.1 Pseudomonas sp. PB101
CCGCTCCCACAGGTTGAGCGTGATCCCTGTGGGAGCGGGCTTGCCCGCGATGAAGCCACCAAGGATTACCTGCCACACACCCAGAGGTTCCATGCCCAACCGCCCGCCTCTCGACGCTGTGACCGCCCGCTGGATACCCTGGGTCGTCGCCATTGCCTTCTTCATGCAGTCCCTCGACGGGACCATCCTCAACACTGCCCTGCCGGCCATGGCCCGCGACCTGGCGGAAGACCCATTGCGCATGCAGGGTGTGATCATCGCCTACATGCTCACGGTCGCCTTGCTGATTCCCGCTTCGGGATGGATCGCCGATCGCTTCGGCACCCGGAAGATCTTTTTCAGCGCGATCCTGCTGTTCAGCCTCGGCTCGCTGCTGTGCGCCCTGTCGACCACCCTGACCCAGTTGATCGGCGCCCGGGTCATCCAGGGCCTGGGCGGCGCGTTGATGTTGCCGGTCGGGCGGCTGGTGGTGTTGCGCGCCTACCCCCGTTCGGAACTGGTGCGGATCATGGGCTTCATCACCATTCCCGGGCTGCTCGGCCCGCTGATCGGCCCGACCATGGGCGGCTGGATGGTGCAATACCTGACCTGGCACTGGATTTTCCTGATCAACCTGCCGGTGGGGCTGGTCGGTTGCTACGCCGTGTGGAAATTCATCCCCGACCTGCGCGGCTCCGAGCGCACCCGCTTCGATAGCCTGGGCTTCGTGCTGTTTGGCGCGGCGATGATCCTGATCACCATCGCCATGGAAGGCCTGGGTGAATTGCACCTGCCACACCTGCGGGTGATGTTGCTGCTGTTCGGCGGCATGGCGTGCCTGGCGGCGTACTGGCTGCGTGCCGGGCATATCGACAATCCCTTGTTCGCGCCGTCGCTGTTCAAGACCCGGACCTTTGCCGTGGGCATTCTCGGCAACCTGTTCGCTCGCCTGGGCAGCGGCGCCCTGCCCTTTCTGGTGCCGTTGCTGTTGCAAGTGGCGCTGGGCTATTCGCCATCACAGGCCGGGATGAGCATGCTCCCGCTGGCGGCGGCGGCGATGATCGCCAAGTGGGTCGCGCGGCCGCTGATCGAGCGTCTGGGCTACCGCATCGTGCTCACCGGCAATACCCTGGCGCTGGGCATCATGCTGGCGAGCATGGGCCTGGTCAGCGAGCAAACGCCGTATTGGCTGCTGCTGTGCCAACTGGCGATCCTTGGCGCCATCAACTCCCTGCAGTTCACCGCGATGAACACCGTGACCCTGATCGACCTCGACGACGCCAGCGCCAGCAGCGGCAACAGTTTGCTGTCGGTGGTCGCGCAATTGTCCCTGAGCCTGGGCGTTGCCTGCGCCGGTGCGTTGCTCGGCGGGTTCACGGCGGAGATCGGAAACGACGGTGTAGACACGGTTCTGGGTGCGTTCCAGCTGACGTTTGTCACGGTCGGGATCATGGCGATGCTGGCCGCAACGATCTTTTCTCAACTCTCAAAGGAAGACGGACGGCGCGTCAAACGTCCGGAAGAGCACATAGAGCCTTAGGGCGAATGGCCATCGGACTGGTACACTGCGCGACATTTTGTTTTGCAGGCCAGTCCCGTGACCACCATCGCCACCGAATTTAATACTTTGCCGCTGTCCGCCGCCATGCTGGCTAACCTCGACTCCCTCGGTTATGCCCAGATGACGCCGATCCAGGCGCAAAGCTTGCCGGTGATCCTCAAGGGGATGGACCTGATCGCCCAGGCCAAGACCGGCAGCGGCAAGACCGCGGCCTTCGGCATCGGCCTGCTGAACCCGATCAATCCGCGCTACTTCGGTTGCCAGGCGCTGATCCTGTGCCCGACCCGCGAGCTGGCTGACCAGGTCGCCAAGGAAATCCGTCGCCTGGCCCGTGCCGAAGACAACATCAAGGTCCTGACCCTGTGCGGCGGCGTGTCCCTCGGCCCGCAGATCGCTTCGCTGGAACACGGCGCGCACATCATCGTCGGCACCCCGGGACGCATCCAGCAGCACCTGCGCAAGGGTTCGCTGGTCCTGCACGGCCTGAACACGCTGATCCTCGACGAAGCCGACCGCATGCTCGACATGGGTTTCTACGATTCCATCGAAGAAATCATCATGCAGGCCCCGGAACGTCGCCAGACCCTGCTGTTCTCCGCCACCTACCCGGTGGGTATCAAGCAGCTGGCCTCGAAGTTCATGCGCAACCCGCAGCAAGTGAAGGCCGAAGCGTTCCACGACGACACGCAGATCGAACAGCGCTTCTACGAGATTTCCCCGGATGACCGCATGAGTGCGGTGACCAAGGTGCTTGGCCACTTCCGCCCGGCGTCCTGCGTGGCTTTCTGCTACACCAAGCAACAGGTTCAGGAAACCGTCGATCACCTGACCGCCAAAGGCATTTCCGCCGTCGGCCTGCACGGCGATCTGGAACAGCGTGACCGTGACCAGGTGCTGGCGATGTTCGCCAACCGCAGTACTTCGGTACTGGTGGCCACCGACGTCGCCGCTCGTGGTCTCGATATCGATTCCCTGGACATGGTGATCAACGTCGAACTGGCCCGTGATTCGGAAATCCACATCCACCGCGTCGGCCGTACCGGCCGCGCCGGTGAGAAAGGCCTCGCCATCAGCCTGGTGGCGCCGTCCGAAGCTCAGCGCGCCCAAGCCATCGAGCAATTGCAGCAGACGCCGCTGACCTGGGATCAGGTCGACAACCTCACCTCCAAGGGTGGCGGTCCGCTGCTGCCGCAGATGAGCACCCTGTGCATCGCTGCCGGCCGCAAGGACAAGGTTCGTCCGGGCGACATTCTTGGCGCACTGACCGGTGATGCCGGCATCCCGGGTGCCCAGGTCGGCAAGATCGCGATTTTCGACTTCCAGGCCTATGTGGCCGTGGAGCGCGGCGTCGCCAAGCAGGCCTTGCAGCGCCTGAACGACGGCAAGATCAAGGGCCGCTCGTTGCGCGTGCGTATCCTGTAAGAACAACGTATACCCCTGTGGGAGCGGGCTTGCCCGCGATGAGGCCAGAACATTCAACATCAATGTTGTCTGTCAGTCCGCCATCGCGGGCAAGCCCGCTCCCACATGGATCGCCGGTGAATTTGAATTTTGTGTGAGGACACCGTTTTGCGCTCTACCGAAGTCGTGATCATTGGCGCTGGCGCCGCAGGGTTGATGTGTGCACTGACCGCCGCCGGGCGCGGGCGCAAGGTGTTGCTGCTCGACCATGCCAACAAGGCCGGCAAGAAAATCCTGATGTCGGGCGGTGGCCGCTGCAATTTCACCAACATGTACACGGAACCGAGCAATTTTCTCTCGCAGAACGGGCATTTCTGCAAGTCCGCCCTGGCCCGTTACACCCAGTGGGACTTCATCGGCATGGTGGCCAAGCATGGCGTGCCGTACCACGAGAAAAAACTCGGCCAGTTGTTCTGCGATAACAAGTCCAGCGACATCCTCGAAATGCTGCTCGACGAGTGCGACCAGGTCGGCGTCAGCCTGCACCTGGACACGTCGATCCAGACCATCGAGAAGCTCGAGAAGGGCTATTTGCTGGACACCACGCTCGACCAGATCACCTGCGAATCGCTGGTGATCGCCACCGGCGGCCTGTCGATCCCGACCCTGGGCGCCACCGGATTCGGCTATCAGGTGGCCAAACAGTTTGGCCACGAACTGCTGCCGACCCGTGCCGGCCTGGTGCCCTTCACCATCACCGATCAGCTCAAGGCCTTGTGCACCGAGCTGTCCGGTACGTCGGTGGATTGCTTGGTGAGCTGCAACGACCAGAGCTTTCGCGAGAACATCCTGTTCACTCACCGTGGCCTCAGCGGCCCGGCGATTTTGCAGATCTCCTCGTTCTGGGAATCCGGTGACACTGTCGAAATCAACTTGATGCCGGACCACGACGTGCCGGCCTGGCTGCAACAGCAACAGGCCGAACGCCCCAACAGCGAGCTGAAAACCCTGCTCGGGGAAATCTTCACCAAGAAGATGGCCAACCTGCTGGCGGACAACTGGTTCGTCTCCAAGCCGATGAAGCAGTACACCCACGCGGAACTGGCCGATATCGCGGAGAAACTGGCGAGCTGGAAAGTCGTACCGGCGGGCACCGAAGGCTATCGCACCGCCGAGGTGACCCTGGGCGGCGTCAACACCAATGAAGTCTCATCCAAGACCATGGAATCGCTGAAAACCCCGGGGCTGTACTTCATCGGCGAGGTACTCGATGTGACCGGGCATCTGGGCGGGTTCAATTTCCAGTGGGCGTGGGCATCCGGATACGCGGCTGCGCAGTACGTCTGATTCAAAAAATCAACACCACCCCCTGTGGGAGCGAGCTTGCTCGCGATGAGGCCATAACATTCAACAGAGATGTTGATTGACAGGCCGCCATCGCGAGCAAGCTCGCTCCCACAGTGGTTTGTGGTGCCTGACAAGGAACAGATTTTGCTGTCTGATGTGATCGACGCCATTGCGTCGGCGTCATTAGTGGCTCAATTTAGCGTCATTGCCTCGGAAGGCCTTCGCATTTCATGTCATCGACTTCGTTCCGCCAGTCTCTGCGTCGCCTTTGGGCGCTGGATAAGTTCAGCTACAGCGTGCGGGTATTCATTGCCCTGACCGGTACCATGGCGCTGTGTTGGTATCAGGACGAGATGGGCCTGTTGATCCCGTTGTTCCTGGGGATTATCGCCAGCGCCCTGGCCGAGACCGACGACAGCTGGCAGGGCCGTCTCAACGCGCTGGCCGTGACCCTGGTGTGTTTCGCGGTTGCCGCCCTGTCCGTCGAACTGCTCTTCCCCTATCCCCCGCTGTTTATCATCGCCTTCGCCTTGGCCGCGTTCTGCCTGACCATGCTCGGCGCCCTCGGCGAGCGCTATGGCGCGATTGCCTCGGCGACGCTGATTCTGTCGGTCTACACCATGATCGGCGTGGACCAGCGCGGTGGTGCAGTCATCGACGTGTGGCACGAGCCGGTGCTGCTGGTGGCCGGCGCCGCCTGGTACGGCCTGCTCTCGGTGTTGTGGCAGGCGCTGTTTTCCAATCAGCCGGTGCAGCAGAGCCTGGCGCGGTTGTTCCGCGAACTGGGTTATTACCTGAAGCTGAAATCCTCGCTGTTCGAGCCGATCCGGCAGATGGACGTGGAGGCGCGGCGCCTGGAACTGGCCCAGCAGAACGGTCGGGTGGTGGCGGCGCTCAACGCCGCCAAGGAGATCATCCTGCACCGGGTCGGCAACGGCCGCCCGGGGTCGAAGGTCAGCCGTTACCTCAAACTGTACTTCCTCGCCCAGGACATCCACGAGCGCGCCAGTTCATCGCACTACCCTTACAACGCCCTGGCCGACGCCTTCTTCCACAGCGACGTGCTGTTCCGCTGCCAGCGCCTGCTGCGCCAGCAAGGCAAGGCCTGCCGGGCATTGGCCGAATCGATCCAGATGCGTCAGCCGTTCACCTACGACGCCAGTTTCGCCGAAGCCCTGAGCGACCTCGACGCCTCCCTCGAACACCTGCGCATCCAGAGCAACCCGGCCTGGCGCGGCCTGCTGCGTTCGCTTCGGGCGCTGGCGGCGAACCTTGGCACCCTCGACCGCTTGCTCAGCGATGCCAGCAACCCCGACGCCCTGGCCGACGCCACCGACAGCAGCCTGCTCGATCGCTCGCCGCGCAACCTCAAGGACGTATGGCTGCGCCTGCGCACACAGCTGACGCCGACTTCGCTGCTGTTCCGCCATGCCCTGCGATTGCCCCTGGCCTTGAGCATCGGCTACGCCATGGTGCATTTGATTCACCCGTCCCAAGGCTACTGGATCATCCTCACTACGCTGTTCGTCTGCCAACCGAACTACGGTGCCACCCGCCGCAAACTCGGCCAGCGGATCATCGGCACCGCCATCGGCCTGACCCTGGCCTGGGCGCTGTTCGACCTGTTCCCGAACCCGCTGATCCAGTCGTGTTTCGCCATTGCCGCCGGGGTGGTGTTCTTTACCAACCGCACCACCCGCTACACCCTCGCGACTGCGGCAATCACGTTGATGGTGCTGTTCTGCTTCAACCAGGTGGGTGACGGTTACGGGCTGTTCCTGCCACGCTTGTTCGATACCTTGCTCGGCAGCCTGATCGCCGGGCTGGCGGTGTTCCTGTTCCTGCCGGACTGGCAGGGACGGCGCCTGAACAAAGTGCTGGCCAACACCCTGGTCTGCAACAGCATTTACCTGCGCCAGATCATGCAGCAATACGCGGCGGGCAAAAGCGATGACCTGGCCTACCGCCTGGCCCGCCGCAACGCGCACAACGCCGACGCGGCGCTGTCGACCACACTGGCCAACATGCTGATGGAGCCGGGGCATTTCCGAAAGGAGGCGGACGTGGGCTTCCGCTTCCTGGTGCTGTCACACACGCTGCTCAGTTACCTGTCGGGCCTCGGTGCGCACCGGGAAACCCAACTGCCGCCGGACGTGCGTGAACATTTGATCGAGGGGGCCGGAGTGAAACTCGCCGCCAGCATCGATGAAATCGCCCAGGGGCTGGCGAGCAAGGCTTCGATTGCGATCCAGAGCGATGAAGAAGAAGCGCTGGCCAATGAGCTGGAACAGATGCCTGATGAAATCGATGAGGGGCAGCGACTGGTGCAGACGCAGCTGGCGTTGATCTGTCGGCAGTTGGGGCCGTTGCGGACGCTGGCGGCGCACCTCATCAAGGACACCAGTGAAGATTGAGACTTGTAGTGTCTGGGCGGGCGTAATCGCTGGCAAGCCAGCTCCCACAGGGCTATCTGGTGGCCACAAGTTTTGTGTTCACCAGATAGCCCTGTGGGAGCTGGCTTGCCCGCGAAGAGGCCGGCAGAAACAACATGGATTCTGGATCAACCAGCTCACATCCCGTGCTGCTTCATCAACTTGTCATAACTCCCGTCCGCCTTCATCGCCGCAATCTCGCGGTCGAAACCGGCGACGATCTGTTCGTGTCGGGGATTCTTCAGGCTGACCAGAATGTGCAGGCTGTTTTCGCTCAAGGCCTTGGGCAAAAACTCCACGGCGTTGCGTACCTTGGCTGGCTCACGGGCCAGGTAATAGCGGGCGACGTACTCATCCTCCAGCGTCAGTTTGACCCGGTCTGCAGCGACCATGCGTACCGCCATGGCGAAGCTGTGCACCGGGATTTTCTGCAACGAGTCGTCCTTGTCGAACGCGGGCGAATAGGCGTAGCCGCGCACGATGGCAATCGGATACGTGTGCAATTGCTGCAGGTTGTTGAACTCGATGGGCGCGTCTTTGCGCTTGAGAAAACGTACGCGATTGAGCAGGTATTCGCCGGAAAACTGGCCGAGTTTTGTACGCTCGTCGTTGTACCAGGCGTTGACCAGCACGTCATATCGACCCTCGCCCAGGCCCATCAAGGCCCGCGCCCAGGGCACCTGTTCAAATTCACTGGCATAGCCGGCCCTGGCGAGCGCGGTACTGACAATGTCCGTGGCCAGACCACCGTTGACGAGCGTGGAATCGGTAAAAGGGGGCCAGGCATCGGCGACCAACCGCAGTTTTTCTGCCGCCGCTCCCTGAACCAGCAACAGCAATCCAATCAAAGCAAAAGCTCGATGCAATCGCGGCATGCCAGAAATCCTTAGCGGGCGGATTGCCCGACGTGTTTTCAGCCAAAACCCCACGGCCCCGTACCGGCAAGACCCGGGTACTCAACATTAGCTCATCGAAGCCATAGCACAGCGCTTGGATTCAGATTACACAAAGAAGACATCCGCGCGAAAAATGAATGATGGCATTTTGGCCTATATCACAGATTCTTCCGCCATAAAGACTTCTGGCGTGAGTACGCTTAGTATCGGAACGACGTTTTCAGGGAATCAAAACATGACAGTCGATTGGATCTGCAAACACCACAGCGACCTCGGCAAAGAGCAGCTGTACGCCATTTTGCAGTTGCGCGCCGAGGTGTTCGTCGTCGAGCAAAAATGCGTTTACCAGGATATCGATGGCCAGGATCTGGAAGGTGACACCTGCCACGTGATGGCCTGGGACGGTAACCAGCTGGTGGCCTACCTGCGGCTGCTCGACCCGCAATCGCAGGGCGGCGACGTGGTGATCGGGCGGGTGATCATCGCCCCGCACGCACGCGGCACGGGGCTTGGGCATGAGCTGATGGATCAGGCGCTGCACCAGATCGAAAAATACTGGCCCGACCTGCCGGTCTATCTCTCTGCCCAGGCGCATTTGCAGGGGTACTACGGGCGCTACGGGTTTGTCGTGGCGGGTGAGGAATATGTCGAAGATGGCATTCCACACATTGGGATGCGTCGCGCTTGAAGACCCTATCGCTGGCAAGCCAGCTCCTACAAGGACGGTGCAGAACCTGTGGGAGCTGGCTTGCCAGCGATGGCGTCAGCCCAGGCACCGCAAATCTCAGGGATACTCCAGCACCGCCTTGATCTGCCGCAGATTACGCTCGATCCACCCGCGATCGATCGCCCCCCACTCGCGAATCCGGTAGCGCCCCGCATGGTTGCGCGCGCCCTCTTCCTGCTCGAACTCACAGACGATATCCAGGTCCGCCAGCGCCGCGATGGTGTCCTGTGCCGTGCGCCGGGGCATGCCGGTCACCTCGGTGAGCGCCGGGACGCTGCTGGCCAGCCCGCTGTCGATCAGGTACGCCACGTACAGGCGGCGATAGAAGCTGCTCTTGGTCTTGCTCACGTCCATCCATTGCTCCTTAAAAGATCGCAGCCTGCGGCAGCTCCTACAGATCCCGCCACGTCAGGTACACCCGCACATCGAACTCCACCTGGTGATAACCCGGCAGCATGTGCTCGCACAGTTTGTAGAAGGCCTTGTTGTGGTCTGACTCCTTGAAGTGCGCCAGTTCATGCACCACGATCATTTTCAGGAACTCGCACGGCGCTTCCTTGAACAGCGAAGCGATGCGGATTTCCTTCTTGGCCTTGAGCTTGCCGCCCTGCACCCGCGAGATCGTGGTGTGCAGGCCAAGGGCACGGTGCGTCAAGTCCAGGCGGTTGTCGAACAGCACCTTGTCGATGGCCGGAGCATTGCGCAGGAATTCCTGCTTGAGGTCCAGGGCATAGGTGTACAGCGCCTTGTCGCTCTGCACCCCGTGCTTGTCCGGATAACGCTGGCTCAGGTAATCGCCCAGCCGACCGTCGGCGATCAGCTGGCGCACTTGATCCTGCAAGGTAGCGGGATAGGCCTGGAGGTATTTCAACACGGTCATCGGGGCGGCAATACAGGTCACTGAAAGGTCGCCAGTGTAGCGAATTCAGCGGGGCAGCGCGCTCCAGTCAAACGGCTGGACAAATTCCCCGGTGTCTTCGGCCATCATCGGCCGGGCCACCAGAAAGCCTTGCACATATTCACAACCGTTGGCCTGCAGCCATTCATACTGCTCGACGGTTTCCACCCCTTCGGCAATCACCAGCATGCCGAACTGTTTGCACAGGTCGATCACGCTGCGCACCAGCGCCGCATCCCGCACCGAATCCGGCAACCGGGCGATCAGATGCCGGTCGAGCTTGAGTGAGTCCAGTTCCAGGTCACGCAAGTGCGCGAGGGAACAGGGGCCGGCGCCGAAGTCATCCAATGCCACTCGCACACCCAGATTGCGCAGCAGGCGCAATTGCTTGCGGGTTTCCTCGGGGTGATGCATCAAGGCCTCTTCCGTGACCTCGACCTCCAGTTGGCGGGGCTGCAAGCCATGACGCTCCAGCACCTGACGCAACTCTGTGGCCAGGTTGGGCATGCCGAACTGCGTACTGCTCAAGCTGATGCCGAGCACCAGGTCTTCGGTGAACTGGGATTCCCAGGCTTTGCGTTGGCCGGCGCTGCGATGGTAGATCCAGCTGCCCAGACGGCTGATCAGCCGCGCCTCTTCCAGTAATGGCAAAAAAAGCCCCGGCGGCACATCGCCAACGCTCGGATGCTGCCAACGCAGCAAGGCCTCGAAGCCGCGAATCCGCCCGTCCGCAATGGCCACCTGAGGTTGATACACCAGGTTGAAATCGCGGTTCTCGATGGCCGTGCGCACACTTTCTTCCAGCATCAACCGCGAGCGTGCCCGGCCGTTCATTTCGTGATCGTAGAAGCGGTATTGCTGGCGACCGGCACGTTTGGCCTCGTACATGGCGATGTCGGCCGCCCGCAGCATCCCGTCGAGATTGGCACCGCAATCGGGGAACGTAGCGATGCCGATGCTGGCACCCAGGGCGATATCAAGGCCGTCGACCTGCTGGCAGATCGACACGCGCTCGATGAGCTTCTCGGCAATCTTCGCCGCCTGCTCGGGAAACTCCAGATCCAGCAAGGCGGTGAACTCGTCGCCGCCCATCCGCGCGAGAATGTCGAAGGGCCGCAAGCAGGCCTTCAACTGTTCGGAAACCCAGCGCAGCACCCGATCGCCGGCATCGTGCCCGAGCGAATCATTGACGCGTTTGAAGCCGTCGAGGTCCAGGTACATCAAGACCCAGGAACCGTCGGAACGCTCGCCACGCAGCAGCAGGTTCTCTACGGTCTGGTAGAAACCGCGGCGGTTGAGCAACCCGGTCAGCGGATCGGTGACCGCCTGAAACTCCAGTTGCTGATGCAGATGGCGTACCACCGACATGTCCAGCACGGTCACCACCATTGCATGTTGCTCGGCAGGCAATGGCGCGCAGGACAAGGCCACCGGCACCTGCTGGCCCGGCGCTGTACGTAGCAGGGCATCGTGCAGGCGCAGTGTTTCGCCGCGCTTGAATCCGGCCAGCAACTCGGAATCGGCCCAGATCGGGATATGCGGTTTTTGCAGGTAGTCCAGGAACTCCTTGCCTTGCAGTTCCTGCACGGGGGCATTGAGCAACCGCGATATCGCCGGGTTGGCAAAACGAATCAGACCATCCTCGCCCAAGACCAGAATGCCTTCGGCTGCGTTTTCCAGCACCGACGCATTGAAGGCACGAGCGGACTCCAGATCTTGACTCAGGCGCTGCAAGGCCCGGCGGTTGCGCTGGTGCTCGAGCAACGCCTGGACCTTGGGCGTGAAGATCTGTGGGTCGAAGGGCTTGAACAGGTAATCCACCGCACCGCTGGCATAGCCCTTGATCACCGCGTCCTGGGACTGTTCCTTGGCCGTCAGGAAAATGATCGGTGTGAGACGGGTTCGCTGGCTGCCGCGCATCAGGCGCGCCACCTCATAACCATCCATGCCTGGCATCTGCACGTCCAGCAGCACCAGGTCGATATCATGTTCAAGCAACAAGCCGAGGGCTTCGAAGCCCGAGGCGGCAGTGATGACCCGCCAGTTCTGGCGCTGTAACAACGCGCGCATGCTGATCAGGTTTTCAGGGTAATCGTCGACGACTAAAAGGGTTGAGCCGCCTTCTACTGGCGTTGGTTGCGCGCATTCCATGCTGCTTCTCTAATTGCGGGGCGTCAGGCCGGTTTCTCGTGAAAACCGGACAAATACTGTGCCTTCACTCTAGACCCGGTTCTGCAAAAGCAGAAGGTATCAGTGAGCCATCATTCACCATTGTGACTTTTTGCCGACTAACGGTCGATGGTTAAAGCCCATAAAACCGGCAGAGATGGCATTTCGACAGGATGTTGACGTCAGCCATCCGTCAGACAGGCGTTAACAAAAACCTTCGCTACGCTTATAAAGGCCGCCCCCAAAGGCGCGTCCTAGAGCTTCTGGCACGCCCGTGCAGCATGAATCAAGCGGAAGAACCGACATGATCGATCTTGCAACCTGGAACCTCAGCGTCCCCGTCGGCAGCCCGCCGTACACCGTTGAAACCTCCAAACTGGTGGATGGCTTCAAGGATCAATACTTCCATTCCGATACTGGCACGTTGTTCTTCTGGTCACCCGTGACCGGCTCCCGTACCGAAAACGCGATTTATCCGCGCATCGAGCTGCGTGAAACCTACAGCAACGGCACGTTGAAAAACTGGTACTACCCCGATGCCGACAATTTGTTGTATGCCACTTTGGCAGTAAACCAGGTGCCGAGTTCCGGGAAGATCGTCATTGGCCAGATCCATGCCTATCAAAGCCAGAAACCGCTGGTGAAGGTCGAATACCAATACAAAACCAGTACAGGCACCGGCAATATCGTCGCCAAGGTCCGGATGCATCCCGATGACGATACAGGCCGGGTGATCGTCGTGGCGACAGGGGTGAAACTCGACCAGGAGTTCAACTACCTCATCCACCTCAGCCCCGGCGGGGCCCTGGGCATCAGTGCGGCAGGCTATCAATGGGATACGCAGATCAGCACAACCTGGCGCGAAAAACCGCTGTACTTCAAGGCAGGGGTCTATGTGCAGGACAACACCGGGTACACAACTGAAGGCGGCAAAGTGACCTTCAGCAAGCTGGATATCGATCACAATCAATAACGCCACAAAAGCCCGCGCCATAGCTTTATCCCGCCCACAAAAAACCCGCCTCTCGGCGGGTTTTTCATCAAGGCAGTATAACGCTCAGGCTTAGTTGACCTTGGCGTTCAACTCACCTTTCAGGTAACGCTGATACATGCCTTCCAGCGAGATCGCCTTGATCTTCGAAGCGTTGCCGGCGGTGCCGAAGGCTTCGTAGCGAGCGATACACACGTCGCGCATGGCCGTCACGGTGGCGCCGAAGAATTTACGCGGGTCGAACTCGCTCGGGTTGGTAGCCATCAGGCGACGCATTGCGCCGGTGGATGCCAGGCGCAGGTCGGTGTCGATGTTGACCTTGCGCACGCCGTGCTTGATGCCTTCGACGATTTCTTCAACCGGTACGCCGTAGGTTTCCTTGATGTCGCCGCCGTACTGGTTGATGATCGCCAGCCACTCTTGCGGAACCGAAGACGAACCGTGCATCACCAGGTGAGTGTTCGGAATGCGCTTGTGGATTTCCTTGATGCGGTCGATCGCCAGCACGTCACCGGTAGGTGGCTTGGTGAACTTGTAGGCGCCGTGGCTGGTGCCGATGGCGATGGCCAGGGCATCGACCTGAGTGCGTTTTACGAAGTCAGCGGCTTCTTCCGGGTCGGTCAGCATCTGGCTGTGATCCAGAACGCCTTCGGCGCCGATGCCGTCTTCTTCACCGGCCATGCCGGTTTCCAGCGAACCCAGGCAGCCCAGCTCGCCTTCTACCGATACGCCGCAGGCGTGAGCCATGGCGACGGTCTGTTGGGTTACACGGACGTTGTAGTCGTAGTCGGTCGGGGTCTTGCCGTCTTCGCCCAGGGAACCGTCCATCATCACCGAGCTGAAGCCCAGTTGGATGGAGCGCTGGCAGACGTCAGGGCTGGTGCCGTGGTCCTGGTGCATGCACACCGGGATGTGCGGGAATTCTTCGATGGCTGCCAGGATCAGGTGACGCAGGAACGGTGCGCCGGCGTATTTGCGAGCACCGGCCGAAGCCTGGACGATCACCGGGGAGTCAGTCTTGTCAGCGGCTTCCATGATGGCGCGCATCTGCTCAAGGTTGTTGACGTTGAAGGCTGGAACGCCGTAGCCGAACTCGGCTGCGTGGTCCAGCATCTGGCGCATGCTGATAAGTGCCATTGTGTGTATCTCTCCCGGTTGAGGGTCGTTAATCGTGCCAGCCTGCCGGAGCGGCGGCGGCTATTCAAGTTATTGCAGATCGGGGGTTGAGCCCGGGCTGCGGATTCGGGTGTTGCAAAATCTCAAGAACTTCCCCGGAACCCCTGTGGGAGCGAGCCTGCTCGCGATGGTGGCCCAGACAACGCGGACATTCAGGTACCCCGCGTTATCGTTAACGGCCATCGCGAGCAGGCTCGCTCCTACAGGTTCGGCGTAGTCCGTTTATTGCGCCTTGCAGCCACGCCCAATCAAATCATTGGTGGCGACCCAGTAAACCAGGCCTTCCTCACCTTTCATGTGAAACGCCAGCATGTTGTCGCTGTACAGCGAGCCCGAGGCACCTGGCTCTTCCTTCAGGCGGTAGACCTGATCGGCACCGCCCAGGCGCACGTCGACTTCCCTGCGGCTGTCATCGGTGTAGCGCCACAGCACCTTGGCCTGGCTGTCGCAGGTCCAGGTGGTCCAGTTATCCACAGGCGCGGACGACTGGAACGGGTTCAACTGAGCACAACCTGCCAACAGAGCCAACGCCGTAACGGCGATAAAACCTTTCATCCGTGTCCCTCGACTGACGGCGCACGCCGCCAGCCCTGAGTAAAGAGTCAGACCCGTCAAGGGCAGCCATGTTCCTTGGCGGGTGCCTGGGTCTCGTACTTTTCCAGGCCCTCGGGCCCGGAACGCTTGTTGAGCACCGGGTTGGTTTCCGCCTGCCAGTCTGCCTGGTAGCAGCCCTTTTCCGTCCCGGACGGTGCGGGTTCCGGCTTGGCCTTGGGGTTACTCCCGCATGCCACCAGCGAACCCGCGACGATCAACAGCGCTAACGTCTTGACCATGTCAACACTCCCTTGCCAGGCCAAACGGGCGACCCTCAGGCCTTGGCCCGGCTTTCCAGGACTTCAACGGCTGGCAGAACCTTGCCTTCGACGAATTCGAGGAACGCGCCGCCACCGGTAGAAATGTAGGAGATCTTCTCGGCCACGCCATACTTGTCGATGGCGGCCAGGGTGTCGCCACCGCCGGCAATGGAGAACGCCGCGCTGTCTGCGATGGCCTTGGCCAGCACTTTGGTGCCGTTGCCGAACTGATCGAACTCGAACACGCCGACCGGACCGTTCCACAGGATGGTCTTGGACGACTTCAGCAGCTCGGCGAAATTCGCCGCGGTCTGCGGGCCGATGTCCAGGATCATGTCGTCGGCAGCGACGTCAGCGATCAGCTTGACGGTCGCCGCGGCGCTTTCAGCGAATTCCTTGGCAACCACAACATCAACCGGCAGCGGTACGCTGACCTTGGCGGCGATGGCGCGGGCGGTGTCGAGCAGGTCCGGCTCGTACAGCGACTTGCCAACCGGGTGACCGGCAGCGGCGAGGAAGGTGTTGGCGATGCCGCCGCCGACGATCAACTGGTCGCAGATCTGGCTCAGGCTGTTCAGTACGTCGAGTTTGGTCGACACCTTGGAGCCGGCAACAATGGCCGCCATCGGCTGGGCCGGAGCGCCCAGGGCCTTGCCCAGTGCATCCAGTTCAGCGGCCAGCAACGGGCCAGCAGCGGCGACTTTGGCGAACTTGGCCACGCCGTGGGTCGAACCCTCGGCACGGTGAGCGGTGCCGAAGGCGTCCATCACGAACACGTCGCACAGGGCGGCGTATTGCTGGGCCAGTTCGTCGGCGTTCTTTTTCTCGCCTTTGTTGAAGCGCACGTTTTCGAACAGCACGATGTCACCGGCCTTGACGTCAACGCCGTCCAGGTAGTCGGCCACCAGCGGCACTTCGCGGCCCAAGGCCTTGCTCAGGTAGTCGGCGACTGGCTTGAGGCTGTTCTCGGCCGAGAACTCGCCTTCGGTCGGACGGCCAAGGTGCGAGCAGACCATCACGGCCGCGCCTTTTTCCAGGGCCAGCTTGATGGTCGGCAGCGAGGCCAGGATACGCGCATCGCTGGTGACAACACCGTCCTTGACTGGGACGTTGAGGTCTTCGCGGATCAATACGCGCTTACCTTGCAGATCGAGGTCGGACATCTTCAACACGGTCATGGGTCGCACTTCCTACGGTTTTTTTGAAATGGCTGTTTGCAGATAGTGTTCTGCAACGTCCAGCATTCGGTTGGCAAAACCCCATTCGTTGTCGAACCAGGCCAGGATGTTCACCAGCCGTGGGCCGGAAACGCGGGTCTGACTGGCATCGACGATTGCCGAATGTGGGTCGTGGTTGAAATCACAGCTAGCGTGAGGCAACTCGGTGTAAGCCAGGAGGCCTTTGAGCGGGCCGCTGGTGGCCGCCTCGCGCAGTATCCGGTTGACCTCGGTGGCATCGGTCGCGGTGGCGGTCTGCATCGTGATGTCGAGGCAGGACACGTTGACCGTCGGCACCCGCACGGCTTTGGCCTGAATTCTTCCGGCAAGTTCCGGCAACAGGCGTTCGATACCACGCGCCAGACCGGTGGACACCGGAATCACCGACTGGAACGCCGAACGGGTGCGGCGCAGGTCTTCGTGGTGATAGGCATCGATGACCGGCTGATCGTTCATGGCCGAGTGAATGGTGGTGATCGACACGTAATCCAGGCCGATCGCCTGATTCAGCAGGCGCAGCAGCGGCACGCCGCAGTTGGTGGTGCAGGACGCGTTGGACACCAGCAACTCGTCGCCGGTCAGGCAATCCTGGTTCACGCCGTAGACGATGGTGGCGTCGACATCCGTCTCGCTGGCCATCGGCTGGGAAAACAGCACGCGCGGGGCGCCGGCATCGAGGAAACGCTGGCCGTCTTCGCGGGTGTTATAAGCGCCGGAACACTCCAGCACCAGATCGACACCCAGGGACGCCCAATCGATGCCTTCGGGGGTGGCACTGCGCAGGACCTTCACGCAGTCGCCATTGATATGCAGACAATCGCCGTCGACCTTCACTTCGCCGGGGAACCGGCCATGGGTGGAGTCGAAGCGTGTCAGGTATTCGATGCTGGCCATGTCCGCCAGATCGTTGATCGCGACAATCTCGAACCCGGCCCTGTCGCCTCGCTCGAACAACGCACGCAAGACGCAACGACCAATCCGGCCATAGCCGTTGAGTGCAACTTTGTAGGGACGCGGTTGAGGCATGGGGTTCTCGATTACCGTGGTGAATCCGTTATCGCGGCGTTGCCTGTTCGACCGCTATCGCGGGCAAGCCCGCTCCCACATGGGGCCGGTGTTGTGAGCACTGTTTGTGTCACACAACACGTCCCCTGTGGGAGCGGGCTTGCCCGCGATGGCGTCAGCCCAGACGACACGTCTTCTGGATCAGTCTTCCAGCAGCTCTTCAGCCTGACCCAGGATGTTTTCCAGGGTGAAGCCGAACTCTTCGAACAAGGCAGGCGCAGGCGCCGACTCGCCGTAGGTGGTCATGCCGATCACGCGGCCTTCCAGGCCCACGTACTTGTACCAGTAGTCCGCATGAGAAGCCTCGATGGCGATACGGGCGCTGACCTGCAACGGCAGGACCGCTTGCTTGTAGCCGGCGTCCTGGGCATCGAACACGCTGGTGCACGGCATGGAAACCACGCGAACCTTGCGGCCCTGTTCGGTCAGTTTGTCGAAGGCCTGGACGGCCAGGCCGACTTCCGAACCGGTAGCGATCAGGATCAGCTCAGGCTCGCCCGCGCAGTCTTTGAGCACATAACCACCACGGCTGATGTCGGCGATCTGGCCGGCATCACGGGTTTGGTGCTGCAGGTTCTGACGCGAGAAGATCAGGGCCGAAGGACCGTCCTTGCGCTCCAGTGCGTACTTCCAGCTCACCGCCGATTCAACGGCGTCAGCCGGACGCCAGGTATCGAGGTTCGGCGTGCAGCGCAGGCTGGCCAGTTGCTCAATTGGCTGGTGAGTCGGGCCGTCTTCGCCCAGACCGATGGAGTCGTGGGTGTAGACGTGGATCACACGCTGCTTCATCAGCGCGGACATGCGCACTGCGTTGCGCGCGTATTCCATGAACATCAGGAAGGTCGCGCCGTAAGGCACCAGGCCGCCGTGCAGGGCAACGCCGTTCATGATCGCGGTCATGCCGAACTCGCGCACGCCGTAATACATGTAGTTACCGCTGGCATCTTCGGCGGTGACGCCTTTGCAACCTTTCCACAGGGTCAGGTTGGAACCGGCCAGGTCAGCCGAGCCGCCGAGGAACTCAGGCAGCAGCGGGCCGAACGCGTTCAGGGCGTTCTGGCTGGCTTTACGGCTGGCGATGGTTTCGCCCTTGGCAGCCACTTCGGCGATGTAGGCCGAGGCTTTTTCGCTGAAGTCAGCCGGCAGTTCGCCGCTCAGACGACGGATCAGCTCGTTGGCTTCGGTCGGGAACGCGGCGGAGTAGGCAGCGAAACGCTGGTCCCACTCGGCTTCGACAGCTTTACCGGCTTCCTTGGCGTCCCACTCGGCGTAGATATCGGCCGGGATTTCGAACGGGCCGTGGTTCCACTTCAGCGCCGCACGGGTCAGGGCGATTTCCGCGTCACCCAATGGGGCGCCGTGGCAGTCTTCCTTGCCTTGCTTGTTCGGCGAACCGAAACCGATGGTGGTCTTGCAGCAGATCAGGGTTGGCTGCGCGCTCTTGCGGGCCGTCTCGATCGCGGTCTTGATCTCTTCCGGGTCGTGACCGTCAACGTTGCGGATCACTTGCCAGTTGTAGGACTCAAAACGCTTCGGGGTGTCGTCGGTGAACCAGCCTTCGACTTCGCCATCGATGGAGATGCCGTTGTCATCGTAGAAGGCGATCAGTTTGCCCAGGCCCAGGGTACCGGCCAGGGAAGCGACTTCGTGGGAAATGCCTTCCATCATGCAGCCATCACCCAGGAACACATAGGTGTGGTGGTCGACGATGTCGTGACCGGGACGGTTGAATTGCGCCGCCATGACTTTTTCAGCCAGGGCAAAACCCACGGCGTTGGCCAGGCCCTGGCCCAGTGGACCGGTGGTGGTTTCCACGCCCGGGGTGTAGCCGAGTTCCGGGTGGCCCGGGGTGCGGCTGTGCAGTTGACGGAACTGCTTGAGGTCATCGATCGACAGGTCGTAGCCGGTCAGGTGCAGCAGCGAGTAGATCAACATCGAGCCGTGACCGTTGGACAGTACGAAGCGGTCACGGTCGGCGAACGATGGATTGCTCGGGTTGTGCTTGAGGTAGTCGCGCCAAAGTACCTCGGCGATATCCGCCATACCCATAGGGGCACCGGGATGGCCGCTGTTGGCTTTTTGCACGGCATCCATGCTGAGGGCACGAATGGCGTTGGCACGCTCACGACGGCTAGGCATCGCTGTTCTCCTGGGGGCTTGAATAAAACGAAACGGAAAAAAGGCGAGCATTTTCCCTCACCGGGCCGCCTCGGGGCAATGACAGATAGTCATCTGGAGACGTTTTTCCAACGGATAACGGTGGTTTCGGCTGATGAATCCTTTCCGCCATCCGTTTGTAGAGTTAACCATCCCGTAAGAAGTGCCATCTATCGAGCAATATCAAAACTTTTTGATATTGCTCTTGCGATGCCTTCGACCCGTGACTAGACTGCCGGCCTTATGAATTTACGCGTGCCCTCCATTCAGCATGACGATTGCGATGAGCTGGCAGCCTTGTGCAAGGCTGGCGGCGATCCCCTGCGGCTGAATGTCTTGCGCGCACTGGCCAACGACTCGTTCGGCGTGCTGGAGCTGGCGCAGATCTTCGGCATCGGCCAGTCAGGCATGAGCCACCACCTCAAGGTCCTGGCCCAGGCCGACCTGGTGGCAACGCGCCGTGAAGGCAATGCGATTTTCTACCGTCGCGCCCTGCCCCACACCGAGTTATTGGGCGGCAAATTGCACGCAGCCCTGCTCGAAGAAGTGGACAACCTGACGCTGCCAGCCGACGTACAGTCGCGCATCGCCCAGGTCCACGGGCAACGCGCAGCGGCCAGCCAGGACTTTTTCTCACGGGTCGCGGAGAAGTTTCGCGCCCAGCAAGACTTGATCGCCGGCCTGCCGCAGTACCGCGAGAGCGTGGTGGCCCTGCTCGACAAGCTGAGCTTCGACAAAGACGCCACGGCCATCGAAGTCGGCCCCGGCGACGGTGCATTCCTGCCGGAACTGGCGCGCCGCTTTGCGCAGGTCACGGCACTGGACAACAGCACCGCGATGCTCGAACTGGCGCGCCAGGTCTGCGAACGCGACAAGCTGACTAACGTTAGCCTGCAACTGGCCGATGCATTGAACGGCGTCAGCCTCAAGGCCGATTGCGTGGTACTGAACATGGTGCTGCATCATTTTGCCGCGCCGGCCGATGCGCTCAAGCACATGGCCAATTTGCTGCAACCAGGCGGTAGCCTGTTAGTGACAGAGTTATGTAGCCACAACCAGAGTTGGGCCAAGGAGGCCTGCGGTGATCTCTGGCTGGGGTTTGAACAGGACGATCTGGCCCGTTGGGCCACCGCTGCGGGACTCGTTCCCGGGGAAAGCCTCTATGTAGGCTTACGTAATGGTTTCCAGATCCAGGTCCGCCATTTTCAGCGGCCGGCTGGCGACACTCACCATCGGTAATTTCAGGAAAACATCGAGATGAGCGAATACTCCCTCTTCACCTCCGAGTCCGTGTCTGAAGGGCATCCGGACAAAATCGCCGACCAGATTTCTGATGCGGTGCTGGACGCCATCATTGCTGAAGACAAGTTCGCCCGTGTGGCGTGCGAGACTCTGGTGAAAACGGGCGTGGCCATCATCGCCGGCGAAGTCACCACTTCGGCCTGGGTTGACCTGGAGCAGATCGTTCGTGACGTGATCACCAACATCGGCTACACCAGCTCCGACGTCGGCTTCGACGGCGCGACCTGCGGCGTGATGAACATCATCGGCAAGCAGTCCCCTGACATCAACCAGGGTGTCGACCGTGCCAAGCCTGAAGATCAGGGCGCCGGCGACCAGGGCCTGATGTTCGGCTACGCCAGCAACGAAACCGACGTGCTGATGCCAGCACCGATCACCTTCTCGCACCAGCTGGTGCAGCGCCAGGCCGAAGCCCGCAAATCCGGCCTGCTGCCTTGGCTGCGTCCGGACGCCAAGTCGCAAGTCACCTGCCGTTACGAAAACGGCAAGGTTGTCGGTATCGACGCCGTCGTTCTGTCGACCCAGCACAACCCGGAAGTGTCGTACAACGACCTGCGCGAAGGCGTGATGGAGCTGATCGTCAAGCACGTGCTGCCTGCCGAACTGCTGAGCAAGGACACCCAGTTCCACATCAACCCGACCGGCCAGTTCATCATTGGCGGCCCGGTGGGTGACTGCGGCCTGACCGGTCGCAAGATCATCGTCGACAGCTACGGCGGCATGGCCCGTCACGGCGGTGGCGCGTTCTCCGGCAAGGATCCATCGAAGGTTGACCGTTCGGCAGCCTACGCCGGTCGTTACGTAGCCAAGAACATCGTTGCCGCCGGCCTCGCCGAGCGCTGCGAGATTCAGGTTTCCTACGCGATCGGTGTTGCCCAGCCGACTTCGATCTCGTTGAACACCTTCGGCACCGGCAAGATCAGCGATGACAAGATCGTCAAACTGGTCCGCGAAGTGTTCGACCTGCGTCCATACGCGATCACCACCATGCTCGACCTGCTGCACCCGATGTACCAGGAAACCGCTGCGTACGGCCACTTCGGTCGCACCCCGGCAACCAAGACCGTTGGCGAAGACACCTTCACCACGTTCACCTGGGAAAAAACCGACCGCGCCGACGCCCTGCGTTCTGCTGCCGGCCTGTAAGACGCCCCCGCAACACCCAAAGCCCCGCACGGTTCGCGCCCTGCGGGGCTTTTTATTGGGGCTTTCAGCGTGGGCATGGCCCCTTGCAGGAGCCGGCTTGCCGGCGATGGTCGTTAACGATAATGCGCATGAGCTGGATAAACGCGGCGCACTTGAGTCCATCGCCGGCAAGCCGGCTCCTACAGTTTCCCGGTAATCGCTTTACACCGCGAAGAGGCCCGCCCTGGCATCGGAAACACCCGGCAAAACACCCCCTCGCGACACCACTGATGCTGACCTAGCCTTCAAGCACCCCACCGAGCAAGGACGCTCACGATGCTTCCCGACCTGCGCCTGTTTTTCGCCTTTGTGCTGATCTTTGCCCACCTGACCGCCAATGCCGCCGTGTGCCCCGACTGGCCATCCGGGCGTGCCGCGAACGAGGTCGACAAACTGCAACGGCAAATCGACGTCTGGGACGACAACTATCACCGCCAGGGACGCTCACTGGTCGCCGATGAACTCTACGACCAGTCCCGCGCGCGCCTCAGCCAGTGGCGCCGCTGCTTCAACCTGAACCCGTCCATAGACCCCTTGCGTACTGCGCGAGGCTCGCTGCCCCACCCCATCGCCCACACCGGCCTGGGCAAACTGCAGGATCGCGCCGCGGTGGAAAAATGGCTGCGTGACCGGGTGGGCGTCTGGGCCCAGCCGAAAATCGATGGCGTGGCGGTGACCCTGGTTTACCGCAACGGTCTGCTGACCCAGGCAATCAGTCGTGGCGATGGCGTGAGCGGTCAGGACTGGACAGTTCCGGCGCGACAGATTCCGGCCATCCCGCAACGGCTGTCGCAGCCTCAGGACCTGCTTGTGCAAGGCGAACTGTATTGGCGCCTGAGCGATCATGTGCAGGCCCTGGCCGGCAGCCTCAACGCTCGCACCACGGTGGCGGGCCTGATGGCGCGCAAGGTCTTGAGCCCCGAGCAGGCCGCCGGCATCGACCTGTTTGTCTGGGACTGGCCACAAGGGCCGGCGAACGTACTCGCACGTGACACTGCACTGACCTTGCTGGGCTTCCCGGACACCACGGCATACAGCCAGCCAATCCTCTCCGTCTTCGATGCCGAGCGCTGGCGCGAGTACTGGTATCGCTCCCCCCTGCCCTTTGCCAGCGACGGCATCGTCCTGCGCCAGAACCAGCGCCCGGCCGCCGAACGCTGGCAGGCCAAGCCACCGTACTGGGCCATCGCCTGGAAATACCCCTTCGCCCAGGCACTGGCCGACGTGCGCCAGGTTCACTTCACGATCGGCCGGACCGGGCGAATCACACCGATACTTGAACTGACCCCGGTGATGCTCGATGACCGGCAGATCAAACGCGTCAGCGTCAGCTCGCTGCAACGCTGGCAGGCGCTGGACATACGTCCGGGTGATCAGGTGGCCATCAGCCTGGCCGGGCTGACCATTCCCAGACTCGATAGCGTCGTTTGGCACAGCAGCGAGCGGGTCGAATTGAACGTGCCGAAGGCAGCGGACTTTCACTTGTTGAGTTGCTGGCAACCGACTCCGGGCTGTGAGGGCCAGTTTCTCGCGCGCCTGACCTGGCTCAGCGGCGAACAGGGCCTGGCGCTGCCCAATGTGGGTCCGGGGACGTGGGAAAAACTTCTTGCAACAGGTCGCCTGAACAGTCTGCTGGATTGGTTGACCCTCGATACCCAAGAGCTTGCTACCATTAACGGTTTCGGCGAGCGCAGTGCGGCGCGCCTTGCAGACAGCTTCAACCAGGCCCGGGACCGCCCGTTCAAGCGCTGGCTCAAGGCCCTGGGATTGCCGCCGACAGGTCAGGCGCATCTCGGCGACTCTTGGCAGGCACTGGCGCAGCGAGACATCGAGCAATGGC
This sequence comes from Pseudomonas sp. PB101, assembly GCF_009764265.1. GTDB lineage: Bacteria > Pseudomonadota > Gammaproteobacteria > Pseudomonadales > Pseudomonadaceae > Aquipseudomonas. Next base: position 23,198 of record NZ_RWIR01000016.1, read on the forward strand.
GGGCCGAGGCCGGTATCGGGCCGGGACGCGCGGCACAACTGAATGCTTTTTTCCGCGATCCGCAGGTCCTGGCCTTGAGTGAAACATTACGTGATGCGGGGATTGACGGCTTTTAGCGGTCAGCCTTGCGCCTGGCGGGAACCCCAGGGGGACTGCCGGGCTCCAACAAGCCATCGCCACACCGGCCGCTTGCTTTCTTACATGGAGCTTTTATGAAATTTCTTTCACCGCTCGCCCTGTTGGCCCTTTGCAGTGTGCTGGCCACCCCGTTGATGGCAGACGAAGAAGCACCGGGGTTGACCGGTTGCGCTGCCAAGAAGCAAGGCATCGTCAATCAGATCGAATTGGCCAAGGTTCACGGCAACGCCGACCAGCAGGCAGGCCTGGAAAAAGCCCTGAGCGAAGTCGAAGCGAACTGCACCGACGCCTCGCTGAAGAAAGAACGGGAAAACAAGGTGCTCGACGCCCGGCATGAAGTCAGCAAGCGTCAGACAGACCTCGACAAGGCCATGAGCAAGGGCGACCCAGAAAAGATCAACAAGCGCAAAGACAAGCTCGCCGATGCCCGCAAGGAATTGCAGGATGCACTGGATGAACTGGACAAGTAAGAGCGGGTAAAAGCCCAGGATTCATGGTGCTATCAGAACCGCCTTCGCGGGCAAGCCCGCTCCCACAGGGTTTTGGGTGTACACAAAGTCTATGTTCACCACAAAAACCTGTGGGAGCGGGCTTGCCCGCGAAGGCATCAGCAACACCAATCAATGATCCCGAAACGCCTTATGACACGCACTGCAAGCATCTTCGACCTTTTGCACCGCCGGCCCCAGGTTGCTGGCTTTGTAAGGCTGAACCTGGCTGGCGATCACCAACTCGCCGGTGGCGGTTTCAAGGTCGCGGGCCATGCCCTGGAAGCGCGCCTGCTGCTCCCAGACATCGCTCTTGGCGCTGGTGTGATCTTCCTCGCGCACTTGCGGGAAATGCTGCCACGGTTCATGGGACAACGCATCGAGCTTCACCGCACCCTCGGCGAACTTCGGACCATCGAATGGAATGCGCCCACGCAACATGCCGCCCAGGTCTTCGCCGGTCTTGAGCATCTGCTTGAAAATGGCCTTGCGCTGGCCCAGCGGCGAGTTGGGGTCGATACCGCCACACGCGGACAACGTCAGGCAGGCCAGCAATACAACAGAAAGTCTTTTAAGAGTCATGGTGGCTTCAGGTCACGGGAAACGGCGGCCAGTATCCTCGCGTCATCGGCAAAGACCAATAGCCCTATTATCAATAAGGGTTGTTTGAGCGCATGAAGCACTCGGGCAACCGGCAAAGGAATCACTCCATGAACAGCCGCTTCAAGGCCTGGCGTCACAGCCTGGCCTGGACCCTGCCGATGGTGGCCCTGCTCGCAGGCTGCACCGGTGGCGACAAGCAACAACCGAAAACCCATGCCCTGGCCACCTACTCCAGCGCCACATGGGAAGCGCTGCCGGCGGTGTCCGACAACGACCTGGTTGCCGGTTTCGGTTCGTGGCGCAGCGCCTGCACCCGCCTCAAGGCCGATCCGGTCTGGGGTGGCACCTGTGCGGCAGCTGCCAACGTGCCGCAAACCGCCAGCGACATTCGCGGCTTTCTCAAACAGAACCTGGATGTCTATGGCCTGCGCGCCGCCAACGACAACCCCAACGGCTTGATCACCGGCTACTACGAGCCGGTCTATCCCGGCAGCCTGACCCAGACCAGCGTTGCCAACGTCCCGGTCTATGGCGTGCCCGAAGACATGATCATCGTCGCCCTCGACAGCATTTACCCGGAACTCAAGGGCAAACGCCTGCGCGGTCGACTCGAAGGTCGCGTGCTCAAACCGTACGACGATGCGGCAACCATCGAAAGCAAAGGGGTCAAGGCGCCGGTCGTGGCCTGGCTGACCGACCCGATGAACCTGCAGTTCCTGCAAATCCAGGGGTCGGGGCGTATCCAGCTCGATGACGGCCGGCAGTTGCGCATCGCCTATGCCGATCAGAACGGCCATCCGTATCGGCCGATCGGCCGCTGGCTGGTGGAACAGGGCGAGCTGAAAAAGGAAGACGTGACCATGGGCGCGATCAGTACCTGGGCCAAGGCCAATCCGTCACGGATTCCCGAACTGCTCGGCAGCAACCCCAGCTACGTGTTCTTCACCCGTAACCCGGACAGCAACGAAGGTCCGCGCGGTTCGCTGAACGTACCGCTGACCGCCGGTTACAGCGCGGCGGTGGATCGCAAGGTGATTCCGCTGGGCAGCCTGTTGTGGCTGTCCACCACCAAACCGGACGGTACCGCGCTGGTTCGGCCTGTGGCAGCCCAGGACACCGGCGGCGCAATTGCCGGTGAAGTCCGCGCGGATCTGTTCTGGGGTACCGGTGATGCGGCCGGACAACTGGCCGGGGACATGAAGCAGCAGGGACAGATCTGGATGCTCTGGCCTAAAGGCGCAGCGTTGCCGCAAGTGCCGCAGGTGGCAGATGCCGAGAAGACCAAACCCTGATCTGTAGGAGCCGGCTTGCCGGCGATGGCGGCGGATCGATCGGCAACGATGTTGCCTGACACCCCGCTATCGCCAGCAAGCCGGCTCCTACAGTTTTTGCCGCGATGAGGCCGCTAAAAACCCTGGAGATCTGTCAGGCCGACACCACAAAAAAACTCACGATCAGCCCCATCCCCACGAACCACATCAACGACCGCAGCGCCGCCAGGTCCGTCAGATAGAAAATGATGTAGAGCAGACGGCTGGTGATGAACAGCACCGACAACACATTGATTGTCACCAATTCAGCGTTGCCCGCCAGGTGCGCCACGATTACCGCGGCGGCAAACGCCGGTGTCACTTCAAAACTGTTCAGCTGCGCCGCATTCGCCCGCTTGCCCAAACCCTCCAGTGAGTCGAGAAACCCTCGTGGGTCATGATTGTGTCTCAAACCGTATCCGCCGCTGACCTTCGCCACGGCCGTGCACACATACGGCAGGAAAATCGCGATCAAAATGCACCACAGAGCAACCGTCATAAAGCAGTCCCTTCTTCACGTTATAGAAAATCGATTCCATCGACGGTGATCAAAATTTCATCACCAGTATGCCGATCATCACAAGGCTACAGGCGAGTAGCCGCGGTCCGCCAAACGGTTCTTTCAGGTAACGCATGCCGAACAGCACCACCAGGATCACACTGATCTCGCGCAACGCGGCGGCCTCGGCAATCGAGCCCATCTGCATCGCCCACAGCACCAGAGCGTAGCTGAACAACACGCAGAACCCGACCGCCAGGCCCAGCCGCCACTGTTCACGCCAGAACAACTTGAATGCCGGACGCTTGCGTACCCAGGCCAGCAACGGAAACGGCCAGGCGCTCAGCAACGTGACCCAGACCAGGTAATCCAGCGGATGGGACCAGCGCCGCAACGCCTGACCGTCGATGTAGGTGTAGCTACCGATGCACAGGCCGATCAACGCCACCACCGGCAACATCGACCACGGCAACCGTGCACCGCCGCCACCCTGCCAGAGCAGGCACAGCATGCCGAACGGGATCAGCAGGATGCCGAAAATCTGCTGATGGGTCAGTACCTCCCCGGCAAAGATCAGCGTCAGTGCCAGCACCACCAACGGTGACAGACCGCGCATCAGCGGATAAACCAACCCGAGGTCGCCGACCCGATAGGCCTGTATCAGCAAATAGCGATAGAGCAGCTCGAACGCCGCCGATGCCAGGATCCACGGCCAGATCTCCAGTGGCGGCATGCTCAGGAACGGCAGCATCAGCGCGACAAAGAGCAGCGCCACGCTGTCCATGCAGGCCACCACCAACAGCCGCTCCGCACTGAATTTGATCAGGGTATTCCACGCCGCATGCAACAGCGCCGCCACCAACACCAACGCCGTCGCAAACACGGCACACTCCTTATTTTGTCCCGCCCCTCTGTAGGAACCGGCTTGCTGGCGATGGCGACCTTAAGAACGCCATCGCCGGCAAGCCGGCTCCCACAAAGGCGATAGAGAATTGATTCGCCATATGTCAGTGGCTGTTTATACTGCAAGCGACCACGCCGCACTCAGTTGCGCACAGACTAATTCCAATAAAAATTCTGCCCGGCCCGCTCTCATCGAGTACGGTCGTCGGCCTGCGTATGCCTGATCACAGCGTCAAGACTACCGACAGAGACCTTGCGCATGCCACTCGCCTTGCTTGCCCTCGCTGTTGCCGCTTTCGGCATCGGCACCACTGAATTCGTCATCATGGGCCTGCTGCCCGACGTCGCCCGCGACCTCGGCGTGAGCATTCCCGATGCCGGGCTGCTGATCACCGGCTATGCCCTGGGCGTGGTGTTCGGCGCACCGGTCCTCGCCGTCGGCACCGCCAACATGCCGCGCAAGGCCACGCTGCTGGGCATGACGCTGATGTTCATCCTCGGCAACATACTCTGCGCCCTGGCGCCGAACTACGCGACGCTGATGGCCGCGCGAGTGATCACCGCGCTGTGCCACGGCGCATTTTTCGGCATCGGCTCGGTGGTCGCCGCCGGGTTGGTCGCACCGAACAAACGCGCCCAGGCGATTGCCATGATGTTCACCGGCCTGACCCTGGCCAACGTGCTCGGCGTGCCACTGGGCACCGCGCTCGGGCAATACGCCGGTTGGCGCTCGACCTTCTGGGCGGTGTCGGTGATCGGTGTGCTGGCGGCCATTGCGCAGTGGGTCTGGCTGCCGAAAAACATCGCGATGGACAAAGCCAACCTGGCCAGCGAGTTCAAGGTGCTGGGCAAGGCCAACGTACTGTTGGCCCTGGGCATGAGTGTGCTGGCCTCAACCAGCCTGTTCAGCGTGTTTACCTACATCGCGCCGATCCTGCAGGACATCACCGGCGTCAGCCCCCACGGCGTCACCCTCATGCTGTTGTTGTTCGGCGTTGGCTTGACCGCCGGCAGCATGCTCGGTGGTCGTCTGGCGGACAGCCGCTTGCTGCCTTCGCTGGTGGGCATGGCGCTGGCGGTGCTGGTGGTGCTGGCGGCATTCACGCAAACCAGTCATTCGGCAATCCCGGCGGCGATCACACTGGTGCTGTGGGGGACGTTCGCCTTCGCCCTGTGCCCGATCCTGCAACTGCTGATCATCGATCAGGCCCATGAAGCGCCGAACCTCGGCTCGACCCTGAACCAGAGCGCGTTCAACCTCGGCAACGCGGCCGGGGCATGGATTGGTGGATTAGTGGTGGCCAGCGGCGCCGACCTGGCGGATCTGCCGTGGACGGGTGCGTTGGTCGGCGGGCTCACGGTGTTGACTGCGCTGTACTTCATCTACCGGCAACGTCGGGGCGCGGTTGCGGTCAATGTGTCCGGCTGATTGGGTTGTGGGTCGCAGAGCAATTCGAGCAGATGCCGCATCGCCAACGGGCGGTGCGGCGTCGAGCCGTACATCACCACCAGTTCCCGCGAATAACGCTGCCCATCCCCTACCGGCAATACACACATCCCGTCCAACGCCATTCCGGCCCATTGCGGCACCAGCGATACCCCCATCCCCTGCGTGACCAACATGACGATGGTCTCCAACGCATCCAGCTCACAGAGTACATCGGGCTCGATCGCCTGTTCATCGAGATATCGCTGAGCAATTTTTCCGCCCCATGAGCGCGCGTCGTAACGAATGAACGGGCCTACGCGTAGCAGCGTTTCCAGCGACTGGCCGGCGTGTGTGGCCGGGGCAACCAGAATCAATGGCTCCACCCTCAACACTGTCAGCGCCAAAGCCTTCGGTGGTTGAAACGGCGGCCTGACCAGAATCGCCGCGTCCAGTTCTCCTGTCAGTACTTTCTCGTAAAGGCTTTTTGAATCACCCGGCGTGATCTTCAGTTTCAGCGCCGGCGCCGATAACGCCAATCGCTCGATCAGCCCCGGCAACACACCCGTCAGCGCCGTCGAAATCGCGCCGATCTTCACTTCTCCCGTCAGAGCATCGTGGTGCATATCGTTTTGCAGCGCCTGCGTCTGTTCGATGATCGCCCTGATTTGCGGCAGCACCAGCAGACATTGATCCGAGGGTCGTGCGCTATGCGCGGTGCGCAGCAACAAGGCATAACCGAGCGATCGCTCGAGCGCCTGAACCCGCTGACTGATCGCCGCCGCCGTGCGGTTTTCGCGGCGCGCGGCAGCAGCAATCGAACCGGTTTCAACTACGGCGATCAGGCTTTGAAGAAAGCGCACATCCATAAGTTTTCCTTTCGCTCAGAACAAGGCGAAGCCGTTTTGCTCCGTCGCACGGCCTGTTTACCCTGAGTGCTCCTTCACGCAGGACTATCACATGAACAGACCTTTTCACGCTGCATACCATGTTTGCGACCTGGAACAGGCGCGGGATTTTTATCGAGATGTGTTGGGCTGCACTGAGGGCCGCCGCTCAGAGACTTGGGTCGACTTCGAATTTTTCGGCAATCAGATCTCATTGCACCTGGGTACACCGTTCGCCACCACTCGCACCGGGCAAGTTGGCGAGCACAAGGTATTGATGCCGCACATCGGTGTCGTGCTGCCGTTGGAAGAATGGCTGACATTGGCCGACCGCCTGACAGGCCTAGGCACCGTTTTCGAAATCCCGCCGGTGATCCGTTTTGCTGGCGAACCCGGCGAGCAACGCACGATGTTCTTCCTCGACCCCAGCGGCAACCCGATCGAAGTCAAAGGATTCAAAGACTTCAGCGGCCTGTTCGCGCACTGATTCCAACCCCAACAAACACAACAAAAAAGGGGCACACCATGAGCACAAAAAATCCCACCAGCCTTGTCACGCGCATCATGATCGGGCTCGCCGCCGGGATCATCGTCGGCATCCTTCTCAACCAGTTTCCCGAACACAAGACGTGGTTCATCGACAATCTGCTGCAACCGGCAGGGGATCTGTTTATCAGGCTGATGAAAATGATCGTCGTACCGCTGGTCTTTGCCTGCATGGTCGTCGGTATTGCCGGCGCTGGCAGTACCAAAGCGCTGGGTCGGGTCGGGATAAAGACGCTGGTGTATTTCTTCACAATCACTAGCATTGCCATCGTTTTCGGGCTGATCGTCGGCAACGTATTCCAGCCCGGCGCTGGCGCGGACTTCAGCAGCACCTTGCAAGCCCCCGTCACCGGCCTCGCTTCCACGGGCGAAACACAGAACCTGGGCCGAACCTTGGTCAACATCGCTCCCGACAACATCGTACTGGCCATGTCTCAAGGCAAACTGCTGTCAGTGCTGTTTTTCGCCATTCTGTTCGGCTGCGCCTTGTCAATGCTGCCCGAGCAGCAGAAGGCGCCTCTGATCGCTGTGATGCAGGCGATTTCAGACACCATGTTCAAGGTCACTCACCTGGTCATGCACTATTCGCCGATCGGCATTTTCGGCCTGATCGGCGTAACCGTGGCCAGCTTCGGTCTTAATGCCTTGCTACCACTGGCTAAGCTGATTGGCATCACTTATGTGGCGGTGTTGGTGTTCGCACTGTGCGTGTTGGGGGTGGTGGCGCGAATGGCCGGAATCCACTTTTTCCACCTGATTCGGGAAATACGCAGTGAACTGCTGTTGGCGTACAGCAGCGCCGCATCGGCCACAGTGATGCCGCAGCTGATCGAGAAAATGGAGCGCTATGGGGCACCGCGCCCGATTACCAGCATGGTGATTCCGTTGGGTTACTCGTTCAATCTGGATGGCGCATCACTGTTCGCAGGGTTGGGCACGCTGTTCATCGCCCAGGCTTACGGCATCGACCTCGGCCTGGCTGATCAGGCAATGCTCGTATTGATCATGGTCTTGACGTCAAAAGGCGCGGCCGGTGTGCCGGGTTTCATGTTCATTATCCTGACGGCAACACTCACCGCTGCCGGATTGCCGGTGGAAGGTGTGGCGATCATTGCCGGCGTCTACCGCTTGATGGACATGCCGGTCACCGCGCTCAATGTGCTGGGTAATGCGCTGGCACCATTGGTCATCGCGCGCTGGGAAGGCCAGCTCAAGGCGCCGCAAAGCGAACCGTCAGCAGAATCGGCCAGCCCGCCACTCAAGGCCTGAAACTATTTTCCCTTGCTGCCCGAGTCATCCTCGCGGGGTGCGCCGGAGTCTGGTTTATCAGCCTTCGGCGGACCGCTCTCGCTGCGAATCTGCGCATGGCTGATCAGCGCGAAAATAAAACTGCCACCGATGATGTTCCCCGCCAGCGTCGGCGCGGCGAACACCAGCCAGAAATCACTCCACGGCAACTCACCGGCAAACACCAGATACGAGACCTCCAGCGAACCGACCACGATGTGAGTGAAGTCCCCCAGCGCCATGAGGTAGGTGATGAGGATGATGATCCACATCTTGGCGCTCTCCATGGACGGAATCATCCAGACCATGGTGGCGATCATCCACCCGGAAACGATGCCCTTGGCGAACATCTGGCTGGCATGGTTTTCCATGACCTTGCGGCCGATATCGAGGAAGGCGACGTCGGTCTTGCTGTCGAAAATCGGCAGCTCCAGCATCACGTACGCCACCAGCAAGGTGCCGCAGAGGTTGCCGATCAGCACCACCGTCCATAGCCGCAGCAGACGGCCGAAATTGGTCAGCGTCGGTTTGGTCATCACCGGCAGGACAGCCGTCAGGGTGTTTTCGGTGAACAGTTGCTGGCGGGCCAGGATCACCGCGAGAAAACCGGCGCAGTAACCGAAGCTGGCAATGACCTTGAATCCTTCGCCGTCCGGCAGACGCGAATTGAGCAATCCCATGCCCATCAGCGACAGGCCCATGGTCAACCCCGCCGCCAGCGCCGACCACCACAACGCCGCAATGCTGCGCTCCAGTTCCTGGTCGCCTTGAGCGCGAATGATCTCGTGCAATACCGCGGCGCGGGGCGGCTGGTTCTTTTCGACTTCGTGCTCTTCTTGCGCCGAAAGGTTCGGGGTCTTGCCGTCGTGTGCCGAGTTCATGGGATGCGCAACCGGTGGCGGGCTATTTAGCTACGACACTGCGGGGGTCACGACTGTTCATTCGTTGGAATGAAACCGCCTCTGTAGGAGCCGGCTTGCCGGCGATGGGTTCACCTTGGTTTTCGTGGTGTCGCCAATTGCGCTATCGCTGGCAAGCCAGCTCCCACAGGGCTCGCATTACGAGCCGGCGTCATCGTCCTGGAACTGGTCCTTGACGTACTTGATCTCGGTCCGGCCATGAGGTGCCGGCAGGCCGTCTTCACCGAGGTTCACGAAGACCATTTTCTCAACGGTGAGGATGCTCTTGCGGGTGATCTTGTTGCGCACTTCGCACGTCAGGGTGATCGAGGTGCGGCCGAACTCGGTGGCGGTGATGCCCAGTTCGATGATGTCGCCCTGGCGCGAGGCGCTGACGAAGTTGATTTCGGAAATGTACTTGGTCACTACACGCTGGTTGCCCAACTGGACGATGGCATAGATCGCCGCCTCTTCGTCGATCCAGCGCAGCAGGCTGCCGCCGAACAACGTGCCGTTGGGGTTGAGGTCTTCGGGTTTTACCCATTTACGGGTGTGGAAATTCATATTCACTCCTGAGCGTCTTGCCGAATGATGCTGACCATCATGGCAGAGCCCGACCCAGAGCTCTATTGGGCATCGACTATGGTCTCGATTACCGTTCGGACATTGACTGACAGAAACGCTTTGGAAGATCAGCATAGCCCGCTATAATCGCCACCGTTTCAAAACGGTCATCATCACTTGATACCGTTTTCCCGCCACCTGTCCGAGGGGCGCTGCAGCAGGCTAGACCTGTCAGGCTCGGATGGGGCGTTGCCTGGCCTTAGGCCAGACACTAAACGCACAACGGCGCCCATTCGCATACATTACGAATGGAGGCTCTTCATGAGCGCTGTTATCACGCCTGCAGATTTTAACGATTACAAAGTCGCCGACATGTCCCTGGCTGCCTGGGGCCGTCGCGAAACCATCATCGCCGAATCCGAAATGCCGGCACTGATGGGCCTGCGCAACAAGTACTCCGCCGAGCAACCGCTCAAGGGCGCGAAGATCCTCGGCTGCATCCACATGACCATTCAGACCGCCGTGCTGATCGAAACCCTGGTTGCCCTGGGTGCCGAAGTACGCTGGTCGTCCTGCAATATTTTCTCGACTCAGGACCAGGCTGCCGCTGCCATCGCCGCTGCCGGCATCCCGGTTTTCGCCTGGAAAGGTGAAACCGAAGAAGAGTACGAGTGGTGCCTGGAGCAAACCATCCTGAAAGATGGCGCGCCTTGGGATGCCAACATGATCCTCGACGACGGCGGCGACCTGACCGAGCTGCTGCACAAGAAGTACCCAGCCGTTCTGGAACGCGTCCACGGCGTGACCGAAGAAACCACCACCGGCGTGCACCGCCTGCTGGACATGCTGGCCAAGGGCGAGCTGAAAATCCCGGCCATCAACGTCAACGACTCCGTAACCAAGAGCAAGAACGACAACAAGTACGGCTGCCGTCACAGCCTGAACGATGCGATCAAGCGCGGCACCGACCACCTGCTGTCCGGCAAGCAAGCGCTGGTGATCGGCTACGGTGACGTGGGCAAGGGTTCCGCCCAGTCCCTGCGTCAGGAAGGCATGATCGTCAAGGTCTCCGAAGTCGACCCGATCTGCGCCATGCAAGCCTGCATGGACGGTTTCGAAGTGGTATCGCCGTTCATCGACGGTATCAACAACGGTACTGAAGCAAGCATCGACAAGGCACTGCTGGGCAAGATCGACCTGATCGTGACCACCACCGGCAACGTCAATGTTTGCGATTCGAACATGCTCAAGGCCCTGAAGAAGCGCGCTGTTGTCTGCAACATCGGCCACTTCGACAACGAAATCGACACCGCTTTCATGCGCAAGAACTGGGCATGGGAAGAAGTGAAGCCACAGGTGCACAAGATCCACCGCACCGGCGCTGGTGATTTCGACCCTCAGAACGACGACTACCTGATCCTGCTGGCCGAAGGCCGTCTGGTTAACCTGGGCAACGCCACCGGCCACCCGAGCCGCATCATGGACGGCTCGTTCGCCAACCAGGTTCTGGCTCAGATCTTCCTGTTCGGCCAGAAGTACGCCGACCTGTCGCCAGCCCAGAAGGCCGAGCGCCTGACCGTTGAAGTACTGCCAAAGAAACTCGACGAAGAAGTGGCCCTGGAAATGGTCCGTGGCTTCGGCGGCGTTGTGACTCAACTGACCAAGACCCAGGCCGACTACATCGGTGTGACCGTCGAAGGTCCGTTCAAGCCGCACGCTTACCGCTACTGATCCGCTGATCGGCAATAGCGGTGTTCTGATACACCGCGTTGCCTGCATCGCCAGCAAGCCGGCTCCTACAAGTGAGAAGTCGTACGCAACATGACGGTACGACGTAAATCCTGTAGGAGCCGGCTTGCTGGCGAATGCGGACAAACCGGCCCCTCAGGCTTACGCGTTTCAAAGGGTATGACCATGTCCCAAGATCGTCGCTACAGCTTCGAATTCTTCCCTACGAAGACCGATGCTGGGCATGAAAAGCTGCTCGCCACTGCCCGCCAGCTGGCTACCTACAACCCCGATTTCTTTTCCTGCACCTACGGCGCCGGCGGTTCGACCCGTGATCGCACGCTGAACACCGTGTTGCAGCTCGAAAGCGAAGTCAAAATCCCCGCCGCTCCGCACCTGTCCTGCGTGGGCGACAGCAAGGACGACCTGCGCGGCCTGCTGGCCCAGTACAAGGCTGCCGGCATCAAGCGCATCGTTGCCCTGCGCGGTGACCTGCCTTCGGGCATGGGCATGGCCAGTGGCGAAATGCGCCACGCCAACGACCTGGTGGAATTCATTCGTGAAGAAACCGGCGATCATTTCCACATCGAAGTCGCCGCCTACCCGGAAATGCATCCGCAAGCGCGCAACTTCGAAGACGATGTCGCCAACTTCGTGCGCAAGGCCAACGCCGGCGCCGACAGTGCGATCACCCAGTACTTCTTCAACGCCGACTGCTACTTCTACTTCGTGGAACGCGTACGGGCGCTGGGCGTGAACATTCCGATCGTGCCGGGCATCATGCCGATCACCAACTACAGCAAGCTCGCGCGCTTTTCCGATGCCTGCGGTGCGGAAATCCCGCGCTGGATCCGCAAGCAACTGGAAGCCTACGGCGACGACACTCAGAGCATTCAACGCTTTGGCGAACAAGTCATCACCGAGATGTGCGAACAACTGCTGCAGGGCGGCGCTCCAGGGCTGCACTTCTACACGCTGAACCAGGCTGAAGCGAGCCTGGCGGTGTGGAATAACCTGAAGCTGCCTCGCTAAAAGTCGTCGACGCAAGACCAGAAGATCGCAGCCTTCGGCAGCTCCTGTAGGAACTGTCGTACGCTGCGATCTTTTGCTTTCAACGCACTGATAATGTGCGGCAATCCACGGACTTAGAGCATCTGCGGTCAGTTTCTGGCTCTTTGCGGCTTCTCGTCGTAATCTCAGCCCATGCCTTTGATCACGCAGTTAATCACCCTGCTTGTCTTCACTTGCCTGAGCTTCGCCGCCCGGGGCGAGAAGTTGCGCATTGTCACGGAGCCGTGGGCGCCATATGTGTACGAAGTCAACGGTAAATCACTGGGCCTGGACTACGAAACCACCGCCATTGTCTTCAAGCGCCTGGGCATCGAAGTGGAGTGGCAGTTCCTCCCATGGAAACGCTGCCTGTCGATGCTTGAAACCGGGCAGGCGGATGGCGCGCTGGACATTTTTCACAGCGATGAGCGTGATGCGACCCTGCTCTACCCCAGCGAACCGCTGTCTGAAGTGCAGTTCGTGATGTTCTACGCCAATGACCGGCCCCATCCGTTTCGCACCCTCGATGACCTGCGCGGCCTGACCATCGGCACCTCGCCGGGTTACCTGTACAGCAAGGACTTCAGCGATTCGACGCTGTTCACCCGCGAGCCGGCCCCCACCCATGAGGCCAACTTCGGCAAACTGGTGCGCGGGCGCATTGACCTGTTGATTACCGACCGCCGGGTCGGCCAGCATTTGCTCGATGAACTGGGCATCCGCGACAAGATCACCGAAAACCCCACGATCATCAGCCAGCAAAGCCAGTTTCTCGCGGTGCGGCGCAATGCGGGCATGGATCTGCTGGTGCAGCGCTTCGGCGCCGAACTCAAGCGTTTCAAGCGCGAGCCCGCCTACGCTGAACTGAGCGCGCGCTACGGTGCCGAACCGGGCGCCAGCGTCAAGACTGACAAGACCACGGCCGCCACGGAAAAAACCGTTGAGCAGCAGGAAAGCGGCGCACAGTGATTGCTCTGTTATACTCCGGCCTTCCCGCCAGGCTCACGCCCGGACGCCCGGAATCGTTAAAGGCATCTCAACCCCGCTACTGCGCAGCTTTCAGCCCGCGCGAGCGCTTGCAGGCGAGCCTTCGAGACCCGGCAGGACCGGACGGGATTGCGTCCTCTTAAACGCGATTCGCGCCAGGCAAGACTCCCATTGGGCCAAGCCCTAACTAGAACAGGATTACTCATGTCCTTTGCTTCCCTCGGTCTCTCCGAGGCTTTAGTCCGCGCCATCGAGGCGGCGGGCTATACCGAGCCTACTCCGGTGCAACAGCGGGCCATTCCCGCCGTGTTGCAAGGTCGCGACCTGATGGTCGCGGCACAGACAGGTACTGGTAAAACCGGCGGTTTCGCCCTTCCGATCCTGGAGCGGTTGTTCCCCAACGGTCACCCGGACAAATCCCAGCGTCACGGCCCGCGCCAACCGCGCGTGCTGGTCCTGACCCCGACTCGCGAACTCGCAGCGCAAGTGCATGAAAGCTTCAAGGTCTATGCCCGTGACCTGAAGTTCGTCAGCGCCTGCATCTTCGGTGGCGTTGGCATGAACCCGCAGGTTCAGGCCATGTCCCGCGGCGTAGACGTGCTGGTGGCCTGCCCTGGCCGCCTGCTCGACCTGGCCGGCCAAGGCAGCGTCGACCTGTCCCACGTGGAAATCCTCGTGCTGGACGAAGCCGACCGCATGCTCGACATGGGTTTTGTCCATGACGTGAAGAAAGTGCTGGCGCGTCTGCCGGCCAAACGCCAGAACCTGTTGTTCTCGGCGACCTTCTCCAAGGACATCACCGACCTCGCCGGCAAACTGCTGCACAACCCGGAACGCATCGAAGTCACGCCGCCGAACACCACGGTCGAGCGCATCGAGCAGCGCGTATTCCGCCTGCCGGCCAGCCACAAGCGTGCCTTGCTGGCCCACCTGATCACCGCTGGCGCCTGGGAACAGGTGCTGGTGTTCACCCGCACCAAGCACGGCGCCAACCGTCTGGCCGAGTACCTGGACAAACACGGCCTGAGCGCCGTCGCGATCCATGGCAACAAGAGCCAGAACGCCCGCACCAAAGCCCTGGCCGACTTCAAGGCCGGCACCGTGCGCATCCTGGTGGCCACCGACATCGCCGCCCGCGGCCTGGACATCGACCAGTTGCCACACGTGGTCAACTTCGAACTGCCGAACGTCGATGAAGACTACGTGCACCGTATCGGCCGTACCGGCCGTGCCGGTCGTTCGGGCGAGGCGATCTCGCTGGTGGCCCCGGACGAAGAAAAACTGCTGAAAAGCATCGAACGCATGACCAAGCAGAAAATCGCCGACGGCGACCTGATGGGCTTCGATGCCAGCACCATCGAAGCGGAAAAACCTGAAGTTCGCGAGCGTCCGGACATGCGCAACCCGCGCAATCCACGTGGCCCGCGCGGCGACGGTCCGAATGGCGGTGGCGGCGGTAGCGGTCGCAAGGACAAAGGCAAGGACAAGGGCAAGGAAAAACCCGCCGGCGAACGCGGCGAGCGCCCTGCCCGCCAGCAGAAGCCACGCGAAGGCACCCCGGCCCGCGAACAGCGTCAGCCAAGCCAGCCGCCACGCGCTGCTGCTGACCGTGCTCCGGACGAGTTCCTGGACGACGATGTCGATAACTTCGGTAACCGCGTCGACTACGTCCCGCAGCAGAAACCAGCCCAGGGCCGTGGCCGTCGTCCGGGTGCTCCGGCACAAGGCACGGCTGCAGGCTCGGGCGCACCACGTGGCGGCAAACCACAGGGTCGCCAGAACGGTCCACGCAACAGCGATGGTGCCACCACCGGTACGCCACCCGCCAAGCGCAGCGGCCCTCGCAGTGGCGCACCGCGCGACGGCCAGGCCCGCCGCGAAGACTCGCGCAATCGCCGTCCGGCCCGCGACGAGCAGCCTCGTTCGGAACCGGCTGTGCAGAACCCGCGTGGTCCCGCGCCGAAGATCATGCACAAGGAGTCGAAGGCTGACCGCTTCCCGACACCTGAGCAGCTGGATCAACTGCCAAGCCGTCCTCGTGGTGAAAAACCAGCGCTGCTGACCCGCAATCGCTGAGTTATCGCCGCAATGAAAAATGCCCCGGCTCGAAAGAGTCGGGGCATTTTTTTATGGCGAAAAACCTGTGGGAGCCGGCTTGCTGGCGATTGGGGCAACTCGGTTTCTGCCGTGTCTCGGAAGACGCCATCGCCAGCAAGCCGGCTCCTACGGTCTTAACATTATTTCGCTTTGACACCTTCAAACGTAATGTACAGGTCGACTGCGTCGGACTGTGGACCCAGGTCCATCATCTTGCCGAAATCGGAACGCTTGATGCTGGTGGTGCCCTCGAAGCCAGCACGGTAGCCGCCCCATGGATCCTTGCCTTCACCCAGGAAGGTGGCCTTGACCACGACCGGCTTGGTTACGCCAGCAATCGTCAGGTCACCGGCCACGTCGGCAGTGACTTTACCGTCGGCGTTTTTGCCGGTGGTTTTAACGCTGGTGGACTTGAAGGTAGCCTTGGGGAAATCAGCCACTTTCAGGAAATCTTTGCTGGAAATGTGCTTGTCACGTTCGGCGTTGTTGGTGAAAACGCTGGCGGTGTTCACGTTGAACTCGATCTTGCTGTCTTCGGGCTTGGCAGCGTCGAAGCTGAACTTGCCGTCGATGTCCTTGAAGGTACCGGTGATGTAGCTGTAGCCCAGGTGGCTGATCTTGAAGTCGACGAAGGCGTGCTGGCCTTCCTTGTCGACGGTGTAGTCAGCCGCCATCACGTTGGCAGACAGAACAGCAGAACCGATTGCCAGAGCGGCGAGAGTCTTTTTCAACATGCTTTGTTTTCCTTGGGAGTCGAGGTTGAACTTCAGGCTTTGCGACCCAGCATTCGCTTGAGGGTCACATCACGGTCGATAAAGTGATGCTTCAATGCTGCCAACGCATGGAGGCCGGAAAAAATTACCAGCGCCCATGCCAGGTAGAGATGAATCGCACCGGCGTTATCTGCCTGGTCCGGTAGTCCGGAAATCACGGCAGGTACTTCAAACCAGTCGAACAGCGGAATCCCGGCACCTTCTGCGGTGGAAATCAGGTAACCGGCAATCATCACGGCGAACAGACAGAGATACAGAAAGACATGGCCGAATTTCGCGCCCAGACGCGTCATGCGGCTGTAGCTGGTCAAGGTCGGCGGCGGCGGGCTGACCAAACGCCACAACACCCGCAGCACCATGACACCCAGCAGGATCAAGCCAATGCTCTTGTGCAGATCCGGCCCTGCCTTGCGCCACGGGTCGTAGTAACCCAAGTCGACCATCCACAGCCCAAGGGCGAACAAACCGAACACGGCCAGAGCCACGCCCCAGTGCATGAAGATGCTGACCCAGCCATAGCGGGAGGTAGAGTTACGTAGCTGCATTGCCCAGATCCCTGTAAGTGCTGGCCCAAGACTATCGAGTTATCTATCGAATTAAAGCGGAAAATTTTGCTTTGAAATATCGAGAAATACGATCAAGAGTCTGAAACAGGCGAGTTAAGAAAAGATTAACGGCCAATGTGTGTACAAAAATGTAGCCCAATTCAATAACACTTCCCGCAGAAGGTTTATTCGATTGTGAACCCGGATTTCTGCGGGCATAAAAAAACGCGGCATTTCTGCCGCGTTTTTTTGATCCCAGGGCTTACTGCGCCTTGGTAACCGTTGCCGGGGTTGCAGCAGCTTTGGCCACTGGCTTCTTCGCCGGTTCAGCTTTCTTGGCGGGAGCTTTGGCCGGGGCTTTTTTCGTCTCTGTCTTGGCAGCCGGTTTCGCCGGAGCCTTCTTGGCCGGCTCGGCTTTTACCGGTGCCGCAGGCTTCGGTGCTTCCACCGGGGTCGGTGCAGCGGCCGGAGCCGGGGCGGGTGCCGGAGTTGGCGGTGCAACCGGCTCAGGGGCCTTGACCGGCTCTGGCTTCTTCTCGTCGTCGGATCCGCCGAACAGGTTGCTGAAGAAATTGCCTTTCTTCGCCGCCACCGCACCAGCGCCCGCCGCTGCGGCGGCCGCGCCCACTTTCGCAGGCTCGAACGACTTGCCCGCCGCCAGGTCTTCAACCTGGCTGGCGGCACGCTGGCCGGTGCGCAGCGCGCCTTCCAGGGTACCCGGGTACAGGGTGTCGGTGTGTTCGCCAGCGAAGGTCACGCGCTGGATCGGGCGTTCCCACAGGCGCCAGAATTTGCTGATCTGCCCCGGACCGAAGGCCAGATAGGCACCACCAGTCGACGGGTCGGTGCTGTAGCGACGGATTTCATAGCCGGTGAACGAACCGCGAGCCTGCGGATAGAACGCATGCAGACGGATCAACACCTGATCGACCATCTGCTTGTCGCCGAACGCCTGCATCACCCGCGCGTTGTCGCCGGACAGGTTGATCACCACGTTGGCACCGCCCTTCAGGGCAGGCTCGATCCACAACATGCCCAGGCCGGTGTTGCTGTAGATCTCGCCGGACATGCGCGCCTTGCTTTCCCACACCGGCGTCTTGAACTTGAGCATGATCTGGTCGCGCCAGCCGTAGTTGGTACCCTTGATCGCCGCCAGGTGCTGAGCGTCCAGCGCCGGGGTCATCTGGATCTTGTTCAGGGCGCGCAGTGGCACGGCCAGCACGACGTAGTCCGCCTGATAACCGACGCTGTCGACTTTGACGATCACGCCGTCCTTGTCCTGAATGATCGCCGAGACCGGGGCATTGGTCTTGATGACTTTCAACTGTTTGACCAGGGCCTGGGCCAGCACCTGGCTGCCACCGACCAGGCGCGAAGCGCGCAGGTCACGATCGGAGACGCCACGGTAGACGCGGCTTTGCTGCGCGAAGTACAGCAGCGACAAGCGCGAAGGTTCATCGTAGCGGGTACGGATCTGCTGGTTGATCAACTGACGAGCGGTGGCCGGCAGGTTCTGCTTGTCGAGCCAGCTCGACACGTTGATCTGGTCCAGCGCGTGCAGCGTGTTGTTGGCGGCCGGGTTCAGCGGGTCGTCGATCGAGCGCGCCAGATCGTCCACGGTCTTGTCGAATCGCTTGAGCGCCTCGGCGGTGGCTGGCTGCTTGGTCGCCAGGTCGGCGGCGGAGAAAAACTCGCCATCGATCAGGTAGCCTGGGCTTCGCACGAACTCAGGGGCCGGCGTGGTGCTCAGCTTGAAGTTCGATACGTACTTGTTCAGCACCGGCTGGGTCTTGTCGTTGCCGATCCACTCGCTGGTGGCCATGCCGGAACGGCCGCCCAGGCTCGAGCGCGCTTCCAGCAAGGTGACCTGCCAGCCCTTGTTCTGCAGTTCGTACGCGGCCGTCAGGCCCGACAGGCCGCCGCCGATCACGATCGCGGTTTTATCCTTGGCCAGCGCAGATACGCTGAACAGCCCCAACATCACCAGCGCACAGGCGCGCAGCCAACCGACAGACATTCAGCGAACTCCGGAATCACACGAGGAAAACAGCAGTTTTTACGAGCCAGACGGCTCAAGAACCGCGAAGGATACGTCAGCCTTCAAACACCCGCCAGCAACGTCTATCGGCCCGGGCAAAGTAGCTGATTCGACACAATGGGTTGTCCCCGTGGCACGCATTGCATAGGCTTGCGCGATTGTTTGTCCGCGCTGGTCACGGACCGCCTCCAGGAGAGTGAAAATGGGCCTGAATAATCAGTGGATGCAACGCGATCTCGCCGTGCTGTGGCATCCCTGCACCCAGATGAAAGATCACGAACAACTGCCGCTGATCCCGATCAAGCGCGGGGAAGGCGTGTGGCTGGAAGATTTCGAAGGCAAACGCTACCTCGACGCGGTCAGCTCCTGGTGGGTCAATGTGTTCGGGCACGCCAACCCGCGGATCAACCAGCGCATCAAGGATCAGGTCGATCAGCTTGAACATGTGATCCTCGCCGGTTTCAGTCATCAGCCGGTGATCGAGCTGTCCGAACGGCTGGTGAAGATGACGCCGGAAGGCCTGACCCGGTGCTTCTACGCCGATAACGGTTCGTCCTGCATCGAAGTCGCGCTGAAAATGAGCTTTCACTACTGGCTCAACCGCGGTCAACCGAACAAGAAGCGCTTCGTCACCCTGACCAACAGCTACCACGGCGAAACCATGGCGGCGATGTCGGTGGGCGACGTGCCGCTGTTCACCGAGACCTACAAAGCGCTGTTGCTGGACACCATCAAGGTGCCGAGCCCGGATTGCTACCTGCGCCCCGAGGGCATGAGCTGGGAAGAGCACTCGCGCAACATGTTCGCGGCCATGGAGCAGACCCTCGCGGAAAACCACGACACGGTCGCGGCGGTGATCGTCGAGCCGCTGATCCAGGGCGCCGGTGGCATGCGCATGTATCACCCGGTGTACCTCAAGCTGCTGCGCGAAGCCTGCGACCGCTACGGCGTGCACCTGATCCACGATGAAATCGCCGTCGGCTTCGGTCGCACCGGGACGATGTTCGCCTGTGAACAGGCTGGCATCCGCCCGGACTTCCTGTGCCTGTCCAAGGCCCTGACCGGCGGTTATCTGCCACTGGCGGCGTGCCTGACCACCGACGAAGTCTACAGCGCCTTCTACGACGACTACCCGACCCTGCGCGCCTTCCTGCACTCGCACAGCTACACCGGCAACCCGCTGGCGTGCGCGGCGGCACTGGCGACCCTGGACATCTTCGAAGAAGACAACGTCATCGAGAACAACAAGGCCCTGGCGCAGCGCATGGCTTCGTCTACCGCGCATCTGGTCGATCACCCGAATGTTTCGGAAGTGCGCCAGACCGGCATGGTGCTGGCCATCGAGATGGTCAAGGACAAGGCCGGCAAAGAGGCCTATGCATGGCAGGAGCGTCGCGGCCTGAAGGTGTTCCAGCATGCCCTGGAGCGCGGTGCTTTACTGCGTCCGTTGGGTAGCGTGGTGTATTTCCTGCCGCCCTATGTGATCACCCCGGAGCAGATCGACTTCCTTGCCGAAGTGGCCAGCGAAGGGATCGACATTGCCACCCGCGACAGCGTCAGCGTGGCGGTGCCGAAGGACTTCCATCCGGGGTTCCGTGATCCGGGCTGATTGAGTTCACCTAAGCTTCAGCGGTGAGCGGACTGCCGTCATCGCGGGCAAGCCCGCTCCCACAGGATTGATGTAGTCCATGTGGGAGCGGGCTTGCCCGCGATGAAGTCGACACCGATTCAAATGATCAACACCCTTCCTGAGATCCCGCATGAGACTGTCCCGCTTCTTCATCGACGCCCCCCTGAGCACCGGCGAGCACGAGCTGCCCGAAGCCCAAGCCCACTACATCAGCCGCGTGCTGCGCATGGCCGAGGGCGATGCGTTGCAACTGTTCGACGGCTCGGGCCAGGAGTTTCGCGCCCGGCTGGTCGAAGTCGGCAAAAAGCGCGTGGTGGTGCAGATCGATGAAAGCTTCGCCGGGCAGATCGAGTCGCCGCTGCAGATCCATCTCGGCCAGGGCCTGTCCCGTGGCGAGCGCATGGACTGGGCGATTCAGAAAGCCACGGAACTGGGCGTCACTGAAATCACCCCGATCTTCACCGAGCGCTGCGAAGTCCGGCTCAAGGACGAACGCGCCGACAAACGCCTGCTGCACTGGCGCCAGGTGGCGATCAGCGCTTGCGAGCAATGCGGGCGTTCACGGGTACCGGTGATACATCCGCCACTGTTGCTGGCTGACTGGTTGAAGCAGACGCAGGCTGAGTTGAAGCTGGTACTGCACCCGGTGGCCGAGCCGCTGGTGAGCCATGCCAAGCCTGCAACGCTGGCATTCCTGATTGGCCCGGAGGGTGGTTTGTCCGATGCCGAAGTCGATCAGGCCAAGTCCGGCGGCTTCCACGCCGCCCGCCTCGGCCCTCGGGTATTGCGCACCGAGACCGCGCCGGTAGTGGCGTTGGCGGTGGCCCAGCAGCTTTGGGGTGATTTCTAGGCCGCCATCGCTGGCAAGCCAGCTCCCACAGGTATCGGGTTGCCGCCAACACCGTGACCGACATCAATCCTGTAGGAGCCGGCTTGCTGGCGATAGCCGTTACGCGGTCTAAAGCACATAAAAGAAAATCGCCACAAAGTGCAGCAAACTCCCCGCGATCACGAACAGATGCCAGATCCCGTGGGCATGGCGCAGCCGGTCGTCCAGGGCAAAAAAAATAATCCCCACGGTGTACAACACACCGCCCGAGGCCAGCCACGCAAATCCGGCGCCACCCAGCGCCGCGAGCAGCGGCTTGACCGCCACCAGCACAATCCAGCCCATCACCGCATAAATCACGATCGACAGAATCCGCGCCTCCGAACGCGGCTTGATCTCCTGCAGGATGCCGATCAGCGCCAGCCCCCAGACGATCCCGAACAAGGTCCAGCCCCATGGCCCGCGCAAGGTCACCAGGCAGAACGGCGTGTAGCTGCCGGCGATCAGCAGGTAGATCGAAAAGTGATCGACCTTCTGCATGATCGCTTTCTTGCGCCCGCGCACGCTGTGGTACACGGTCGATGCGCTGTACAGCACCAGCAACGTAAAGGCGTAGATAGCCATGCTGACGATCTTCCACGGGCTGCCGTCGAGACTGGCCAGCACAATCAGCCACACCCCGCCGACAAACGCCGCCACTGCCCCGAACAGATGCGTCCAGGCGTTCAGTCTTTCCCCGTGATACATGTGGTGCTCCCCTCGAGTTTCATCACCGCAATGCGCAAGGCTCAGCCCTGGAGCGTAAAAGCACAATGTTTCCGTACGACGGGCCCGGCGAAATTGGGCACAATCGACCGATACGAAAAAGAGTCCACCCCATGCTGATCGATGAAGAGTTGACCCTGAAAAAACTCGAGGTGTTCCTGGCTTTCATGCGCACCGGCAATCTGGCGCGGGCCGCTGCCGAGCTGCAGACCAGCAATGTGAGTGTGCATCGGGCGATCCATTCCCTGGAAAGCGCCCTGCGCTGCCCGTTGTTCAAGCACGAAGGCCGTAACCTGACGCCGCTGGAAAGCGCGTATGTGCTGGAGGAGCGGGCGCAGAAGCTGATTCAGGACGTGGTCGAAAGTGTGCGCCTGACCCGCGAAGCCGCCGGGTTCTCGGCCGAACGCTTCAAGCTGGGTTCACTGTATTCACTGACGGTGAAGACCGTGCCGCAGCTGATCATGGGCCTGAAGATCCGCCGCAGCGAACTCAACATCGACCTGATTCTGGGCTCCAACATCGACCTGCTCTACAAGCTCAAGAACATGGAAGTCGATGCGGCCCTGGTGTCGCTGGACGAGACTGTCAACGATCCGGATTGCGAGCAGATCCCGCTGTTTTCCGACGACATCTTCCTCGCCACCCCCGCCGACTCGAAGTTTGCCCAGCGAACCGAAGTCGACCTGGCCGAGGTCCGCGACGAAACCTTCATCACCCTGACCCAGGGCTTCGCCACCCATCAGGACGGCAAGCGGGTATTCGAGCAGGCTGGGTTCGAGCCGAAGGTGGCGATGCAGGTCAACGACATCTTCACCTTGTTGAGCATGGTCAGTTCGGGTGTGGGTTATGCGTTGCTGCCGGGGCGGATTGCGGCGGTGTACGAGAACCGGGTGAAGCTGATCCCGTTGCAGGAAAAGTACCGGTTGCAGCAGCACATTGGCGTGGTGTTCCTGAAGGCCAAGGAGCGTGATCCGAATCTGCTGGCGTTGCTGGCGGAGTGTCGGATGTATGCCAATCGGCAAGTCTGAAACCGCGTCGCCTGCATCGCGGGCAAGCCACGCTCCCACAGGAACTGCGCTGTCCCTGTGGGAGCGAGCTTGCTCGCGATGACGTCGATACAATCAGCGAAGATACCGAGACTTACCCAACAATCCCGCGAACAATGAAGTACAACAGCGAAGGCCCCAACAAGCAGCCAAGCCCGGTGTGGAAGGTCGCAGTCAACGCGCCATAAGGCACCAGGCGCCGATCCGTCGCAGCCAGCCCGGCGGTCACGCCACTGACAGTCCCGGCCAACCCACCGAACACCATCGCCGAGCGCGGGTTATCCAGGCCCATCCAGCGCGCCGCCATCGGTGTGCCGACCATCACCAGGATCGCCTTGATCAGGCCCGTGGCAATCGACAGCGCCACCACATCGGAGCTGGCGCCAATCGCAGCTCCCGTCACCGGGCCGACGATGTAGGTCACCGCACCGGCGCCGATGGTGGTCATGCTCACCGCATCGCGGTAACCGAAGACCCAGGCCATGCACGCGCCGACAATAAACGGCAGTACGGTGCCCAGCAGCAGCGCAATCACACCGATCAACCCGGCCTTTTTCGCTTCGGTGGCCTGCACCTCGAATGCCGTGGCAACGATGGCGAAGTCCCGCAACATGGCACCGCCCATCAGGCCGATGCCGGAAAACAGCGTCAAGTCCGCCAGGCCTTTTTGCCCGCCGGTCATCGTGCCGCCGACCCAGGCCAGCACCAGGCCGATGACGATGGCAATCGCCGAGCCGTGGATGCGCCCGAAGGTCAGGCGTTTGGAGATCACCACTGACACCCACATGATCACGCCGACAAAGGCGAATGCGGTGACCAGACCGTTGTGTTCCAGACCGTTCTTGATGAGATCCCACATATCAGCGACCTCCTGCCGGTGCGCCAACCGGCGTTACATCCACCGGCTCATCGGGCAAGGGTTCGCCTTTGTGGGTCCGGCTGATCAGGGCAATGGTGCAGCCGCAGATCACCACAGAACCGATCGCCGCCAACACCGCCACCGGGCCACCATGCAGCGCCGTGACCACGTTCTGCTGCGCCGCCATGGCAACGACTACCGGGATGTACATGGCGCCCCAGAAACCGACGCCCAGCTCACAATCCTTGGTCATGCCGCCACGCTTGTGCATCCACAACCGTGCGCAAATCAGCAGGATCATCGCGATCCCGACACCGCCGACGTTTGACTTCACGCCCAGCAACACACCGAGCATGTCCCCCATGATCACCCCTGCGAGCGTACAGATCGCCAACAGCGCCACACCGTAAATAATCATTGTTGTAGTCCTCAAAGTGCCTTTCGAATGTTGTTTTTTTTGTTCGAAGCCTGAGTCGGTGATTTAAGAGTGGCGGCTTCCCTCCTCACGCATCAGCGCCTGCAAGGTATCGAGCCGGGCACCGTCGAAGGCAATCACGGAGCCCTGCTCGAACACCCGGCGCGCCAGCCCGGTCAGCACCGCACCGGGCGGCAGTTCGATCTGTAGACGTACCCCGCGCTCGTAAGCGCTTTGTACCGTGCCGCGCCAATCGACGATGCGGCACATATTGAAGGCCAGGTCGTCACGCAAGGCTTCAGGTTTGATCAGCGGTCGCGCGCGACTGCCGCTCAGGTAACCGATCTTCGGTGTTTGCATCGGTACTTTGGCGAAGGCTTCGGCCAACCGTTGCGCGGGCACCTCAAGCAACGGGCAGTGGGACGGCACGCTCACTGCCAGTCGCTTGGCCAAGCCAGCCCCGCAACCTTTCGCCAACTCCGCCACCGCTTTCATCGCCGCGTCGCTACCGGCAATCACCAGTTGGTTATCGGCGTTGATATTGGCCAGATAAACCGGCATTTCTGCGCTATGCACCCGGGCCAGCAGTGCCTCCACCGTGGCTAGGTCCAGACCGATGATCGCGGTCATGCCGTAGCCTTGTGGATAAGCCTGCTGCATCAACTCACCACGCAGGCTGACCAGATGCAGCGCATCGCTGAAACCCAGGGCGCCAGCCACCACTGCGGCCGGGTAGGCGCCGATCGACAGACCGGCCACGTAGTCCGGGGCCATGGCCAACTGGCGTGAAGCGGCGACACCGGCGATCAGCAGGCAAAGCTGAACCGCCCTCGTCGACTGCAACGCCTCGGCGCAATCCAGCCGCGTGACATCTTCACCGAGCAGGTCGCTCGCCTCGGTCAGCGTTTCCCGAGGCAAACGCGCCAGCATGCCGGGTTGTTGCGCGCCCTGGCCGGGGAACACCAGCAAGCGGCTCACGCGGCTTGCTCCTGTGGATTCCACGGATCAGCCACCAGAGTGGCTTGGGTGGCATTTTTCAGCAGGACCCGCGACGAAGCGCCGGCCCATTCGCGCAAGGCAACGGCGCCAAGCGGCGTCTGCAATTGCAGGTCCACGCGGCACACGCTTGTGTCGAGAACGGCCACCAGCGCCTGGGCATCGACACGACTCAACGGACTCGGCGTACGCAGGATCAGGTCGAGGTCGCTGCCCTCGTGCAAAGCGTCAAATCCACTGGCCAACTCGAACCCGGCACTGCCGCTGACACCCCAGGCCCAACCACAGTCATCAAGGTGCGAGCGCAGTTGCGCCAAGGCCCGCAACGCCGGGAAATCACGCTGGCCTTGAACATGGCGGAGTTCTTCCGGCCGCACCTGCCGGGTGATGGCGGCGACGTCCATGAAGGTTGCAAATCGCTGCTCGCGCAACGGCCCGCGCACGCCCACCGCCACCTGCCCCGCCGCGCTCAAGGCGCGACGGACCACCACCGGCTGGCCGGCACTGATCGACTCGACCACCCACGCAGGCGCATCCGCAGGCAACTGCTGCGGGGTCATGCCCCACAGCAGGTCGTGAGCCAGTAGCGTGCTCACCACTGCGCTCTCAGCAACTGGCGAACCTTGCTCGATGCCGCACGATTGCTCGCACCGAGGCGGCCGCTCAGATCACGACCACCGGCGGCCACATCGCCAATCGCCTGATGCAGGCAATCGGTCACCCGCGCCAGATCCGCCGCAGTCGGCTGTTCGATCTGCTCCACCGACAGGGTTTCCCACAGCAATCCGAGGCTGGCATAGCTGTCGATGTCGTAGGCCATCGGCGGCACGCTGGCCGCCAGGGCTTCGAGCTCTTCGACACTGCGCAAGGTCACCCGCGCCGCCGACGCCTTGCCCATCGCATGCACCATCACCCCCGGATCGCGCAGGGCGATCAGGCGATTGGCCTGATAACCGTGGGCCAGAAACGCCCCGGACATGGCTTTGCCCACCAGCAAACCGATGACCGCATGGCCGGCCAGGCGGGCACGGGCATAGCTGTCCGCCGCAGCGGCCAGCGCCTGATGAATGCCCAGGGCTTCCTCGCGTCGACCGTAGGCCTGGCTCGGCACGTCGACGATGGCGATCAGGGCGCGTTTGTGTGCCTTGTCCTGATCGGCGGCGATGACTTCATCCACCGCCTTGGCCAGACCCCAGCCTTCAAGCAGCCCCACCTCGCCGTTGCGGGCACGGACGAAGCGGTTTTGCGGGTCAGCCACTACCGCGATGAAACGCACAGGCTGATCGCCCAGCGTACCGTCCGCGACCTTCAACGACGCCGACAAACCCTCGAGCGCTTTCGCCCCGGCACTCAACGCGTTGAACCAGTTCAGGCCTCGCAGGGAATACGAACTCATGGGCGTTCTCCTTGGTACAGATCGCGAACCACGGACGGCTCGATTTGCGGTTCGGCATCCAGACGCGCCAACCGTTGCAGGAACAGTTCAGCCTGATGACTGCGCGGTTGCGCCGGCAAACCTTGCTGGAGTAACTCGCCCACCTGCTGGCGGATCTGCGCCACGTCGTCGGCAACATAGCGATCCACCAGACCACTGGCGAAACGTTGTTCGCCACCGGTCAGGCTCCAGATGAAGGGCCGATCGCGGGAGTCGTATTCCTCGAGTCCGGCCTCCTGCTCGATCACCTGCGGACCGTTCAGGCCGAGTCGCGCCTCCTGGGTCACCAACAGATAACTGCACAACCCGGCGGCAATCGACATGCCGCCAAAGCAACCGACGCTGCCCGCCACCACACCTACCACGGGCTGGTACTGCTGCAAATCGACAATCGCCGCGTGGATGTCGGCAATCGCCGCCAGGCCGAGGTTGGCTTCCTGCAAGCGCACGCCACCGGTTTCCAGCAGCAGCACGGCGCGGGTCGGGATGCCGTTGCGGTTGTCTTCGGCGGCCAGTTCCAGTGCGCCGGCAATTTTTGCTCCGCCGACTTCACCGAGGCTGCCGCCCTGGAACGCACCTTCGATGGCCGCAATCACCACCGGCAAACCATTGAAGCTGCCCTTGGCGATGACCACGCCGTCATCGGCTTGCGGCACCACGCCCTGGCGCGACAGCCATGGCGACATGATGCGCTGGAACGGGTCGAGCAGTTCGCGGAAGGTGCCGGCGTCGAGCAGGGCCTTGGCCCGTTGCCGGGCACCGAGTTCGACGAAGCTGTGCTTGTTCAGCAGGGATGCGCTGTCAGTCATGGCCGATCTCCTCGAAGCCCTGTTCCAGGCGCAAGCGCACCACGCCGGGTGTCGCGCCGAAATCATGGATGTCGATATCCATCGCCGGCGGCGTCTGGCCGTCGAACATCCGTGCGAACAGATGCTGCCAGCGTTGTTCACTGCCATTGACCGAGGTCTGCACGTTGATCGTCAGCTTGCCGGCCTGGCCCGGTTCGATCAGCACTTCCAGATCGCCAGAGCCGACACAACCCACCAGGGTGCGGCCGCGTGGCGGCTGCCCGGCGGGGAATTCAAAAGATAAGGTTTCCATCAAAACGCTCCCTGGATAAGGCCGTCGCCAGACTCGATACGGTCGATGAACAGGCAGGCTGCGAGCAGGTCGGCAGCACCGCCGGGCGAGGCATTCAACGCGATGAGTTGTTGGTCCAGCGCATGCAGGCGGCGACGCCCGGCGAGGCTGGCACTGCCACCCGCATCGAGCACCGCCCGGGCACCCTCCTGCATGGTGTGCAGGCCTTCTTCACCGGCGCGGTAAAGCACACAGGTGTCGGCCAGATTGGTCATGATCGCCAGCAGCGCATCGAGCCGGGCGTTATGTTCGCCATGACCGGCGGCGCGGCTGCGAAGCAGTTGTGGCAGGGCACGTTGGGTCACCGCCGGGAACCCCAGTTGCGCCTCTTCACGGGCGCCGCGAGCGCCGTAACGTTGGGCGACTTGCGCACCGTGACTGAGCGGGCGTGGAGCAAAACGGTCGTCGAGCAGGGCCAGCCGCGCAGCACGTATCGCCACGCTGTTGGCATTGCAGGATTGAGGTTCCAGTGCTGCGGCAGTGATCAACAGGCCCAAGGCCCAGATCGCACCGCGATGGGTGTTCACGCCACCGGTGGTGCCGAGCATCGCCTGCTCGCCTTCGCGACCGATGCGGCCCACGGCTTCGCGCAGCGGCAAGCCGACTTCGCCGAACTCGATGGCGGCTTCCGCCATTTCTTTAAAGGCCGGCCACAACGACAACGCCGAAGCGTGCATCAGCCCCAGGTGCAAATCGGTGTGGGCGCCATTGCCGCGACGGTCGACCAGTGCCGGTTTCGGCGACAGGTCAGCCTCGTCGATCAGTGCATCCACCGCCAGGTCCGCCAGTCGTTCGGCCAGGCTCAGGTTTTTCGGTTGCAGGTTAAGTGCGTGCATTACCAGCTCCTGAACTTGGCGGGCGGGTTGTAGAGGCCACCGGACCACTCCACCAGATCGGCCACGCTTTTCGCCGCGAGCAACTCGCGAGTGGCGTCGGTGCGGCGGATGCCGAGGTCTTCGGGCAAGGCGATCAGACCTTCGCGGCGCATGCGCGCAGTGTCTTTGGGGTTGTGACGCAGGCCGATGGCGGTCACCCCGGCGACGGCGGCGATCATCGCCTGGCGTTCTTCCAGCGAGCGCGCCTTGTACAGGTAGGCGATGCCTTCTTCGGTCAACAGGTGGGTCACGTCGTCGCCGTAGACCATGATCGGTGCCAGCGGCATGCCGCTTTTTTTCGCCACATCAACGGCATCGAGGGTTTCAACGAAGGTCGGCTTGCCGCCCTCCTGGAAGGTCTCGACCATCTGCACCACGAGTTTCTTGCCGCGTTCGAGCATCGGCTCGGCCACGTCGGTATTGCGCATATCGAGCCAGGCTGGCGTGCCGTGGCGACGACCGCGCGGGTCGTGGCCCATGTTCGGTGCGCCACCGAAGCCGGCCAGGCGCCCACGGGTCACGGTGGAGGAATGGCCGTCGCCATCGACCTGCAACGTCGCGCCGATGAACAGGTCCACCGCGTATTGCCCGGCCAGTTGGCTGAACATCCGGTTCGAACGCAGGGAGCCGTCGCGCCCGGTAAAGAACACATCCGGCCGCGCCGCAATGTAGTTCTCCATCCCTAGCTCGGTGCCGAAGCAATGCACGCTTTCGACCCAGCCGCTTTCAATCGCCGGGATCAGCGTCGGGTGCGGGTTGAGCGTCCAGTTGCGGCAGATCTTGCCTTTGAGGCCGAGGGATTCGCCGTAGGTCGGCAGGATCAACTCGATGGCAGCGGTGTTGAAGCCGATGCCGTGATTGAGCGACTGCACGTTGTGTTTTTCGTAGATCCCGCGGATCGCCATCATCGCCATCAGCACGTGCACCGGCTTGATGTGCCGAGGGTCGCGGGTGAACAGCGGTTCGATGTAGAACGGCTTGTCGGCCACCACCACGAAGTCGACCCAGGAGGCGGGAATGTCGACCCGCGGCAGGTCGCTGACGTCGTCCACCAGTTGATTGACCTGGACGATGACGATGCCGTCGCTGAAGGCCGCCGGTTCGATCAGTGCCGGGGTGTCTTCGGTGCTCGGCCCGGTGTAGATGTTGCCGGCGCGGTCGGCCATGAACCCGGCCGAGAGCACGACGTTGGGAATCAGGTCTACCACCAGCCGTGCGTAGAGTTCGATGTAGGTGTGGATCGCGCCGATTTCCAGCAGGCCGTCTTCGAGCAACTGGCTGATGCGCAGGCTTTGGGTGCCGGCAAAAGAGAAATCGAGCTTGCGGGCGATGCCGCGTTCGAACAGGTCCAGGTGCTCGGCGCGGCCGACGCTGGGCATGATCATGTGCAGGTCATGCAGCTTCGCGGGGTCGGTCTTGGCCAGGGAACGCGAGAGGAAATCCGCCTGCTTCTGGTTGTTGCCTTCGAGCACCACACGGTCGCCCGGCAGGATCAACGCTTCCAGCGCCGCGACGATGTTGTCGGTGGGCAACACCACACCGTCGGCAAGACCTCGCACCAGCTCGAGACGCCGCTGCTTTTCGCGGCGCCGCCGCGTCCATCGCGAGTCGGGGGATATTGTTGTTGTCATGACCACTCCACGGGTTCGCTGTCGTGGAGCTACCTTAGGAGTGTTGGGTGGGGGCATCAATCAAGCAGAGTGGTGGATCGTTACGCTTAGGGTAATGGTTGTCTGGACTGACGCCATCGCGGGCAAGCCCGCTCCCACAGGTTTTGTGTTCACCACAGATCAACTGTGGGAGCGGGCTTGCCCGCGATGAGGCCGGTCAAATCGCCGCTGAATCGGGATCAATTGATCAACCCGGCATCCACCAACAACCCCTCCAGCGCCAACAAATCCGGCACCTTGGCCACCTGCTCGCCCACCTGCACCGCCGCCTGCTCCAGCGCACACAACGGCACGTCCACATAACTCAACTGGCTGTCGAGCTTGCAGGAGCGCGGAATGCCCTGCACCAGCAGCGCGATGAATTTCAGTTCGGGGCGCCCGCCGAGGGTGTTGAGGATGACAATCCGCGCACGCTCGCCAATGACGATTTTCTGCCCGCAGGCCGACTCGAAACTCAGCAGCGGAATCTGCCGGTCGCGCCACGTCACCAGGCCCAGGTACCACGGCGGCGTGTCGAGGTCGAAGGTCCCCGGTGGCTGGTAATCGATCAGCTCGGCAACGGCGACGTTGGGCAGGATCAGGTTGCGGTCGGCCAACGGCAGCAGCAGGCCGGTGAGGTTGCTGGTGCGGTGCTCAAGCATGGGTCTTGCTCCACAAGGCGATGCTTTCGAGCAGCACCGATTCCTGGTACGGCTTGCCAAGGTAGTCGTTGACGCCGATGGCCATGGCCCGATCGCGGTGTTTCTGTCCGGTACGGGAAGTGATCATGATGATCGGCAGGTGTTGCAGGCGTTCGTCGCTGCGCACCTGGGCCGCGACTTCGAAGCCATCCATGCGCGGCATCTCGATGTCCAGCAGCATCAGGTCAGGCATGTGCTCTTCCAGCAGCAGCATGGCATCGACCCCGTCCTTGGCGGTCAGCACGCTCATGCCGTGGCGTTCGAGCAAGCGGCTGGTGACCTTGCGCACGGTGACCGAGTCGTCGACCACCATCACCAGCAGCGGCCGATGCGGTTCGGCCTCGACTTCCTGCCCCGCCGGACGCTGGGGTACGCGGGCCTGCATGGCGCGGATCGGCGCCAGCAAATCCAGAATCAGCACCACCCGGCCATCGCCGAGAATCGTCGCCCCGGACACCCCTTGCACCGCGGCAAACTGTGGCCCCAGGCTCTTGACCACGATCTCGCGGGTGCCGGCCATGGCATCCACCTGCACCGCGATATGCCGTTCATTGCACTGCACCAGCAGCACCGGCAACGGCAGGGTCTGGCCCAACAGTTTCGGGCGCGGACTGGTTTTCAGCAGCTCACCCAGATAGCACAGCTCGTAACGTTGCCCGGCATATTCGTAGGTCGGCGAATCGAAACGGAAATACCCTTCGAGCTCAATGGGCAGCACGCGAACAATGCCGTCGATGGTATTGAGCGGGATCGCGTACTGGTCCTCGCCGCACTGCACCATCAGCGCCCGGTTGACCGATACGGTGAACGGCAGGCGAATGCGAAAATGCACGCCCTGCCCCGGCACCGAGTCGATGCTCATGGTGCCGCCCAGTTGCCGCACCTCTTCGTGCACCACATCCATGCCGACGCCGCGCCCGGATATCTGGGTGATTTTCTCGGCGGTGGAAAACCCCGGTTGCAGGATGAACTGCAACACGTCGTGATCACTGATGATGCTGTCCGGAGCGAGCAGGCCGCGCTTGATCGCCTTGCGCCGTACCGCGTCCAGCGGCACACCGGCGCCGTCGTCGCGGATGTCGAAAATGATGTCGCCACCTTCGCGCAGCAGATCGAGGGTGATCCTGCCCTTGGCCGGTTTTCCCGCCGCCAACCGCGCCTCGACGGACTCCAGGCCGTGGTCGACGGCGTTGCGCAGCATGTGCTCCAGCGGCGCGGCCATGCGTTCGAGGACGTTGCGATCCATCTCGCCTTCGGCGTTATCGACGATGAAATCCACGTCCTTGCCCAGCTCGCCGGCCACCTGCCGGACGATGCGCTGCAACCGCGGGACCATCCGTTCGAACGGCACCATGCGCGTGCGCATCAGGCCTTCCTGCAATTCGGTGTTGATGCGGCCCTGCTGTTGCAGCAGGTTCTCCGCATCATGATTGCGTCGCTCGAGGGTTTCCTTGAGGTCGAGCAAATCCGAGGCGGATTCGAACAACGCCCGGGACAACTGCTGCAACTGTGAATGGCGGTCCATTTCCAGCGGGTCGAATTCTTCGTAGCCCAGGCGTTCGGCGTCGACTTGCTGGCGGCTGAGGATCCGTCCCTGGGTTTCGGTATCGAGGCGGCGCAACTGGTCGCGCATACGCTCGATGGTGGTCTCCATCTCGCTCAGGGCGATGTGCGCATCGTTGACTTGCTGTTCGATGCGGCCACGGAAAATCGATGTTTCACCCGCCAGGTTGACCAGGTCATCGAGGAGCTCCGCCGAGACCTTGACCATGTCTGCCCCGGCATCGGACGGCGGCGCCACCGGTTCGGCCTTGGGCGTGACCGGCGGTGCAACCGGTGCGTGGGCTTCAGGCACGGTCGGGTGGCTGAAGTTCTTGATCGCATCGATCAAGCGGTCGGCCGGCGGCATCGGCTCACCGGCGCGGGCCGCGTCGAGCATTTGCGCCAGGCGGTCAT
This sequence comes from Pseudomonas sp. PB101, assembly GCF_009764265.1. Classification (GTDB taxonomy): domain Bacteria; phylum Pseudomonadota; class Gammaproteobacteria; order Pseudomonadales; family Pseudomonadaceae; genus Aquipseudomonas. The sequence goes on from NZ_RWIR01000016.1 coordinate 56,262, forward strand.
GACTGCGTTGCAACAGGGCGAACAACGCTTGCGTCGGTTGCAGCACGCCGGTGGACAGGCCTTCGTAGAGGAACTCCAGTTCATGGGCCAGATCGCCAATCGCGGCGATTTCCACCATGCGCGCACCGCCCTTGAGGGTATGCAGGTCGCGCAGCAGGGTTTCCACTTCCTGACGACTCGAAGGCTGGGCCTGCCAGCGCTCCAGCGCCGCCCCGGAGCTTTCGATGATGTCGAAACCTTCCTCGAGGAAGATCTCCAGCAACTCCGGATCGTGTCCGGCCGAGTCGTTATCGGTCGCTTGCCGGGCCGCCTCGGCGACACCCGCATGACCTTGACGGTAGGCACGAATGGCTTCGATCAGCTCGAGGGAATCGTTCAGTGGCTGATGGCGCTGCAACTGTTCAAGGTACAACGCCAGTCGCTCATGGCTCTGTTGCAGCAGCGCTGCCAGTGCATCACTGAAGGCGTATCGACGGTCCACCAAGCCTTGGTAAAGGCTTTCCAGTTCATGGGCCAGATCGCCGACCGGCCCGACTTCGGCCATGCGTGCGCCGCCCTTGAGGGTGTGCAAATCCCGTTGCAGGGACGACAGTGGCGCGGCGTTGTCCGAGTCGCGCAACCAGCGCTGCAAGGCCTGACCGGCGCTTTCGAGGATATCCACTGCTTCTTCGAGGAAGATCGCCACGATTTCATCGTCCACACCGACAACACGGTCCTCTGTAGGAGCTGCGGTGCGGCGATCCGACTTGCCAGCGAAGGACTCACCGGCGCCGCGTTTATCCAATGACAACGCGTCATCGTTAACGTCCATCGCGAGCGGGCTCGCTCCTACAAGGGGTAGCGTGTGTTCCAGATCGGCGGTGGCTGCGCCCAGTTCGCGGATGCTCAGGGTGCGGCTGCCATCGCTGCGGATCAGGCCCATCGCCGACGGGTCGAGACTCTCGTCGAGCAGCTCGCGCAAGGCTCTGATCCGTTGCGGCTGCGGGCTGACTTCCTGGCCGGCGGCCAGTTCGTCGAGCATGTTGATCAGCGCTTCGTGGGCTGCCTGTGCTTCATGGAAAAAGCGCTCGCTGACCGCGAGGCTGCTTTCTTCCACCGCACCGTAGAGGTCGAGCAACGCTTCGCACAGCTCATCCACCGGGTGCAGGTCGGCCAGATGGGCGCCTTCGCCGAGGGTGGTCAATTCGTCCAGCAGCGCGCTGAGTTCCTGACGTTCGCCGGGGTGTTGCTGCCAGCGTTGCAACAGGCTTTCGGCGTCCAGCAGGATGTCCATGCCTTGGGCGAGGAAGTTGTTGATCAGCTGCGGGTCGCGCTTGATTCGCAGTCCGGTGTTTGGTGTGTTCCGCAGGTTTTCCAGACGCTCGGCCAGCAGTGCCCTGGCGCGTTCGATCAAACTCCGCGCACCGGGGATTTCCGCCAGCGGATCGCGTTTGAGCTGGCGCAAACCAAGGCGGAACAGCCCTTCTGCCTCCAGTAGCAATTCGACTTCATCCAGGTCCAGCGCGATCAGGTGCGCCTTGTATTCCCGGGCCAGTTGATCCAGCGGTGCGGCCAGTTCGGCAATCGGCAAGACACCGGCCATGGAGGCGCTGCCCTTGAGGGTGTGCAAGGCGCGCTGCAACTCATCGCTGGCCTGCAACGGCACATGTTCGGCGGCTTGATCGAGGAAGCGATTGAGGCTGCCCAAATGGGTTTCGGCTTCTTTGCGGAAGATCTCCAGCAATAGCGGGTCGAGGGCCGCGACGTCTTGGGTATCCTCATCGGACACCGGTTCATCGCCCTTGGCCAAGGCATGAGCGCGGGCGGCCAACTGATCGACATCGTTGCGCTGACGCTGGGCATTGGCGGCGTATTCAGCCACCAGTTCCGGCAGCAGATGCAGCACATCGCCGATCAGTTGCTGCACCGTAGCGCCAGGCTCCACGCTGTTCTCCAGTACGCGGTTGAGCAGGTTTTCCACGGCCCAGGCCAACTCGCCCAAGACCAGAGCGCGCACCATGCGGCCACTGCCCTTGAGGGTGTGGAAGGCGCGGCGAAGCTCGCTCAGGGCCGAGTGGTTGTCAGGGTTGACCGACCAGCGCGGCAAGTACTCGCGGAGGATCTCCAGGACTTCGTCGGTTTCCTCGAGGAACACCTCACGCAGCTCCTCGTCCACCGGCTCTTCGCCTGCCGGCGGCGGCAGCAGGCTGCCCGGGGTGTTCAGCGCGGGCGGGTTCAGGCTCGAAACCGGGCTGGCGAGCACATCGGCCAAGGTCTGGACGATCTGCGGATCATCCAGCTCCTGCATCATCTGCATGACCTGGGCTTCGCTCGGGTTGAGCACATCCTCCAGCACCGGCACATGTTGCTCACTGGGGAAAAACCCGAGGCTCGCCAGGCTTTTTTCCGCGACGTCGAGCAGGTTCTCACCCTGCGCCTGCGGGTCATCGCTGAGGCGTTCGAGGTAGTACTCGATGCTGGTAATCACGTCGGCCAGGCTGTCCAGTTCCTGCCAGCCCGGTTGACCCGGCTCGAGCAACAGGTGCTCGCGAATGAAGTGATTGCAGGTTTCCACCAGGCTCGCCGCCCGGCTCAAGGGAATCATCGCCAGCGCGCCACGTACCTGCGTCAGCAAAGCCGGCAGCGCCTGCAAATGCTGGCGGTCCCAGTCGGCGTCGATGTAGTCGACGATCATGTCCTTGGCCTGCTGCAAGCAGATGCGGGCCTCCTTGATCACGATCTGGTGGATCTGCGTCAGGTCGGTGGTCGGCAGGCGGTTATCGTCCTGGCTTTCCGGTTCCACGGTGCCGACCATGCCGGCCAGCGTCGCTTCGACGTACAACAAGGCCCCGGCAACGTCCATGAGAATGGCATCGTTGGGCTCGCGCTGGCCCTGAGCGAGGCTGAGCACCACCGCCAATTGATCGATGATCACCTTGCGCGGCTGGCCGAAGCCCAGGACCGCCAGGGTATCGGCGATTTGCCGCAGCGGTGCCAACAGGCTGTCGAGGTCGGAGGTGTGCTGGCGGTCACTGCGCACGAACAGGTCCAGACGTTCCTTGACCCGTACCAGCTCTTCGCACAGCGCGGCCAGTACCGAGCGCATGGCGTCACGGTCGGGACCGGCCAGCCGCGCGCGTTCTTCATCGACCATCGCGCTGTCGGGCAGCGCGTCGTCCAGTGAGTAGCGTTCTTTCATGGTCAGCATCTGCCCGGTGGGATGTTCAGCCTTGGCTATGTAGAACAGCAAACTCTTGAGCAACTCCGGCGGGGCCGGTTGATTGATACCCTGCATGCCTTGTTCGAGCAGGCGCTTGAGTTCCTGGTCGGCATCCTTGAACAGACTGCGCAAGGCCGGGCTGTTGGCAATCGCACCGCCCCGCATGCCTTCGACCAGCGCCGATGCCACCTGCCACAACGGGCTCAGGGGCGCATTGGCGCACAGCGCTTCGAGACGGGTGAAGACCTTGGCCAGGTAATCGAGGTTGGTGTCGTTGTCTTGCTCACGCAGGAAGCCGACCAGCGCCATTTGCAGCATCTGCCGCAGCTTGCGCAGCACACCGGGCAACTCGGCCGGTTCCAGCTGCGCCAGCGTTTGTGCGTCCAACGCTGGCAACTCGGGCAATTGCGGGCTGAACAGGCTGGTTTCCGACAACAGGCTTTCGCCACGGGCGCTGCGCAGGTCGTTGATCAACGGCAACACCACCAGCGGCAAGTCGCGGCGCGCGCCTTGCACGCGGTCCAGGTAGATCGGCAGCTGCCCAAGGGCCTGCATCAACAGGTGAAAGCCCTCGTCGCGATGGCTGACACGGTTGCCCTGCAAGGCCATGGCCAGTTGTTCCATTTCTTCGGCGAGCAACGCCGCGCCGTAGAACTCGACCATCTGCAAACTGCCGTGGACCTGATGGATGCACGCCAGGCAATCGTCGAGCGCATGCGCGGCCTGCGGGTCATCGAGCACGGTTTCGATCGCGTGATGAGCCTGTTTCAGCGTTTCGGCAATCTCGCCCTTGACCCACTCGAGGGCCACATAGTCGTGCCGATCACCCATAACCACTCCAATCACAATTCAGATACCCATGGGCGGTTCAAGCTTTGTCCACAACCTGCACCTTGGCAGCCGGCAAGGTGAAACCGGACACCGAACGACGCAACTGACTGGCCATTTTCGCCAGGTTACCGATGCTGTCAGCCGTGGCGGTGGAACCCGACGACGTCTGCGAGGTGATCTGCTGGATCACGTTCATCGTCAGGGAAATCTGCCCGGCCGACGAGGTCTGCTGCTGCGCGGCATTGGAAATGCTCTGGATCAATGCCGCGAGCGTCTTCGACACGCCCTCGATTTCTTCCAGGGCCACACCGGCATCCTGCGCCAGACGGGCGCCACGCACCACCTCGGTCGTCGTCTGCTCCATGGAGATGACCGCTTCGTTGGTGTCGGTCTGGATCGCCCGCACCAGGGTTTCGATCTGCCGGGTTGCGGCAGACGAGCGCTCGGCCAGGCGCTGCACTTCGTCGGCGACCACGGCGAAACCGCGGCCGGCGTCACCGGCCATGGACGCCTGGATGGCCGCGTTGAGGGCAAGGATGTTCGTCTGGTCGGCAATGTCATCGATCAGGCTGACAATGTCGCCGATTTCCTGGGACGACTCGCCCAGGCGCTTGATGCGCTTGGCGGTGTCCTGAATTTGCTCGCGAATGTTGTCCATGCCGTGGATGGTGTTGTGCACCACCTCGTTGCCCTTGTTGGCGATTTCCACCGAGCGCTCGGCAACCGCCGAAGATTCCGCCGCGTTGGCCGACACCTGGTCGATGGACTCGGCCATGTCGTTGATCGCCATCGAAGCCTCGGAAATCTGCTGGGCCTGATGTTCCGACGCCTGGGCCAGGTGCATGGCGGTGGCCTGGGTCTCATGCACGGCGGCGGCCACCTGGCCGGCGGTGAGGTTGATGGTCGCGACCAGGTCGCGCAACTGGTCGACGGAGTAATTGATCGAATCGGCGATGGTGCCGGTAAAGTCTTCGGTCACCGAGGCCGTCACTGTGAGATCGCCGTCGGCCAGGTCCTCGATCTCGTCGAGCAAGCGCATGATCGCGTTCTGGTTACGCTCGTTTTTCTCGGCGGTTTCGCGCAACTGACGGTTGGTTTCGCGCACCATCACCAGGCCGATCAGGATGATAGAAGTCAGCGCCAGCAAGCCCAGCACATAACCGCCAATGGTGTCGGTGGTGCGCCCGCCGACCATGTTTTCGAAACCGCTGGCCAGGTGTGAGGCTTCGTCGAGCAGGGTCTGCGACAGACTGAAAATGTTCGAGGCCGACTCGCGGACCTTGAACAGCTCTGGCGAGGTCTCGAGGATTTCGTCCACGGAGCCTGAGACAAACTCGAACAGTTCGGAGATTTCCGCGAGCCGCGCACGGGCGTCGCGGTCTTCGACCTGGCTGACCTTGAGCGCCGGGTCGCCCTGCAGCATGCCGTTGAGCACCTTGCCGAACTGAGTCGCGTCGCGTCCGAAGGCATCGGCGGCCTGCTGTGAATTTTCGTCGCCGGCCAGCACCGTGTTGACCGCGCCGAGGATCCGCTCGGCCAGCAGCGACTGGCGCTGGGCCATCGCCACCTGGGCCGCCGGAGCGCCCCGCTGGAGGAGAATCTCGACGACCTTTTCGTACTCGACCTGCAGCTGCGGCACGGTTTCGGCCAGGGTCGCGGCGACCTGATGCAGCGACAGTACGGTTTGCTCGCTGGACAGAATCGCGTCGGTGTTTTTCAGCAGGCGTTCCCAGTCCTGTTGCACCGCGCGCATCTCCGGACGCACGGCGGCGGGGGCCGGCGGCAGGCTGGTGGCCGGGTCGCCCTTCTTCAGATAACCCCAGCGCCGGGCAAAATCGTTGCGTGCATCACTGAGCAACTTGAACGCGGCAGCCTTGCCGGCGGCGGCTTCGGTGGCGTTCTTGGCGATACGCTGGGACAGCACGCGCAGCTCGCCGGCGTGGCCGATGTACTGTTTGTCGTAGGTAGCCTGGGTGTTGAGGTACGCGAAGTTGGCGAACAGCAGCATGATGAAGACGATCAGCGCGATGAACAGCACGATGATCTGCGACCGGCTGCGCGACCCTTCCATTGGCTTGCCTGCTTTTGCTTTTATCATCGGTCCTCGCCTGTTAACCAGCACCCTTGATGCCTACTGAGATCTACCCCTGTGGGAGCGAGCCTGCTCGCGAAAGCGTTGCATCAGTCGACACTTATTTTGGCAGTCAGACCGCCTTCGCGAGCCAGCTCGCTCCCACAAGGTTCTGTGTTGTTCCGGTTACACCGCGACGCTCATGAACCCCTGGGACTGCGTCAACGCAAACGGGCTGAACACCTGCCAACACTGCCCGCGCTGAAAGCGGCCTTTGACAAACGTCGCCATCGTTCCCTTCAACTCATCTGCCGGCATCGGCTCCAGGCTGTCCTGGGCAAAGTGCTGGAGGCCGAAGACTTCATCGACCAGCAACCCGGCAAACACCTCGCCATGCTCGACCACCAACACCCGACGCTGCCTGCGCACCGCCGACAGTTCGTGCCCGAAGAAGCCGCTCAAATCCATGACCGGCAGCAATCGCCCGCGCAGGTTGGCGACACCCTTGACCCAGGGTTTGACCCCGGGCAGCTGAGTCAGGCGTGGCTCGTGCAAGACTTCGCTGACTTCACTCATGGGCGCAACGTACCAGTGCTCGCCCAGGCGAAAACCGATGCCGCTCCAGTTGTCCCGACGGGTCGGCTGGGACGGCAAGTCCGCCGCCAGCAATCGACAGCGTCGATCGATTTGCAGCAGCAGCTCGAAGGCCGTCAGCGACTCGTTCATGGCCTGCCGATCAACCGGCCAGCACGCTGTTCAGCGTCTTGATCAGGGTGTCTTCGTCGACCGGTTTGGTCAGGTAGTCCTTGGCGCCCTGGCGCGTGCCCCAGACCTTGTCGGTATCCTGGTCCTTGGTGGTGATGATGATCACCGGGATGTGTCCGGTTTCCGGGTCCTTGGTCAACTGGCGGGTTGCCTGGAAGCCGTTGAGGCCGGGCATGACGATGTCCATCAGGACCGCGTCGGGCTTTTCCTGGCGGGCCAGGGCCACGCCGTCGGCGCCGTTTTCGGCTTTCAACACTTCATGCCCGTGCTTTTCCAGCATGCCGGTCAGTTTGTACATTTCGGTCGGCGAATCATCGACGATCAGAATACGAGCCATGGTCTTCCCCATTCTTGTCGGCGCCGGGCCCGATGGCCGAGCGTCACTGTGCGTGTCCTACTGCGGCAAAACGGCGGCGAAACCAGGAACATGGGCCTGGATCGCATCAAGCAATTCTTCCTTGCTGAAAGGCTTGGTCAAAAACTGGTCGGAGCCGACGATGCGCCCCTTGGCCTTGTCGAACAGGCCGTCCTTGGATGACAGCATAATCACTGGCGTGGACTTGAACGCGCTGTTGTTCTTGATCAGGGCGCAGGTCTGGTAGCCATCCAGGCGCGGCATCATGATGTCGACAAAGATGATGCCGGGGTGGTTGTCGGCGATCTTGGCCAGGGCATCGAAGCCGTCGATGGCCGTGATGACCTCACAACCCACATTCTTGAGCAGCGTTTCGGCGGTGCGACGAATCGTCTTCGAATCGTCGATCACCATGACCTTCAAGGCGCTGGGGTGCTGTTCCATAAAATGCTCTACCGTCGCCTTTGCGAAACAATTTGTCCGTTTGCCGGTTAACGCGGCTCGAAACCCTTGATACTCAAGGGCCAGCACGACATGGCAGCCTTTTTAGCACAGTCTCCAGAACCAATCTATCGGCTGACCCGCAAGGTGGTTTTTCCTTGACCGGGAACACACTCAGCGCCACTCTGACGCCACTTTTATATGGCATCGCTTCTTTTAATTGTAGGAGCGAGCACGCTCGCGATGGACGTCAACGATGACGCGGGAAACCTGACACCCCCGCGGTGTCCTTGAGGTCATCGCGAGCAGGCTCGCTCCTACAGATCGACACATGCCCCCAAAATTTCGAGGAAAACCCAATGAGCGTTCGCGTCGGGATTGTCATGGACCCTATCGCCAGCATTTCCTATAAAAAGGATAGCTCGCTGGCCATGCTGCTGGCCGCGCAGAAGCGTGGCTGGGAGCTGTTCTATATGGAGCAGCGCGACCTGTATCAGGGTGAAGGTCAGGCCAGGGCGCGGATGCGTCCGCTGCAGGTGTTCGCCAACCCGGAAAAATGGTTCGAGCTGGGCGCCGAAAGCGATGCGTTGTTGAGCGATCTGGACGTGATCCTGATGCGCAAGGATCCGCCGTTCGACATGGAGTTCGTCTACTCCACCTACTTGCTGGAACAGGCCGAGCGCGCCGGCGTGCTGGTGGTCAACAAGCCGCAGAGCCTGCGCGACTGCAACGAGAAGCTGTTCGCCACGCTGTTCCCGCAGTGCACCCCGCCGACCGTGGTCAGCCGCCGGGCCGACGTGCTGCGCGAATTTGCCGCCAAACACGGTGATGTGATCCTCAAGCCGCTGGACGGCATGGGCGGCACTTCGATTTTCCGCCACCGCGCGGGCGATCCGAACCTGTCGGTGATCCTCGAAACCCTGACCGCCCTCGGCGCACAGCAGATCATGGGCCAGGCCTACCTGCCGGCCATCAAGGACGGCGACAAACGCATCCTGATGATCGACGGCGAGCCGGTGGATTATTGCCTGGCACGGATTCCGGCCCAGGGCGAAACCCGTGGCAACCTGGCCGCCGGCGGCCGTGGCGAAGCCCGCCCGCTGACCGACAAGGATCGCTGGATCGCCGCACAAGTCGGCCCGACCCTGCGTGAAAAAGGCTTGCTGTTCGTTGGCCTGGACGTGATCGGCGAGCACCTGACCGAAATCAACGTCACCAGCCCGACCTGCATTCGCGAGATTGATAATGCATTTGGCACCGATATTGGCGGCATGCTGATGGATGCCATCGATCAGAAGCTCAAGGCACGTTGATTAGCCAAACCAACATTGCGTTATCATGCGCGGCCTGTGAAAACGCGATGTTGGTTTCCTTGTCATGACCCTCCCGTCCGATCTGCCTGCCGAACTCGCCCATCGTGGCGTGCGCCCGGCCGATCGCCTTGGTTTTACCCTGTTCCTGGCAGCGCTGATCCACCTGGCCTTGCTGTTGGGCATCGGCTTTGCCGTGGTCGAACCCAAGCAGATCAGCAAAACCCTGGAAATCACCCTCGCCACCTTCAAAAGCGAAAAAAAGCCCGAGAAGGCCGATTTCCTGGCCCAGGAACATCAGCAAGGCAGCGGCACCCTGGATAAAAAGGCGATCCCCAAGACCACCGAGGTCGCACCATTCCAGGACAACAAGGTACAGAAAGTCACGCCACCACCGGCCGCCAAGCCTGAAGTGCAGGAGGCTCCGCCGAAGGCTGCCGTGACCACCGTGGCGCCGAAGCCGAAAAAAGCCCCCGCCAAGACCGAGGAACCCAAGACCGAGGTCAAACCCCAGGTCCAGGCGCCAACGTTCGACAGCGAACGACTGTCCAGCGACATCGCCAGCCTCGAAGCGGAACTGGCCGCCGAACAGCAGCTGTACGCCAAGCGCCCGCGCATTCACCGCTTGAGCGCGGCCTCGACCATGCGCGACAAGGGCGCCTGGTACAAGGACGAATGGCGCAAGAAGGTTGAGCGCATCGGCAACCTCAACTACCCCGACGAAGCACGGCGCAAACAGATCTACGGCAACTTGCGCCTGATGGTGTCGATCAACCGCGACGGTTCGCTGTACGAGGTGTTGGTGCTGGAGTCTTCCGGCCAGCCGCTGCTCGACCAGGCGGCGCAGCGGATCGTGCGGCTGGCGGCGCCGTTTGCACCCTTTACCGGTGATCTGTCGGATGTAGACCGGCTGGAGATCATCCGCACCTGGAAATTCGCCCGCGGCGACCGACTCTCCAGCAATTGACCACCCCCGAAACCCTGTGGGAGCGAGCTTGCTCGCGATGACAACTTCACATCCAACAAAGATGTCGACTGCCAGGCCGCCATCGCGAGCAAGCTCGCTCCCACAGGAATCCAAGTCGTCAGAGGGGATTTGAGGCATTTCCCATGCATCCCCAGCTTGTCAGTTCGCCCCTCGAACGCCACACTAGCGCACATGAAAAACGTCAGCCCCAGCTACCTCAAGCATCAATTCCTGATCGCCATGCCGCACATGGCCGACCCGAACTTTGCGCACACCTTGACCTACATCGTCGAGCACACGGCCAATGGGGCCATGGGGCTGGTGGTCAACCGTCCGCAAGAGCTGAGCCTGGCCGATATCCTCGAGCAATTACGCCCGGATATCGAACCGCCAGCGCTCTGCCAGCATGTGCCGATCTTTGTCGGCGGCCCGGTACAGACCGATCGCGGCTTCGTCCTTCACCCCAAGGGGCTGACGTTCCAGGCAACCGTTGATCTGGAAGACGAGTTAGCCCTGTCGACCACCCAGGACATCCTGTTCGCCATCGCTGACGGCGTCGGCCCGGCAAAAAGCCTGATCGCCCTCGGCTATGCCGGTTGGGAAGCCGGTCAACTGGAGGCCGAACTGGCGCAGAACGCCTGGCTGAACTGCCCGTTCGACGCCGATATCCTGTTCAACACCAGCAGCGAACTGCGCCTGGAAGCGGCGGCCAAACACCTGGGCGTCAACCTCAGCCTGCTGACCAGCCAGGCGGGGCACGCCTGATGGCCCTGCGGCTGATTCTCGGATTCGACTACGGCACCAAACAGATCGGCGTTGCGGTCGGCCAGGTGGTGACCGGCCAGGCCCGCGAGCTGTGCACGCTCAAAGCGCAGAACGGCATCCCTGACTGGAACCAGCTCGAAGCCCTCATCAAGGAATGGAAGCCCGATGCCGTGGTGGTCGGCCTGCCGTTGAACATGGACGGTACACCCAGTGACATGTGCGCCCGCGCGGAAAAGTTCGCCCGGCGCCTGAACGGCCGCTTCAACCTGCCCTTCTATACCCACGATGAACGCCTGACCACCTACGAGGCCAAGGGCGAACGCCTGGCGCGTGGCGGGCAGAAAGGCAGTTACCGCGACAACCCGGTCGATGCCATCGCCGCCGCCCTGCTGCTGCAAGGCTGGCTCGACGAAAACACCGCACTGTTTGAATCCTGAAGAGCCGCCGCGCGTCTCACTTAGCTACAACCCGAGCCACACCCGCACAAGCCGGCTCGGGCCCAAGAAGGAGCAACCATGAGCCTGCCCAATCCCGCCGAACTGATCAGCCAGATGGCCACGCGCCTGAAGGCCCACCTGGAACACCGTGGCATCAGCGATCCGCGCTTCATCGGCATCCGTACCGGCGGCGTCTGGGTGGCCCAGGCCCTGCTCAAGGAACTGGGCAGCGATGAGCCACTCGGCACCCTGGACGTGTCCTTCTACCGTGACGATTTCAGCCAGAACGGCCTGCACCCACAGGTTCGCCCTTCGGCGCTGCCGTTCGAGATCGAAGGCCAGCACCTGGTGCTGATCGACGACGTGCTGATGAGCGGGCGGACCATCCGCGCCGCCATGAACGAACTGTTCGACTACGGCCGCCCGGCCAGCGTGACGCTGGTGTGCATGCTGGACCTGGACGCCGGCGAACTGCCGATCCGCCCGAACGTGGTTGGCGCCACCCTGTCGCTGGCCGCCCACGAACGGGTGAAACTGTCCGGCCCGGAGCTCGCGCTCGAACTGCAAGACCTCGCCCTTTAATTCGCCCTATTGAGAGTCCCCCTCGCGATGACGCCTCTAGAAACCAAGCGCCCGCTGCAGCTCAATGATCAGGGCCAGCTGCGCCACTTCCTCTCGCTCGACGGTTTGCGCCGCGAGTTGCTGACGGAAATCCTCGACACCGCCGACTCCTTCCTCGAAGTCGGCGCCCGGGCCGTGAAGAAAGTCCCGTTGCTGCGCGGCAAGACCGTGTGCAACGTGTTCTTCGAGAACTCGACCCGCACCCGCACCACCTTCGAACTGGCGGCCCAGCGGCTCTCGGCGGACGTAATCACCCTCAACGTGTCGACATCTTCGGCGAGCAAGGGGGAAACCCTGCTCGACACCCTGCGCAACCTCGAAGCCATGGCCGCCGACATGTTCGTCGTGCGCCACGGTGATTCCGGCGCCGCGCACTTCATCGCCGAGCATGTTTGCCCGCAAGTGGCGATCATCAACGGCGGCGACGGCCGTCACGCGCACCCGACCCAGGGCATGCTCGACATGCTGACCATCCGCCGGCACAAGGGCAGTTTCGAAAACCTTTCGGTGGCCATCGTCGGCGACATCCTGCACTCGCGGGTCGCGCGCTCGAACATGCTGGCCCTGAAAACCCTCGGCTGCCCGGACATTCGCGTGATCGCGCCGAAAACCCTGCTGCCGATCGGCATCGAGCAATACGGCGTGAAGGTCTACACCGACATGACCGAAGGCCTGAAAGACGTGGACGTGGTGATCATGTTGCGTCTGCAGCGTGAACGCATGACCGGCGGCCTGTTGCCGAGCGAAGGCGAGTTCTACCGCCTGTTCGGCCTGACCACCGCACGCCTGGCCGGCGCCAAGCCCGACGCCATCGTGATGCACCCGGGGCCGATCAACCGTGGTGTGGAAATCGAGTCGGCAGTGGCTGACGGCCCGCACTCGGTGATCCTCAACCAGGTGACCTACGGGATCGCCATTCGTATGGCCGTGCTGTCCATGGCCATGAGCGGGCAAACAGCCCAGCGCCAATTCGAGCAGGAGAACGCCCAGTGAAGCTCAGCATTCTCGGTGCCCGCGTGATCGATCCAGCCAGTGGCCTGGATCAAGTAACCGACATCCACATTGAAGCCTGCAAAGTCGTCGCCCTTGGCGCTGCGCCAGCCGGTTTTGTCGCCGTCGACACGATCGATGCCAAAGGACTGGTTGCCGCTCCCGGCCTGGTCGATCTCAACGTCGCCCTGCGCGAACCGGGTTACAGCCGCAAAGGCTCGATCGTCAGCGAAACCCGCGCCGCGGCGGCTGGCGGCGTGACCAGCCTGTGCTGCCCGCCAAAAACCAAACCGGTGCTGGACACTTCGGCGGTGGCCGAGCTGATCCTCGACCGCGCCCGCGAGGCCGGCAACACCAAGGTCTTCCCGATTGGTGCCCTGAGCAAAGGCCTGGACGGTGAACAGCTGGCAGAGCTGGTGGCACTGCGCGACGCCGGTTGCGTGGCCTTCGGCAATGGCCTGGAGAGTTTCCGCAACACCCGCACCCTGTGCCGGGCACTGGACTACGCAGCGACCTTCGACCTGACGGTGATTTTCAACTCACAGGATCACGACCTGGCCGAGGGTGGCCTGGCCCACGAAGGTCCGACCGCCAGCTTCCTTGGCCTGCCGGGCATTCCGGAAAGCGCCGAGACCGTCGCCCTGGCCCGGGATCTGCTGCTGGTTGAGCAGACCGGCGTGCGCGCACACTTCAGCCAGCTCACCAGCGCACGCGGTGTGGAGCTGATCGCCCAGGCCCAGGCCCGAGGCCTGAAGGTGACCGCGGATGTCGCCCTGTACCAGTTGATCCTGACCGACGAAGCCCTGATCGGCTTCAGCAGCCTGTATCACGTCCAGCCGCCGCTACGCACCCACGCCGACCGCGAGGGCCTGCGCGCTGCGGTGAAATCCGGCGTTATCTCGGCTATTTCCAGCCACCACCAACCCCATGAGCGTGACGCCAAGCTGGCACCGTTCGGGGCGACCGAACCGGGCATCAGCAGCGTTGAACTGTTGCTGCCACTGGCGATGACCCTGGTCGAAGACGGTTTGCTGGACCTGCCGACACTGCTCGAACGCCTGAGCACCGGCCCTGCCGAGGCCTTGCGGCTGCCGGCAGGCAAACTGGCGGTCGGTGGCGCGGCGGATATCGTGCTGTTCGACCCTACGGCGTCCACCGTCGCGGGCGAAAGCTGGCTGTCCAAGGGTGAGAACTGCCCGTTCATTGGCCACAGCCTGCCGGGTGTGGTGCGTTACACCCTGGTGGATGGGCGGATCAGCCACCAGGCGTAAAACCGCGTCGCTCCAATCGCGGGCAAGCCCGCTCCCACAGGATTGAGATGATCCCTGTGGGAGCGCGCTTGCCCGCGATGGCGTCTTAGAAGGCGCCTCTGTTCTGAGCATTACGCACCGAAACCTGGTCATTCAACGTCCAGAAGTCATACAGCACCCCCAGAAAGAACAACCCGCCGGTCAACAGGTACAGCAACCCGCTGATCCATTTCCCCTGATACATCCGGTGCACGCCGAACACCCCGAGAAACGTCAGCAGAATCCACGCCACGTTGTATTCGACAGGTCCCGCGGTAAAGCGCAGGTCAGCCTCGCGATCCATTGCCGGGATCAGGAAAAGGTCGATCAGCCAGCCAATTCCCAGCAAACCAAAGGTGAAGAACCAGATCGTCCCGGTCACCGGCTTGCCGTAATAGAAGCGGTGAGCGCCGGTAAACCCGAAAATCCACAGCAAATAACCAATCACTTTGCTGTGGGTGTCTTGCTGCGGAACAGTCTGTTGATAGGGGTTCATGAATGACCTCGATTCGCGCGATAGATAAATATTCTTCATTTCTTTGTGACTTTTTTACAGGCACCCGACGTATGGCAAGTGCTACCTTCGCACCTGTCAAAGCCTTGTAACACCGGACTTCTGTCCGACAATTGCGCCATTTTGCCGCTTTTTTGCCACCATTGCCCCCCGGATTGAATCGACCAACGGCCTCGGAAGCGACAAAAAAGCTGTTATAAAGTTGCGCGCTAACCTATTAAGAGCCTTGCCTAATGCGTTCATTTTTCAAGACATGGCTAACCATTTGCCTTTTGATGCCACTGGCCGCCCACGCCACCAATCGTGAGCAACGTCTTCCAAACGTTAATGGTTACACCCCGAAATCCCATGCCTCTGCTCCGTCAAGCAAAGACAAGAAATCCGCTAAACACGCTCCAAGCCTGGCCAGCAATAAAAGCGGCCTGGTACCACCGATGGGCACCAAGGAAAGCAGCGACGTGCTGAGCCGCGCCGTGAACGTCCTTGGCACTCCCTATCGCTGGGGCGGCAGCAGCCCGAGCAAAGGCTTCGATTGCAGCGGCCTGGTGAAATACGCGTTCAACGACGCCACGTTCGACCTGCCACGCACCTCCAACGCCATGGCCAGCGGTCATGGGGAGAAAGTCGATCGCAACGACCTGAAGCCGGGCGACCTGATTTTCTTCAACATCAAGAGCCGTCGGGTCAATCATGTTGCCATTTACCTGGGCAACGACCGCTTCATCCACGCACCACGCCGTGGCAAGTCGGTGAGCATAGACACCTTGAAGAAACCGTACTGGGAAAACCACTACGTGGTTGCCAAGCGGGTTCTGCCGAAAGAGCCGAACCAGTTGCGTGTGGTTCAGCGCTGACTTGAACTACCGGGGTCAGCCTCGGGAATTGCTTTGAATATGATGGCCTCATCGCGGGCAAGCCCGCTCCCACATGGACTGCATCGATCCTGTGGGAGCGGGCTTGCTCCGGGCGGCGATCCGACGATGGCGTTTCTGGATCCTCAGAAGTTATCCGGCGAACGCGCTTTCTCCCGCGCATGATCCCGACTGATCACCCCCCTGGCCAACAGCTCCTTCAAGCTCATGTCCAGCGTCTGCATCCCCAACGCCCCTCCCGACTGAATCGCCGAATACATCTGCGCCACCTTGTCCTCGCGGATCAGATTACGGATCGCCGACGTTCCCAACATGATCTCGTGGGCTGCGATGCGCCCACCACCGACCTTCTTCACCAGCGTCTGGGACACCACCGCCAGCAGCGACTCGGAGAGCATCGAGCGCACCATTGACTTCTCGTCCCCCGGAAACACGTCCACTACCCGGTCGATGGTCTTCGCCGCCGACGTGGTGTGTAGCGTGCCGAACACCAGATGGCCGGTTTCGGCGGCGGTCAACGCCAGGCGAATGGTCTCCAGGTCGCGCATTTCCCCTACCAGGATCACGTCCGGGTCTTCGCGCAGTGCCGAACGCAAGGCGGTGGCGAAGCTACGCGTATCGCGGTGGACTTCACGCTGGTTGATCAGGCACTTGCGCGGCTCGTGGACGAACTCGATCGGGTCCTCGATGGTGAGGATGTGGTGATGGCGATGGGTATTGAGATAATCGATCATCGCCGCCAGCGTGGTGGATTTGCCGGAACCGGTCGGCCCGGTCACCAACACCAGGCCACGGGGAGCGTCGGTCATTTTGCGAAACACTTCGCCCATGCCCAGTTCCTCCATGCTCTGCACTTTTGCCGGGATGGTGCGAAATACGGCGCCCGCGCCACGGTTCTGGTTGAACACATTGACCCGAAAGCGCGCCACGCCGGGCACTTCAAAGGAAAAGTCGATTTCCAGGTGCTTCTCGAAGTCCGCACGCTGAGCGTCATTCATGATCGCGTGAACCAGCGCCTGCACCTGCTGGTGGTCCAGGGCCGGCAGGTTGATGCGCCGCACATCGCCATCCACCCGAATCATCGGTGGCAGGCCGGCAGACAAATGCAAGTCGGACGCCCCCTGTTTGGCGCTGAACGCCAGCAGTTCAGTGATATCCATTGCGCCTCTCAATTCCAGTAGAATGCCGCGAACCTTCAGACCGCTGGCGCCTCTTGATGTCCACCATAGCAGACAACATTCTTCAGGTTAGTTCGCGCATAAACGCCGCAACACTCGCCGCCAACCGCGCCGAGAACAGTGTCCATCTGCTGGCCGTGAGCAAGACCAAACCCGCACAGGACCTGCGTGAAGCCTACGCCGCCGGCCTGCGCGACTTTGGCGAGAACTACCTGCAGGAAGCGCTGGGCAAGCAGCTGGAACTGACCGACCTGCCCTTGATCTGGCACTTCATCGGCCCCATTCAATCGAACAAGACGCGTGCTATCGCCGAACACTTCGACTGGGTGCACTCCGTGGATCGTCTGAAAATCGCACAACGCCTGTCCGAACAACGTCCCGCCGATCTGCCGCCCCTGAACATCTGCATTCAGGTCAACGTCAGCGGTGAAGCGAGCAAATCCGGCTGTACCCCAGCCGATCTGCCGGCCCTGGCCAATGCCATCTGCGCACTGCCGCGCCTGAAATTGCGTGGATTGATGGCGATTCCCGAGCCGACCGAAGATCGCACTGCCCAGGATGCCGCTTTTGCTGCCGTGCAAACCCTGCAGGCCAGCCTGAATCTGCCACTCGACACACTTTCCATGGGCATGAGCCACGACCTTGAGTCGGCCATTGCCCAAGGTGCCACCTGGGTCCGTATCGGTACGGCCCTGTTTGGCGCTCGCGACTACGGTCAACCGTGACCTCTTTATAAGGACCTGACATGAGCAAGACGCGTATTGCCTTTATCGGTGCCGGCAACATGGCCGCCAGCCTGATCGGCGGCCTGCGGGCCAAGGGTCTGGAAGCCACACAGATCCGCGCCAGCGACCCGGGCGAAGAAACCCGCGCCCGCGTGAGCGCTGAACACGGCATCGAAACCTTCGCCGACAACGCCCAGGCCATCGATGGCGCCGACGTCGTCGTCCTCGCGGTCAAGCCGCAGGCGATGAAAGCCGTGTGCGAAGCCATCCGCCCAAGCCTCAAACCCCATCAGCTGGTGGTGTCGATTGCCGCGGGCATCACCTGCGCCAGCATGAACAACTGGCTCGGCGCCCAGCCGATCGTGCGCTGCATGCCCAACACCCCGGCGCTGTTGCGTCAGGGCGTGAGCGGCCTGTTCGCCACCGCCGAAGTGACTGCCGAACAGCGTCAGCAAGCCCAGGAGCTGCTGTCCGCGGTCGGCATCGCCCTTTGGCTGAATGAAGAGCAGCAATTGGATGCCGTTACCGCCGTTTCCGGCTCGGGCCCGGCGTATTTTTTCCTTCTGATCGAGGCCATGACCGCCGCCGGCGTGAAACTCGGCCTGCCGGCGGACATCGCCGCGCAACTGACGCTGCAAACCGCTCTGGGCGCGGCGCACATGGCGGTTTCCAGCGACGTCGACGCTGCGGAACTGCGCCGCCGTGTCACCTCGCCCGCGGGCACCACGGAAGCTGCAATCAAGTCGTTCCAGGCCAATGGCTTCGAAGCCATGGTCGAAAAAGCACTCGGCGCTGCCGCGCATCGCTCGGCCGAGATGGCCGAACAATTGGGTCAATAAGGAGCTTTTCATGATTGGATTGAACACCGCAGCAGTCTACGTGCTGCAAACCCTCGGCAGCCTGTACCTGCTGATCGTGCTGATGCGCTTCGTGCTGCAACTGGTGCGGGCGAACTTCTATAACCCGCTCTGCCAGTTCATCGTCAAGGCCACCCAACCGCTGCTCAAGCCACTGCGCCGAATCATCCCGAGCGTGTTCGGCCTGGACATGTCCTCGCTGGTGCTGGCGATCCTGGTACAACTGGCGTTGATGGCCCTGACCCTGCTGCTGACCTACGGCACCACCGGCAACCCGTTGCAACTGCTGATCTGGTCGATCATCGGCGTGACCGCGCTGTTCCTGAACATTTTCTTCTTTGCCCTGATCATCAGCGTGATCCTGTCCTGGGTCGCCCCGGGCAGCCATAACCCGGGCGCCGAGCTGGTGAACGACGTCTGCGAACCGGCCCTGGCGCCGTTCCGCAAGTTCCTGCCGAACCTGGGCGGGCTGGATCTGTCACCGATCTTTGCGTTCCTGACGATCAAACTGATCGACATGCTGGTGATCAACAACCTCGCCGCCATGACCATGATGCCGGAAATCCTCCGCGTACTGATCTGACCCGTTCGGCCGGCTGACCGCGTTATCGTGCATCGCGGGCAAGCCACGCTCCCACATTGAATACGTACCCCTGTGGGAGCGTGGCTTGCCCGCGATGGCCGCACCTCGGTCTCACGGGAAAAATCAGGCCCGGCCTTTGCTTGCCGCTAACCCCGGCGGTCTTTAGACTTACGCCTCATTTCAATGAGAGCAGGGTCGATGCCAGCTGCCTTTCCCCCCGATTCTGTTGGTCTGGTGACGCCGCAAGTGGCGCACTTCAGCGAGCCGCTGGCCTTGGCCTGCGGTCGTTCGCTCCCGGCCTATGACCTGATTTACGAAACCTACGGCACGCTGAACGCCTCGGCGAGCAACGCCGTGCTGATCTGTCACGCCCTGTCCGGACACCACCATGCTGCCGGCTATCACAGCACCGACGACCGCAAACCCGGTTGGTGGGACAGCTGCATCGGTCCCGGCAAGCCGATCGACACCAGCAAGTTCTTCGTGGTCAGCCTGAACAACCTCGGCGGCTGCAACGGCTCCACCGGCCCGAGCAGCATCAACCCGGAGACCGGCAAGCCGTTCGGCGCCGACTTCCCGGTGTTGACCGTCGAGGATTGGGTGCACAGCCAGGCGCGTCTGGCCGATCGTCTCGGCATCGCCCAATTCGCGGCCGTGATCGGCGGCAGCCTGGGCGGCATGCAGGCGATGCAATGGAGCATCACCTACCCCGACCGCATCCGCCACTGCGTAGCCATTGCCTCGGCGCCCAAGCTGTCGGCACAGAACATCGCGTTCAACGAAGTGGCACGCCAGGCGATCCTCACCGACCCGGAATTCCACGGCGGTTCGTTCCAGGAACACAGCGTGATCCCCAAGCGCGGCCTGATGCTGGCGCGGATGGTCGGGCACATCACCTACCTGTCCGACGACTCCATGGGTGAAAAATTCGGCCGCGGGCTCAAGAGCGAGAAGCTCAACTACGACTTCCACAGCGTCGAGTTCCAGGTTGAAAGCTACCTGCGCTATCAGGGCGAAGAGTTCTCCGGACGCTTCGACGCCAATACGTATCTTTTGATGACCAAGGCGCTCGATTACTTCGATCCAGCGGCGAACTTCGACGATAACCTGGCGAAAACCCTCGAAGGTGCCAACGCCAGGTTCTGCGTGATGTCGTTCACCACCGACTGGCGCTTCTCCCCTGCCCGCTCGCGGGAACTGGTGGACGCACTGATGGCTGCGCGCAAGGACGTCTGCTACCTCGAGATCGACGCCCCGCAAGGCCACGACGCCTTCCTGATTCCGATCCCGCGCTATCTGCAGGCATTCGGCAATTACATGAACCGCATTACGTTGTGAGAAAGCCATGAGAGCTGATCTGGAAATCATCCAGGAATGGATCCCCGCCGGCAGCCGAGTGCTCGACCTCGGGTGCGGCGATGGCGAACTGCTGACCTGGCTGCGCGATAACAAGCAAGTCACCGGTTATGGCCTGGAAAACGACGCGGACAACATCGCCGAATGCGTGGCCAAGGGCATCAACGTCATCGAACAGGACCTGGACAAGGGCCTGGGCAACTTTGCCAGCAACAGTTTCGATGTCGTGGTCATGACCCAGGCGCTGCAAGCGGTGCACTACCCGGACAGGATCCTCGAGGAAATGCTGCGCGTCGGCCGCCAGTGCATCATCACTTTCCCGAATTTCGGCCACTGGCGCTGCCGCTGGTACCTGGCGAGCAAGGGCCGTATGCCGGTTTCCGAGTTCCTGCCGTACACCTGGTACAACACGCCGAACATTCACTTCTGCACCTTCGCGGACTTTGAAGCCTTGTGTCGCGAACGTGAAGCGAAGGTCATTGATCGGCTTGCCGTGGATCAACAGCATCGGCACGGGTGGGCCAGTAAGCTATGGCCTAATCTGTTAGGTGAGATCGGCATCTACCGGGTCACCAGCCCGGGACTTACCGACCACAAGGTCGCAGTCTGATCCACCCTATTTCAAGGAGAACGATCATGGGTCGTCTAGCGTTGCTTTTACTCACTGCCTGCCTGAGCGTCACCGCCATGGCTGCCGACGCCATCAAGGGCGAACGCAAGGAAACCTTCGGTGACGTGACGGTGCACTACAACACCTTCAACTCCACCTACCTGCTGCCGGACGTGGCCAAGGCCGCCCAACTGACGCGCAGCAAGGACCAGGGCGTAATCAATATTTCGGTGATCAAGGCCGGCACGCCGGTGACGGCCGAGGTCACCGGCACGATCAAGGACCTGACCAGCCAAAGCTATACATTGAATTTCAAACAAGTCACCGAGCAGGGAGCGATCTACTACATCGCCCAATACCCGGTACCTCAGCAGGAAGTCCGCACCTTCGACATCAAGGTGCAGAACGGTGACAAGATCAACACCATCAATTTCAACCAAGAGCTTTTCCCCGGCGAATGATGAACTTCACCCAACTCGTACTGGCCAGCCATAACGCCGGCAAACTCAAGGAACTCCAGGCCATGCTCGGCGAATCGGTGCAACTGCGCTCGATCGGCGAGTTCAGCAGCGTCGAGCCTGAAGAGACCGGTCTGTCGTTCGTCGAAAATGCCATCCTCAAGGCCCGTAATGCCGCGCGCATTTCCGGCCTGCCGGCACTGGCCGACGATTCCGGGCTGGCGGTGGACTTCCTTGGCGGCGCACCAGGTATCTACTCGGCGCGTTATGCCGATGGCAAGGGCGATGCGGCGAACAACGCCAAGCTGCTCGACGTGTTGAAAGACGTGCCCGAAGCCGAACGCGGTGCGCAGTTCGTCTGCGTGCTGGCGTTGGTGCGCCACGCCGATGATCCGCTGCCGATCCTCTGCGAAGGCCTGTGGCACGGGCGCATCCTGACCCAGGCCAGCGGTTTACACGGCTTTGGCTACGACCCGCTGTTCTGGGTGCCGGAACGCGATTGCTCCAGCGCCGAACTGAGCCCTGGCGACAAGAACCAGATCAGCCACCGCGCCCGTGCAATGGATCTGCTGCGCCAGCGCCTGGGCTTGAAATGACCCGTGAACCATCCGCGTCGCCGCTGATCTTCGGCGGCGACGCTCAATCGCCTCGGGCGGCCCTGCCTGTGCTGCCGCCGCTGGCGCTGTATATCCACATCCCGTGGTGCGTGCGCAAATGCCCTTATTGCGACTTCAACTCCCACACCGCCAGCCCCGTGCTGCCGGAGGAAGAGTATGTCGACGCCTTGCTCGCCGATCTCGACCAGGATCTGCACGCCGTTCATGGTCGTGAGCTGAGCTCGATTTTCTTTGGTGGCGGCACGCCGAGCCTGTTCAGCGCCGATTCGCTGGGGCGCTTGCTCAAAGGCGTCGAACAACGCATCCCGTTTGCCAGCGACATCGAAATCACGCTGGAAGCCAATCCGGGGACGTTCGAGCAAGACAAGTTTGTCGCGTACCGGAAACTGGGGATCAATCGCCTGTCGATCGGCATCCA
Organism: Pseudomonas sp. PB101; assembly: GCF_009764265.1. GTDB lineage: Bacteria > Pseudomonadota > Gammaproteobacteria > Pseudomonadales > Pseudomonadaceae > Aquipseudomonas. Next base: position 78,491 of record NZ_RWIR01000016.1, read on the forward strand.
GAGTTTCCAGCAAGAACAGCTCGAGGCCCTGGGGCGGATTCACAACGGCGACGAAGCCGTACGCGCCGCCGGCATGGCGCGGCAGGCCGGGTTCGATAACTTCAACCTGGACTTGATGCACGGCTTGCCGAATCAGTCCCTGGACGATGCCTTGGCGGACCTGCGCACAGCCATTGCCCTGAAACCGACACACCTGTCCTGGTATCAACTGACCCTGGAACCGAACACCGTGTTCTGGAACCAGCCGCCGACGCTGCCGGAAGACGACACGCTGTGGGACATTCAGGAAGCCGGTCAGGCGCTGCTGGCCGAACACGGTTACGCACAATACGAAGTCTCGGCCTATGCCCTGCCCGGTCGCCCGGCGCGCCACAACCTCAATTACTGGAGCTTTGGCGACTTCATTGGCATCGGCGCCGGCGCCCATGGCAAGCTCAGCCATCCCGACGGGCGCATCATCCGCACCTGGAAAACCCGCCTGCCGAAGGATTACCTGAATCCGGCGAAGAGCTTCCAGGCTGGCGAGAAAGCGCTGGCCAACGATGAGATGCCGTTCGAATTCCTGATGAACGCGCTGCGCCTGACGGAAGGCGTCGAATCGCGGCTGTACCCGGAGCGTACGGGCATGACCCTGGAAAGCCTTGCTGAAGGCCGCCGTGAAGCCGAACAAAGCGGCCTGTTACAGGTCGAACCGTCACGTCTGGTAGCCACCGAGCGCGGACAACTGTTCCTCAACGACTTGCTGCAGAAATTTCTGACATAAGGAAATCCAATGGATTTGGTACTCGACCTGCTTGCCACCGTGTCTCGCTGGAGCCGCAGCAACCTCTCGGAAATCGCCCTGGCCCTGGTGGGCTGCCTGCTGGTGCTGTTCGGTGCGGACTTCAAAGGCTGGGTCGAGCAGCGCCTGGGTAGCATCGCCGGCGCCTTGCGCGTACCGCTGATGTCCCTGCTGTGCATGATCGGCAGCGGCGCGGCACTGATCTACGCCACGCCATGGGTCGTGCGTGGCCTGAGCCAGTTCAACAACTACAGCCTGGCGCCGGTGTTGCTGGTGGTGCTGGTGTTGATTGGTGTCGTGGCAGACCGCCGCTGATTTCCAGGCGCAAAAAACCTGTAGGAGCCGGCTTGCTGGCGATGGTGTGTCAGCCACATCGATGTTGACTGACACTCCATCGCCAGCAAGCCGGCTCCTACAGGTTTGTACGGGTCAGGACTGTTTTTCGAACTTCAAATCCCACACGCCATGCCCAAGACGTTCGCCACGGCGTTCGAACTTGGTGATCGGCCGCTCGGCCGGGCGCGGTACGCACTTGCCGTCTTCGGCGAGGTTGCGGTAACCCGGCGCCACGCTCATCACTTCCAGCATGTACTCGGCGTACGGTTCCCAGTCAGTGGCCATGTGCAGAATGCCGCCGACTTTCAACTTGCTGCGCACCAGCTCAGCGAAGGACGCCTGAACGATACGGCGCTTGTGGTGACGGCTCTTGTGCCACGGATCCGGGAAAAACAGCATCAGGCGATCGAGGCTGTTATCGGCCACGCAGCGGTTGAGCACTTCGATGGCATCGCAATCGTAGACTCGCAGGTTGGTCAAACCCTGGGTCAGCACGCCATTGAGTAGCGCGCCGACACCCGGACGGTGAACCTCGACGCCGATGAAATCCTGGTCCGGCGCGGCCGCGGCCATTTCCAACAGCGAATGGCCCATGCCGAAACCGATTTCCAGCGAGCGCGGTGCCGAGCGACCGAACACCTGGTCGAAGTCCACCGGCGCATCGGCCAGCGGCAGCACGAACAGCGGCGTGCCCTGCTCCAGGCCCTTTTGCTGGCCTTCGGTCATGCGCCCGGCGCGCATCACGAAACTCTTGATGCGGCGGTGTTGGCGCTCGTCGCCTTCTTCCGTCTGGATAGGCGTGTCGTTCGATTCAGTCATCAATGGCTCTTACTTGATCAGACCATCCAGCGGCGAAGAGGCGCTGGCATAGAGTTTTTTCGGCATGCGGCCGGCGAGGTAGGCCAGGCGGCCTGCGACGATGGCATGTTTCATGGCTTCAGCCATCATGACCGGCTGCTGGGCGTGGGCGATGGCCGAGTTCATCAGCACGGCATCACAACCCAGCTCCATGGCGATGGTGGCGTCGGAAGCAGTACCGACACCAGCATCCACCAATACTGGAATATTGGCTTCTTCGAGGATGATCTGCAGGTTGTACGGGTTGCAGACCCCCAGACCGGAGCCGATCAGACCGGCCAGCGGCATCACCGCGATACAGCCGATTTCTGCCAGTTGCCGGGCGATGATCGGGTCATCGCTGGTGTAGACCATCACGTCGAAGCCTTCCTTGACCAGCGTCTCGGCGGCCTTGAGGGTTTCGATCACGTTGGGAAACAGGGTTTTCTGATCGGCCAACACTTCCAGCTTGACCAGATTGTGGCCATCGAGCAGCTCACGGGCCAGGCGACAGGTGCGCACGGCTTCGATGGCGTCGTAGCAACCGGCGGTGTTCGGCAGGAAGGTGTAGCGATCCGGTGACAGCACTTCGAGCAGGTTCGGCTCGCCCTCGATCTGGCCAAGGTTGGTGCGGCGCACGGCGAAGGTGACGATCTCGGCACCCGAAGCTTCGATGGCGGTGCGGGTTTCTTCCATGTCACGGTACTTGCCGGTACCGACCAGCAAACGCGACTGGTAAGTACGACCGGCCAGGACGAAAGGCTTGTCGCTGCGAACGATGCTCATGGGAAATCCTCTGTAGGGGTGAGGTACTTGATGAATTCTGTGGCCACCGGACCGAGGTGGCTAGCCGCCGCCGATGGCGTGCACCACTTCGACGTTGTCACCGTCGTTCAACGTGGTGTCTGCATGCTGACTGCGCGGGACGATATCCAGATTGAGTTCGACCGCCACCCGGCGACCGGTCAGGTCCAGACGGGTGATCAGGGCCGCAACGGTTTCACCGTCGGGCAGTTCAAAGGATTCGCCGTTCAACTGAATGCGCATGCCGGATGCCGCCATCATTTTTAGGGGCTGGCATTCTAGCCCGATCATGACCTAAAGGTCAGCAACAAGCGTCAAGCGGTCAGCGGCAGGCGCCAGGCGGCCAACCCCAGGCAGAGCCAGCCAACGAGGAAGGCCAGGCCACCCAATGGCGTGATGATGCCGAGCTTGCTGATGCCCGTCAGCGTCAATAGATACAGGCTGCCGGAGAACAGCAAGATACCGATGACAAACGATGCACCCGCCCAAGTCACCAGACGCCCGGGGATCTGCGTGGCCAGCAACGCGACGCCCAACAATGCCAGGGTGTGCACCAGTTGATAGGTGACGCCGGTATGGAAGATCGCCAGGTACTCGGCGCTCAAGCTGTTTTTCAGGCCGTGGGCGGCAAAGGCGCCGAGGCCGACACCGGTGAAGCCGAAAAAAGCGGCCAGCATCAGAAAACCACGCAGCAGCATGCAGAACTCCAGTCAGTTTCGATCCAAAGGGTCTGTATAATGGCCCGCTCAACGGGTTCGGCCAAGCCATCTCTATGCTGCGTATCTATTTCCGTCGTTTCACCAAGGCCGTGCTCTGGTTCATGGGCGGTAGCGTTTTGCTGGTGCTGATCTTTCGCGTGGTGCCGCCGCCGGGGACTGCGCTGATGGTCGAGCGCAAGATCGAGTCCTGGTTTGACGGCGAACCCATTGACCTGCAACGGACCTGGAAACCCTGGGACGAGATCTCTGATGACCTCAAAGTTGCGGTGATTGCCGGCGAAGACCAGAAATTCCCCGAGCATTGGGGCTTCGATATCGGCGCGATTCAGGCAGCGTTTGCCCACAACGAGCGCGGCGGTTCGATCCGCGGCGCCAGCACCCTCAGCCAGCAGGTCTCGAAAAACCTGTTCCTGTGGTCTGGCCGCAGCTGGATGCGCAAAGGCCTGGAAGCCTGGTTTACCGCACTGATCGAAGTGTTCTGGCCCAAGCAGCGAATTCTTGAGGTGTACCTCAACAGTGTCGAGTGGGATGACGGTGTGTTTGGTGCCGAAGCGGCGGCCCGTCATCACTTTGGCGTCAGTGCCAAAGGCCTCAGCCGCCAGCAATCGAGCTTGCTGGCGGCCGTTCTGCCCAACCCGCGTGTCTGGAGCGCGAGCCATCCGACCGCTTACGTGGCGCGACGGGCTGGCTGGATCAGGCAGCAGATGAGTCAGTTGGGCGGGGACAGCTATCTGGTCGGGCTGAACGATTCGCGCCGGGCGCCTTGGGCCCAATAACTGATCACCATTTACTGAAGCACTGAAGATCCCTGTGGGAGCGAGCTTGCTCGCGATTGCGGTAGGTCATCCAACATTGATATCGACTGAACCGACGCCATCGCGAGCAAGCTCGCTCCCACAGGGCCCATCGCAAGCCGACCATCAGCCACAAACAAAAACACCCCGATCAATGATCGGGGCGTTATTTATTGCCTTCGCACAAATTATGCAGCGATCGACAACTTGAGCTTGTTCATCGCGCTCTTCTCAAGCTGACGAATACGCTCGGCCGACACGTTGTACTTCTGCGCCAGGTCATGCAGCGTGGCTTTTTCTTCCGCCAGCCAGCGCTGGTAGAGAATGTCACGGCTGCGGTCGTCCAGCACTTCCAGCGCTTCGTGCAGGTTGTGGTTGGAGTTGTCGCTCCAGTCCGCGTCTTCCAGTTGACGCGCCGGGTCGTACCGGTGGTCTTCCAGATAGTTGGCCGGCGATTGGAAGGCACTGTCGTCGTCCGCTTCGGCAGCCGGGTCGAAGGCCATGTCATGGCCCGTCAGGCGACTTTCCATCTCGCGCACTTCCCGAGGCTCTACACCCAGGCTTTCGGCTACACGATGGACTTCCTCGTTATTCAACCAGGCCAGACGCTTCTTCTGGCTGCGCAGGTTGAAGAACAACTTGCGCTGGGCCTTGGTGGTCGCGACTTTCACGATGCGCCAGTTGCGCAGGATGAACTCGTGGATTTCCGCCTTGATCCAGTGCACGGCAAAGGACACCAGGCGCACGCCCATTTCCGGGTTGAAGCGCTTCACGGCCTTCATCAGGCCGACGTTGCCTTCCTGGATCAGGTCAGCCTGAGCCAGGCCGTAGCCGGAATAGCTACGGGCGATATGTACGACAAAACGCAGGTGGGCGAGCACCATCTGCCGAGCCGCCCCCAAATCCTGCTCATAATAGAGACTCTCGGCCAGTTCACGCTCCTGCTCCGGCGACAGCAATGGAATGCTGTTGACGGTGTGCACATAGGCCTCCAGGTTCGCACCCGGGACCAGAGCATATGCAGGTTGCAAAGAATTGGTCATACGAAAAAACCTCCCACTTACAAACTCGTGCAGTTCAGCACTGCGAAAATTGACCGGAAACCGAAAGACAAGTTCCCTAAAACCCATAAAAGCTGAAAGGTCAATACGAGCAAAATGATACTACTTAGGCGCAAGCTCCCTCAGGTGGCGTGCGACTGCAATCCATGCACCGATATACCCCAACAGCACCGCGCCAAGCAAGAGAGACAGACCGTCGGCAACCGGCACTCCGGCCAGCGCAAAATCACTGCCGTACAAACCGGCCAGCCCTACCACCGCGTCGTTCAGCCAATCCAGGCCGAACGCGAGAACGCCCCAGGACAGAATGCCCGCACCGAAGCCATACAGCGCGCCCATATACAGGAAGGGCCTGCGCACATAGCTGTCAGTGCCGCCGACCAGTTTAATCACTTCTATCTCTGTGCGGCGGTTTTCAATATGAAGACGAATGGTATTGCCTATCACCAAAAGTAATGCAGAAACCAGCAGCACGGTCAGACCGAAGACAAAACGGTCACCCAGCTTGAGGATGGCTGCCAGACGCTCGACCCAGACTAAATCAAGTTGCGCCTGCTGTACCTTCGGCAGCTCGGATAGTTTTTGTCTTAATGCTTCAAGGGCCGGCTTGTCGACTTCGGTCGGCGTCACCAGGACCACGCCCGGCAGCGGATTCTCCGGCAGCTCCTTGAGTGCCTCACCCAGCCCCGACTGTTGCTGGAACTCTTCCAGCGCCTGCTCGCGCCCCACGTACTCGGCATCGGCCACACCAGGCATACCCTTGATCTGATCGCGCAGCGATTCGCCTTCGGTCGGCTTGGCCTCAAGGTCCAGATACAGGGAAATCTGTGCCGCACGCTGCCATGAGCCGCCAAGACGCTCGACGTTACTTAGCAAAAGTGACAGCCCCATGGGCAAACTCAGGGCCACCGCCATCACCATGCAGGTGAAAAAACTGCCGATGGGCTGCTTGCCCAGGCGGCGCAGGCTGTCGACCATGCTGGCGCGATGGCTTTCGATCCAGGCACGGAACAACGTGGCAAAGTCCGGCCCGTCGTCATCGTCGTGTTTTTTCTTTTGCGGCTGCGGATCGGCCGCTTTCGGGGCTACGCGCTCGGAAACCTTGGGGCTGCGTGTTGCACTCATACCGCGGCCTCCCCGTCACCGATCAATCGACCGCGTTGCAGCGTCAGCATGCGATGGCGCATGCGGGCGATCAGGGCCAGGTCGTGGCTGGCGATCAGCACGCTGGTACCGAGGCGATTGATGTCTTCGAACACGCCCATGATTTCGGCGGCCAGACGCGGATCGAGGTTACCGGTCGGTTCGTCCGCCAGCAGCAAGGCCGGACGATGGACGATGGCTCGGGCGATACCGACGCGCTGCTGCTGACCGGTGGACAGGTCGCCCGGGTACAGGTCGGTTTTATCCGACAATGCCACGCGTTCCAGAGCCGAGTCCACGCGTTTGGCGATCTCGGCCTTGGACAGGCCCAGTATCTGCAACGGCAACGCAACGTTGTTGAACACCGTGCGATCGAACAGCAACTGGTGATTCTGGAACACCACGCCGATCTGCCGGCGCAGGAAAGGAATCTGCGCATTGCTGATGGTGCTCAGGTCCTGCCCGGCGAGCAGCAGTTTGCCGCTGGTCGGACGCTCCATGGCCAGCAACAGCCGCAACAAGGTGCTTTTACCGGCGCCGGAATGGCCGGTGACAAACAGAAACTCGCCACGACGGACTCGAAAGCTCAGCTCATGCAAGCCGACGTGACCGTTCGGGTAGCGCTTACCGACCTGTTCGAAACGAATCATGAACGCTCCCGCTCGGCAAACAATGCCTGGACAAAGGGTTCTGCTTCAAAGGTACGCAAATCGTCGATGCCTTCGCCGACGCCGATGTAGCGGATCGGCAGGCCGAATTGCTTGGCCAGGGCGAAAATCACCCCGCCTTTGGCGGTGCCGTCGAGCTTGGTCAGCGCCAGGCCGGTCAGTTCGACGGTCTGGTTGAATTGCTTGGCCTGGTTGATGGCGTTCTGACCGGTGCCGGCGTCAAGCACCAGGAGCACTTCATGAGGTGCGTCGGCGTCGAGCTTGGCGATCACGCGGCGAACCTTTTTCAGCTCTTCCATCAGGTTGTCTTTGGTGTGCAGGCGGCCGGCGGTGTCGGCGATCAGCACATCGATGCCACGGGCCTTGGCGGCCTGCACGGCGTCGAAGATCACCGAGGCCGAGTCGGCGCCAGTGTGCTGCGCGATCACCGGGATCTTGTTGCGCTCACCCCATACCTGCAATTGCTCCACCGCCGCGGCGCGGAAGGTGTCGCCAGCGGCGAGCATGACTTTCTTGCCTTCCAGCTGCAGCTTCTTCGCCAGCTTGCCGATGGTGGTGGTCTTGCCGGCACCGTTGACGCCGACGACCAGAATCACGAACGGCTTGTTCTGCGAGGTGATTTTCAGCGGCTGCTCGACAGGCTTGAGCATGGCGGCCAGTTCAGCTTGCAGGGATTTGTACAGGGCGTCGGAGTCGGCCAGCTCTTTGCGCGCGACCTTCTGGGTCAGACGCTGAATGATCACCGACGTGGCTTCGACACCAACGTCGGCGGTCAGCAAACGGGTTTCGAGGTCTTCGAGCAGCTCGTCATCAATGGCCTTGCGACCAAGGAACAGGCTGGCCATGCCTTCGCCGATACTGGCGCTGGTCTTGGACAGGCCCTGCTTGAGGCGGGCGAAGAAGCCGGCTTTGGTTTCTTCGCTGCGTACCGGTTCGACCGGAGCTTCGTCAGGAGCTTCGACTGGAGCGGGAACGGAAACAGGTTCTGCAACAATCGGGGCTACCGGGGCCACGACCACCGGGGCAACCGGTTCGGTTACGACCGGTGCAGGTGCAGGTGCAGGCTCAGCCACAACGATCGGCGCCACCACCGGCTCGACCACAGGCGCATGAACCGGTGCCGGGGCAAACGCAGCCGGGGCCGGAATCGGCGGAGTCACATGGGGGGCCAGGTCATTCTCGACCAGTGCCACCGGCTCTTCCGCCACAGGCAAGGTCAGCCAAGGCTCGGCAGCAGTGCTCAGCGGTTGCTCGAAGACTTCACTGACAGGTTCGGCAACAACGTCGGCCTGTGGCTGCAGCACCGGTTCGGCAATCGGCAGGACCACCGGCGCGGGCGCTTCTTCTATTACCGGGGCCGGGGCAGGTGCCGGCGCGGGCTCAGGAACGGGTTGTGGCTGTTCGACGACGGGGTCCTGCGGCTTTTTGCGCAGCCATCCGAACAGGCTTTTTTTCTCGCCAGCCGCAGCTGGGGTCTTCTTGTCGTCGTTGGAACCAAACATGGAGGACGGCTATCTCACGGTAGCGACGCGCCAATGGCGCCCCGGCAAATAAATATTCGATGCAGAACAGACTGCGATTGACCCAGCTTGTTCACGCGCAACATTTTGTCGAGGTGCCCACGGCGCCTCAAAGGTCGACTAATACGAAGGACTGGAACGGCATCGTCGGCGAAAACGCAGAGTTTAGCTGACAAACTCAAAGTTTCTGCCGGTAACCCATGCAACCCACAGGCCGGTCAAAGGCCTGATAGGCGTGGCCGCCAGTAAAACGGATCAGTATCCTAGCACCCTCTCGCCCGCTGACGCTAAGAACAAGCGGGCAGCCCCAAAGGTTTGAAAACGAATGAATGCTCTTGCCCGCCGCGCCGCAGGCCTGCTGCTCAGCACAGTTTGCCTGCCCCTTTCGGCCCTGGCTGCCGACCCGCAACCCACCCACGAATTCACCCTCGACAACGGTCTGAAGGTGGTCGTGCGTGAAGACCACCGTGCACCCGTGGTGGTCTCCCAAGTCTGGTACAAGGTCGGCTCCAGCTACGAGACGCCGGGCAATACCGGCCTGTCCCACGCACTGGAACACATGATGTTCAAGGGCAGCGAGAAGGTTGGTCCCGGCGAAGCCTCGCTGATCCTGCGCGACCTCGGTGCCGAAGAGAACGCATTCACCAGCGACGACTTCACTGCCTACTACCAGGTGCTGGCCCGCGACCGCCTGGGCGTAGCCTTCGAACTGGAAGCCGACCGCATGGCCAGCCTGCGCCTGCCGACCGACGAGTTCACCAAGGAAATCGAGGTCATCAAGGAAGAACGCCGCCTGCGTACCGACGACAAGCCGATGTCCAAGGCCTACGAACGCTTCAAGGCCATGGCCTACCCGGCCAGCGGCTATCACACGCCGACCATCGGCTGGATGGCCGACCTTGAGCGGATGAAAGTCGAAGAACTGCGCCACTGGTACCAGACCTGGTACGTGCCCAACAACGCCACGCTGGTGGTGGTCGGTGACGTGACGCCTGACGAAGTCAAAGCCCTGGCCCAGCGTTACTTCGGCCCGATCGCCAGGCGTGAAGTGCCGGCCGCGAAAAAACCGCTGGAGCTGGCCGAACCGGGCGAGCGCCAGATCACCCTGCATGTGCAGACCCAGTTGCCCAGCCTGATGCTGGCCTTCAACGTGCCGAGCATTGCCACCGCCGACGACAAACGCCTGGTCAATGCCCTGCGCCTGATCTCGGCGCTGCTCGACGGCGGCTACAGCGGACGCATCCCGACGCAACTGGAGCGCGGAGAAGAACTGGTGTCCGGCGGCTCGTCGAGTTACGACGCCTATACCCGTGGCGACAGCCTCTTTACCCTGTCGGCAGCACCCAACTCGCAGAAGCACAAGACCATCGCCCAGGCCGAAGCCGGTTTGTGGAAGCTGCTCGAGCAACTGAAAACCACTGCGCCGACGGCCGAAGAACTCGAACGGGTCCGCGCACAAGTCATCGCCGGACTGGTCTACGAGCGCGACTCGATCACCAGCCAGGCCACCGCCATCGGCCAACTGGAAACCGTCGGCCTGTCATGGCAGTTGATGGACACCGAACTGGCCGACCTGGAAAGCGTGACCCCGCAAGACATCCAGAAAGCCGCCAAGCTGTATTTCACCCGCGAACGTCTCAGCATCGCCCATGTATTGCCTCTGGAGACGACTCATGAGTGAGCGTAAACAATCCCGCCTGGCCCTGATCGGCCTGGTCGCCGTTGCCGTGATCGGCTCTGCCGCGTTCTATCTGTCGCGCTCTGGCGAAACCAATGCCAGCGAAGCCCTGGACAAGGCCAAGGCCAGCCAGAAACTGCAATCGCTGGCAGAACTCAACGGCAAGGCGCCGAACCACCGCAAGCTGGACGTGCAGACCTGGAACACCGCCGAAGGCACCAAGGTGCTGTTCGTCGAAGCCCATGAGCTGCCGATGTTCGACATGCGCCTGATCTTCGCCGCCGGCAGCAGCCAGGACGGCGATGCACCGGGCCTGGCATTGCTGACCAACGCCATGCTCAACGAAGGCGTGGCCGGCAAGGACGTCGGCGCCATTGCCCAGGGCTTCGAGGGCCTGGGTGCCGATTTCGGCAACGGCGCTTACAAGGACATGGCCATCGCTTCGCTGCGCAGCCTCAGTGCCAGGGACAAGCGCGAACCGGCCCTGCAGCTGTTCGCCGAGGTCATCGGCAAGCCGACCTTCCCTGCCGACTCGCTGGATCGCATCAAGAACCAGATGCTCGCCGGTTTCGAATACCAGAAACAGAACCCCGGCAAACTGGCGAGCCTGGAACTGATGAGCCGCCTGTACGGTGATCACCCGTACGCGCATTCCAGCGACGGCACGGCGAAAAGCGTACCGGCGATCACCGCGGCACAACTGCGTGCGTTCCACCAGAAAGCCTACGCAGCCGGCAACGTGGTCATCGCACTGGTCGGCGACCTGTCCCGCGCAGAAGCAGAAGCCATTGCTGCGCAGGTTTCCAACGCCCTGCCCAAAGGCCCAGCCTTGCCGAAGATCGCGCAACCGGTCGAACCCAAGGCCAGCGTCGGCCACATCGAGTTCCCGTCCAAACAGACCAACCTGATGCTCGCGCAATTGGGCATCGACCGCGACGACCCGGACTACACGGCATTGTCCATGGGTAACCAGATTCTCGGTGGCGGCGGCTTCGGTACCCGCCTGATGAGCGAAGTGCGCGAGAAGCGTGGCCTGACTTACGGCGTGTATTCGGGCTTCACCCCGATGCAGGCGCGCGGCCCGTTCATGATCAACCTGCAGACCCGTGCCGAGATGAGCGAAGGCACCCTGAAACTGGTGCAGGACGTGCTCGCCGACTACCTTAAGACCGGCCCGACCGAAAAAGAACTCGACGACGCCAAGCGCGAACTGGCCGGCAGCTTCCCGCTGTCCACCGCCAGCAACGCCGATATCGTCGGCCAACTGGGCGCCATCGGCTTCTACAACCTGCCGCTGAGCCACCTGGAAGACTTCATGCAGCAGTCCCAGGCCCTGACCGTCGAACAGGTCAAAGCCGCCATGAACAAACACCTGAGCACGGACAAGATGGTCATCGTCAGCGCTGGCCCGACCGTGCCGCAAAAGCCGTTACCGGCCCCTACTGATAAACCTTCCGAGCAGCCGCTCGGGGTTCCGGAGCACTAATGGCCCATCCTAAAAAACCCGCCAAAAACGTCCACAACGGCGTGAACCAACTGCGCATCATTGGCGGCGAATGGCGCAGCCGCAAACTGAGCTTCCCCGACGCCCCGGGCCTGCGCCCGACGCCCGACCGTGTGCGTGAAACCCTGTTCAACTGGCTCGCGCCGTACGTGCCGGGCGCCAAGGTCCTCGACCCGTTCACCGGCAGCGGCGCGCTGTTCCTCGAAGCCTTGTCCCGTGGCGCGGCCATGGGTCAGGCCTTGGACGCCAGCAGCATTGCGGTATCCAGCCTGAAGGAGCACCTGGGTACGCTGCGTTGCACCAACGGCCAGGTCCAGACCGCCGACGCCCTGCGCTACCTGGAAACCCAGACCGCGACGGCCTACGACCTGGTGTTCCTCGATCCGCCGTTCAACCAGAACCTGCTGCCCGTCGTTTGCAAGTTGCTCGAAGAGCGCCAATGGCTGGCCGAAGATGCCTGGGTGTACACCGAAAGCGAGTCCGCGCCTTCGACCCTGGGCCTGCCGGAGAACTGGCGCCTGCATCGCGAGCAGAAATCCGGGCGCGTCTACTACTCGTTGTGGCAACGTATGGCAGAGATCGCCGGTTAATCGAACGGCCTGAAAAAGGTGCGTACCCGCTACGCACCGCTGCATCGAGAAAGAACGTGCCCCATCCGCCAGAACGCTTCACCCCCGCCCCAGGCCTTGGCAACCCGCACTTGCAAACCTTGTGGGGGCCGCTGTGGCGTAAAACCGTGCACATCGGCCGCGAGCGCGAACGCCTGTGGCTTGAAGATGGCGATTTTCTCGACCTCGACTGGCACGGTCCGCACAGCGCCGATGCGCCCTTGGTACTGGTGTTGCACGGGCTCACCGGTTCGTCGAATTCGCCGTACGTGGCCGGCATGCAAAAGGCATTGGGTGACCGGGGCTGGGCCAGCGTCGCGCTGAACTGGCGCGGCTGTTCGGGCGAGCCCAACCTGTTGCCACGCAGCTACCATTCCGGCGCCAGCGAAGACCTGGCCGAAACCATCCGGCATTTGCGCGCCAAACGGCCTCTCGCGCCACTGTATGCGGTGGGTTACTCCCTGGGCGGTAATGTCCTGCTCAAGCATTTGGGCGAGACTGGCAGCGACAGCGGCGTGATGGCTGCCGTGGCGGTGTCGGTGCCGTTCCGCCTGGACCAGTGCGCCGATCGCATCGGCCAGGGCTTCTCGAAAATTTACCAGGCGCATTTCATGCGCGAGATGGTCGCCTACATCAAGAACAAGCAGCGACAGTTCCAGCACGACGGACGCGAAGAGGGCCTGGCAGCCCTGACGGCCCTCGGATCACTGGAAAACATGCGCACGTTCTGGGATTTCGACGGCCGCGTCACCGCGCCACTGCACGGCTTCGCCGATGCCCAGGACTACTATCGCCGAGCCTCAAGCCGCTATTTCCTTGGCGAAATTCGTACACCGACCCTGATGATCCAGGCTGCCGACGACCCCTTCGTGTTTCCCCACAGCCTGCCGCACGTCGATGAGTTGTCCGCCTGTACGCAGTTCGAGCTGCAAGCCAAGGGTGGGCACGTCGGCTTCGTCGACGGCACGCTCAGGCAACCGGGTTACTACCTGGAGCGACGCATCCCCGAGTGGCTGGCCGCCACAGGGCGCGCTTGAGTCATGGACGCTGATCAGGGCGAGTCGATCCACTTCTGGCAAACCCCGCCACTGGCCGGGGTCGAGTTGTTGTCCGCACGCTACATCGATCACCGTTTCGCCCCCCATGTGCATGACGGCTATGTGATCGGCATGATCATGGCCGGTGCCCAGCGTTATCGCTATCGCGGCGCCGAACACCTGGCAGGCAGCGGCACGCTGGTGCTGATCAACCCCGATGAATTGCACACCGGGCACAAAGGCACCGAGGATGGCTGGCTGTACCGGGCGTTTTATCCGGACAGCGGGCAGATCACCTCGCTGCTGGCCGAACTCGAACTGCCCACTCACCACCTGCCGGCCTTCGGTGCGACGCTGTATCGCGACCAGGATCTGGTGAACGGCTTCTGCCAACTCCATCGACTGCTGGAGAGCCCCGCCACCGCCTTGCAGCAACAAACGGTCTGGCGCGAATTGGTGCTGTCGCTGTTGCAGCGGCATGCCGCGGTGCCAGATGCCGGTAAACCCGGCAAGGAGCACCGGGCCGTAAGCCTGGCCAAGGATCTGCTCCATGCACAACTGGCGGCCCCTCCCTCGCTGGAAGAACTGGCGACGGCGGTCAACCTCTCGCCGTTCCACTTTGCCCGAGTGTTCCGCCGCGCCACGGGCATGCCGCCGCACACCTGGCTGATGCAACAGCGCATCGCCCGGGCCAGGGCGTTGCTGCAAAGTGGTTGTCTGCCGCTGGAAGTCGCCATGCAGTTGGGATTTGCCGACCAGAGTCATCTGAGCCGGCAGTTCAAGCAGGTGTATGGCGTTGGGCCGGGGGCGTATCGCACCGCTAAAGCAGGAACTTGAGGTTTAACGAGGTTTCACAAACACCATCCATCCCTGTGGGAGCGAGCTTGCTCGCGATGGCGGATCAACAATCAACATCAATATTGAATGTAATGGCCCCATCGCGAGCAAGCTCGCTCCCACAATATTTTCGTGGTGTTTACTCGCCGGTGGCGACGCCTCGCGCAGGCTCGTTGATCCACTCGCTCCATGAACCGGCATACAACGAACCCAACGGATAACCGGCCAGACACAACGCAAACAGGTTGTGGCACGCGGTCACACCGGAACCGCAGTACGCCACCAGATCATTCGGCGAACGATCACCCAGTTTGGCGGCAAAACGCTGCTTGAGCATATCGGCCGGCAGAAAACGCCCGTCACTGCCAAGGTTGTCGGTAAACGCCGCACATTGAGCGCCGGGGATGTGCCCGGCAATCGGATCGATCGGCTCCACTTCGCCCTTGAAACGCGGCAGTGCGCGGGCATCGAGCAGGGTCAGTTCCGGTCGGGAGAGGCGCTTTTGCAATTTCTCGGCACTGATCAGCAGCGCCATGTCCGGCTTGCCGGTGAAGGAACCACGAGGGATCGCAGGCGCATCCAGGCTCAGCGGCAAACCGGCCGCGTGCCAGGCCTTGAGCCCGCCATCCAGGATGAATACGCCATCGCGCTTGCCCAGCCAGGCCAGCAACCACCAGGCACGCGCCGCATAGGCTCCCGGACCGTCGTCATATAGCACTACTTCGCTATCGGCGTTGACGCCCCAGGCTTGCAGGCGTTCGATCAACTGCGACGGCTCCGGCAATGGATGACGCCCGGTCACGCCCTTGACCACCGCGCCGCTCAGATCCCGCTCGAGGTCGGCATAACTCGAACCGGCAATGTGCCCTTCGGCATAGTTGCGCTGACCGTAGTCCGGGTCTTCGAGGGCAAAACGGCAATCCAGAATCACCAGCCCCGGCTGGTCCTTTTTCAGGTCCAGAGCTTGCGGGCTGATCAGTTGCGCAATGGGCATAGCGGGCTCCTGTGATTATGTCGGTCTTGATCCTACTGTACTTCTTCCAGTGCCTGGGCCAAGGGCACGTAAAACTCTTCGAACAAGGCGTTGACCGCATCGCGGGCCTCATCCGTGACGAAACCGGATTCCAGCACCAGAACCTGGTACACCCCGCGCTTGATGGCCTGCTCGCTGAGGTGGCTGGAGTTCTCCCGCGTGGTGCACAGGAAGCGCACCCAGGACGTAAGGATGATCCATGCATTGAGGGTCAGGGATTCGATCTGCACCTTGTCCATTTTCAGGATGCCGGCGGCGACAAAACCTTCGTAGATGGCTGCTCCGTGGATCAGGCTGCGCTGGGAAAAGCGTCGATAGCGATCGGCCAGGTCCGGGTCGCTGTCGAGCAAATGTTCGAGATCGCGATGCAGAAACCGATAGCGCCACATCGCCGCCAGCAACTCCTTGAGGTAGAAGCGCTTGTCTTCCACCGTAGCGGCGCGGCCCTGGGGCGGGCGCAGGAAGCTGTCCACCAGGCTTTCGTACTCGCTGAACAATACGGCGATGATCGCCTGCTTGTTAGGGAAGTGGTAGTACAGGTTGCCCGGGGAAATTTCCATATGGGCAGCAATGTGGTTGGTACTGATGCTGCGCTCGCCCAGTTGATTGAACAGCTCCAGGCTGTTCTGCACGATGCGCTCGCTGGTTTTGATCCGTGGGGCCATGGCTTGGGCTTAAATTCAGAGTGCGTTGACGGGCATCTTAGATCTATCCGCGAGCGGATAAAACAAAGCTGTTCCAGGATGTCATTTGACTTTCTAGAGCATAGACTCTAAAAAGTACTTCATTACAATAAATCCGGAGCCGACCATGACTGCTGATATTTCCTACCTGCAAAACCTACAGCAGCCGCTGGAAGAGCTTCAGGCATTGTTCGACGCCCAGCGTGCCGCCTACGCCGCCAACCCGATGCCACCCGCTGCGCAGCGCCAGCAATGGCTCAAGGCGTTGAAGGATTTGTTGAACAGCGAACGCCAGGCCCTGATCGATGCGATCAGCCAGGACTTCAGTAATCGCAGCGCCGATGAAACCCTGCTCGCCGAACTGATGCCCAGCCTGCATGGCATCCATTACGCCAGCAAACATCTAAAGGGCTGGATGCGAGCCTCGCGACGCAAGGTGGGCGCAGCCTTCCAGCCGGCTTCGGCCAAAGTCGTTTACCAACCGCTGGGCGTGGTCGGGGTCATCGTGCCGTGGAACTACCCGCTGTACCTGGCCATCGGTCCGTTGGTCGGCGCGCTGTCGGCGGGCAATCGGGTGATGCTCAAGCTCAGTGAGTCGACGCCCGCCACCGGCCTGCTGATGAAACAACTGCTGGCGAAAATCTTCCCCGAAGACCTGGTTTGCGTGGTTCTGGGCGAGGCGGACATGGGCGTGGCGTTCTCACGCCTGCCGTTCGATCACCTGCTGTTCACCGGCGCCACCAGCATCGGCAAACACGTGATGCGCGCCGCCGCAGAGAATTTGACTCCGGTCACCCTGGAACTCGGCGGCAAATCCCCGGCCATCGTCTCTCACGACGTACCGCTCAAGGATGCCGCCGAGCGCATCGCCTTCGGCAAGACCCTGAACGCCGGCCAGACCTGCGTGGCCCCGGACTATGTATTGGTGCCGGAGGATCGCGTCGGTGCTTTCGTCGAAGCCTACCGCACTGCCGTCCGCGGGTTTTATCCGACGCTGGCCGACAACCCGGACTACACGGCGATCATCAATGAACGACAACTGGCGCGCCTCAACGGCTACATCAGCGACGCCACCAGCAAGGGTGCACTGCTGATGCCCCTGTTCGACCAGGGTCAGGGCCGACGCATGGGCCATAGCCTGTTGCTCAACGTCACTGACGAGATGACGGTGATGCAGGACGAGATCTTCGGGCCCCTGCTGCCGATCGTGCCGTACAAGGATCTGGAACAGGCATTTGCCTACATCAACCAGCGCCCTCGCCCACTGGCGCTGTACTACTTCGGCTACGACAAGCGCGAACAACAGCGCGTGCTGCACGAAACCCATTCCGGTGGCGTGTGCCTGAACGACACGTTGCTGCACGTCGCCCAGGACGACATGCCGTTCGGCGGCATCGGCGCCTCGGGCATGGGCCATTACCACGGCCACGAAGGGTTCCTGACTTTCAGCAAAGCCAAGGGCGTGCTGATCAAACAACGGTTCAATGCGGCGAAACTGATTTACCCGCCGTATGGCAAATCGATTCAGAAACTGATCCAGAAGCTGTTCATTCGCTAACGATCATCATCGCCGGGTAATAACAATAATGAATCCCAGTCTGTCCGATACACCCGCGCTGTCACGGCGCGGGCTGCTTAAATTCAGCCTCGGCGCCAGCGCCTTTCTCGCCACTGCCGGATTGGGCGCCAGCCTCAGCGGCTGTTCGGCGAGCGTCCCGGCAAGCGGTTTCGTCACACTGCGCAGCGGCGACCTGCTGTTTTTGCGGGCGTTGCTCCCGGTCATGCTCGAGGGTGCCGTGACTTCCGAACGGATGCCCGAGGCTGTCGACGGCACGCTGAAAAGCCTGGATTACAACCTCGCCCACCTGTCGCCGGAAATGCTCAAGCTGACCCAACAACTGTTCGATGTGCTGGGCATGGCCGTGACTCGCGGACCGCTGACCGGAATCTGGGGCAGCTGGGAAAACGCCAGCGCCGACGATATCCGGCATTTCCTCGATCGCTGGGAAAACAGCTCGTTGAGCCTGTTGCGCATGGGCCACAGCTCCTTGCTGCAACTGGTGATGATGGCCTGGTACGGGCGCAAGGAATCGTGGGCACATTGCGGGTATCCCGGGCCGCCCACTGTCTAAAGCTCTGCACAAATCCTGTGGGAGCGTGGCTTGCCCGCGATGGCGTCAGTTGCCTCACCACCGCATCCAAAATAATAAAGAGAACCTGAAAGATGCCCGTACCCGATCCGTTCCGCGAAGGCATGGCCCGAGGCTGGAAAACCTACAACGGCTCACAACTGACCCAGGACCTGACACTCGAAGCGGACGTGGCGATCATCGGCAGCGGTGCCGGCGGCGGCACCACCGCCGAAATCCTCAGCGCGGCCGGCTACAAGGTGCTGCTGATCGAAGAAGGCCCGCTCAAGACCAGCAGCGACTTCAAGATGCTCGAAGACCAAGCCTACGCCAGCCTTTATCAGGAAGGCATCGGCCGCATGAGCAAGGACGGCGCCATCACCATCCTGCAAGGCCGGGCGGTGGGCGGCACCACGCTGATCAACTGGACCTCCAGTTTCCGCACCCCGGAGCCGACCCTGGAACACTGGGCCAAAGAACACAACGTCAAGGGCCACAGCCCGGCGGAAATGGCGCCGTGGTTCGAGAAAATGGAGCAGCGCCTGGGCGTCGCGCCGTGGATGGTGCCGCCCAACGCCAACAATGACGTGATCCGCAAGGGCTGCCAGGAACTGGGTTACAGCTGGCACGTCATCCCGCGCAACGTACGCGGCTGCTGGAACCTCGGCTACTGCGGCATGGGCTGCCCGACCAACGCCAAGCAGTCGATGATGGTCACCACCATTCCGGCCACTCTGGAAAAAGGCGGCGAGCTGCTTTACCTGGCCCGCGCCGAAAAACTCATGATCAGCGGCGACAAGGTCAGCGGCCTGCAATGTTCGGCGATGGATGAACGCTGCGTTGCACCGACCGGGCGCACCATCACGGTCAAGGCGCGGCATTACGTGCTCGCCGGTGGCGGCATCAACAGCCCCGCCTTGCTGATGCGCTCCGCTGCACCCGACCCGCACAAGCGCCTTGGAAAGCGCACGTTCCTGCACCCGGTGAACATGTCTGCGGCGTTGTTCGACGAAGTGGTCAACCCCTTCTACGGCGCGCCGCAGTCGATCTATTCCGACCATTTCCAATGGCAGGACGGCACCACCGGCAAGATGTCCTTCAAACTGGAAGTCCCGCCGTTGCATCCGGCGCTGGCCACGACATTGCTCGGCGGTTTCGGCCAGGAGAACTCGCAACATATGGCCAATCTGCCGCATACCCACGCCATGCTGGCGTTGCTGCGCGACGGCTTTCACCCGGACAGCCCCGGTGGCAGCGTCGAATTGCGCAGCGACGACACGCCGGTGCTGGATTACCAGCTCTCGCCTTACGCCTGGGATGGCTTGCGCCGGGCGTTCCACACCATGGCCGAGATCCAGTTCGCCGGTGGCGCCAAGGCTGTCATGCCGATGCACGCCGATGCCCGTTACGTGAAGACCCTCGCCGAAGCCCGCACGCTGATCGACGGCCTGAGCCTGGAGTTGTACCGCACACGCCTGGGCAGCGCCCACGTGATGGGCGGTTGCGCCATGGGCGAAGACCCGAAAAACGCGGTGACCGACAGCCTCGGCCGGCATCATCAACTGGGCAATCTGTCGATCCACGACGGCTCGCTGTTCCCCACCAGCATTGGCGCCAATCCGCAGCTGTCGGTCTACGGACTGACGGCGCAATTGGCGACCTCACTGGCCGAGCGTTTAAAAAACCCGTGAAAATGACGATTATTCCCATCGTCTATAGTGCTTTCTTACCCAACAGGCGACTTGGCCGACCGGGAAGGCTGCGATACCATCCGACTCCCCAACGGATTCCCGCCAGGACGACGCGATGAACCGAGTGTTGTACCCAGGTACCTTCGACCCTATTACCAAGGGCCATGGCGATCTGGTCGAACGCGCCTCGCGCCTGTTCGATCACGTGATCATCGCCGTCGCCGCGAGCCCCAAGAAAAACCCGCTGTTTCCTCTGGAACAACGGGTAGAACTGGCGCGCGAGGTCACCAAGCATCTGCCGAACGTTGAAGTCGTCGGTTTCTCGACGCTGTTGGCGCACTTCGCCAAAGAGAAGAATGCCAACGTGTTCCTGCGTGGTTTGCGCGCGGTGTCGGACTTCGAATACGAATTCCAGCTGGCCAACATGAACCGCCAGCTGGCACCGGACGTGGAAAGCCTGTTCCTGACCCCGTCCGAGCGCTACTCGTTCATTTCCTCGACACTGGTCCGTGAAATTGCAGCCCTGGGCGGCGATATCACCAAGTTCGTGCACCCTGCGGTGGCGGATGCCCTGACACTTCGATTCAAGAAGTAATACACGACTGTAGGAGCCGGCTTGCTGGCGATCAATACAACGCGGTGCACCTGACACACCGCCATCGCCAGCAAGCCGGCTCCTACAGAACGTCGCGCCCGCGTGCATAGCGCCCGCCAATGCGGCACAATTGTGTGCATTGGTTTATTGCGCCCGGGCTTGCCGCCCCGGCTGGAGTTAGCATGTCCCTGATCATCACCGACGATTGCATCAACTGCGACGTCTGCGAACCCGAGTGCCCGAACGCCGCCATTTCCCAAGGCGAAGATATCTACGTGATCGACCCGAACCTGTGCACCCAGTGCGTCGGCCACTACGACGAACCGCAGTGCCAGCAGGTCTGCCCGGTGGATTGCATTCCACTGGACGAAGCTCATCCGGAGACTGAAGAACAGTTGATGGAGAAGTACCGCAAGATTACCGGCAAGGCTTGAGCTTCCAACACCTGTTCAACCGCCATCGCGGGCAAGCCCGCTCCCACAAGGACCGCATAAATCCTGTGGGAGCGGGCTTGCCCGCGATGGCGTCATCAGCCTCACCGAAGATCTAACTGACTTTCAGCTCTGACAACGCGGGCAGAAAACGCTCGCGCGCTGCCCAAGCTTTACTTCCCGCAGCCCCGTGCCACAGACCTTGCAGTGTTCGCCACCGCGGCCGTACACGAACAGTTCCTGCTGGAAATAACCAGGCTGACCGTCGCCACCGATAAAGTCCCGCAGCGTGGTACCGCCGCGCTCGATGGCAGCCGCCAGGATGCGCTTGATCTCGATCGCCAGTTTCAAATACCGCGCACGGGAAATGCTCCCGGCTTCGCGGCGTGGGTCGATCCCGGCGGCGAACAACGCTTCGGTCGCATAGATATTGCCGACGCCCACCACCACCGCGTTGTCCATGATGAACGGTTTGACCGCCATCGAACGGCCCCGGGACTGCTGGAACAGGCGCTCGCCGTCGAACAGGTCGGTCAGCGGCTCAGGCCCCAGGCGGATCAGCAACTCATGATTGAGCGGGTCGAGACTCCAGAGCATCGCGCCGAAACGGCGCGGGTCGGTGTAACGCAGGGCCAGGCCCGACTCCAGTTCGATGTCCACATGCTCATGCTTGGCCGCCGGCAACCCGGCCTCCACCAGTCGCAAATTGCCCGACATGCCCAGATGGCTGATCAAGGTGCCGACTTCGGCGTTGATCAGCAGGTACTTGGCGCGCCGCTCCACCAACACGATGCGCTGCCCGGACAGGCGCACATCGAGATCTTCGGGAATCGGCCAGCGCAAACGCCGTTCACGCACGATCACCCGGCTGACGCGCTGGCCTTCCAGGTGCGGCGCGATACCGCGACGGGTGGTTTCGACTTCTGGCAATTCAGGCATGGTGCTCTCGGATCAGGCTAATGGCCTGGAAGGTTCCGACACTCAGCGATGAGTGCCGAGGTCGCGGATCGTCTGCTTGAGGGTCTCGAAGTCGTAGTCCGAGAGGCCGACATAATCGAGCACCAGCGGCGCGATGCTGTTCCACTCGTGATCTTCGGTCTGGTTGCCCAGCACCCGGTACGACGCGCAAATGTGCTCGGCCATCTTCAGGATCGCCAACAGGTTCTTCAATGAACTGTTGCGCGAAGACTCATTGCTGAAAATCGCCAACGCATTGTGGTGATTGGCGATCGCCGCGCTCACGTGCTCCGGCAGGCGCCACGACTTGGCCGTGTAATAGCCGACCACCGAGTGATTGGTATTGAACACCTGATTCTCCGTGTCGACCACCCGGCATTCTGCACTGGCATTGGCATAGGCCTGCTCCAGAACGCCCATGTAGTCGGGGAAGCGCTGGAGCATCAAGGGCACGCCGCAGTCGTGGAACAGGCCCAGGGCATAGGCTTCGTCGCCATTTTCAATGCCGATGCGCTTGGCCAGGGTCAGGCAGGTCATGGCCACGTCCTGAGCGGTGTCCCAGAAACGGTTCAGGGTGACGATGGTGTCGTCATTCATCTCGCCCTTGATCGACTGTGCGTTGATCAGGTTGATGACCGAGCGGCTGCCCAGCAGATTTACCGCGCGCTGGATCGAGGCAATCTTGTTGCTCAGCCCGTAATACGGCGAATTGACGATTTTCAGCAGGGACCCGGAAAGCCCCGGATCCTGGGAAATCAGCTTGGCGATGACTTCCAGATCCGGGTCGGGCATGTACTGCTCCATCTGCAAATCCACCATGATTTGCGGCTGGGCCGGTACGCTGATGCCCTGCAGGGCTTGTTGGATCTGTTCGGAAGTCAGCTCTTGGGACATATGTACACACTCTGGGTCAGACAGCGATTCTAACCTTTATAAAGTTGGATCCGACATACCAAATCGCAAGACAACCCTCGCCACATGTCCACTTGCAGGCCAATCCGGGGTCCCGACACGCTATACTCCCGCTCTTTTTTCCGGAGCGACGACATGTCCCTGCCTAGCCTGCGCCTCAAAGCCAACGCCGACCGTCGTCTGCGCAACGGTCATTTGTGGGTCTACAGCAACGAAATCGATGTAGCCGCGACGCCTTTGCACGGTTTCAAGGCCGGCGACCAAGCGATCCTCGAAGCCGCCGGCGGCAAGCCGCTGGGCATCGTCGCCATGAGCCCGAACAACCTGATCTGCGCCCGTGTGCTGTCGCGCGACATCAAGTTGCCGCTGGACAAGTCGCTGCTGGTACACCGCCTGAACGTGGCCCTGTCCCTGCGCGATCGCCTGTTCGACAAGCCGTTCTACCGCCTGGTCTACGGCGATTCCGACCTGCTGCCAGGCCTGGTGGTCGACCGTTTCGGCGACATCCTGGTGGTGCAGATCGCTTCGGCGACCATGGAAGCCCATAAAGATGACGTGATCGCGGCTCTGACCCAGGTGCTCAAGCCAAGCGGCATCCTGTTCAAGAACGACTCCGCTGCCCGTGACGCCGAAGGCCTCACCCGCTACGTCGAAACCGTGTTCGGCCTGGTGCCGGAGTGGGTTGCTCTCGAAGAGAACGGCGTGAAATTCGAAGCCCCGGTCATCCAGGGCCAGAAAACCGGCTGGTTCTACGACCACCGCATGAACCGCGCCCGCCTGGCACCGTATGCCAAAGGTAAACGCGTACTCGACCTGTACAGCTACATCGGCGGCTGGGGCGTACAAGCCGCTGCATTCGGCGCCAGCGAAGTGTTCTGCGTCGACGCATCGGCTTTCGCCCTCGACGGCGTCGAGCGCAACGCCGCGCTGAACGGCTTCGCCGAAAAAATGACCTGCATCGAAGGCGACGTGTTCGAAGCCCTCAAAGAGCTGAAAGCCAGCGAAGAACGCTTCGACGTGATCGTGGCCGACCCACCGGCGTTCATCAAACGCAAGAAAGACATGAAAAACGGCGAAGGCGCCTACCGCCGCCTGAACGAACAAGCCATGCGCCTGCTCACCAAGGACGGCATCCTGGTCAGCGCATCGTGCTCTATGCACCTGCCGGAAGACGACCTGCAGAACATCCTGCTGACCAGCGCCCGCCACCTGGACCGCAACATCCAGATGCTTGAGCGTGGAGGCCAGGGTCCGGATCATCCGGTTCATCCGGCGATTGCTGAAACCCGCTACATCAAGAGCATTACTTGCCGGTTGCTGCCTAACAGCTAAACCGCAAGACCTCTGTAGGAGCAGCCGGTCGACGCTCGATTGCTCGCGATGATCCTGAGAGCACCGCTGGGTGTCAGGCACCCAGCGTTATCGTTGACGACCATCGCGAGCGAGCTCGCTCCTACAGAGGTTCCCGACAGCAAAACAGGAAGCCTCCTACAGCGCTTTTGATTGAATTGCCTGCGTCCAAGACTAGTATCGGTTTCTGGTTTCAAGCATGAACGCTTGATCACTCCGGAAAACAAGAACTATGTCTGAGTCCTCTTACCCAGCACTTAGTGGCGATCTGAAGCGCCAACGGGCCTCCCGCTTTATCCTGATTACCAATATCTCGTTAATCAGTTTTTTCCCGCTGAATATCCTCCTGCCATCTTTTCCTGCTCTGGCCACGAAATTCAACACTTCAACTGCAGAAATCGCCCTATCCACCAGTCTGTTCACGCTGGTTTTTGCGTTCTCTCAATTAATAACCGGCCCGCTCTCGGATAGGTGGGGGCGCAAGGAAGTTCTTCTTGGTTGCATCGTCGTTTCTACGCTCGGCTCGATAGGGTGCGCGCTGGCTACGGACTTCCCAAGCTTCCTGGCGTTTCGTGCAGTCCAAGCCATCGGGTGTGGTTTTTTTGTGTTGGGTCATGCACTGGTGGAGGATTTGTTCGATGAACAGGATAGGGCCCGGGTGCGCATTTATTACATGACGCTGAGCGGTTCCTTTGTTGCACTGGCACCGCTGTTAGGCACTTGGCTACAAACCACTTTCGATTGGCAGGGTAGTTTTTATGGTTTTGCGCTCATGGCGCTCGGCATGCTGATCCATGCCCAACTGATACTGCCTTCCAAGGCAGCCCTCCCGGAAAAAACACCCGTTTCTATCATCCGTACGTTGAAATCCATCGCTGAAAATCAAGACTTCATCCGCTATTGGTGGATAGCCGCGTTAGTGTTCGCTTGTTATTTCGCGTTGATCAGCGTGACACCGCTGATTTTCATGGATGAGTTGAAACTATCCGAGTACCAGTACGCGTGGGTACTCATGGTGTATGGAGTCGCCTATTTCCTGGGTGGAGTCGTTGCCAGTACCGTGCAGAAACATATCTCCCTCTCTCTGCAAATCAACATCGGCCTCGGATTACTGGGTGCCGCCGGTCTGTTGTTGGCGTTGATCATCCGTTATGGGGCGATGACAACCATCACCTTGCTCATACCGCTGCTGATCAGCGCTCTGGCGGTCACCCTGGTACGGCCTGCCGCCATTTCCGCAGCCATGTTGCTGTTCTCAAACAGCGCAGGGACCGCAGCATCCGCAGGCAACAGCATCATGTTCGTTACCGCCGCCGTCAGCAGCGCCGCCCTCGCACAAACAGGAGACAATTTGCTCATGACCATTGCTGTCAGCTACATCGTGTTCAGTCTTTGGGGGTTGCTGACGAACATCAGAATCGGGCGCTGACTTGTAGGAGCGAGCTCGCTCGCGAAGAACGTCAACGATGATGCAGCGCTTCTGGTAACCATCGTCGCCTGTAGGTTCATCGCGAGCAAGCTCGCTCCTACAGACATAAGACATATCTGGAACTACTGTCGAACCACCTATCTCCCCTTCCTCACCTACCGTTTCTCTTCCAATCGCAGAAGAGGACCAAGGAATGTCCAACGCACCCCATGCCCATCACTTACGCACCGGCCGTCGCTCGGAAACCGGCCGGATTTATTTGCTCACAGCTGTTACCCACCTGCGAAAACCCGTCTTCAAGGACTGGCATATGGGTCGTAGGGTGGTAAGCGAATTCAGGAGGGCAACTGAGGACGGCCAAGCCTCCTCTATTGCCTGGGTGATCATGCCAGATCACTTTCACTGGCTGGTCGAGTTGCATAGCGGTGATTTGCCGAAACTGATGCAAGCCACCAAATCTCGAAGCGCCCGCGCTATCAACAAGGTGAGAGGCTGCCACGAGACGCTATGGCAAAAAGGTTATTTTGACCGGGCGTTGCGTCGCGAGGACGATCTGAAAGCGATGGCCCGATACATCGTTGCCAACCCATTGCGAGCAAGGCTAGTCGACCATATCGGCAAATATCCGCTATGGGACGCCATCTGGCTCTGAAACGCAGCCCACTGTAGGAGCGAGCTCGCTCGCGATGGTCGTCAACGATAACGTTGGCATCCAGGCACCCCGCGGCGTTTTCTGGTTCATCGCGAGCGAGCTCGCTCCTACAAGGATTGCGTCCGCACGTCTTGTGAATGCTGCCTCCACGCTTGCAACCATTCCCTCCAGCCGCCAGCCGTGTAGAATCGCGAACATTCATCGCCAGTCATCCCCGGCGGGTTTATGAGCTCAAGCTGAAGCGCGCGGCGATCCCGCAAAGTTATCGGCAACTTCCGGACACGCGGCCATTTCTGAGTGTTCCAGACGTCAATAGAAGCTCACTTCCCTTTTGATACCTGATTAGCCGCCCGGAGTGCTTCATGCCTGATTACCGCTCGAAAACATCCACCCACGGCCGCAACATGGCCGGTGCCCGCGCACTGTGGCGCGCCACGGGGATGAAAGATGACGACTTCAAGAAGCCGATCATCGCCATTGCCAACTCGTTCACCCAGTTCGTACCGGGCCACGTCCACCTCAAGGACCTGGGCCAGCTGGTTGCCCGCGAAATCGAACGCGCTGGCGGCGTGGCAAAGGAATTCAACACCATCGCTGTCGATGACGGCATCGCCATGGGCCACGACGGCATGCTGTATTCGCTGCCGAGCCGCGAGATCATCGCCGACTCCGTCGAGTACATGGTCAACGCCCACTGCGCCGACGCCATCGTCTGCATTTCCAACTGCGACAAGATCACCCCTGGCATGCTGATGGCGTCCCTGCGCCTGAACATCCCGGTGATCTTCGTCTCCGGCGGCCCGATGGAAGCCGGCAAGACCAAACTCGCCTCTCACGGCCTCGACCTGGTCGACGCCATGGTGATCGCCGCCGACTCCAGCGCTTCTGACGAGAAAGTCGCCGAGTACGAGCGCAGCGCCTGCCCGACCTGCGGTTCGTGCTCTGGCATGTTCACCGCCAACTCGATGAACTGCCTGGTCGAAGCACTGGGCCTGGCATTGCCGGGCAACGGTTCGACCCTGGCCACCCACAGCGACCGCGAGCAGCTGTTCCTGCAGGCCGGCCGCACCATCGTCGAGCTGTGCAAGCGTTATTACGGCGAGAACGACGAGTCGGTATTGCCGCGCAACATCGCCAACTTCCAGGCGTTCGAAAACGCCATGACCCTGGACATCGCCATGGGCGGTTCCACCAACACCATCCTGCACTTGCTGGCCGCTGCCCAGGAAGCCGAGATCGATTTCGACCTGCGCGACATCGACCGTCTGTCCCGTCACGTGCCGCAATTGTGCAAGGTCGCGCCGAACATCCAGAAGTACCACATGGAAGACGTGCACCGTGCCGGCGGGATCTTCAGCATCCTCGGCTCGCTGGCCCGCGGCGGTTTGCTGCACACCCAGTTGCCGACCGTGCACAGCCGCAGCATGGAAGAAGCCATCGCCAAGTGGGACATCACCCAGACCAACGACGAAGCCGTGCATCACTTCTTCAAGGCTGGCCCTGCGGGCATCCCGACGCAAACCGCGTTCAGCCAGTCGACCCGCTGGGAAACCCTGGATGACGACCGTGAAAACGGCTGCATCCGCAGTGTCGAGCACGCTTACTCGCAAGAAGGCGGCCTGGCCGTGCTCTACGGCAACATCGCCCTGGACGGTTGCGTCGTGAAAACCGCTGGCGTCGACGAGTCGATCCACGTCTTCGAAGGCAACGCCAAGATCTTCGAAAGCCAGGACAGCGCCGTGCGCGGCATCCTCGCTGACGAAGTGAAGGAAGGCGACATCGTCATCATCCGCTACGAAGGCCCGAAAGGCGGCCCGGGCATGCAGGAAATGCTCTACCCGACGTCGTACCTGAAATCCAAAGGCCTGGGCAAAGCCTGCGCCCTGCTCACCGACGGCCGTTTCTCCGGCGGCACCTCGGGCCTGTCCATCGGCCACGCTTCACCTGAAGCAGCTGCCGGCGGCGCGATCGGCCTGGTACAGGACGGCGACAAGGTACTGATCGACATTCCTAACCGCTCGATCAACCTGTTGGTCAGCGACGAAGAACTGGCTGTACGCCGGGTCGAGCAGGACAAGAAAGGCTGGAAGCCGGTGGAAGTGCGTCCACGTAAAGTGACCACTGCGCTGAAAGCCTACGCCCTGCTGGCGACCAGTGCCGACAAGGGTGCTGTGCGTAACAAGGCGATGCTTGACGGGCTGTAAGCGTTAACCATCGAACATGAAAATGCCCCGCCAAGTGCGGGGTATTTTTTTGGATCAATTATCAGTCGATCATATCGGTCCTTGGCACTTCTAACTTTCCATATAAAAACACCCTATATCAGGGAATCAAAAAGCAGGAGATCCTTATTCGCGGGAGCGAGAGCTCCGCGCAACTTGCCACAGGTAGTGAAGCGCTAACAATGTCGGCCCAAGAACTACCGCACCAAACCACATGTTGCTGCTAGGGTGAGCTAATGAATATATCAGCACAGGAAATATTACAATCAAGCCTATTACCAACATTACTGATATAACCAGCCTTCGACACGGCCTGATGCCACTAGGCCCGTTGAAGGACGCCAATAAAAGCCCGATAGTTCCTAGCCATGCGAGTGTGCTTAGCAATATACCAAACAGGTCACCAAACATCGTAAAAAACAGACTGAGTAGAGCCAACCCAACAGCAGGCAGAACACCTCCAACCAAATATATAGCTGAGCAAAGAATGCGTACCACCATGTACATCTACTCCATTAAAGTAACTCGCCGAGTTAAATAATCTGACCTCATCGCACGCCCCGGCCTGCGGCAATGTCAAGAATCGCCTGTTCGATGAGGTGGCGATCAGAGCGCCGCAGCAGCTCATCAAATTGCGTCGCCGCCTTAAGTACGAAGGGCATGCGTTGATGGATGTCGGCCAGATTGGCAAAGTAATCGCTGCTGAAACCAACTGTACGTCCATCGTCACTGGGACGGCACTGGCTGGCCAGGGTCAGTTCGACGGCTGCAGCGGCACCGGACGGTAAGTTCGTAACATAAGAGAACTGATTGCCAAGTAGCAAAGCCACCAGATTCAGGTCACTGTACATTGCTGGCTGCAGGATGTTCTTCTGTTCATGTTCGGCAAGAAAAACAACACTCTCGGTGATGTTGCGTGCATCAATGGCTTCGAAGGCTTGCAGGATTTCCTTGTGGTTATAACCAAATATCACCTTCTTCTGCTCGATCGGCCACAGGACTGGATACTGATCATGCTCATAAATATCTTGACGAGCGCCCAAGCAAGTCCTGAGCGCCGACAACCCACGCTCTTTGTAAAAAGCGTGTAGCGGAAACACATCCAAAAACAGCGTGGTATTGCCAAGCGCCAGCATGTCGTGCACGTAATGGAGCTGCTTCTGCACATACGACAACGACTCACCCTCGTTCCGCTTACCACCAGGCAGCGGGTTGTTGCGGCGGGCTTGTTCGTATTCTTGTCGCGCTTTCTCACTTCGTTGAGCGCTCTGCTCCCGTTCATGCTCGCTTCGCTTGTCGAACAACCCGGAAAATCCTCTCCTGATCGCATCCTTCCTGCGTAATTGCGCGTCATGTTCGGTCTGGATCTTGTCGATCGAATCAGCCGCATGCAGCAATCCACAACCCACCTGCTTGGAGGCGAACGCCGCGAGACCGGCCCATTGGAAACGCTGATCCTCCAGCCACAATCGGGCGTACGCCGAATTGATTGCTCGATTACGCACCTTGGGGTCGGCAATTAGGATGCCGCCCGGCGCTACGATCGCTTCGGCTCTTTGCTGATAGCTGCGCCAAAGGTTCTGGCAGACCTGTCCCGACTGCTCGCTATAGCTCGTTACAGGATGGCTTGGCGGCGGGGTGAAGCTGGAGGCGCGTGGCTCGGCTGTCGGTTGTCGTGCTTCGGCCGGCGTGGCGGGTTGGGCGGCAGCTCGGGCAGGCGGCGCAACGTTGCCGGTTTCGATCCGCTGGCTCCTGATGGTCTGGTTGGCAATCAGCTTGGGTGGTGGATCGCACTTGCATTTGCACAGGTCGCCATCCAGGGCAGGCTTGCGTCCATCCCACTCCTCCGAAAGACGTGGGCTGACGCAAATGATGGTCCCGGTGCTGTCGCATTCCGGGCATTTGACTTCATCACCCTCGCGGGCCATGGCCTGGCCATTGATGCGGCCATGAGGCAAACCACTGACGACAGTGCCGCCGACGGTGGTTTTTGCCCCGACCGTGATGTAATAGCGCTTCATGCGAAATGTGTCCTTGTCAGATCGAAAGGACGCACGCTAGAAGAGGCGAAGCGGAGGAAAAATCAGACGTTTCCTTGATGGATGTAGGTCAATTCTGAAATAAGGCTGGATATGGAAGTCGGTGTACTTGCGGTAGCCGCCGAAAATGAAAATGCCCCGCCAAGTGCGGGGCATTTTTTTGCCAGCGTTACTCCTGCGGGTCGAGATTATCCAGCGCCTGATTCACCGCCAACTCGCCCAGCATGATCACCTGCGCAATCCCCAGCATCGTGCTGCGTTGCGAGCCTTCCAGCAGTGCGGCGAAATCGCTGGCCATGACATTGGCCGAGGCGAGGGATTCGCAGGCATGGGCCAACAGGGTTTCGGTGTCGAGGCCGGGGGCGATGACGAATGTTCGGCTGGGTTTGCGCGCAGTGGTGTTGATGTGGGCGCAGAGGTGGTTGGAATCGGGAGGATCGGGGGTAACTTTCAACATTGATGGAGCTCCGGGTGAGAAAAAGGGAGCCATCACCCTCGCTACCAAACGAGGGTGGCGGCCATACGCAGGTTGGTAGACCGGTCACCAGGAACCCGGCGCGTCCGAAGATGCCCTGCGCATGGCCACCATATGAGCAGAGACAGAAACGACCCCTGCAAAGGGTGGCGCAATGCGCCGAGGTGAACACGGGCTACCAAACCCGATCACTGATGTTCAGTGACGCGGAAACGATAGAAGCCGCCCCCCAGGCGCACAAGCCGGCGGATTCTGGCGTAGTCGTAGGCCGCTACGCAAGAATGCGTAGGTTTCGACTGTAAGGAGATGTCGTTCGAGCGGAAGATTTCATTGCACCGACTGGCCCCATCGCGGGCAAGCCCGCTCCCACAGATCTTTGTAGGAGCGAGCTTGCTCGCGATGAACGCAAAGGCACCGCGCTAAATCAGAAAGCACGCGTCATCGTTAACGACCATCGCGAGCAAGCTCGCTCCTACAGCAGTTGCACCCGGTCTTACTGAATTTCTTCAGGCTTGACGATCACCCAGTTCTTGTCGGCAGTCACCGTCAACCCTTCCTTGGCCTGGGCCGCGGCGTTCTTGGCCATCATGCCCTGGATCTGGGTCATGTACTTGTCCTTGCGGTTGACCCACAGGTGGATGCCGCCCTTGGCCACGTCAACACTGTGGAACAGCATGTAGCCGTCGCTGGTCGGAGTGTCGCCGCCGACCAGCACCGGTTTTTTCCACTCGTCGATGTAGGTCAGGATCGCCGCCTGTTTGCCGGCCATCCAGGTTGCCGGGGTCCACAGGTACGGGGTCAGTTCGAGGCCGAGGTTGGCCTTCTCGTCATATTTGCCGGCGGTGATCTGCTTGCGCGCGGTGGTCAACTCGCCAGTCTTCTGGTCCTTGAGCAACAGCGACACACCGATCACGTTCTGCGGTTTGACGTTGTAGCCGTACTTCGGATCGGCCGCGACCATGCGCACCAGTTCTTCGGAGGCGGCGGTCATCACGTAGACCTCGATGCCGTTCTCCATCAGTTTGTTGTACAGCTCTTGCTGGCCGGTGAAGATTTTCGGCGGGTTGACGTCGAGTTTCTTGACCACGTCGCCTTCGTAATAAGTGGCCGGTACCGGTTTGCCGGAGGCCATCAGTTCATCGACGTAGCCCTTGAGTTCCTTGAGCGTGAAGCCGGAGAACACCTGGGCGACCCATGGGTAGCAGACCATGTCGTCGAGTTCGCAGAGGCGGTAGTAGTAGCTGAACAGGCTTTCCTTGTGATCGGCAGTGTCTTTGAACGGCATCAGCTTCAGGGAGGGATCGAGCTTGTCGCGCGTGATCAGGCCCTTGTTCTCCATGAACGGCAGCAACGACTCTTCAAGGTCGTAGCGGTAACTGGTGTTGTCCATGTCGAACACCGCGTAGTTACCCTTGTTGGCGTTGGCGGCGATCATCGCGTCCAGCGCCTTGGCCTGATCGGCCGGCCAGTGTTTCAGATCCGTCGCGAGTACCTGGCCGGCGAGGCCGAGGCAAATCGCTGCAGCCAGAAATTTCGGTGCGAACTTCATGTGCATATCTCCCTGAATGAAAGACATCGACGCTAACAAATAAGTGTGACAGTCCCCGTCTGTCAGCGACCGCCCACGTCCCTTTCGCGTCAGTTGCATTTCTGACAGCGACATCCGCTTATTCCAAAAACGACAGTCACCATACGTTTTTGATATTAATTCATTAGTTTTCAAGCTGTTAGGCTTGCCGGTTCGCAGCTGCCCCGGAAGGTGGCTGGCACAAGTCTCACTCGGAGTTCTCATGAATCTGCCGCTGATCCTCAATCTGCTGGTGTTCCTCGCCCTGCTCTTCGGCTTGGCGCAATCCCGCCAAACCAACTGGAGCCTGGCGAAAAAAGTCCTGCTCGCTCTGGTGCTGGGCGTGGCGTTCGGTGTGGCGTTGCACACTGTCTATGGTGCCGGCAACCCGGTATTGAAAGCCTCGATCGGCTGGTTCGATCTGGTGGGCAACGGTTATGTGCAGCTGCTGCAGATGATCGTGATCCCGCTGGTGTTCGCCTCGATTCTCAGCGCCGTGGCCCGCCTGCACAACGCCTCGTCCTTGGGCAAGATCAGTTTCCTGACCATCGGCACGCTGCTGTTCACCACCGCCATCGCGGCGCTGATCGGCATCGGCCTGACCAACCTGTTCGGCCTGACCGCCGAAGGCCTGGTGGCCGGCACCCAGGAAATGGCGCGCCTGCAAACCATCCAGACCGACTACGCCGGCAAGGTCGCCGACCTGAATGTGCCGCAGCTGTTGCTGTCGTTCATTCCGCAAAATCCGTTCGCCGATCTGGCGCGGGCCAAGCCGACGTCGATCATCAGCGTGGTGATTTTCGCCGCGTTCCTGGGTGTCGCCGCGCTGCAACTGCTCAAGGATGACGCCGAGAAAGGTCAGAAAGTGATCAACGCCATCGACACCCTGCAAGCCTGGGTGATGCGCCTGGTGCGCCTGGTGATGAAGCTGACCCCGTACGGCGTGCTGGCGCTGATGACCAAGGTGGTCGCCGGTTCCAACCTGCAAGACATCATCAAGCTCGGCAGTTTCGTGGTGGTGTCCTACATCGGCCTGGGCCTGATGTTTGTAGTCCACGGCGTGCTGGTGTCGGCCGCCGGGATCAACCCACTGCGTTTCTTCCGCAAGATCTGGCCGGTGCTGACGTTTGCCTTCACCAGCCGCTCCAGCGCTGCAACGATCCCGTTGAGCATCGAGGCGCAGACCAGTCGCCTGGGCATCCCGCAGTCGATTGCCAGTTTCGCTGCGTCGTTTGGCGCAACCATTGGCCAGAACGGTTGTGCCGGCCTGTACCCGGCGATGTTGGCGGTGATGGTGGCGCCGACCGTGGGCATCAATCCGTTGGACCCGTTGTGGATCGCGACGCTGGTGGCGATTGTCACGCTGAGTTCGGCCGGTGTGGCCGGGGTTGGTGGCGGCGCGACCTTTGCCGCATTGATCGTGTTGCCGGCGATGGGCTTGCCGGTGTCACTGGTGGCGTTGCTGATTTCGGTCGAGCCGCTGATCGATATGGGGCGTACGGCGTTGAACGTCAGTGGTTCGATGACGGCGGGGGCGATTACCAGCCAGGTGATGCAGCAGACTGATAAAGAGTTGCTGGATGCGGATGAGCATTCGGAGTTGGCTCACGCTTAAGTAGCGTCAGTCAGACCGCTATCGCTGGCAAGCCAGCTCCCACAGGAATTGCGGTGTAGCACATAGTGTGTGAACACAACAGAAACTTGTGGGAGCGGGCTTGCCCGCGATGCTTTTAAGCTTTTTCCCAGACTTCGAAGTTGTATGCGGGCTTGTCATCCACCGCTGGATTTTCGATGTTTGAAACCAGTTTCCACTGGTTCAAATCAAACTCCGGAAACCACGCATCCCCTTCCGGGCTCAGCGCCACACGGGTCAGGTACAGGCGATCAGCCTGCGCCAACCCTTGCGCATACAACTGCGCCCCGCCAATCAGCATCAGCTCATCGACGCCCTGTTCCTTCGCCCATGCTTCGGCGCGAACCACCGCTGCTTCCAGCGATGGATAAACCTCCGCACCTTCGAGCACCAGATCCGCCTGCCGGCTGACCACGATGTTCAAACGCCCCGGCAACGGTCGACCGAGGGAATCCCAGGTCTTGCGCCCCATGATGATCGGCTTGCCGAGGGTCGTGGCCTTGAAGTATTTGAAGTCCCCCGGCAGGTGCCAGGGCATGCTGTTGTCGACGCCGATCACGCGGTTTTCACCGAGGGCTGCGATCAGGCTGAGGGGGAGTGATTTAGTCATGCCGGCGAGGATACCAGAGCCGTGCTTTCGCCGATAAGCGCCACAGCGGTTATGCTCACAGCTCAATTAAGCGACGGGATGCCGCGTGACTGAACTCAATACCCTCTGGCTGACAGAATCCATCCGCCTGCGCGAAGAGCACGCAGGCCCTTTGGAAGACCTTGAAGCCAACCGACTGGCCCGCAGCGCCGGCGGCGATTTGCCGTCGCGCATTCAACGCCGGGCCCTGTGGCTGGCTGAACGCGATGGCCTGGCTACGGCCCTCAAGCACTGGCTGCAAGGCGCACGACTGGCGCTGATCGTCATGGCGCTGCTGGCGGTGATCAGCGGCGCCGGCCTGGCCTTTGCGGCAATGGGTGACGGCCTGCACCCGGTGAATGTGTTCTGGGCTTTGGGCAGCCTGCTCGGGCTGAATCTGATCCTGCTGCTGAGCTGGGCCCTGGGGCTGGTGTTTGCCGGCGAACACGGCGCCAGTCTCGGGCGCCTGTGGCTGTGGCTCAGCGAAAAACTCGCCCGGGATGCCAAAGCCGCGCAGCTGGCCCCGGCTCTGCTGCTGTTGCTGCAACGCCATAAACTCAATCGCTGGGCCATCGGTGTGCTGGTCAACAGCCTGTGGTTGCTGGCGATGCTCAGCGCGCTGGTGATCCTGCTGACGTTGATGGCGACCCGTCGCTACGGCTTCGTCTGGGAAACCACGATCCTCAGTGCCGACACCTTTATCGCCGTCACTCAAGCGCTGGGTGCGCTCCCGGCCCTGCTCGGTTTCGGCGTGCCGACCGAGGAAATGATCCGTGCCAGTGGCGATGCCGCACTGAACATCGAAAGCGCGCGTCAGGCCTGGGCCGCATGGCTGGTGGGGGTGCTGCTGGTCTACGGCGTATTGCCGCGCCTGCTGCTCGCGCTGTTTTGCCTGTGGCGCTGGAAGACCGGGCAAACAGCGCTGCGTCTGGATTTGAACCTGCCCGGCTACGCGCAACTGCGCGAACGCTTGATGCCCACCAGCGAGCGACTCGGTGTCAGCGATGAGGCACCGGCGCAACTGCATCGCGTGGAAAGCGGCGTGACTGAACAGCAAAGCGACGGCGCGCTGTTGGTCGCCATCGAACTGGACGAGCAGCGCCCGTGGCCACCGCCATTGCCGAAAAACGTCAGCGACGCCGGCATCCTCGACAGCCGCGAGTCGCGGCACAAACTCCTCGAACAGCTGAGCCGTTTTCCTCCGGCGCGCCTGGCCATCGCCTGCGATCCACGACGCTCGCCGGATCGCGGCAGCCTGGCCTTGATTGCCGAACTGGCCCGCAGCGCCAGCGCCACCCGCGTGTGGTTGTTGCAGGCACCCCCCGGTGAAGCGCTGGACGCCGAACGCCTGGGCGACTGGCACGTGGCGTTGCAACAGCTTGAGTTGCCGTTTGCCGATTGCGCGCCGCTGAACTGGCTGGAGACGGGTCATGACTGATACCCACAAGCAGCCCCTGAAACTCGCCGTCGTCGGCCACACCAACGTCGGCAAGACCTCGTTGCTGCGCACCCTGACCCGCGATGTCGGCTTCGGTGAAGTGTCCCATCGCCCCAGCACCACGCGGCATGTCGAGGGCGCTCGGTTGTCGGTGGACGGCGAGCCGCTACTAGAACTCTACGACACACCCGGCCTGGAAGACGCCATCGCCCTGCTCGATTACCTCGAACGCCTGGAACGCCCGGGCGAGCGCCTCGACGGCCCGGCCCGCCTGGCGCGCTTCCTCGATGGCAGCGAAGCCCGGCAACGCTTCGAACAGGAAGCCAAGGTGCTGCGCCAGTTGCTGGCGTCGGACGCCGGGCTCTATGTGATCGACGCCCGGGAGCCGGTGCTGGCCAAGTATCGCGACGAGCTGGAAGTGCTGGCCAGTTGCGGCAAACCCTTGCTGCCGGTACTGAACTTCGTCAGCAGCGCCAACCACCGCGAGCCGGCCTGGCGGGAAGCGCTGGCGCGGCTAGGCTTGCATGCCCTGGTGCGCTTCGACAGCGTCGCGCCGCCGGAGGATGGCGAGCGTCGACTCTACGAAAGCCTCGCCCTGCTGCTGGAGTCTGCCCGGCCGCAACTGGAACGCCTGATCGCCGATCAGCAAGCCCAGCGCCTGGCTCGCCAGCAAAGCGCAGCGCGATTGATTGCCGAGTTGCTGATCGATTGTGCGGCTTGTCGGCGCAGCGTGGTCAGTGAGGCCGAACGGGAACAACAGGCGATCAGCGAACTGCGCAAAGCCGTACGTCAGCGTGAGCAGCGTTGCGTCGAGTCCCTGCTCAAGCTCTACGCCTTCCGCCCACAGGATGCCGCGGCCAGTGATTTGCCGCTGCTCGACGGTCGTTGGGGCGACGACTTGTTCAATCCGGAAACCCTGAAGCAACTGGGTGTGCGGGTCGGTGGCGGAATCGCTGCCGGCGCGGCCGCCGGGGCCGGGGTCGATTTGCTGGTGGGTGGCATCACCTTGGGCGCAGCGGCATTGGCCGGAGCGATTGCCGGAGGCGCCCTGCAAACCGCACGCAGCTATGGCGGTCGCTTGCTGGGCAAGATCAAGGGCCAGCGCGAACTGACGGTGGATGACAACGTGTTGCGCCTGTTGGCGCTGCGCCAGCGCCAATTGCTGCAAGCGCTCAATGCCCGTGGGCACGCGGCGATGGACAGCATTCAGGTGGCAGCGCCCCAGGACAAGAGCTGGCGCGAAGGCAAATTGCCCGAGGCGCTGAACAAGGCGCGGGCGCATCCGCAGTGGTCGTCGCTCAATCCGCATCCGAAGTTGAATCAGGCGGAGCGGCAGGATCAGGTTGAGGCACTGGCAAGAGATTTATAGGGGCTGAGCCGGCGCCATCGCGGGCAAGCCCGCTCCCACAGGTTTTCTGGTGTACACAAGATCTGTGTCACCACTGATCCTTGTGGGAGCGGGCTTGCCCGCGATGGCCGCGCCTCGATTCAAAGGTTCACGCCGCCAACAGGCGCGACGCCTTGTCCTTCAACACCGCCAGATCAATCACCGGCACATGCATCTCTTTCGCCAGTTCATCCCACTGACGCATGCGCAAGCTCACGGCACACAGCGG
Organism: Pseudomonas sp. PB101; assembly: GCF_009764265.1. Lineage (GTDB taxonomy): Bacteria > Pseudomonadota > Gammaproteobacteria > Pseudomonadales > Pseudomonadaceae > Aquipseudomonas. The sequence goes on from NZ_RWIR01000016.1 coordinate 116,298, forward strand.
GTCCTGCTCGAACGCCTCGGCCTCTGCAGCCGTCATCACCCCGCCCTGATATTCCAGGGTCCGGCGACTGGCTTCGCTCAGGCGATCATAGTATCCCGCCTCCTTGAGCGTCAGATAACGCTTGGCCTGCACGTGGTATTCGACCAGCCGCGCCATGCGCTCGCTGAATCCGGCGCGGCGTAAATAGTCAGCGCCGAGCCGCTCATGGCTGACTACGCCGTAGCCGCCCATGTTCTCGGCACTCTCGGCGCAGATGTGCCCGATGTCGTGAAAGAACGCTGCCAGCACCACTTCATCGTCGAAGCCTTCGGCCATGGCCAATTGCGCAGCCTGGGACATGTGCTCAATCTGCGACACCGGCTCGCCGATGTAGTCGCTGTCACCAAAGCGCTCGTACAGAGCGAACACTTCGGCGATCACTTGCTCTTTACGCTCCATCAGATTTCTCCCAATACCGTGGCAACGTTGCGTTCGGCCATGGCCGGCCCGACGCTCATACCGACACCGGAGTGCATCAACGCCACGCCCAGGCCTTTTTCCGGGCGCAGGAACGAGAAGGGTCCCGGCCCCCGTGAACCATAGACGCCCTGCCAGCGTTCGACCACCTGCACCTTGCAGCCCAGCGTCTGCTCGGCCAGTTCGATCATCCAGTCATCGACCTGTTCGGCATTGAAGGGCGAGGGATCGCTGCCGTAATGGTGCGAATCGCCGATGATCAACTCGCCATGGGGCGTCGGACTGATCAGCAGGTGAATGCCGTTTTCGTGCAGATGCGGCGCGTATTGCAGAATTTCCGCCTGCACCGCCGCAGCCTCCGGCAAATCGGCGAAGGCGCCGTAGTGCACGCAACTCAACCCGGTGAGCAACGCGTGTTGCAAGTTGAGGTTGATCTGCGGTCGGGCGCGGAGCATTTGCAGGCGGCAGATTTGCGGGTCGAGCTCGGCGATTTGCGCGGCCAGCAAGGTCTGATAATCGTGGCCGGAGCAGACGATGATCTGCTCGGCACTGAAGCTGCCGGCCGTGCTGTACAAGCGGCCCGGCTCGATATCACGCACCAGGGTGGAGAAGTGAAACTCGACGCCCAGGTCGCGGCGCAGGAAGTCGATCAACGCCGGAATCGCTTCGCGTGAGTACAGTTGTTGGTCGTCCATGCCGTGCAACGCTGCGCGGTGATGGCGGAACTGGCCGCCGTACAAATCGCGCAAGGCGGCACCGCGCAACAGGTCGACACGGTAACCGTGCTCCACCGCGCGGCCGTCGCAGAAGGCTTCCAGCAATTGCTCTTCGGCCTCGGTGCGGGCGAACAGGTACGAGCCATTGCGCTTGAGTTGCAGGCCTGCGAGCTGTGCCCAATCGCCCCAGATTGCGCGGCTGGCGCGGGCCAGTTCGAGCATCGGTCCCGGTGGTTGGCCGGTGACCAGTGCCTGGCCGAAGTTACGCACCGAAGCGCCGACAGGCGTTTCGCTGCGCTCGAATACCCTGACCTTCAGACCGCGTTTGGCGGCGGCATAGGCGTGGGACAAGCCCAGGATGCCGGCGCCGACGATCAGCATGTCGTTGTGTTGTGTCATCTAGAGGTGCTCTGAATGAGAGACCGCTATCGCGGGCAAGCCCGCTCCCACAGGTTTCGAGGTGTTCACAAAATCTGCATTCACCATAGATCCCTGTGGGAGCTGGCTTGCCAGCGATGAGGCCCTGTCAGCCGATGAAAATCTTACTTGGCCGCCACTTTCTCGGACTTGCCGTCATAGCGTTTGCGCCATTCGGTCAGGATCTCGTCGCGGTTCTTCGAAGCCCAGGCGAAGTCGTTCTTGATCAGGCGCTGTTCGTAGTCGGCCGGCAGTTCGGTCTGCGGCTTGGCGATGCCAGGCTGGGCGAGTACGGCGAAGTTTTCCTTGTAGAGATCCATCGCCTCAGGGCTGGCAGAGAAGTCAGCCAGTTTCTTTGCCGCTTCCTCGTGGGCAGTGCCCTTGATCACGGCAGTCGCTTCGATTTCCCAGCCCAGGCCTTCCTTCGGCAGGATGATGTCCAGTGGTGCGCCCTGGCGTTTCAGTTGAACCGCCGGGTACTCGAAGGAAATACCGATCGGGAATTCGCCAGCGGCGGCCAGTTTGCAAGGCTTGGAGCCGGAGTGAACGTACTGGCCGATGTTCTGGTGCAGGCCGTCCATGTAGGCCCAGCCCTGCTTCTCGCCGAAGGTTTGCAACCAGGCGCTGACGTCGAGGAAACCGGTGCCGGACGAGGCCGGGTTGGGCATGACGATCTTGCCTTTGTACTCAGGCTTGGTCAGGTCTTGCCAGCTCACGGGCTTGGTCAGGCCCTGCTTCTCGGCTTCGACGGTGTTGAAGCAGATGGTCGCGGCCCAGACGTCCATGCCGACCCAGGCTGGCGGATTGGCGGCGTCGCGGTAGTTCGCACCGATCTTGCTAAGATCCTTCGGTGCGTAGCTTTGCAGCATGCCTTGCTGATCGAGGATCGCCAGGCTGGAAGCCGCCAGCCCCCACACGGCGTCAGCCTGCGGACGGGCTTTTTCGGCGAGCAACTTGGCGGTGATGATGCCGGTGGAATCGCGCACCCACTTGATTTCGACGTCCGGGTTGGCCTTCTCGAAGGCCTCTTTGTAGGTCTTCAGCTGTTCGGCTTCGAGGGCGGTGTACACCGTCAACTCGGTTTTCGCCGCGAAGGCGTTCAGGCTGAAAGCGGTGAGGACAGCAGCGGCCAGGGCCAGGGGCTTGAACATGATCTTTTCCTGTTTTTTGAGTTGAGGGGTTGTGCAGATTCAATGACCGGGCGCGGTCTGCCGCCAGGCCTGGGAGCGGCGCAGCAAGCCGCGCGATGCCCAGGCCAGCAGCAGGGACACGCCCGCCGAGGTAATCAGGATCAGGGTCGACATCGCCGCCGCGCCGCCGACGTTGCCGGCGTCGTCCATGTTCAGCACCGCCACCGCCGCGAGGATGGTGTCGGGGCTGTAGAGGAAGATCGCCGCCGAGACGGTGGTCATGGCCGAGACGAACAGGTAGCGCACGATGTCCAGCAACGCCGGCAGGCAGATCGGCACGGTAACGCGCAGGTAGTGGCGGTACAGCGGCGCCTTGAGCGACAGCGCAGCGGCTTCGAACTCGGCGTCGAGCTGGCGCAGCGCGGTGGTGGCGGTCATTTGCGCGGTGGTCAAATAGTGCGCAATGGTGCAGACGACCAGCAGGGTCATGGTCCCGTAGAGCACATGGAGCGGGTTGCCGGTGAGGTTGAAGAAGAATACGTAACCCAAACCCAGCACCAGGCCCGGCACCGCCATCGGCACGAAGCTGAGCATGCGCAAGGTCAGGTTCAAGCCGCGCTGCCCTTTGGTTTTTTCCATCAGGTAAGCGCCTGTGAAGATCAGCATGGAGCCGATCAACGCGGTGCCCAGGGCCATCTTCAGGCTGTTGCCATAGGCCAGCCAGCCACCGCCGGCGGTTTCGTTGAACTGATAGTGGTTGAGCGACAGCGACAGGTTGTACGGCCAGAACTTCACCAGGGACGAAAACACCGCCATGCCGAACACCAACAGCAACGCGGCGCAGATCAGCAACACGATGGCCATGTAGCAGCTGTCGCGCAGCTTCGACGGCGCGGGTTTGAACACTTGGGCGCGGCCGCTCATGGAATCGCCGTGACGACGACGCAACCAGGCATCGACGCCGAAGCTGAACAGCGCCGGCAGCAACAACACCATGCCGATCAAGGCACCGCGCCCGAACTGCTGTTGGCCGACCACGGCTTTGTAGGCTTCCAGCGCCAGTACCTGATAATCGCCACCGACCACTACAGGCACGCCGAAATCAGTGATGGTCAGGGTGAACACCAGGCAGAACGCAGCGAACACGGCCTGGCGGGTCGCCGGCCAGGTGATGCTGCGGAAGGCTTTCGCGGGGCTGGCGCCCATGCTCGAGGCCGCGTCGAACAGCCGTGCATCCGCCAGGGACAGGGCCGACAGCAGAATCATCAAGGCATGCGGGAAGGTGTAGATCACCTCACCCAGAACGATGCCCCAGAAGCCGTAGATGTTGTCCGAGAGCAGGCCACGCAACATGCCCTGGTTGCCGAACAGATACACCAGCGCAATACCGGGCAGCATCGACGGCGCCATCAATGGCAGCAACGAGATACCGCGCCAGATGCCTTTGGCCGGAATCAAGGTGCGTTGCAGGGCGTAGGCAAACAGGTAGGCCAGCGGTACGACAATGGCCGCGACGCTGAGGGAAACTTTCAGGCTGTTGCCGAGCAACCAGTGGAAATTCTCGCTGGTCACCAGCTCTTTCGCGGCGACCCAGCCACCGCCCTGCCCGGCCTCTGCGCTGAAACCGCGCCAGAAGATCGCCAGCAACGGCATCAACACGGCAACGCCCAACAACATCAGCATGAGGACCTTGCCACCAACCACGAACAACCGGTCACCGAACTCGACGCGGGTGGACTGCCGAACCTGCCTTTGTGGCAGCGGCAGCGCGATGTTCGCGCTCATCAGGCGAACACCTGCAGGCTGCGCGGCGGCAAGGCGACCATGATCTGCTGCGCGCCAAGGCGCGGCATGGCTTCCGGCGCCAGTTCCGCCAACAGTGCGTGGCCCGGCAATTGATCGAGTTCAAAACTCATACGGCAGCGGTTGCCGAGGAAGGTGATTTCACGAACCTTGGCCGGGAACAGGTTTTCCTCGTGCACCAGCGGATTGACGTTGATCGCTTCCGGGCGGCAGAACAAACGGCCGGAAGCGGTCTTGGCGCCGCCATCGGCCAGACGCACGTTCATCCCGCCGACCTGGGCGTGACTGTCGCTACTGCGCTGGAACGGTAGCCAGTTACCCTGGCCGACGAACTCAGCCACGAATGGCGTGGCCGGGCGGTTGTAGATTTCCTGCGGGGTGGCGTATTGCTCGACCTTGCCGTTGTTCATCACGGCGATGCGGTCGGCCATCAACATGGCTTCATCCTGATTGTGGGTGACCATCAGGGTGGTGATGCCGAGGTTGCGTTGCAGCTGGCGCAGTTCGGTACACAGATGCTCGCGGACTCGCGCATCGAGAGCCGACATCGGCTCGTCCAGCAGCAACAGCGAAGGCGCCGGAGCCAGGGCGCGAGCCAGTGCGACCCGCTGCTGCTGGCCACCGGACAACTGGCCGGGGTACTTTTTCTCGCTGCCGCTCAGGCCGACCAGCTCGAGCATCTGACCGACACGCTGGCGAGTCTGGTCGCGACCATTGCCGGCGAGGCCGTAGGCAATGTTCGCTTCGACCGTGAGATTGGGGAACAAGGCGTAGGACTGGAACAGAATGCCGTAGTCCCGCGCCTGGGGTGCCAGGTGGGAAACATCACGGTCGCCCAGGTACAACTCGCCGCTGTCCTGCTTCTCGAGGCCGGCGATGCAGCGCAGCAAAGTGGTCTTGCCACAGCCCGACGGGCCCAGCAGGCACACCAGCTCACCGGCGGCCACGTCGAGGGACACGTTATCCAGCGCCGTGAAAGCACCGAAGCGTTTCTGTACCCCGCGCACCTTCATTGGCGCGCCGGGGTTGGTCAGGGCAGTTGCGATCGAGTTGTTCATGGACGGGCCTCATCTGGCAGATGGGGCCATCCTAGAGTTGTAATGAGTCCGTCATGTGGCAGTAAGGCAAAAACTGCCGATAGTGGTATTCGAGGATTTTGGTTCAAGTCTTGTGGCAAAGAAGATCTCAGGCCGGCGCCATTTCCTGTGCCAACCCCAGAAACGCCGCCGGCAGCCGCGCGTTTTTGCGCTCCTTGAGGCAGTACAGGTACTCGGGAATCTGCGGCGCATTCTCAATGGTCAGCACCCGCAGTTGCGGATCGTGGGGCACTTCCTGACGGGCAATGATGCTGATGCCGATGTTGCGCAGCACCGCCTCGCGGATCGATTCGCGGCTGCCGATCTCCAGCAGCGGGCCGAAACTCACGCCGGCACTGGCCAACAACTCTTCGGTCAGGCGGCGGGTGGTCGAGCCCGGTTCGCGCATCAGCAGGGTATGCCCGGCCAACGCGCTGAGCGGCACATGATCGTGAACCGCCAGCGGATGATTACGATGCACCGCCAGCACCAGCGGATCGCTGCCCAGCACCCGGCGAATCAACCGCGCATCATCGAGCAATTGCGAGGACGCCGCGACATCGACCCGGTAATCCTCCAGCGCTTCGAGCACCTGCTGGGAATTGCCGATTTCCACCGACACTTCGACCTGCGGCAGTCGCTCGCGGAAAGTCTTCACCAGGTCGAGGATGTAATACGGCGCCGTGGCGGCAATGCGCAACGTGCCCTGGACCTGGCCGCAGTTACGCAGGAAAAACTCGATGTCGGCTTCCTGCTGCATCAGTGCCTTGACCATCGGCAGCAGGCGCGCGCCCTCCTCGCTGACACTGAGGCGCCGACCGCCACGGTAGAACAGCTCGACCGCATACTGACTTTCGAGGTTACGTATCTGCGTCGTCACCGTCGGCTGGCTCAGGCCAAGCTTTTTGGCCGCCTGGGTAATGCTGCCCAGGCGGGCCACCATGTAAAACGCCTTCAGCTCGGCACTCAGCACAACCGCCCCTCATCCTTTACTTGCGCAACAGGCGCAAACCGTTGAACACCACCAGCAAACTCACGCCCATGTCGGCGAACACTGCCATCCACATGGTAGCGACCCCGGCGAAGGTTACCCCAAGAAAGATCGCCTTGATGACCAGAGCCAGGGCGATGTTCTGCTTGAGAATGATCGAAGTCTGCCGCGACAGTTGAATGAATGCGGGAATCTTGCGCAGATCGTCGTCCATCAGGGCGACATCGGCCGTTTCGATCGCGGTATCGGTACCTGCGGCAGCCATGGCGAAACCGATCTCGGAACGCGCCAGTGCCGGGGCATCGTTGATGCCGTCACCGACCATGCCGACACGGTGCCCTTGGGCGTAAAGCGCCTCGATAGCCTGCAACTTGTCACCCGGCAACAAATCACCCTTGGCATCGTCGATACCGACTTGCGCGGCAATGGCTTGCGCGGTGTGGACGTTATCGCCGGTGAGCATCAGCGTCTTGATGCCCAGGTCATGCAACTGCCGGATAGCCTCGCGGCTCGATTCCTTCACCGTGTCCGCCACGGCGAACAGCGCCAATGGGCCGGACGAATCAAGCAGCAGCACCACCGACTTGCCCTGTTTTTCCAGGGCAAACAGCTTTTCTTCCAGTGCGGGCGAACACAGGCCCAGATCCTCTACCAAACGATGGTTGCCCAGATGGTAGAGCTGGCCGTTGATCTCGCCGCGCACACCGCGCCCGCCCAGCGCTTCGAAGTTATCCACAATCAGTGGCGGGGTTTGTTTATCCACAGCGGCCTTGGCGATGGCCAGCGATACCGGGTGATCCGAGCGCCCGGCCAGGGCGGCGGCAATGGCAGGCGCCGACTCATCGGCGGTCGGGTCCAGCGACAGGAAATCAGTCTGCACCGGCTTGCCATGGGTGATGGTGCCGGTCTTGTCCAGGGCCAGGTAGTCGAGCTTGTAACCGCCCTCCAGATAGACGCCGCCCTTGACCAGGATGCCTTTGCGCGCCGCCGCCGCGAGGCCGCTGACGATGGTCACCGGCGTGGAAATCACCAGCGCACACGGGCAGGCCACCACCAGCAGCACCAGCGCCCGATAGATCCAGTCGAACCACAACGCACCCATGAACATGGGCGGAATCACCGCCACGGCCAGGGCCAGGACGAACACCGCCGGGGTGTAGATTTTCGAGAAGCTGTCGACGAAGCGCTGGGTCGGCGCCCGTGCCCCCTGGGCCTGCTCGACGGCGTGGATGATGCGCGCCAGGGTCGAGTTATCCGCCGCAGCGGTTACTTCAAATTCCAGTGAGCCAGCCTGATTGATGGTGCCGGCGAACACTTTGTCGCCGACGGTTTTCTCCACCGGCAGGCTTTCACCGGTGATTGGCGCCTGATCGATGGTCGAGCGGCCGGACAGCACTTCGCCGTCCAGGCCGATGCGCTCACCGGGACGGATCCGTACCCGCGCGCCGAGCCCGATGGTTTTGACGTCCTGTTCAAGCCAGCTCCCGTCAGCCTGTAACACCGTTGCCGTGTCCGGGGTCATCTGCATCAGGCCGCTGATGGCATTGCGCGCACGGTCGAGGGACCGGGCCTCGATCAACTCGGCCACGGTGAACAGGAACATCACCATTGCCGCTTCCGGCCACTGGCCGATCAGCACCGCGCCGGTCACGGCTATGCTCATCAGCGCGTTGATGTTCAGGTTGCGGTTCTTGAGGGCGATCCAGCCTTTTTTGTAGGTACCGAGGCCACCGCTGAGGATCGATACCAGCGCGATGATCGCCACCACCCAGTTCGGTGCGGAAGCGGTGAAGTGGATGACCTCAGCCAGCAATGCACCAACACCGGACAACGCCAAAGGCCACCACGGCTTGTTCCGGGGCACCGGCGTCGGGGTTTCAGCCCCCTGATCCATAGGCTCGGCATGCATGCCAAGGGACTTGATGGCCTCGACGATCGGCTCGATACCAGGCAAATCGTGGGTTACGCCCAGCACACGATTAATCAGATTGAACTCGAGCTGCTGCACGCCGGTCATCTTGCTGAGCTTATTCTGGATCAGCGTCTGCTCGGTCGGGCAGTCCATCGCTTCAATGCGAAAGTTGCTCAGCCTGGCCCCGTTCGTCGGCGCTTCGCTCAGCTTTACGATCGCTGGCGCCGTCGCACTGGATGAACAGCAGGAGTCGCCGTGACCGCCGTGGCCGTGTTTTTGCACGGGTTTGAGCTTGTGGCTGTGCTCGTGTTCAGCCCCGGGTTTGTGGGAGTGCAGGGAATCGCTCATTGGTTGCGTCCATAAGAGTGCCTGTTGCCAAGTAAAGACCCTGTAGCCACTATAGGGTCAAGCACCCATTTTGGAGATTTGGAGATTGTCGTCATGAAGATTGGAGAATTGGCGAAGCTCACGGACTGTGCCGTGGAAACTATCCGCTACTACGAGCGCGAAAACCTTCTGCCGGAGCCGGCCCGCAGTGACGGCAATTATCGCGTCTACACCCAGGCACACGCCGAGCGCCTGACCTTCATCCGCAACTGTCGCACCCTGGACATGACGCTCGAGGAAATCCGCAGTCTGCTGGCGTTTCGCGACAGTCCGCAGGACCAGTGCGAAAGCGTCAACGCGCTGATCGACGAGCACATCCATCACGTCAAGGCGCGGATCGACGGCTTGCTGGCCTTGCAGACACAACTGCTCGACCTGCGCCAACGCTGTGGAGAAGGGCCGGATGTCGATCAATGCGGGATTTTGCAACGCCTGGAAGTGAGTGGCGGGGTTGTGGCGCCGGAGGTGGAGCATTCTCATGTTGGCCGTAGTCACGGCCACTGAAAACTACACAAAACCCTGTGGGAGCGAGCTTGCTCGCGATGGCGGCGGCACATTCAACATTGATGTGACTGACAAACCGCTATCGCGAGCAAGCTCGCTCCCACAGGGTCGGTGGTGGTTTTTTAGACCGCCATCGGCGCGGTCATCGGCGCGTGGTGCTCGTAGCCTTCCAGGGAGAAATCACCCGGCTCCACCAGCTCCAGCCACTCCGGCTGATACACGCCAGTCTTGGCAAACTCCGGCACGCGGTCGGAAATCACCAGTTTCGGCATCGGGAACGGCTCGCGCTTGAGCTGTTCGTTGAGCATGTCCAGGTGGTTTTCGTAGACGTGGGCGTCACCGATGAAATAGGTGAACCAGCGCGGCGTGTAGCCGGTCAGGCGACCGATCAGGCTCAGCAGCGCCGCCCCTTCGGTGAGGTTGAACGGCGTGCCCAGACCCAGGTCGTTGGAACGGATGTAGAGGGTCAAGGAGATCTCTTGGGTCTCGACATTCGGGTGGAACTGGTACAGCAGGTGGCACGGCGGCAGGGCCATTTCATCAAGCTGGGCGCAGTTCCAGCCGTGGAACAGGATGCGCCGGCTGCCCGGGTCCTTGATGATGGTGTCGACGCACTGGCGGACCTGGTCGATGGCCTTGTACAGCACCACGTAGGCCTGACCGTCTTCCTCGCCTTCGGCAATCTGCCGGTAGCCTTGCGCCAGGGTCTGCTCGATAGCGGCCGGATTGCTCAGCGGGATCTGCTTGTACGCTGGCCATTTGCGCCATTGCACGCCGTAGATCTCGCCGAGGTCGTCTTCGCCCTGACGGAACGGGTTGGCCAGCCACTGGGCGTTTTCGTTGGCGTTCTGGTCCCAGACCTTGCATCCAAGGGCGCGGAATTCGGCGGCGTTGTTCACGCCACGCAGGAATCCGCACATTTCGCCGATAGCCGATTTGAAGGCCATCTTGCGCGTGGTGATCGCCGGGAAACCTTCCTTCAGGTCGTAACGCAGCATCGCACCGGGAAAGCTGATGGTGTTCACGCCGGTACGGTTGGCCTGTTTGGTGCCGTTCTTGATGACGTGGGCGACCAGTTCGAGATATTGCTTCATGAATTACCTGTGTCCTTGAACCCGCAACCATCGCTGCGGGGTTCGAATTTTATACAGCTGCCGCTGGAGTCGCCGGGGCGCGGTGATACGCCAGCCAGATCAGGAACAGACCGCCGAGGATCATCGGCACGCACAGCACCTGGCCCATGGTCAGCCAGTTCCAGGCCAGATAGCCCAGCTGCGCGTCCGGTACACGGACGAATTCGACGATGAAACGGAAGATGCCGTAGAACAGCGCGAACATCCCAGAGACCGCCATGGTCGGCCGCGGCTTGCGCGAGAACAGCCAGAGGATCAGGAACAGCGCCACGCCTTCGAGGGCGAACTGGTACAGCTGCGACGGGTGACGCGCCAGTTGCGCCGGATCGCTGAACGGCGGGAAGACCATCGCCCACGGCACGTCGGTCGGCTTGCCCCACAGCTCGGCGTTGATGAAGTTGCCGATACGCCCGGCGCCCAGGCCAATCGGCACCATCGGCGCGACGAAATCCATCAGCTGGAAGAACGACTTGTTGTTCTTTTTACCGAACCACAACGCCGCCAGCATCACGCCGATGAAACCGCCGTGGAACGACATGCCGCCTTTCCACACTTCGAAAATCAGCGTCGGGTTGGCGAGGTAGGCATGCAGATCGTAGAACAACACATAACCCAGGCGCCCGCCGACGATCACCCCCATCGACATCCAGAACACCATGTCGGAGAGTTTCTCTTTGGTCCAGGTCGGGTCGAAGCGGTTCAAGCGGCGAGAGGCCAGCAGCCAGGCGCCGCCGATACCGATCAGGTACATCAGACCGTACCAGTGGATTTTCAGCGGACCGATGGCCAGGGCCACCGGGTCGATCTGCGGGTAAGGCAGCATTGCGACTCCTCGTTAGAGTTCAAATCTTAAAAATTCCCGGGCGACGCTGCCACCTCAGGATTAAGCCAGGATTGCGCTGTGCGTCAGAGCAGATGCTTCAGACTAGAAAGTTCAGGCCGACGCAGAACAGCAAAGCGGCAAACAGCCGTTTCAGCAACTTCGGCGACAAGCTGTGGGCCAATCGCGCACCCAAACGGGCGAACACCATGCTGGTCAGGGCAATGCCCAGCAACGCCGGCAAATAAATGAAGCCGAGACTATGGGCCGGGAGCAACGGATCGTGCCAGCCCAGAATCATGAAACTTAACGCACTGGCCAGGGCGATCGGCAGCCCGCAGGCCGATGAAGTGGCCACGGCTTGCTGCATCGGCACGCTGCGCCAGGTCAGGAACGGCACGGTCAACGAACCGCCGCCAATGCCGAAAATCGCCGAAGCCCAGCCAATCACGCTGCCGGCCACGGTCAGACCGAGTTTGCCCGGCACGGTTCGGCTGGCCTTGGGTTTGACCTCCAGCGCCAGCTGAGCGGCGATCACCAGGGCGAATACACCTATGAGTTTCTGCAGGTTGGGGCCGGAAATCGCTTCCGCCGTCAGCGCGCCGAACCCGGCACCGACCAGAATGCCGACGGTCATCCACATGAAGATTGGCCAACGCACGGCGCCACGGCGGTGATGTTCGCGTACCGCGTTGACCGAGGTAAAGATGATCGTCGCCAGGGACGTTCCCACTGCCAGGTGCGTGAGGATCGATGGATCGAACCCCTGGGCCTTGAAGCTGAACACCAGCACCGGGACGATGATGATCCCGCCGCCCACGCCAAACAGCCCGGCGAGTACACCCGCACAGGCGCCGAGCGCCAGATAGAGCAGAAATTCCATGGTCGTCTCGCCCGCATCCCCAAAACCGGAGCGGCATGGTAACGGATGCATGGCCTCAAGCTCCACTGTGCAAGGCGATGGATCGATGAGCGATGTCTGCGTAGAGTGGGCAAAAAACACACAAGGACAACCTTATGTGCCTGATTGTTTTTGCCTGGCGCCCGGGTCATGCCCAGCCGCTGGTCGTGGCGGCCAATCGCGATGAGTTCTACGCCCGCCCCAGCCTGCCCCTGGCGCCATGGCCTGAAGCGCCGCACGTGCATGCAGGGCGCGACCTCGAGGCCGGCGGCACCTGGCTCGGCGTCGGTGCCAACGGACGTTTTGCGGCGCTGACCAACATCCGCGATCCTCATCGACCGCCAGGGCGCAAGTCTCGTGGCGAGCTGGTTGCGCGGTTTCTCAGCGGAAAACTGCCGATTGATGACTATTTAGCCGAGGTTATCGACGGTTCGCTGGAATATGGCGGCTTCAACCTGCTGGTCGGCAATGCCAACGAACTCTGGCATTTCAATCAACGGGAATCGGAGGCGGTGATGTTGGCCCCGGGGGTCTACGGCTTATCCAATGCCGGGCTGGATACGCCGTGGCCGAAACTGCTCAAAGCCAAGGCAGCGTTGAGCGAGGTGCTGGATGATCCGCAGCCTCAGGCGCTGCTGGCGTTATTGAGCGATGCGCAGACCGCACCGCTTGCCGAGTTGCCGGATACCGGAGTGGGGCTGGCCACCGAGACGCTGCTGTCGAGCGTGTTCATTGCCAGCCAGAGTTACGGAACCCGGGCGAGCACGGCGTTGATTGTGCAGCCGGATGGTTCACGGCATTTGGTCGAAAGGAGTTTCGGGCCGTTTGGTGGGCATCTGGGAGAGGTAGATATTTTGGTTTAGGCGGCGACCGGGCTGACGCCATCGCGGGCAAGCCCGCTCCCACAGTGATCGTTGGTGAATACAAATTTTGTGAACACCAGAGAAACCTGTGGGAGCGGGCTTGCCCGCGATTGGGGCGCCGCAATACTAGAGGGCCTTGACCGCAGCCGGATTGATCATCCGCGCCAATCCAAGGTTCTTCAGCGCCAGTTGCAACGAGCTGTGGATAACCTGCGGGTTGTCGATGGTCATCAGTTCGGCCAGCAGCTCCTTGGCCTTGCTCAGGTTGATCTGGCGCAGCATCCACTTCACCTTCGGCAAGTTGGTGGCGTTCATCGACAGGCTGTCGAAACCCATCGCCATCAACAGCACGGCGGCTGCCGGGTCACCGGCCATTTCACCGCAGATGCTCACCGGCTTGCCTTCGGCATGGGCATCGCGCACTACGGCCTGCAAGGCTTGCAGCACCGCCGGGTGCAGGTAGTCGTAAAGGTCGGCCACCCTCGGGTTGTTGCGATCAACGGCCAGCAAGTACTGGGTCAGGTCGTTGGAACCGACCGAAAGGAAGTCCACTTGCCGCGCCAGTTCCTTGGTCTGATACACCGCTGCCGGAATCTCGATCATCACGCCGATCGGCGGCATAGGCACGTCGCAGCCCTCGTCACGCACTTCGCCCCACGCACGGTGGATCAGGTGCAGGGCTTCTTCCAGTTCGTGAGTGCCGGAGATCATCGGCAGCAGAATCCGCAGGTTGTTCAAGCCTTCGCTGGCCTTGAGCATGGCCCGGGTCTGCACCAGGAAGATTTCCGGGTGGTCGAGGGTGACACGAATACCGCGCCAGCCGAGGAACGGGTTGTCTTCCTTGATCGGGAAGTACGACAGCGATTTGTCGCCGCCGATGTCCAGGCTACGCATGGTCACCGGTTGCGGGTGGAATGCGGCGAGTTGCTCGCGGTAGATCGCCAGTTGTTCCTTTTCGCTCGGGAACCGCTGGTTGATCATGAACGGTACTTCGGTGCGGTACAGACCGACGCCTTCGGCGCCGCGTTTCTGTGCTCGCGCCACATCCGCCAACAGGCCGGTGTTGACCCACAGCGGCATGCGGTGGCCATCGACCGTGACACACGGCAGATCGCGTAGCGCATCGAGCCCCAGGGCCAGTTGTTTCTCTTCCTCGACCACCTCGGCGAACTGCTTGCGCAGCACCTCGCTGGGGTTGGTGTAGACCTCGCCGCGATGACCGTCGACGATCATGCCGATGCCATCGACCTTGGAATACGGCAGGTCGACCAGGCCCATCACGGTCGGGATGCCCATGGCCCGGGCAAGGATCGCGACGTGGGAGTTGCCCGAGCCGAGTACCGAGACCAGGCCCACCAGCTTGCTTTCAGGCACCTCGCCGAGCATCGCCGGCGTCAGTTCCTCGCTGACCAGGATGGTGTTGTCCGGGTAGACCAGCGTTTGCTGGCGCTCTTCCTGCAAGTAGGCGAGCAGGCGGCGACCGAGGTCCTTGACGTCGGATGCACGCTCGCGCAGGTAAGCGTCGTCCATCAATTCGAAACGGTTGACGTGATCGGTGACCACCTGACGCAAAGCGCCCTGTGCCCACTGGCCGGTCTTGATCACGGTGGTCACTTCGCTGCCCAGCGCCGCGTCGTCGAGCATCATCAGATAGACGTCGAACAACGCCCGTTCTTCCGGGCGCAACTGAGTGGCGAGCTTGGCGGACAACGCGCGCATGTCCGCGCGCACACCTTCGATGGCGGTCTTGAACAGACCCAGTTCGGCCTCGATGTCGGTGATGGTCTTGTCGGGCACCACGTCCAGATCGGCCGGGGGCAGCATGACCACCGCCGTACCGACTGCCGCACCCGGCGAGCCCGGAACGCCGATGAACTTGGCTTCCTGGATGCCTTTGCCCTGACGACCGAGGCCACGGATCGAACCGGTGGCTTCGGCGTGGGCGATAACGCCGGCGAGCTGCGCACTCATGGTCACGAGGAAGGCTTCTTCACCTTCATCGAACTGGCGACGTTCCTTTTGCTGGATGACCAACACGCCGACGACCCGGCGGTGGTGAATGATCGGCGCCCCGAGGAATGAAGCGAAGCGCTCTTCACCGGTCTCGGCGAAGTAGCGGTAGCGCGGGTGGTCCGCAGCGTTTTCGAGGTTCAGGGGTTCTTCGCGCGTACCGACCAGGCCAACCAGACCTTCGTTGGGTGCCATGCTGACCTTGCCGATCGAGCGCTTGTTCAAGCCCTCGGTGGCCATCAGCACGAAACGGTTGGACTCGGGGTCAAGCAGGTAGACCGAGCAAACCTGGCTGCCCATGGCCTCTTTGACGCGCAACACAATAATCCCCAACGCCGCCTTGAGATCCTTGGCGGAGTTAACTTCCTGGACGATCTTGCGCAGCGTATTGAGCATGGCTCGGGGTCGAACTCCGTCGTCAGTCGCGCGCTAAAAGGCGCGGGGCAAGCTCTTTGAGAGCGCGTCGATACACCTCGCGCTTGAATGTCACCACCTGGCCCAACGGATACCAATAACTGACCCAGCGCCAGCCATCGAATTCCGGTTTACCGGTCAAATCCATCCGCACCCGCTGCTCGTTGGAGATCAGGCGCAGGAGAAACCATTTCTGTTTCTGGCCGATGCACAGCGGTTGGCTGTGGGTACGTACCAGACGTTGCGGCAAACGATAGCGCAACCAGCCCCGGGTGCAGGCGAGAATTTCAACATCTTCGCGCTCAAGGCCCACTTCTTCGTTCAGCTCGCGGTACAAGGCGTCTTCCGGCGTCTCTTCGGGGTTGATTCCCCCCTGCGGAAACTGCCAGGCATCTTGATTGATTCGGCGAGCCCATAGCACCTGGCCGGCGTCATTCGTCAGAATGATCCCGACATTGGGGCGAAAACCATCGGGGTCGATCACGGCTACAACCTCGCAAACGCATGTCGTCGCATTGTTCCACAAAGGTTGTGAAGGCGGCAACGAAGGTTCCTACCTTATGTGCACTCTTGTGAAAAGACCGTATTCTTGTCGCCTTTTTACTGACTTTTCAGCGGGTAACTGCAATGCGCCTGGCTTTATTCGATTTGGACAACACCCTTCTGGGCGGTGACAGCGATCACGCCTGGGGCGATTACCTGTGCGAGCGCGGCTTTCTCGACGCCGTCGCCTACAAGACTCGCAACGATGAGTTCTACCAGGATTACCTGGCCGGCAAACTGGATAACGCCGCTTACCTGAACTTCTGCCTGGAAGTGCTCGGCCGCACCGAAATGGCCACGCTGGATCAGTGGCACAGCGATTACATGCGCGACTGCATCGAGCCGATCATGCTGCCCAAGGCGATCGAACTGCTGGCCAAACACCGTGCCGCCGGCGACAAACTGGTGATCATCACTGCGACCAACCGCTTCGTCACCGCGCCGATCGCCGTGCGCCTTGGCGTCGAAACCCTGATCGCCACCGAGTGCGAAATGGTCGACGGCCGCTATACCGGGCGCAGCACCGATGTGCCGTGCTTCCGTGAAGGCAAGGTGACGCGCCTGAATCGCTGGCTGGAGGAAACCGGGTATTCGCTGGACGACAGCTACTTTTATAGCGACTCGATGAATGATCTGCCGTTGCTGGAGCAGGTGACCCATGCGGTGGCGGTCGATCCTGATCCGAATCTGCGGGCCGAGGCCGAGAAGCGGGGTTGGCCGGTGATCAGCCTGCGCGGCTAATATCGCCATCGCAGGCAAGCCAGCTCCCACAGGTTTCTCGGGTGCTCACAAAATCTGTGTTCACTAAATATCCCTGTGGGAGCTGGCTTGCCTGCGATTGGGTCGACTCGGTTTCATGGGTTAAACCGGCTTGGCGCCCATCAATCCGGCAATGGCGATAAAACAGACAAAACTGAACAACGCCAGGGCAAAGGTGAACTTCCCCACGCCACCCGGCGTCTTGCGCAGTTTATTGAGGCGCACCAGCAGCCAGAACCACGCCAGCGCCGCCACGGTGTACAGCACACTGGAGGCCAGCAACCAGGTCTGCCCCAGCGGCCAGCCCACCAGATGCACCATCCACCAGCCGGTGAACGGCATACTCAGGAGCGCCAGCCCCATCAACAGCCAGACAAATACACGCGGCCGTTGCAGGGTACGGCTTCCCGCCGTCGCGTCACCCTTGCGCCGCGCCAGCAAAACCCAGACGCCCAACCCCAGCGCACACGCCAGCAGTACAACAGTTGCCACCATGTGCGCCATTTTCAGGGCAGTTAACGTTTCCATTGTTCGATTTCCTTATTGCCTGCCCAACAGCGTAGCCCCTCAGCCAAGAAACAGCTGATAGGCCGGGTTGTCGCTTTCGTCCCAGTACGGGTAGCCGATTTCTTCCAGCGCCGCCGGCACCAGGTGGCGTTCGTCATGGGGCACTTGCAGGCCCGCGACGACACGGCCATCCGCCGCGCCATGGTTGCGGTAGTGGAACATCGAGATGTTCCAGCGCCCGCCAAGCTTGTTGAGGAAGTTGAAGAGTGCGCCCGGACGCTCCGGGAATTCGAAACGCAGGATCACTTCATCGACCACATGCGCCGCACGCCCGCCCACCATATGGCGGATGTGCAGCTTGGCCAGTTCGTTGTCGGTCAGGTCCAGCACCGGGAAACCCTGCTCGCTCAGGCTGGCGATCAATGCGCTGCGCGGGTCGTTTTCCGGGTGGGTCTGCACGCCGACAAAGATGTGCGCTTCGCTGCCGGTGTTGTAGCGGTAGTTGAACTCGGTGATCTGGCGCTTGCCGATGGCCTCGCAGAACGCCTTGAAGCTGCCTGGTTTCTCGGGAATGGTCACGGCGATGATCGCTTCGCGGCCCTCGCCCAGCTCCGCACGCTCGGCCACATGACGCAAGCGGTCGAAATTGACGTTGGCCCCGGAGTCGATGGCCACGAAGGTCTGGCCGCTGACGCCGCGCTGCTCGACATACTTCTTGATCCCGGCCACGCCCAAGGCGCCGGCAGGTTCGGTGATCGAGCGGGTATCGTCGTAGATATCCTTGATGGCGGCACAGATTTCGTCGGTGCTGACGGTAATCACCTCATCGACATGGTCTTTGCAGATATCGAAGGTGTGCTGACCGATCTGGGCCACCGCAACGCCGTCGGCGAAGAGGCCCACGGTCGGCAGCACCACACGCTCGCCCGCCGCCATGGCGGCTTGCAGGCAATTGGAATCATCCGGTTCGACGCCGATGATCTTGATGTCCGGGCGCAGGTACTTCACGTACGCCGCGATGCCGGCGATCAGGCCGCCGCCGCCCACCGGAACGAAAATCGCATCCAGCGGCTGCGGGTGCTGGCGCAAAATCTCCATGGCCACGGTGCCCTGCCCGGCAATGGTGTGAGGATCGTCATACGGGTGAATGTAGACGTAGCCTTTTTCGTCGACCAGTTTCAGCGAGTAGGCCAGAGCTTCCGGGAACGAGTCGCCGTGCAGCACCACTTTGCCGCCACGCGAGCGCACGCCTTCGACCTTGATCTCCGGGGTGGTCTTGGGCATGACGATGGTCGCTTTCACGCCCAACACCTTGGCCGCGAGCGCCAGGCCCTGGGCATGGTTGCCCGCCGAGGCGGTGACCACGCCACGGGCGCGTTCTTCGTCGCTCAACTGGGTCAACTTGTTGTAGGCGCCGCGAATCTTGAACGAGAACACCGGCTGCAAGTCTTCGCGCTTGAGCCAAATGCTGTTGCCCAGCCGCTCGGAGAGCTGGCGGGCAGACTGCAACGGGGTTTCTACGGCAACGTCATAAACGCGCGAGGTGAGGATCTTTTTGACGTACTGTTCAAGCATCGGAAAGCATCACTGAGCGGGTTGGGCAGGACCACGGAGTCTAACCCGGCTTTTGCCCGGACGACCACACGAATACAGAGGTTTTAGCCCGACATGGGGCTATAATGCCGGCCTTTCGTCCCCTCCTCGGCACCCCGGAGCCCGCATGAACCAGGATCAACTCAAACAGGCAGTGGCTCAGGCCGCCGTCGACTTCATCCTTCCGAAACTCGACGACAAGAGCATCGTCGGGGTCGGCACCGGCTCCACCGCCAACTGCTTCATCGACGCCCTGGCCAAACACAAGGGCGCATTCGACGGCGCCGTCGCCAGTTCCGAAGCCACCGCCGCGCGCCTCAAGGGCCACGGGATTCCGGTGTACGAACTGAACACCGTCAGCGACCTGGAGTTCTATGTCGACGGCGCCGATGAAAGCGACGAGCACCTGAACCTGATCAAGGGCGGCGGCGCGGCCCTGACCCGCGAGAAGATTGTCGCGGCCGTGGCCAAGACGTTCATCTGCATTGCCGACGCCAGCAAACTGGTGCCGGTGCTCGGTGCTTTCCCGCTGCCGGTGGAAGTGATCCCGATGGCCCGCAGCCACGTGGCCCGCGAGCTGGTGAAGCTCGGCGGCGACCCGGTTTACCGCGAAGGCGTGCTGACCGACAACGGCAACATCATCCTCGACGTGTTCAACATGCAGATCACCAACCCGGTGGAGCTGGAGACACAGATCAACGCGATCGTCGGCGTGGTCACCAATGGCTTGTTCGCGGCGCGTCCGGCGGACCTGTTGTTGCTGGGTACCAGCGAAGGCGTGAAGACACTGCGCGCCGAGTAAGCAAGACCGCCCACATTGTTGTGGGCAGATGAAAAACCTGTGGGAGCGAGCTTGGTCCGGGCGGCGATCCGACGATGAGGCCGTGTCAGTCGACTGAAATGTTGAATGACAGACCGCAATCGTCGGATCGCCGCCCGGACCAAGCTCGCTCCCACAGTGTTTTGGGGTGCTGGTTAGGGTTGTGTGGGTTTCTTGAACACGTAGAACAGGTTCGGCTCACTGACCAGGTACAGCGTACCGTCATCATCCACCGCGATTCCCTCCGCCTGCGGCACGGTTTTTTGCAAACCCTGGCGCCCCTTGTGCAATGACATTGTGCTCAACGGCCGCCCGTCCACATCGAGCTCCAGAATCAACCGCGACTCATCCGACAGCGCCAGCAAATGCCCGCTGCGTTCGTCGTATTGCAGGCTCGACAGGTCCCGCACGAACATCCCGGCATCACGCTTGGGGTCGTTGATCACGTGCACCGAGTAGGACTCTTCGGGATTGAAGCGCGGAAAACCGTGCACTTCGTAGATCAACATCGGATTGCGCTCCTTGGCCACGAACAGGCGCTTGCCCACCGAGTCGTAAGCCAGCCCTTCGAAACCCGAGTTGCCACCCATGTGTACGCCGAGGGTCATCTGCTCGGCGTCCGCCGCATCGATGAAGGTGGTGTCCGGTTCCAGACGGATCTTGATCAGCCGCTGCTGGCTTTCGTCAGTGACCACGTAAATGTCTTCGCTGATGAACTCCACCGCCTCCGGATCACCGAAACCGACCAACGCCACACGGCGCAAGATCCTGCCGTCGAGGGACAGCTCGATCAGCTCGCTTTGTTTGTTGGTGACGGTGAACAGGCTTTTGCGCACCGGGTCGTAGGTCAACGCTGAAACGTTGTCGGCCAGGCCATCGATCACCTGCGCTTCGGTGACGACCTTGTACTGATCCAGGCTCATGGAGCGGGAACTCACCGGCTGCCACAGCGCATGCAGATTGAACCAGCCTCGCTCGAACAGGCGCAGGTACTGGGCGATCGCTATCAACGCGATCAGCAAGACCACCGACAGGATCAGAATCAGGGATTTGGGGCGGGCAAATCGACGCATTCGGGTGGGCTCAGGGTAGAAACAGGCGGATGAAATATCACGCCTGTCTGAACTGAAGCTTAATGGCCACTGGCCTGAACCTACAACCGAACGCGAACAATCCTACAAATCGTCAACGTCAGCGCTGTTTTTCGAAGCGATAAAACAGGTTCGGCTCACTCACCATGTACAGCGTGCCCGCCTCATCCATGGTCACGCCTTCGGCACGTGGAATGGTGCCTTTCAGGCCGTTGAAGCCTCGCAGCAGAGTAATGAAGCTGACCTGCTCGCCGTTCTTGTCCAGTTCCAGCAACAGGTGCGAGTCGGCGGACAGCGCCAGCATGTGGCCAGTCCGCGGGTCGATCGCCAGCGCCGACAGGTTGCGCATGTCCAGTGCGTGACTGGCCATCTTCAACTTGTCGCCGGCAAGGACCTTGCCATCGCCTTTCCAGGTAAACAATGCCGGCGGGCGCTCTTCGCCCAGCACCAGCTGCTGATTGCTCGAATCCCAGGTAACAGCCTCAAAGGCTTTGTTCTGGTCTTTGGAAGGGCCGAGGTCATATTTCGGGAAATCGGCGATGTTCAGCTCGCGGGTGTCGGCATCGACCTTGACGATAACGATCAGATGCTCGCGCTCATCGACAATGGCCAGTCGGCCGTCGCCCAGCACGGTGACACCCTCGGGATTGCTCCAGCCGACCAATGGCATCTTGCGCAGCACATCACCCTGCAAGCTCAATTCGGCCAGGAACGGGTTCTTGCCCATGACCGAAAACAGGGTTTTGGTCTGAGGGTCATAGGCCACGTCCGATGCTTCGTCCTTCTCCATGCCCGGCAACGGCTTGGCATCGATCACCGCCCGATAGTCCGGCAGCCAGACACTGGCCTGACGCTCGGCCGGGCTCTTGAATTGCTCTTTCACCCAGAGCACGCCCCGCGCATCCCAATGCATGGCAAATGCAACGCCGTAGGCGACAACGGCTACCAGCAGTAGCCAGGTGTGCCAACGCAGGGCGAAGCGTGAGCGGCGGACAGGTTCAAGCGAGGAAAGCGGAGCAGTGGCCATTGGGAAATGCGTTCCAGAAATTCAGGCTAGGGGTAATAGCACAATTTGGGGCCGGCTCAGAGGCCGAAAGCACTGAAATTATCCAGACCGGATGTGAAAAAAACGGGAAATGACAGGATGAAGCTGTGTGGAGTCCCAACTTCAGACCACCACACACTACTGTGGGAGCGAGCTTGCTCGCGATGAGGTCGTGTCAGCCAACAGAGATGTTGAATGACACACCGCAATCGCGAGCAAGCTCGCTCCCACAGGGTACAGCGGCGTTACAACTAACGGACGCTGCTGGTGAAACTGCTGGCGCCCGGCAGTTCCAGGACGATCTCGTCACCGACATTCAGCGGACCAACGCCCACTGGCGTGCCAGTGAGGATCACATCACCGGCCTGCAGCGAAAAGCAGCCGGCCATGTGCTGGATCATCGGCACGATCGGGTTGAGCATGGCGCTGCTGTTGCCGTCCTGGCGCACTTCGCCATTGATGGTCAGGCGGATGCCGATGTCGGTCAGGTCGGCAAACGTGCCGCCGGACACGAACGGAGCAATCACTGCCGCACCATCGAAGGACTTGGCGATTTCCCAGGGCAGGCCCTTGGATTTCAGCTCGGCCTGCTTGTCGCGCAGGGTCAGGTCCAGCGCCGGGGCGAAACCGGAGATGGCGTCGAGCACTTCTTCAACGCTCGGCTTGGTCGACAACGGCTTGCCGATCAACACCGCGATTTCCGCCTCGTAATGCACCGAGCCACGTTCGGTCGGAATGCTGAAACCGCCTTCCAGCGGCACTACGCAACTGCCCGGCTTGATGAACAGCAGCGGCTCGGTCGGTACCGGGTTGTCCAGTTCCTTGGCGTGTTCGGCGTAGTTACGGCCGATGCACACCACTTTCCCCAGCGGGAAATGAATGCGCGTACCGTCGACATACTGGTGCTGATAGCTCATTACCGACTCCTGCTTCGTTGGCTCTTTAAGTTCGAAATCAAACAGCGAAAATCTTGCCCGGGTTCATGATGCCGTTCGGGTCGAATACCGCCTTGACCGCTTTCATGTACTCGATCTCAACCGGCGAGCGGCTGTAGGTCAGGTAGTCGCGCTTGGTCATGCCCACGCCGTGCTCGGCGGAAATCGAGCCGTTGTACTTCTCGACGGTTTCGAACACCCACTTGTTGACGGTGGCGCACTTGGCGAAAAACTCGTCCTTGCTCAGGTTATCCGGCTTGAGGATATTCAAGTGCAGGTTGCCGTCGCCGATGTGGCCGAACCAGACGATTTCGAAGTCCGGGTAGTGTTCGCCGACGATCGCGTCAATTTCCTTCAGGAACGCCGGCACTTTCGACACGGTGACCGAAATGTCGTTCTTGTACGGCGTCCAGTGGGAAATGGTTTCGGAGATGTATTCGCGCAGCTTCCACAGATTGTGCAGCTGGGTTTCGCTCTGGCTCATCACGCCGTCCAGCACCCAGCCCTGCTCGACGCAATGCTCGAAGGTTTCGAGGGCGTGGTTGGCCACTTCTTCGGTGGTCGCTTCGAATTCCAGCAATGCGTAGAACGGGCAATCGGTTTCGAATGGCGCCGGGACGTCACCGCGACCCATGACTTTGGCCAGGGCTTTGTCGGAGAAGAATTCGAAGGCGGTCAGGTCAAGCTTGCTCTGGAAGGCGTGCAGTACCGGCATGATCGAGTCGAAATCGGTGGTGCCCAGGACCATCGCGGTGAGGTTTTTCGGGGCACGGTCCAGGCGCATGGTCGCTTCGACCACGAAACCGAGGGTGCCTTCGGCGCCGATGAACAGCTGGCGCATGTCGTAGCCGGTGGCGTTCTTGATCAGGTCGCGGTTCAGTTCCAGCACGTCGCCCTTGCCGGTGACGACTTTCATGCCGGCAACCCAGTTACGGGTCATGCCGTAGCGAATCACCTTGATTCCGCCGGCATTGGTGCCGATATTGCCGCCAATCTGGCTCGAACCGGACGAGGCGAAGTCCACCGGGTAGTACAGGCCTTTTTCTTCAGCTACGTTCTGCAATTGCTTGGTGACCACGCCCGGCTGACAAACGGCAGTACGGTCGGTGAGGTTCACGTCGAGGATCTGGTTCATGTAGTCGAACGACACGACGACTTCGCCATTGGCTGCCACGGCCGCGGCAGACAAACCGGTACGGCCGCCGGACGGCACCAGCGCCACCTTGTGTTTGTTGGCCCACAGAACAATGGCCTGGACCTGCTCGGTGGTCTTCGGGAACACGATAGCGGTCGGGGCCGGGGCGAAATGCTTGGTCCAATCCTTACCGTAAGCATTCAGGGAGTCGGCATCGGTCAACACCTTGCCAGGCTCAACCAGGGTCTTCAGCTCTTCAATCAGGGCAGGATTGGTCATCGACAGAACTCTCGAACAATTCATGGTCATCCTGAGAACGCTTCACGTCGCAGGAATGAGTGTTTAGCGGGGCGCCTATGCTAGCATATCGACCCCGCAGGATAGTGCCCAAGGGCTGTTCTGCGGTGACGGCTTTCCTGCCGTCCGGGTCAGCATCTGTTGACCACCTCCTGCCATTTTTCTCCGGGATACAGGTTTACGCAGATGAGCAAGACTTCTCTCGATAAGAGCAAGATCAAGTTCCTTCTTCTCGAAGGCGTCCACCAATCGGCTGTCGACGTCCTCAAGGCGGCGGGCTACACCAGCATCGAGTACCTCACTGGTTCTCTGCCGGAAGCCCAGCTCAAGGAAAAGATCGCAGATGCTCACTTCATCGGCATTCGCTCGCGCACTCAACTGACCGAAGAGATCTTCGATCACGCGAAGAAGCTGGTCGCGGTCGGCTGTTTCTGCATCGGCACCAACCAGGTCGACCTGAGTGCTGCCCGCGAGCGCGGCATCGCCGTGTTCAATGCGCCGTACTCCAACACCCGTTCCGTAGCGGAGCTGGTGCTGGCCGAAGCGATCCTGCTGTTGCGCGGCATCCCTGAGAAGAACGCTTCCTGCCACCGTGGCGGCTGGATCAAGAGCGCGGCCAACTCCTTCGAGATCCGCGGCAAGAAGCTGGGTATCGTCGGCTACGGCTCGATCGGTACTCAACTGTCGGTCCTGGCGGAAGGCCTGGGCATGCAGGTGTACTTCTACGACACCATCACCAAGCTGCCATTGGGCAACGCCACCCAGGTAGGCAACCTGCACGAGCTGCTGGCGATGTCCGACATCGTTTCGCTGCACGTACCGGAAACCGCCGCTACCCAGTGGATGATGGGCGAGAAGGAAATCCGCGCCATCAAGAAAGGCGGCATCCTGATCAACGCCGCACGCGGCACCGTGGTCGAACTGGACCACCTGGCGGCCGCCATCAAGGACAAGCACCTGATCGGCGCGGCCATCGACGTCTTCCCGGTGGAGCCACGCTCCAACGACGAAGAGTTCGAAAGCCCGCTGCGTGGCCTGGACAACGTGATCCTGACCCCGCACATCGGTGGTTCCACCGCTGAAGCCCAGGCCAACATCGGTCTGGAAGTGGCTGAGAAGCTGGTCAAGTACAGCGACAACGGTACTTCGGTATCGTCCGTGAACTTCCCGGAAGTGGCCCTGCCGGCTCACCCTGGCAAGCACCGCTTGCTGCACATCCACGAAAACATTCCGGGCGTACTCAGCGAGATCAACAAGGTCTTCGCCGAAAACGGCATCAACATCTCCGGTCAGTTCCTGCAGACCAACGAGAAGGTCGGCTACGTGGTCATCGACGTCGACGCCGAGTACTCGGACCTGGCGCAAGAGAAGCTGCAACACGTCAACGGCACCATCCGTAGCCGCGTGTTGTTCTGATCACGGGTTGAGCGACAAAAAAAGGGAGCCTTCGGGCTCCCTTTTTCATTCACGCCACAACGTTACTTGACGTTGACGGTGATCTTCTCGGAAACGATCGGCGGATCGAACGGCATGTGGTTGCTATCGCCCAGTTCAAGCTGCAGGGTGTGTTTGCCTGGCGTGAGCGTCACTTCAGACTGGGTCTGCGCGTTGCCGAAATGCAGGTGGTTGGCATCTTTTGGGATCGGCACACCGGCGGCCGGCAGCTCGTCGACATCGATCAGCAAGTGGTGATGACCGGTGTTCTTGGTGGTATTACCCGCCGGCGCCAGGGCAATGTTCTCGACAGCGAACTTGACGACGACTGTCTGGGGAACCGTCGCGCCGTCCTTGGGAGACACGATGGACACTTCGGCACCTTTCGGAGCCGGCGTTGCAGCGCTGGCCAGCACCGAAACACCCATCAACAGGCCAGCCAAAGCAGCACGTGACATAAAGGTTTTCATTCTCTTCTCCAGTTTTTCCGTAAAATCCGCGTGGCCATGACAACTTCATGGCCATTCGTTGTCGAAGGCACTCGACAACCATAGCAAAGCGAGCCTGAATCAGAGGGTCGCGATAATAAATTCAAAGGAGTGACCATGCGCTTTCTGCCTGGCCTGATCTGCCTGCTACCCCTTTTGAGCCCGCTGGCTCATGCCGAACTGATTGATGACATCAACGACCGGGGCGAATTGCGCATAGCCGTTGAAGCCAATACCCCACCCTTCAACTTCAAGGATGACGACAAGCTCACCGGCTTCGAAGTCGAACTGGGCCAACTGCTGGCAAGTGAACTCGATGTCCGGGCCGACTTTGTCGTCACCGACGGCAGCGACCTGCTGACCGGCGTCCAAAGCGGCAAATACGACATAGCCATCAACCACATTGCAGTGACCGCGGATCTCAGTGATCGTTTCGACTTCAGCGAACCTTACGTTCAAACCAGCACGCAAATGATCGCGCAGAAAGAAGAGCCACGCTCCATTCTGCTGGTGCAGTCGTTGACAGAAGAAAAGCCAAAATCCAACCCGGCCGTGAGCCTGGTGATTCCGTTTCAGAAGGGTAATCCGGCGTTCCATGCCAGCCTGGAAAACGCCTTGCAGCGAATCAAGGATGACGGGCGCCTGCATGCGCTGGAGCAGAAGTGGTTGAGGGCGGATGCGGGTGTGGCACCCAAGCTGCAAAACTGAACCAAGTGCAGAACCTGTGGGAGCGAGCTTGCTCGCGATGAGGCCAGACCAGTCAACATTGATGTTGAATGTCAGGCCGCCATCGCGAGCAAGCTCGCTCCCACAGGGTTTTGTGTCTGTTGTCAGTTCAGCGTTGCCAACGCCTTTGCCGCTTGCGGCAACTCCAGCTCGCTGAACACCTGCACCCCATGGCGCTTGAGTAGCGCCGCCGTCACGCCCTCGCCACTGACCTTCACGCCGCTGAAGGTCCCGTCATAGGTCAACAGGTTGCCGCAAGACGGACTGTTGGCCTTGAGGACGGCGATGCGGATGCCGTGTTTTTGCACCAACTCCAGCGCCTGATACGCCCCCGACAAAAACTGCGCACTGACGTCCTCGCCCTCGGTGGTGATCACCGACGCCTGGCCATCGAGAACTTGCCGGCCCTGCCCGCCTGGAATTTCCGCTGCCGCCCGAGGCGTTGGCAAGCCGCCGGCCACTTCCGGGCACAACGGCACGACCCGTCCTTCGTCGAGCCACGCCTGAAGCTGATCGAACGGCCCGCTGGCCCCGCCGTCGTAACGAACCCGGTGGCCCAACAGGCAGCGACTGACCAGAATCATCTGCATGATCAGAACGGCTCGTTGCCGCGCCGCCGGAACCAGCCGGTCAACGACAGGCGATCGCGGGTTGCGGGCAGGACTTCGTGGGGGACCTCGCCGGAGAGAAACACCACCAGGCAGCCGCCAGTAGGCTGCACGTCGTAGACGCGGTCATTGTCGAGGTACATGCGCAACTGGCCGCCGTGTTCGGGAAGCCAGGCGTCATTGAGGTAAACCACCGCGGAGACCATGCGCCGGTCGTCATCGCGAAAGCGATCGACATGCTTGAGGTAGAACGCCCCCGGCGGGTACATCGCAAAATGGCTTTCGAAATCCTCCAGGCCGAGAAACAGACCGCGATTGATCGCCTCGCGCAGGCTGTCCATCAGACTCAGATAGCTGTCGCAGGCCTCGGCCTGGCCGGGGTCGATCCACTGGATATGATCGCCGCGAATTCCTTCGCGGATCTCCGACGACGGCCCACGGCCCACGGCTGCAGGAGCCAGTTCACCCTCGGCAGCACGTTTGCGACACTCGGCCGCCAGCGCTCGGGTCAGGTCCTGAGGCAGGAAAATGTTCTGCTGCGACCAGCCGTGTTCAGCCAGGTCGTCGACGATTCGTAACAGCAGCGGGTGATCAGAGGATATTTGCATGGCGCGCATAGTATTCCTGCGCCCGAAAATCCGACAGAGCCGCGCAGCGGGTTGATACGAATTCTCGACAAGTACGGATGCCACACGGAGAATAGTCGCCTGCCGACAGGAGTCCCTATGCGCCGTTTGCTTTTATCACTGTTGATGTTCTGCGTTTTGCCCGCCTGGGCAGACGGCCACGACCAGCTGTACAAGGTCGCCGGCTGGCCGGAACAACGCGCGCATTTCAACGACGCCCTCTCCGCCGCACAACAACGCTACCAGGGCAGCCTGCCTCCGGCGGTGTTTCAGGCACTGGTCAATAACAGCAATCAACGTTTTTCCGCCCAGGCCGTGGACCAGCGCGCCGAAGCGCAATTGCGCAAGAACCTCACCGATCCAAAACCTGCACTGACGTTTTTCCAGTCACCCCTGGGCAAGAAAGTCATCGCCGCCGAACTGCTGGCGACCCGCCGCGACCAACTGGCGAAAAACGCCAAGGGCCTGCCGAAGATGCAGGCCAGCGACAGCCGCCTGCTGATCATCGGTCATCTGGCACAAGCCCTGCCCGCACGCGAGGCCGGCGCGGAAGTCAGCCTGGCGATCGCCGGTGTTGCCGCCGACAGTTTGAGTTCGATGATCCCGGGGTTGCTCGGTGCCGGTCAGGCCCAGGGCATGCTCAACGGCCAGCGTCAGCGCCTGATGGACCAGATCGGCAGCGACCTCAACAACACGCTGCTGTATGTCTATCGCGAGCTGTCGGACGACGAACTGGAAGAGTTCGCGACCTTTGCCGAATCGGCGGAAGGCCAGGCTTACTATCAGGCTGCGCTGGCGGCGATTCGGGCGGGGTTGGCGGTGGGGCAGAGCAATTCGAACCTGACCCAATAATCTTCGCTGGCAAGCCAGCTCCCACAGTGTTTTGTGGCGCTCATGCTCGACACAACCTTTGTGGGAGCTGGCTTGCCAGCGATGAGGCCAGCACAATCACTAGGGATTGCGCCCCTTGATCCGCTTGGTCAGAAACCCGAAATACTCCGTTCGCATCACCAACGTCTCATTCGCCAGATGATGCCGCGCCTCGGGCAGCATCAGCACCTGCGGCCGATCGAACTTGCCCCGCAACACCTCCAGGTTATGCTCCCAATCTACCGTCATGTCGGCCTGCCCCTGCACGATCAGCGGCCGGCGGCTGCTCATGGGCGCTGCCTCGATGCGTTTGATCCAGCGCGCCAATGCGCCCACCCAGGCGGTCGGCAGGCGCAGCGGCTGCAACGGATCGGCTTGCAGGAACGGCAGAAAGGCCGGGTCGTTGGAGTTCTCGCTGAAGCGCCGGGCGATGGCTTTGACGAAAGGCTTGAGCACGTAGTAACTCAACTGCGACCAACCCCACGCCCGTGGCCGCACCAGTGGCGACAGCAGGATCACCTGCCCCTGCGCCGGGCTGCTCGCCCCTGCATTCAACACATGATCGATCACGATCGCCCCACCGGTACTCTGCCCGCACAGGTGCCACGGTTGCGGCAAATCGAGGGAATGCGCCTCGCTGAACAAGCCTTGCAAGGTGTCCTGATACTCGGCGAAATCCTTGATACTCGCCCGCTCGCCGCTGGACAGGCCATGCCCCGGCAAGTCGCAGGCGATCACCGCAAAGCCCTGGTCCAGCGCCCACTCGATCACATGCCGGTAGAGCCCGGTGTGATCATAGAAACCGTGGATGACAAACAGCGTCGCCTTGGCCTGCTCGGGCCACCAGAACTGGCTGACCAGTTCATAACCATCGACCTCGAAACGCCCAAGGCCGCTACGCACCTGACGCTGCGCGAAATCCAGCCCGTAGAATCGCTGATAGGCCTGCGCCTGCGCCGACAACGGCTGCCCGGCCGCCAATGGCAGCAGACTTGCACGTAGAAGATCAGGGTCGAAAGTGGCCGGCATGGACGATTCCAGAGCGTGAAACGGACTTTATAGGCCTGCGATATTCATCTGTCGCGGCAAGCATGGCAAGCTAGCCGACCTTCGAGGATCGAACCGATGCGCCCGCCCCTTCGCGCCACCCTGTTTGCCAGCCTGCTCGCCGTGGTGTGTGCCGGCGTATTGTGGGCGGCCTACAACTGGTTCCAGGAGCGTTACCTGCGGGCGTTCAGCGAGCACACGGCGATGTTCTCCGGCGATCCACTGCGCCTTCCCGAGTCCCTCGCCGGCCCTGGCGCCATCCGCCTGGTGCATTTCTGGGACCCGGCCTGCCCGTGCAACGTCGGCAATCAACAACACCTGACCGAACTGGTCGAGCGCTACGTACCCCATGGCGTGGAATTCTATGCCGTGCAAAAACCCGGCAGCCACGGCCAGTTGCCGAGCACCCTGAGCAGCCTGAAAACCATCGACATCCTGCCCGGTTCCGAACAGATCCCCGCCAGCCCGGCCGTGGCAATCTGGGATCGCAGCGGCAAACTGGCGTACTTCGGCCCGTACAGCGAAGGCCTGACCTGCAACTCCAGTAACAGCTTCATCGAACCTATCCTGCAAGCGCTGGATGAGGGGCGTGCAGTGAGTGCCACGCACACACTGGCGGTGGGATGTTACTGCCCGTGGCCTGTCGATCCGGCGAAGTAGGCAAAGACGCGCCAATACGAATCCCTCCTATGGGCGATGCCCCAGGCCGGCGCGCCGTGTTACACAGTGGCACCTGGAATCACAATAACAAGGAGTTTCCATGAAACGCAGCTTGACCGCTCTCGCGCTGTTGATCGTCGTGCTGGCCGCCGGGGCTGGCTGGTATTTCTACAGCAAGCAGCCGTCACGCCAGGGCATGGTGGAACTGCAACACCTGCAAGGCTCGGTCAGCGTGCGCTACGACGAGCGCGGCGTTCCGCACATCCGCGCGGAAAACGAAACCGACCTGTACCGCGCCCTCGGCTACGTGCATGCCCAGGACCGCCTGTTCCAGATGGAAGTCCTGCGGCGCCTGGCCCGTGGCGAGCTGGCCGAAGTACTCGGGCCGAAACTGCTCGACACCGACAAACTGATGCGCAGCCTGCGCATTCGCGAACGCGCCGAAACCTACTTCGCGAACCTCGACAAACAGTCGCCCTCTTTCATCGCCATGCAGGCCTATCTGGACGGCATCAACCAGTATCAGGACAGCCACGCCAAACCCGTGGAGTTCGACGTGCTGGGCATTCCAAAGCGCCCGTTCACCGCTCAGGACACCATCAGCATCGCCGGCTACATGGCCTACAGTTTTGCCGCGGCCTTTCGTACCGAACCCTTGCTGACTTTCGTGCGCGATCAACTGGGTCCCCAATACCTCAGCGTTTTCGATCTCGACTGGCAACCCAAGGGCGTGCTCAACGCAACCGCACCGCCACTGGCCAGCGCTGACTGGAAAGACCTCAACGCGCTCGCCCGCCTGAGCGAACAGGCCTTGGCCGACAACGGCCTGCCACAGTTCGAGGGCAGCAACGCCTGGGTCGTCGCGGGCAGCCGGACGCAAAGCGGCAAGCCGTTGCTGGCGGGTGATCCGCATATCCGTTTTTCCGCGCCGTCGGTGTGGTACGAAGCGCACCTCTCGGCCCCGGGCTTCGAACTCTACGGCCACTATCAGGCCCTGATGCCGTTCGCGTCCCTGGGCATGAACCGCGACTTCGGCTGGAGCATCACCATGTTCCAGAACGACGACCTCGACCTGATCGCCGAGAAGGTCAACCCGGACAACCCCAATCAGGTCTGGTATCGCGGCAAGTGGGTAGACATGACGACCAGCGAGCAGCAGATCGCGGTCAAGGGCCAGGCTCCGGTGACGCTGGTGCTGCGCCAGTCGCCCCACGGTCCGATCGTCAACGATGCCTTGGGCAGCGGCGTCGGCAAAACGCCGATTGCCATGTGGTGGGCGTTTCTCGAAAGCCAGAATCCGATCCTGGAAGGTTTCTACCAGCTCAATCGCGCCGACACACTGGCCAAGGCCCGCGGCGCTGCGGCAAAGATCCAGGCGCCGGGCCTGAACGTTGTCTGGGCCAATGCCAAGGGTGACATCGGCTGGTGGGCGGCGGCACAACTGCCCAAGCGCCCGGCAGGAGCGCGCCCGTGGTTCATCCTCGATGGCAGCACCGCCGAGGCCGACAAGGACGGCTTCTACCCGTTCAGCGCCAACCCTCAGGAAGAAAACCCGGCGCGGGGCTACATCGTCTCGGCCAACTTCCAGCCGGTGTCGCCGACCGGCATGGAGATTCCCGGCTATTACAACCTCGCCGATCGCGGCCAGCAACTCAATCGCCAGCTCAGCGACAAAGCCGTCAAATGGGACCTGGAAAACAGTCAGAAACTGCAACTGGGCACCACCACAGCCTACGGTCCACGCTTGTTGGCCCCGCTGCTGCCAGTGTTGCGCGAAGTGGTGAGCGACCCCGCCGAACTCAAACTGGTGGAGCAACTGGCCCAGTGGCAAGGTGACTACCCGCTCGACTCGACCAGTGCCACGCTGTTCAACCAGTTGCTGTTCAACCTGGCTGACGCGGCGATGCGCGATGAGCTGGGCAACGACTTCTTCGAAACGCTGCTTTCGACCCGGGTGATCGACGCCGCGCTACCCCGCCTGGCCGCCAGCGCCGATTCAGCGTGGTGGGACAACCGCAACACCCTCGGCAAGGAAACCCGCGCCGACACGGTCAAGGCTGCATGGCAGGCCTCCATTGCCCACCTCAAGGCCACGCTCGGGGCAGACTTCACTCAATGGCAGTGGGGCAGCGCGCACACGTTGACCCATGGCCATCCGCTGGGGCAGCAAAAGCCGCTGGACCTGTTCTTCAATGTCGGCCCCTTCGCCGCACCCGGCACCCACGAAGTGCCGAACAACCTCTCGGCGAAGATCGGCCCGGCTCCGTGGCCTGTCACCTACGGCCCCTCGACCCGGCGCCTGATCGACTTCGCCGACCCGGCCCACAGCCTGACCGTCAACCCGGTCGGCCAGAGCGGCGTACTGTTCGACAGTCACTATGATGATCAGGCCGAGGCCTACGTCGAGGGGATGTACTTCCAGGCGCACCTGAATGACGAAGAGGTCACGGCCAATACGCGCAGTACCTTGAAGCTGTTGCCGGCGCGGGCTATTCCATAATTCTGTGTCAGCAGGACTGGCCTCATCGCGGGCAAGCCCGCTCCCACAGGGATCTTTGTTGAACACAAATTCTGTGAACACCAGAAAAACCTGTGGGAGCGGGCTTGCCCGCGATGAGGCCCTGAAGAACGACACAAGGCTTCAAACAATCGCCGCAAAATTCAGCCTGAACTGCTGCGGCGTCACCCCCAATCTGCGATTGAACACACTGCGCATGTGCTGGGCATCGCGGAAACCGCATTGATAGGCCACGGTCTTGAGCGGCGCACGGGTGCTTTCGAGCATCACCCGCGCCGCATCGACCCGCGCGCGCTCGACGAACTCGGCCGGGGTGATTTTCGCTTCCCTGGCAAATACCCGGGAAAAATTGCGCGCACTCATGTTGGCCGCGTTGGCCAGATCGGCAATGGTCAGGTCACCGGTCAGGTTGGCCAACACGTAATGCTGGACCATGGCCACCGCCGAGGTGGGTTCGGCGTGGGGCGTGAGGAACGGGCTGAACTGCGATTGCCCGCCCGAG
This sequence comes from Pseudomonas sp. PB101, assembly GCF_009764265.1. Taxonomy (GTDB): domain Bacteria; phylum Pseudomonadota; class Gammaproteobacteria; order Pseudomonadales; family Pseudomonadaceae; genus Aquipseudomonas. The sequence continues at coordinate 150,035 of NZ_RWIR01000016.1, forward strand.
CGCTGGGTGAACACCACCAGCCGCTTGGCGACGTTCAGCGCCACTTCCGGTCCCTGATCCCGGCCCAACAGGTACAGGGACAGATCGATGCCCGCGGTGACCCCGGCCGAGGTGAACAGGTCCCCGTCCTCTACGTAGAGACGATCCGCCTCCACCCGGGACGAGGGGCACAGCGCCGCCAGATCCGCTGCGTCCTGCCAATGCGTGGTGATCGTGCGCCCCTCCAGCAACCCGGCACGGGCGAGCATGAAGGCGCCGTTGCAGATCGAGCCAAACCGCTGTGCCCGTGCGCAGGCTTCGCGCAGCCAGGTGTCGAATGCCGCGCCGAAACTCATGAACGGCAACTGCGGCCCGCCGGCCACCAGCAGCAAGTCGTACGCTTGCAGCGCTTCGCTGAAATGCCGATGGGCGTTGAGTGAAAGGCCGTTGGAGCACGCCATCATCCCGCGCTCGACGCCAATCACCTCCAGCCGATAGTGATCCTGGGGGGCAAGAAAGCGATTGGCCTCGGCAAACACATCCATGGGGCCGGTGACGTCCAGCGACTGGACGCCGGCGAAGACCACGATGGCGATGGTTTTACTCATGGTTCGAAGAGCCTCTCATGGCACTGATTGCAACGCACACCTTGTAGGAGCGAGCCTGCTCACGATGGTCGTCAACGATAACGATGGGTGCCTGACACCCCGCGGCGCTCTCAGGTTCATCGCGAGCAGGCTCGCTCCTACAGGGTCTGCATGCACCCTAGCCAATCCACACCCAACAAGCGAGGTTGGCGCGATATGCATGCTCATTGGCCGGGATCGCAGCCATGGATCGATTGTCCGGTTTCGGGGGCCGGAACAGACTGGCCCCCTCAGCGCCATCATGGCGTTCACGACGAGGAACACTCCATGAGCACCACCATCGCCGGCATCAGGATCCCCGACAGCACCTTGGCGCGGGCCGCCACCGAATACATCCGTGACATCGAATCGGACCTGCTCTATCACCACTCGCGCCGGGTCTTCCTGTTCGGTGCATTGAGCGGCGAACGCAAGCAACTGGCCTACAACCCCGAGCTGCTGTACATCGGCGCGATGTTCCATGATGTCGGCCTGGTGCAAGGTCATCGCAGCGACAACGAGCGCTTCGAAGTCGACGGCGCCAATGCGGCGGCAGCGTTTCTCAAGCCTTACGGACTGAGCGACGACGATATCGAACAGGTCTGGTTATCGATTGCCCTGCACACCACGCCGGGCGTGCCCCGGCATTTGCGGCCCACCGTGGCGTTGGTCACGGCTGGCGTCGAGATGGACGTGCTGGGCATGGACTACGCGGCGTTTTCCACCGTGCAGCGCGAAGCGGTGGTGCACGCGCATCCACGGGGCGAGGGGTTCAAGGAGTGCATCATCTGTGCGTTTGCCGACGGCTTGCGTCATCGCCCGCAGACCACGTTCGGCAATGTGAAGACCGATGTGCTGGTGGATCAGGAGCCGGGGTTCAAGCCGATGAACTTTGTCGAGGTCATCCGCCAATCCCCTTGGGTCGCATAAGCCCCTTGTAGGAGCCGGCTTGCCGGCTCCTACAGGGGATTCGGGTTGATCACAAAGGTGTGATCAACCGTCAGGCTCAAGCCGCTTCCGGGGCCTGTGCGCGACGCACGTCCGGTTGCTTCCACGAATCGGCTGCCGCTTCTTCGATCGCTTGCTGGATTGCACGCTTGCGGCTTTCTTCGGCGCGACGGCTGAAGAACCACACCAGGAAGGTCACGATCGACACCGCCAACAGGATCAGGCTGGCCACGGCGTTGATCTCGGGTTTGACCCCCAGGCGCACCGCCGAGAACACTTCCATCGGCAGGGTCGTGGAACCCGGGCCGGACACGAAGCTCGCCAGCACCAGGTCATCCAGCGACAGGGCGAACGACATCATGCCGCCCGCTGCCAGCGACGGCGCGATCATCGGGATGGTGATCAGGAAGAACACCTTCCACGGTTTCGCACCGAGGTCCATGGCCGCTTCTTCGATGGACAGGTCCAGCTCGCGCAAGCGCGCCGACACCACCACCGCCACATAGGCCGCACAGAACGTGGTGTGGGCGATCCAGATGGTGACGATGCCGCGTTCCTGCGGCCAGCCGATCATCTGTGCCATGGCCACGAACAGCAGCAACAGCGACAGACCGGTGATCACCTCAGGCATCACCAGCGGTGCAGTGACCAGGCCACCGAACAGGGTGCGGCCCTTGAAGCGCGTAATACGTGTCAGCACGAACGCCGCCAATGTACCCAGCGCCACCGCTGCCACCGCCGTGTAGCAGGCGATTTCCAGCGAACGCACCACCGAACCCATCAGTTGGCTGTTGTCGAGCAGGCCGACATACCACTTGATCGACCAGCCGCCCCACACCGTTACCAGCTTGGAGGCGTTGAACGAGTAGATCACCAGGATCAGCATCGGCAGATAGATGAACAACAGACCCACGACCAGCATCAGGCTGGAGAAACGGAAGCGCTTCATTCTTTACCCTCCATTTCCTTGGCCTGACTGCGGTTGAACAGAATGATCGGCACAATCAGGATCGCCAGCATCACCACCGCCAGGGCAGACGCCACCGGCCAGTCACGGTTGTTGAAGAACTCTTGCCAGAGCACTTTACCGATCATCAGGGTTTCCGGACCGCCGAGCAGTTCCGGGATCACGAACTCGCCCACCACCGGGATGAACACCAGCATGCAGCCGGCGATGATGCCGTTCTTGGACAGCGGCACGGTGATTTTCCAGAAGCTGTTGAAGGTACTCGAACCCAGGTCGGATGCGGCTTCCAGCAGGCTCTGGTCGTGCTTCACCAGGTTGGCGTACAGCGGCAGGATCATGAACGGCAGGTAGGAGTAAACCACGCCGATGTAGACCGCCAGGTTGGTATTGAGGATCTGCAGCGGTTCGCTGATCCAGCCCATGCTCATCAGGAAACCGTTGAGCAGGCCGTTGTTGCTGAGGATGCCCATCCACGCATAAACGCGGATCAGGATCGCGGTCCACGTCGGCATCATGATCAGCAGCACCAGCACCGTTTGCATTTCCTTGCGTGCAACGGAGATGCCGTAGGCCATCGGGTAGCCGATCAACAGGCAGAGGATGGTGCTGAACAACGCCATCTTCAACGAGCCGAGGTAAGCGGCGATGTACAGCTCGTCACCGGCCAGCATCGAGTAGTTGCCCAGGTTAAGCAGCAACTGCAGCTTCTGCTCGGCGTAGCTGTAGATTTCGGTGTACGGCGGAATGGCCACGTCTGCTTCGGCGAAGCTGATCTTCAGGACGATGAAGAACGGCAGCATGAAGAACAGGAACAGCCAGATGAATGGGATGCCGATGACCACCTGACGGCCACCGGGAATTATTCGATTGAGACGGCGTTTGAATTTGCGCATGTTCATGAGCGAAGCACCACGCCGCTGTCGTCTTCCCAGTACACGTAGACCTGATCACCCCAGGTCGGACGCTGCCCGCGACGTTCGGCGTTGGCCACGAACGACTGCACCAGCTTGCCGCTTGGCAGTTCGACGTAGAACACCGAGTGGCCACCGAGGTAGGCGATGTCATGCACTTTGCCGCTCGACCAGTTGTACTCGCAGGTCGGCTTTTCGGCGGTGACCAGCAGTTTTTCCGGACGGATCGCGTAGGTGACCGACTTGTCCTGCACCGAGGTGCTGATGCCGTGGCCCACGTAGATCTGGTGGTCCATGTCCTTGCAGGTAATGATCGCGTGGCCTTCGGCGTCGTCGATCACCTCGCCTTCGAAGATGTTCACGTTACCGATGAATTCGCAGACCAGGCGGCTGGTCGGGGTTTCGTAGATGTCGATCGGGCTGCCGATCTGGGCGATCCAGCCCAGGTGCATGATCGCGATGCGCTCGGCCATGGTCATGGCTTCTTCCTGGTCGTGGGTCACCATGACGCAGGTTACGCCGACGCGTTCGATGATCTCGACCAGCTCCAGCTGCATTTGCGAGCGCAGCTTTTTATCCAGCGCACCCATCGGTTCGTCGAGCAGCAACAGCTTCGGGCGCTTGGCCAGGGAACGGGCCAGGGCCACACGCTGACGCTGACCGCCGGACAACTGGTGCGGCTTGCGCTTGGCGTACTGGCTCATCTGCACCAGCTTGAGCATTTCTGCCACACGGGCATCGACTTCTGCAGCCGGGATCTTGTCCTGCTTGAGGCCGAAGGCGATGTTCTGCGCCACGGTCATGTGCGGGAACAAGGCGTAGGACTGGAACATCATGTTGATCGGCCGCTCGTAGGGCGGCATGTCGGTGATGTCTACGCCATCAAGGAAAATGCGTCCCTCCGTGGGCCGTTCGAAACCTGCGAGCATGCGCAGCAAAGTGGACTTGCCCGATCCCGAGCCGCCGAGCAGGGCGAAAATTTCGCCTTTCTTGATTTCCAGGGACACATCGTCCACGGCAATCGTCTCGTCGAACTTCTTCGTGACCCGGTCGATTTTGACCAGCACCTGTTTAGGTGACTGGTCGCCCTCGAGGGCTTTCTTATAGGCGCCGGAGGCAACTGCCATTTACGAAACTCCCAGAAAAAAGAGTGCAGTTCGCTCAAGGTGAGCCAACTTTGGATAGTTTGAGCCTTGAAGCTATTTACCCGTCTTGACCGTGGTCCAGCTGCGGGTCATCACGCGTTGAATATTCGGCGGTAGCTCGATGGACACGTAGGTCTTGTCGAGCACCTCTTGCGGCGGATAAACCGCTTCGTCGGTGCGAATGGACTGTTCCATCAGTTTGTCCGACCCGGGGTTCGGGTTGGCGTAGCCGACGTAATCACTGACCTGGGCGATGACCTCAGGCTTCAGCAAATAGTTGATGAAGGCATGAGCCTCCTTGGAGTTGGCCGAGCCCTTCGGAATCGCCAGCATGTCGAACCAGAGCGCGCCGCCTTCCTTCGGAATGGCGTAGGCGATGTTGATGCCTTTCTTGGCTTCCGCGGCACGGTTGCGCGCCTGGAAGATGTCGCCGGAGAACCCTACCGCCACGCAGATATCGCCATTGGCGAGGTCGGTGATGTACTTGGACGAGCTGAAGTAGGTGACGTACGGCCGCACGGCCAGCAACTTGGCAGTCGCCTTCTTGTAGTCTTCGGGGTTGGTACTGTTGGCATCCAGGCCCATGTAGTTGAGGACCGTCGGCATCATTTCATCGGCAGAGTCGAGGAACGCCACGCCACACTTTTGCAGTTTCTTGATGTTCTCCGGCTCGAACAGCACGCCCCAGGAGTCGATCTTGTCGACGCCCAGCACCGCCTTGACCTTGTCGACGTTGTAGCCGATGCCATTGGTGCCCCACAGGTACGGCACGGCATACAGGTTGCCCGGATCGTTCTGCTCCAGACGCTTGAGCAACGCCGGGTCGAGGTTCGAGTAATTCGGCAACTGCGACTTGTCGAGCTTCTGGAAAGCACCCGCCTTGATCTGCTTGCCAAGGAAGTGGTTCGACGGCACGACCACGTCGTAGCCGGTACGCCCGGCCAGCAGCTTGCCTTCCAGGGTTTCGTTGGAGTCGAAGACGTCGTAGACCGGCTTGATTCCGGTCTCTTTCTGGAAGTCGGCCAGAGTGGTCTCGCCGATGTAGTCCGACCAGTTATAAATATGCACGGTACCGGCGGCCTGGACACTGACAGCAATCGTCAGCCCGGCGCCAACCAGCATGGCATTGCGCAACAAAGAAAAAATAGGCACGTGGAGGTCCTCTAAAATTAGTTGGGCCCAAGTTGACCCGCGTTACATGGCAACCGTGATTGCCCAGCAACTAAACCGGCGCGCAACTTACCCTCGAAAAACCGTTCCAGCAAAACTTTCTGTCATTTAATTACACCTGTTGTCGCCACCGCGCGGGTGACGACAACAGGTTGTTGCATCAAACCGGCTTATTTACCGGATTTGATCTTGGTCCAGCTGCGGGTCATGATCCGCTGGGTCGCGGCCGGCAGGTCGGCGATCGCGTACAGCTTGGCCAGTACGTCCGCTGGCGGGTAAACGCCCGGGTCGCTGGTGATGTCTTTGTCCACCAGTGGCGTGGCAGCCGCGTTACCGTTCGGGAAACGCACGGCGTTGGTGATTTCAGCCATGATTTCCGGCTTCTGCAGGAAGGTCATGAACTTGTAGGCGCCTTCGACGTTTTCGGCATCTTTAGGGATGGCGACCATGTCGTAGAAGCTGCCTGCACCTTCTTTCGGAATGTTGTAGCTGACTTTCACCTTGTCACCGGCTTCGGCAGCGCGGGACTTGGCCTGGTAGATGTCACCCGAGTAACCCACGGCCACGCAGATGTTGCCGTTGGCGAGGTCGGAGATGTACTTGGACGAGTGGAAGTAGGCGATCGAAGGACGGACCTTCATGATCAGCGCTTCAGCCTTGTCGATGTCTTCTTTCTTCTGGCTGTCGGTCGGCAGGCCCAGGTAATGCAGTGCTACCGGAATCATCTCGGTTGGCGAGTCCAGCAGGCTGATACCGCACGATTTCAGCTTGGCGGCGTTTTCAGGCTTGAAGATCAGGTCCCAGGAATCCACCGGTGCGTCGGCGCCCAGTGCGGCCTTGACCTTCTCGGCGTTGAAGCCGATACCGATCGAACCCCACATGTACGGGAAGGCGTGTTCGTTGCCCGGGTCGCTGACCGAAACGGCCTTGAGCAGGTCGGTGTTCAGGTTCTTCCAGTTAGGCAGCTTGGACTTGTCCAGCTTCTGGTAAACGCCGGCCTTGATCTGCTTGGCCAGGAAGTTGTTCGACGGTACGACGATGTCGTAACCGGACTTGCCTGCCAGCAACTTGGCTTCCAGGGTTTCGTTGCTGTCGAAGACATCATAGACAACCTTGATGCCCGACTCGTCTTCAAACTTCTTGATGGTGTCCGGTGCAATGTAGTCGGACCAGTTGTACACGTGCAGTACTTTGTCATCGGCCTGAACCGCGCCCGCCATCAACCCCATCAGCGACATGGCAAGGAGAGTCTTGCCAGCGAGCTTTTTACCTAGTGCCTTCATGCGTAATGCTCCAAATTTTTCTTTTTTGAACCACTTGTTCAGCGACCGAACCCGGGCAACTGGAACCGCGGCTAGTCTGGCAAGATCCGCATCGGTCTTTCAAGGAAAGGCCACGCTTTCTGACAGCTCCGAGCGAAAGTAGCTGTTTTGATACAAACCCCAGCAACTCCCGCTCTGAGCCTAGCACTTAGCCCTGCAACGCACTCAGGGTCAGGTCAAGACACTTGCGCGCCTTGGTTACCAGTTCATCGATTTCCGCCGGTGTGATCACCAGTGGCGGAGCGATGATCATGGTGTCGCCGACTGCGCGCATGATCAGGCCGTTGTCGAAGCAGAACTGACGGCAGATCATGCCGACGCCCTTGCCCTCGTAACGCTTGCGTGTGGCCTTGTCCTGGACCAGTTCGATGGCACCCAGCAGCCCGACCCCGCGAACTTCACCCACCAGCGGGTGATCGTTCAGTTCCCGCAGACGCTTTTGCAAATACGGTGCCGTTTCTGCATTGACGCGCTCGATAATTTTCTCGTCGCGCATGATGCGGATGTTTTCCAGTGCCACGGCAGCGGCTACCGGGTGACCGGAGTAGGTGAAGCCGTGGTTGAAGTCGCCGCCCTCATTGAGCACGTCCACCACTTCGTCACGCACGATCAGGCCACCCATCGGGATGTAGCCCGAGGTCAGGCCCTTGGCGATGGTCATCATGTCGGGCTTGAGGTCGTAGAAATCGGCACCGAACCACTCGCCGGTACGACCGAAACCGCAAATCACTTCGTCAGCCACGAACAGGATGTCGTACTTGGCGAGGATTTCCTTGATGCGCGGCCAGTAGGTCTCTGGCGGAATGATCACGCCGCCGGCGCCCTGGATCGGCTCGGCAATGAAGGCACCGACGTTGTCGACGCCGACTTCAAGAATCTTTTCTTCCAGCTGGTTGGCCGCCCAGATACCGAATTCTTCCGGGGTCATGTCGCCGCCTTCGGCGAACCAGTACGGCTGGGCAATGTGGACGATGCCCGGGATCGGCAAGTCGCCCTGCTCGTGCATGTAGGTCATGCCGCCCAGGCTCGCGCCGGCCACGGTGGAACCGTGATAGCCGTTCTTGCGGCTGATGATGACTTTCTTGTTCGGCTGGCCCTTGATCGCCCAGTAGTGACGGACCATGCGCAGCATGGTGTCGTTGCCTTCGGAGCCGGAACCGGTGAAGAACACGTGGTTCATGCCTTCTGGCGCGATGTCGGCGATGGCCTTGGCCAGCTCCAGTACCGGCGGGTGCGCGGTCTGGAAGAACAGGTTGTAGTAAGGCAGCTCGCGCATCTGTTTGCTGGCGGCATCGGCCAGTTCATCGCGACCATAACCAATCGCGACACACCACAGGCCGGCCATACCGTCGAGGATCTTGTTGCCTTCGCTGTCCCAGAGGTAAACGCCCTTGGCGCTGGTGATGATCCGCGGGCCTTTCTCTTTCAGCTGCTTGAAGTCGCTGAACGGAGCCAGGTGGTGATCATTGCTCAAGGTTTGCCATTCACGGGTTTGCGGATTGTTGCTGGTCATACGAATCTCCTAAAAAAATCAGGTGAAAGCACCGCCAAGCAGCGGCGATGCCCGGCGCATCAGACGGCAAAGAGCAGGAATTCCCTTTCCCACGAACTGATGACGCGCTTGAAGTTTTCATGCTCGGCCCGCTTGACCGCGACGTAGCCAGTGATGAAATTCTTGCCGAGGTAACGCTCGATGGTCGCGCTGTTTTCCATGCGCTCCAGCGCGTCCTCGATGGTCAGCGGCAGGCGCAGGTTGCGGCGTTCATAGCCACGCCCCACTACCGGCGCACTCGGGTTCAGGCCTTCGACCATGCCGATGTAACCGCAGAGCAGGCTCGCGGCAATCGCCAGGTACGGGTTGGCATCGGCGCCCGGCAGGCGGTTTTCCACCCGGCGGTTCTGCGGCCCGGCATCCGGCACCCGCAGGCCCACGGTGCGGTTCTCTTCGCCCCACTCCACGTTCACCGGCGCCGAAGTGTCCGGCAGGAAGCGGCGGAACGAGTTCACGTTCGGGGCGAACAGCGGCAACAGCTCGGGAATGAGTTTCTGCAAGCCACCGATGTGGTGCAGGAACAACTGGCTCATGGTCCCGTCGTCGTTGGAGAAGATGTTCTTGCCGGTCTCGATGTCGATGATGCTCTGGTGCAAGTGCATGGCACTGCCCGGCTCGCCGGTCATCGGCTTGGCCATGAAGGTCGCGGCCACGTCATGCTTGAGCGCGGCTTCGCGCATGGTGCGCTTGAACACCAGGATCTGGTCGGCCAGGGACAGGGCATCGCCGTGACGGAAGTTGATTTCCATCTGCGCCGTGCCGTCCTCGTGGATCAATGTGTCGAGGTCCAGGTCCTGCAGTTCGCACCAGTCGTAGACGTCTTCGAACAGCGGATCGAATTCGTTCGCCGCTTCGATGGAGAACGACTGGCGCCCGGTTTCCGGACGACCGGAGCGACCGATCGGCGGCTGCAACGGGTAATCCGGGTCGTCACTGCGCTTGGTCAGGTAAAACTCCATTTCCGGCGCCACGATCGGCTTCCAGCCCTTGTCGGTATAGAGTTTCAGGACTTTCTTGAGCACGTTGCGCGGCGACAGCTCGATCGGGTTGCCTTGCTTGTCGTAAGTGTCGTGGATGACGATCGCGGTCGGCTCGATGGCCCAGGGCACCAGATACACCGCGCTCTGGTCGGGGCGGCAGATCATGTCGATGTCGGCCGGGTCGAGCAGTTCGTAATAGATGTCGTCTTCGACGTAATCGCCGGTCACGGTCTGCAGCAGAACGCTTTCTGGCAGGCGCATGCCCTTTTCGGCGATGAATTTGTTGGTCGGCGAAATCTTGCCCCGGGTAATCCCGGTCAAGTCGGCGATCATGCATTCGACTTCTGTGATCTTGTGGTTTTTCAACCAATCGGTGAGCTGGTCGAGGTTGTTACTCATAAATGCCTCTAGGCTTGAGTTGTCTGACCCTTTTAAGGTCAGGCGTTGTTTGACGCATCGGCGTCGCGTTGTAGAGCGTTTGCGCGGCAGATTATCGCTGCTGCAAAGGCCGGGCGTGCAGAATCGCGAGCGGTGCCCTGAACGATGGTCAGGCCGCTATTGTGAATCGGTTCTATATTGAATGGAGTAACCGTAATGGGGGTGCCATCGCGACCGTCCAGAATAACGGACGGGGACGGTCGGACCGTCACGGATGAGAGGATCACCGCAGCCGCTGAAGCCATGGAACGGACCGACCTGTCATCACTGATGTGATGAACATGCCGACCGAGCTGTCTTGAGCAGTCGGTGATGCCGATTATCGGCAGGCGAGACATGAAGCACCCCGGTATTATTGCTGTTATGGGTTTGATTCGAGCTTAGCCTTGTTCATTTTTTTACACAACACCCCCGTAAAAAATACAACACGGCCCGCTCAAGCTCGCGGCCGTCGCAACGCCCAGCGGAGCAAAAGTGCCCCAAAGAGCCTCAAAAAAGCCCCACGAGCGCTTTTTTAGGGCAAAAAAGGCCTCGCTTGACTTCGGCATGCCGTTCGGGTTGACTGAAACCAGAAAAGATCAATGATTGATATTTTTAACAACAAAGGTGTTGCATCATGTCGGTACCCCCGCGTGCCGTTCAGCTTAACGAAGCGAACGCGTTCCTTAAGGAACATCCTGAGGTTCTGTACGTTGACCTTCTGATTGCGGATATGAATGGTGTGGTGCGCGGCAAGCGCATCGAACGCACCAGCCTCCACAAGGTTTACGAGAAAGGCATCAACCTGCCGGCCTCTCTATTTGCTCTGGATATCAATGGCTCCACGGTGGAAAGCACCGGCCTGGGCCTGGACATCGGTGATGCTGACCGAATCTGCTATCCAATTCCCGATACCCTGTGCAACGAGCCATGGCAGAAGCGCCCTACCGCGCAACTGTTGATGACCATGCACGAACTCGAAGGTGAACCCTTCTTCGCCGACCCGCGTGAAGTGCTGGCCAATGTCGTGCGCAAGTTCGACGAAATGGGCCTGACCATCTGCGCCGCGTTCGAACTGGAGTTCTACCTGATCGACCAGGAGAACGTGAACGGTCGTCCGCAACCACCTCGCTCGCCGGTTTCCGGCAAACGTCCGCACTCGACACAGGTCTACCTGATCGACGACCTCGACGAATACGTCGACTGCCTCCAGGACATCCTGGAAGGTGCGAAAGAGCAAGGCATCCCGGCCGACGCCATCGTCAAGGAAAGTGCCCCGGCGCAGTTCGAAGTGAACCTGCACCACGTGGCCGACCCGATCAAGGCCTGCGACTATGCGGTCCTGCTCAAGCGCCTGATCAAGAACATCGCCTACGACCATGAAATGGACACCACCTTCATGGCCAAGCCTTACCCGGGCCAGGCGGGCAATGGTCTGCATGTCCATATCTCGATTCTCGATAAAGATGGCAAAAACATTTTTGCCAGTGAGGATCCCGAGCAGAACGCCGCACTGCGTCACGCGATCGGCGGTGTGCTCGAGACCCTACCGGCGCAGATGGCTTTCCTCTGCCCGAACGTCAACTCCTACCGTCGTTTCGGTGCACAGTTCTACGTGCCGAACTCGCCGTGCTGGGGCCTGGACAACCGTACCGTAGCGATTCGCGTGCCGACCGGCTCTGCCGATGCCGTGCGCATCGAACACCGCGTGGCCGGCGCCGATGCCAACCCGTACCTGCTGATGGCTTCGGTCCTGGCGGGCGTGCACCACGGCCTGACCAACAAGGTCGAGCCTGGCGCTCCGGTGGAAGGCAACAGCTACGAGCAGAACGAGCAGAGCCTGCCGAACAACCTGCGCGATGCACTGCGCGAGCTGGACGACAGCGAAGTCATGGCCAAGTACATCGATCCGAAATACATCGATATCTTCGTGGCCTGTAAAGAGAGCGAGCTGGAGGAGTTCGAACACTCCATCTCCGACCTCGAGTACAACTGGTACCTGCATACCGTGTAAGCGGTTGCAGTAGTGAAGAAACGCCGCCGGCCTCACAGCCAGCGGCGTTTTTTTTATGGCCGCCTGCGGCGGATCGCTGCGATGCGGCGATCCGACAAGCCAGCTCCCACAAGAGTCTCCAGCGAAACATAAATTTTGTGTGCGCCAGGTAAACATGTGGGAGCTGGCTTGCCAGCGATGGCGTCCGGGCAGACAACACACAACCCGACTCGTACAATGCCCGCTGCCCCGCAGGAGACTTCAATGACACGCGTAGCCACTCCCCGCAAACCCCGCGCACGCAGCCAGGCCCGGATCGACTCGATACTCGATGCGGCCCGCACGCTGTTGGCCGCCGAGGGCGTGGCCAGCCTGTCGATCTACAGCGTCGCCGAGCGCGCGGAGATTCCGCCCTCCTCGGTCTACCATTTCTTCGCCAGCGTGCCGGCGTTGCTGGAAGCCTTGACCGCCGACATCCACGCCGCGTTCCGCGCCTGCCTGCAAGCGCCCATCGATCACCATGCCTTGAACGGCTGGCGGGATCTGTCGCGGCTGGTCGAGCAACGCATGCTGGACATCTACGCAGAGGACGCCGCTGCGCGCCAGCTCATCCTGGCCCAACACGGCCTGACCGAAGTCACCCAGGCCGACCGCCAGCACGACATCGAACTGGGCGACCTGATGCACAAGCTGTTCGACCATCATTTCGAGCTGCCGAAGCTGCCGGGTGATGTGGATGTGTTTGCCCTGGCGATGGAGTTGGGCGACCGGGTGTATGCGCGTTCGGTGCAACAGCACGGGCAGATTACGCCGCGCATGGCCGAGGAAGGGATGCGGGTGTTCGATGCTTATGTGGGGTTGTATTTGCCGCACTATCTGCCCAAGCGGAATCTGTAGCGCATTCTCGGGCCTCATCGCGGGCAAGCCCGCTCCCACAAGGGTCTTCTGTGAATTCAGATTCTGTGAACGACAGAAAATCCTGTGGGAGCGGGCTTGCCCGCGATGGCCGCACCGCTCAACTCAAGACACGCACGCACAAAAAACCCCGAAGGGCTCAAACCCTCCGGGGTTGTTGTTTGTGCGCACGGCTTACAACTTGGCGATCGACACCTCGGTGGATTTCACGAACGCGATCACTTCACTGCCGACCGCCAGCTCAAGTTCTTTCACAGAGCGGGTGGTGATCACCGAAGTGACGATGCCGGACGCGGTCTGCACGTCGATTTCCGACAGTACGTCGCCGAGCACGATTTCCTTGATGGAGCCTTTGAACTGGTTGCGAACGTTGATGGCCTTGATAGTCATGATGTTGATTCCTGTCGTGGGATAAGACTTGAGTTATTGAGCCCAGCGCAACTGCGTGGGCAAGGGTGAAACAGGTTCCGGTTCCGGCGGCTGGCCGGGCAGCGCCAGCACGCGATTGAGCACTTCGGTTTCCAGCGCCGCCAGCCGATGAGAGCCACGGACCCGAGGCCGCGGCAGTTCCACGTGCAGGTCGAGGCCGACTTCGCCGTCTTCGATCAGGATCACCCGATCGGCGATCGCCACCGCTTCACTGACGTCGTGGGTCACCAACAACACGGTAAAGCCGTGCTGCTGCCAGAGGCGCTCGATCAGTTGCTGCATTTCAATTCGGGTCAGGGCATCCAGCGCACCCAAGGGTTCGTCGAGCAACAGCAGGCGCGGTTGGTGAATCAACGCACGCGCCAAAGCCACGCGCTGCTTCTGTCCACCGGACAGCGCCGCTGGCCACTCGTTGGCACGATCCGCCAGACCCACCGCTTCCAGAGCTTCAAGTGCTTGCGGTCGCCAGTTGCCCTTGAGGCCCAGGCCGACGTTGTCGATGATCTTTTTCCACGGCAGCAGACGTGCTTCCTGGAACATCAGCCGGGTGTCTTCCCGCGCCTCACTCAGTGGTGCGGCGCCGGCGAGCAATTCACCGGCGGTGGGTTGATCAAGGCCGGCCAGCAAGCGCAACAAGGTGCTTTTGCCGCAACCACTGCGACCCACCACGGCGACAAACTGGCCGGCCGGAATGTGCAGGTCGATCTCGCGCAGCACCTGCCGCGAGCCGAAGGTTTTTTGCAGCTTGCGCACCGCCAGCGGAATCCCGCGCAGCAGGCGTGGAGGTTGCTCGGCGATCATGCTGCACCTCCCTTGGCCACCTGATACGCCGGGTGCCAGCGCAGCCACACCCGCTCAAGTCCACGGGCCGCGAGGTCGGCCAGCTTGCCGAGCACCGCGTACAACAGAATCGCCAACACCACCACGTCCGTCTGCAAGAACTCCCGGGCATTCATGGCCAGATAGCCGATGCCGGAACTCGCGGAGATGGTTTCCGCGACGATCAGCGTCAACCACATGAAGCCCAGGGCGAAACGCACGCCGACCAGAATCGAAGGCAGCGCCCCCGGCAGAATCACCTGCCAGAACAGGCTGAAACCCGTCAGGCCATAGCTGCGCGACATCTCCACCAGCGCCGGATCGACGTTGCGGATGCCGTGATAGGTGTTGAGGTAAATCGGGAACAATGTGCCCAGCGCCACCAGGAAAATCTTCGCCGACTCGTCAATGCCGAACCACAGGATCACCAGCGGGATCAGCGCCAGGTGCGGCACGTTGCGGATCATTTGCACCGAACTGTCGAGCAGGCGCTCGCCCCACTTCGACAGTCCGGTAATGAAGCCAAGCGTCAGGCCGATGCCGCCACCGATGGTGAAACCGAGCGCGGCACGCCAGCCGCTGATAGCCAGGTGTGTCCAGATTTCGCCGCTGCGCACCAGGCTCACGCCCGCTTCGATCACGGCGATCGGGGCCGGCAGGATCCGTGTCGACAACCAACCCGCCGACACACTCAACTGCCACACCGCCAGCAGCAACACCGGCAACGCCCAGGGCGCGAGGCTATGGATGATTTTCTTCATGACCGCGCCTCAGCTCTGGGACGCGGCTTTGGGCAGGATGTCGTTGGCGACCATCTCGCCGAACGGGCTGACGTAACCGGCACCTTTCGGTAGCTCGGGACGCTCGACATCGAGGTGCGGGAACAGCAACTCGGCCACCCGGTACGACTCTTCCAGATGTGGATAACCGGAGAAAATGAACGTGTCGATGCCCAGGTCCGCGTACTCCTTGACGCGAGCGGCCACCGTCGGACCATCGCCCACCAGCGCCGTACCGGCACCGCCGCGCACCAGGCCGACACCGGCCCACAGGTTAGGGCTGACTTCCAGATTGTCGCGGTTGCCGCCATGCAAGGCGGCCATGCGTTGCTGACCGACCGAATCGAAGCGTGCCAGCGAAGCCTGGGCGCGAGCGATGGTGTCGTTGTCCAGATGCGAGATCAGTCGGTCCGCAGCCTTCCAGGCCTCTTCGTTGGTTTCGCGCACGATGACATGCAGACGAATGCCGAAGCGCACGGTACGACCGAGCTTGGCGGCCTTGGCCCGGACCTGTTCGATTTTTTCCGCAACGGCTGCCGGTGGCTCGCCCCAGGTCAGGACCATTTCCACCTGTTCAGCGGCCAAGTCTTGCGCGGCTTCCGAAGAACCGCCGAAGTACAGTGGCGGACGCGGTTGCTGGACCGGCGGATAGAGCAATTTCGCACCCTTCACGCTGATGTGCTGACCGTCGTAATCGACGGTTTCACCTTCCAGCACGCGGCGCCAGATGCGGGTGAACTCCACCGAAGCCTGGTAGCGTTCTTCGTGGCTGAGGAACAGACCATCACCCGCCAATTCTTCCGGATCACCGCCCGTCACCAGGTTGAACAACGCACGCCCGCCGGACAGCCGATCCAGGGTCGCAGCCTGACGCGCCGCCACCGTCGGGGAAATGATCCCGGGGCGCAGAGCGACGAGGAACTTCAAACGCTGGGTCACAGGAATCAGCGATGCCGCCACCAGCCACG
Organism: Pseudomonas sp. PB101; assembly: GCF_009764265.1. Taxonomy (GTDB): domain Bacteria; phylum Pseudomonadota; class Gammaproteobacteria; order Pseudomonadales; family Pseudomonadaceae; genus Aquipseudomonas. Next base: position 165,955 of record NZ_RWIR01000016.1, read on the forward strand.
AGTCTTCGCAGGAACGGCCGGTAGGGATCAGTACCCCGCCGAACCCCAGGCGGTCAGCGGCCTGTGCGACTTGTTGCAGGTAACCGTGGTCAACGGCGCGTGCGCCTTCGGCGGTGCCAAGGTAATGGCCGTCGCCGTGGGTAGGCAGGAACCAGAAGATATTGAGGCTCATGGAGTGGTCTCCTTGGGGAATCGAATTATTGGGCTTTTGCAACAGCAGCCGGCGGCGTCCAGATCACGTCCTTGATGCTCAACGGCTTGGGAATCAGCTTGAGCTGGTAGAAGCTGTCGGCGATTTTCTGCTGCGCGGCGACCACTTCAGGGGTGAGGAACAGCGCGCCGTAACCCTGGCGTTTCACTGAGGTCAGGGTGATATCCGTCGGCAGGCCGAGCAGCGGCGAAACCTGTTGGGTCACCTCTTGCGGGTTGGCCTTGGACCATTCGCCGACCGCACGCACTTCTTCGACGAGGGTCTTGATCACCTCGGGATTTTTCTGCGCATAAGGCTTGGTCGCCAGATAGAACTGATGGTTGTCGACGATGCCTTGACCATCACGCAGGGTGCGCGCTTGCAACTGTTGTTCAGCGGCGGCCTGGTACGGGTCCCAGATGACCCAGGCGTCGACGCTGCCACGCTCGAACGCGGCGCGGGCATCGGCCGGCGGCAGGAACACGGTCTGGATATCGGTGTATTTGAGGCCGGCGTCTTCCAGTGCGCGCACCAGCAGGTAGTGCACGTTGGAGCCCTTGTTGAGCACGATTTTCTTGCCCTTGAGCTCGGCCACCGATTTGATCGCCGAGTCCTTCGGCACCAGGATCGCCTCACTGTGCGGCGCTGGCGGTTCGTAGGCGACGTAGAGCAGATCTGCGCCGGCCGCTTGAGCGAACACCGGCGGAGTCTCACCGGTGACGCCGAAGTCGATGGAGCCGACGTTCAAGCCTTCGAGCAGTTGCGGGCCACCGGGGAACTCAGTCCATTGCACGTCCACGCCTTGGGCGGCGAGGCGTTTTTCCAGGGTGCCTTTGGCTTTGAGCAGCACCAGGGTGCCGTACTTTTGATAGCCGATTCTTAACGTCTCGGCCTGAGCTTGAGTAATGGCGCCGAAGGTGACAGCCGCAACAAACAGAGCGACCAGACCACGACGCAAAATGACAGGGCGCATGGCGCTCTCCTTTTTGCAGTTGGGTTTTGGCTGCACCTGCTTGCCCGTTGGCGGGCGAGTAAGGCCAGTACTTCAATTTTTCGGTAAGGCTCAAATGCTCCAGCGAGCACTCAACAAACGTTCATTCAACAGGTTCGGATCGAGCGGCCTGGGCCGTCGCGCCATGGCACCGGTGAACTGCTCCAGCGCTTCATACAAACGTTGCTCCAGCTCCGGCGCCAATTGCGCCTGGGCGCTGCCTTCGCCGTAAGCGATCTGGCTGTCGACGGCGAAAATCCCTTGCAGCATTTCCTGGGCCTTCAATGCCGACAGCACCGGCTTGAGCGCGTAATCCACTACCAGCATGTGGGCGATGCTGCCGCCGGTGGCCATTGGCAAAACAACCTTGTGACTCAGGGCGCGTTCGGGCAGCAGGTCCAACAAGACTTTCAGGGCCCCGGAAAACGATGCCTTGTAAACCGGAGTGGCGATCAGCAGGCCATCGGCGTTTTCAATCTGTTGCAGCAGGTCGATAACCTTGGGGCTGTCGAAGCGTGCGTGCAGCAAGTCCTCGGCCGGGAAGTCCCGTACCTGGTAACTCACCACTTCCACGCCCTGCTCTTGCAACCATTGCCGGGAGCGATCCAGCAGCACCCCGGAACGAGAGCGCTGACTGGGACTGCCACCGAGTGAGACGACCAACATTCAGACGATTCCTTGCACGGTGTTGGCGATTCGCGGCTTGCGATCTCGCTTCGATGGAGTGACCTTAACAGCTGATTTATATATCCATAAATCATATTTATTCATTTGGTTATGCATTATGGAAATATACAAACCGATTTCTTCCAGGCAAAAAAACAGGCCGTCGAAACGGCCTGAAAATCCCCTGCTTTGTAGATGATGCGCTGCCCGATCTGGCGCCATCGCGAGCAAGCTCGCTCCCACAGTTGACCGTGTACCTCCTGTGGGA
>NZ_RWIR01000017.1 GCF_009764265.1 Pseudomonas sp. PB101
CCTCGACCCTGAATATCAGTGTCACGCCGGTCGACGACAGCTTTGTCGATGCCAGCGAAAACGTGACCACCGCCGAAGATGCCCCGGTGAGTGGCAGCGTCCTTACTGGCACTTCGAGCGTCGATGGTCCTGTCAGCGTGGTGAATTTCACCATCGGTGAAACCACCTACGCGGCTGGCAGCACCGCGACCATTGCAAACGTCGGCACCCTGGTGATTGGCGCTAACGGGGCTTACACCTTTACGCCGGACGCCAATTACAACGGCTCGGTACCGGCAGTTAGCTACACCGTCACCGACGGTTCCGGCAGCAACGTCACCTCGACCCTGAATATCAGTGTCACGCCAGTCGATGACAGCTTCGCCGACTTGAGCGAAAACGTGACCACCGCTGAAGACGCACCGGTGAGCGGCAGCGTCCTCACCGGCACGAGCAGCGTCGACGGCCCGGTCAGCGTGGTGAATTTCACCATCGGTGACACCACCTACGCGGCTGGCAGCACGGCGACCATCGCCAATGTCGGCACCCTGGTGATCGGCGCCAACGGCGCCTACACCTTTACTCCGGACGCCAATTACAACGGAACGGTACCAACCGTCAGCTACACCGTCACCGACGGCTCCGACAGCAATGTCACCTCGACCCTGAATATCAGTGTCACGCCGGTCGACGACAGCTTCACCGACCTCAGCGAAAGCGTGACGACCGCTGAAGATGCCCCGGTGAGTGGCAGCGTCCTTACTGGCACTTCGAGCGTCGATGGCCCGGTCAGCGTGGTCAACTTCACCATCGGTGACACCTCCTACGCGGCTGGCAGCACGGCGACCATTGCCAATGTCGGCACCCTGGTGATCGGAGCTAATGGGGCTTACACCTTTACTCCGGACGCCAATTACAACGGCACGGTACCAACCGTCAGCTACACCGTCACCGACGGCTCCGGCAGCAACGTCAGCTCGACCTTGAACATCAGTGTCACGCCAGTCGATGACAGCTTCACCGACTTGAGCGAAAACGTGACCACTGCTGAAGACGCACCGGTGAGCGGCAGCGTCCTCACCGGCACGAGCAGCGTCGATGGCCCGGTCAGCGTGGTGAATTTCACCATCGGTGACACCACCTACGCCGCTGGCAGCACGGCGACCATCGCCAACGTCGGCACCTTGGTGATCGGCGCCAACGGCGCTTACACCTTCACGCCAGCCGAGAATTACAACGGCAGCGTTCCGACCGTCAGCTACACCGTCACCGACGGTTCCGGCAGCAACGTCACCTCGTTCTTGAACATCAGTGTCACCCCGGTCGATGACAGCTTCACCGACCTCAGCGAAAGCGTGTCTACCGCTGAAGACGCGCCGGTGAGTGGCAGCGTGCTCACCGGCACGAGCAGCGTCGATGGCCCGGTCAGCGTGGTTAATTTCACCATCGGTGACACCACCTACGCGGCCGGCAACACGGCGACCATCGCCAATGTCGGTACCTTGGTCATTGGGGCGAATGGCGCTTACACCTTTACTCCGGATGCCAACTACAACGGTGCAGTGCCGACCGTGAGCTACACCGTCACCGATGGTTCCGGCAGCAATGTCACTTCGACCTTGAACATCAGTGTTACGCCGGTCGACGACAGCTTTGTCGATGCAAGCGAAAACGTGACCACCGCCGAAGATGCCCCGGTGAGTGGCAGCGTCCTTACTGGCACTTCGAGCGTCGATGGCCCGGTCAGCGTGGTTAATTTCACCATCGGTGACACCACCTACGCCGCCGGAAGCACGGCGACCATTGCCAATGTCGGTACCCTGGTGATCGGCGCCAACGGCGCTTACACCTTTACGCCGGACGCCAATTACAACGGCTCGGTGCCGACCGTGAGCTACACCGTCACCGACGGTTCCGGCAGCAATGTCACTTCGACCTTGAACATCAGTGTCACGCCGGTCGATGACAGCTTTGTCGATGCCAGCGAACGCGTGACCACTGCTGAAGACGCACCGGTGAGCGGCAGCGTGCTCACCGGTACTTCGAGCGTCGACGGTCCCGTCAGCGTGGTTAATTTCACCATCGGTGACACCACCTACGCCGCCGGAAGCACGGCGACCATTGCCAATGTCGGTACCCTGGTGATCGGCACCAACGGTGCTTACACCTTTACTCCGGATGCCAACTACAACGGCACGGTGCCAACCGTCAGCTACACCGTCACCGATGGCTCCGGCAGCAATGTCACCTCGACCCTGAACATCAGCGTCACCCCGGTCGACGACAGCTTCACCGACCTGAGCGAAAACGTGACCACCACTGAAGACGCACTGGTGAGTGGCAGCGTCCTTACTGGTACTTCGAGCGTCGATGGTCCGGTCAGCGTGGTCAACTTCACCATCGGTGATACCACCTACGCGGCCGGTAATACGGCTACCATCGCCAATGTCGGCACCTTGGTCATTGGCGCCAACGGCGCTTACACCTTCACCCCGGATGCCAACTACAACGGCACGGTGCCGACGGTCAGCTACACCGTCACCGACGGTTCCGGCAGCAACGTCACCTCGACCCTGAACATCAGCGTTACGCCGGTTGATGACAGCTTTGTCGATGCCAGCGAAAGCGTGACCACCGCTGAAGACGCCCCTGTTAGCGGTAGCGTCCTCACCGGCACTTCGAGCGTCGATGGTCCCGTCAGCGTGGTTAACTTCACCATCGGTGACACTACCTACGCCGCCGGCAGCACCGC
>NZ_RWIR01000018.1 GCF_009764265.1 Pseudomonas sp. PB101
CTCCCACAGGGGATTGCATTTCCCTGTGGGAGCGGGCTTGCCCGCGATGGGGCCGGAACAGTCAAAAAGAAATCAGGATCAATACAGATGAACACCACCGAAAACCTCAAGGACTACCAGCGCGTTCGCTTGCTGGCGATCCGTTCGTTGTTCGAGATCATCGAGCAATCGAGCGAGGGCACGGTGATTGTCGACCGCGATGCCAACATCGTCTGGATGAATGAGCGCTATGCCCGGCGCTTCGGCCTGCAATCGGCGCAGGATGCGATCGGCAGACCCTGCGAAAGCGTGATCCCCGGCAGCCTGTTGCGTGAAGTGGTGCGCACCGGCCGGCCGATCCTGCTGGATATGCAGGACACCTCCAAAGAGCCGCTGGTGGTCATGCGCCTGCCGATTCACGATGATTCCGGCGTGGTGATCGGCGCCATCGGTTTCGCCCTGTTCGACGAATTGCGCAGCCTGTCGCCGATGCTCAAGCGCTACATGAGCATGCAGGAAGAACTGGCCTCCACCCGCTCGCTGCTGCGCGCGCGGCAAACCAAATACAACTTCGCCCATTTCATCGGCACCAGCGCCGCCAGCCTCGAAGTCAAACGCCGTGCCCGGCGCAGTGCGAGCACCGAATCGCCGGTGCTGCTGCTCGGCGAAACCGGCACCGGAAAGGAGTTGCTGGCCCAGGCCATCCACAATGCCTCACCCCGTGCACACAAGGCGTTTGTCAGCATCAACAGCGCGGCGATTCCCGAATCACTGCTGGAAGCCGAATTCTTCGGCACCGCCCCCGGCGCGTTTACCGGCGCCGACCGCAAGGGCCGCGCCGGCAAATTGCAGATCGCCCAGGGCGGCACGTTGTTCCTCGACGAAATCGGCGACATGCCGCTGCCCCTGCAAAGCAAACTGCTGCGGGTGTTGCAGGAAAAGGAATTCGAGCCGGTGGGCTCCAACGAGGTGATCCAGAGCGATGTGCGGGTGATCGCCGCGACCTCGACCGACCTTGAAGCGGCGATCAAGCGCGGCGAATTTCGCGCCGACCTGTACTACCGGCTCAACGTGCTGCCAATCCAGGTGCCGCCCTTGCGCGACCGCCTCGATGACGTGCCGGCGCTCAGTGAAGCGATTCTCGAGGAACTTCGCAGCCAGCATGAACTGCACCACGAAGCTCTGGAACTGCTGGGGCAACACGCCTGGCCGGGGAACATTCGCGAACTGCGTAATGTGCTGGAGCGGGCCGCGCTGCTCAGTGACGACCTGCGCCTGAGCGCGGCGGACATCCGCGCGGCGATTGGTACGTTCACCCAGGTGGAACGCGTGGTGCCCTTGCCCCTGGAACCCTTTGCCCACGAGACCTTCAGTGCGGCACGGGAGCGTTTTGACCGGCAACTGATCGAGTCCACCCTCGCGCAATGCGGGGGCAAGGTGATTGAAGCAGCGGCGCGGCTGGGGCTTGGACGGTCGACGTTGTACAAGAAGATGGTGGCGCTGGGGATCGTAGAGTCTCTATAACGAGACGCAATTCTCATTTATTGGACGCGCTGTGCGCGAATCGCTGGCAAGCCAGCTCCTACAGGTTTACGCAACCCCCTGTAGGAGCTGGCTGGCCAGCGATGAGGCCAACACTGCCAATAAAAGTCTCAAAAAAGAGACAAAACGATCAAGAAAATTCAAATAATATAAATATACCCTTATATTTCAATAACTTAATCATCTGGCACAAAACTCGCTATACGCATCTCCTACCAAGCTTCACCCAACAAAAATAACAACCAGGAGACACACCATGAGTGTGATCATTGCCTTGGCAGCCCTCGCGCTGCTGATGCTGGCTGCCTACCGTGGCTACAGCGTTATCCTTTTTGCCCCGATTGCCGCGCTCGGCGCCGTTCTGCTCACCGACCCTTCCGCCGTCGCCCCGGCTTTCACCGGCGTGTTCATGGAAAAAATGGTCGGCTTCATCAAGCTGTATTTCCCGGTATTCCTGCTCGGCGCGGTGTTCGGCAAGTTGATCGAACTGTCCGGTTTCTCCCGCTCCATCGTCGCTGCGGCGATTGGTCTGCTCGGCACCCGCCAGGCGATGCTGGTGATCGTGCTGGTCTGCGCCCTGCTGACCTACGGCGGCGTGTCGCTGTTCGTGGTGGTGTTCGCGGTCTATCCGTTTGCCGCTGAGATGTTCCGCCAGAGCAACATCCCCAAGCGCCTGATCCCGGCGACCATTGCCCTCGGCGCTTTCTCGTTCACCATGGACGCCCTGCCCGGCACGCCGCAAATCCAGAACATCATCCCCAGCACCTTCTTCAACACCACCGCGTGGGCGGCGCCGTGGCTCGGGGTGATCGGCACGATCTTCGTGTTCTGCGCCGGCATGCTGTTTCTCCAGCGCCAGCGCAACAAGGCACAGCGCGCCGGTGAAGGTTATGGCTCGGACCTGCGCAACGAACCGGAAACCGCCGCCGACCTCAAGCTGCCCAACCCCTGGCTGGCACTGTCGCCACTGCTGGCGGTGGGCATCATGAACCTGCTGTTCACCCACTGGATTCCGCAGGTGTACGGCAAGACCCACAGCCTCGCGCTGCCGGGCATGGCCACGCCGGTGACCACCGAAATCGCCAAGCTCACGGCGATCTGGGCGGTGCAGGCAGCCTTGCTGGTCGGCATCCTCATGGTGCTGGTGTTCGGCTTCCAGGCGATTCGCAGCAAACTCGCCGAAGGCAGCAAAAGCGCGGTCAGCGGTGCGTTGCTGGCGGCGATGAACACCGCCTCGGAATACGGTTTCGGCGCGGTGATCGCGTCCTTGCCGGGTTTCCTGGTGCTGGCCGACTGGCTCAAGAACATCCCCAATCCACTGGTCAACGAAGCGATTACCGTGACCCTGCTGGCCGGCATCACCGGTTCCGCTTCGGGCGGCATGAGCATCGCGCTGGCGGCGATGTCCGAGCAGTTCATCAGCGCCGCCCATGCGGCGAACATTCCGCTGGAAGTGCTGCACCGGGTCGCCGCGATGGCCAGCGGCGGCATGGACACCCTGCCGCACAACGGCGCGGTGATTACCCTGCTGGCGGTGACCGGGCTGACCCATCGCGAGGCTTACAAAGACATTTTCTGTATTACGCTGATCAAGACCCTGGCGGTTTTCGTGGTGATCGGCACTTTCTACGCCACTGGCATTGTGTGAGGTATTCATGACGACTCTTTCGGGCAAGACCGCACTGGTCACCGGCTCCACCAGCGGTATCGGCCTGGGTATCGCCCTCAGCCTGGCCAAGGCGGGAGCCAACCTGATCCTCAATGGCTTTGGCGATGCGTCCAAGGTCATCGCCGAAGTGGAGCAGTTCGGCGGCAAGGTCGGCCATCACCCGGCCGATGTCAGCGATCCGGCGCAGATTGCCGACATGATCGCCTATGCCGAACGCGAATTCGGCGGCGTCGACATCCTGGTCAACAACGCGGGCATTCAGCACGTCGCCGCGGTCGATGAGTTTCCGGTGGAACGCTGGGATTCGATCATCGCGATCAACCTGTCGTCGGTGTTCCACAGCACCCGCTTGAGCCTGCCGGGCATGCGCGCCAAGGGTTGGGGCCGGGTCATCAACATTGCTTCGGTGCATGGCCTGGTCGGCTCGGTGGGCAAGTCCGCCTATGTCGCCGCCAAGCATGGGGTGATCGGCTTGACCAAAGTGGTCGCGCTGGAAACCGCGACCACCCAGGTCACCTGCAACGCGATCTGCCCAGGCTGGGTATTGACGCCGCTGGTGCAGAAGCAGATTGATGATCGTGCCGCCAGTGGCGTTGATCCGCAGCAGGCGCAGCATGATTTGCTCGCTGAAAAACAGCCATCGCTGGAGTTCGTGACCCCGCCGCAACTGGGTGAACTGGTGTTGTTCCTGTGCAGTGAAGCCGGCAGCCAGGTGCGGGGTGCGGCGTGGAATGTTGATGGTGGGTGGTTGGCGCAGTGATCGCCTGCCAGACCGCGTTATCTTCATCGCGAGCAAGCTCGCTCCCACAGGTTCTGTGGTGCCTGTGGGAGCGGGCTTGCCCGCGATTGGATCTGAAGAGATAAGAAGAGGCAAACCATGTCCGACATCCTCTGGCAACCCGACGCCAAACGCATTGGCAAGACGCGCATGGAGGCCTTCCGGCGCTTCGTCAATCAGCGACACCACCTCAAGATCGACGACTACCCTGCCCTGCACCAATGGTCCGTCGAGCAGCGCCCCGACTTCTGGCAGGCCATCGTCGATTTCTTCGACATCCGCTTCCATGAACAACCCGACGCCGTGCTGCTCGAAGGCCCCCGGATGCCCAGCGCCCAATGGTTCCCCGGCGCTACGCTGAACTTTGCCGAACACCTGCTGCAACGCCGCGATGATGCAATCGCCGTGGTCGCCGTGGGCGAAAACGGTCAGCGTGAACATTTGACCTGGGCCGAACTCGCAGAGCATGTCGCCGGCTTTCAAAACGGTTTGATCGCCGCCGATGTCAGAGTCGGTGACCGGGTCGCCGCGTGCATGCCCAACACCTGGCAAACCCTGGTGGCCATGCTCGCCACCACCAGCCTGGGCGCTGTCTGGTCCTGCTCTTCACCGGACTTCGGCACTCAAGGGGTGGTTGACCGTTTCGGCCAGATCGAACCGAAAGTGCTGCTGACCTGCGCTGGCTATCGTTATGCTGGCAAAGAGATCGACCAGACCGCCAAGGTCAACGAGATCCTGCAGCGGCTGCCGTCGTTGCAACAGTTGATCGTGGTGCCTTATGCACGACCCCAGGCGCACATCACAGACTTCCACACCCCGGCCAACGTGACACTGTGGGACGATTTCTATGTACCCGGCGGAGAACCGGACTTCGTCCCGGTGCCGTTCGCCCATCCGCTGTACATCCTCTACTCCAGCGGCACCACCGGCGTGCCCAAATGCATCATCCACAGCACCGGCGGCGTACTCCTGCAACACGTCAAGGAGCACGGCCTGCACTGCGACCTCGGCCCCGGCGAATGCCTGTTCTACTACACCACCTGCGGCTGGATGATGTGGAACTGGCTGGTGTCGGCATTGGCGGTCGGCAGCGCGGTGGTGCTATACGACGGCTCGCCGTTCCACCCCGACCCGCAACGCTTGATCGACCTGATCGACGACGAAGGCATCAGCGTCTTCGGCACCAGCCCGAAATACCTCGCGACCCTGGAAAGCAGCGGCATCAAGCCGCGTGACAGCCATGACCTGGGCAGCCTCAAGACCTTGCTGTGCACCGGCTCGGCACTGTCGCCGCAGAGTTACGACTTCGTCTATCGCGACGTCAAGGCGGACGTGTGCCTGGCCTCGATGTCCGGCGGCACCGACGTCGTCTCGTGCTTCGTCAATGGCAACCCGATGTCGCAAGTCAGGCGCGGTGAAATCATGGGCAAGAGCCTGGGCATGGCCGTCGAAGTGTGGAACGACGCCGGCCAGCCGGTGATCGGCGAAAAAGGCGAACTGGTCTGCACCCGTCACTTCCCGGCAATCCCCGTTGGCCTGTGGAACGACGCCGATGGCGAAAAGCTGCGCCAATCCTATTTCAGCCTGTTCCCCGGCGTCTGGGCCCAGGGTGATTACGCCGAACAACTGCCCCATGGCGGGATGATGATCCACGGCCGCTCGGATGCCGTACTCAATCCCGGCGGCGTGCGCATCGGCACGGCGGAAATCTATCGCCAGGTGGAAAAAATCCCGCAGGTGCTCGACAGCGTGGCCATCGGTCAGCAATGGCAGGATGACGTGCGAGTGGTGCTGTTCGTGCGGCTGCGCGACGGGCTCGAACTGGACGAAGCGCTGCAACAGCAAATCCGCCAGACGATTCGCGCCAACACCACGCCGCGCCATGTGCCGGCGAAGATTGTCGCAGTCACCGACATTCCCCGGACCATCAGCGGCAAGGTCGTCGAGCTGGCGGTGCGCAACGTGGTGCATGGGCAGCCGGTGAAGAACACCGATGCGCTGGCCAATCCCGAGGCGCTGGAGCAGTTTCGTGACCGGCCTGAACTCCTGGATTGAAATAAGGTTACCTGTAGGAGCGAACTTGCTCGCGATAAACCCGAGAGCGCCGCGGGGCACCTGCCAGCCCGCGTTATCGTTGACGACCATCGCGAGCGAGTTCGCTCCTACAGGGGTTGTGTCGCTGAACCGCTCAAGTCTCTGAATCTACCTGCACCTGTCACCTGTGCAAGAATAGAGGCCAGCCAAATCGACTCAGGCCCAGGACTCCCGGATGAACGCTACACCCACCGCCAGCGATGCCCAGGCCTTGATCGCCCGAATCGACTGGGCAAGCAGCCCGCTGGGCGCTGCCAGCACCTGGCCACAGAGCCTGCGAACCGCCGTGGACATCGTCATTCACTCGCCGATGCCGATGCTGCTGCTCTGGGGCCAGCAACTGACGCAAATCTACAACGACGGCTTCGCCCTGCTCGCCGGCAGCAAGCATCCCCACGCCTTCGGACAGCCGACACACCTGATCTGGCCAGAGCTGAAAGACTTTACCGACCCGATCTACCGCGCTGTCCTGCAAGGTCAGGTGCGAACCTACAGCGAGCAGCGTTTCACCCTGCAACGCGAGGGCCGCGAGTCCGACTTCTGGCTCGACCTGACCTACAGCCCGATCCGCGACGAAGCTGCCGAGGTGGCCGGGATATTGGTCACCGCCATCGAAACCAACGAGCGTCGGCGCATCGCCCTCGAACTCGAACAGCGCTCGGCAGCCAGCCTCAAGGCCCAGCGTGAAACCGAGGAGCGCCTGCAACTGGCGCTCTCCGCCACGGATGCGGTCGGGACCTGGGACTGGGACATCAGCGAAGACCGCTTCATCGCCGATGCACATTTTGCCCAGCTCCACGGCGTCGACCCGGCCATGGCCAACCAGTTGCCGATCAGCGAATACCTGCACGGCGTTCACCCGCAAGACCGTGCCCTGATCGCCCGCAGCATCAAGCACTGCATCACCCACGGCAGCGAATACGCCGAGGAATACCGTCTGCTGCAAACCGACGGCCAGATGCGCTGGGTGTTTGCCCGTGGCCGCTGCTACAAGGACCATCATGGCCGTCCGATCCGTTTCCTCGGCGCCGCCCTGGACCTGACCGAGCGCAAACACACTGAACAGGCCCTGCGCCAGAGCCAGACCGAGCTGCAACTGATCATCAACGCCATGCCGATCCTGATCAGCTACGTCGACCGCGAGGAACGCTTTCGCCTGAACAATGCGGCGTACCTCGACTGGTACGGGCTGACGCCGCAAGAGCTGTACGGGCGGACCATTCTTGAAGTGCTCGGCGAAGAAGCCTACGCGCTGCGGGCCCCGCACATCACCGAGGCGCTGTCCGGCCGGCCCTGCTGTTTCAGCATCAGCACGCCACACCGCGACGGCAGCATCCGCCAGGCCCTGATGAATTACCTGCCGCGCCACGGCCCGGACGGCGCGGTGAACGGCTTCTATATCTTCGTGATCGACGAAACCGAACGCAAAAAGACCGAAGAAGCCCTGCGCAACCTCAACGAAACCCTGGAGGAACGGGTCGCCGCCCGCACCCGCCAACTGGCCGATGCCAACGAGCGCCTGCAAAACGAGATGTTCGAGCGTGAACGGGCCGAAGACGCCTTGCGTCATGCCCAGAAAATGGAAGCGGTCGGCCAGCTCACCGGCGGCATCGCCCATGACTTCAACAACATGCTCACCGGCATCATTGGCAGCCTCGACCTGATGCAGCGTTACATCGCCGAAGGCCGCGCCAGCGAGATCGGCCGATTCACCGAAGCAGCCGTATCCTCGGCCAACCGTGCCGCGGCCCTCACCCATCGCTTGCTGGCGTTCTCCCGGCGGCAGTCGCTCAACCGCACGCCGCTGAACGCCAACGAGTTGATTCACTCGCTCGAAGACTTGTTGAGTCGTACCAAGGGCGACCATATCGAACTCAAACTGCACCTGGCCCAGGACATCTGGCGGGTCAACACCGATGTCAGCCAACTGGAAAACGCCCTGCTCAACCTGGTGATCAACGCCCGCGACGCCATGCCCGAGGGCGGCGAGTTGCAGATCGAAACGGCCAACGTGTACCTCGACGGCAGCGACATCACGACCCTGGAACCGGTCAATGCCGGCGACTACGTGATGATTGCCGTCAGCGACAACGGCACGGGCATGACGCCTTCGGTGCTGGCCAAGGCCTTCGATCCGTTCTTCACCACCAAGCCCATCGGCCAGGGCACCGGTTTGGGTTTGTCGATGATTTACGGCTTCGCCCAGCAATCGGGTGGCCACGTCAGCCTGTTCAGCCTGCCCGGACGCGGCACCAGCGTGCGCCTGTACCTGCCGCGCCTGCATTCGACCGAGCCGGACAAGGTCCTGTCACCCGTCGTCGGCGAGGCACCGGCGGCCATTGCCGGCGAAACGGTGATGCTGGTCGAGGACGATGCCGCGGTGCGCATGCTGATCCTCGACCTGCTCAAGGAGCTCGGCTACCGTGCCCACGAAGCCGAGGACGCCAAGGGCGCACTGCCGGTGCTGGAGTCCGACCTACGGGTGGACCTGCTGGTGACCGACGTGGGGTTGCCGGGCATGAACGGCCGACAACTGGCAGAAATCGCCCGTCAGCACCGTCCCGGACTGAAGGTGCTGTTCATGACCGGATACGCGGAAATCGCCGCCGAGCGCCAGGGTTTCCTCGAAGAAGGCATGGACATGGTCAGCAAACCGTTTTCCATCGACCTGCTGGCCAACAAGATTCGCACGATGATCGGTCAACCGAACTGAGTTGAGGCATAATCGCGCGCCCCGTTGTCAGCCTCGTTGCAAGGTAACTGTCCCATGAAAGCTCAAGCCCGCCATATCCTGGTGAAAACCTCGGAAGAAGCCGAGCAGCTCAAACAACGCATCGCCAAGGGCGAAGCGTTCGATGTGCTGGCCAAGAAGTATTCGACCTGCCCCTCGGGCAAGCGCGGCGGCGATCTCGGTGAAGTGCGCCCGGGGCAGATGGTCGGCGTGATCGATGCGGTGATCTTCAAGAAGCCGCTGCGGGTGGTGCATGGGCCGATCAAGAGCAAGTTCGGCTATCACCTGGTGCAGGTGTTTTACCGGGATTGACGCATTTGGCTTGAGGGCCCTATCGCTGGCAAGCCAGCTCCCACAGGGATTTGTGAGTTGCAATAGATTGCAGCCACACCGCTAAACACTGTGGGAGCTGGCTTGCCAGCGATCCAATGGCGCAGCCAGCGGCCATTCACCGCTTACCTCGGGATCAACGCCCCCGGCACCTGAATCACCCGGCTGGCCAGCCGATGTCCGGCCTCGGCGGCTTCTTCAGGGCTGCCACCCTTGAGCCGCGAGGCCAGGTACGCCGCACTGAACGAATCCCCCGCCGCCGTAGTGTCCACCACCCGCTCGACCTTCTGCGCCGGTACCTCGGACGACTCGCCATCACAACGGATCAGGCATGCTTTGGCGCCCCGCTTGAGCACCACTTCCGGCGTACCGATCTGCTCATACGCGGCAAACACCGCCGCACAATCGGCATAACCAAACAACGCCTGCTCGTCATCCACCGTCAGCAACGCCAGGTCGACATGCGGCAGTACGCTGCGATACGCCGCTTGTGCGTCCTCGACCGACGCCCACAGCCGTGGCCGGTAGTTGTTGTCGAACACGATCCGCGCATCGCGCTGGCGGGCTTCGATCAGGGTTTGCAGCAACCTTTCCCGGCCTTGCACCCCGAGTACCGCCAGGGTGATGCCACTGAAGTACAGCACGTCGTAATCCGGCAACGCCGCGAGGATCGGCGCTGCGGCCGGGGTGGTGAAGCAATCGCGTACCGCCGCTTCATTGCGCCAGTACAGAAAGCGCCGCTCGCCGGCGGCGTCAGTCTGGATGCAATACAAACCCGGCAGGCGCCCGGGCAGGCGCTGGACCATGCCGAGCCCGATGTTTTCCGCAGCCCAGCTCAAGCACATCGCATCGCTGAAACTGTCATCGCCCAGCGCGGTGACGTAGTCCACGCAGCCTTTCTCTCCCAGCTCCCGGGACAGATACACCGCCGTGTTCAAGGTATCGCCGCCGAAGCTCTGCTGCAGGCTGCCGTCGGCGCGATGCTGCAACTCGATCATGCACTCGCCGATCAGGGCAATGCGCGGGGTGTTGGGGCCGAGGGTGTTGATGGTGTTCATTGTCGTGGGGTCTCTGGTGTTGCGATGTTGTCTGGTCGGCCGCCATCGCGGGCAAGCCCGCTCCCACAAGTTCTGCAATGTTCATAAAACCTGTGGGAGCGGGCTTGCCCGCGATGGCAACACCTCGGTTTCTGTCTTAGAAACAGGTTTCCATGGTCTCGATGACGTTCAGTTGCTCATCCACCAGACAGCCGACACGCCACTTGTCGAACGTCAGGCACGGGTGCGAAGTACCAAACGAAATGATGTCGCCCACCCGCAGATCAACCCCCGGCGCCACGGTCATGAACGCATGCTGGTCCATCACCGCGGTCACCTTGCAGGCACTCACATCTTCGCCCCTGGCCGGCACCACGCCGGCCTTGTAGCGCAGCAACGGCACCGGCAGACCGGCGTCGTAGGCCACGTCGCGTTTGCCCAGGGCGATCACCGCAAACCCCGGCTCCGGCAACGACTGCACGTGCGCCCACACTTCCAGCGCCGGGCGCAAGCCTTCGTGCAGGTCGCTGCGACGGTCGAGCACGCAGCACTGCGCTTCCTTGTAGATGCCATGGTCGTGGGCCACGTAGCTGCCGGGACGCAGCACGCTGAGGAAACGTCCGGCGGCGTTCTGCGCTTCGAAGGACTCGGCAATCAGGTCATACCAGGCCGAACCCGAGGCGGTGATGATCGGCTTGGCAATGGCAAACGCGCCGCTGTCCTGCAGCTGCACTGCAAGGCGCACCAGTGACGCGGCAAAATCACGGATACCGGTCACGGCGTGATCGCCATGGATCACGCCTTCGTAGCCTTCGATGCCGGTCAGGGCCAGCCCCGGTTGGGCGGCGATGGCCTTGGCCAGGTCGAGCACTTCCTGTTCGCTGCGGCAACCGCAACGGCCACCGACCACGCCGTATTCGATCATCACGTTCAGGCGCACGCCGCGGGAGGCGAAATAGGCGCCGAGGTCGGCGACGTTGTCCGGGTGATCGACCATGCAATAGAAGTCGAACGTCGGGTCGGCCAGCAGGTCGGCGATCAGCGCCATGTTCGGCGTGCCGACCAACTGGTTGGCCATCAGCACCCGGCGCACACCATGGGCGTAGGCCGCGCGGGTTTGCGTGGCGCTGGCCAGGGTGATGCCCCAGGCACCGGCGTCCAGTTGGCGACGGAACAACGCCGGGGTCATGCTGGTCTTGCCGTGGGGCGCCAATTCGGCGCCGCTGTCGCTGACGAAGGCCTGCATCCAGCGGATGTTGTGTTCCAGCGCCTCGCGGTGCAGCACCAGCGCGGGCAGGCTGACGTCACGCACCAGGCTGGCACCGATCGGGGCAGCGCCTTTGTCCACGTTGGCGGTATGGGGGGCAGAAGACATGGTCGAACTCCTCGTTCAAGCGGCCGCA
Organism: Pseudomonas sp. PB101; assembly: GCF_009764265.1. Lineage (GTDB taxonomy): Bacteria > Pseudomonadota > Gammaproteobacteria > Pseudomonadales > Pseudomonadaceae > Aquipseudomonas. Next base: position 11,564 of record NZ_RWIR01000018.1, read on the forward strand.
GGCAGCCGCTGTTATTCGTTGATGCGACGGGCCAGGCTGTTGGCGCTTTCGATCAGCACCCGGCGATAGTCGTTGTAGTTTTTCTTCGCATCGGCGCGCGGGGCGACGATGCACAAAGTCGCGATGGCCACGCCGCCGGGGTCTTTGACCGGCGCGGCGAAGCAATGGGTAAAGGTGTCGGCGACGCTATCGAAAGAAAAGAAGCCATCGATGCCGGCCTGACGGATTTCCTTGAGGAACTGCTCCAGAGGCAAGCGTTCGCCATCGGGCAGGATGAAGTCGTCGTGGTCGATCAGGTCGACGATTTCCTGGTCGCTCAGGTGCGCCAGCAACAGGCGCCCGGAGGCGGTCCAGGGAATGGGCGCGTTTTCGCCGATGTCCGAGGAAATGCGGAAATGCCGCTCCCCCTCCTTCATCAACGCGACGGTGTATTTGCGCCCGTTGAGCAGGCACATCTGCGCGGTCTCGTGGGTCTGGCTGACGATCTCCTGCAAGGCGTGATCGGCCTCGCGGGTCAGGTCGAAGTGGCGCAAGTGCGCCTGGCCGAGAAAGTACAACTGACGACCGAGGTAGACGTGACCGTCCTTGCCCACCGGTTCCAGGATCCGTCGTTCCAGCAGCGAGGCCACCAGTTCGTAGACCGTGGACTTGGGGCTGCCGATGCCGTTGGCGATGTCGTTCGGGCGCAGGGGCTGGCCGACCTCCTTGAGGAAGTCGAGGATATCGAACGCCCGGTCCAGACCGCGTGCCCGGCGCTTGATGGTGTCTTCGGTCATTTCAGTGGTTCCCATAAAAGTACCGGGAGTTTACCTATAGGCGCGCCGACCGTCAGGCCGCCATCGCGGGCGAGCCCGCTCCCACAGGGATTGATGATGTGTCTGCAATCTGTGGCAGCACACAGAACCTGTGGGAGCGTGGCTTGCCCGCGATGGGCGCGACTCGGTTCAGGCCTTTTTCTTGTACGCAATGCAGTCGATCTCGACCTTGCAGTCGACCATCATGTTCGCCTGCACACAGGCCCGCGCCGGGGCGTGTTCGGGTTTGAAGTACTCGGAGAAGACCTTGTTGAAACTGGTGAAATCCCGCGGGTCTTCCAGCCACACGCCGGCACGCACCACGTCTTCCAGGCCATAACCGGCCTCTTGCAGAATGGCGATCAGGTTCTTCATGGTCTGGTGGGTCTGTTCGACGATACCGCCCGTAATGATCTCGCCATCCACCGCCGGCACCTGCCCGGAAACGTGCAGCCAGCCATCGGCTTCAACGGCGCGGGCGAAGGGACGAGGCGTGCCGCCTGCAGCGGCGCTGCCGGTGCCGTAACGAGTAATGCTCATGAGTGTTTCTCCTGATTGAAAATTGAAGGATCAAAAACGCGTGTTCTTGAGAAATTCCGCCAGACGCGGCGATTGCGGGCGCTCGAACAGCGCCTTGGGTGGCCCCTGCTCTTCGATGCGCCCCTGATTCATGAAAACGATCTTGTCCGAAACCTCGAAGGCAAAGCGCATTTCGTGGGTCACCAGCAGCATGGTCATGCCGTCTTCGGCCAGGCCCTTGATCACGCTCAACACTTCGCCGACCAGTTCCGGGTCCAGCGCCGAGGTCACTTCGTCGAACAGCATCAGGCTGGGGTTCATCGCGATCGCCCGGGCAATCGCCACGCGCTGCTGCTGGCCGCCGGACAACTGACCGGGAAAGTGGTCACGCCGTTCCAGCAGGCCGACGCGCTCCAGCCATTTCTCGGCCAGGGCCACCGCCTCGTCCTTGTGCAGTTTCTTGACCTTGAGCAGGCCCAGGGTGACGTTCTGCAAGGCGGTCAGGTGCGGAAACAGGTTGAACTGCTGGAACGCCATGCCGGTCATGGCGCGATGGCGGGCGATGACTTTTTCCGGATGGCGTATGCGCTTGCCGTTGACCTCGTCGTAACCGATGGATTCGCCATCGAGCAGGATCTGCCCGCCCTGGAACTCTTCGAGCATGTTCACGCAGCGCAGCAAGGTGGTCTTGCCCGAGCCGCTGGAGCCGATCAACGTCACCACGTTGCCGCGTTGCAGGGTCAGGTCGACGCCCTTGAGCACCTCGAGCTGGTCGTAACGCTTGTGCAGGCCGCGAATATCCAGCAACGGTTGGCCGTCTTGTGCATGGGTTTGAGTCTGAGTCATGGCAAAGCCACCCGCTTTTCAATGTGCCGGCCGAGTAACTCGATGCCGTAGTTGATGACGAAGAACAGGAAACCGGCGAACAGGTAAAACTCCAGGGTCATGAACGTCCGGGCAATGATCTGCTGGGTACTGAGCAGCAATTCCGCCACGCCGATCACCGACAACAGGGTCGAGGCCTTGACGATCTCGGTCGACGAATTGACCCAGGTCGGCAGGATCTGCCGCAACGCCTGGGGCAACAGCACATAACCCAGGGCCTGGTAGAACGTCAGGCCGATGGCCTTGCTCGCTTCCATCTGCCCGCGCGGCAATGCCTGCAGGGCACCGCGCACGATCTCGGCGACGTGGGAACCGCAGAACAGCGTCAAACCCAGCGCACCGGCCTGGAACGCACTGATCTGCCAGCCCAGTGCCGGCGCCATGTAGAAGCACGCCAACACCAGCACGAACACCGGCGTGCCGCGAATCACATCGACATAAAAACGAAACGGCGCGCGCATCCAGAACTTGCCGTAGGTCAGCACCAGACCGGTGACGACGCCAAGCAGCGTGCCGAGCAGAATCGCCAGCACCGACACCTGGACACTGGTCAGGAAGCCTTGCAGCAGCACTTCGCGCGCGACCCATAATTCATGCAACCAACTGGGGGATTCGTACATGGGGAGCTCCTATCGGCGAATCGCCAGACGCTGTTCGAGGTAACGCAGCATCATGGCAATCAGGTAACAGGCCGCCACATAGAGCGCCGTGGTCACCATCCAGGTTTCAATCACCCGGTAGCTTTCGACATTGATCTTGCGCGCGTAATAGGTCAGCTCCGGCACGGCGATCGCGGCCGCCAGCGAGGTGTCCTTGAACAACGAAATGAAGTTGTTCGACAGCGCCGGCAAGACATTGCGCAGCATTACCGGCACGGTGACGTAGGCCTTGACCTGCCACTCGCCCAGACCAATGGCCAGGCCGGCTTCGCGCTGGCCCTTGGGAATGCTCAGCAAACCGCCGCGGAACACTTCGGTCAGGTAGGCCCCGGCGTACAGCGACAGGGTGATGATGAACGAAGGAATCTTGTCCAGACGGATCCCCAGGCTCGGCAACGCAAAGTAGATCAACAGAATCAACACCAGGATCGGCGTGTTACGAATCACCGTGACATACACCGACGCCAGCACCCGCAATGCGCGGTGCTTCGACAACAAAGCAAACGCCATCATCAGGCCGATCACGCAGCCGATGGCGATCGACACCAGGGCCAGTTCAAGGCCCAGGCCGAGCCCCGCCAACAAGGTGTCGAAATCGCGCCACACGGCGGCAAAGTTCAACTGATAGTTCATGGTCAGCAGTACCTTGAGCGGGGCGCGCACGCCCCGCTCTCACGGGGTCATTTGAATTCGACGGGGAAACCGATCGCTGGCGACGGCAGGTCTACGCCGAACCACTGCTTGAACGACGCCGCGTAAGTCGGGAACTCCACGCCGGTCATGGCTTCATGCAGGGTGGTGTTGACGAAGTTCAGCCAGTCCTGATCGCCGCGCTTGACCGCGCAGGCATAGGTCTGTGGGCTCCAGGCGTAGGCCGGGCTGCGATAACGGCCAGGGTTCTGCACCATCAGGTATTTCACCGAAGACTGGTCGGTGGCTGCCGCGTCGGCGCGGCCGGAGTTCACGGCCTGGTACATGAGGTCCACGCTGTCGTACTGATCAACCTTGGCCTTGGGCAGCGCCTGGTGCACCAGCTCTTCGGCATAGACGTTCTGCAGCACCGCCACGGTCAGGCCATCGCCGGCGGCGTTCATGTCATCGACTTCCTTGTACTTGCTGTTCGCCGGCAGCAGCAGGCCGACACCTTCACGGTAGTACGGCAGGGTAAACGCCACTTGCTGGGCGCGGCTGGCCGTCACGGTGATGAACTGGCAACTGATGTCGACCTTGTCGGTCAGCAGGTTGGGAATCCGCGCATCGGACGACTGCACCACGTACTCGACCTTGCTCGGGTCGTTGAACAGCCCCTTGGCAATCATGTGCCCGATATCGATATCGAAACCCTGCAACTTGCCATCCGCACCCTGGAAGTGCCACGGCGCGTTGGTGCTGCCGGTGCCCACAATCAGTTTGCCGCGGGACAGAACGCTGTCGAGCTTGCTGTCCGCCGCCTGGGCCACGCCCATGGCAGCGGCTGAAGCTGCGAAAAGAACAACACACGCTTTGAACAAGGAAGGTCGGCGATGCATGGCAAGCACTCCAGGGTGATGTTTATTCCGCTATACCGGAACGTGGTATGTAACAACGGAATAGACAGCAGAAAGTGTGCCACAGGATGTGAAGGGAATGGGAGGGGGATTGAAATTTGTTTTGAATCAGAGGGATGCGTGCAGACAGAAAAAAGCGTTACCAAACGCACGGACTGTCAGGCGCTACCGTTGGCTACAGGAGGCGGGTATCTGGTTCACAACCGGGCGCCCATTGCCCCATTCCAGGCAAGACCTGCGAGCCAGTGCAGTTCATTGGACAACCCCCCATCCGACTGCTTTATTCATTGTTCAAGTGATAACCGGTCTTAACAGCCGCGTCGCTTCGGCGTGCGCAGCCCCAGGAGGGTTCATGTCATTCAAAGTCATGATGGTTTTCGGCACACGTCCGGAGGCCATCAAGATGGCGCCGCTGGCTCGGGTCCTGCGTAACTGGCCCGGTATCGATCTGAACATCTGCTCCACCGGCCAGCACCGGGAAATGCTCAAGCAAGTGCTCGACTCTTTCGAATTGGTGGTCGACGAAGACTTGCAGGTGATGACCCAGGGCCAGACCCTCAATGGCCTCTCGGAACAACTGCTGGGGCATCTCGACAAAGCCTACGAACGAGTGCAGCCGGATATCGTGTTGGTGCACGGCGACACCACCACCAGCTTCATTGCCGCCCTCGCCGCCTTCAATCGCCAGATACCCATCGGCCATGTCGAGGCCGGCTTGCGTACCGGCAATTTGCGCGCACCCTGGCCGGAGGAAGCCAACCGGCACCTGACCGGCGTTATCGCCGACCTGCATTTTGCACCGACCACCAAGAGCGAAGACAACCTGCTGCGCGAAGGTGTGCCCAAGGCCAATATCGAAGTGACCGGCAATACCGTGATCGACGCCCTGGTATGGATGCGCGACCACCAACAGGCGAGCCAGTGGCACCCGGCCAGTGACTCGCCACTTGCCGTGCTCGACGACAGCCGGCGCATGGTGCTGATCACCGGGCACCGGCGGGAAAATTTCGGCGGTGGCTTCCGCAATATCTGCCTGGCGTTGGCCACCCTCGCCCAGCGCTATCCCGACGTGCAGTTCGTCTACCCGGTGCACCTCAACCCGCAGGTGCAAAACGCGGTGTACAGCGTGCTGTCGGACAAGCCCAACATCTATCTGGTGGCACCGCAGGACTACCAGCATTTCGTCTGGCTGATGGGGCGTGCGTACTTCATCCTCAGCGATTCCGGCGGCATCCAGGAGGAAGCCCCGGCCATCGGCAAACCGCTGCTGGTGCTGCGCGATGTCACGGAGCGGCCATCGGTGCTCGAAGGCGGAACGGTGCTGCTGGTGGGCACCGACACCGACCGGATCGTCAAGGAGTCCTGCCTGTTGCTCGATGACCAGGCCACGTTCCAGCGCATGAGTCGTATCCATAGCCCGTACGGCGACGGCCACGCCAGCGAACGGATCGCCAATCGTCTCGGCGTCTGGCTCAAACATCGCGCGGCCTCGGGAAAAGCCGTATGAGCCTGGAGCTGGTCGATTTTTTTGCCTACGTGCTGTTCGGACTCAAATACCTCGCGATTATCCTCGCCCTGCTGATGTTCATTCTCGGGCTCGATGACCTGTTCATCGACCTGGTGTACTGGACCCGCAAACTGATCCGGCGCTGGCGGATCTATGAAAAATTCGAGCGCGCCGATGAAGAGCGGCTGTACACCATCGGCGAAAAACCCCTGGCGATCATGGTGCCCGCGTGGAACGAAGTCGGCGTGGTCGGTGAAATGGCGCGCCTGGCCGCCTCGACCATCGATTACGAGAACTACCAGATTTTCGTCGGCACCTACCCCAACGACGCCGAGACCCAGGCCGACGTCGATGCCGTTTGCCTGCACTATCCCAACGTGCACAAGGTGGTATGCGCCCGCCCCGGCCCGACCAGCAAGGCCGACTGCCTGAACAACGTGATCGACGCCATCCTGCGTTTTGAAAGCGATGCAAAGATCCAGTTCGCCGGCTTCATCCTGCACGATGCCGAGGACGTGATTTCGCCCATGGAGTTGCGCCTGTTCAACTACCTGCTGCCGGCCAAGGACCTGATCCAGATTCCGGTCTACCCCTACGCGCCGGAATGGAAAGGCTTCACCGCCGGGCACTACGTCGACGAGTTCGCCGAGAACCATGGCAAGGACGTCATCGTGCGCGAAGCGCTGACCGGGCAAGTGCCCAGCGCCGGCGTCGGCACCTGCTTCAGCCGCAAGGCGATCAGTGCCCTGCTCGAGGACGGTGACGGTATCGCCTTCGACGTGCAGAGCCTGACCGAAGACTACGACATCGGTTTTCGCCTCAAGCAAAAAGGCATGAAGTGCATCTTCGCCCGCTATTCGGTGACCGATCCGAAATTGGCGCTGGAGCAGCCCTGGGTGTTCGGCATGAACCGCGCTTTCTCCCAGGTGATCTGCGTGCGCGAGCACTTTCCCCGAGACTTGCAGCACGCGATCCGGCAGAAGTCGCGCTGGATCGTCGGCATCGTGTTCCAGGGCACCAAGAACCTCGGCTGGAGCCCCAAGGGCCTGCTCAATTATTTCCTGTGGCGCGACCGTCGCGGCTTGATTGCGTACCTGCTGAGTTTCCTCGTCAATCTACTGTTCGTGGTGCTGTTGGCAATGTGGCTGGTGACGGTGATTTCACCGAACGCCTGGCGTTATCCGTCGATCCTTGCCGGCAGTTCGCTGCTGACGACCTTGCTCTGGCTCAATGGCCTGATGCTGCTCAATCGGTTGTTCCAGCGCGGCTGGTTCGTCACCCGCTATTACGGTCTGGTCGAAGGGCTGCTGTCCGCCCCGCGAATGATGTGGAGCAACTTCGTCAACTTCTTCGCCAACCTGCGCGCGCTGCGTCAGGTCATGGAGATGGGCGACTCACGTCGCGTGGCCTGGGACAAGACCACCCACGAATTCCCCGCCTTGACCCAGGCCCAGCGCACCCCGCTCGGGCATCGACTGGTGGAAAAAGGTTTGCTGAGTGAAGACCAGCTGGAAGCGGCGGTGACCAACCCTGTGCGTCGGCGCCTGGGTCGTGAACTGCTGCTGCGCGGGCACATCGACACCACGCAGCTTGTGCAAGAGCTGGCAGAACAACTGGACCTGGAGTGGGCACCGCTGAATCCGTTCAAACTCGACAAGCACCTGATCGCTGCAGTACCCCGCAAGATTGCCACGCACTACGGTGTGCTGCCGGTTGCCGAAGAAGGCGACACCCTGGTGCTGGCGTCCGAAGGCCCGGTGAGCCAGGTGTCCCTCGGCGCCATCAGCCGTCAACTGAAGCGCCCGGTGCGTTGCCGCCTTGCGCCACAAGGCCGGGTGACGCTGGGGATCCGCTACTGGTACGCCAGCCCTCGTCAAAGCGAAGAAGTCCATCGGATGCTCGAGGTGCTTGAGCAGCATCAGGACGACGAAGACCTGATCGAGCGCGTCAGCCACCACCAGGTGCTGCTGGGCAATCTGTTGCAAGTACGCGGCATGGTGCCGCCAACCCTGTTCAATCAGGCGTTGATCGATTTCGATGCGGAAAAAATGTCACTGGGCGAACACTTGATAGAACGCGGCATGATCACTCGGGAAATCCTCGAACAAGCCCTGGCCGATCAGGCCAGCGAACAACAGGCGGCTTACCGCATTGCCCGGGAGGTCGCATGACAGCCGGCCACCGCTACACCCTTTTACTGGGCAGCCTGCTGCTGAGCCTGAGTTCGGCCACTGCTGTGCACGCCGAACCGCTGACCGAGTTCGAGCAGTTTCGCAGTTATCCCTACATGGACCGCAGTTACCGTGAGGCGAAAAAAGGCAACTGGGGCGAAGTCGAAAAGTTGATGCGTCACCTGCTGAGCAAGGTGCCGAACAACGATGAAGCGCGGGCGCTGCTGGTGCAATCACTGGCCAGGCAACGGCGCTACAAGGAAGCCGTGCAGGCGCTGCCCGACAATTCGGCCAACAGCGACGCGCTGCTCAACCTGCGCCTGACCTGGATCGAACAGGACCCGCCCGGCAGCGACCAGGTGGAACAGTGGATCGCCACCAGTAACCTCAATCAGCGCATCCGTTTGTGGCAGGCCTACAGCCTGAGCCTGGCCAAATTCGGCGGCGCGGCGCGTGCCCATGACTGGCTGGCGCACCTGGCGCCCAAGGGCGATGAACGCATCCTGCACCTGGCCCGGGCCAACTGGTCCGAGCAGTTGCGCGACTGGAACGGCACCATAGAGCAATTGGCTCCGCTTGCCGCGAAGAACCAGCTCGACGCGCAAGGCTGGGAACGATTGGCCAACGCCTACGTGCAACGCCTCGACGAGCAACCCTTGCAGCAATTGCTACTAACAGCGCCCAGTCCGCAGGCCGCGCGCAAGGCTCGCCTGGCCATGGTCGACCGGGCGATCGCCATGGGTCACACCCAGCAGGCGCAACGCTGGATGCAATCGCTGCCGCCCGCCGACCTTGCCGATCCGACGCAACGCCAGCGTCTGTGGGAACTGGCGCGGCAAACCGGTGACAGCGCCACGGTGCAACGCTTGAGCGCCGAGTTGCAGCGGCCGTGCCTGGAGACCGCCGACTGGCTGTCGCGCCTTGATCCGCAAGCGGCGCTGACCCAGTTGAAAGGTTGTCAGCCCGAAGAAAATCCGCAAACGTGGCTGGTCCTCGCCCAGCGCCTGCAAGCCACCGACCTGCTGCAAGCGACCCGTCTGCCAGAGCCTTGGGACACGCGACGTCGCGAACAGTTGCTCGACGTCTGGCAGGGTGAAGGCCGCAGCGACAAAATCATGGCCTACCTCGCCAGCCAGCCGCAGACCGCCGACGTGGTCAAGCGTCGCGCTGAACTGCTCCAGGCATCGGATCACGATACCGAAGCGGCGGCATTCTGGGAGCGGCATTACCAGCAGACCGGCAACCTCAACTCGCTTGATCAGGCGACCTACCTGGCGCTGAAAGCCGGCCAGCGGGAACATGCGCAACAGTTGCTCGAGAACGCCTACGACCGCCACGGCGGCAAGCTGCCGACGCCCCTGCTGCAACGGTTGGCGGGGTTGTATGCCGCATCGACACCGACCGCGGCACAACAGCAACGCATCGCTTCACTGCTCAACCGCGTCGATCCCGCCACCCGTGGACAACTGCTGGCGCAATTGGCGGAAAACGGCCAGTGCGGCGCGGTTCAACAGGCGATTGGCGATCATCCGCAAGCAGCGGGTGATTACCGCGCCCTCGGTCGCTGTGCAATGCCGGAGCGCCCCGGCGAAGCGGTGGTGTACTACCAGACCGCCGAAAAAATGGGTGACCAGAACACTCGCCTGCCACTCGCCTACGCCCTGGAAGCGTCCGGAGACTCGGCCGGTGCCCTGGCCATCTGGCGCAGCATTCCAGACGCCGAACTCAGCGACAATGCCCGCCTCACTGCCAGCCGTGGCGCCCTGAACATCGGCGACACGCAAACGGCCGAACGCTACTGGCAACAAAGCCGCACCCGTGGTGCCAATGAGTGGACGTTGGGCGCGGCGATTGCCGATGCCCGGGGCGATCACGCGCTCGCACTGCAACGCCAGCGTTCCGCCTTGCAACTGGCGCCGGATGCCGAACATTACTACGCGGCTTCGGTCACGGCGCAAAAGGCCGGCGAGCTGCAACAAAGTACCGAATGGCTGGCCGAGGCCGTGCGTCGCGATCCGGTCAACCCCCGTTATCGCGCCGACTACGGCGTGCGCCTGGCCGGTGCCGAGACCAAGGCGGAACGTGCCCGCGCCATCCCGTACCTGCAACGAGCCACCCAGGACTTCCCGGAAGACTATCGCCTCGGCGAAACCCTGGCCTGGCGGTATGACGAGGTCGAGGACAGCGCCTCGGCGCGCAAGGAACTGGAACGCGTGATCGACCTGGAACAAAACCCGGTCGCGGCCGACGACGAGGACGGCAGCATGGAAGCCCGGCGCTATCGCCAGCGGCGCGCCCATGAATCCCTGTCCCGGCGCGATACCCTGACCTTCGCCAGTACCTGGTCGCCGGCCGGGGTGTCGACCAACGACTTCGTGCGGCCCGACGAAAGCACCGGTACTCGACGGCGCACGACCTCGCAGAACGTGCAACTGGCCATGTGGGACCATGCGCTCGGCGAAGAACCGAGCCGCGCTGGCAGTTCGCTGTCGGCCTACGGACGGGTGCTGCTCGGCGGCCAGAGTCGCTCCAGTTATGCAGAGTCCGTCGCCACCGGCGTAGGCCTGCGCTACAAGCCCTGGGGTACGGCCAACATCAACTTCTACGGCGAGGTCTACAAGCAAAGCCAGTTCAATGATCAGGACAACCACGGCTTGAGCCTCGGCCAGATGCTGATCCCCGACAAGGTCAACGACCAGGCTGAGGATCATCGTGAGGATGGGCACACCACTACTGACTACCTCCTGCGCGCTACGGCGTCGTTCCTCGACCAGGGGCGTTATCGCAACGACTGGCGCGTCGACGAAAGCGATTGGGAAGAACGTTTTCTCTATCTCGACGCGGCGTGGTGGACCAAGGCCGGCGACCATCAATGGTTGTCGCGTTTCCAGCAAGGGCACACCTGGAAACTGCCGTTCAACAGCGCACAAACGCTCATGCCGTACGGCTTTCTCGAGTTTGCCAGCCAGGACCCGAGCAACGACTGGCGCCAGGACCTGCGCACCGGCCTGGGCCTGCGCTGGCAATGGTGGTTCAACGACAATGTCTACAACGCCTATCGCGCGCACCTGACGGTCCGCACCGAGTATCAGCAATCATTGGGCGGCAATCTGTATGAAGGCGCCAATGGCGTGCTGCTGGGCGTGGAGTTGAATTTCTGATGAGACGACTATTACTGGCCTTGTGCGTGCTGCTGGGCGGCGTGACGGCCCATGCCGACGAGCGGATTTTCTATCAGCCACTCAATGCCGATGCCAACCTGAGCCAGGCGCAATGGCAGCGCATCTGGCAGGACACCGCCCGCCAAGGCGCGCACACGGTGATCGTGCAATGGACGGCCTACGGCGACTCCGACTTCGGCGGCGCCAATGGCTGGCTCGCCGGCAGCCTCAAACTGGCCCGGGCCCAAGGCCTGAATCTGGTACTGGGGCTGCGCATGGACCCGGCCTATTACCAGCGCATCAATGAACTGGACAGCGCCGGGCTGGCAACCTACTGGCAGACGCAACTGGGGCAGTCGCTGGCCCGCCAGCAGACACTGCGCAAAGAGTGGAAACTCCCGGTCAGCGGCTGGTACCTGCCCATGGAGCTGGATGACCTGCACTTTCTGCCGCTCGATCGCCGGCAAACGCTGCAACGCCAGCTCAAGGACTTTTCCGCCAGGCTCGACGCGCCGCTGCACATCAGCGTGTTCAACGTCGGCAAACTTGCGCCACAGGTCAATGGCCAGTGGCTGGGCGAATTGGCCAACGCGGGGATTCAGGTGTGGTGGCAGGACGGCGCCGGCACCGGGCGATTGCCACTGCTGGTTCGCAACGGCTATGCCGATGCACTGCCCTGCTCCATCGGTATCGTCAGGGAAGCGTTCCGGCAAACCAGCACGGCCGGGCAACCCTTCCGTGCCGAACCGATGCCCCCGCAAACCGCATCGCCGGGTTGCCACCCGACGTCGGTTTTCTCCCTGCGCTACCGACCCTGGGGTAAGGTGATTCTCGACAACCAGCACAGCAGCAAGGTCGGCGATGTACAAAACCATTGAAGATGAAGTGCTGAAGAAATCGGCGCCGGCCAAGCTCAAGGCCGAATTTCTCCAGCATGAATTTGATCGGCTACGCACCTTTTGCGTACTGATCTACATCGCCAGCATTGCCGTCTGGATTGCCTACGACCTGATCCTCAGTTTCATCGGCGGACAGCCAATCACCTGGCGTTCGCTGGTGTTTGTCGGTGTTGTTTCGATTCTCGTCATCATCCTGCGGTTGATCCGCGATGCCCGGCATTTCCAGAAGCTGAACCTGCTGTTTGTATTCGCCATGGCTCTCGGCACGCGACTGCTGACCGACGGCCTGTCCGGCGATCACCAACCCGCCTGGCTGTTGCTGGCGGCGTCGACCACCCTGTTCACCGCCTCGGTACTGCCGCTGAGTCGCTGGTCATTCTTTGCCGCGCAGATCATCACCTGGTCGTTCCTCAACCCCTTCTACAACACGGGTATCGAAAACATGGAGCTGAGGGGGGTGATGGCCGGCAGTTACTCGACATTCATCTGCGGCCTGACCATCTACAGCTTCCTGACGTTGCGCAAGGCCAAGCTCTACAACTTCATCATGTCCAAGCTGTTGCTGGACCAGGCCTACATCGACGCGCTCACGGAAATCCCCAATCGCCGCTCGTTCATGACCCGCGCCAACCAGCAGTTGAACACTGTGCCGCGGGAAAACGACCACTACCTGGCGATGGTCGATATCGACAACTTCAAGAAGGTCAACGACGTCTACGGCCATGACATTGGCGACGAGGTGCTCAAGCGCATCGCCCAGGACATCAAGTCGGTGATGTCTGACTACGAATATGCGCGGTTGGGTGGCGAGGAGTTCGCGATCTACCTGGCCGGCGTGCGCCACGAAGACGTCGAGGCGCTGGCAGGCGAGTTGTGTCGAGTGGTGCGCGAGCACCCCACCAGGCACCCGGTGACCATCAGCATCGGCCTGGCCCGGGTGCTCGACGGCGACACGTTGAACCAGGCGCTGGTCAAGGCCGATGAAGCCTTGTATGAGTCAAAACATACCGGGAAGGATCGGTATACGTTTTATCGCCAGGCTTGAGTTATCGGGCGTCCATCAGGCCGCCATCGCGAGCAGGCTTGCTCCCACCCAAGTGCCGTGTCCCTGCCCGGCCTAGTGCTTGAATGACGTCATCAGCCTTTGCGCATTTTCATCGCAGCTCATGCCTTCGGGTTTGGTCTCGATAGAGTCGATCCACCCCAGCAACTGCGCCTTGCTATGGGCCAGGTGCCGTTGCATCTCTTCGATCTGCTCGACCTTGCGGTGCAGGCCGGCCATCAACTCATCGTGCTTGAAGGCACCCGTCACATTGTCCGGCAGTAACTGCTTGAGTTCATCCAGGCTGAAACCGGCCTGTTGTGCGCACTGGATGAGCTGCAGGGTTTGCAGCGCCTGTTGCGAGTAACGTCGATAACCGTTGGCAGAACGCTCGACCTGCCGGATCAATCCCTGAGACTCGTAAAAGCGGATGCGCGAGGCGGTCAACCCGCTCAACTGCGCCAATTCACCGATCTTCATAGCGCTCTCATCTTCCCGCTTGACATTAAAGTTAACTTTAAGCTTAGCCTCTGCTCATCACTACGAGGAGTCAAGCATGTCGCCCTTTCAAGCGTTGAATTTGCCCAACGGCCAGACCATCGGCAACCGCATTGCCAAGGCCGCGATGGAGGAGAACCTCGCCAACACCGATCAGGTGCCCGACCAGGCACTGTTGCGCCTGTATCAGGCCTGGGCCGAGGGCGAAGCCGGCTTGTTGCTGACCGGCAATGTGATGATCGACCGCCGCGCCATGACCGGGCCTGGTGGCGTCGCGCTGGAGGACGAGCGACACCTGGAGCGTTTCCGCCAGTGGGCCAGTGTCGGTCGCGCCGGCGGTGCGCAGTTCTGGGTGCAGCTCAACCACCCTGGCCGCCAGACCATGGCCAACCTCGGCCAGCAAGCGTTGGCGCCGTCGGCGGTCGCGCTGGATCTCGGTCAGTTCTCGAAGATGTTCGCCGAGCCCAAACCGATGAGCGAGGACGACATCCAGGAAGTGATCCGACGCTTCGCCACCAGCGCCGCACTGGCGGAAAAAGCCGGTTTCACCGGAGTGCAGATCCACGCCGCCCACGGCTACCTGATCAGCCAGTTCCTGTCGCCGCTGACCAATCGGCGCACCGATCAATGGGGCGGATCCCTGGAAAATCGTGCGCGTTTGCTGTTGTCCGTCGTCGCGGCGGTCCGTCAGGTGGTGTCGCCGCAATTTTGTGTGTCGGTAAAGCTCAACTCGGCGGATTTCCAGCGCGGGGGGTTCGACGCCGACGATGCACGGCAGGTGATCCAGTGGCTCAACGAACAAGCGATCGACCTGCTGGAGCTTTCCGGTGGCAGTTACGAAGCACCGGCCATGCAAGGCGAAGCGCGCGATGGCCGGACCCTGGCGCGCGAAGCGTACTTTCTGGAAATGGCCGGTGAGCTGGCCAGCGTGGCGCGGATGCCGGTGATGGTGACCGGCGGGATCCGGCGCTTGGCAATCGTCCAGCAGGTCCTCGACAGTGGCCTCGCCATGGCCGGCATCGGCACCGCGCTGGCCGTGGAGCCGCACTTGGTCAGGCATTGGCGTGAAGGCCGGGACAGTCACCCGCAACTGCCGCCGATCCGCTGGAAGCGCAAGCCTCTGGCGGCGCTGGCGAGCATGGCGGTGGTCAAGTTCCAGCTGCAGCGCTTGAGCCGTGGGCGCAAGACCCGACCTGATGTCTCGGCGTTGTGGGCGTTGATTCTCGACCGGTTGTACATCGGCAAGCGTACCCGGCAGTACCGGCAGGCGATGGGCAAGTAGCCCGAAAGTGATGTTGACTGTCCCACCGCTATCGCGGGCAAGCCCGCTCCCACAGGTTTCGCGCTGAACACAAATTTTGTGTAAATCACCAACCACTGTGGGAGCGGGCTTGCCCGCGATGAGGCCAGCACAGACAAAACGGATCTCAGCCAGGCAACAGCTCATCAATATGCCGATACTCAGCCTGCAATTGCGCCGCCAACACCTTGCTGCGCCCCAGCCGGATCGGCCCGCGCTCGATGTCGATCAACAACCCCGGACAATCCAGCGTCGGCAACAGCGGCCAGTCCTTGAGCCTTCCATCGGTCACCAGCAACAACCGCTGCTGCTCCGCCGGAAAACGCTTTTGCCGCAGCGCAAGCCACTGCCCCGCTTCGCTCAAGGCCGCCAGCAACGGCGTGCCGCCACCGGCGCCAAGGTCATCGAGCCAATGGCGCAGCCCCGTCGAAGCCTTCAACCCCTGCACCTGCCACCTGGGTGCAGCACCGCTGGCCGTGAGCAAGGCCAGCCGGGCTCGCTGGCGATAGGCATCATCGAACAACTGCGCCAGCAAACCCTTGGCATCGCTCAACGCCTGATGACGACGGGTCGATGCGGAGGCATCTACGATCAGCAGCCACAGTTCATGGGGTGAACGGGTACGCAGGTGAAACAACAGATCGTCGCGCTGACGCGGCCGGCCCTTGAGCAATGTGCCGGGCCAATTGACCGAGCCACTGCGAGCGGCGTGTCGCTTGCCCTGTTTGCCATGGTCCAGCCGCCCGGCCCGGGGTCTGGCATTCGCCCCCGCGTCACAGCGAGAGCGAATGCCTAGGGCTTTTTTGGCCAGCTCGGCACTTCACGTCGTGCGCCGACCGGCAGCGCCTGGGCAGGTAGTTCGCCCCATTGGCCCTGCCCTTCACTCGGGTTGGCGTTTTGCGGCGCAGAGGGTTGCGGCGCGTGGGATTGTTGAGGTGCCGGTGGTGAATGCTCGCGACGACGATGGCGCAAGGCGAACTCGGCGACGGCGTCGATATCCTCCTCGGCGATTGCGTTCACCCCGCGCCAGGCGGCGTGCGCCCGGGCGGCGCGCAGCCAGACCAGGTCGGCGCGCAAACCATCGACACCGGCGGCGAAGCAGCGCTCGGTAATCTGCGCCAGCGCCTGGTCGTCGAGAGGAATGCTTGCCAGTGCATTGCGTGCGTTCTGGCAACGTTCGCGCAGAGCAGCCTGCGCCGATTCCCATGCAGCGCAGAAGCCTTGCGGATCAGTGTCGAAATCCAGGCGACGGCGAATGATCTGGCCACGTTCGGTCGGCACGGTGTGGCCACCCAGGGCGACGTTCAAGCCGAAGCGGTCGAGCAGTTGCGGGCGCAGTTCACCCTCTTCCGGGTTCATGGTGCCGATCAGCACGAACTTCGCCGGGTGCCGATGGGAAATGCCGTCACGCTCGACCAGATTGGTGCCGCTGGCGGCGACGTCGAGCAGCAGGTCTACAAGGTGATCAGGCAACAGGTTGACCTCGTCGACGTAGAGTACGCCGCCGTCAGCCTTGGCCAGCACACCGGGAGAAAACTGTGCACGACCTTCGCCCAGCGCCGCGTCGAGGTCGAGGGTGCCGACCAGGCGCTCCTCGGTGGCGCCCAAAGGCAGGGTGACGAACTGACCGCTGGCCAGCAGGTCCGCCAGGCCTCGGGCCAGGGTCGACTTGGCCATGCCCCGGGGGCCTTCGATCAGCACACCGCCGATCTTCG
Source organism: Pseudomonas sp. PB101 (assembly GCF_009764265.1). GTDB lineage: Bacteria > Pseudomonadota > Gammaproteobacteria > Pseudomonadales > Pseudomonadaceae > Aquipseudomonas. Next base: position 28,261 of record NZ_RWIR01000018.1, read on the forward strand.
GGTCGATGGCGGTCAGGTACAGGGCCAGCTTCAACTCGTCGGCGCCGACCACGGCGGAAAGCGGGAAGTGCGGGGTGTCGGTCATGGTTTTATCTCAGTCATGGTCGGTGGTCTCACAGGCGCCCCAATCTCTGTGGGAGCGAGCTTGCTCGCGATGGCGGAATGTCAGGCAACATTTTTGTCGACTGAATGAATGTCATCGCGGGCAAGCCCGCTCCCACAGGGTCTGTGGCGCATCAGCCGTCTTCCTCTATGTCCAGCAACAGATTCTCCAGCGCCTCGCGGTACTCGCCGGGCTCCTTCCACATCCCGCGCTGTTGCGCCTCGAGCATGCGTTCGGTCATGTCGCGCAAGGCATGGGGATTGTGTTCGCGAACAAAATCCCGAGTGTGCGGGTCGAGCAAATAGGCATCGGCCAGCAAGGCGTACTGGTGATCGTCGATCAACTGCGTGGTGGCGTCGAAAGCGAACAGATTATCGACTGTCGCGGCCATTTCGAATGCACCTTTGTAGCCGTGACGCTTGACGCCTTCGAGCCACTTCGGATTGGCGGCGCGGGAGCGGATGACCCGGTTCAGCTCTTCCTTCAAGGTGCGAATCTTCGGCAGGTCCGGCTGACTGTGGTCGCCATGATAGCTGGCCGCCGCCTCGCCCCTGAGGCTTTCCACCGCCGCGAGCATGCCGCCCTGGAACTGGTAGTAATCGTTGGAATCGAGCAAGTCGTGCTCGCGGTTGTCCTGATTTTGCAGCACCGCCTGCACCTGGCTCAGGCGCTGGCTGAACTGTTCACGAGCGGCAGTGCCCTCGTCGGAGCCGCCGTAAGCGTAGCCGCCCCAGTTGAGGTACACCTCGGCCAGATCCTCGCGGGTTTGCCACAGCCGACCGTCGATGGCGCCCTGCACACCCGCGCCGTAGGCACCGGGCTTGGCGCCGAAAATCCGCCAGCCGGCCTGACGTCGCGCCGCGTCTTCATCAAGCCCCGCCTGCAGCAAGGCGGCACGCTCGGCGCGGACCTTGGCTGCCAATGGGTTGAGGTCGTCCGGCTCGTCGAGGTCGGCCACCGCCTGCACTGCCGCGTCGAACAGGCGAATCAGATTGGCAAAGGCATCACGGAAGAAACCGGACACCCGCAAGGTCACGTCCACCCGCGGACGGTCGAGCAGGCTCAACGGCAGAATCTCGAAGTCATCGACCCGCTGGCTGCCGGTGGCCCAGACCGGACGCACGCCCATCAGCGCCATGGCCTGGGCGATGTCATCGCCGCCGGTGCGCATGGTCGCGGTGCCCCACACCGACAGGCCGAGCTGGCGCAAATGATCGCCGTGGTCTTGCAGGTGCCGCTCCAGAATCAGGTTGGCCGACTGGAAACCGATACGCCACGCCGTGGTGGTCGGCAGGTTGCGCACGTCCACCGAGTAGAAGTTGCGCCCGGTGGGCAGCACGTCCAGCCGCCCGCGACTCGGCGCGCCGCTGGGACCGGCCGGGACGAAACGCCCGCCGAGGGCATCGAGCAAGCCGCGCATTTCCGCGGGACCGCAGGCGTCCAGGCGCGGAGCGACCACTTCGCGCAGATTGTCGATGATGGCTTGTACCTCAGACCAACCCGCCCCCTGTAGGAGCGAGCCTGCTCGCGATGGTGTGTCAGTTGACATCAATGTGGCTGACACTCCATCGCGAGCAGGCTCGCTCCCACAGGGGGCGACCCATGCCTGCGAGATCAGTTGGGTGGCAAATAATTCCAGGCGCTCGCGGGTATCACCCGCCGTACGCCAGGTGTCATCGCTGATCAGCAAAAGCGGTTCGGGACGCGGTCCGGTCCAGGGCTCGGCCAGCGCGCAATCGAGCGGGTCGAACCCCAGCCCGAAAGCCTTGGCCAGTGCCCGCAGCAGGCTCGATTGCGCCCCTCGGCCATCGCCCCTTGGAATGCGCAACAACGCCAGCAAGGTGTCGATGCGCAAACGCCCGGTGGGCGATTCGCCGAACACATGCAGGCCATCGCGGATCTGCGACTCTTTCAAGTCGCACAGGTAGGTGTCGAGTCGCGGCAACCAGATCGCCGCGTCTGCATCGCTGTCGAGCTGTTCGTCCAGCTGCAGCTCACGGTCGATGTGGGTATCGCGCACCAGTTGCAGGATGTCGCGCTGCAACTCTCGGGCGCGGCGCGGATCAAGCAGTTGCGCTTCGTAATATTCGTCCGCCAACAGTTCGAGGTTACGCAGCGGGCCGTAGGTTTCGGCGCGGGTCAGCGGCGGCATCAGGTGATCGATGATCACCGCCTGGGTACGCCGCTTGGCCTGGGCGCCCTCGCCCGGGTCGTTGACGATGAACGGATAGATATTCGGCAGCGGCCCGAGCAGTGCATCCGGCCAGCAGTTTTCCGACAGCCCCACGCCCTTGCCCGGCAGCCATTCGAGGTTGCCGTGCTTGCCGACGTGGATCACGCCGTGGGCGCCATAGGTGTTGCGCAACCAGAAATAGAACGCCAGGTAGCCGTGGGGCGGCACCAGGTCCGGGTCGTGATACACCGCGCTCTGATCGACCTGATAACCCCGCGCCGGCTGAATGCCGACGAAAGTCAGGCCAAAGCGCAGGCCGGCGATCATCATTCGTCCGCTGCGGCACATCGGGTCGTTTTCCGGTGCGCCCCAACGCTCCAGCACCGCTGCGCGATTGGCTTCGGGCAACGCCTCGAACATCTTCAAATATTCATCCATTGCCAGACTCTGCTGGCATGGACGCTGGTCGAGGGTCTCGAGATCATTGCTGACGCCGCCGAGCAACTGCTGGATCAACGCAGTGCCGCTGTCCGGCAATCGGGCCGGCAACGGATAACCTTCGGCCTGCAGCGCCCGCAGGATATTCAGCGCGGCGGCCGGAGTGTCGAGGCCCACTCCATTACCGATGCGTCCATCGCGGGTCGGGTAGTTGGCGAGAATCAGGGCGATGCGTTTATCCGCATTGGGCACCCGCGCCAGCTCGACCCAGCGCCGCGCCAGTTCGGCAACGAAATCCATGCGTTCCGGTTGTGGCCGGTAGCAGACCACATCCGACTGACTGCGCTCACTGCGCCACGCCAGGTCCTTGAAGCTGATCGGACGGCTGATGATGCGTCCGTCCAGTTCCGGCAAGGCAATGTGCATCGCCAGGTCGCGAGGGCCAAGCCCCTGTTCACTGGCGCGCCAACCCGGTTCGTTGTCCTGGGCGCAAATCGCCTGGATCACCGGGATATTGCGGCGAAACGGCCGCAGATGAGGGGCTTCCGGACTGGATTGAGCGAAGCCGGTGGTATTCAGAATCACTGAAACTTCGACTTCATCCAGCCAATCCTCGACCACCGAGAGGCAGCCGGGTTCTTTCAAACTGGCCAGCGCAATCGGCAGTGGATTCAACCCCGCCGCCTGCAAACGCTGGCAAAAAACATCAATGAACGCAGTGTTCGCCGCCTGCAAATGCGAGCGGTAAAACAGCACCGCCGCCACCGGCTGATCGGCGTACCAGTCGGCCTGCCAGTCGCTCAGTGCGCCAGAGTGTTTGTGCGGATGGTAGATCGCCGTGCGTGGCAGGGTTTGCGGCTCGCCCCAGGTGTAATCACGGGCCAGCCAGCGGTTGGCCAGACAGCGGAAGAAATCCAGGGCGTTGCCCATGCCGCCCTGGCGCAGAAACTGCCAGAGCCGGTCGCGATCCTCGGCGCCGACGGTGCTCAGGTCACTGAGCTCCGGGTCCGGACGATCATCGCCCGGTACCAGGATGACCTGCACGCCGCGCTGCGACAGCTCGACCAGTCGTTCGATGCCGTAACGCCAATAGGCGATGCCGCCGTGCAGCGAGATCAGGATCACCTTGGCGTGACGCAGCACTTCATCGACGTACAAGTCGACCGAGGCATGGTTCTGCACCTGCATCGGGTTGGCCAGGCGCACGCTCGGGTAATCCTCGGGCAACTGCTGCGCCGCTTCGGCGAGCAGCGCCAGGCTGGAATCGCCGCTGCACAGGACCACCAGCTCGGCGGGGGTTTGTCCAAGGTCGGCAATGTTGTCATCCGACACGAAACCGCCGGGCTGGGTCCTGAGCAGGTGCATGGCTTACACGCTGAGCGCGGCGCGCAGTTGCGCTTCGAGCGCGGCGGCGTCGAGTTCCTGGCCGATCAGCACCAGGCGGGTGACGCGCGCTTCTTCGGCGCCCCACTGACGGTCGAAGTGCTTGTCGAAACGCGTGCCCACGCCCTGGATCAGCAGGCGCATCGGTTTGTTCGGGATCGCGGCGAAGCCTTTGACGCGCAGGATGCCGTGCTGCACCACCAGTTGGGTCAACGCGTCCAGCAGCAGGCTTTCGTCGGCTTGCGGCAGCTCGATGGAGATCGAATCGAAGGCGTCGTGATCGTGGTCGTCATGATCGTCGTCGCCATCGTGATGATAGTCGTGGTGACTGTGGCGGCTGTCGATGTTTTCTTCGGAACCGGCACCCAGGCCGATCAACACGTCCAGCGGCAGGCGACCGCTGCTGGCTTCGACGATTTTCACCGCTGGCGGCAATTCTTCAGCGACTTCCAGGCGCACCCGGGCCAGGTCTGCCGGGTTGATCAGGTCGGTTTTGTTGAGGATCACCAGGTCAGCGCTGGCCAGTTGGTCGGCAAACAGTTCGTGCAGTGGCGATTCGTGGTCCAGGTTGGGGTCGAGTTTGCGCTGGGCGTCGACCTGGTCCGGGAAGGCGGCGAAGGTACCGGCGGCCACGGCCGGGCTGTCGACCACGGTGATTACCGCGTCGACCGTGCAGGCGCTGCGGATTTCCGGCCACTGGAAGGCTTGCACCAGCGGCTTGGGCAGCGCCAGGCCGGACGTTTCGATCAGGATGTGATCGAGATCGCCGCGACGGGCCACCAGTTCACGCATCACCGGGAAGAATTCTTCCTGGACGGTGCAGCACAGGCAGCCGTTGGCCAGCTCATAGACACGGCCGCTGGCTTCTTCTTCGGTGCAACCGATGGAGCACTGCTTGAGGATTTCGCCGTCGATGCCCAACTCGCCGAATTCGTTGACGATCACCGCGATTCGGCGACCCTGGGCGTTGTCGAGCATGTGCCGCAGCAGCGTGGTTTTACCCGAGCCGAGAAAGCCGGTGACGATGGTGACGGGAAGTTTGGCCAGTGTTTTCATCGGATGCCCTATGGCTTAGGTGGCGGGCATACGGGACGACAACCGGCAACGCGGAGGCGCGTGCCTGAAGAGTTCGCCACCGGATCACCCCGCCCGGTTGAAAGTGAGAATCTGTGTCGAGGCAGGTCTCCTGGCTGACGGTGTGCCGGCCTTGAGCCTGGCATTCGCTGCGCCTTCCCGCCGGCCTCATGGATTGAGCCAGCAGTGGCGTGGCAACGAACATCACCGTTCACAGTTGCGGGGGCAGCCGCGGCATTGACCGCGTTCCCTTCTTAGCTTCGACAAACGCCGAAGAACCTCGAAAGCGCAAGGCTACGCATGGTATTGGGGCGGGTCAATGTCCGCTTGAAATCAGTGGTGAGCCCTTCGCGAGCAGGCTCGCTCCCACAGGGGATCGCGTTCCAATGTGGGAGCGAGCCTGCTCGCGATGAAGGCGACTCGGTCTTCAGTTGAGAACTCCTGCCAATTGACGCCCAACCCCCGCCCATGCTCTCCTACGCATCTTGTTACGGGTGCCCTTCACAGGGTGAAACGGGAAACCGGTGAATCATGTGCTTTACTCCAAAGCCATGTCAGTCCGGTGCTGCCCCCGCAACGGTAAGCGAGCGAAGCATCAGATCCACTGTGCCATCACGGCATGGGAAGGTGATGCTTACAGGTTCAGGCCCAGGCCTTTGCCCCTCGTGAGCCCGGAGACCGGCCCGCAACACAAAGTGACCAGTACGATCACTGAAACAACAAACCCGCGGTGGGCGGGCGCTGTTTGAAACCCTGCGCGCCTGGTCGTGCAGGGTTTTGCATGCGCTCTTATTCCCCGCTGACAGACCAGAGGGAAACGCCATGTCGATCATCAGCAGCACCGGCCACACTACAGCCAGCACCACCTCAACCCTGACTCAACGTCTGACCGCCGCCGCCTGCGCGTCGATTTTGGGCGCGTGCCTTGTGTATTTCGCCGGTTTCTCGCACATCGAAGCGGTGCACAATGCCGCCCACGATACCCGTCACAGCTCCGCGTTCCCGTGCCATTGAGACCTGACGACATGATCAAGCGTATTGCGCAAACCGCAGGTTTCACCGGGCTGCTGGCCGCCCTGCTGCTGACCCTGCTGCAAAGTTTCTGGGTCTCCCCCCTGATCCTGCAGGCCGAAACCTACGAAAAAGCCGAACCGGCCGCGGTTGAAATGCATGAACACGCCGACGGTGCGATGGCTGCCCACACTCACGATGCCGAGGCCTGGGAGCCGGAAGACGGCTGGCAGCGTGTGCTGTCGACCACCGGCGGCAACCTGGTGGTGGCCGTCGGTTTCGCCCTGATGCTGGCCGGCCTGTACACCTTGCGTGCGCCGACCAAAACCTCCCAGGGCCTGCTCTGGGGCCTGGCCGGTTATGCGACCTTCGTGCTCGCGCCGACCCTTGGCCTGCCGCCTGAACTGCCCGGCACTGCCGCAGCCGATCTGGCACAACGGCAACTGTGGTGGATCGGCACCGCCGCCTCCACCGCCGTCGGTATCGCACTGATCGTGTTCAGCCGTCACTGGCTGATGAAAGTTCTTGGCGTGGCGATCCTTGCCGTTCCCCATGTGATTGGCGCACCGCAACCGGAAGTGCATTCGATGCTCGCTCCGGAGGCGCTGGAAGCCCAGTTCAAAATCGCTTCGCAACTGACCAACGTGGCGTTCTGGCTGGCCCTGGGCCTGATCAGCGCCTGGTTGTTCCGGCGCAAAAGCGATGGCCAGTACCACGCATGACTGATGTCAGCACAGCGCCGACCCTGGTGGTCGGCCTGGGCTGCCAGCGGGGCTGCCCCGTCAGCACGCTGCTGGCACTGCTCGACCAGGCATTGGCGGCGCACCGGATTGCACGCCATGAAATAAAGGCGCTGGCCAGCATCGATTTGAAGCGCGACGAACCTGCGCTGGTCGAACTGGCCCAGCAGTTGGGTCTGGAATTGATGTATTTCACCAGTGAACAACTGGCCGCCTATGAGCCGCAACTCAGCCATCAATCGCAAATAGCGTTTGAACGCACCGGTTGCTACGGCGTGGCGGAAAGCGCCGCACTGGCCCTGGCCGAACAACTGGCCCAAGGCCCGGCGAAGCTGCTGATTCCACGACAGAAATATGCCCAGGCCACACTGGCATTGGCCGGCGCCGCCTGAAAACCGCGATAATCCCCACCGTTGATCATGAACATTCTTCATCTGAAGCCCTGTTCAGCCCCTTTTTTCCCGACAGGAACCGACGATGACCGTCTACTTCATTGGCGCAGGTCCCGGCGACCCCGAACTGATTACCGTCAAGGGCCAGCGGCTGATTCGCAGCTGCCCGGTGATCATCTATGCCGGCTCTCTGGTGCCTGCCGCGGTGCTGGAAGGCCACAGCGCCGAACAGGTGGTCAACAGCGCCGAGCTGCACCTGGAACAGATCATCGAGCTGATCAAGAGCGCCGACGCCAAAGGTCAGGATGTTGCCCGGGTACACTCCGGCGATCCGAGCCTGTATGGCGCCATCGGCGAGCAGATTCGCCATCTGCGTGAGTTGGGCATTGCGTTCGAAATCGTACCCGGCGTCACGGCCACAGCCGCGTGTGCAGCGCTTTTGGGCGCGGAACTGACGCTGCCGGACATCTCCCAAAGCGTGATCCTGACGCGCTACGCCGACAAGACCGCGATGCCACCCGGCGAGGAATTCGCCAGTCTGGCGCAGCATGGCGCGACCATGGCGATTCATCTGGGGGTCAATCACCTGGCGAAGATCGTTGAGGAACTGCTGCCGCATTACGGCGTCGATTGCCCGATAGCCGTGGTTCACCGCGCAAGCTGGCCGGATCAGGATTGGGTGGTGGGCACGCTCGAGGACATTGCCGGGAAGGTTGTGGCCAAGGGCTTTCGCCGTACGGCGTTGATTCTGGTGGGTCGGGTGCTGGGCAGTGACAACTTCAGCGAGTCATCGCTGTATCGCGCGGGGCATGCGCATCTCTATCGCCCATAAGGCCCCTTCGCGAGCAGGCTCGCTCCCACATTGGAATACTGTCAACTGTGGGAGCGAGCCTGCTCGCGAAGGCGTCAGCGAAGTTCACCCATAAAAAAACGGCGCTCACGGGGCGCCGTTTTTTCAATCCGCAGCGAACACCTTAGTAGTAGGCGTTTTCTTTCTGCGTGTGGTCGGTCACGTCGCGAACGCCTTTCAGCTCAGGGATGCGCTCGAGCAAGGTGCGCTCGATCCCTTCCTTCAGCGTCACGTCGGCCTGGCCGCAGCCCTGGCAACCGCCGCCGAACTGCAGGACGGCGATGCCGTCTTCGACCACGTCGATCAGGCTGACCTGGCCGCCATGGCTGGCCAGCCCCGGGTTGATTTCGGTCTGCAGGTAATAGTTGATGCGCTCGTTGACCGGGCTGTCGGCGTTGACCATCGGTACCTTGGCGTTTGGCGCCTTGATGGTCAGCTGGCCGCCCATGCGGTCGGTCGCGTAGTCGACAACGGCATCGTCCAGGAAAGCTTCGCTGAAATGGTCGATGTACGCGGTGAAGCTTTTGAGCCCCAGCGCGGTGTCTTCGGGTTTTTCTTCGCCCGGCTTGCAGTAGGCAATGCAGGTTTCGGCGTACTGGGTGCCAGGCTGGGTGATGAAGACGCGGATGCCGATGCCCGGGGTGTTCTGCTTGGAGAGCAGATCAGCCAGATAATCGTGGGCGGCGTCAGTAATGGTAATAGCGGTCATGGAAACTCCTCGCAGGCTTGGGCGCAGTTTACGCCAATCGACGCGCCGGACAAAGTCCTAGTATTTTTGTCGGGAAAAGAAACACCGATCCCCCTGTGTCGGCGACTCCACAGGGGGGTGGCGGTGGATCAGAGATTCTCGTAGCGGTTCATGTCCAGCACGCCCTCTTCCACCGGATCGTTTTCCTGGATGTAGCGACTCATGTCATGAAAATAAACCCAGAATTGCGGATGACTGCGGCGGATCCCCCAACGTTCGACGATTTTCTCGAAGCTGGCGCTGTCCCTGGCATTTTCCATCGCATCCACAAACGCCGGCACCTGCCCGGCCGGGATGTTGAACATGAAGTTCGGGTAACTGCTGAGTACGCCCGGGAAAATCGTCAGGGTGTCGAGCCCCGGTTGATAGCGCAACGATTCACCGAGCAGGAACGCCACGTTGCTGTGGGCACGATTGCGCAGCAGGCTATAGACCTCGCGCTTGCCGCTGGCGGTTTCGATGCGCAACAGGGTCGCTTCCGGCAGTTGGTCGATGACTTTAAGCCCCGCCGCCGGGCGTGAGGTCAGGCGACTCAGCGCCTGCTCGGCACTTTGCAGGTCCGGATCGATGTTCGGCCGCGAGCAGTAGGCGCCGTCGCAGCGGTTGATCGGGTCGGGCCTGGCATTGAGGTCGCCATAGCGGGCCAGCAACTGCATGGCAAAGTCGCGCTTGGGGTCTTGCGGGTCCAGCTTCAGTGCAGTTGGCTTGTCATCGTCGATGGACTCGTAGTCCAGCCACATCTTGAATTTGCCACTGTTCTGATACCAGTCGTCGAGGTAGCCGTCCCGGGAGTCGGCGGGCATCAGGCGCAGGAAGTTCTGCTCGGCACCGTTGCGGATCAGGTCGAAATACAGGCGCGTCTGGGCCTGATGGGATACGTTGCCGAACACATCGAAGTTCACCGCCAGTTGATAGTAGGTGCGTTCCAGCAGCGGATAGTCGAACAGCCACATCGTCTGCGGCACGTCGCCGATCAGGCCCTTGGTCACCGAAGCGCTGTCGAAATGGCGGAAGATGCTCAGCAGCGCGTTATCGTTGCCGGCCCACAGGCTCGACCAACTCGGTGCTGGCTCGTCGGCGTAGCTGTCGCGGCGCAGGGCCTCGTATTCGTTGCGTTTGTCGCGGTAGTCGTGCCACAGGCTCAGGACGCTGCCGACATCATCATTCTGCCCCGGCATCGCCAGCAACGGCGTGGCTTGCCCGCGATAGTTCGGGTCGGTGACGTATAGGTCGTGTTCAGGCGCCTGGAACAGCGCCCAGAAGTTGTCGCGAATCACATCCGTGGCGATCTGCCCGCGGCACACCGGGCCGCGGATAAATGTGCGCACAAAGTACTCGGCGTTATCGAGCATGAACTGATAACGCGCCTGCGCCGGAATCGCTTCGAAAGTGGCAAACGGGTTGGCCCGGCTCTGCGGCCCGTAGCCCGGCAAGGCATCGACCTGCCAGTTACCGCTGTAGAACAGCGATTTGACCCGCGCCATCTTCGCCGTACTCAGTGGGTAGCTGATGTGGGTCTTGTGCACGATCACGCCCTGCACCGGCCACAGGCGGTAGTAGAACTGCGTGCCCGGGTCATCGTTGGGGCGACGGCTATTGATCAGGTCGATCGGCTGGCCGGTGGGCGTGCGCGAACGCACCCACTGGAAGAAATGCCCGGGCTCGCCATCCTTGAAGTAGTGATGGGCGAGGAACCAGTGCTCATACAGCCAGCGCCCCACCAGACTTTCACGGGCGCCCGGTGAATTGAGCAGGTTTTCCCACTGCACCACCTCCAGGGCCTCCCTGGCGCTGGGCGCCATCGCTTGCCGATCAATCGGCGCCCCTGCCGCCAGCCAGCGTTGCAGCGTCTGGTACTGCTGGTCGGTCAGGCCGGTCACCGCCAGCGGCATGCCCTCCTTCGGGTGCGCAGCGGCATAGGCGCCGAACTCCGCAGGCATGGCACACATGTTTTCCCGGTTCAGGCCCAGGACGATGTCTTGCGGCAACTTCGCATTGGGTTGCAATGGGGTGTTGTGGCCCAACTCCAGCATCCGCGCCATCAATGCGGCCTGGCTGCCCTGGGCATCGAGCACCGAATAGAAGCCCTTCTGCTGCCAGGCGGCTTTGCCGGAGGCGTCCAGAAACAGCCGCGTCGGCGCCACCGCTTTAGTGCGGTCGCCGTCATACACCGGGACTTTCGTCGCGCCCCGTGCAGCGCCCTCGCCGCTGCCCAGATTGAGCTGACAGGCGGCGTCGTTGCAGGCGTGGCAGGCCACGCACTTTTCAGTGAAGATCGGTTGAATGTCGCGGCTGTAGGAAATGGCAGAAGAAATCGCCGGGCTTTGCGCCGCAGCGCCCCAGCTAAAAAACAGCATCAATGTGCCGATGACGAAGCGATACGACATGTCCCTGGTCCTGAATCCTGAAAAAACGCCGCGATTCTACCGGTCTGTCACCCCTGCCAACATGAACGATATTCATGCAAATTCGAGTCATGCTCTAAAAGCGCACAGGTTTGCTATCATCCCGGCCCTTCGTCATGGTCTTACCGAGTAGTCCAAATGTCCGATCGCAGCGTTCGCCTTCAAGCTCTCAAGCACGCCCTCAAAGAGCGCATCCTGATTCTCGATGGCGGTATGGGCACGATGATCCAGAGCTACAAGCTCGAAGAGCAGGATTACCGTGGCAAACGCTTCGCTGACTGGCCGAGCGATGTCAAAGGCAACAACGACCTGTTGGTACTGACTCGCCCGGACGTGATTGGCGGCATTGAAAAAGCCTACCTGGACGCCGGCGCCGACATTCTGGAAACCAACACCTTCAACGCCACCCAGATCTCCCTGGCCGACTATGGCATGCAGGGCCTGGCGTATGAGTTAAACGTAGAAGGCGCGCGCCTGGCGCGCAAGGTCGCCGACGCCAAGACCCTGGAAACCCCGGACAAGCCGCGCTTCGTTGCCGGCGTGCTCGGTCCTACCAGTCGCACCTGCTCGCTGTCCCCGGACGTGAACAACCCCGGCTACCGCAACGTGACCTTCGATGAGCTGGTGGAAAACTACACCGAATCCACCAAAGGCCTGATCGAAGGCGGCGCCGACCTGATCCTGATCGAAACCATTTTCGACACGCTCAACGCCAAGGCCGCGATCTTCGCCGTGCAAGGCGTGTTCGAAGAGCTGGGCATCGAGTTGCCGATCATGATTTCCGGCACCATCACCGACGCCTCCGGCCGTACCCTGTCCGGCCAGACCACCGAAGCGTTCTGGAACTCCGTGGCCCACGCCAAGCCGATTTCCGTCGGCCTCAACTGCGCCCTCGGCGCCAGCGAGTTGCGCCCGTATCTCGAAGAGCTGTCGAACAAGGCTGGCACCCACGTTTCCGCGCACCCGAACGCCGGCCTGCCGAACGAATTCGGCGAGTACGACGAACTGCCGTCGGAAACTGCCAAGGTCATCGAAGAGTTCGCCCAAAGCGGCTTCCTCAACATCGTCGGCGGCTGCTGCGGCACCACGCCGGGCCACATCGAAGCCATCGCCAAGGCCGTGGCCGGCTATGCGCCGCGCGAGATTCCGGACATCCCCAAGGCTTGCCGCCTCTCGGGCCTGGAACCGTTCACCATCGATCGCAGCTCGCTGTTCGTCAACGTCGGCGAGCGGACCAACATCACCGGCTCGGCCAAGTTCGCCCGTCTGATCCGCGAAGACAACTACACCGAAGCCCTGGAAGTCGCCCTGCAGCAGGTCGAGGCCGGCGCCCAGGTGATCGACATCAACATGGACGAAGGGATGCTCGATTCGAAGAAGGCCATGGTGACCTTCCTCAATCTGATCGCCGGCGAACCGGACATCTCCCGCGTACCGATCATGATCGACTCCTCGAAGTGGGAAGTGATCGAAGCCGGCCTCAAATGCATCCAGGGCAAGGGCATCGTCAACTCGATCAGCATGAAGGAAGGCGTCGAGCAGTTCATTCATCACGCCAAGCTGTGCAAGCGCTACGGCGCCGCCGTGGTGGTGATGGCCTTCGACGAAGCCGGCCAGGCCGACACCGAAGCGCGCAAGAAGGAAATCTGCAAACGCTCCTATGACATCCTGGTCAACGAAGTGGACTTCCCGCCGGAAGACATCATCTTCGACCCGAACATCTTCGCCGTGGCCACCGGTATCGAAGAACACAACAACTACGCCGTGGACTTCATCAACGCCTGTGCCTACATCCGCGACGAACTGCCGTACGCGCTGACCTCGGGCGGCGTGTCCAACGTATCGTTCTCGTTCCGTGGCAACAACCCGGTGCGCGAGGCGATCCACTCGGTGTTCCTGCTGTATGCGATCCGCAGTGGCCTGACCATGGGTATCGTCAACGCCGGCCAACTGGAGATCTACGACCAGATCCCGCTGGAGCTGCGCGACGCCGTGGAGGACGTGATCCTCAACCGCACCCCGGAAGGCACCGACGCCCTCCTCGCCATCGCCGACAAGTACAAGGGCGACGGCAGCGTCAAGGAAGCCGAGACTGAAGAGTGGCGCAACTGGGACGTCAACAAGCGCCTGGAGCACGCGCTGGTCAAGGGCATCACCACCCACATCGTCGAAGACACCGAAGAATCTCGTCAGTCGTTCGCCCGCCCGATCGAAGTGATCGAAGGCCCGCTGATGTCTGGCATGAACATCGTCGGCGACCTGTTCGGCGCCGGCAAAATGTTCCTGCCGCAGGTGGTGAAATCCGCCCGCGTGATGAAACAGGCCGTGGCCCACCTGATCCCATTCATCGAACTGGAGAAAGGCGACAAGCCGGAGGCCAAGGGCAAGATCCTGATGGCCACCGTAAAGGGCGACGTGCACGACATCGGCAAGAACATCGTTGGCGTCGTGCTCGGTTGCAACGGCTACGACATCGTCGACCTCGGCGTGATGGTCCCGGCGGAAAAAATCCTCCAGGTGGCCAAGGAACAGAAGTGCGACATCATCGGCCTGTCCGGCCTGATTACCCCGTCGCTGGATGAGATGGTCCACGTCGCCCGCGAAATGCAGCGCCAGGACTTCCACCTGCCGTTGATGATCGGCGGCGCGACCACCTCCAAGGCGCACACGGCGGTGAAGATCGAGCCCAAGTACAGCAACGACGCGGTGATCTACGTCACCGACGCCTCTCGCGCCGTGGGCGTGGCGACGCAGTTACTGTCCAAGGAACTCAAGCCCGGTTTCGTCGAGAAAACCCGCCAGGACTACATCGAAGTTCGCGAGCGCACCGCCAACCGCAGCGCCCGCACCGAACGCCTGAGCTACGGCGCGGCCATCGCCAAGAAGCCGCAATTCGACTGGGCGAGCTACACGCCGGTCAAGCCGACCTTCACCGGCACGCGGGTGCTGGACAATATCGACCTCGACGTACTGGCCGAATACATCGACTGGACGCCGTTCTTCATCTCCTGGGACCTGGCCGGCAAGTTCCCGCGCATCCTCCAGGACGAAGTGGTCGGTGAAGCCGCCACCTCGCTGTACAACGATGCCAGGGAAATGCTGCGCAAACTGATCGACGAAAAGCTGATCAGCGCTCGCGCAGTGTTCGGCTTCTGGCCGGCCAACCAGGTGCATGACGACGACATCGAGCTGTATGGCGATGACGGCAAGCCAATGGCCAAGCTGCATCACCTGCGCCAGCAGATCATCAAGACCGATGGCAAGCCCAACTTCTCCCTGGCCGACTTCGTCGCGCCCAAGGACAGTGAAGTGACCGACTACGTGGGTGGTTTCATCACCACCGCCGGCATCGGCGCCGAAGAAGTCGCCAAGGCCTACCAGGACGCGGGCGACGACTACAACTCGATCATGGTCAAGGCCCTGGCGGACCGCCTGGCCGAGGCCTGCGCCGAGTGGCTGCACCAGCAGGTGCGTAAAGAGCATTGGGGTTATGCGAAAGACGAAACGCTCGATAACGAGGCGTTGATCAAGGAGCAATACACCGGCATCCGTCCGGCACCGGGTTACCCGGCCTGCCCGGATCACACCGAAAAAGCCCAGCTGTTCGCCCTGCTCGATCCTGAGGCCGAGGAAATGCGCGCAGGCCGCAGCGGTGTGTTCCTCACCGAACACTACGCCATGTTCCCGGCGGCAGCGGTCAGCGGTTGGTACTTCGCCCACCCGCAGGCGCAATACTTTGCCGTGGGCAAGGTCGACAAGGACCAGGTGCAGAGCTACACCTCGCGTAAATCCCAGGAGCTGAGCGTGACCGAACGCTGGCTGGCACCGAACCTGGGTTACGACAACTGAGTGCCCCCTTGTAGGAGCGAGCTCGCGATGGACTCAAGAGCGCTGTGTTTATCCAGTAAACACGCGTTATCGTTAACGACCATCGCGAGCAAGCTCGCTCCTACAGGGAGAATGAATCAGCCGTTTGAGGCGAGCTCCGCGACCTCTTTTCGAGACAACTCGATCATCTTCGCATTGCGTGCCGCCGCCTGATCGAAAAGCACGCTCAGGAACGCAGGGTCGTCAGCGTTGCCAACCTCATCGGTGTCCATCTCCTGGACATCCATCTCATCGAGTGCCCTGAAGTCTTCAGGGTATTTCTCCTTGAGATAGCTCACCCAGTAGTCACGCTGAATCAGGTCTTCAAAAAAACCGTCGGAGCGCTCTGCATTGCCGATCTCGATGCGCGCCTGCGCCAGTTGCCCGGGTGTGACGCCCGAGGCGTAGGTCATGTGCCTGGGTTGCCCTGGCAGGCTCAGGCCATCAGGCCAGCCATCGGTAAGGCCGATTCGATAACCCAGCCGCACTTCGGCTTCATCATGACCGGCACGCGCGGCGGTTTTTGTCGCCAGCTCGTCGACCTTGTCCAGCCGGAACAACTGCCGGGACAACCTCAATAGCGCATCACCCTTTTCACTCAGGCGTCCGACGGGAATGTCGAGCAAGGCATTGTGGGTGAACACTTTGCTTTCCAGCCCGCTGAACGTCAGGATCCGGCCATCGACACAGGTGCCATGGGTAGCGGAACCGGCGAACAGCACCTCGCGAAGTTCGCTGTTGCTCGCGGCGGCGTCCATGACTGTCCACACTCGCCGGGTCAGATCGGCTTTCGCCACCCTGAACTCCTGCGTGTCCTGCAATCGCGCAATCAAATGGAAGAACGCCGCGTTGTCCGGCTCCGCCGCCAGTTGATTCCAGGTCTCTTTTTTACCGGCCAACTCCTCAGCCGGAGCATTGGCCAGCCAGGGCTCCCTTTGAGCGGAATCAGGCTCGGTTTCAGAGAGTTCCTCATCAGTCTCAATGCTGTCGATGCTTGCTTCGTCAAAGCCATGCGCATCATCAATCAGATCATCAAGATCACTGCGCGAGAATCCCAGCACGGTGTCGTGCAGTCCCTCTTCGCGATAGGTCCTCAATCGCTCCAGGCTTTCCAGCGACAGGTTGTAGTTGTCGCTCATGTCCGTACCGCTCAGCAGAACCTCGTGGCTGCCATCCAGAACGTCCTCGGGAACCGACGTGATGTCGTTGCCACTGAGGTTCAGCGATCTCAGGCGATTGGCAGTCGCCACGCCGTCCGGCCATTCGGTCAGATTGTTGTTGCGCAGATCAAGCGTCTCCAAAGCGTCGAAATCACCGACGTCAAAAGCATCCAGCTCGTTGTAACTCAGGTCCAGCGATTGCAGCCGTTGCAGATTGCTCAACTTTGCGTACAAGCCCTCGGTATCGCTGATACGGTTCGATGAGATTTCCAGGCGCTCGAGCTTTTCCATGTGTTGAACCGGGTCGGGTACAACCTCCAGCCCATTGCCATTGAGTTCAAGTGCCTTCAGTTGAGTGAATGCCTTGAGGAACCCGTCGGAGCCTTGAGCGGTCAGTTTTACGCTCGTCAGGTTCAAGCTGCCCACATGCTCGAACATGACCGGCAGCTCCGGCAGATCGCCCAGTTGCAGACCATTGAGATCCAACACGGCGTGCGCATCACCCGGCGCGCCGCCCAGACCTTCACGCCAGCATTCAAGGATTCGCAAGGCACCCAGCCTGCGGGTGCTCGAGGACGTCATCCAACCCGGGCCCTGTGTCCCGCGCGTAAACAGCCAACCATTCAAACGACGGGTGAGCACCTCATAAGCTTGCTCCCATTCGGCTATTCGCTCACCGATTTGCACCTGCGTTGCCCCGCTCTCGCGCATCTGTTCGATCACTTGCAAGGCGTCATCATCGGTGAGATTCGGTTTTAGTCGTTGCAGGCGTTTTCCCAACGCCGCAGGCCCTTCTCCCACCGGAACTTCTGTCAGCGCCAGCAAATGACCTGCGATCGACTCCCCGCTCTCCGACGGCGGGAAAATCGTTGGCACCTCCTCCAGGTCAAACCGTTTCAGGGTCCCGACTGGCAAGCATTTGCCCATTTCCACTCGCTGCCGGGCCAGATCGAGTTCTGCGATGGACTCCGGGGTCAAGGGAGTGCCGGTCAGGTTGGTTTTGAGCAGCATGTCATCCGCAAGCGGCGTCGGCAGCGCGCTGACTTGACTGTCACGCAAATCGAGCCAGTTCAGCTCTGGCAAGTCCTGCAACCCTGCTGGCCACTCCTGCAGGTCCGTGCCGCGCAGATTCAAGGCCTTGAGACGAGTCAACGCACTCACGTCCAGCGAGTGCAGCGGGTTGTTGCTCAGGTCCAGGTATTCGAGACTCTGCAGCCCCTCGAAACGTTGTGGTTCGGTTGAACCGGCACCCATGCGGTTGCCCGATAGATCCAGATAAGTCAGTTTGCCAAGTTCGCCAGGCGCAATCGGCACCTCAGTCAAACCGGTACCGGGCAAGCCGAGCCTCTGCAGTTCGGTAAAACCACCGACAAAGCGGCGAATCTGTTCCGCAGGCGCTTGAGTACCCCTCAAGTTCAATGTCTGCACATGCGAGAACTCACTGGCCGGTAGCACTGGAAGTTCACTCAGTTGCAGATTCGGCACCTCGAGCACCGAGGCATCGGCCGTAGAGCCATAACGTTTGAAGGCACCATGACGCCAGCTGACTCTCAGGGAATGGCCCAACCACTCCCGCGCCATCGTCTCTTCGATGGCTACTGGCGTCGCTTTCGAGTGGTACCAGTCATTGAGTTGCCGGTCGAGTGTTCGGTAGCCATCGCCCAAAGCCTCCAGGGCCTCGAACCTTGCTTCGGCGCCCGGCCATTGCTCGGTAAACTGACTGAATATCACCTCGACCGAGTCGTACATGCCTTCGCCAAGACGCCTTAACTCCCCCTTGCTGTAGTCCTTGACCATTTCCTGCAGATCAACCAGGTGTTCAGGATGGTGCTTGACGTAGTCATACGCTGGCTTGAAGTTTTCCCGCAGGAAGTTCGACCAGTCCAGCGACAGCCCGGACCAAAGTTTTTCATGCCCTTGGAAAACACCGTCGGGCAATGTCCTGATACCGGTCCCCCTGAGGTTCAAACGCTCAAGGCGTGGCAGCTCGAGAACCCCTGCAGGCCATTCAAACATCGAGGGAGCAAGGACTTCCAGGCTGCGCAGTTTGCGCAGTCCGCGGACATCCAGAGCAAGCGATGCGTAACTGGAGGAAGAGACACTGAGATCCTCGAGCGCCACCAAAGCGTTTAACCTCGACGGCATGTCCACGGCGTATGGCGTGGCGCAATAAAGGCTCAGGTCAGTCAGCTCGCGCATACCGCTCAATGTGGCAGGTACGTTGCTGAACTCATCCCCCGTGGCATTTATTCGCAGCCTTTTCAGCCTGGGGAAACTCGCCAAAAGGGCATCGACATTGGCGTCAGTGATGCACCGGCCGCGAACATACAAATCACGCACATGGGAGAAATCCGCCGACAATGGCGGTATCGGGTCGTCACAGACCAGATCCAGCAACCTGTACATGGGGTGACTGTCAGCCAACGGTGAGTTGCGCCAGCTTTGCTTGATGTTGTGCGCAACCGAGGCCTTGCTGCCGAGCATGGATTGCAAAATGGATTCCGGCACAGGCTCGCCAACCCATTGATCGAGCGTCGATTCCAGTACTTCCCACTGACGCATGCGCTCCTGCATGAGGCTATAGACATGTGCTTCAGTCTTGCCCGCGCGCAATTGCGCCAGGATAAATCCATTGGCCTGCTGATCGCTGAGCCCGGGATGCACATCCTGCACGCGGGCCACCAGCGAAGGATTGAACCCTTGGCCGCGACCGCTGGCGTAGTACCCCACCCGGCGCTCGGAGACGCGTACAGGTGGCTTGAACGATTGGCGGCGACCCGCTCGTTTCGCCAGCTGCTGCGACAACTCCAGTCGATGCTCGATGGCAGAGTCGATGACCGCCTGGCGCAGACCGGCACTCTGACTGACATGTGGAACGCCCAGTGCCTGGCGGGATTCATCCGGCAAGGCATGCATGATCGAGGCGAAAAAATTGTCGCCACTGGCGGGCACGCCATTGAGCGTTTCTCCCCGTTCATCAAAGGCCTGAAAAGAAGGCCCCTGTTTCACCACATACTTGCGACGGCCTGCCGATTCATTGCCGATGCCATCGATGAGCGGGCCGTTGATGTGTCCGTCGCGTACCTCCAGGCGTACTTCGCCGGACCAGCCAGGCAGTTTTTCCAGCGCATGCAACGCGAGCCATCGGCTGTGTGCCGAGGCCATGTCCTCCCTGTACAAGCCGGCGAAAGCCCTGGCCTGATGCCCTTGCTGCGTATACCAACGCGCCTCCTCGAGCATCTTCAACGGTATCCGGGCGGATGCTTTCAGGCGGTTGAGCTCTTCGGCATTGGCATCCAGCAGGATCCTGCGGGCGGCGGACTCACTCAGTCCCGGGCTGGCACGCTGCAATTTTTCGATCAGTGGCCCGCTGCTGCCAGGATCGGCTTCGAACAAGCGCAAGGCGTCCGCCAGTTCCGGTGGCGGCGGCAAATGATCCATGTGCATCTTGCGCAAGGCGCTGTCGTCCACATCACAGGCCTGCGCGATGTCGAGCAGTTGCTCATCGGAAAATGCTTCGGCGATAGGGCCCATGCGCCGCAGCAGGGTCAGACGATCCCACGCCAGCGGTCGCTCCAGCGAATGGCGCCAGGCACCCTGCCCGTTGTGTTCGAGTATGGGTTGCCAGGCCTGAGTATCGCTCGGATGCTGGATGCGCCACTTGTTCAGTTCAGAGTCGAAGCGTGTTTCATAGACCTTGCCGCTCTGCCGGATCCAGGTTTTGCCGTTTACCCGGTGCAGTCCCAGCGCATCAGGCACTGAGTTGCGATCGAGCATGACATTGCCTTCATAGGCGCTCAGGTCAGGTTTCCACAATCGGGTTTCGCCGTCGGCACACTTGACCGGGGCCAGGCGCTCGACCACCGGCTCGGGCGTCACCGGCGCCAACCTGGCCACCCCTTTGCCAACCCCCGCCATCACCGCGATCAGCGCCAGGTTCTCGGCCACATCGATCAGGTGCGCCTTGGCTGCATTGCGATCGCCCTCACTCCACTCGATCACGCCCTCGAAAGACTCATACAGGAGTTGACCGGCCATGACCGTCAGCATGATCTCTCCCAGTACCGGCACGAACATCGACACCATGTTCAGCCCCAACATGCCGACTTCCAGCAGATGGTTGAGCTTTTCGGCCCGAGCTTTCGCATCGACATCAGCCGTGGGGACCGCATGGCTGCGGGCATCGGCGATCGCCTTGGCGCGGTTTTGTTCGTAGAGGTAGGTCCACAGGTCAGTGTTGGCGGACCAGATGCCGTCGACGCCTTCGCGAATGATCCCGAAAGGATTGAGGTAGGGATCCTCGACCGGTTCGCGCTTGCCAGCACGCTCTGGCGGCAATTCCTTGATCCGCACAACGCTGGATAATGGCGGAAGGAATTGCGCGACTTTCACCCAGATCGAATGCAAGGGATCGGCAGGCGCATCCGCGGCTATTCGGGTGAACTGACTGAAGTAGTAAGGACGATCGGCGTAAGCAACGAACTGACTGAAAAAACGCTGGTGAGCCGTCGGGCCACCAGCGCCGGGCTGCGTTGTGCCCCGGTCCGTGAACTGGCGTTTGAATTCCTCACTCAACTGCCCGGAGGTATAGCGTTTGAGCGGATGCTCGGGATCATGGGGAATGTAAACGATGAAGTCGCTGGTGTAGCGATACTGCTCGCTGATACTGAACACGACGCAACCGGTCATCCTGCGCTTCATCACACTCAGGTCGCGAAACCACACGGGCGTGTTACCGACTCGGGGATGGATCTCGCCTTCAACGACCGAGAGGATCATTGTGTAATCTTCAGGCTCGATATCCTTCTTCAGCAGGGCCATTTCGGCAGCGGCCCGCAATGCCGCTTTCTGGCTGGTGATGAATTGCTCGCGCAGCGCCGTTTCCTGGTGCGTATCGGCTGGCTGAAAGAAAGCCTCGATACAGGCCTGATATTGGGCACCGATATCCAGCTCGCGACACAGAGACAGGAACTGACTGACGGTCATGGCGAGGGTCGCGACCTCGTAGGTGCCGGGCGTGGACGTCTCGACCAGGAAACCCGACTTGCGATGGAAGGCCCCCTCCTCGCACTCGGCAGCTTCGAAGTTATGCAGCGCCGCCTGTAGCAACGACAGCTTCATGACCTCGAACGATGCCACTTCGATGTCAAGATCGCCGATCTCCAGCGGCCGCCTGAGGCAGAGCAGGGTTTTGTTGACGTCCAATTCAATTGCGAACCGTTCCTTGAGGGCCTTGGCGAGCACCGGCGCGGCGAATGAGTCGATATCCGCGAGCGCGGACATCGTTTTGTCCAGCTTGGCTTGCGCAGTGACACTGGCAATGAAACTGTTCTTCAGTACTTGCTGTTGCTTGACGGAGGCGCGCTGAAACCAGTCCGCTGCAAGCGTGCCGGCGTCCTTTAACGCAGCCCGTCTTGGCGGCAGGGCGTTGATCAGCCAGGCGGGTGTTTTCTGCTCGAGAAGCTCGCCATGAATACTGCTTTGGCGCGCGATCCAATGTTGACGGGGTAAAGACGGAGGATGGGTAGACATGTTGACGTTCCTGAAAAGTGGAACGACAGAACATCATTTCAGGGAGCCCCGACTGAGGTAGATAGTTATTGCACCGGCGGATACTCATTTCCAAATGCGTCAGCCGGCTAAAATGCCAGCTGCGGTTTTGGCTATGCTCTGAAGACCTACTCAAAGGCGAGGGATTTATGGACGATCCAGTCGACAACAAGCCACCGACCTTCTGGCAGATGTTGCACAGTGTCATGGCGGCAGCGTTCGGAGTGCAGAGCGGGAAGAATCGGGCGCGTGATTTCACTCATGGCAAGCCGAGTCATTTCGTGATTCTGGGGATTGTGTTCACCGTGGTGTTTGCATTGGCGCTGTTCGGCATCGTCAAGCTGGTGCTGCTTATGGCCGGGGTTTGAAGCGACTCAATGCATCAGGGTTTGCAGGGTGAACGGATAACGATAGGAGGTCGGCCGACCCTTGGCGGACAGTTTGTGAAAGTCCACACCGAAGTCCTGCGCGGCGCCCATCGCCAGCAGCCGCTTGGCCTGTGTCCGGTTGATGAGCTGTAGCAGCGGAATCTGCCGGTCCCGGCCGCCGTACTGGCTGATGTCCACGCCTTCATCGTAATCATGCAATTGCACCAGCGCCCAGCCGCCCAGGCTGAAATGCCCGCCCAGCAACACGCTGAGGCGGCGGTCGAGCAGTGCCTGCAACGCCGCGGGTGAATTGTTGATCGCGCCGAACAACACGCCTTTGCCTGGCTCACCGCCGGCCTCGACATACGCCTGCATCACACCGAACACCATCTCGTCATTCGCGGCCCAGACCAGAGCCGTCTGCGGGTAGCGCTTGAACAACAGCCTGGCCTGCTCATAGGCGCGTTGCCGGGTCCAGCCGCCGTACACCAACTGCCGCAAACGCACTTCGGGATGCTCGGCCAGAGCACGCCGCATGCCTCTCTCGCGGTACTGCGCGGACGGGGTGATCTTCAAGCCGGAAAAGGCCAGCAGATCAATCGTCTGGCCAGGGGCTACCGGGCCGTGCTGGCGGATCAGGTCCTTGAGCATCAGGTAGCCGCCCTCCTCGTCATTGGGCACCAGGCTGCCGAGCAGGTCGGGGTATTTGTCGGGGCGTGCGCCGATGAGCTTCATCTGATCCGGGGTCAGGGCGTTGTTGACCATGAACAGCTTCACCCCGCTGCCTTTGGCCAGGCGCAGGATTTCGGGGGCGATGTATTGCTCGTTGACGAACACCAGGTAGTCGGGACGATGGTAGCCCTGAAGGGCTTCACGAGCCTGGTGGATGGTGTTTTCCGGGACGCGGTCGGAATACTGGATGCGCAGGTCCATCCCCAGGTCGGTCGCCGCGGCCTGCATGAACTGCGAGTAACTCGCCCAGAAAGCTTCCGTCGGGGTTCCAGGATTCAGGAACAGCACTGACGCCGCCTGGGCACAGGTTCCCACGACCATGCCCAGCGTCAGTGATACGCCATACAGAAACTTCAACATTGGTCGTCCGAGCCCCCGGAAATTCGCCGCGCATTATAGCCAGCGAACGTCCGTGAAACGGCGATTTTTCCGGTTTTTGTCGGACAATCGTCGCAACCGGGCCCGGGCGCGGTCGTTTACTGGTGGCTGACCCAGAAAACCGCCGTCCCCACGACCAGGATGATCAGGAACAAGATTGCCCAGGCATCAACGCTGCTATCGCTTTTCCTTGCTTTGGTTGGGTTGCTCATTGCATCGCCTCTTGTCGGTTTTATCGGTGATTGCATAAAGACACGAGCAGAGTAAAGACGACGATTGCCCTCATCACAAACAGGGTCTTTGCAACAACGATTCTCATTAGGCGATTTGGTTCTTTACATATGCTCAAACATCACTTTTACGCATAAACGCAAACTGGTATCGTGCCCCGGCTCCGTAGGGAGTGCGCGGCCGTGCGCGCAGAATTGCCGAGGTTTTATCGGACGCCAGCAAGCCAAAAAAACGCCGCTGTTTCCGACCGGCCCAAGCCTGAGAACAGGACTTATATGTACGTATACGACGAATACGATCAGCGGATCATCGAGGACCGCGTCAAGCAGTTCCGTGATCAGACCCGACGCTATCTGGCAGGCGAGCTGAGCGAAGAAGAATTCCGCCCCCTGCGCCTGCAAAATGGCCTTTACATCCAGCGTTTCGCGCCGATGTTGCGAGTCGCCGTGCCTTACGGCCAACTGACTTCGCGCCAGATGCGAATGATGGCCAAAATTGCCCGCGACTACGACAAGGGCTACGCCCACATCAGTACCCGGCAGAACGTGCAGTTCAACTGGCCGGCCGTGGAAGACATCCCGGACATTCTCGCTGAACTCGCCACCGTGCAGATGCACGCGATCCAGACCAGCGGCAACTGCCTGCGCAACGTCACCACCGACCAGTTTGCCGGTGTCGCCGCCGACGAACTGATCGACCCGCGCCCTTGGTGCGAAATCGTGCGCCAGTGGACGACTTTCCACCCGGAATTCGCCTACCTGCCGCGCAAGTTCAAGATCGCCGTCAACGGTTCGACCTCCGACCGCGCCGCCATCGAAGTCCACGACATCGGCCTTGAGCCGGTGCACAACGCCGCTGGCGAACTGGGCTTCCGTGTGCTGGTCGGCGGCGGCCTGGGCCGTACGCCGGTGGTGGGTGCGTTCATCAATGAATTCCTGCCGTGGCAAGACCTGTTGAGTTACCTCGACGCCATCCTGCGGGTCTACAACCGCTATGGCCGTCGCGACAACAAGTACAAGGCGCGGATCAAGATCCTCGTAAAAGCGCTGACGCCTGAAGTCTTTGCACAGAAAGTCGATGCGGAAATGGAGCACCTGCGCGGTGGCCAGACCACATTGACCGAAGCCGAAGTGCATCGCGTCGCCAAACACTTCGTCGACCCGGACTACAAGGCTCTGGACAACCAGAGCGCAGCCCTGGCCGAACTCGATCAGCAGCACCCGGGTTTTGCCCGCTGGCGCGTGCGCAACACCCTGGCCCACAAGAAGCCGGGCTACGTGGCCGTGACCCTGTCCCTGAAGCCGACCGGTGTTGCACCGGGCGACATCACCGACAAGCAGCTCGACGCCGTGGCCGATTTGGCCGAGCGTTACAGCTTCGCGCAACTGCGCACCTCCCACGAGCAGAACATCATTCTGGCCGACGTCGAGCAGGACAAGCTGTTCGTCCTGTGGGGCGAGCTGCGCGAGCAAGGCTTCGCCACGCCGAACATCGGCCTGCTGACCGACATCATCTGCTGCCCGGGTGGCGATTTCTGCTCCCTGGCCAACGCCAAGTCGATCCCGATCGCCGAATCGATCCAGCGCCGTTTCGACGACCTGGACTACCTGTTCGACATCGGCGAACTGGACCTGAACATCTCCGGTTGCATGAACGCCTGTGGTCACCACCACGTCGGCCACATCGGCATCCTCGGGGTGGACAAGAAAGGCGAAGAGTTCTATCAGGTTTCCCTCGGCGGCAGCGCCAGCCGTGACGCCAGCCTGGGCAAGATCCTCGGCCCGTCCTTTGCCCAGGAAGTCATGCCTGACGTGATCGAAAAGCTGATCGACGTGTACATCGAACAACGTACCGAAGACGAACGCTTCATCGACACCTATCAGCGTATCGGTATCGACCTCTTCAAGGAGCGTGTCTATGCAGCGAATCATTAAGAACAACGAGGTCGTCGACGAGACCTGGCACCTGCTGCCCAAGGACTTCAACATCGACGAGATCAGCAACTGCGACGACCTCATCGTGCCGTTGCAGCTGTGGCGCGAACACAGCCGCATGCTCCAGGCCCGCGACGGCGGCCTGGGCATCTGGCTGGACGCCGATGAAGAAGCCGAGGAAATCGGTGAGGACGTGGCGCAGTTCCAGGTCATCGCCCTGAACTTCCCGGCCTTCACCGATGGCCGCAACTACTCCAACGCCCGCCTGCTGCGTGACCGTTATGGTTTCAAGGGCGAATTGCGGGCCATCGGCGACGTGCTGCGTGACCAGTTGTTCTACATGCATCGCTGTGGTTTCGACGCGTTCGCCATTCGCGCCGACAAGGATCCGCACGAAGCCCTTGAAGGCCTCAAGGACTTCTCGGTGACCTATCAGGCCGCTACCGACGAACCGCTGCCGCTGTTCCGTCGCCGCTAAGTACACCGCACAACAAAAAGCCCTGAGTCGCAAACCGACTCAGGGCTTTTTTGTATTCGGCGATCAATCCGCAATCAGCGTGTCGTTACCAGAAGCGTTGCTGGGTCAAACGGCTCCACCAGCTCAGCAGCACGCGATCGACCGAGCCGCTGGCAGCCATGCCGATGCGCTCCGGCAGGCTTTTGCGTTCGGCGTAATGCAAGTGATAGAGCTCGGACTTGCTGGCGCGCTCGGCCAGGTATTCGTCGCTGGTCTTGAGTTCGTCCACCAGTTGTTTGTCCAGTGCCGCGACACCGAGCCAGATTTCGCCGGTGGCCACTTCATCGATTGCCAGTTGCGGGCGATAGCGCGACACGAAGTTCTTGAACAGTTGATGGGTGATGTCCAGGTCTTCCTGGAACTTCTCCCGCCCCTTCTCGGTGTTTTCGCCAAACACGGTCAGGGTGCGTTTGTATTCACCGGCGGTCAGCACTTCGAAGTCGATGTCGTGCTTCTTCAGCAGGCGATTGACGTTAGGCAACTGTGCCACCACTCCGATCGAGCCGAGGATGGCGAACGGCGCGCTGATGATCTTCTCGCCGATGCAAGCCATCATGTAGCCGCCACTGGCCGCGACCTTGTCGATGCACACGGTCAGCGGTACGCCGGCGTCACGGATACGCGCCAGTTGCGAGGACGCCAGGCCGTAGCTGTGAACCATGCCACCGCCGCTTTCCAGACGCAGCACCACTTCATCCTTGGGCGTGGCGAGGGTCAGCAGTGCGGTGATTTCATGGCGCAGGCTCTCGGTGGCCGAAGCCTTGATATCGCCGTTGAAATCCAGCACGAACACCCGGGGTTTGGCTTCGGGTTTTTTCTTCTGTTTCTTGTCGGTCTTGGCCTGGGTCTTGCGCAAGGCCTTGAGCTGATCCTTGTCGAGCAAGGTCTGCTCCAGGCGCTCACGCAGCCCCTTGTAGAAATCATTGAGCTTGCTGACCTGCAACTGGCCGGCGGACTTGCGCCGCCCCTTGCTGCGCAATGCGGCAAAACTGGCCAGGACCACCAGAATGGCGATCACCAGGGTCACGGTCTTGGCCAGGAAAATGGCGTACTCGGACAAAAACTCCACAGGGACTCCTTAGACGATGCGCGGCATCAACGCGCGCGGGATACCACCAGCATACTCATGCACCGGCCTTGCGACCAGCCGTGACACCTCTGGTTACAGGCGTGTAACGAGCATTTCAAACAAGCGTATGTTTTTTCATTGACAGCTCAACGCCATCCTCATAACCTCGCCAAACCTTCAACGTACCGGGATGACGCGGACGTGGGCAGCATCTACTTGATTCGACATGGCCAGGCCTCCTTTGGTGCAGACGACTACGACGTCCTGTCGCCAACCGGTATTCGTCAGGCTGAAATCCTTGGCCGGCACCTGGCTGAACTCGGGATCAGCTTCGACCGCTGCCTGGCAGGGGATCTGCGCCGCCAGCAGCACACGGCCAACAGCGCGCTGGAACAATTCGCCGCGGTGGGCCTGCCGGTGCCGTTGCTGGAAACCGACTCCGCCTTCAACGAATTCGATGCCGACGCGGTGATCCGCGCGCTGTTGCCGGCGATGCTGGCGGACGAACCCGAAGCGCTGCACATCTTGCGCAACGCCGCGCAAAACCGTGCCGAGTTCCAGCGAATCTTCGCCCTGATCATCGAGCGCTGGCTCGCCGGCACCTACGACACGCCGGGGCTGGAAAGCTGGCTGGGATTTGTCGAGCGGGTTCAGGCCGGTTTGCAGCGTATCCTCGACCAGGCCGACAACACCCAGAAGATCGCCGTGTTCACCTCCGGCGGCACCATCACCGCCCTGCTCCACCTGATTACACAAATGCCTGCCCGGCAGGCCTTTGAATTGAATTGGCAAATCGTCAACACCTCGCTCAACCAGCTCAAGTTTCGTGGTCGCGAGGTGGCGCTGGCTTCCTTCAACAGTCATGTGCACCTGCAACTGTTGAAGGCCCCGGAACTCATCACGTTTCGCTGAGTCCGGACTATTGTGACCCTGGCTGTAATCAGCTTCTATTACCCAAGAAAGGATCGAACCATGACCTCCGTAGCAGACGCCGTACAAGCAATGAAAGCCAAGTTCAACCCAGCCGCTGCTGCCGGTCTGGACCTGGTCTTCGGTTTCCGCATCGACGACACCAAGAACTTCTCGCTGATCGTCAAGAACAGCACTTGCGAGCTGCAGGAAGGCGAGAACCCGGACGCCCAGGTGACCCTGGTGATGGACGGCGAAACCCTGGAAGGCATCGTCGACGGTTCGACTGACGGCATGCAAGCGTTCATGGGCGGCAAGCTGCGCGCTGAAGGCGACATGATGCTGGCGATGAAACTGTCCGAGCTGTTCCCGTCGTAAGCACCCGGCTCCCGGTCTTCGGGAGCGTGCCTGCTGCAAACGAATCCCGCCCTTAGTGGCGGGATTCGTCGTTTTTGCTGGTCCTGTGGCGAGGGGGCTCGCCCCCGTTCGACTGCGAAGCAGTCGTCAATCCGAAGCCCCGCTATGTTTGAGCGGGCCTAAAGGGCCGCTTCGCGCCCCAACGGGGGCAAGCCCCCTCGCCACAGGGTATGAGTGGTGCCAGTGAGGTATCCGCTCTTACAATGCCTGAACCTCCCACACCGGCCACCCCATGGACATCGACCTCGCCCGCACCTTTCTGGAAATCGTCCGCCACGGCAGCCTGGCCGCGGCTGCCGAGAAGCTCCATGTCACCCAGACCGCCATCACCGCGCGGGTGCAGAAACTCGAGAGCCAGCTGGGTAGCACCCTGTTCGTGCGCAATCGCGCCGGCGCTCGCCTGACGCCCAACGGTGAAGCCTTCGTGGTGTACGCCAATCAACTGGTGCAAACCTGGGAAGCGGCGCGGCGTGACCTGCCCCTGCCCGAGGGTTATCGCGACGTGCTGCACATCGGTGGCGAGGTGAGCCTGTGCAACCCGTTGATGCTCGGCTGGGCCGGCGAAATCCGCGAGCACATTCCCAGCCACGCCTTGCGCATGGAAATCCGTGACGGCGAAAACCTGCTGCGCCAACTCGAGTTGGGCGTTCTGGATGCCGCGCTGGTGTATCAACCCGAGTATTGGCCACGCTTGCAGGTCGAGCAGATTCTTGAAGAGAAGCTGATTCTCGTGCGCCTGGCCGACAAGCCCGATCCCTATGTGTACATCGACTGGGGCGCCGATTTCCGACGCCAGCACGATGCCGCCCTGCCGGAAAAAGCCAAGGCCGCACTGAGTTTCAACCTGGGCCCGCTGGGTTTGCAGTACCTTCTGGAAAACGGCGGCAGCGGTTATTTCCGCACCCGTGTCGTGCAGAGTTATCTCGATAGCGGCGCCCTGGAGCGGGTGCCCAAGGCTCCGGAATTCAACTACCCGACCTATCTGGTCTACTCCCGCGATCGTGACTCGCCGACGCTGCAACACGCCTTTGATTTGCTGCGCAAGGTGATCGATTCCGACGAAGACTGGTCGCAACGCTGGGACCCGCTGACCTGAGTCCGGTTTGCACCGGATCATGGCGGTTGTGTCCTCAAGGTTCGCTCCGCCAGGACACTGGAATCGACTAATCTGCTGGAGATAACAATAACCACAGGTGATTGCAGTGAGGCAGACCACCGAAGGATTCCGCAGCCGTTACCGCGCCGCCATTCATCCTCTCTACAACCCTTGGCTGCACGGGGCTTTTGTCCTGTTGTTCGGGGCACTGGCGATCAGCGTTTTCTGGAGCAACGTGCATCAGGTACGGCCGGCGCAATGGCTGGCAGTGCCCGTCACGCTGCTGCTGTTCAACCTCGGCGTGTACACGGTGCATCGCCACCTGGGTCATCATAAAAAAAGCTTCGCCCGGCTGTTTTATGCCCGTCACGCCGGCGACCACCACAGCTTTTTCACCCCCGGCCACATGACCTGGGACGGTGCCCGCGACTGGCGGGTGATTCTGTTTCCGGCATGGCTGATCGTTTTGCACACCCTGGCCGTCGCCCTGCCCCTGTGGTGGCTGCTCAAGCACATCGACAGCAACGTCGCCGGGTTGGTCGGCGGCGTTCTTGTCCTCGGTTACCTGGCTTATGAAGTGTTTCACGCCTGCGAGCATCTGCCGCCAAACAACCCGGTCACGCGGTTGCCATGGATCCGCCAGATGCGCCGGCTGCACGAACTGCATCACCGCCGCGAACTGATGCAGGAGCGTAATTTCAACATCGTTTTCCCGCTGATGGACTACCTGTTCGGCACCCTGTACTGGGAGCCGGAACCTGCGCCGCTCAACCCTGCGAGGACGCCCATGACCCGCATGCAGCATCAGATCGTGATTACCGGAAAGCCCGTCGATGTCCTGGCCTACGCCAGTACCGTGACCCTTTGGCCGCAATGGCACCCGTCGTCGCTGCATATCGATGGGCCAAAAGGTCCGTTGCATGCCGGCGCACGTTTCGAGGAAGACATCCGCGCCGGGGGCCGCGACGGGCACTTGAGCTGGGAGGTGGCGGAGTATCTGCCCGGAAGGCGCTGGAGTGCCCGGGCCCGGGGTGATCATGGCCTGTCGCTGGTGGTGACCTACGAATGCGAAGGCAGCGGCGCGGACACACGTTTCGTGCGCACCCTGGAGTATCAATTCAGCGGCCTGGCGATGCGGATTGCCAACCGCTTGTTGCTCAAGCGGCGCATCGACCGGGAATCGGCGGCATCGATGCTGGCCTTGCGCAACATGGCCCACAAATACCTGGCGGCGACAGGGGTCAGCGCGTGAGCAAAATCTTCAAGAGCCTGTTGCTGGCCATAGTCGTCATCGGCGCGTTCCTGCTGTTGATGCCGACCAAGGTTCGACCGGTGGCCTGGGCACCCCAACCGGCGCCATCCCTCACCAGCGGCATCTACGCTGAGAATCAGCGACTGCGGGGAATGGAGCGCGTCGGCGCCGCTGACATCGACGGACCGGAAGCCTTGTTGCTGGAAAACGACGACACCCTCATCACCGGCCTGCACGACGGTCGCCTGATCAGCACCAGCGTGGATGGCAAGAGCAGAAAAGTCCTGGCCGACACCGGTGGCCGGCCACTGGGCCTGGCCCGGCATCCCAATGGTCTGCTGGTGATCGCCGATGCCGTCAAGGGCCTGTTGTCACTCGACGCCCAGGGTCGCCTGGTGGCCCTGACCACAGAGGCCGGCGGTGTGCCCTTCGGTTTTACCGACGATGTGGTCATCGACAAACCCGGTCACTACGCCTATTTCAGCGATGCTTCGAGCCGCTTCGGTTATGGCCACGACGGTGAGGCCGTGATCGAACACGGCGGCGACGGTCGACTGCTGCGTTATGACTTCCAGAGCGGCAAGACCACGGTGGTGCTGGACAAGCTGGAGTTTGCCAACGGCGTGGCCATGGGACCGGACGATGCCTACGTGCTGGTCAACGAAACCGGCGCCTACCGCATCAGCCGCTATTGGCTGACCGGCCCCAAGGCCGGCACCCATGACCTGTTCATCGACAACCTGCCGGGCCTGCCGGACAACCTGTCGTTCAATGGGCACGACCGGTTCTGGGTAGCGCTGTATGCCCCCCGAAACGCCTTGCTGGACGGCACGGCGGCGCATCCGTTCGTGCGCAAGATGATCGTGCGGGCCCTGACCATTTTGCCCAAACCCGTGGAAAAACGCGGTTTTGCCCTGGGCCTGGACCTTGAAGGCAAAGTGATCGCCAACCTGCAGGACAACAGCAGCGACAGCTACGCACCGATCACCACGGTGCGCGAGTATGGGGACTGGTTGTATTTCGGCTCGCTGAAAGCGCAGCACATGGCGCGGTTGCCTTTAAGCAAGGCATTGCAATGATCAGTTCGCCGGGATATCCGGGCGGGGTCATGAGGCACCTCGTTGAGAGCCGTTATATCGGTCCCTGTGCATTCGAGGTGCCGGTTCGGTTTGCCGTTCCAACTATTCAACCACCGATCGCCGGTGGCGGGCACGCTGGATCAGGACGACGGGCCAAGCTGCCTGACGATCTTGTCCTTGACCAGCAGACGCGCCTCCTTGAGTTTCCTTACGGTGTCATCGTTGGATTTGGCCTCCTCTGCTTTCACCACTTCGGCATCCGCCTGGGAATACTTGTTAAGCAGTGAATCCAGTAACGGATCCTTGGTGCGTTTCTGCTGGATTTCTTCCTTTGAGCGTTTCAGATCCTGATAAAGGTCATGTGGCACCGGCATGGAACACCTCCGTTTGTTGATCGGTAGCGAAACGCGATCAATTGCGTTCACCAACTATCAGAATGGCCTCGGATAGCCCGTTATGTCGACCACCCGTCAGACCAGCGGTGCCCGTTCGTCGTCCTGTCGCAAATGCGATAAAACCTTTGCCGACGCTGGCGCCTCCACCGGTTAACGATCATTCGATCTTCTTTGAAACCTGCGTGGAGAAACATCAATGGACGGATTCAACGTGCGTCACCTGGCCCTGGTCATCGCAATGAGCAGTTTCATGGGCAGCGCCCTGGCTGCCACTTCCAATGATTTTGTCGACAAAGCGGCTGCCGGCGGGATCGCCGAAGTCGAGGCCAGTCGGCTTGCCCTGGAAAAAAGCGGATCGGCCGACATCAAGAAGTTCGCCAACATGATGATCAGCGATCATTCCAAGGCCAACGATGAGCTGGCCGCCCTGGCGAAAAAACACGACATCGAAGTGCCGGACAGCACGACGCTGACCAAGCAAGCCAAGGAAAAAATCCTCGACATGCGCGATGAATCCTTCGATGCGGCCTATGCCGACAATCAGGTCAAGGCGCATGAAGAAGCCATTGCGCTGTTCAAGAAAGAAGCCAATACGGTGACGGACGACAAGGTCAAGGGCGCCACCGAACTCAAGGGCTTCGCGCAAAAAATGCTGCCGGCCCTGGAAAAACACCTGGAGATGGCGAAGGCACTGCAAGCTGCCCATCCGGATAAATAGGCGCCATCAATACAGCTCAGCCGTTCAGCACCCTGCGCACCATCTGCCTGAGCGCGTCCGGATTGTAGGGTTTGCTCAGCAGGTGGGTGTCGGGGCTGAGCTGGTGATTGCGCGAGATGATGTCGCGGGTATGCCCCGAGGTGAACAGCACGGCCACCGGCGGCTCCTGTACTTTGGCCCAGGCCGCCAGGTCCGAACTCTTGATCAGGCCGGGCATCACCACGTCGGTGAATATCATGTCCACCGCCAGCCCTTCCATCAGCATTTGCATGGCGACGTCACCGTTGGTGGCCGTGAGAATCTGATAACCCTCTTCGCGCAACAACTCCACCACCGATACCCGCACGGCCTCGTTGTCTTCGACCACCAGGATGCGTTCGTGCCCGCCCCGTTGCGGCACATCGGGGCTCGGGGTTTCACTGGCTGCCGCGCGCAAGGTGCGCGGGAAGAACAACTGCACCCGTGTGCCCTGCCCGACGTCGCTGGCGATTTCGATATGCCCGCCACTCTGCTTGACGAAGCCGAACACCATGCTCAAGCCCAGTCCGGTGCCCTGCCCGTCGGCCTTGGTGGTGAAGAACGGCTCGAACGCCTGGGCCAGTACCTGCGGCGGCATGCCGACGCCGGTATCCGCCACGGACACCCGCACGTAGTCCCCGGGGGCAATGCCCCTGCCGGCACAAAATTCGCGATCGAGGACGATGTTTTCCGCACAGAGGTCGATCACGCCTTCGCCTTCAAGGGCATCCCGGGCGTTGATCGCCAGATTGAGAATGGCGTTCTCCAGTTGGTTGCGATCGACAAACACGCTCCACGAATCTTCCGGCGCCGCCATGTGCACCTGCAGGGTTTCACCCAAGGCACGCAGCAACAATTCCGCCAGGCCATCGAAAATCTGCCGCAACGTGAACACCGCCGGCGACAAGGGTTGGCGACGGGCGAATGCGAGCAATTGCGAGGACAGCTTGGCACCGCGCTCGACCGCGGCAATCGAAGCCGCGACGCGGCGCTGCACATTGGCGTTGTCCGGCTCATGGCGCGCGAGCAGGTGCAGGTTGCCGGCGATCACTTGCAACAGGTTGTTGAAGTCATGGGCCACACCACCGGTGAGGCCGCCGATGGCTTCGAGTTTCTGTGACTGGCGCAGTTGTTCTTCCGCCGTCAGCCGCGCCTCGACCTCATCGGCCACCCGCTGTTCGAGATTGCGGGTGAACTTGAGCAGGGACTCTTCGGCGATCTTGCGCTCGTGAATGTCGATCAGCACGCCGGGAAAACGAAACGCCTTGCCCTGCTCGTCGAATTCGCAACAACCGCTGGCAAGCACCCAGAGGTAATGGCCGTCGGGGCTCTGGATCCGGTACTCGACGTTGTAGGGCTCGCCAGTCTCGACCGACAGAGTGACACGTTCCTGAACCCAGCCGCGGTCGTCCGGATGGATCCGGCCTTGTGCGATGTCCTGGGGCAGATTTTGCAAGTCTTGTCCGGGCGGATAGGAAAACGTGCTGGCGAAGCGCTCGTCACCCGACAACACGTTGCTCTTGATGTCCCAGACGAATGAGCCGAGCAAGGCGCCGGCGTTCAATGCCAGGCGCACTCGTTCGTTATCCGCGCGATAAGCGTCTTCGGCCGCCTGTCGCCGACTTTCGGAGATCACCCGTTCCGTGGTTTCCACCACCATGGCCATGACCCCGGCCGGACGCCCGTCGTCGCCGGCCACCGGGCTGTAGTAGAGGTCGAGCCAGACATCCTCGGGAACGCCGTCACGCAGTAACACCAGGTCTTTGTTGCGATAGGACAAGGTGCCGCCCGCCAGACAGGTATCCACCACGTGGCGATTGAATTCGGCGACCTCGGGCCAGCCCAGCTCGACCGCGGAACCCAGCAGGTAGGGATGACGCCCACCCGCAAACTTCGAGTAGGCGTCGTTGTAGATCATGTACCCCGACTGTCCCCAGAGCATCACCATCGGCAGCGGCGAAGCGAGCATCAACTGCACCGCGCTGCTCAGGCTCTTCGACCATGAATCGAGCGGGCCCAGTTCTGTCGGGCTCCAGTCGAACGCACGAATGCGCCCGGCCATTTCGCCGTTCCACCCGGCACACCCGTGGCTATCCTCTAGAAACTGCATCGGCTGGCTCTATCCCGGTAAATTGCACCCGTTTGTTTCGAGCGTCGCGAAGACTATTCGTTTCATAGAGGTATAGCTGATTCTGGCGGGCCACCGGAGAGGGGCCTAGACCTCAATCAAATGCTTGAGCGGGTTGTAACTGCTTTTCAGCGTGGCCGCGACATCCAGGATGGCCTTCTCGATGCCATTCAAATGCATGCAGGTCAGTTCGATCGCCGCGCTCTGGTTGCCCGCTTCGATGTACTCGATCAACCGCAGGTGTTCATCGTCGCGGCAGGCTTCATGGCTGTCGTCATCCAGCGCGGCGGCATACAGCGACGCCCGGGAAATCAGCTTCTGGAACCAGTCGAGCAGCACCGGATTGTTCAGGCTGCGGGCCAGTTTGATGTGGAATTCGCCGAGCAGGTGAATCAGCCGTTCGTGATCACCGCTCTGATGCGCTTCATCCTCCAGCAGCAGGTGATCGCGCAGGTCCTGGGTCACCGCCGTATCACGCCGACGGCACAGTTCGCTGACGATGCCGATCTCGACCAGGCGCCGGGTTTCGAACAGCGAGCGGATCTCTTCGTCACTCGGCAACGACACCGATGCACCTTTATTGGGCTCGGTGGTGACCAGTCCGTCGGCTTCCAATTGCTTCAGCGCGGCCCGAACGGAGGTGCGGCTGACATTGAACAGTTCGGCCAAAGACGCTTCGCCAAGCTTCATTCCCGGACGCAGCGAGCGCTTGCTGATTGCCTCGTAAACCCCTTGGTAGACACGGTCGACCGTGGTTTCCAGTTTCTTTTCCGTCATTCATCAACTCCTTACATCCAGTGCAACCGACCCTGGCGGATGAACAGCCATTGAAAAAGGGGCTTGCACGGGCAGATTAATCCGGGTATTTCTAAATTGCATCCAGATTTTGCATACAATAATTAGAGGAATGCACCATTATGGGTCATCCAGTTGCAATCGAAGTGCGTAACGTCTCCAAGCGGTATTCCGACGACCCGGGCTTGGCACCCGCGCTGGATAACGTTTCTGTCGATATTGCCGACAACGAATTCTTCACCCTGCTCGGCCCCTCGGGCTGCGGCAAGACCACCTTGTTGCGCACCATCGCCGGCTTCGAGCATGTCAGCGAAGGCGAGATCCGTCTGGCGGGCGAGCCGGTGAACGATTTGCCGCCATTCAAGCGTCGGGTCAACACGGTGTTCCAGAGTTACGCGCTGTTTCCGCACATGAGTGTTGCGCAGAATATCGCCTTCGGCCTCGAGATGCAGGGCCTTGATCGCAAACTGATCCCGCAGCGCGTCGAGGAAATGCTCGCACTGGTGCAAATGCAGCACCTGGCGCGGCGCAAACCGGCCGAACTGTCCGGTGGCCAACAGCAACGGGTGGCCCTGGCCCGGGCCCTGGCGCCGAAACCCAAAGTGCTGTTGCTGGACGAACCACTCTCGGCCCTGGACCTCAAGCTGCGCAAGGAAATGCAGGTCGAACTCAAGCGCGTGCAGAAAGAAGCCGGGATCACCTTCATTTTCGTCACCCACGATCAGGAAGAAGCGCTGACCCTGTCCGATCGCATTGCCGTGATGTCCGCCGGCAAGATCCTGCAGATCGGCACGCCCAACGAGATCTACGAGCGGCCGCAACACCAGTTCGTCGCGCAATTCATCGGCGACATCAACTTCCTCCCCGGCCACCTCAAGCGCGGCCAGCAGAATGAAAACATCTTCGTGCCCAACGGCATGCCTGTGGAGATCCCCTGCGCGGCCCAGGGCTTTGACGGTAGCAACGTGCAACTGGCGTTCCGCCCCGAGCGCTCGCAACTGGTCGAGCCGACGCAACCGCATCACCTGCGCGGTGTGATCGAAGCCGTGCTGTATGTCGGCACAGCCACGCTCTATCAGTGCCGCCTGAACAATGACATCAAGGTCATGCTGCGCGAGAACAACGAAGGCCTGAACCATGGGCGGGTGGTCGGTGATCGCGTCGCGGTCAACCTGCCGCCTCACGCCTGCCTGTTGATGGAGGCCTGAGATGAGCGTCAGCAGCACTTCCCCGGCCCTTAACCGCGCGCTGTTGCTCAGCCCGGTAGTCCTGACCCTGCTGGCCCTGATCGCCATTCCGCTGGGCATCATGGGCTACATCAGCCTGTTACCGCGCAACGTCTATGGCGGCGTCGACTGGCAGGCCGACTGGCAATTGCAAAGTTATGTGCAGTTGTTTTTCCAGGAAGGTTTCGACGGCGAACTGGAGCTGAACTGGGTCTACGCCCAGGCGCTGCTGCGTTCGGTGTTCCAGGCCGGCGGCACCACGGTCCTGTGTTTCCTGTTCGGCTTCCCGGTGGCGTTGTGGATGTCGAGCCTGACACCGCGCCGGCGCAACCTGATGGTGCTGCTGATCACCATCCCGTTCTGGACCAACCTGCTGATCCGCAACTACGCGTGGCTGATCATCCTGCGCGAGCACGGCTGGGTCGCCCAGAGCCTCAACGCGCTGTTGCCCCAGGCCGGCGGCATCACCCTGCTCTACAACGATTTCGCGGTCAGCGTCGGCCTGGTCTACAGCTTCCTGCCGTTCATGATTTTGCCGATCTACTCGACCCTGGAAAAGCTCGACTGGCGCCTGGTGGAAGCTGCCTACGACCTGGGCGCCAACCGCTGGCACGCATTGCGCCGGATCATCCTGCCGCTGTCGATGCCGGGGGTGATTGCCGGTGCCTTGCTGGTGTTCGTGCCGAGTCTCGGTGCGTTCATCACGCCGGCGATTCTCGGCGGCGGCAAGACCTTGATGATCGGCAACCTGATCCAGCAGCAGTTCGGCACCGCACGCAACTGGCCGCTGGGCAGTTCGCTGTCGTTCCTGTTGCTGGGGATCATGCTGGTGTCCCTGGTGCTCTACGCCCTCTATAGCCGCAATGCCGCCAAGGCCCAACGCCCGGGAGCCCAAGCATGATTGCCCTGCACCTGAAGAAACTGCCGCTGACCCGCGAAGTCAGCCTGCTGATGCTGGCCTATCTGTACCTGCCGATCTTCGTGCTGATCGCCTACAGCTTCAACGCCAACCGTTCGGCGACGGTGTGGACCGAGTTTTCGTTCGCCTGGTACGGACGCATCCTCGCCAACCCGTCGATTCAGACAGCGGCGCTGAACTCGATCATCGTCGCCAGCATCGCCACGGTCTGCGCCACGGCGATTGCCCTGCTCGCGGCGCTGGCGACCTACCGGCCGTTCTATGGGCAGAAGATGGTCGAGGGCGGGATCAACCTGCCGCTGATCCTGCCGGAGATCGTCACCGCCGTGGCCACCCTGCTGCTGTTCATGGCGCTGGGGATCAAGCTCGGCTTGCTGACCGTGATCGTCGCGCACATCGGCTTCTGCATTCCGTTTGCCTACCTGCCGATCCGTGCGCGGCTCAATGACCTGGACAAGAGCCTGCTGGAAGCGGCGAACGACCTGTACGCCAACCCCTGGCAGGTGTTTCGCCGGGTGACCTTGCCGTTGCTGTGGCCGGCGGTGCTATCCGGTTCGGTGCTGGCGTTCGTGGTCAGCCTCGACGATTTCATCATGACCTTCTTCGTCGCAGGTCCGGGTTCGACCACCTTGCCGGTGTACATCTTCTCGGCGATCAAGGCCGGGGTGACGCCCGAGATCAATGCGATTTCAACGCTGATGCTGGTGATTTCCATCGTGCTGGTGGTGCTGGCCTTCTGGCTGGGACAGCGCGGCAAACAACAATGAGCCTGGAGCCTTCCGATATGAGCAAGAAAGTCAAAAGCATGCGTTTCGCCGTTGCCGGTCTGGCCTTGAGTTGCTTCACCGCACTCACTTCGTTCGGCGCCCAGGCCGCCGAGCCCAAGGAACTGTTTTTCTACAACTGGACCGACTACTACCCGGTCGAGCTGCTGGCCAAGTTCGAAAAGGAGACCGGCATCAAGGTCACCATGGACGGCTACGACAGCAATGAAACCCTGCTGGCCAAGTTGCAGGCTGGCGGCGCGGCCTATGACGTGATCGTGCCGTCGCAGTCGATCATGCGCACCCTGATCAACCAGGACCTGCTGCTGGAAATCGACGCTTCCGCCCTGCCCAACTTCCAGTACGTCAAACCGGCATTCCGCGACCCCAGTTTCGACCCTGGCCGCAAGTTCTCGGCACCGTACCTGTGGGGCACCACCGGGTTCTCCTATGACAGCGCGCGGGTGCCTGGCGGCAAGCTCGACGACTCGTGGAAAGAGTTCTTCGAGCCGCGCAAGGAACTGCAGGGCCAGCTCGCCGCGCTCGACACCTCCAGCAGCGTGATCAACGCGGCCAGCCACTACCTGAATGTCGACGAATGCAGCGAAAACCCGCAGGACGCCAAGCGCATCCTTGAACTGCTGCAGAAACAGAAACCTTTCCTGAAGATGTACAGCTCGGACAACACCGTCGACCGCATGGCCTCCGGCGAGGTGATCATGATGCAGAACTGGAACGGTTCGACAGCGCGGGCCACCTTGCAGAAGAGCACCATCAAGTACGTGTATCCGAAGGAAGGCCTGGCGATGTTCCAGGACAACTTCGCCGTGCCGAAAAGCGCACCGCACCCCGGCAACGCGAAGATCTTCATCGACTGGATGATGAAGCCGGAAAACGCCGCCGCCGTGTCCAACGCCATCGCCTACGACAACGGCATCCAGAGCGACAAGCTGATCGACGCCAAGTGGCGGGTCATGGATGCCATCAACATGCCCGACGAATTCGCCTCGCGCCTGCGCCCGGAAAAGGAATGCAGCAACAAGGCGCGGGAGCTGCAGGACCGCATCTGGGCCAAGCTCAAGGGCTGATTGCCTGACTTGAAACCGCGGTGCGGCCATCGCTGGCAAGCCAGCTCCCACAGTGATTGTGTTGATCACAATTTTGTGAACACCCCCTAAACCCTGTGGGAGCGGGCTTGCCCGCGATGAGGCCCGTCCAGACACCATTGAATTAGAGGTTTGCAATGAATCAACCCCGCTGGCTGCGCAACGTGCGCCCCTACGGCTCCCCCGCCGAAGACCTGCTGATCGAAAACGGCCGCTTCACCCAACGCCGCCCCGCTTCAAACGAGGCCCTGTCGGCCACCGACATCGACGGCCAGAACCAGTTGCTCACTCCCGCCTTGGTGGAAAGCCACGTGCACCTGGACAAAACCCTCTGGGGCCAGCCCTGGCGCCCCAACAGCGCCGGCCCGACCCTCAAGGACTACATTGCCAACGAGCGGCGCATCCTGCGCGAAGTCACCACGCCCATCGCGCAACGCGCCGGTGCCCTGCTGGAAAACTGCATCGCCCGTGGCTCGCTGACCATGCGCTGCCACGTCGACATCGACCCGGAGTTTGGCCTGCGGCATGTCGAGGCCATGCAGCAACTGCGCGAACACTACCGCGACCTGATCGACCTGCAACTGGTGGTGTTCCCGCAAACCGGCCTGATCAGCCGCCCCGGCACCGCCGAACTGATGCGCGAGGCCATGGCCCTGGGCGTGGAGAACGTCGGTGGCCTGGACCCGTGCGGTATCGATAACGATCCGGTTGCGCAACTCGATTTCGTCTTCAAGCTGGCCAGCGAATTCGACCGTGGCGTCGACATTCACCTGCACGACAAGGGTGAGCTGGGCCTGTGGCAGATCGCGCTGATCGCCGACTACACCGAGCGCTTCGGCCACCAGGGCCGGGTGATGATCAGTCACGCGTATTGCCTGGGCATGTTGCCGTGGAGCCAGGTCAAACCGGTGGCCGAACGTCTGGCCAGATTGGGCATTTCACTGATGAGTTCGGCCCCTGCCGACTGCGCGGTGCCGCCGTTCCTGGCCCTGCGCGAAACCGGCGTGAATGTCTGCCTGGGTTCGGACGGCATTCGTGATGCCTGGTCGCCCATGGGCAACGGCGACATGCTGGAGCGGGCGATGTTGCTGGCGTTCCGCTTCGACTTGAACAAGGACGAAGAACTCGCGGCAGCGTTCGAGGCGGCGACCGTAAGTGGCGCCCAGGCCCTGGGCTGCGAAGCCAATCGCCTGGAGATCGGCCAGCCGGCGGACTTCCTGTTGATGCCAGTGCAGACACTGGGTGAGGCAGTGGTTTCGCGACCACCGCGCCAGGTCTATCGCGCGGGCCGGTTGATTGCCGCCGGTGGCCGTTTGCTGGATAGCCGCCTGTGAAGCGCATCGGCTTGCGGGCCAGTTGCGTGGTCGGCTTCGACGGCACCCGGCATGTCCTGTGGCGTGACGGCGAAGTGGTGTTCGCAGGCTCGCGCATCGAGTTTGTCGGGCGCGGTTATCCGGGGCCGGTGGATCAGTGGATCGATTACGGCAACGCGCTGATCGGCCCCGGCTTCATCGATCTGGATGCCTTGGGCGATCTCGATTCCACGGTGTTGACCCTGGACAACGGTGACGAGCGCGACATGGGCCGGATGTGGTCGGCGCAGTATCTGGCGCGTGGATCGCGGGACAGCTACAGCCCCGAAGAAGAAGTCTTCAAGTACCGCTACGCCTTCACGCAACTGATCCGCAACGGCATCACCACGGCCATGCCGATCACCTCGATGTATTACCGCGAATGGGCCGAGACCTACGACGAGTTTGCCGCGGTCGCCGGCGTGGCGGCGGAACTGGGGCTGCGCACTTACCTCGGCCCTTGCTACATGAGCGGCATGAGCTACTGGCAGGCCGATGGAACCCTGGCGCACCACTGGGACGAAAACCGGGGCATGGGTGGCCTCGATGCCGCCGAACGGTTTTTCCAGGATTTCGATGGCGCGCATAACGGTCTGATTCGCGGCGCGCTGCTGCCCGACCGCATCCAGACCTGCACACCGGCGCTGCTGCAACGCACCGCCGCACTGAGCCGGGAACTCAACGCGCCGATGCGCCTGCATTGCTGCCAGGGCCTCGGTGAAGTAGCGATGGTCGAGCAACGGCGCGGCACCTCGCCGCTGGGCTGGCTACAGCAGCTTGACCTGTTGAACCCGCGCAGTCTGCTGCCCCACGGCATCTACACCCGAGGTGATGAAGACCTTCAGCGAGTAGTGGATGGCGGCGCCAGCCTGGTGCATTGCCCGGTGGTGTTCGCCCGGGACGGCGAGGCGCTGAATTCGTTCGGACGCTACCGGGTCAGGGGCATCAACTTCGCCCTGGGCACCGACACCTGGCCGGCGGACCTGCTGGACAACATGCGCCAGGGCTTGAACATCGCGCGCCTGATGGAGGGCGGCAACGACCTGACCAGCACGCTGGACATGTACAACGCCGCGACCCTGGGTGGCGCCAAGGCACTGGGGCGCGATGATATCGGTCGCCTCGCACCGGGCTGCAAGGCCGACATCACGGTATTCAACCTGCGCGGGATGCATCTGGGGCCGCTATTCGATCCGCTGAAGAATCTTGTACTGGCCGGGCGTGGTGACGATTGCATCGCCAGTTACATCGATGGCCGTTGCGTGATGCACGAAGGCCAGGTCCTGGGCATCGACTACCCCGCCCTGCAACGCCAGGCCCAACAACAATTCGAAAAACTGATGCGCAGCCATAGCGACCGGGCCTTCGGCCAACCGGACTGGAAAAGTCTTTTCCAACCGGCCATCCCGTTCGCCGACAACTACAGCGCACAGGCGCCGCTGTGCGCCAGTGACCCTCTCCTTTAGAGATTTCTGCCTATGCAAAGCTTCGATTTCAGCCAACTGAGCCCACGGGACAAATACAAGATTCTGATCGGCAGCGTCGTGCCACGGCCGATTGCCCTGGTCACCACCGTCGACGGTGAAGGCCGGATCAACGCCGCGCCGTTCAGCTTCTTCAATGCGCTGTCGGCCGATCCGCCCATCCTCGCCCTGGGCGTGGAAAACTACGGCGACCAAAGCCCCAAGGACACCACCCGCAACATTCAGCTCAACCAGGAATTCACCGTGAACATCGTCAGCGACGCGCTGGTAGAGGCCATGAACGTCTGCGCCGTGCCTTTCGCCCCCGGCTTCGATGAACTGACCGCCGCCGGCCTCACCGCCATCCCCGGCACCACGGTAAAATGCCCGCGCATCGGCGAAGCCCCGGTGGCGCTGGAATGCCGGCGGATGATGGCGCTGTCCATCGGCCAATCCCGGGAGATCATCTTTGGTGAAGTGCTGATGGCCCATGTGCGGGACGAATTGATCGATCCGAAAACCCTGTACATCGATCAATTGGGGCTCGACGCCATCGGACGCATGGGCGGGCACGGCTATGCGCGCACGCGGGATTACTTCGACTTGCCGACCCGTTCGCTGCAGGCCTGGACGGATGCGCCGGGGGGTGGCGAGCGGTTTTGGCCTGTTACCAAGTAACCCGCAATGTCACAACCCTGTAGGAGCGAGCCTGCTCGCGATGGTGGATAACGATAACGCGGGCTTTCTGAATGAACGCGGCGCTCTCAAGTCCATCGCGAGCAGGCTCGCTCCTACAGGAGTTGCAGCGTTAGTGGAAATCCCGGCTCCGCACAGTGATGCCATCGAGCAACGGGCTCAGGTCACTCAACCGTCCGGCTATCAAATGCCGGACCTCCCCCTCCTTCTCCCAGCGCCCATCGACCTTGAGCAACTGCGAGCCGACCAGCACCTGGCGCTGGCGCTCGGCCAGGTCGCGCCAGACCACCACGTTGACGTTGCCGAACTCGTCCTCAAGGGTAACGAACGTCACGCCGCTGGCGGTGGCCGGGCGTTGTCGGCCGGTGACCAGCCCGGCGATGCTGACCGGCCGACCGTGTTCGACGTCCAGCAACTCCCTCGAACTGCGGCAGCGCCGCGCCTTCAATTCATCGCGCAACAGGGCCAACGGATGCGGCCCCAGGG
This sequence comes from Pseudomonas sp. PB101, assembly GCF_009764265.1. GTDB lineage: Bacteria > Pseudomonadota > Gammaproteobacteria > Pseudomonadales > Pseudomonadaceae > Aquipseudomonas. The sequence goes on from NZ_RWIR01000018.1 coordinate 72,203, forward strand.
TGGTGCCGACACTGGCGTAATCGGCTTGCAGGTCCTCGCCCACGGTAGGCTTGGGCAACGCCACCGCGTCCTCCTCCTGGCGCGGCAGGCCGGCGAACAGACCCAGCTGCTTTTGGACCCCGGCCACTTCCCAGCGGGCCCGGTGCCGGTCGCCCGCCAGGCCTCGCAGCGCGCCGGCATCGGCCAGTTGCTCGCGGGCGCGGGCATCGAGTCGCGCCCGTTCGCCGAGGTCGGCGATGTCGGCAAACGCGCCCTGCAAGCGGACCGCCTCGATGCGTCGGGCATCTTCCTCGCGAAAGCCCTTGATCATGCGCAGCCCCAAGCGAATCGCCGGTTGCCCGCCGCTGATCGGCTCCAGGCTGCAATCCCAGTCGCTGGCGCGCACGTCCACCGGGCGAACCTGCAAATGATGCCGGCGAACGTCCTGCAGAATCTGGTCCGGGCTGTAGAACCCCATCGGCCAACTGTTGATCAGCGCACAGGCGAAGGCCGCCGGTTCGTGGCATTTCAACCAGCAACTGGCGTACGTCAGCAGGGCAAAACTGGCCGCGTGGGACTCGGGAAAACCGTAGCTGCCAAAGCCCTTGATCTGCTCGAAGATCTGCGCGGCGAACTCCGCCGTGTAGCCGTTTTTCTTCATCCCGGCGGCCAGCCGTTCCTTGTGTGGTTCGAGCCCGCCGTGGCGTTTCCAGGCGGCCATGGAGCGACGCAGCTGGTCGGCCTCGCCGGGGCTGTAGTCGGCGGCGACGATGGCGATCTGCATGACCTGCTCCTGAAACAACGGCACGCCGAGGGTGCGCTTGAGTACCACCTCCAGCTCCGGTGACGGATAGACCTCCGGTTCTTCCTTGTTCCGTCGCCGCAGGTACGGATGCACCATGCCGCCCTGGATCGGCCCCGGTCGAACGATGGCGACCTCGATCACCAGATCGTAAAACGTCTTCGGCCTGAGCCTGGGCAGCATCGACATCTGCGCCCTGGACTCGATCTGGAACACGCCGATGGTGTCGGCCCGACCGATCATTTCGTAGGTGGCCGCGTCTTCGGACGGGATGGTCGCCAGGCTCAGGTCCAGGCCCCGGTGCTTGCGCAGCAGATCGAAACATCGGCGAATCGCGCTGAGCATGCCCAGCGCCAGGATATCGACCTTGAGCAAACCGACTGCGTCGAGGTCGTCCTTGTCCCACTGGATGATGGTGCGCTCGGCCATGGCGGCATTTTCCACCGGCACCAGGCTGTCCAGCGGCTGCTCGGAAATCACGAAACCGCCGGGGTGCTGGGACAAATGTCGGGGGAAGCCGATCAACTGCCCCGTCAGGCTGAGCACCCGGTGCAGCACCGGGCTCTCGGGGTCGAACCCGCCCTCGCGCAGACGCTCCACGGGCGGTGTTTCATCGCTCCAGTGACCGCAGCAATCGGCCAGGGCGTTGATCTGGTCCGGCGGCAAGCCCAGGGCCTTGGCCACATCGCGCACCGCACCGGCCGCATGGTAAGTGCTGACCACCGCCGTCAGCGCGGCGCGGGCCCGACCATAGCGCTGGAACACGTACTGCAAGACTTCTTCGCGGCGTTCATGCTCGAAATCGACGTCGATGTCCGGCGGCTCGTTGCGCTCTTTGGAAAGAAAACGCTCGAACAACAACGTGGTGCGATCCGGGTCGATTTCGGTGATCCCCAGGGCGAAGCACACGGCCGAGTTGGCGGCAGAACCACGACCCTGACACAGAATGTGCTGGGTGCGGGCGAAACGCACGATGTCGTGGACCGTCAGGAAATAGCTTTCATAGCCCAGCTCCGCGATCAGGTGCAGCTCCTTGTCGATCTGCACCAGCACTGCGCGTTTCGGCCCTTTTGGCCAGCGCCACTGGATGCCTTCGTCGGTCAAATGACGCAGCCACGAGGTGGCCGAGTGCCCTTGCGGCACCAGTTCGCGAGGATATTGATAGCGCAACTGGCCAAGATCGAAGGTGCAGCGCCGGGCAATGGTCAGCGTTTCGGCCAGCAAGCCTGGCGGATACAGCGCCTGCAGCACGTCGGGGCTGCGCAGATGACGCTCGCCGTTGGGGTGCAGGCGTAACCCGGCATCGGCCACCGGCAGGTGATGACGGATCGCGGTCATGGTGTCCTGCAAAGCACGCCGGCCGCGCGCGTGCATATGCACATCGCCACTGGCCACCGCCGCAATCTGCAACGCCCTGGCCAGTGTCAGCAGATCGTCCAGACGCCGCGCATCATCCTGGCCGCGATGCAACTGCACGGCCAGCCACAGGCGCTCGGCGAAGACCTGCTTGAGCCAGTCGCCCTGCGCGAAGGCATCGACGGCGTCCGGCACCCACAACGCCAACAACCCCGGCAAGGGTTCGCTGAAGTCTTCGCGCAGCACCTGGTACTGGCCTTTCGGCGTGCGGCGTCGGGCGCGGGTGATCAATCGGCACAGCGTCTGATAGCCTTCGAGGTTCTCCACCAGCAGCACCAGTTTCGGACCGTTCTCGATGCGTATCTCGCTGCCGATGATCAGCGGCAACTCCACGGACTTCGCCGCTTGCCAGGCGCGCACGATGCCCGCCAGGGTGCACTCATCCGTGATCGCCAGGGCTTGATAGCCCTGTTTTTTCGCGCGTTGGAACAGTTCGAGGGCACTGGAGGCACCGCGCTGGAAACTGAAGTTCGACAGGCAGTGCAATTCGGCATATTCGCAGCTCATGCGAACCAGCCCTGCAACCACAACGGGCCGTCCTCGCCGACCGCCCGGTAGGCCCAGCCCTGTTGGCCGGCTCGGGTTTCGATCAGGTAATAGTCACGGCGTATGTCGCCGCCGTCCCACCAGCCGGACTCGATACGTTCCGGCCCCATGAGAATGCGTGCCGAGCCCTGATGCACGGCCAGCGGCTCGGTCAGCAGCCAGCCCGGCCGCTTCACGGCGGCCGGCACCGTGCAAGGCTGGCTGTCGGCACGGGCCTGCCACGCGCACTCGGGGCGGTGATCGGCCTGAAAACGCAAGTCGTGCACCGCGTCATCCCCCAGCCGTGCACGCAGGCGTTCGCGCAGTTGTTCCCAGGGCAAGGTCTGCTGCGGGCGCTCGTCGAACAGCTCCTGAAACTGGGGTACGAAGGTCGGCAAATCTTCGGCGCGCAGACGAAAGCCACGCACCGGCGCCTCGACCTGGACTTGCTCCAGTCGCCCCCGGGCCAGCTCGAAGAGCATCGCCGGATCGCGCTCGGCGCTGAGCAGGCCGACCTTGATGACGGTGTCCGGCATCCCGGCGTGCTCCAGGTGCAGGTCGAAACGCTGTACGCCGCTGTCGCGACCGCAGAGGAACGCCGACAGGTCGCCCGTCAACCGGCGCAACGGAAACAGCAAGGCCTGATGGGACTGCACATCGAAATTGAGCTCGATGCGCACATCGAAGCGGTCCGGCGGCAGGTAGAACGTCAGCGCCAGCCGCCGCAAACCGGACAGGGCATCCAGATGCTTGAGCACCTGGGCCTCGAAACGCCGGGCCAGGCTATGCCGGGGCAACGCCTGCACCTGGCTCAAGGTGCGCAGGCCCATGCGCGACAAGGCCGTGGCGACCGAGGCTTCGAGACCGACCCGGTCGACGGGCATTTGCCCCAGGTGATGCTGCAAGGCTTGATCGTCCGGCACCACCAGACCGTCATAGGCGTTGGCCAGCACCCGCGCCGCCACCGGGTTGGGCGCGGCCACGATGCGGTGCCGGAACCCCAGTTCACCAAGCTCTCGGCGCAAAAGCGCTTCGAATTGCGGCCAGGCGCCGAACAGGCCGAGGCTGGACTCGATCTCGAACACCACGGCCCGGGGGTAATGCACGCTGACCTGGGAACTGAAGCGATAGGCCCAGGCGGCGAGAAACTGCTGCCAGTGTTCGATGTCAGCGGCGTCGTATTCGGCCGTGACAAAGCCTTTGCTCAAGGCCTGTGCCGCGCTCATGGACTGGCCGGGACGCAACCCCAGCGCCCGCGCCGCGTCGTTGACCGCCTGCAGCACCCGGCGCTGAGCCGGGCCGGTCAGCAACGCCAGGGGTTGATCGGGATCGGTGCGCTGACGCAGTACCGCGTCCAGCGCCAATTGCGGGAAAACAATGCAGACCCAGCGCATGGCAACCTCAATGCCCCACGGCGAAGGCAATCGGCGTCGACCGAGCCAGGCCGCCGCGACACTTGAGCACGCGCAGTTGTGCCGGTCGGGCATCGATGGCGATGCGCAGGGCCGCCGGCGAAGGGTTGATCGCTTCACTGAGGGGGCGATAGGCGAAGGCCAGGGTCTGGCCGGTTTCCGCCGCCACCTGCAAGCGGCGCAAGGCGCGGTCATCGACCTTGTGCGGCCAGCACAGCACCGCGCCGCAACTGCCCGAGCGCAGGCATTGTTCGGCGGCCCACAGCGCATCGCGCTCGCTGGCGCGGATGATCGACAACTGCCGCAGATCGACCCCGGCGCCCTGCCACGCCTGGGGATACGGCACATAAGGCGGCGCCACCAGCACGATACGCTCGCCCGCCGCCGACAGCCGTGCCAGCGTCGGCCACACCAGTTGCAACTCGCCCACGCCCTGCCCGGCCAACAGGATCTCCGTCAGCGCCGCCTCCGGCCAGCCACCGCTGGGCAATGCCGCGTCGAGCGCGGCATGCCCGGTGGGTTGCGGGCTGGCGGCCGGTGGCGCAGGCCGGCCCCTCCAGACCTGGCCGCCATTGAACAGCGTATCCAGCGCAACGACGGCACCCATCAGCCTTGCCTCACCAGGCCACAGAACACGCCTTCGATGGCCAGGTCCCGGTCGGCCTCGACAATGATCGGCTGGTAGGCCGGGTTGCGTGGCAGCAGCCGAACCACATCGCCGACCCGCTCGAAGCGCTTGATGGTGACCTCGCCGTCGAGCCGCGCGACGACGATCTGGCCGTTGAGCGCCTCGGGGTTGCGGTGCACGCCCACCAGATCGCCGTCGAGAATGCCGTCCTCGATCATCGAATCACCGCGCACCCGCAGCATGTAGTCCGGCACCCGCGAGAAGATCGACGGATCGAGCAGCAAGCGGCTGTGTACCTCGGCATCAGCCCCGATCGGCGCACCGGCCGCCACCCGGCCAAGCACCGGGATGTCCAGCAACTCGGGCCGCGGCGGCTGCCCAAGCAGGCGAATGCCCCGGGCCTGATGCGGGTTGACCTCGATAAACCCGGCTTCGGTCAGCGCCAGCACATGCTTGCGCGCCACACTGCGGGAGGCGAAACCGAACGCCTCGCTGATTTCAGCGAGGCTCGGAGGCTGACCGTGCTCGGCGATGCGATCTCGGATAAAGGTCAGGATGGCGGTACGGCGGGGAGTCAGAGTCGTCATGGAGTACATTTGTACTCTTTTGGCTTTTTTCTGGCAAGGGCCGTCAGTCATCTGCCGGACAGTTCGCTCCCACATTCAAGGCCTACCGTTCGTCGCCTTTTTTTTAAAAAAACAGGCTCTAAAAAAATAAAAACCATAGAAAAAATAGAAATCGCACATTGTTCCTACAGAAATATTCTACCCAACATAGAAGATCATTTTTGCTTGCCGAAAACTAAACCGCAGTTTCAAAAAGGAATTTCACAATTCACGCTAAAAAGTGCCAACACCACGATAAACCAAGACTCCTGACATCGTGCAGGACGCATCTTAAAAACATGCAGGAATACCCCTACAAACACAAAATTCTCTCGCTTGCACCCAGCAGCAAAATCAATTAATCCTTGCAATACCACTCAACGCCAAACGCCAAACGCCAAAAAATATAAAAAACAAATCTAAAAAGGTGCTACCCCATGACTAGAAACATTGCACCCAGAGCTTTTGTCCTAACTTCAATATTTATAAAAGAACAACTAAAAGAACCCACCGCCCTTTTCTGGATCATGATATCGCCTTGCGCGATGTTCTATTTTTTTGCAATAACCAGACAAGGCCTTAGCTATTTTTCCAGCAATTACATTACAGCCTCAGCATGGTTTTATGCCTACATCTCTTCAAGTGTCGCATTATTCGGATTCGCCTTTTACATAATCGGAAGAAGGGAAAGTGGATTCACCCGATCATTTATTTACTCCAAGGAATCGAAACTGATTTTTCTTTTATCGCACTTCATTGCCTACTCGCTAATATCGATATCTTATTGCGCAACCTTTTACTTAACGACCAAATTACCATTCGGAAACTACGATCTCAATGAACTACTGAATATCACACCACGCTTTTACATCTGCTTTATCATGTTTTGCGCGATCGGGGCTGCATTCTCATTATTACCGATCAACTTTCAAAACTCGAACACTTTGCTTTCCATTTTTTCGTTCTGCATGCTGATTCTCGGCGTAATGAGTGCCAGCAGATCAAACCCCATCACCGACACTTTGAACCTCGCAAACCCACTGACACTTGCAAGCCAGATAATGGAACAAGGTCTTAAATCCAACAAACTCATCACGACAGCAATAATTCTTTTATTTATTTTAGTACTGCACAAAACCTTCAAACACCTAAGAATCAATCCCGTATGGAGTCGATACTGATGAAAAAATTCATGGCGCAGAGCATTGACTTCTCCTATACAGATACCCCTCTATTGACCCAGGCATCTCTTGAGGTTGCTCAAGGCGACATTGTCGGCATTCTGGGACCAAATGGATCTGGAAAAACAACTTTTTCGATATCGTCTGTGACCTTAAAAAAGCGAAGTCCGGCTTCATAAAAAACGACTTCAGTCAGTTTTTATACCTTTCTCAAATCATTAGCACTCCCCCGCCGCTGCGCATGCGCGACATTTTTAAAATGGTGACTGCGCTGTCATCAAGCGAACCGATGACACAGGATAAGACCTTAAAAAAACTAAGAGCATGGAGTCCTGCGATAGTTGACCGATATCAAGACATATGGAACAAAAAATCATCGCTATGCAGCTACGGAGAAACACGCTGGTTCTTTACGCTCTCTCTTCTTTCAATTTCTGCAGACTTCGTGATTCTCGACGAACCTACCGCCGGTGTAGATCCGGAATTTCGGCGCTATATTTGGCAGTGCCTACGCGGCGCCGCCAGTGAGGGCACCGCTATTCTGGTTTCCTCGCACAATGTTGATGAAGTCATTAACCATTGTGATTATTTTTACATGATTAGCCAGAAGCGTTTCAATCGCTTTGCCAATGGTAGTGAGTTCATGCATCGGTATAACGTGAAGACTGTGGACGATGCGTTTATCCGAGCCGTTACTGAGCCTGTATTCACCGCATAAAGCCGGTCGACTGTTGGCGAAAAGCGTCCAGGCGTACCGATTCCTCCAACGGCATCGCTTTATCGTTCACGTCCATCGCGAGCAGGCTCGCTCCTACAGGGATCAGGTCAGAGCAGAGAGATACGCCCAAGGATAAATCCCCCGCTCGTGCCCATCGCTGAACACCAGTTGCAGGCCATAGCCCTGCGAGTTCAGTTCGATCACCTGAACCCGCGCATCGACCATCGGTGTCATCCCCCGCAATCGAAACGCCCGGCACTGTGAACACGGGCACTGCCGGCGCAGTTCGGCATGATCCAGCAGTTGCTCGCGACCATCCGGCCAGTTCAGGCGCAACTGCTGTTTGCTGCGGGAGTTGCCGATCGCCAGCGGGTTCATTGCAGTTGACTCAAGGCAATGCGCACGGCCTTGCGCACTTCCGGGTCGCCGTCGTCCTGCGCGGCCTGCAACGGTGCAATGGCCCGTGGGTCGTTCAGTTCGCCGAGGGCCAGCGCGGCTTCCTTGCGCAGGTTGCTGATGCGGTGGCCGAGGGTGTCGATCAGCGCTTCGAGCGCCGGTGTAAAACGCAAGCGCCCGAGGCTGCGGGTGGCGCGCAGGCGCACTTGCCAGTAACCGTCGCCCAGGGCGTCGATCAGGGCCGGGCCGGCGTCGGGGTGGCCGACCTTGCCCAGGGTGGTGGCGGCTTCTTCGCGCACTTGCCAGGCTGCGTCGCGCAAGGCCTGACGCAGGGCCGGCAGCACCTGGGCGTCAGACGCCAGGCCCAATGCGCCGGTGGCTGCACGCCGCACCTCGGTGTCCGGGTCAGCGCTGGCCAACTGCGCCAGCGCCGGCAAGGCATCGAGTTGCTTGAGCCAGCCGAGCACGCCCACCGCCTCGCGGCGCACGCTGGCGCTTTCATCAGTCAATGCCCGGGTGGCGGCATCGGCGGCATCGGGGCAACGCAACTCGCGCAACGCCCTGAACGCGGCAATGCGCACGCCGCTGTCGGCGTGCCCGGTCCACGGCAGAATGACCCGGCCCGCCGCTTCGCTCTTGAGCAGGCTGAGGCTTTGCGCGGCGGCCGCCTGCACCGCGGGGGACGGATCGGTCAGCGCCTGGCACAACGCTTCGACCACGGGCTCGTCCTCCCAGGCTTCCAGCAACCGCGCGGCTTCGGCGCGAACCTCTGCAATCGGGTCTGCGGCCAGTCGATCGGTCAACCACAGCAGGCCGTCCGGTTCCTCGAGATCGGCCAGTTCGATCAGCGCGATCCGGCGGACGCCGGGGTCGTCATCGGTCAGGCGCGGTTGCAGGGCAAGGATGTCGTCGTTATCGGTTACATCGAATAGTGAGGTCATAGGGCAAATCGCGGCAGTTTGTTTTCAGGAGGAAGCCCCAACGGGTTCAGGCGCGGCAGTTGCCGACCGTCTTCGTGGCGCAGGAGTTCGAGGCAATGACGCTTGAGGTGCGAGAATTCAGGGCTGGTCACCAGTTCGGTGCTGCGCGGCCGGGGGAAGTCCAGGCGCAGGTCTTCGATGATCCGCCCGGGGCGCGGTCCCATGACCAGCAAGCGGTCGGCGAGGAACAGCGCTTCGTCGATGTCATGGGTGACGAACACCACGGTGGTGCGGATGCGCGTCCAGATGTCCAGCAGCAGTTCCTGCATGTTCAACCGGGTCAGGGCATCGAGGGCGCCGAAGGGTTCGTCCATCAGCAACAGGCGCGGACGGTTGACCAGCACCCGGGCGATTTCCACCCGTTGCTGCATGCCGCCGGAGAGCTGATCAGGCCAGCGCTCGGCAAAACCTTCGAGGCCCACCAGCGCGAGGATGTCATCCGCCGCCTTGTGCCGTTCGCGCTTGCCGACGCCACGCATCTTCAAGCCGAACGCCACGTTGTCACGCACCGTGCGCCACGGAAACAAGGTGTGCTGCTGGAACACCATGCCGCGTTGTGGCGAGGGCCCCGACACCGGCGCGCCATCCACGTTCAAGGTGCCGGTGCGCGGTTGCAGGTGACCGGCCAGAGCGCCGAGCAAGGTGGACTTGCCGCAACCGGACGGCCCGAGAATGCACACGAACTGCCCCGGTTCGATCTGGCAATCGAGGCCCTGCACCGCTTCGAAAGCCGCGGCCCCTTCGCCCAGGCTGATCGACAGCCCGCGAATGTCGATGCGCCCTTCCAGGTGTTGAAAAACGCTCATCAGGCTTTTCCTCGTGGTCGATGCCAGGGCGTGAACAGCCCGCCCAGACGCTTGATCAGCAGGCTGCTGCCCATGCCGAGCACGCCGATCAGCAACATGCCGACGACGATGTCGGCGTAGTTCTGGATGGTGTAGGACTCCCAGGTGTAATAGCCGATGCCGAATTGGCCGGAGATCATTTCCGCCGTTACCAGGCAGAACCACGAGGTGCCCATGCCGATGGCCAGGCCGGTGATGATGCTCGGCGCAGCGCCCGGAAGAATCACCTCCAGCAGGATGGCCCGGCGCCCTGCCCCGAGGCTTTTCGCCGAGGCGATCAGCCGTGGGTCGACGCCTTCGACGCCATGCACGGTGTTGAGCAGGATCGGGAACAGTGCGCCGGTAAAGGTGATGAACACCATCGACAGTTCCGACGAGGGAAACATCAGGATGGCCAGGGGAATCCACGCCACCGCCGGAATCGGGCGCAGCACTTCCAGGGGCGGCAGCAGCAGATCTTCGGCCCATTTCGAGCGGCCGATGGCCAGGCCCAGGGCAACGCCAATGACCAGCGCTGCGAGGTAACCGGCGAACACCCGGCCGAGGCTGCTGCCCAGGTGCTGCGCGAGCTTGCCGGAGTCGCCGAGGCCGAGGGCGGCTTCAACGACCGCCACGGGTGTCGGGACGTTGGCGAAAGTCACCAGCCCGAGGTTCCAGTGGTGGCTGGCGGCGAGTTGCCAGAACAGCAGGCAGAGCAGCAGTGAAGCGGCTCTGGGGAGCCAGCGTGAATAGGATCGGTACACAATTTTTCCTCTCAACCGAGATCCCTGTGGGAGCGGGCTTGCCCGCGATGGCGGTATCACATTCAACATTGATGTCGACTGGTCTGGCCTCATCGCGGGCAAGCCCGCTCCCACAGGGGATTGCGGTGTTATGACTGTTAGCGGGTGGCCACGGCCTGCGCTGTGGCATCGGTGAAGTCGAAGACTTTGCCGCCTTGGGCGCTGGCGAACTGCTGGGCCTGGCCCTTGAGCAGGAACGCGCTCAGCTGGCCTTTGCTATCGGTGGCAAACCACGCCTGATCCGCCAGCAGCTTGATCCCGCTGTCACTGGCCTGGGTGTACACCGCGCGGATGTTTTTGCCTTCCTGTTTCAGCGCTGTCAGCGCGCTGAATGCGGCTTCCGCCGAGGCGTATTGACGGACTTTCGGCTCGCCACGCACCCAGATTTCCGCCACGTGGCGCACGTCGGTGATGGCTTTGCCGCTGGCGGCATCGGCGGCCTTGAGCGGCGTCTGCCGGTAATCGGCAAGCTGCGCGTTGTAGTCCAGGTTCGAGGCCTTGAAGGCGGCGCGGATGTACTGGTCGTCGATGAAGGTGTTGAGATCGAGACCGCGATCGGCCTTCTTCAACAACTTCAGGGTATCGATGGCGGTGCCCACGGCCTGACGGTATTCCGGCTTCCAGCTCAGGTCGCGGGTCTGCACGCCGAGGGGGCCATGGAACAGGTAGTTGACCTCGGCATCGACCCCGGTGACCTTGGCGATCAGCTCGCTGTATTTCTCCGGTTCAGCCGCCAGCAGTTGGTTGGCTTCGATGCTCGCGCGCAGGTAAGCGACGACGATTTCCGGGTACTTTTTCGCATAGGCCTGATCGACCAGCGCACCGTGGAAGGTCGGCGCATTGGCTTGGGAACCGTCATAGATCTTGCGGGCGAATCCACGGCTGGGGAACAGTTCGGCGAACGGCACGAAGTCAGCATGGGCATCGATCTTGCCGGCCTGCAACGCGGAGCCGGCGACTTCCGGCGGCTGGGCGATGATGTTCACGTCCTTGAGCGGGTCCCAGCCCTGGGCCGCCACTGCCCGCAATAACATGCCATGGGCGGTGGAAGCGAACGGCACGGAAATGGTCTTGCCCTTGAGCTCGGCCAGCGACTGCACGCCCGACGCACTCGGCACCACGATGCCGTTGCCACTGCCCTTGGTGCTGCCCGACAGCACGCTGATGAACAGGCTGTGCTTGCCGGCGGTTTCAAACGCCACGCCGTTGAACGAACCTGGGAAATCGGCCATGGCGCCGAAGTCGAGCTTGCCGGCGACCATCTCGTTGGTCAGCGGTGCGCCGCTGGTGAAGTTCTTCCACTGCACGTCGTATTGGGCGTCTTTGTATTGGCCGTCGTGGGGCAGGTATTTGTCCAGCAGACCGAGCTCGCGAATCAACAAACCGCCGGCGGCGCAGTTGATGGTGGTGTCCTGGGTGCCGATGGCAATGCGGATGGTTTCGGCCGAGGCCGACAAAGTGAATGAAGCCAGTACCAGACCGGCCAAAGTTGCACGCAACATGAGTGTTTCCCCTCGAATCATTTATAGGATGTTCGTCTCCGCCACGATCAGGGCGTGGTGGGAAACGAGGGGTGTTGTGAATCAGGCGTCCGGTGGTGGCCGGATGGCGTTTTAGCGTTGTTTGGGCTGGCCTCATCGCTGGCAAGCCAGCTCCCACAGGGTTCTTTGGTGTTTTCAGATGTTGAGGTGCTGCACAAATCATTGTGGGAGCAACTGTGTTCACATTCAGCGCAATAAATAGGGGATCTCGACTTTCACCGCGCCCGTCGGGCAGTCCTTTTCACAGGGCATGCAGTACCAGCATTCATCGAAGGCCATGTAGGCCTTTTGCGTGGCCGGGTTGATCGCCAGCAGGTCCATCGGGCAAACGTCGACGCATACGGTGCAGCCTTTGTGGGCGATGCAAAGGTCCTCGTCGACCGTGACCGGTGCGTTGGAGCGGAAGAAGATTTCCTGGGGTTGGTAAGCCATGTTCGGTCTCTCTTTGATTGTCGGCATCAAGCCGCATCGGCACCGACCCGCAACCGGTCGTAAGCCTGCATCTCGTCGGCATCCAGCGGGATGATGTAAGGCTCGACGGCTTTCTTGAAACTGCTCATCAAACCGTTCTGGTCTTTCTTCAGATGGCAATGGCAGAACCAGTCGCGATCGTTGCGTTGCGGGTGATCGACGCGATGGTGGTACAGCCCCCAGCGGCTCTCGGCGCGGAACAATGAAGCGCGGGCGGCCATTTCGGCGCAGTCGCGGATCATGCTGACTTCCATGGCGCGCATCAGCTCATGGGCGTTGTGGGCCTTGATCTGGTCGAGGTCGCGCTGGATGTCGCTGAAGCGTTGCAGGCCGATCTGCATCTTCTTGGTCACTTTCGGCGGTTGCAGGTAGTCGTTGACGAAGCGCCGCAGCTTGTACTCGACCTGGGCCGGTGGCAGGCCGTGTTCGCGATCGAGCGGCGCGTAGACCCGCTGTTTTTCCGCTTCGATCTGTGCCACATCGAGGGCGGAAAACTCACGCCCGGCGACAAAATCCGCCGCGTTGTTGCCGGCGAACCAGCCGTAGGTGAAGGCGCCGAGCATGTAGTTGTGCGGCACCGCGGCCATGTCACCGGCCGAGTACAAACCCTTGACCGAGGTCTCGGCCTTCTCGTTGACCCACACCCCCGACGCCGAATGCCCGCTGCAAAAGCCGATCTCGGAGATGTGCATCTCGACCATCTGCGTGCGGTAGTCCGTACCGCGATTGGCGTGGAACTGGCCGCGACTCGGACGCTCGTTGCTGTGCAGGATCTCTTCGATGTTCTGGATGGTTTCCTCGGCCAGGTGATCGAGCTTGAGGAACACCGGGCCGTTGCCGCTTTCCAGTTCCTGATGGAACTCCCACATCATCTGCCCGCTCCAGTAGTCGCACTCGATGAAGCGCTCGCCCTTGTTGTTGGCGGTGTAGCCGCCCAGGGGACCGGTGACGTAGGCGCAGGCCGGGCCGTTGTAGTCCTTGATCAGCGGGTTGATCTGGAAGCACTCCAGGTTCGCCAGCTCGGCCCCGGCGTGGTAGGCCATCGAGTAGCCGTCGCCGGCATTGGTCGGGTTTTCGTAGGTGCCCATCAGGTAACCCGAGGACGGCAAGCCGAGGCGTCCGGCGGCACCGCAGGCGAGGATCACCGCCTTGGCCTTGATCACATGGAAGTCCGCGGTGCGGCAATCGAAGCCCATCACGCCGTTGACCGCGCCCTCTTCATCCGTCAGCAAGCGCGTGCAGACCAGGCGATTGGTGATGCTCACCCGCGCGCGTTTCAACTGGCGGTACAGGACTTTCTTGATGTCGTGCCCTTCCGGCATCGGCAGCACGTAGGCGCCCATGTGGTGGACCTTCTTCACCGCGTAGTCGCCGGTTTCGTCCTTCTCGAACTTCACGCCCCAGCGGTCCAGTTGCTCGATGGTCTCGAAGCTGTGGGTGGCATAGGCGTACACCGCGGCCTGGTTGACGATGCCGTCGTTGGCGATGGTGATTTCCTTGGTGTACTGCTCCGGCGTCGAGTGGCCGGGAATGATCGCGTTGTTCAGGCCGTCCATGCCCATGCTGATCGCGCCGCTGCGCTTGACGTTGGCCTTGTCGATCAACAACACCCGCAGGTCGCGGTTGCGTTCCTTGGCCTTGATCGCCGCCATGGGGCCGGCGGTGCCGCCGCCGATCACGACGATGTCGTATTCCTGTTCGAGGGTGTTGCGTGTCATGTTCAAGCCCCTTTGTGCCGGTCGATCCGCAGGCGGTACTGGAAGGCATCGCCACGGTAGTAAAGGTGTTCGAAGTCCAGCGGCTGGCCGGCACAGTCGTGGGTCAGGCGCTCGATACGCATGATCGGCGAGCCGGGTTCGACGTTCAGCGCCTGGGTCAGGTCGCTGTCGGCCAGTACCGCATCGATGGCCAGGTCAGCGTGACCCAGGGCCAGGCCGCAGTCGTTTTCCAGGATCAGGAAGATGTCGCGGGTGACCAGGTCGGCCTTTTCCAGACGCTCACCAATGGTCTTGGGCAGGTAAGTGACTTCCAGGGACACCGGCTCGCGATTGATCAGGCGCACCCGTTTGATCTGCGCCACGATCTCGCCTTCGGCGACCTGCAAACGCTCGGCGACGAGCTTGTCGGCGGCGATGAACCTGAAGCTGCGCAGACGGTTGATCACCTCATAGCCACGCCCGGTCATGGACTCGGCCAGGCCTTGCAGGGTGCTGACGTTCTGGAAGGTTTTCGGCTTGGCGACGAAGGTGCCTTTGCCGTGGATCTTGAAGATCAGCCCTTCCTTCTGCAGGTCGCCCAAGGCCTGGCGCACGGTGATGCGACTGACCTTGAACAACGCGCCAAGCTCGCTTTCGGAAGGCATCTGGCTGTCTTGCGGGTACTCGCCGTCGAGGATGCGCGCACGCAGCACGTCTCGCAGCTGGGTGTGCAGCGGGACGCTGCTCAGGGATAGAACGTTATCGGTCATGGCAGATCACTTGTTATAACGAGTTATGACGTGATCTTAGAGAGGTTATGGCAGGCTTGAGAAATACCGAATGCGCATAAGGTTAGATGCGCAACGCAATCCGAAACTGTAGGAGCGAGCCTGCTCGCGATAAACCCGAGAACGCCGTGGGGTGTCAGACTTCCAGCGTTATCGTTGACGACCATCGCGAGCAAGCTCGCTCCTACAGGTTCAGTGGCGCTTGAGAATCTGGTCCATCACCCAGTCGGTCTTCAGCGCCTGCTCAGCCATCGCCGGATGCTGCGCCTCGCCACGAATATGTGCATTCATGCCCAATACGTGGTGCCACTGGATGTGGGCGTGATGCTCGATGGTCAGGCTCAGGTGTTCATCGGCGTGCAGTTCGACCGGGTGCTCATCGAACACCGAAAATGTGATCCGGCCTTGGCTGCCGATCACTTCGACCCGGTCTTCGCGGCGGTCGGTGACGAAGTTCCAGCAACCCATGCCCAGTGCGCCGCTGGCAAACCGCCAAGTGGCGCTGACGGCATCTTCGGCGGCGTACAAACCGGCCTGCCGGGCGGTGAACCCGGCCACTTCGACGATATCGCCGAACAGGTACTGGAACAGGTCCAGGCCATGGCTGGCCAGGTCGGCGAAGTAACCGCCACCGGCAATCGCCGGGTCGGTGCGCCAATTGTTCGCGCCCTCCAGATCCGCCGCCGACGGCGCTTTGGTGAGGGTCCAGGTCAAGTGCCGGACCTCGCCGATCCGCCCCTCCTCCAGCCATTGCCGCACTTGCCGGAAGCGTGGCAGCGAACGCCGGTAATAGGAGACGAACAGGTGCAGCCCGGCATCGGCGAAAACCTGCTGCATCTCGCGGCTTTGCCCGGCGTTCAGCGCCATCGGTTTTTCCACGCAGCAATGCTTGCCGGCGGCGGCCACCTGCAGGGCGTAGGCGTGATGGCTGTCGGGCGGCGTGGCGATGTACACCGCGTCGACCTCGGGATCGTTGATCAACGCTTGCGCATCGGTGTAGACCCGCGCGATGCCGTGGCGCGCGGCGTAGTCGGTGACGGCTTCCAGGCGCCGGCCCATGACCGCCACCAAGGCCGATCCGGGCGCCTTGTAGAAGGCCGGGCCGCTTTTGCGTTCAGCGACACTGCCACAACCGATCATGCCCCAGCGCACCCGGTTCATAAGCTCTCCTTTTGCTCAGCCGACGCGCAATGCGCGCAGGTCCAGTCGACCGTCCTTGAGCGGCGGGCACCAGTAGTAGCCACCGGTGAGCGGACGACTGATGCGGTACAGACCGTCGGTGATGCCGTCTTCCAGACCGCTCATGCGGCGCAGTTGGGCTTCGAAGGCGTCGAGGGAGAAACCGAAGGCCAGGAACATCAGGCCGGCACGCTCGCCTTCGATCCACGGCATCGAGCGGCGCACCACGAAGGCCTCGGGCGCGAAGCTTTCCTGGGCGGTGCGTTTGACGTGGGCGGAAACCGGCGCGTCGTCGATCTCTTCGTTGTCGCTCAGGCGGCGGCCCATGATGTTGTCCTTGTCATCGGCCGACAGCGCATGGAAACCTTGCAAGTCGTGCTGCCATTGCTGGATCGCGGCGAAGCTGCCACCGACCGTGCCGTCCGCGCCCTCACCCACCAGGGCGGCAGCGGCTGCGGCTTCATCGTGGGGGTTTTCGGTGCCGTCTTCGTAGCCGGTCAGGTCATGGCCGGTCATGTGGCGGAAGGTTTCGTTCATCTGCACCAGGCGCAACGCCGGAGCCAATGCGGCGGCGATGGCATTGCTGCGGTTGAGCAACTCACCACGGTCTTCGCCGTGCAGCCAGCACCAGAGCGCGTGCTGGGTCGACGGGTTGTCGACGCCTACGCCGGTCAGTGCCGGGAATGGCCGCAGACCTTCGATCTGCCCGTCCAGCGCCTTGACCAGGGACTCGCCGAAGCCGACCACCACCGACTTGCCGTCCACCAGCCCTTGCAGCTTATCGAGCGCGGCCGGCAGTGCAGCGGCGGATTCGAGCGCGAAGAACATATGGCGGGCTTGAGGCGGAACGGGGGTGGCGAGAATGCCCGGCTGGTAATGACTCATATGAACTCCTTGAAAAAGAGCACGGAGTTTAACCGGAGTATGAGGGTTTGTGTGCCGTCGGAGGCCAGGAACCTGTGGTGAAAAGCCAAGCCCTTTCACCACAAAGAGATCAAACCAGGCTGGGGCTGTCGTTGCGGAACGCGCTCGGGCTCATGCCGGTCCAGCGCTTGAACGCCCGGCGAAAGCTGCGCACGTCGCTGTAGCCGACTTCTTCGGTGATGCGTTCGATGGACATGTCCGGGTTGGCCAGCAGGCTCATGGTGCGGGCCTGGCGCACCTGTTCCAGCAAGGTTTCGAACGTCAGCGCGTGTTCGGTGAGACGGCGGCGCAAGGTGCGGCTGCTCATGTTCAGGTCGCCGGCGATTTTCTCGATGTGGCTGCCCTCGGTCAGGTCCCGGGCAATCGCCCGTTCCACCGCCTGGATCAGATCCATTTTCTGGTGCACTTGCGCCGCTTCCAGCTCGAGCAGTTTCACCGCCTGACGCAGGGCCAGGGAATGGTGATTGGGCAACTGCACGTCCAGCCAATGGGCATCGATCAGCATGCGGTTTTGCAGGCAGCCGAAACGCACGTCCGGCCCCAACAGGCGTGCGTATTCGTCGAGATAGCCCGGCGCGGCATGCATGAACTCTACCGCCACCGGCTTGAAATCCGCCCCGACCAGCGCCCGGCCGTACACCAGCAGGCTGGCGAAAAACTCCTCGACCGCGAACAACTGCACGTCGGCGAACGGCAAGCGGCATTCAACGTCGACAAACACCCGGTCACCCGCCTCCTCCACACTCGATACGACAATGCCGCCGGAGGTGTGTTGATGGCGGATGCCCAGTTCAAAGGCATCGCGCAGGGTCTTGCACAGCGACAACACGTGCCCCAGCAGCCCCAGCGTACCGAGCACGTTCTGCGCGCCGACCCACAGGCCCAGGCCCTGATTGGGCAGGACTTTGAGCGCGCGCTGAATCATGGCCACGGCCTGGCGATAGGAAATGCGCTGCGCGGGGTCCTGAAGGTCTTCGAAGTTGAAACCCAAGCCTCGGCACAGGCTCTGTGGGTCGATGCCTTTTTGCTCGGCCACGTCGGCCAGGGTCTGCAGGAGAAACGGCGACACCAGCGCCAGTTCAAAGGTGGGGTCAATCACTTTCATTTGCATGGGGCTATACATTCCGGGTCGAGCTGCATTCTTATTTTTGTAACCGGTTATGTCGAAGGAAGTTAGCACAGGGTGCAAAGGCTGTCCGCAGAAGTCCCCCTAAATGGCCGCCAATACCCTGCCTTGTAGGGCGCAGACAGCTTATTTCTATGTTGCGGCCCTCGTATGGATGCCGGACAGCCCGCCAACAATAATAACGAGTACACCCATGACCCCGATCCGCAAGACACTTCCCCTGATGGTCATCAGCCTGGCCGGCGTCTGCGCCCTGCAACCGGCACTGGCCACCGAGGCCGGCGTGGACAACATCGGCCCCGGCACCGACGGCTACTTCATGTTGCCGCTGTCGCCCGACAGCCTTCCGGACAACATGCTTGCCTTCAACCTCTACTACAACCACTACAAGGCCACGAAGCTGAACATCAGCTCGTTCGGCGGCAAGGTGCCGAACGTCGAGATCGAATCCACGGCGGTCATTCCGCGCCTGGATTACCTCAGCCCGGTGCGCGTGTTCGGCGGCCGGCTGGCGGGTTACATCGCGCAGCCCTGGCTCAAGCAGGAAGTCTCGGTGTTCGGCCTGCCGCAGGACACCCGTGAAGGCATGGGTGACACAACGTTTGCGCCGATCATTCTCTGGGACATGGGCCCGAACCTGACCCTCGGCGCCGCCATTGAAGTCACGGTGCCGACCGGCGAATACAGCGTCGATCGCCTGGCCAACACCAGCAACAACTTCTACACCTACAAACCGCTGTTCTCCTTCACCTGGCTGCCGACGGACAGAACCGAGGTGTCGATGAAGACCACCTACAGCTTCAACGAGAAGAACAAGGACACCGACTACAAGTCGGGGCAGATTTTCCACTTCGACTATTCCGCCAGTTTCAAGATCACCGATGACCTGATGTTCGGGCTGAACGGCTACTACCTCAAGCAGACCACCGACGACAAACAGTTCGGCCACACCGTGCAGTTCAATGGCGAGGACGTGAACGACGGAGTGCGTGGGCAGGTGTTTGCGATCGGTCCGGCCCTGCACTGGACCTTTCTCAAATATGCCAGCGCGGAGATTCGCTGGGCCAAGGAGTTCGACGTGGAGAACCGGCCTGAAGGGGAAATGCTTTGGGCCAAGGTCAGTATTCCCTATGCGTTTTGACTGAACTGACGCCATCGCTGGCAAGCCAGCTCCCACAGGTATCTGCGGCGTACAAAAATTTGTGTACGACAAAGTTCACTGTGGGAGCTGGCTCGCCAGCGAAGGCGGCGGCACATCCACAGAAATCCCTTCAGGAATACACCGGCCAGCTCTCCACAATCTTCCCACCCCGAACCGCCAGCAAATCCCCGAACTGCAACAACACCGACTCCGTCTGGGTTGGGCGCAAGAACACCTGATCTTCAACCGCCAACCCCACCGCCGCCGAGCCGTTGACCATTTCCTGGTTCGAACTGCGGCCATACACACCATTGCTCTGCAACCCCGCTGGCGATTCGAGCTCGGCCATCCAGTTACCGCCATAGATGAAATACGTCTCGCGCTGATTGGTGTCCCACCAGGAGAACAGCCTGGATTTGTCGTCCAGCGCCGGAATGTTCACCGCCCCGGTGCTTTTCAATACCGGCGTGGCGATGTAGGCCGCTGGCACATGCTCGATCAGTGACGGCAAATCATAGTGAGTGGGCTTGAGCATCGCGGTCCCCACCGACACTTCGCTGCTGAGCTGTTCGCGTTCATGCATGCCATAGCTCGGGCTGCCGGCCGTATTGAGCGTCAGCCCTGCATGCCACAAACCGGGGTACTGTTGACGGGTGAAATCGACACAGCGCTTGTAGATCACCATCACCTTGGCAAACAGCTCTTCGGGCGAGCCCAGAATCCCCGGCACGCCCATGCCCACGAACGGGTCGTAGCCCATGAACCCGGCGAACTCCAGGTGCTGCGGGTGCTGGCAGATCAGCGCCAGCATCTGCCCGAGTACGCCAAGGTCGCTGACGCCACCGCGATGCAGGCCGACATCCAGCTCGATGTTCACCCGCAACCGCGTGCCCAGCCCCTGGGCCAGCGCGAGGTATTGCTGCAAGCGCTGCGGCGTATCGAGCAGCCATTGCAATTGCTTCGCCGGGTCGAAGGGCCCCTTGTGCGATTGATAGAACAGCTCGGCCGAACGCACCGGCAGCGGCTTGCCCAACAGAATGTCGGCGGCGGGAAACTGCACGGCGTCATGATTGAGGAACGGTTGGTGAAACGACATCAGGCGTTGCGTGCCGGCGCGCCGGGCGATGTAGCTCAAGAGTCCCGGTGCCGGCAGTGATTTTTCCACCAGGCGCAGGTGTTTGCCGCCACGCTTGACCGACTGCATCACCACATCGACGTTGTGATCGAGCCGGTCGAGATCGATCAGCATCACCGGGCGCATCGGCCCGTGGTCCTTGAGTTCGGCGTTCAGCATGCGGAAGTAATCGCTGTACGGCGCACCCCGGTCACCCGGGCGCAGCCACGCCCCGACACCCACCAGCAAGGCGCCGACACCCGCAGTGCCGAGCAGGAAATTGCGGCGATTGACGGCCATCAGCTCACCCCCAGGATCGATGACAAATGCGCATTGAGGAATTTGCCGCTGGGGTCGATCGCCTGCCGCACCTGGATGAACTCCTGCCAGCGCGGGTACAGCGGCTGCAGGTTTTTCGCGTTCAGCGTGTGCAACTTGCCCCAGTGCGGCCGGCCGTTGTACTTCCAGAAAATCTGCTCGATGGCGGCGAAGAAGTTGTGATGGTCCATCTGGTAATGCTGGTGCACCGAGATCGAACAACTGTCGCGGCCTTCGAACATGCTCAGGGGAATGTCGTCGGCCTTTACGTAGCGGTACTCGATCGGAAACCAGGTGCGCAGGTCCTTGTTCTGGATCAGCTTGAGGATCTCGCGCAAACAGGCCGGGCCGTACTCGGCCGGCACGGAATACTCCATTTCGTTAAAACGCACCGTGCGCACGTTGGCGTAGATGTCGAACGAATCGCCCACCCGGTCATCGAAACTGGCCAGGTGGCGCAGGCTGTTGAGCATGCTGCGGCGCAAGTCCGGAAAATCACTGCCGTATTTGTCGATCTTCTCGATCAGCGTGACAAACTCGTTGCCACCCTCCTCATCCGCCGGCACCGGCGGTGTGGCCGGGTCGGTGGTTTCGTTCAAGGCGATCGACAAGGCGTAATCGGAATGGGTCACCACGAGCATTTCCCAGTGCTGGTTTTCCCGGGTGTTCTTGTCCAGGTCTTCCAGCAGCTCTTCGGTTTTAGCGATCCACTGGCGCTCCCGCAAGCGATACGCCGGGCGATTTTGCAGGCGAATTTTCGTGGCCACCCCGAGCGCGCCGAGCGATACCCGGGCGGCGTTGAACACGTCAGGATGACGCGTGCTGTCGCAGTCCATGACCTCGCCGCTGGCGGTCACCAACTGCAAACCACAGACATGCGCCGAATAGGATTGAAAGTGCTTGCCGGTACCGTGGGTCGAGGTAGAAATCGCGCCGGCCAGGGTCTGATAATCGATGTCGGCCATGTTCTGCAGGGCCTGGCCGATGTCCTTGAGCGGCGTGCCCATGCGTGACATCGGCGTGCCGGCGGCGAACTCGGCTTGCAGGGTTTGCGGGTCGTGATCGAGCAAGCCCGTGAAATAGCTCAGCGACAGCAAGGTGCCGTCGGTGGGCACCAGCGCGCTGAAGGAATGCGCCGAGCCCACCGGGCGAATCCTGCCGGGGGCCTGGCGCACCACTTGCGTCAACTCATCCAGGTTCTTTGGCGCCAGTCGCGCCGCCGGCAGGCAGCTCTGGCCGCCCGACCAGTTGCGCCAGGGAATCAGCCGTGGCGCGCGCAGCAGCTCGGCCAGTGCCGGCGTCGAGCCAAGCGCGGTAAAGGCGCCGATGACGCTCGCCCGTTGCAACAACTGACGCCGTGTCAGGTCCATCGTCATGAATCGCACCCTGCCGTTCTTGTTATTGGATGGGCTGGCCGGACATAAAGGCAATCAGCGCCAGGAACTGTTCTTGCGAACACTGCATGCACATGCCCATCGGCGGCATGCCGTTGTAACCGTTGATCGCGTGATCGAGCAGCGTGTCGGCACCCTGCAATACCCGTGGTTGCCAGGCCTTGATGTCGCCGGTCAGCGGCGCCCCGGCCGCCGGGTTGGCATGGCACAGCTTGCAGCTGTTGTCGTAGACCTGCGCCAGCTCGGCGTCGGCGGGCCGTGCGGCGCCTGCTTCGCTGCGGGTCGGCGGGGTGTTCGACTGTTCGCCGCACCCCGCCAGCACCACCGCGAAGATGCACCCCGCCAAGGCCAAACAAAGGCTAGGCTTTTCAGTTAATCGGCTTGCCCGCATGGCGGTCCTCTCATGGGTTGCCCGGCCAGCCGGGTGCAGCTTTTTTGTTGTGATCAAGCTGAGGTCAACACTAAGGCACCCGGCGTGGGTGGGTTGAGGGCATTGGGGGCCAACAAGGGGCGCTTCTGAGGCCATGACGCAGGGCGTCGATAAATCGGCAATCCGTCACGCTGTGGGGCAAAACCCTGAGATGAGTCATGACAAGGGTAACCGGGGTCTGCTAAAACGATTCATCAGTGCATCACCCAATCCAGAGGGGTAGCGACATGACCACAGCCAACATTCTCCAGAACCTGTTCCCGAGCCCCGCCGACATCCCGGAAAAATACCGCCTCGACGGCCAGACCGAGCAGCGCGAGTACCTGGTCGATGGCGTGCTGAAAACCTGGAACGGGCCGCTGGCCCAGGTCCGCAGCCCGGTGTACTTGAACGGCCCGGATGGCGACGAGCAAGTGATCCTCGGCAGCACGCCGCTGCTGGATGCCGAGACCGCATTGACCGCCCTCGACGCCGCCGTCCGTGCTTATGACCGCGGTCAGGGCCTGTGGCCGACCATGCGCGTGGCCGAGCGCATCCAGCACGTCGAAACCTTCCTGGGGCGCATGCGCGAGCAGCGCGAAGCCGTGGTCAAGCTGCTGATGTGGGAGATCGGCAAGAACCTCAAGGATTCGGAAAAAGAGTTCGACCGCACCTGCGACTACATCGTCGACACCATCAACGCGCTGAAGGAACTCGACCGCCGCTCCAGCCGCTTTGAACTGGAACAGGACACCCTCGGCCAGATCCGTCGCGTGCCGATGGGCGTGGCCCTGTGCATGGGGCCTTACAACTATCCGTTGAACGAAACCTTCACCACGCTGATCCCGGCGCTGATCATGGGCAACACCGTGGTGTTCAAGCCGGCCAAACTCGGCGTGCTGCTGATTCGCCCGCTGCTGGAGGCCTTCCGCGACAGCTTCCCGGCCGGAGTGATCAACGTCATCTACGGCAGCGGCCGCGAGACGGTCAGCGCGCTGATGGCCAGCGGCAAGATCGACATCTTTGCCTTCATCGGCACCAACAAGGCCGCCAGCGACCTGAAAAAACTCCACCCCCGACCTCACCGCTTGCGCGCGGCGCTGGGCCTGGATGCGAAAAACCCGGGCATCGTCCTGCCGGAAGTGGACCTGGACAACGCGGTCAGTGAAGCGCTGACCGGCTCGCTGTCATTCAATGGCCAGCGCTGCACCGCCCTGAAAATCCTGTTCGTTCACGAAGACGTGGTCGAGTCCTTCATCGACAAGTTCAATGCCAGGCTGGCCAGCCTCAAGCCCGGCATGCCCTGGGAAAGCGGCGTCGCCCTGACACCCCTGCCGGAATCGGGCAAGGTCGCCTATCTGCACGCACTGGTGGCGGATGCCGAGAGCAAAGGCGCCAGGGTGGTCAACCCCAACGGCGGCGAGGCCCGGGCGTCGTTCTTCTACCCGGCGGTGCTGTACCCGGTCACGCCGCAGATGCGCGTTTATCAGGAAGAACAGTTTGGCCCGGTCGTCCCGATCGTGCCGTACCGTCACCTGGATACCGTGATCGATTACGTGCTCGAGTCGGACTTCGGCCAGCAGCTGAGCATCTTCGGCACCAACCCGGTGGCGGTCGGCCGCCTGGTGG
Organism: Pseudomonas sp. PB101; assembly: GCF_009764265.1. Taxonomy (GTDB): domain Bacteria; phylum Pseudomonadota; class Gammaproteobacteria; order Pseudomonadales; family Pseudomonadaceae; genus Aquipseudomonas. The sequence goes on from NZ_RWIR01000018.1 coordinate 96,203, forward strand.
ACACCTTCGCCAATCAGGTCGGGCGCATCAACCTCAATGCGCAATGCCAGCGCGGCCCGGACACCTATCCTTTCAATGGGCGCAAGAACTCGGCCGAAGGCACCTTGTCGGTGCATGACGCACTGCGGGTATTTTCGATCCGCACCCTGGTGGCCACCAAATTCCAGGAGACCAACAAGGACCTGATCAGCGAGATCATCAGCGGCCGCAGTTCGAGTTTCCTGACCACCGACTACATCTTCTGAGGAGCGCCAGCCTGAGTACGTCCACAGCCCAACGCTTGCCACCGCTGCTGCGCCGCTTGTTGCGGCCCTTGCTCGACCCGTACCGGCGCTACCGCCATGCCCGGGTGATCCATGCGGTGCGCGTATCGCTGGGGTTGCTGGCGACGATCCTGCTGACCACCGGGATCAACCTGCCCCATGGTGAGTGGGCCTCGGTGACGATGCTGGTGGTGATCGGCGGCTTGCAGCACCACGGCAACATCGGCAAGAAAGCCGCCGAGCGCGCCATCGGCACCTTGATCGGCGCCGGTGTCGGCCTGGCGCTGGTGGCACAACACGCCTGGCTCGGGATGCCTTGGCTGACTTATTTCGCGATGTCGGTGGTCTGCGGGTTTTTCTCGTATCACGCCATCGGCAAGGGGGGTTACACGGCGCTGCTGTCGGCGATTACCGTGTTCATCGTCGCGGGGCACGGCGACAACCCGGTCACCGACGGCTTGTGGCGCGGGGTGGACATCCTGATCGGCATTGCCCTGGCCCTGGCGTTTTCCTTCGCCCTGCCGCTGTACGCGGTATATTCCTGGCGCTACAACCTGGCCGATGCGCTGCGTGATTGCGCGAAAGTCTACGGGCGCATCATTGACGGCCAGGCCATCACCGCCGACGAACACCTCAAGCTCATGACTCGCCTGAACGCGGCGATGGTGCAACTGCGCTCGTTGATGCCGTCCGTGTCCAAGGAAGTGAAGATTTCCATGACCGAACTGGACGCCATCCAGCGCAACCTGCGCATGTGCGTGAGCACCCTGGAGATCCTCGCCAATACCCGACCCGACGCCAATGATCCCGAGGCGATGAGGCTGATGCAAACGGCATTGAAAGCCGAGCATCGACAGATTCGCGTGCAATTGATCGGCATGGCCAGGGCGTTGAAATCGGGCGCCGCCCAGCGGCTCAATCGTCCTGTGGATGTGCCGCTTGTCAGCCTCGATGCCCCGGTCTACAACACGCTGGATGGCTATCGTTTGTTGACTCAACAACTGGCCGCCAACGTCGGCGAGATGCGCCAACGCCTGGCCAAAAGCGCGCCGCGCTGGAACATCTGACGCCTGGCTCGCGGGTTACGGCGTCACCGTGCGCCGAAACTTCAACGACCAGCCTTGTTGCATGCCGGAAGCCGCCAGCAGAATCGCCGCGACGCCGAGCCATTGCAGCGGCTCCAGGCGATGGCCAAAGGCAAACCAGTCGACGAAAATCGCCGCGATCGGGTAGATGAAGGACAGCGCCCCCGTCAGCGCAGTCGGCAGTTTTTGAATCGCACCGTACAACAACACGTACATCACGCCCGTGTGCACCATGCCCAGCGTCACCAGGCTGGCCCACGCGCTCGGCGCCTGGGGCAATACGGAAAGACTGGCGAAGGGCGCGAGCAACAACACACCGGTGCTGACCTGGATCAGCGCGATCAAGTGCGGTGGTGTCCCCGTCAAACGCTTGATGATCAGCGCGGCAATCGCGTACAGAAGCGCCGCGCCCAAGGCCAGGGCAATCCCCGTCAGGTAATCGCTGCCGCTCTCGCCCTGGCTGCCATGGGCGCTGACGATTGCCAGCATCCCGAGGAACGACACGCCCAGCCAGAGCAGTTTCTGCGTGGTGATCTTTTCGTTGAGGAACAGCACCGCCAACCCGACCAGCATGAACGGCTGGACGTTATAGACGGCGGTGCCGATGGCAATCGACGCCCGGGAGTAGGACGCGAACAACAGCACCCAGTTGCCGACAATCGCCACACCGCTGAGCACCGCCAGCAAGAAGGTCGTACGGGTCAGAATGCCGGGGCGCAGAAAGCCGAAGGCCGCGCAAATCAGCAGCAAGGTGCCGGCACCGAACAGGCAGCGCCAGAACACCACATCGAGCACCGGTTGCCCGGACACCAGCACGAACCAGCCGATGGTGCCGGAGATCAGCATGGCGGCCGTCATTTCGAGCGAGCCGCGGCGTAGGGTTTTGTCCATCATCAGACTCCTGTGTTTGTGGGCAAAGTATGCCAATGCACCCAGGCACCACTCCATAGCAAAAAGCAGGCTAAACTCGGGATCTGCCTTTTTTATCAAGGCCGTTTTGAATAAATGCCTAACAGAGGATTTCGCCATGACCGATGACATCGACCAGGTGCTGATCGCGGCCCTGATGGAAGATTCGCGACGTTCGCTCAAGGCCCTGGCGCAGATCAGCGGCCTGTCCTCCCCCAGTGTCGCCGAGCGTCTGCGCCGCCTGGAAGAGCGTGGTGTGCTCAAGGGCTACACCGTGGAGATCGACCCGAAGAGCTTTGGTTATCAACTCCAGGCCATCGTGCGCATTCGCCCGTTGCCCGGGCAACTGCAGGAAGTGGAGCGGCAAATCATGGCCATTCCCGAATTCACCGAGTGCGACAAGGTCACCGGCGACGACTGTTTCATTGCGCGCCTGCATGTGCGCTCGATGGAACAACTGGACACCCTGCTCGACCGCCTCAACACCCACGCCGAAACCAATACGGCCATCGTCAAGAAAACTCCGGTCAAGCGCCGGTTGCCGCCCATGGCGTAAGTGATATTTGTTTCAGAGTGAAGTAGATTGGCGTTTTCCGGCGAAGGATTGACGGTATGAAAACTCAGGCAATGCTGCTCGCGGCAATGATGCTGGCGGGTTGCGGCACGATTCAGACGGTTGTGCGCAGTGACGAAGTGGCCTCCAAAAGCCTCAGGGAACAGAAGAGTTATTGCGGCGCCGTACCACGTATCTACAGCGGCGTGACCTACGATTTCTGCTACCTGAACGCCCCCCTCGAAGACGGTCGGGATGCCCAGGTACATGGTCCCGCCCCCGCCGTGGTGTTGCTCGACGTGGTCGTGTCCGGGGCGATGGATACCTTGCTGCTGCCCTACACCATCTACCGCCAGCAAGCCGATGGCAGCATTGTCATTACAGAGTAGTGCTGAATTTCAGGTAATAAAAAACCCGCCTGGGCGGGTTTTTTACTCAATGCCGACGATCAGTCATCGCGACCCATGATGCCGAACAGCTGCAACAGGCTGATGAACAGGTTGTAGATCGACACATACAGGCTGATGGTAGCCATGATGTAGTTACGCTCGCCGCCATGAATGATGGCGCTGGTCTGGAACAGGATGCAGACCGAGGAGAACAGCACGAAACCTGCGCTGATCGCCAGTTGCAGGCCGCTGATCTGGAAGAACATGCCCGCCAGCGTCGCACCCAGCAGCACGAAGAAGCCCGCCGTGATGAAACCGCCGAGGAAGCTCATGTCCTTGCGGGTGATCAGCACATACGCCGACAGACCGCCGAACACCAGCGCCGTCATTGCGAACGCCGAGCTGACCACTTCCGCGCCGCCCTGCATACCCAGGTAACGGTTGAGGATCGGGCCGAGCAGGAAACCCATGAAACCGGTCAGGGCAAATGCCGACACCAGGCCCCAGGCCGAATCACGGAGTTTGTTGGTGAGGAAGAAAAGACCGTAGAAGCCGATCAGCACCACGAAAATATTCGGGTAGCCAACACGCATCTGCTGGGCAACGAAGGCCATTACACCGCTGAATGCGAGCGTCAGGGCGAGCAAGCCGTATGTGTTGCGCAGGACGCGGCTAACCTCTAGCTGCTCAGCCTGCACGCTGTTATTAACTGCGTAATCCTGTTCGCGCATGGCGACACTCCTGTTGGTTTGAAACGTTCAGTCGCAAAGATCATAACAGACGCCCTGTAACAAGCTATGCAGAGAGTTTGACAGTGTGTTTCATTCAGGTATTATGGCGCCCGCAACGCAAACGGAGGTGTGGCCGAGTGGTTTAAGGCAACGGTCTTGAAAACCGTCGACTGTAACAGGTCCATGAGTTCGAATCCCATCGCCTCCGCCATCTTTATACGACAAAGCCCTGATTATTCAGGGCTTTGTCGTTTCTGGCTTTCCGCTTTTCACATCCAGATCCTGATCCGTTACAAAACTCTCCTGATTCAACCCCTACTCCGGCGTTCTGCTGACCGTTAAAAAGCCTTCATGAAATACAGTGCTTCACTGACCTCATAACCGAGGAGCTCAAGGTGATGAGCAACGGTGCTCAACACAACTCGCACCAAAACAGGACCATGCTCGTCGCCAGGCCGCTAGCGGAGATCCCGATTCCAAACATCACGCCGCAAAACAGAGTTTTTGCCCACATGGCCCGAACCTCCGGATACCGCATTCAATGAATGCTTGAGTATGAGTACCCGAGCAAAATCCAGGCCATTTGGTATAGGTACAACCAGGGCTCGGCAATTGCTCTGAGACGGTCTCTTCGAGTGGTGAAAATTCCCCGGAAAAGGGTTCGCTCCCCCTGCTTTTTTGGGTAAACCACCCAAAGGACAGGATTGCACTGTCGCTCATCCCACAGGTACCATTGAGAACGATTCACACTAACATCTGGAAAGCCGACTAGTGCAATCTCCTCCGTCCAGCAAGCTGGGATTCTTTTTCAGCGATCACCACCGTTGGCTGCTGCAGCATATTCATCGACACCTGCGCAATCACGCGGACGCTGAGGACACCGCCGCCGATACGTTTTGCCAGTTACTGGTGGCGCGGGTCGATCCCGACAGCATCGAACAACCTCGCGCTTACCTTTCGACCATTGCCCGCCGGCTGATCTTTGACCGTCATCGCCGGCGCAAGCTGGAGCTGGCCTACCTTGAGCGCTTGTCCAACCTGCCCGAAGCGCTGGCCCCCTCCCCCGAAGAACAGCTGCTGTTGATCGAAGCCCTGGTGGCCATCGACCGGGCTATCGACGGCTTGCCGATGCTCGTCAAGGCCACCTTCCTCTATAGCCAACTGGATGGCCTGAGCTATGTCGCGATTGCGCAGAAGCTGGGACTGTCGGAGCGCACTGTCAGTCGCTACATGAAACAGGCATTGCGTCAGTGCTATCTGAGCGAAGTATCGCCATGAGCAAGCCGCGCCTGGACCCCGTCAGTGAGCAGGCCATCGACTGGATGGTCAGGCTTCGCGCCGGTACGCCCGATGCAGCACTGCAGGAGCGTTTCAACGCGTGGCTGGCGATGGATCGTGCGCACAGCCAGGCCTGGGCAACGTTGCAGGATCGTCTCGGCGGTTCGTTCAACACGGTTCGCGCGCTGGATCGGCGTTTGCCCGGTCAGGCCAGCGAAGCCCGGCAAGTGCTCTTGCAGCCTCATGCTTCGCGGCGCGACGCCTTGCGGGTGATCGCGGGTCTGGGCCTGCTCGGCGGCGGTGTGTGGCTGGGCGCCGGGAGTCAGCTGGGTGATGCGCTACTGGCTGACCTGCACACCGGACGCGGCGAGCGTCAGACCTTCAAGCTGGCCGACGGCAGTCGCCTGAGCTTGAACGCCAACAGCGCCGTGGACCTGCGCTTCGATGACAAGCAACGGCTGGTGATCCTGCGCCACGGTGAACTGGTGATTGACGTGGCGCCCGATCCCCGCCGGCCGTTGCGCGTGCGCACCGCTGAAGGTGAAGTGCGCGCGCTGGGCACCCGGTTTCTCGTGGCCCAGGAGCAAGAAGCCAGCCGACTGGTGGTGTTGCAGCATTCGGTCGAAGCACGGTTGTTCGACGGCACAGTGCAAGTTGTGCAGGAAGGTCAGTCGGCGCTGCTGCATGCCCGGCAAATTGCCCTCCTTGCCGGCGATCAGCGCAGGCGAGCCGACTGGTTGAACGGCAGGCTGAATGTGCTGGACGAATCCCTTGAGCAAGTGGTCGACGCCCTGCGCCCTTACAGTCGCGGTTTTGTCCGCGTGGCACCCCAGGTTCGCGGCTTGCGTGTCCAGGGTGTGTTTCCGCTTGACGATCCCGACCGCGCGTTCAATGCCCTGGCAGAAACCCTGCCCATACGGGTGGATCGCTACAGCCCCTGGCTGACGCTGATCGGTTCGAAGTAAAACGCTGTTTTTTTTGATAATCGATCTTATTCGTGTCCGGTTTTCATTTCTCATCCCACCTATCTCCTGACACTTCCAAACAAACAGGAGAATGTTGTGTTCAACACATGGCCCCACGCCCTTTCCGCCGCCGTTGCCCTGGCAACCCTGGCGACCCCTGCCCTGGCGCAAAACCTGACCTTCAATCTGCCGGCCGGCCCACTCGCCGGCACGCTTAATGCGATCGCCGGCCAGAGCGGGCAAATCATCTCGCTGGAGCCAGCGCTGGTGCAGGGCAAACAGGCGCCATCGGTGATCGGCCAGATGTCGGCCGAGCAAGCGATGCAGAGGGCTCTATCGGGCAGCGACTTGCAGTTGCGCGTGACGGATCAAGGCAACTTCAGCGTTGAACCGGCTCCGCAGAGCGGCGCGGCACTGCAATTGGGTGTCACCAACATCGTTGAACGCAACACCGACGCCACTACCGAAGGCTTGGGTTCCTATGCCGCGCGGGCAGTGACCATCGGCAAAGGCACCCACACCCTCAAGGAAATTCCGCAGTCGGTCACGGTGATGACCCGCAAGCAGATGGACGATCAGGATATTGTCGATCTCAAGGACGCGGCCAACAAGACCACCGGCCTGGTCGGGGCCCAAGGCGTCGGCCGAGGCTTGATCCTCAGTTCCCGCGGTTTCCAGATCGATGACTGGCAATACGACGGCGTGCCGATTCCGCGCAACACCTACGCGCTGGGCAACTGGGCCACGCAGGACATGATCTTCTTCGATCGCATGGAAGTACTGCGTGGCGCATCCGGTCTGCTGCAAGGCACCGGCAGCCCTGGCGGCGCGGTCAACCTGGTGCGCAAACGCGGCCAGGCCACACCGACAGTGACCCTCACCGGCAAGGCCGGCTCCTGGGATCACTACGGCCTGCAACTGGACGCCGGCGGGCCGCTGAACCAGAGCGGCACCGTCCGTGGACGCTTCATTGCCGACCAAGACGACAGCCACTCCTTCATCGATTCCGAATGGTACAAGACCACTTCGCTGTACGGCGCGCTGGACTTCGATCTGCGTGAAGACACCACCCTGGGTTTTGCGGTCAGCCAGTCCGACGGCGAATCGCGCTCGAACGTCCGCGGCTTCCCGCGCTACGCTGACGGCAAACCGATCGACCTGCCGCGCAAGACCTACACCGGTGCGAAGTGGAACCATTCGGACATCGATGTCACCACCCTCTACACCGACCTGGAACACCGTTTCAATGACGAATGGGCCCTCAAGGCCGGCGCCGTGCGCATGACGGAAACCAACAAAGCGAAGAACCAGCGGGTGCAAACCATCGACAACGGCATCGAGCCCGATGGTACCGGCGTGGAGTACGCCGACTTCGTGACAGACCTGGACTCCACCAAGATCGGCCTGGACATGAACCTCAATGGCAAGTTCGAAGCCTTGTCCATGCAGCAGGAAATCATGGTGGGCGGCAACTATTCCAAGTACAGGTCAGACGACAAATTCGCCCGGACCTTCAATGACGGCACCGACAATATCTTCGACATTGATCACGACCGTCCGGAGATCAGTTACGAAGGCTTGCTCGACTCCGGTGGATTCGGCACTCAGAGCAAATATGACATCCGCCAGAAAGGCCTGTATGGCAGCTGGCGAGTCAAGCCGATCGATCCGCTGACCCTGGTGCTCGGCTCGCGGGTCAGTTGGTACGACTACAGCTACACATCGTGGAGGCAGAACGCGACCAGCATGACCGCCGACCCTGAAAGCACCAGCAACGAAAACGGCGAAGTGACGCCCTACGCCGGCATCGTCTATGACCTGAGCCGCGAATGGGCGGTCTATGCCAGCTACACCGACGTGTTCACACCGCAAACCGAACGCGACACGGGCGGCTCGGTGCTCAAACCGATTATCGGCACCAACTACGAAATCGGCCTCAAGGGCGAGTTGCTCGATGGTCGGGTCAATACGTCCCTGGCCTTGTTCCGTTACGACCAGGAAAACCGCGCCACTCTCGATACAGAGGGTGAGCAATCCTGTAACGGTTGGTACTGCTCGAAGGCCTCGGGCAAAGTGCGCAGCCAGGGCCTCGACGCGGAAATCAGCGGTGAAGTGATCGACAACCTGCAACTGTTCGCCGGTTACACCTACAACACCACCAAGTACCTCAAGGACCCGGACAATGAAGGCAAAGTCTTCAGTTGGTGGACGCCCAAACACATGCTGCGCGTGTGGGGCAACTACCAGTTCAGCGGCGACTGGAACCGTGTGAGCACCGGTCTGGGCTTCACCGCCCAAACCCACACGCTGGGTTACGACCACGCCGTCAACGTACCGGGTTACGCCGTATGGAATGCCCGTCTCGGCTACCAGCTCACGTCGGAAATCGAGCTGGCGATGAACGCCAACAACCTGTTTGACAAGACGTACTTCACTGCGGCCTACAACCAGATCAATGGCAACAACAACTATGGCGAACCGCGCAACGTGATGTTCAGCGTGAAGTACACCCCGACATTCTGACCCCCATCGAGCCGGAATCCGTTTCCGGCAAGAGGGCCTTGCCGACCCGCCAGCGACACTTGTTCGAGACATTGGCGCACAGAGACTTCCGTCATGGCGAGCAAGACCGCAAGCGTATTCGCTGGCGGTGGCAGCCTGGGGGCGGTGCAGGTGGGAATGTTGCGGGCCCCCGTAGGAGCCGGCTTGCCGGCGATGGATTCAGGTGCGCCGCGTTTATCCGGGTTACACGCGTTATCGTTGACGACCATCGCTGGCAAGCCAGCTCCTACAAGGGACCGCGTCCGGATCGAAACACGCCATACCTGTAGGAGCCGGCTTGCTGGCGATGGATTCAGGTACGCCGCGTTTATCCGGGTTACACGCGTTATCGTTGACGACCATCGCTGGCAAGCCAGCTCCTACAAGGGACCGCGTGCTGGTCGAAACACGCAATACCTGTAGGAGCCGGCTTGCCGGCGATGGACTCAGGTGCGCCGCGTTTATCCGGATTACACGCGTTATCGTTGACGACCATCGCTGCGATGCGGCGACCCGACAAGCTGCCCTAGCTCCTGGGCCAGTCCGATGAGTATTCCCTCGGGACCCCGGATGTAGCAGAGACGATAGGCATCTTCGTAGCGGGCCACTTTGCCGACGAGCTGTGCGCCGCGCTTTTGCAGCCGGGCGAGTGTGTCGTCGATGTCCTCCACGGTGAACATCACGCGCAGGTATCCGAGGGCGTTCACCGGGGCGTTGCGGTGATCGGCGATCACGGGGGGTGCCAGAAACCGGGATATCTCGAGCCGGCTGTGACCGTCCGGCGTGCGCATCATGGCAATCTCGACGCGCATGTCGTGCAATCCTGTGACGCCATCGGCCCACTCGCCTTCGATTGGCGCGCGGCCCTCGAGCTCAAGGCCCAGCTCGGTGAAAAATCCGATGGCAGCGTCGATGTCCTCTACAACGATGCCGATGTTGTCCATACGCTTGACCGTCATGATGTCTCCCTGGCACTTGAAGGGGCGTGCGGTACCTCTGCAACCGCGCCTGAGGCATGCTCACGCCATCACCTGGCGTGAGCATACGTCGTTCACTCAGGTAAAGGCGAAATCCGCTTCGCCGATGCTGGCCTGTGCCACGCCGCTCAAGGTGATGGTTCCCACATCCGGCTGGCCAGTGACGCTGATGACGGCCTCGCCGAACTGTTCTGCGATGGTGAGATTGGCGAAGGTCAAACCGCTGGTGCTCAGGTCGATCAGGTCTGTCCCATCCTCGAAGTCGGCGATGGTGTCCGTTCCCCAGAGGGCCCCGAACTGGAACCTGTCCGCATCGAGGCCGGGTTCGAACTGCAGGCTGCCGACCATGAAGTCATCCGCCGCGCTGCCTACCAGCCGGTCATCCCCCGTGCCACCGATCATGAAGGCGCCTGCGCTGCCCGATTGCAGTGTGTCGTTGCCTTCATTTCCCTCGAGGGTCGTCTGGAAGGCGAACTCGGCGCTGCTGCCGATCACCAGGTCATTGCCGGCACCGCCGAAGGCACTGCCGAAATCCTCGATGGTGAGCGTGTCGTTACCCTCGCCGCCGAACAGATTGTCCAGGCCCGTGCCGCTGAGCAGCACGTCGTCACCCGTACCGCCATCGAGCAGGTCCTCCCCTGCCTGGCCGAACAACTGGTCGTTGCCGCCGAGGCCGAAGATCTTGTCGTCGCCATCAGTGCCGACGATGATGTCGTTGCCGTCGGTGCCCGCCGTGACGAATTCGGTATTGTTACCGAAGTCGCCCACCGTGAAGTTCTTGACGCCGAGGAACTTCACCGTGAAGTCGGTGCTGTCGAGCCGGCCGTTGTCATCCTCGTCCGCGATCAGCCAGGTGTTGCCCTGGCGGACCGTGTAGAGCAGATCGGTGATGCCGTTGCCGCCGCCGACCAGTACCGCGCCCAACTGTGGATTGAGCGTGACCTGGCCACGAAATACGAACTCATCGAACAGCTCGAGCGTATCGCCCCCGGCCACGCCTGCGCCCTGGAAGTCCTGGACGGTATCGAAGGTCGCGAAAGGTGTGTTCGGGTTGAACGAGCCAAGGAAGAACTCGAACTCGTCATTGCCGGCCCCGCCATTCAATTGGTCCGCCCCGGCGTCGCCTTCGAGCGTGTCGTCACCATTGCCGCCGAACAACTGGTCGTTACCGGCATCGCCAAACAGTTCGTCGTCGCCGTCCTCGCCAAACATCTGGTCGTTGCCGTCTTCACCGAACAGGTCATCGTTACCGATGCCGCCGAACAACTGGTCGTTGCCGGCATCGCCGTCCAGCGTGTCGTTGCCTGCACCGCCACTCACTATGTCATTGCCGTTGCCGCCGGCAAGCAGCGAGTCATTACCGGCACCACCGTCAATGATGTCGGCGCCGTCGTTGCCCGTGATGCTATCGCGGTCGTCGCCACCGTTGAGGATGTCATTGCCCAGCCCACCGGTAAGCAGATCGTTGCCCGCGCCACCGTTCAGGATGTCGTTGCCGGCGCCGCCGTCGACGATGTCATTGCCGTTGCCAGCGTTAATCACATCGTTGCCACCGAGCGCGAAGATCCTGTCGACCTCTGCGGTGCCGTTGATCACGTCATTGCCTTCGGTGCCACGCACGACAAAGGTCGTGGTGCCGAAATCGGCTTTTACGAGGTTGTGCCGGCCCGTCAGTTGTACAGAGAAGTCCGTAGCGTCAAACACGCCGTTGTCATTGGAGTCCGCGAATAGTAGCGTGCTGGCGGCACCTGCGACATAGAAGACCTCGGTGAAGCCATTGCCGCCGAAACCGAGCGAAGCACCCAGCGTCGGCACCGTGGTGCGAGCCCCCTCGAAAACCATCCGGTTGCTCGCGGTGAGAAGCAGGTTGTCACCTCCGGCAACGCCGGCACCCTGGAAGTCGGTCACCGTGTCGCGGGCCAGGGACGTGGAGTCCGCGCCATTGCCGATAAACCAGTTGAAAGAATCGTTGTCAGCCCCCCCGGTCAGGGTATCGGCACCGACATTGCCCGTGAGGCTGTCGAGTCCGGCGCCACCGCGAAGCAGATCGTTGCCGTCGCCACCGGAAAGTTCATCGTTGCCATCGCCACCCTCTACTGTGTCGTTGCCTCCGTCACCCAGGATAAAGTCGTCGCCGCCGAGACCGAAGATCTGATCAGCCTCCGGGTTGCCGAATATGAAGTCGCCTTGTTCAGTCCCATTGATAACAGCCATGGTACTACCCTCCATTAAAGGAAATGGTAAGCGTTAACTGCGTTACAGCGGGTTGAGGCAAGTTAGACAAACCCGAGGGGGCACAAGTGCGCCATTTTGGCTCACCGTTTATCGTGAATGCAGGCGCGTGTTCTGGCGTCTTTTTCACCCCTGGAAGGCGGCAACATGGCTAGCTCCTGAGCTCCAGGGCCGGAGGTTCAGAAAAGCCGCCATCTCCCGGCGCCCCGAGGAAACATTCGGAAACAGTTAAGACTTCCCTTGTAGGAGCCAGCCTGCTGGCGATGGTCGTTAACGATAACGCGCGTAACCTGGATAAACGCGGCGCACTTGAGTCCATCGCCGGCAAGCCGGCTCCTACAGGTGGGCGTGAACCGGATAAAACCGGCGCACTTGGGTTCATCGCCGGCAGGTATTGCGTTATCTGTGTCCTGGCGAACGAACACGGCCATCACGCAGTGGTCATAACAGGTGATGGCATCGCAAATGACAGGTTGGTCGCCAACCCACTTCATTCAGGAGCGCTGCTTGCAATTCACACATTTCAGGGTGCGACGGATAACCTCAGCGGGTTCGGTTCCTGCCTGACGCAGGTGCTTGCTGCTCTCGTCCAATGCTCCCTCAGCGGAGTACCAAATGACTCGATCAATACGCTTGTTCCTCTCGTTCTTCCTCGCGACCGCAGCATTGGCATCGGCCGGTTTACTGAACAATGCAGCAGCGGCCACCGCCGAGGATCTCAACGCCGATGCTCGACAAGCCTTGCAATCGCTGTACAAGACCAATCCTTTTTCCGAAACCATCTCGCACGAAGCCAAGGCGGTGCTGGTGTTCCCGAAAATCATCAAGGCGGGTCTCGTGTTCGGTGGCAGCTACGGTGAAGGCGTCCTGATGAAAGGCAGCAAAGTCGAGAACTACTACAACTCCGTCAGCGGTTCCTGGGGGCTGCAGGCCGGCGCCCAGTCGTACGGCTATGTGGTTTTCCTGATGACCGATAAAGCCGTGAAATACGTGGCCGAAACCAAGGGCTGGGAAATCGGTGTGGGGCCAACGGTCGTCGTGGTTGACGAAGGGGTTGCGAAGAACCTGTCCAGCTCGACGCTGAAAGATGACGCCTACGCGTTCATCTTCGACCAGCAAGGGCTGATGGCGGGTGTCAGTATCGAGGGAACGAAGATTTCCCTGATCAAGCGCTGAAGTCCGTCGTTTGATTGGCCATCGGGAGCGTGATGACGACTTGGCCGTTTAGGCTAGGCTGTCATCACTCCCGGCACGCAAATGTACCTGGTGATTGCGGCACAGGCCTGTATCGACCGTTCATTGATACAGGTCCATATATTGAATGTGCGAATCCTGATAATGATTTTTCAGTTTTCCAGGTAGGCCTTAAATGACTTCACAGCTCTTCCAGGTTCACGGCCTCGTGAGCTTCACCCTCGCCATCCTCCTGCTTTTCCTCGGCAAGACCCTCGTCCAGCACAACACCTTTCTGCGTCAATACTGTATTCCCGAATCGGTCGTTGGCGGCTTCGTCTGTGCGGCCGTGACGTCCTTGCTCTACTTCGGCCTGAATATCCAGATCGAATTCGATCTACAGGTACGCGACACCCTGCTGCTGTATTTCTTCGCCGGCATCGGCTTGAAATCGGACATGCGCCAACTGCTCAAGGGTGGCCGCCCGCTGCTGATCCTGCTGGTGCTCGCCGCTGTGTTCATTCTCCTGCAGAACTCGCTGGGCATGGGTGTGGCCCAGGCGTTTGGACTCGATCCCAAGGCCGGCTTGATGGTGGGCTCCATTTCCCTCACCGGCGGAGTGGGCACCACCCTGGCCTGGGCACCGCTTTTCGTCGATAAGCTGGGCATCGGCAACGCGCACGAACTGGGCATCGCCAGCAACACCGTCGGCCTGATTGCCGCCTGCGTCATCGGCGGCCCGATCGCCAACCGGCTGATACGGCGCTATCAACTGACGCCGTCCCGGGATGCGGAACTGGAGGTCGGCATTCTCGAGCAACAACCGGGCAAGGCACTGGATTACTACGATGTGCTCTGGGCGTGGATGTGGCTCAACCTGACCCTGATGCTCGGTTATGGGCTGAATCTGCTGCTGGTCGATGCCGGCGTCACCCTGCCCAAGTTTGTCAGCTGCCTGTTCGCGGGTATCGTCATTCACCACCTGGTACTGGCGTTTGTGGGCGATCAACGCCTGAAAAGCTGGAGCGGCGCCAGCCTGGGTCTGTCGCTGATCTCCGACATCTGCCTGGGCATGTTCCTGACCATGGCCCTGATGGGGCTTCAGCTATGGCAACTGAGCGGCGCCTTGATGTTCATCCTGTGCGCATTGACCCTGCAGATCCTGCTGACGGTCCTCTATACGTACTTTGTGGTGTTCCGCTGCATGGGGCGCGATTACGAAGCCAGCGTGATTGCGTCTGGATTCGGCGGGATCGCCCTCGGCTCCACCGCGACGGCCATCGTCAACATGTCGACCGTGACGCAAAAGTACGGCGCGGCGCACCAGGCCTTCCTGATCGTGCCACTGGTCTGTGGCTTTTTCATTGACCTGGTCAATGCCGTGATCATCAGTATGTTCAGTGGTTTGTAACGCTACGATGGGTCACAGGAATGGCATAATCGCACCGGCTCATAACAGGTGCGTATAAATGACCGTCGAAAGCTACGATCAACTGGCGATCTTCTCCGCCGTGGCTCAGGAACGCAGCTTCACCCGTGCCGCCGCCAGGCTGGGCATGTCGCAGCCGGCCTTGAGCCGGGCCATGCGCCAGCTCGAGGATCGGCTGGGCGTCAGGTTGCTGGCTCGCACCACACGCAGCGTTTCACCGACGCAAGCCGGTGAGCATCTGCTGCGAGTGATCGCCCCCAGATTCGAAGAAATCGACAGCGAACTGGCCTTGCTCAGCGAATTCCGCGACAAGCCCGCAGGCAAACTGCGGATCACCGCCGGCGAGCATTCGGCGATCACCGTTCTGCACCCCGTGCTCGCAAAATTGCTGCCGGACAATCCCGATCTCAACATCGAAATCATCGTCGACTACGGCTTGACCGATATCGTCGCGGAAGGCTTCGACGCCGGCGTTCGATTGGGTGAGCAGGTCGCCAAGGACATGATCGCGATGCGCATCGGCCCTGACATGCGCATGGCGGTGGTCGGCTCTGCGGCGTATTTCGCCCGCTATCCAAAACCGCTTGTCCCGATGGATCTGATGCAGCACAACTGCATCACCCTGCGCATGCCGACCTACGGAGGGCTGTATCTGTGGGAATTCGAGAAGAACGGCCAGGAACTGAAAGTCCGCGTCGAAGGCCAACTGGTGTTCAACAACATTGCCATGCGCCTGGAAGCCGCCCTTCAGGGGTTGGGCCTGGCCTATATGCCGCAGGACCTGGTGCAGGAGCATGTCGCGCAGGGCCGGTTGATCCACGTGCTCGCGGACTGGTGCGAGCCGTTCTCCGGCTACCACCTCTATTACCCGAGCCGGCGCCAGAGCTCGCCGGCCTTTACCTTGCTGCGCGAAGCCCTGCGCTATTCGGGCTGATTGGCCAGGGTGGTGTCGAGCGCCTCGGCGGCGCGTTTCGCCGCATCGGCATCGCCCTGATCGGCCAATAGCCGGGTCAGTTGACGCAATTGCGCGACACTCAGCCCTACCCGCAGGCTGGCGGCCATGTGCGAGCGCAGTTGGGACTCCACGCCCGGCGTAGCAGCCAGCGCTGCGACTGTCGCCAGCTCCCGGCTTTGCCAGTCGAGGTTGTCGCGCTCGAAAATGTCACCGAACAAATGCGCTTGCAGGTACTGGTTGATCACAGGGACGAAGTCGAACAGCGGCCCCTGCACCGGCGCCCCGGCAATGCGCGTCTGGTTGGCCTTGCCCCGCGCCAGCAGCTCATCGCCGACGGGAATGACGCGACCAGGCTCACGCCCCGGCTCGTCCTCAACGCCGCGCAGTTTTCGCGCCTCCAGCACTTTCATCAACTCGCCAAGGGCATTGAGGCTGCGTGGAAAGCCGCTGTAGGCGTAGAGCTGCACCAGGATTTCCTTGGCCTCGCTGACCGTCAGCCCGGCATCCAGGCCTTGGTTCAGAGCGACGTTGAGCCGCGCAATATTGCTCGAGGCCATGGCGGCGGCAATCAACGGGATGGCCTGCTGCTTGGCCGACAATGTCTGCGAGGCAGGCGGCACCACCGTCTGCGGCACCACCGGACGTTGGGCGTCGTACTGGGCATCG
The DNA here is from genome assembly GCF_009764265.1 of Pseudomonas sp. PB101. Classification (GTDB taxonomy): domain Bacteria; phylum Pseudomonadota; class Gammaproteobacteria; order Pseudomonadales; family Pseudomonadaceae; genus Aquipseudomonas. The sequence goes on from NZ_RWIR01000018.1 coordinate 112,349, forward strand.
GTGACTTTCTCCAGCCACTGCACGCTTTTGCCCTCAACCGAACCGGTCACGGCCAGGTGCGTCATGCTGCTCGCCGGAGCGGCCCCGTGCCAATGCTTGACGCCCGGCGGGCAGACAATCACATCGCCCGGATGGATTTCCTGCACGGGCTTGCCCCACTCCTGCGTCAGGCCGACGCCGGACGTCACCACCAGGCGCTGACCGGCGGGATGGGTATGCCAGGCCGAACGTGCACCCGCTTCGAAGGTGACGTAGGCGCCGGAGGCATTGTTCTCGCCGGTGGCCGGAAACAATGGATCGACCCGTACCCGCCCGGTGAAATAGTCCCCGGGCCCTGCGACCGAAGCCTGGCTGCCAGCACGGTTGATCTGCTGGGCGGCCCTGGGCTCACTGATACTGCCTGCATCGGCGGCACCGGCGAAGGGAGCCGCGGCGCACACCGCGATGCCAAAAAGCGTGTTTTTCATATTGGCGAATCCTTCAAGTCACAGCGTTCTGGCATAGAACGCATTCAATTGGCCGATGGCGACGTCCACATACTCAGGCACCCAATAGGTTTCGATATGGGTCGCGCCATCGATGGTGAACAGTTTCTTGTCCCGGGTTCCGGTGGCCTTGGCGAACGCCTGCTCCGACATGTACAGGCTGTCGGCCTTGCTGCCGGCGATCATCAGCAACGGCTTGTCGATCAGTTCGATCTGGTCCGTGGCATCGAAACTCATCAGGTCCAGAAGACTGCTCTGGGTATAACGGAAGGTCGAATTCGGGTGTGCGTGGGTCTTGCCGTAATACTCGAACCCCTGCCGATACAGATCGAACGGCAGCCTGGCAATCTGCTCATCGGTCAGTTTGGCGTCGCCGACATAGCGCACCTCCCCGCCCGCCGCTTCCTGAGCGCGGGCAGCTGAAGCCTGTTGCAAACGCTCCTGGATCGTCGCCACTTGCGAGTCCTGGTACCCATTGCGGCGCACCAGCCCGGAGTTGAACATGCTCAGGGTCGCGATCGACTGGAAGCGCTTGTCGGTCTGCGCGGCCTTCAACGAATAACCACCGCCGCCGCAGATGCCGAGCAAGCCCAGGCGCGTGCTGTCGACACCGGGAAAGCTGGCGATGAAGTCCGCCATGCCATGGATGTCCTCGATGCGGTAAGCGGGCTTGTCGATGTTGCGCGGCTCGCCACCGCTGGCGCCCTGATACGCCGCATCCGCCGTGATGGTGATGTAGCCCTGGTCCGCCAGACGCTGGGCGTACAGTCCCGCCACTTGTTCCTTCACGCCGCCATTGGGGTGCGCCACGACGACGGCGGGATACTGCTTCGCCGCATCATAATTGGCCGGGGTATAGACGTTGGCGGCAATGTCCAGACCGTTGAGCTTGTAGCTGACCGGGTGGATGTTGACCTTGCCCGGCTCGTTCTTCACCAACGCACCAGCGTAGGTCAAGGTGTAGGGATTGTGCTTGTAGTCGGCGGCCTCGACTTCAGCCCCCGACATGCCGATCATGGCGGCCATGAGCGTGGCCTTCAGCGTGGTTCGCATCATGTGAATCCTCCTGACAATTGCTGTTTCCAAAGGTGTGTGGCAGCGATGGCCATGCGCGCTGTCAATCGAGGTTTTTCTCGGTGAGAAACTGCGAAACCAGATCCGCGATCTGCACGTTGTTCAGGTCGGAAAAGGGAAAATGGCTGTTGCCCCGGATGCCGATCTCCGGCAAGTGAACGAGCCGCACGTCTCCACCCTGGCGGTTCACGGCGTCTCGCCACAGCCGGGCCATCTCAAGGCGGGCACGCCAGCTGTCCTGTGCCGGCAATCGAACCGGTTTGTCCGGGATGTTGTCGCCGTAGATGATCAGGATGGGGATATGCGTCAGCGCCTGGAACTGCGCCTTCGATACGACCTGCGCGATGAGCGTGTCGAACGCGCTGGGAATCGGCGCCGGCGCCTCGCCTTCGGGAAACACGAAGCTGCTTCCCGGTTCGAACGCCACGATGCCCCGCACTTTCTGAGTCTTGATCGCCGTCATCCAGCCGGGCCCACCGCCCTGCGAATGAGTGAACAGGATGGCCGGCCCGGTTTTTTCCAGCAGCGCGGACACGCCATCGGAGGCCACTTCAATGTCATAAGGGCCGGTGTTGGGTGTCATGGAACGGAAGAACTGCTCCAGAGCCTGCGGTCCACGGGGAAACTGGCTGCCCTCGAAGGTCTCGGGCCACAGGCCGATACGGAACTGGTTGAACCACAGTTGCTCGTCCGGCACTGGCTTGATCGTCGTTTCCACCAGGCTGCGCCCGGCATCGCCACGGCGCGGCTGGTCGATCAGGTAAGTGGAGAAACCGCGTCGCAGGAAGATGTTCTGGAAACCCTCCCGGCCATCGGCCGTGGTTTCCCAGGACTTCGCGGATTGCCCCGCGCCATGCCACATGACGATGGGCAACGGGTGAGCGTCGACCGGTACCTGATAGAACGCATACACATGGTCGCCATGGTAGGTCTGGCCATCAGGCATCATCGGTTTGTAAGGATCAAAACTCCCTGGCCGGGTGATCATTCCCCCGCCGGCGATCAGGCTTCCCTGATCCTTGATCATCAGCGGGCTGCGCTCCTCGGCGTCCACCAGTGCACCGCCAGTCAGGGTGACACAGAGCGTACCCGCCTTGATTGCAGCGTGCGCGTAGTTGCGGATGGAATCGCGGGTCATGAGTGGCTCTCGACTTGTTATCGCAGAGTTGCAACTTACCGCCCGGTTATTAATTAATGAATAGACCCAATCGAATAGAACTAATACCAAAAACACATAACTATCTTGATTGCAGCAACACCCCCCCCCGAGGTGGCTGATGTCCTCAATCGGGCCTAATCTGAACAGGCAGGACCTTGAGCACGCCTCTCGATACAGGGGAACCCGGATGGCTGGAACAATTGCGTGCCGTGGTCCGTCCTGGATCCTGCTATCCCTGCTCGCCGCCAATCTGGCGCTGACCAGCGGGTGTTCAGGCAAAACCAGCACAGCGCGTTATTCAGCGTCGAACATCGGTTCGGCCTGCTATGCCAAAGCCCTCCCCACGGTCGGCGAAGGTGGCCTTGCCTGGGGCGATACCCTGAACATGGCCCGGCAAAAATCCCTGAGCAATTGCGCCCGCTATGCCGGCCGATCGGGTGGCACGCCGAGCACTTGCCAAGTGGTGCTGGCAGAATGTAAGCACTGATGGGCGGTTTTTCGTTTCTGCGCCGCTTTTGCGTTTCTGTGCGACAGATCCCACTTCAGGGGCTCCCGCTTCACAGGCTCGTGGTGTTAGTTTTGAGATGTTTCTGACAAAGCGATCAGATATTTCTTACAACCTGCCTGCAAAGGAATGCCCCCAGCAATGGATTTTTCACTCAAGCACCTGGCTGCGACCACCCTCATGCTCGCCAGCCTTTCGTCGTTCACCTCGGCTGCGCAAGCCAACATCACGCCAGAACAGAGCGCGGTCATCCTCAAGACTTTCAATGATGCGTCGGTCAAGGATTTCAGGCAGTTCCTCGCAAGCCTGGCCAAGAGCGATATCGCCAGGACCGACAACCTCGGCGCGGCCATCGGTGCCTTCCTCGACAACAAGACGCTGTCCGCCGAGCAGCAGAACGAAATCCATCGTTTGCTCGGTCTTTATGCCCGGGTGAAATACGGCAGCGCGGCCACCGAAACCTTGAAGGAACTGGTAGCCATTCCGACAGTGAACGTGGAAGGGGTGGCCCAGCACGACAACCCTGAATTCATCAAGATTGCCGAGAAGATCAAGGGGCTCGCCCAGGCGTTCAACCTGAACTTCCGCAACATCGACAATCGCGTCTACGAGATTTCCCTCGAAGGCAGCGGCGATGAAGTCGTGGGCATTCACGCCCACGCCGATGTGGTGCCGGTGACACCGGAGAACTGGGTGCTGCAGGACGGCACCCGCCTCGACCCGTTCAAGGTCACCCTGATCGGCGATCGCATGTATGGCCGCGGCACCGAGGACGACAAGAACGGCATCGTGGTGGCGCTCTATGCCATGAAAATCATCAAGGAAGAAAAGCTGCCGCTGGCGCGCAACTTCAAGTTGCTGGTCGACACCACCGAAGAGACCACGGGCGACGCCATCCCCTACTATTTCGAACGCAACCCGACGCCCAACTACAACCTGGCGCTCGATGGCGGCTACCCGGTGGTGATCGCCGAGAAAGGCTACGGCACCGTCATGGCCAGCTTCGCCAAGCGCGCTGGCGAGGGCAAAGGCGCAGAGATCATCTCGATGACCGGCGGCCTGGCCACCAACCAGATTCCGTCGACCTCGGTCGCGACCCTGGTGACCGACAAGCCCGCCGAACTGGCCGCCAGCCTGCAAACCGCCGGCAGCGAATACGCCAAGCGCAACGGCGGCAACTTCGAGGTGGCTGCCAAGGTCGACGGCAAGGACGTCAAGTTGACGGTCACCGGCGTGTCCGCGCACTCCTCGGAACCTGAATCCGGCGTCAACCCGGTGGCCAGGATGCTCGATTTCATCAATGGCCTCGACGGCAAGGTGGCGCTCAAGCACAACCACATCACCGATGCCGCGCGCTACGCCGCCGACAACTGGGGCCTGGATTACCTGGGTGGCAAGTTGGGGGTCGGTTTTGCCGATGAGTTCATGGGCCCGCTGACCACTTCCCTGACCTATGTCGGGATGGACGACAAAGCCTTCAAGCTCGCGGTCAACCTGCGCGTGCCGAAGGGTAAGTCGCCTGAGGCGCTCAAGTCGGAGATCGCCGGCAAGCTGGACGCCTGGAGCAAGAAGACCCGCATCGCACCGACCTTCGAGCTGTCGATCGCCGAACCGATGTACCGCAACCCCGAGGGTGAATGGGTCAAGGCGCTGCTCGCGGTGGCCAGCGAAAACCTCGGCATGGAACACAAGTTCGGCACCTCGGCCGGCGCCACGTCCGTGCATGAACTGCCTAACGGCGTGCAATTCGGCCTGGCCATGCCGGACGTCAAATACACCGGGCACAACGACAACGAGTTCAAGACCACCGGGCAGTTCCTGCTGGACTTGCAGATCGTCACCGAAATGATGGGCCGCATCGGCCAATTGCCGAAACTGTGACACCTCTTCGGACCCGCCGCACTGGCGGGTCCTTTGCTTTCACTCCAAAATCACCTGCCGGCCCTTGTAGGAGCGAGCTTGCTCGCGAAAAACCCAAGGGCGCCACGGTGCGTCCGGTTTCCCGCGTCATCGTTACCCTCCATCGCGAGCAAGCTCGCTCCTACGGGTCGATTTGATCCAGCACCCGGTTCGCCGTGATCTCCGCCAGCATCACGCTGTTGGAAATCCCCAGCAGCGCATTGCGCGACCCACCGTCCAGGTGATCCACCAACTGATGGACCATCACATCGACCGACGCGAGGGTTTCGACCAGATAAACCATCAAGGTTTCGGAACTCGCCTGCGGGTCCACGGAGAACAGGGTGCCGGGTGTGCGCGGTGTGGCTTTGATATCGGCAATCGAGGGGATGTGAAAATCGAGGGCGGCTTCGTGTGGGGAGACCGGATCGGCGTCCGGTGGGTTTGGCGTTACCTTGAACATATTTCTGTCTCCAAAAAATGGAGCCATCACCGACTTGCGACTAAACAAGGGGGTGGCAGCTGTACGCAGGTTAGTCGACCGGGGAGACACGAAACCGGCGCGCCCGAAGGCGCCCTGCGCACAGCTACCATGAAGTGCAGGCATGAAATGACCTGACTGTCTGGATGCAAATACGCTTCGTGAAACCATCGGGCGACTAAACCCGATCACTGATGGGCAGTGACACGATTCAAGTTACCGATGGTCCCCAAGGCGCACAAGCCGGCGGATTCTGGCGTAACCGTAGGCAACGGCGCAAGGTCTTGTAGCTTGCATGAAGCAATCTTAAACGCCTTTAAACAAACGCTCTGTAGCCCCGGCGAAATTGAAAAAACATCGTTAAACACATTGATCTCATCCACTTGGCTGCACGCCAAGGTGCCAATCTGGCGCTCTTTCCCGAACTCTCTCAGCGGTTACGAACCAAAGCTGGCGGAAGTATTGTCCTGGCACCCGGCATTTGCTACGAGTCATTGCAATCAAGCCATGCCGAACAAGCCGCAGAGTCGGGCGCTCAGGTCTATCTGGCAAGCGTGGCAAAGTCTGAGAGAGGCGTTGCATCGGCATACAGCCATTATCCGACGATTGCTAAAAAGCTCTCCATGACTGTGTTGATGGCAAATTATGTAGGTGCCACCGACAACTTTATAGCAGCAGGTCTGTCTGCCATCTGGAACAGTGACGGTGAAATCGTTTGCAGTACCGATGCCTTTCAAGAGGCATTGCTTGCGTACAACTTGCAGACTGGGGAAACCGGCATTTTCAGCGTGACTTGAAACCTGCTCTTGATCGCCGCTGCCTCCAAAACGACCGGCTGTAATGGGTCGACTGCTGCCCCTCGTGACGGGCAGCAATCGGCCAAAAGCAGACATCCCGCAACGTCCGCCAGTGGGCTACTTCAGCTTGTCACGACAGGCCGAGATCAGCAGACGGCTTTTCGGGCTATTCGACGTAAAGTTCGCGAAGTTTTCAGATTTCCCTCTAGCGTGGCTCATTGGAATGATGGCAAATTGATTCTCTCGAATCGCTATTTCTTTTTGCGCTTACAGGAGTTCTCGTGAGCAAACCATCCAATGATCTTGAGCGAAAGCTAATGCTCGCTGCCGACAATCCGGCGAATCGCCCCGAGTTCTACAAGGCATTAATGGCGTCCGATGTTTACGTAATCGGCTTTACAGATTCTGAAGGCGAAGAAATTAGAACAATTCCTACCGGCGACAAGTTATCAATAGTGAGTTGGGAAAAGAATGACGGTACGCCAATCATTCCGTTCTTCACCAGCCTCGAAGCATTGCAGCGTGCCTTGAAGGAAGAGTCGAAATATGTGGCTTTACCAGCCAAAAGCTTCTTTGAAATGACCCTTGGGTCATTCTTGATGCTCAACCCAGCCTCATCCTATGGCAAAGAGTTCTTTCCTGACGAAATACATGCACTACTAGAAACGGGTGTGAACCATGCTCCGCAGACTAGAGTAGTTCAGAAGGAAACCAAGGTACTGCTCGGTCAGCCAGCCAATTATCCATCAGAGATGGTGTCCGCGCTCACATCACTTCTGGCGAAGCATTCGGCTGTTAAGGCTGCGTATTTGTGCTTAATGCAAGATCCATCAAGCAGTGAAAAACCGTCACTGGTCGTTGGTTTTGACGGTGATAAGGACCTTGCTGAGGCAATGAAGGAAGCTGGCTCAGTGGCCGCGGATACAGCCCCCAAGGGGGACGCGGTTGATTTTGTTGTTCTCAAAAAGGGCGAATCGGGAGTTAGCAATTACATGCTCAAATCTGTGAAGCCATTTTACGAACGCACTTGGGGGGCCAAATTGCGCTCACTATTCTCTCCGGGCAAGGTATAGCGAATCATTCCCGCGAACCGCGCTGTGAATGTCAGCAAAGTGTCGATTTCTGCCCATCGTGGCAGGCAGAAATCGGCCAGTATCTGCCGGTGAATGTAATGCTGGAAAGTAAATGGCTATGCTTGATCTGATACCGAGATTGGTCTCCCCTCAATTGGTAAAGATGGACAGCCTTTAACGGTGATGGCGTACAGTGTCGTTTCAAATTTTGACCCTAACTGGACCATTGAAACTCGGAGCTTTAGCAAATGATCGCTGTTGATGCTGCCGCAAAAGAGTTTGTTCGATTGCTCGATGTTGCAATCGCTATTGCAAAAAAAATAAAGGCGCGTACCAGGGATGCATTTATTGTTGAGTCTGCAGACACAACAGTGAAAAATCTTATGGGCTTCCGCGATATGGCAATCTCTGGCGGGCTTCCGAGACCATCAAAGGGCGAAGTTCCTCAAGGAACTGGCCTTGGATTGACTCGTGGAGTTGGGGAGTGGACAGAGGATGATGATTTGCTTGATGCTGTTTACGAGGTCGAAAGCCACTATAAAAAATTAATGTAAATTTAGGTTAGGTCACGCCCGGCTTGCCAGGCAGTGTTGTTCCAAACAGGTATTCCATTGGCGGCTTCTAGCCGGTTTCTGCCCCACATGGAGGGCCGCTATGGGTCGATTACAGCCCGTCGTGACAAGCCGAAATCGGCCAAAAGCGAACGCTCACCCGCTCTCATGCGCATGAGCCATGACTATCCACCGACTGAATGTTCAGGACAGGCTTTCCAGTAACTCCAGCGCCTGATCGAAATCGAAGCACTGCGCTTGCTCGACAACCCGGTGCAACTGCTCGGCCATCTTCGGGTCCGAAGCCAGCCCCTGGAGTTTGAGCAAGGCCGTCAGGGCCTGGGTGTCGCTCTCGGCCAGCAGAGACCGGGTGTGGGCCAATTGCACATGCCATGCGCTGTCGAGTGGCGTGGTTGATGAGTCTGCGGACGATGTCGCTTCGCCGAGTACCGATAGTCCTTCCAGCACCGGTGTCAGGTGGCGTTCAACCTCCGCCAGCCGCTCGGCCAGCGCTTGCTCGGCGCCAGCGCTTTGGCACGCCTGCTCCAGCGCAGCGGCCGCGTTCGCCACTGCAACGGCACCAATGTTGCCCGCCGTGCCCCGCAAGGTATGGGCCAGCCTGGCAGCCGCCAAAGGATCGCCCGGGCCTCGGGCAGCGAGGAACTCGCTGCAAAAAGCCTGGTGGCTGGAGCGAAACTTGCGCAGCAGGCGCAGGTAGAGTTCAACCTTGCCCATGCAGGTGCCCAGGCCCGCTTTCAAATCAATACCGGGAAGGCTGGCGGGCAGTCTCGTCGCTGTCGCCGTGGTGCCCGGCGAAACTTCCGCCGACTTCGCGCCACGGTCAGGACGCGGATGTATCCACTTGGCGATCGTGGCGAACATATCCTCGACGTTCAAGGGCTTGGAGATGTGGTCGTTCATGCCGCAGGACAGCGCCCGCTCACGGTCTCCCGCCATGGCGTTGGCCGTCATGGCGATCACCGGCAGGTTCGCCCAGCGTGGCTGCTCACGTATCTTGCGGGTCGCGGTATAACCGTCCATCACCGGCATCTGGCAGTCCATCAACACGCCATCGAAGTCGGCGTCACGCGCCAGTTGCTCAAGCGCTTCTGCGCCGTGAACGGCCAGACACAGCTCGATACCGGCGCTTTCCAGCAGTTCACAGGCGAGCTCGCGGTTCAGCTCATTGTCTTCCACCAACAGCAATCGCGCGCCACGCAGGCTGGCCATGGCGCTGGCGCTCTGACCGAGTCGTTCGCTGGTGCGGGTATCGGCCTGGGGTATCTTGCCGAGCACTGTGCCCAGCGCCTCAAGCAAAGTGGACGGCGTCACCGGCTTGGTCAGGACCACCGGCAGTTGAATGCCGTGCCGGCTGGCCACTTCACGAGCCTCCTCGCGACCGAAAGCCGTGACCATGATCACCGACGGCGTTTGCGCCAGTTTGGCGGCACGCATCTGCCGTACCGTCTCCACACCATCCATGCCCGGCATGCGCCAATCCATCAGCACCAGATCATAGGGCAGTGTCTTCGCCTCAGCCTCCAGCAGCATGTCCAGTGCGGCCCGGCCACTGTGCGCGACGTCCACCTCCACGCCAAAACTGCGCGCCATGCTGGACAGGATCTCGCGCGCGCTGGCGTTGTCATCGACCACCAATACACGGCTGCCCAGCAACTCATCGGCAGTCACCATGCGCCGCAACTGGCTGTCGCGCTGCACGCCCAGGCTCACCTCGAAATGAAAAGTGGAACCCTGGCCCGGCTCGCTCTCGACCCAGATGTGTCCGCCCATCAACTCCACCAGATGCCGGGAGATGGCCAGGCCCAACCCGGTGCCACCGTACTTGCGGGTGGTCGAGCTATCGGCCTGGCTGAACGGTTGAAACAGGCGCGAGCACTGTTCGGTGCTCATGCCGATCCCGCTGTCACGTACCCAGAAATGCAATTGCACCTGCTCTGCTGCCGAACCTCGCCGCTCTACTCCGAGCACGATCTCGCCCTGCTCGGTGAACTTCGTCGCATTGTTGCCCAGATTGATCAGCACCTGGCCGAGACGCAATGGATCGCCGATCAAGGCAGTCGGCAGTTCGGCATCGGTGCTGAACAGCAATTCCAGGCCTTTGTCCTCGGCTTTCAGTCCAATCATGCTGGCAAAGCCGTCGAGCACGTCCTCGAGGTGGAAGGGAATGTGCTCCAGGTGCATCTTGCCGGCCTCGATCCTGGAGAAGTCGAGGATGTCGTTGATGATCACCAGCAGGTATTCCGCTGAACGATGGACCTTTTCGATGTAGTTGCGCTGGCGGTGGTCGAGTTCGGTTCGCAGTGCCAGGTAGCTCATGCCGATGATGGCGTTCATCGGCGTGCGGATCTCGTGACTCATGGTGGCGAGGAAATTGCTCTTGGCCCGGGTCGCCTCTTCCGCGGCCTCGCGTGCGCGCTGCACCTCGGCCTCGGCGATCTTGCGCGCGGTGATGTCGAAGTACCAGTTGGCCCCCATGCCCCGCTCTCCCGGCGTCATCGTGACGGACGAAACCAGTACGTCGACGCGCCCGCCTGTGGCACGTTTCAGGGTCGTCTCGAAGTTCAGCACCGGACCTTGCGATGCCGCTTCAAGAAAGCGCTGGTGCGCCGCAGGGTCGACCCAGAACTGCCCCGGATCCACACCCTCGAGCTCAGCCAGACGCGTTCCGAACAAGCTGTCGAACTGCGGATTACAGTAGGTCGGACGGCCATCGACGTCTCTGATCACCATGGCCACCGGGCTGCTGTCCAGGACCGAGCGCAACTGTGCCTCGCTGGCCTTGAGTGCCGCCTGCAGATGACGGCGTTCGCTCACGTCACGCACCGAAGCGCACACGCATGCTCCACCCCCTTCCAGGCTCGGCAGGTGCGACAGGCTGATCTCTGCCGAGAACAGACTGCCGTCCTTGCGCACGCCTTGCAGGTCGTCGAGGTTGGCGCCCATCTGGCGGGTTTCGCCGTGGGCCATGAAGCCCTTGCGCAGCGCCACGTGACGCCCTCGACTGGCCAACGGCACCAGGCGATCGATGGACTCGCCGAGCAGCTCGCCGGCGCTATAGCCGAACAACTGATCCAGTTGGCGATTGGTGCGCAGGATCTGTCCTTCGGCATCCACCACCAGCATGCCGTCCGGCGCCGCTTCGATAATCCCGCGATACCAGGCCTCGGTCGCGCGCAACGCCGATTGCTGGGATTCGAGTGCTTGCGCCTGCTGCTCCAGTTGCAGCGCCTGTGCCGACATTTCATTGGCCTGGCGCCGGGTTTCGGCCAACAGGGTCTTGACCGCCTGATTACGCTCCAGAATCGCCATGGCCGCGGCCAAACGCGGGGTAGCTTCCTGCAACAGCAGCATTTCGCGTTCGCCCAAAGGCTCCAGGCCAGCCAGCTCGAGCACTCCCAGCAAGCGCTCGCCACGCACAATGGGTTGCAGCAGCAGGCAACGGGCCGGGACCTCGCCCAGCGGCGAGCGCAAGCGCCAGTATTGCTCCGGCATCGCCTGAAACTGACGTGGCAGGCGATCCACCGCGCACTGCCCCAGCAGGCCATCGCCGAACATGACTTGCGCCTCGGGTGGCCGCTCGGGATCGGTGGCATAACGCCCCATCAGCTGCAGCGTCCCGGCGTCCTCCTGTGCGCTGTACAGCACCCCTTGGCAAATTCCGTGCAGGCTCGCCAAACATTGCAGGAACACCTGCGCCAGTTCCTCCGGCGTTTCTGCCTGCTGCAGATCGACCTGCAATTGTGCGGTATGCGCCTTGATCCAGCGTTGACGCTCAAGCTGTTGGGACTCGGTCTGCAGTTTGGCGATGGCGCGCGCCAGGTCGCCCGTTTCGTTGTTCAGGTCGGTGTGGGGAATCGGTTGATCGAGCTGCCCCGAGGCCAAGTGATCGACCGCCACCCGCACCCGGTTGAGCGGATTGCGAATCGACTGGCTGACGACCCAGGACAACAGCAACGCCAGCGACAAGCCACCGAACAACAGTACATAAGTGAGCATGGTGCTGTGCTCGGCAAACTCGGCGATGTCCTTGGCCGTGTCGCGAATCGAAGCTTCCTTGATCTGGGCGATCGCATACAAAAGGGCGTCGGCCTGCTGGGCAATCTGCTGGAACTCGGTGCTGTTGAGCAACAACAGCGCCTTGCTCTGCTGGCCCTGGTCGATCAACACGAAGGCCCGGTCGCTTTGGCCCTGCAATTGTTGCAGCAGCAGGTCGAATTCAGCCAGACGCGCCAGGTTTTCCGCACGCTTGAGGGTCACTTTTGCTTGGGCCACAGACTGCTGCAGGCGGTCCTGGGTATCACGCAACCGCTGCAGGGATTCGACGCGAATCTGTGCGCTGTCGGTGCCCACCGCGCGCTGCAATCCTTGCATCATTTGCGGCAGGAGCACCCGTGCTTCCTGCAGGTGCTCCATGCCGACCAGTTCCTGCAGATAGAGGTTCTGCATGTCCTGCTTCAGCGATTGCTGGGTACGCAGGCTTTGCACGCCGAGCACCAGCACCAACAGCAGCAGCGCAGCGAAACCCAGGATCAGTTTGTGAAGCAGCGCCAGGCGCTCAAGCAGGTTGCGCAATCGGGCCATGACTATCCTCAAGGACCTGGTGAAAACACTGACAAAGGGGTAACAGCGGGTTCACGGAGTCTGGCCGGTACGCTCCAGGGCCGTCCGCTTGGCGGCCATGTCCTGATCGGTATCGACGAAACGCGCGGCAATGGTCTGGAACTGTTCAACGCAATCGAGGAAGGCATCGCAGACGTCCGGATCGAAGTGCGTGCCTCGCCCCTGACGAATGATCTCGACTGCCTGCGCATGGGGCATCCCCGATTTATAGACCCGACGGCTGATCAACGCGTCATAGACGTCCGCCACGGCCATCAACCGGGCGCTGATGGGGATGTCGTCACCCGCCAGCGCTTGGGGATAGCCGCTACCGTCCCACTTTTCCTGGTGACTGTAGGCAATTTCCTTGGCCAGGCTGAGGAACTCGGCGCGAATGCCAAGCTGGTCCTCGGCATGCTGGATGGCGTCACGCCCAAGCGTCGTATGAGTCTTCATGATCTCGAACTCTTCCTCGGTGTAGCGTCCCGGCTTGAGCAGGATATGGTCGGGAATGCCGATTTTGCCGATGTCGTGCAGCGGCGCCGACTTGAACAACAACTCGATGGTGTCGTCGGTAAGAAAATGACTGAAACGCGGATGATCACGCAGATGCTCGGCCAGCACCTTGATGTAGTGCTGGGTCCGCCGGATATGGTTGCCCGTTTCGTTATCGCGAGTCTCGGCCAGTGAAGCCATGGCCTGGATGGCCACATCCTGGATCGCACTCACCTCGCGGGTCCGGCGTGCCACTTCCTTTTCCAGATAGTCGTTGTGATCACGCAGGAATGCTTGAGCGGCCTTGAGCTTGAGCTGGGTATCCACCCGCGCCAGGACCAGCGCCGGCCTGATCGGTTTGGTGATGTAGTCGACGGCGCCCAGCTCCAGGCCAAGGATCTCGTCTTCGGTGGCGGCCATGGCCGTCAGAAAGATGATCGGGATATCGCGGGTACGCGGGTCGCGCTTCAGCTGCTGCGCCACCTCATGGCCCGATAGCCCAGGCATCATCACATCAAGCAGGATAAGGTCCGGAAGCGTGTCGCCCTGAAGTACGCGTAGAGCCTTTTCACCGCTGTTGGCGGCCTTGACCCGGTAGCGATCCTTGAGCAGATCAGTCATCAGCATCAGGTTATCGGGTGTGTCATCGACCACCAGGAGGGTCGGCGGGCTGTAATGACTCTGTTGTGCACTCATGGCGCAGGCTCCCTTGCCCGAAATAGACGCTCCAAGGCAACACTTCTGACTGCCGCCCCAGCGCACGAAAGCTTAGCTGCAGGGCTGCCCGACGTCGAGCGTGGCCATTACCCCCTCATTGTTGGTCAATAGTCTGTTTGAGGTATTACCGGGGGCTGACCTTGATTGACTATGGCGCCAGAGGGTTTCCCGCATGCGGGCCAGACCATTCGGACGGACCAGGCAGCACGACGGCGGGTCCAGCCATCAACCGCAACGAGGAGCTCGATAGCGATGGAAAAAGTCATCTACCTGCTGTGGCGTGATACTCAAGTCAGTCCTGCTACCTTCGCCCACCGCCTGCGCAGTGAGGTCGCCGGGCAATTGCAGGCACTCGGTGCCCGTGGCGTGCAATTGAACCTGTGCGACGCACATGTGCAGCCTGCAGCCGGCCTGCGCCAGGAAAACAACCGACCATTGCCCGATGGCAGCCTGTCGCTGTGGCTGGACAGTGCCAACGGCCCGGCACGTCGCCCTTTCGATGACGTGATCAATGCGGTAACGGCGCGCATGGCCGCCTACCTGGTCTGCGAATCGGTGGCCATCGCCAATACGCGCTTCCCCGCGACGCCCGGTGAGCGTACCCACGGGTTTGCCCAGCTGGCCCTGCTGACCCGCCCGCCACGCCTGACCCCCGAGGCCTGGCTGGATATCTGGCGCAACCATCACACAGCGGTGGCCGTGGATACCCAAGACAACTTCCAGTACGTGCAAAACCTGGTGGTGCTGGCACTGACCCACGGCGCCCCACGGATCGATGCCATAGTCGAAGAATGTTTTCCGCCGGCAGCCATGACCGATCCCCAGGCCTTTTTCGATGCGGTGGGCGACGACGCGAAATTCCAGCGCAACCTGGCCACGATGATGGACAGCTGCAGCCGCTTCCTTGATTTCGACAAGATCGACGTGCTGCCCACCAGCCAGTACTGCCTGTAGGCGCGGCAGATCGAAGCCCGGATACGCCAGTCCGGGCCCTTGATTATCGAGACTGCAGCGCTTTGCGCATGAAAACCTTCCATCGGTTGTGCTCGTGATACGCATTCGTTCTATTGGGCCGGGTATTGCTAGCTACTCTACTCAGGTCGAGGGGGGACGAAAGGCACATGCATATGGAAGAAAATCTGATCGAAACCGACTATCTGGTCATCGGTGCTGGCGCGATGGCCATGGCTTTCGTCGATACACTGCTCAAGGAAACGACAGCACACATCGTGATCGTGGATCGACACGACCGGCCTGGCGGGCACTGGAACGATGCCTACCCTTTCGTGCGGCTGCACCAGCCCTCGGCCTTTTATGGCGTCAACTCACGCGAACTGGGCAACGCAACGAAACACCCTGCGCAACTGAACGAGGGCTTGCACGAGCTGGCCTCCGGCGCCGAGGTGTTGAGCTACTTCGACCAGGTGATGAACCAGCAGTTTTTGCCGTCAGGTCGAGTCCGTTACTTCCCCATGTGCAACTACACCGGCGATCGCCTTGACGACCACCGCTTTGCCTCGCTGGTCAGCGGCACACGCCATCGGGTGCGGGTGCACAAAAAGCTGGTCGACGCCACCCACACCCAGACGGCAGTTCCCTCGACCCACCCGCCCAGGTTCAGGGTGGAGCCCGGCGTGCAATGCGTGCCACCCAACCACCTACCGAAGATCGAGCACCCACACGCGGGCTACGTTGTGGTGGGAGCGGGCAAGACCGGGATCGACGCTTGCCTGTGGCTTCTGCAAAACGCTGTCGAGCCGGCAAAAATCTGCTGGATCATGCCGAGCGATCCATGGTTGATCGACCGGGCCAACCTGCAACCCGGCCTCGATAACTTCGAACGAACCATCGGCGGCCTCACGGCACAATTCGAGGCCATCGCAGGCGCAGAATCGATCCCTGACCTGTTCGCCAGGCTTGAGGCGTCCGGCCAGTTGCTGCGCCTGGACACGTCGGTCGAACCCACGGCTTATCGCTGCGCCACCGTCACCCAGACAGAACTGCGCGAGCTGCGGCGCATCGACAACATCGTGCGCCTGGGCAAGGTGCAGGTGATCGAGCCAACGCGCATCGTGCTCGATCAGGGCAGCATCGCCACCCGCCCGGATGCCCTGCACATCGACTGCAGCGCCAGTGCCATCCCGTCACTGCCCGAGATGACGGTGTTCGAGGCGAGCAAGATCAACCTGTTGATGATCAGCAGCTGCCAACCCTTGTTCAGCGCCGCCCTGATCGCTTATGTCGAAAGCCACCTGGCCGATCAGGCGCAAATGAACGCGCTGTGCACCATGGTCCCCCCGCCTCACCTCCCCACGGACTGGCTCAGGATGTGGGCGGTCAACCTGGGTAACCAACTACGCTGGGCAGAGCGCGAAGACCTGACCCGCTGGATCAGGCAGTCGCGCCTGTATTTCCTGACCTCGGTGGTCAGGGGCTTGAAAGAAACCGACACCGGCAAACTGGCACAGCTGCATCGGCTCTCTGTCTGCAAGCAGCAGGCGCTGGTGAATCTGCCACGGTTGCTGGAGTCCATCGCTTGAATTGCAGGAAGCACACATGAACGAGCCCCACCTGGAAATACTCGACATCAATGGCATCCGCATGCAGGTAGCGTCCCAGGGTTCAGGGCCGTTGGTGCTGCTCTGCCACGGCTTCCCGGAGCTGTGGTATTCGTGGCGCCATCAGCTTGCTGCGCTGGCGGGGGCCGGCTATAGAGCGGTCGCGCCCGACATGCGCGGCTATGGCGGCACGCAAGCCCCCGCCGAGCCTGACGCCTACACCACCCTGCACCTGGTCGGCGACATGGTGGAGCTGGTCAACGCACTCGGCGAACGGCAAGCCGTGATCGTCGGTCATGACTGGGGCGCGCTGGTGGCCTGGAGCGCAGCCATGATGCGACCCGACATGTTCCGCGCAGTGGTCGGCATGAGCGTGCCCTTCTCGCCGCCGGGCCGGGTGGAACTCCTGAGCGCGCTGGCCGCGCGGGGTATCAGCGACTTCTACATCCAGTATTTCCAGACACCGGGTGTGGCCGAGGCCGAACTGGAAAGGGATGTCGAGTCGTCGCTGCGGCGGATCTACTTCAATGGCTCGGGTGACGGGCCCGACTGGCCTGTGTTCGGCCAGCTGCTGCCGGGCAAAGGCTTCCTGGGACGGATGATCGAGCCCGACACCTTGCCGGCCTGGCTGAGCCTCGACGACATCGCCTACTACACCCGCGAATTCACCCGCAGCGGATTTCGCGGCGGCTTGAACTGGTACCGCAACATGACACGCTCATGGGCACTGCTGGCGCCCTGGCGCGACTGCATCATCCGCCAGCCGTCGATGTTCATTGCCGGAAGCCGCGACGGCGTACTGAAGTTTCCGGGCTCCGCGCGGCAGATCGAAGCCTTCGCGCAGACACTGCCAGGACTGCGCGGCTGCCATATCCTTGAAGAGGCCGGTCAC
Organism: Pseudomonas sp. PB101; assembly: GCF_009764265.1. GTDB lineage: Bacteria > Pseudomonadota > Gammaproteobacteria > Pseudomonadales > Pseudomonadaceae > Aquipseudomonas. The sequence goes on from NZ_RWIR01000018.1 coordinate 129,655, forward strand.
TGGATACAACGAGAACGCGCGACAGAGGTGAATGAACTGCTACTGGGCTTCCTGAAGGAACTGTGATCAGGCGGTCACAGCCGTCCCAACCTCAACAGCAATAGGCCACTATGTTGTTTCAGTGCATCTCTATAAAGTGTCCTGCACGATTTAAACCTGTCCGGCAGCGTTCAATGACAACGCCCTTGCCCGGGCTCCACCTGCTACCTGGAAGAAAGGAAATCAACTTTGGCCACAGTCAACGGCACAACGGAAAACGATAACCTCTCAGGGACAAGTGGACCTGACAGCATGACGGGCGCCGCAGGAAACGACACCCTCGACGGCGGCGCGGGCCAGGATACGGCTATCTATACGGGCAACGCCGGCGACTACCGTTTTGGATGGAGCAACGGCCAGCTGACGATCACCGACCTGAATGTCGCTGATGGCGATGAGGGTACCGATTACCTGCGCAATATCGAAAGCCTGCAATTCGCCGACAGGGTTCTGAGCGTCAAGGCGGGCGGTGAAAGCCGGGTCAGTACGCTGACGCCGATGACTGTGGACAGTATCTCCATTACCGGACTGGCCGACGGTGGGTGGCTGGTGTCCATGCAGTCCTCTGATTCGGGCGATATTTTAATCCAACGTTACAGTGCAGCAGGCGAGAAGCTGGGCGATGAGATTACTGTCGCGCCTTTGAATTCGCTATACGCTCAGCAAAATTCCGATGTCGCCGGGCTGGCTGACGGTGGCTGGGTGGTTACCTGGTTCTACACTGGGGGGAGTGGTGACATCTATGCCCGGCGGTTCAGCGCGGCTGGTGATCCCATGGGCGATGAATGGCGCGTCAATACCCACACGGTTGAAAGCCAGGACAGCCCGGCTGTTACAGCACTGAATGACGGTGGTTGGCTGGTGGTATGGATGTCCCGGGACGTCGCTGGCAATAACTTCACGATCGAGTCCCAACGCTATAACGCAGCGGGCACGGCTGTGGGGGGTGAAACCCAGGTCAACACGACGACAGGGGATAATCAGATCGTACACGGCAGCTCTGACGTGACGGCCCTGAAGGACGGTGGCTGGCTGGTGACCTGGCATGCGACTCACCCGGGCGACAACCTCTTCGATATTTATGCCCAGCGTTACGATGCAACAGGTAACAGGGTAGGCAGCGAAACTCAGGTAAACACCAATACGCTGAATGACCAGTACTTTCCTGCGGTCACGGCCTTGAACGATGGTGGCTGGCTGGTGAGCTGGTCATCCTTCAGCGTAGCTGCCAATGGTAGCGATATCTACTTCCAGCGCTATAACGCCAATGGTCAGGCGGTCGGCGGTGAAACCCACGTCATAAACAGCCCTGACTATGCCACTCAGTCTCAGAGTTTCTCCGATGTAACGGCATTGGCTGATGGCGGCTGGGTGGTGACCTGGGAAGCGGGCGGCGCGCAGGATGGCAGCGATATGGCTATCTATGCCCAGCGCTACAACGCCGCGGGCCAAACCGTCGGTGGCGAAACGCTGGTCAACACCACCACCGACGGCTATCAGGTTGTCGCCAAGGTCACGTCTCTGGAAGACGGCGGCTGGGCGGTGACTTGGGTGTCTCAAGGACAGTCCAGTCATGTCAATGACGGTATCCATGTCCAGCGCTTCAGTGCCGATGGCACCGCGGTACGGCTGGAGGTTACTGGCGGGAGCGCTGATGACACGCTGAACGGTCAGGGCAACATGCTGCTGGCCGGGGGCGCTGGCAATGATACTTATGCAGTGGGCGATAGCCTGATTCAACTTCGTGAAGAGCTGGGTGCCGGCACTGACACGGTCAAGTCGGCGGTGAGCTGGGTGCTGGGGGCCAACCTGGAGAACCTGACGCTTACCGGAACTTCGGCGATCAATGGCACCGGTAACGGCCTCGCCAACACGCTGACCGGTAACGACGCCGCCAATACGCTCAACGGCGGTGCCGGCGCCGATGTGATGATCGGCGGCCTGGGCAATGACATCTACTACGTCGACCATGCCAGCGACGTGGTCAGCGAAACCTCCGCCGCCGGCGGCGTCGACACCGTCGTTTCCAGCGTCAGCCGCACCCTCGGCAACTACCAGGAGAACCTGACCCTCACGGGCAGCGCGGCGCTCACAGGCACCGGTAACGATCTCGCCAACACGCTGACCGGCAACGCCGCCACCAACCACCTCTACGGCGGTGCCGGCAATGACTTTTTGAATGGCGGCGCAGGCGTCGACAGGATGACGGGGGATGATGGTTCCGACATCTACTACGTCGACAACGCGGCTGACGTCGTGGTTGAAACCAATGCCACGGCCAGCACCGGCGGCAGCGACACCGTCTACAGCTTTCTCAACGCCTACACCCTCGGTGCCAACGTCGAGAACGGGCGCGTCCTCGCCACCGGTATCGCCGGCCTGACGGGTAACGGCCTCGACAACACCCTCTATGCCGGGGTCGGCAACAACGTCCTCAATGGTGGCACCGGCCTCGACACCGCCTCCTACATCTATGCCGCCAGCGCAATCACCGCCAGCCTGGCCGTGACCACGGCCCAGGCCACCGGCGGCTCGGGCGCCGACACCCTGATCGCCATCGAAAACCTCACCGGCTCCGGCTACGACGACACGCTCACGGGCAACGCCGCCGCCAACCTGCTGAGCGGTGGTGCCGGAAACGATACGCTCGCCGGTGGTGCGGGCAATGACATCTTGAATGGCGGCACTGGCGCCGACGGCATGACCGGCGGCGATGGGTCCGACATCTACTATGTCGACAACGCCAGCGACGCCGTGGTTGAAACCAATGCCACGGCCAGCAGCGGCGGCAGCGACACGGTCTACAGCGCTCTCGGCGCCTACACCCTCGGCGACAATGTCGAGAACGGTCGCATCCTCGCCACCGGGGTCGCCGCCCTCACGGGCAACGGCCTCAACAACACCCTCTATGACGGGACCGGCAACAACGTCCTCGATGGCGGCACCGGCGTCGACACGGCGTCCTGGCTCTATGCCGGCAGTGCCGTCAGCGTCAGCCTCGCCGTGACCACGGCCCAGGCCACCGGCAGCTCGGGCTCAGACACCCTGATCGCCATCGAAAACCTCACCGGTTCCAACTACAACGACACGCTCACGGGCAACGCCGCGGCCAACTTTCTGAACGGTGGCAGCGGTAACGATACCCTCGACGGTGGGGCGGGCAATGACGTTCTGGATGGCGGCGCAGGCGTTGACAGGATGACGGGCGGTGATGGTTCAGACCTCTACTACGTCGACAACGCGGGCGACGTCGTTATCGAAACCAATGCCACGGCCAGCACCGGCGGCAGCGACACGGTCTACAGTTCTCTCGGCGCCTACACCCTCGGCGCCAATGTCGAATACGGTCGGGTCCTCGCCACCGGGGCCGCCGCCTTGTCAGGCAACAGCCTCAACAACACCCTCTATGCCGGCGCCGGCAACAACGTGCTCAATGGCAGCACCGGCGTCGACACCGCCTCCTACCTCTATGCCGGCAGCGCCGTCACCGCCAGCCTGGCCGTGACCACGGCCCAGGCCACCGGCGGCTCAGGCTCGGACACCCTGCTGGGCATGGAAAACCTCACGGGCTCCAACTACAACGACACCCTCACGGGCAGCGCCGCCGCCAACCAGCTGAACGGCGGCGCCGGCAATGACATCCTGATCGGCGGGATGGGCAAGGATGTTCTCACCGGCGGCGCCGGCAACGACATCTTCGACTTCAACGCCGTCGCTGAAACGGGGCTGACCAGCTCCACCTGGGACATCATCAGCGACTTCGTCCAGGGAGCCGACAAGATCGATCTGTCGACGCTCGATGCCATCACGGCGACGGCCACCAATGAAGCCTTCACCTCGATCATCGGCAGTACCGCAGCCTTCAGTGCGGCCGGCCAGTTGAAGCTTTCTGGGGGCGTGCTCTACGGCAATACCGATGCCGACAGCGCCGCCGAATTCGCCATCCAGATAGTCGGACTCAACAGCGCGACCACGGCGGACTTTATACTTTAACGTTTCTACTTCGGTGGCTCCCCCCCCGGCGGGCCATCGCGGCACTTGCGGGCCTCAAGCCTGCGAGGTTCCGCGTCTTGCTGCACTCTTTGCAACCCGGCAAGCACTCAAGGCTGCCAAGAAGCCTCGGGTTTTGCGGTGACGTCAACGCCACCGGAAATATCCGGTGGGCAAAAAACAAAATTTCCATGTGCTCCCTTCGTTCATCCTTGCGTCGCACTGTTCATTGCCCATTCCCTGCACGCCTGGAGTTTCCCCGATGCCCTCGCCTAATTCATTGCCCGCCGCGCTGCTGGGCCTGGCCCTGGTTTGTCCGGCCATGACCGAGGCTCAGGGTCTGGAGCTCGGGCAAGTGCTGATCGGGGCCGAGGACCCGAGCGACGAAGACCGCACGATCGAGGACGCCAGGGCCCGGCTGGACCAGGTGCCCGGCGGCACCAACGTGGTCGACATGCGCCGCCCGTTGCAGGGGCGCGTGGCCAGCAATCAGGATGTGCTGGCCTACCAGCCGGGGATCTATGCCCAGTCGGCGGGCAACGAAGGGGTGAAGGTTTCGATCCGCGGATCGGGCATCAACCGCGCCCCGGGCGCCCATGCCTCGGGGCTGTACACCCTGCTCGACGGCCTGCCGCTGACCGGCCCGGGCGGCACGCCCTATGAGTTGCTGGAGCCGCTGTGGCTCGACCATGTGGAAGTGCTGCGCGGCGCCAACGGTTTCGACCGGGGTGCCCTGGCCCTGGGCGGGGCCATCGATTACGTCAGCCACACCGGCTACGACGCGCCGAAGCTGCAAGTGCGCTATGCGACCGGCAGCCACGGTTACCAGCAACGCCAGGTCAGCTCCGGCCAGGTGCTGGGCGACTTCGATTACTACATGGCTTTGACCGACGCAAACGCAAACGGCTACCAGGACCACACGGCCAGCGAGAGCCAAGGCGTGATCGCCAACTTCGGTTATCGCTTCAATCCAAACCTGGAAACACGCTTCTACCTGCGCCACCGCCAGACCGACAACGACCTCGCGGGACGGGTGACCAAGCACTCCATCGAGCACGACCCACGGGCGGCCAACCCGACCTACGTGGCGCGGGACGACCGTCGCGACGAGCCCGGCAGCACCTTTATCGGCAACAAGACCACCTGGTACATCGATGACGATTCGAGCATCCAGACCGGCCTCGTCTACCACGACTACCCCATGGACTTGCGTGAGGGGCCCAACCGCCTGAAGGTGGCGTACACGGATGTCAGCGGTACGTTCGACTACAAGCGTCGCGACACGCTCTGGGGACTGCAAAGCCAAAGCATCGTGGGCCTGCGAACGACCAAACATCTGCCCAATGCCGGCGCCAGCGAGTTCGTGCGCATCCCCACCGGCAACACTGCCGGTTACGCACCGGGCACGCTGATGCGCAACTTCACCTACCAGGGCTCGGACACGGTCCTGCATGCGGGCAACGACCTGGAAATCGCCGACGACCTGTGGCTGACCACGGGCCTGGCCGCCATCTATACACGTCGTGAAAGTGACGTGACCTACCCGCAAGAAGGCGGCAAGACCAGCCTCAACGACTGGGACTACGCTCCGCGCGTGGGCCTGCGCTACCAACTGACACCCGACCTGCAACTGTTCGGCAATCTCAGCCGTTCGGTCGAGGCACCGCATCCGTGGTCGCTGGTCTATAGCTCCAACATTCGTTTCCCCGCAGGCAGCGGCCCTGCCACGGGCGCCCAGCGCGATCCGGTCAAGCTGCAAAACCAGACCGCCACCACCCTGGAAATCGGTGGCCGCGGTGACAGCACGCTGGGGCAATGGAGCCTGGCCTGGTACTACGCCCAGGTGCACCATGAATTGCTTTCGGTGCTGCCGGACGCCAACGCCACCACGCCCTACGAACTCAATGCCAGCCCCACCGTGCACCAGGGCGTTGAAGCCAGCCTGCTCAGCCCCCTCTGGTCGCCGGGCGATGGCGGCCAGTTGAGCCTGCGCCAAAGCTATACCTTCAGTGACTTCCACTATCGCGACGATGAGCGCTTCGGCGACAACCGCCTGCCCGGCCTGCCGATGCATTACTACCAGGGCGAACTGCGTTACGACTGGCCGCAAGGCTTCTTCGCCGCCGTCAACACGCAGTGGACGTCGAAAGTGGCGGTCGATTATGCCAACAGCTACTACGCCGATCCCTACGCCATATTCGGCGCGACCCTGGGCTACAACGCACCCAAGGGCGACTGGCAGACCTGGCTGGACCTGCGCAACCTGACCGACAAACACTATGCCGCCACCGTCACGCCTGGCTACGACGACAAAGGGCTGGACGCAGCACGCTCCACGCCTGGCGAAGGCATGGCGATGTACGTCGGAGTGTCGTGGAGCCTGCTCTGAGGCCTGGTTTACCGGCCGCAGGCATAGTGCCTGTGTAGAAACTGGCTTGCCAGCGATGGCGGTGTGTCGGGCGACATTGATGTTGAATGTGAGGGCCTCATCGCTGGCAAGCCAGCTCCCACAGTAATTGCGGTTATTCACGAATACTGCGTACACCCACTGACCCTGTAGGAGCTGGCTTGCCAGCGATGGCGGAATGACAGGCAACATTGATGTTGAATGTGAGGGCCTCATCGCTGGCAAGCCAGCTCCCACAGTAATTGCGGTTGTTCACAGAATTTTTGTATACCCGCCAATCCTGTGGGAGCTGGCTTGCCAGCGATGGCGGTGTGTCGGGCGACATTGATGTTGAATGTGAGGGCCTCATCGCTGGCAAGCCAGCTCCCACAGTAATTGCGGTTGTTCACAGAATTTTTGTATACCCGCCAATCCTGTGGGAGCTGGCTTGCCAGCGATGGAGGCGGGCCGCGTCCAGAGAATCGATTCACCTCAATTATTCCGCATATATAGATAGCTGACTAATTACAAGCTCAACTATGATGAGCTAACTCTCCAGCAGCAGATATCACCATGACCGACCCATTGACCCTTGGTTTTGCCCTGCACGACAGCGCCCGGCTGATGCGCAAGCGGTTCGAGCAACGCGCGCGGCATGTCGGCCTCACTCGCTCGCAGTGGCAAGTGCTGGCCATGTTGTCGACCAACGAGGGCATTCATCAGAAGGGCCTCGCGGATTTACTGGAACTGGAGTCGATCACCCTCGTGCGCCTGCTGGACAAGATGGCCGAACGCGGATTGATCGAGCGTCGCAGTCATCCCACGGATCGACGCCTGTCCCTGCTGTTCCTGACGGAGCAGGCCCACCCACTGCTGCAACTGATGCGAGACATGGGCCGAACGACCCGCCAGGAAGCCACGCGCGGATTCTCTGCCGAGGAGGAACAACTGCTGTTGCAGATGATGAAGCGCATGAGGTCCAACCTGATCGACGCCTGCAGTCTTCCCGTTGAAGAACAGGAGCATCGTCATGATTGAAAAACGGCAGCTCGTGCGCACCACGCTCTTTGCCTTGTTACCCATCGCGTTGGTGGTCGGCGGCTATTTGTATGTCACCGGCGGGCAGATCATTTCCACCGACAATGCCTACATACAGGCTGATCGTGTCGGCGTCTCCACCGATGTCTCGGGCCTGGTCGCCTCGATCGATGTCAAAGACAACCAGCGGGTGGTCAAGGGCCAAGTCCTGTTCACCCTGAAGACGGAGCCCTTCGAGATCGCGCTGGCCAGTGCCAGGGCGCAGCTGAGCAACGTGCGCAACCAGATCCTCAATCTCCAGGCCAATTACAAGCAAGCACTGGCCGAAATCGACCAGGCGCAAATCGACCTCGCCTACTACCAGGCCAGCTTCCAGCGCCAGCAAACCCTGCTCAGTGTCTCGGCGGTGTCCAGGACCAACTACGACGATGCCAAGCACGCGCTGGACAGCACCCGGCAAAAAATCACCGTGGCCAGGGCTACCGCGCAGATGGTGCTGGCGCAACTGGGCGGAAACATCGAGACCCCGGTCGAACGTCAATCCACGTACCTGATCGCCCAGGCTGCCGTCGACGAGGCGCAGCGCAACCTCGACAACTCGGTGGTCAGGGCATCGTTCGACGGCGTCGTGACCAACGTCGATTCGCTGCAGGTCGGCGCCTACCTGCAACCACCGCAATCGGGCATCAGCCTGGTGTCGGCCGATCACCTGTGGGTGGCGGCGTCCCCCAAGGAAACCGAACTGACCCACATGAAACCCGGCCAACCGGTCGCGATCAGCGTCGACAGTTACCCCGGCGTGCAGTGGCACGGCACCGTCGACAGCATCAGCCCGGCGTCGGGTTCGAGCTTCTCGTTGTTGCCCGCGCAAAACACCACGGGTAACTGGGTCAAGGTCGTGCAACGGATTCCGGTGCGCATCAGCATCGATGATGCCGGGGAAAAACCGCCGCTGCGCACCGGCATGAGTGTGCAGGCCGAAATCGACACCGGCTCGGCCCGTGGCCTGCCACCCATGTTCTCGGGGCTGCTCGCGAGCAAGGCCGCCCCCCATGAGTAGCGAGGCACCGAGCGAAGCGGTGGCCCATCGCGGCATGATCACCGCTTGCGTGGTGCTGGCGGTGATCATGCAGGCGCTCGACACCACCATCGCCAACGTCGCCCTGCCCTACATGCAAGGCAGCATCTCGGCCAGTTCGGACCAGATCAACTGGGTGCTGACGTCCTACATCGTCGCCGCGGCGATCATGACGCCGCCGTCGGCCTTCCTGGCCCGGCGCTTCGGGCGCAAACGCGTGCTGCTGTGGGCGATTGTCGGTTTTGTGGTCTCGTCGATCCTTTGCGGGCTGGCGCAGTCGCTGGAAGAAATCATTCTCGCCCGCCTGCTCCAGGGCCTGGCGGGCGCGGCGCTGGTGCCGCTGTCCCAGGGCATACTGCTGGACATCTACAGCCTCAAGGAACGCGGCTCGGCCATGGCGCTGTTCGGTGTGTCGGTCATGGTCGGCCCGGTGCTGGGGCCGATGCTCGGCGGCTGGCTGACGGACAATTTCAGCTGGCGCTGGGTGTTCTTCATCAACTTGCCCATCGGTTTGCTGGCGCTGGCCGGGATCGTCTATTACGTCAGCGAAACCACCACCGACACCTCGAGCCGCCTGGACTGGCTCGGCTTCGGCTCGCTGAGCGTGGCGATCATGGCCCTGCAACTGTTTCTGGATCGGGGCGAACAACTGGGCTGGTTCTCTTCCGGTGAAATCCTCGTCGAAGCGATAGTGGCCGCTGTCGCCCTGTATGTGTTCCTGGTCCACACCTTCACCACCGACACGCCCTTCATCAGCCCGCAGCTGTTCAAGGACCGTAATTTTTCGATCAGCGTCATCTTCATTTTTATCGTCGGCATCACCTACCTGGCCTCACTGGCGCTGATGACGCCCTACCTGCAAACCCTGATGGGCTACCCGGTGCTGACCGCCGGCATGGTGATGGGCCCACGTGGCCTGGGCACGATGCTGACCATGTTCCTCGCCGGGCGCCTGTTGGGCAAAGTCGATACCCGCCTGTTGCTGCTGACGGGCCTGGGACTGTCAGCGCTGTCGATGGGGCTGATGACCGGCTGGACGCCGGATGTATCGATGCAAACCGTCATCTGGGTCGGTTTCATCCAGGGCACCAGCCTGGGCATGCTGTTCGTGCCGCTGACCACAGTGGCCTTCGCCACCCTGCCGGCTTCCCTGCGCGCCGAAGGCACCGGGCTTTACAGCCTGTCGCGCAATGTCGGTTCCAGCGTCGGCATCTCCATCGTCACCGTGCTGCTGACCCAGAACATCCAGGCCAACCACGAGCAGATCGGCGCCTACATCACGCCCTTCAACCGCGCCTTCGACGCAGGGCTGATCAAGAGCTACCTCGACCCGATGGCCGCCTCCGGCCGCGCCGCCCTGGACGCAATGGTCAACGTGCAGGCCAGCTGGATCGCCTACGTGAACGACTTCAAGCTGCTGATGCTGTTGTCACTGGCGGTCATGCCGTTGTTGCTGATTATCAAACCGCCAAAAACCCAGGCCAATGAAGAGCCGGCGCCGGTGATGGAGTAAAAACCTGCGCAACTCGTTAAATCCAGCCGCTTCAGACCTGCGCCTGACGGCAGGTCGACAGGCACTCATCGACTTCGCCCGAGCGGCTCGCCAGCACCCCACATGACCGCGCGCGGCGACTAAGCTTTTGTAACGTCACTTCGTCCCTCAAGGAACTGTCCATGAGCGCCGCCCTGTCCGAACTCGATGCCGCCCTGCCCGGCCTGACCCGCAAGATCCGCGTGCTCGATGCCCTGTCCTGGCCGGATGGCGTCGAGGAAGACTTCCTGGCGAAATGGCGCGGCGGGCGTGCCGAACTGCCCAGGGTCCAGTTGCAGCCCCGCGACCACAGCGCCGACATCGCCGCCCTGGAAAGCTTCATCAGCCAGTGCGATGTGGGGCATCCGGCCGGGAATTACCTCGCCATGACCGCGCGCAGCTATGCCACCGCCGGGCACATGCTCGGGGCCATTGGCACGCCGGCCTTTACCCAGTATTCATCCGCGCTGTACCGGCGCCCGGACTTCTACTACACGCGCTTGCAACTGAGCATGCTCGACGCCGCGCGTTTCTTCCTCGATACCACCGACGCCCTGCTCGGCGGCGCGCGGATTCCACCGAGCCCGGCGGAGATTCCGGCCAAGGCCTTCGCCGCCTGGATTCAACCGGAACTGGACCGCTTCTTCGGCGTCGGCCAGATCACCGTCGTGCTCGATCCGAACCTGGCCGCCAAGGCCATCGCCGGTTCGAGCCGCATTCGCCTGCGGGCCAGCGCGCTGTTCACGGAGCTGGACAAAAACCAGCTGCTGCAACACGAAGCCTTCGTGCACGTCGCCACCGCACAGAACGGCGCACGGCAGCCCAACCTCATGAGCCTGGGCCTGGGCGCACCCCGCACCACCCAGACCCAGGAAGGCATTGCCACCCTGGCCGAGCTGTTCACCGGCAGCATGGACATCAACCGCCTGCGTCGCCTGGCCCTGCGCGTGCTCGCCGTCCAGCAGGCGCTGGAGGGCGCCGACTTCATCCAGGTGTTCGAAGGTTTCCTGGCGGCCGGGCAGACACAGGAAGAGTCCTTCCGCTCAACCCAACGGGTGTTCCGCGGCGCCGACCTGCGCGGTGGTTCGGCGTTCACCAAGGATGCCGCCTACCTGACCGGTCTGCTCGGCGTCCACACCTTGCTGCGCATAGCGATCCGCGATAATCGGCCGGAACTGGTCGGGCATTTGTTTGCCGGGCGCCTCAGCCTGGCGGACACCGTGCGCCTGGCGCCGCTGTTCGAGTCCGGCTGGCTCAAGGGCCCCACCTACCTGCCGGCCTGGGCCTCTGACCTGCGCCTGCTGGCCGCCAACCTGGCGTTCTCCGCGTTCATCTCGCGGATCAAGCTGGATGTGTTGGACCTCGACGTCTTCATGGCATTTGCCGAAGAACACGAAAGCGATGCCAGTGCACCTTGATCGGAAACAGGACCGGCATCACACCCTTTCAAAGCCGGACGGGGTCTTTGAAATCTGCTGCTACCATTAGGAAGCGGTGTCGAGGCCGGGCTCTGTGGCTTGCAAAGTCGGCTTTCACTGCAAGGGATTGCTCCATTCATTTCAAGCCTGCCTGACCACGTGGGGGGTGCAATGCACATTCCATTACTGTATGCGCTGTCGGCCGTACTTTTGTTGAGCGGATCTTCCAGCCTGGCACTGGCTGCGAATGAAAGCGCTGCCACACCCGCCGTTCCGGCCCAGGCAACGGCGGACAATACCGCGCCCGTCGCCCCGGTGGCCAAGGATCCGGTGTTCACCCAGGAACAGCTGGACCAGATGCTCGCGCCCATCGCCCTTTACCCGGACCCACTGTTTGCACAGGTACTGATGGCCACCACCTACCCGGGGGAAGTCGGCGAGGCGGTCAGCTGGTCCAAGGCGCACCCGGACGCCAAGGGTGACGATGCGGTCAAACAGGTGGCGAACCAGCCGTGGGACCCGAGCGTGCAGGCGCTGGTGGCCTTCCCGCAGGTGCTGGCAACCCTGGGGCAGGATCCGGTGTGGGTGCAACGCCTGGGTGATGCCTTCCTGGCGCAACCCGACGATGTCATGGAAAGCGCGCAACGCTTGCGTCGCCAGGCACAGGCCGCCGGCAACCTGCAGAGCAACCAATATCAGAACGTGACGATTCAGAACGTTGCCGCACCCGCCCCTGCACCCGCTCCCGCGGCCACGGCTTCAGCTCCCGTTGCGGAGCCTGCCCCTGCCGCCAGCACTTCCACCATCATCATTCAGCCTGCCGATCCGCAGGTGGTGTACGTCCCCACGTACAACCCGACCACGACCTACGGCACCTGGCCCTACCCGGCGTCGCCGCCCGCGTACTATCCACCGCCACCGGCCTACTACCCTGGCCAGGCGCTGATGGCCGGACTGGCGTTCGGCGCCGGCGTGGCGATCGTGGGATCGTTGTGGGGGGAATGTGACTGGGGCAACAACGACATCGACATCGACGTCAATCGCTACAACAACATCAATGCCAACAACCGGATCAATAACAACAAATGGCAGCACAACCCGGTGCATCGCAATGGCGTGCCCTATCGGGACAATGCGAGCCGTGCGCAGTACGGTCGGCAACTGAACGGCGCCAACCAGCGCGAAGCCTATCGCGGAGACAACGCCCAGCGCGCCCGGGCACGTGAAAACGCCCGCAGTTCGATGGACAGGCACGGCATCGAACGACCCGCCACCAGCAACCTCGAAGCCCGCGATCAAACGCGCAAGCTCCAGTCCGCAAACGCGGGGGCCAATCGCTCGCAGGCCGGTGCCGACAGACCGAGGGCCGCCGACCGAAGCCAGGGCACGGCCAGAAACACCCGCGAGAATCAGCAGCCGAGGAACCAGGCCCGTCAGGAACCCAGGAACCAGAGCGCTCAGCTGAATCAGCGCAGAGAGGGTCAGGCGCAGACACGACAGGCGACGAACAAACGGCCGGCCGCCAGTGCCGGCAGTGCCCGCAACAATGCGTTCGCCGGTGCACGCTCGCCGTCCCAGGCCAACCTGCAGGCCAATCGTGGCCGGGCCAGCCAGGCCTCCGCCCATCGCCCCAATGCCTCGCGAGCGGCCGGTCACCAGATCAGTCGGCCGTCCAGTCCACCAGCACGTCAAAGGGGGGGCCGTCGTTGAAAAACCATCCTCGAATGAAAGGATTCACGGGCTTGCGGCCTCATGTCCTCGCGATAGCTGCCGGCTTGATGTGGTCGTGCCTGGCGACGGCCCAGCAGGCCTTTCCAACCCCGGAAAAGGCCGCAGAGGCCTTTGTCCAGGCACTGGGCACGGAACAGGCCGACCAGGCACGCCTGACCGAGTTGCTGGGCGATAACTGGCACAATTACATCCCGCGTGAAGGCGTGCAGCGCAAGGACGTCGATGCGTTCTTGCAGCAATACCGCGAGCAGCACCACATTGAAAAAAGCGGCGAGCGCAAGGGCATCCTCGCGGTCGGCCCCGAGAACTGGACACTGCCTATTCCCCTGGTAAAAGTCGAGAGCGGTTGGCGCTTCGACATGAAGGCCGGCAGTGCCGAGATCCGCGCACGCCAGATCGGCCGCAATGAACTGGCGGCGGTGCAATCGGTGCTGGCCTATCACGACGCGCAGATGGACTACGCAGCAGTCGATCGGGACGGTGATGGCGCACTCGAGTATGCGCAGAAAATCGTCAGCACCCCCGGCAAGCACGACGGGCTCTACTGGGCAGAAGACGACAGCGACCAGATCAGCCCGTTGGGGCCTTCATTCGGCAAGGCGATTGACGAAGAAGAGTGGCATGGCTACCGCTTCCGCATCCTCAATGGCCAGGGGCCTTCGGCACCGGGTGGCGCCTACAGCTACCTCATCGGCGACAAGATGAGCCGCGGTTTTGCCCTGATCGCCTGGCCGGCGATATACAACGACACCGGGGTGATGAGTTTCATGATCAGCCATGAAGGCCAGGTGTTCGAAAAAGACCTGGGCCCCGGCGGCGAAAAACTCGCGCAGTCGATGAAGCGCTTTGATCCGGACGACAGCTGGAAAGAGGTGCCTGCAGATCAAGCGCAGCAGGACTGACCGGGGGATCTTGTCTATATCGACAGGACGAACCGGTCTTCGTTGCCCGTATTTTCGTGACAAGCGGCCTGCTCAAGCTGGAATCCGCAGCGCTCGAGGACTTTTCTTGAGCCCAGGTTTTCCTTGAAGGCAAAGGCAACCAGTTGCGTAATCCCCCAGCGCATCCTTGCCTGCTGGATCAGATGCCTCAGCGCCAGTGTTGCCAGCCCCTGACCGCACGAACGCTGATCGATTCGATAACCCACTTCAGCGGAGCCCGTCGCCAGGTCGATGCTTTTCAGATTGGCTCGACCAATGATTGCCTGGCTGCAATCCTCGATGACAAACGGGTGCCAGGCGCCGATGGCCAGGCCGGTCAGATAGCTGTCGATATGCTCGGCGACGCCCTGCAACGAGTAAAACGCAGGGTCGCGCGCATCGATATGCGATTCGAACCATTCACGGTTGCGGATTTCGAAAGCCAACAAGGCTTCAGTGTCAGTCTTTTTCAACTCGCGAACGCTGAACGACTCCATTTCTCGCCTCTCCTTTGTCTTGTGCCGAAACGCCTCGAGTCTACCTCATACCTGATCAGCCTTGCCTTCCTGAGTCCCGCCGGCTTGCACAGTACATATGGAAAAACGTATATTCGAATAACCACATGTATCGAACCATGCCAATGCTCAATCCTGCCGCCGTATTCAAGTGCCTGTCCGACGAAACCCGCGCCCGGGCCACTTTGCTCATCACCCGCGAAGGCGAGCTGTGCGTGTGCGAGCTGGTCTGTGCCCTGGACGACAGCCAACCGAAGATTTCCCGCCATCTGGCACAGCTGCGCGGATGCGGCCTGCTGCTGGACCGCCGCCAGGGGCAATGGGTGTACTACCGGCTCAATCCTGACTTGCCGGCGTGGGTCCGCGACGTGCTCGAGACCACGTTGCTGGCAAACGCCGAGTGGCTCGAAGACAACATCGCTCGCCTGAACGCGATGGGCGACCGCCCTCTGAACACCTCCGTCTGCTGCTGACCTTCATTGCTCGAGAGACTCCACATGTTGATTGCGTTTGGCATTTTCCTGCTGACCATGGTGCTGGTCATCTGGCAACCCAAGGGCCTGGGCGTCGGCTGGAGCGCTTCCCTGGGCGCCGTTCTGGCCCTGCTCGCCGGCGTCGTGACGCTGCACGACATTCCGCTGGTGTGGGCCATTGTCTGGAACGCCACCGCCACGTTCATCGCGCTGATCATCATCAGCCTGCTGCTCGACGAGGCCGGTTTTTTCCAGTGGGCCGCGTTGCATGTGGCGCGCTGGGCGAAGGGTGACGGGCGGCGCCTGTTCGTCTTCACGATACTGCTGGGCGCCGGCGTATCGGCGCTGTTTGCCAATGACGGTGCAGCCCTGATCCTGACCCCCATCGTCGTTTCAATACTGCTCGCCCTGCGTTTTTCGCCGGCCTCTACCCTGGCGTTCGTCATGGCGGCCGGTTTTATTGCCGACACGGCGAGCCTGCCGCTGGTGGTGTCCAACCTGGTCAACATCGTTTCGGCGGACTACTTCGGCCTGGGCTTCAGCGAATACGCCGCCATCATGGTGCCGGTCAACTTCGTTGCCGTGGCGACCACGCTCGCCGTGTTGTACTGGTTTTTCCGGCGTGACATTCCCCGGCACTACGCCCTGGAAGACGTGCAGGATCCACGCCGGGCCGTACGTGATCCGCTGACCTTCCGCGTCGGCTGGGTGGTCCTGGCGCTGTTGTTGATCGGGCTGTTTGCGCTGGAACCCATGGGCATTCCGGTCAGCGCCATCGCCGCGGTCTGTGCCGCGCTGCTGTTCGCCGTGGCGGCGCGCGGGCATGTGATTTCCACCCGCCGGGTGCTGCGTGAAGCGCCCTGGCACGTGGTGATCTTTTCGCTGGGCATGTACCTGGTGGTCTACGGGCTGAAAAACGCCGGACTGACCACCTACATGACGATGGCCCTGAACCACATGGCAGCGTTCGGCATCTGGGGCGCCGCGCTGGGCACCGGCCTGCTCACGGCGTTGCTGTCATCGGCCATGAACAACATGCCCACGGTGCTGCTGGGCGCATTGTCGATCCAGGCCAGCGATGCCACCGGTGTGGTCCGAGAAGCCATGATCTACGCCAATGTCATCGGCTCTGACCTGGGCCCCAAGATCACCCCGATCGGCAGCCTGGCCACCCTGCTCTGGCTGCATGTGCTGGAGCGCAAGGGCATCCGCATTACCTGGGGTTACTACTTCAGGGTCGGCGTGGTGCTGACGCTGCCGATCCTGCTCATCACCCTGTCTGCCCTGGCCCTGCGCCTGAGCGTTTAACCCTGTGCGACTGCAAAGAGGAGCCACCATGCGCGTTCTGTTTATGTGTACCGCCAACAGCTGTCGCAGCATCCTGTCCGAAGCCATGTTCAACCATCTCGCCCCCGCAGGTTTTGCAGCCATCAGTGCCGGCAGCTTCCCCAAGGGACGCGTGCTGCCGCGCACCCTGAGCACCTTGCAAGAGGCCGGCATTGCCATCGACGGCTTGAGCAGCAAAGGCAACGAGGCGTTCGAAACCAACCTGCCGGACATCGTCATCACGGTCTGCGACAAGGCCGCCGGCGAAGCGTGCCCGGTGTACTTCGGGACGGCACTCAAGGCCCATTGGGGCCTGGAAGACCCATCGGACATCAAGGGCGATGAAGCCACGGTATCGGCCGCGTTCCACTCAACCCTGGCGCACATCGAAACGCGCTGCCGGGCATTGCTCGCCCTGCCCTTTGCACAACTTGACCGCGATGCGCTGGAGCGCGAACTCGAGCGCATCGGCACGCTGTAAGCGCAACCCGCATGGACGCGGGGAGATTACCCAGCGATGAACTTGCACCCCCACAGCACCGCCATCCCCACAGCCAGCGTCAGGACGGTGCTTCGCGTCTTCCAGGCGATCCACGCCGCGATAATGGCTGCGGGTATCTGCGGGTTGGCGAACACAAACGCTCCCTGCCCGCCGGGGTACACCACCGCGGGTAACACCAGGGCTGCCAGCACGCTGGCCGGCACGTACATCAATGCCCGACTCAGCAGCGGGGGAATTCGCCACCGGCCATAAAGCTCGACAAAGGAAAGGCGCATGACAAAGGTGCCAATGCCGACCGCCAGAAACATCCCCCACAAAGCCCAATCACTCATTGCGATTCCCTCTCGACGTTACCGGTTGAAGCACTGCCCGAGGTTTTCCTGCGAGCGTTTTCAATCAGCAACCCTGCAATGACGCCACCGATGGAAGCGGTTACCAAGCCGAGGTTGTAGGGCAGCTTTACGGCTGACACTGCAATCAGCCCCCCTGTCACTGCGGCCCCCAGGCTCGCCGCGCTGCGTATGCCCGGAACCAGTAGCGCCAGAAAGGAAAGCGGCACGGCAAAGCTCAACGACCACGCCTCGGGAATGCTTGCCCCCAGGTAAACCCCTGCGAACACTGACAGCTGCCAGGTCAGCCACATGGCAACGGCTGTGCCGGCATAAAAATGCGGCGCGAACCGACCCAGTTCTCCCGAGGAAAACTTCAGCGTGCAAAGGGCATAGGACTGGTCGGAAAGCAGGTAGGACACCGGCCACGTCCAGCGACGCGGCAAGTGGTGCAGGTAAGGGGCCAACGAAGCGCTGTACATGATAAAGCGCAAGTTGATGATCAGGGCCGTGACCACCACCGTCACCGGCAAGGCACCATTTTGCAGGAGCTGCAGTGCAACCAGCTGAGCGGAGCCAGAGTAGAAGAGCAATGTCATCCCCATGCTCATGCCGGGCGACATGCCCATCTCGATCGCCATGACCCCGGTGATCAAACCGAACGGAATGACCCCGGGAGTCAGCGGGATGAGCGTGCGTACGCCGTGGAAAAAAGCTTCTCTACCTGTTCGGTACGTCATGTCGTGTCCTTCAGTTAAACGGGCGACTCCCCTGCAAGCTGCAATCTAATAGCCTTTGGACCGATCATGAAATGGATATTCGGGGTGCCTTTACTTGACCAGCCGGACTTCCTTCGACGGGCGATAGCCAAAGTAGGAGCTGTAGCACTTGCTGAAATGGCTGGGGGAAACAAAACCACAGGCCACCAGCACATCGACCTGGGAAAGCTCCGTGTGCTGCAGGAGCCGACGCGCTTCGGTGATGCGCAGCTCCAGGTAATAGCGTTGCGGTGTAGTGCCCAGTTGCTCCCTGAACAGGCGTTCGAGCTGGCGACGTGAGCGGCCGGCGTAGGCCGCCAGTTGCTCCAGCTCGAGAGGTTCTTCGAGATTGGCATCCATCAGCTTGACCACCTCGCGCAGCGGTGCGCTCAAACAGATGTTTTCTGTCGGCTTGATGCGCCGGTAGCGCGACTCTTCAAACGCCAGGATGTCCTCGATGCCTTCGACCAGAGCTTTGTCGTGCAGCCCCTTGATCCAGTCCAGGGCCATGTGGAACGCCCCGGAAGGACTGGAGGCTGTCAGCCGGTCCCGATCGATCACATAAGGCTCGCTGCTGACTTGTGTCGCCTTGCAGAACTCGGCCAGCGCGGGACGATGCTCGGGATGGATGGCGCAGCGGTAACCGCTGAGCAACCCGGCGCGCCCCAGGAACCAGGCGCCATTCCACAGCCCGGCGAGCGTGATGCCCAGACCCGCGGCGGTCTTGAGCAACTGGATGAACTCATCGGACGCCCTGAGCTCGGTCCTGTAGCCGCCACAAATCACCAGCAGGTCCAGGTCCTGAAGGGCCAGACAATCAATACGCGCATCCGGGCGGATGACCAGGCCCAGATCACTGACGACCTCGCCGTCGTTCAAGCCGAACGTGCGGGAGGAGAACAGCCTGGGCCGCAGGAGATTCGCCGTGACGATCGTATCCAGCGCCTGGGTGAACGCTGGCAGGGAGAAATGCTCGAGCAGGAGGAATCCTGCTCGAACCATCTGCGCCGGCTGATTGGGGTTGTCATTCACATAGCGAAGATTTTTCCCCTTCATGCCTCCGCTAAACTGGCGTCTTTCGATCAATCTTCGATCCACTCTTTCACGTTCTGGAAGGCGTCATTTGCAACGTTGAGAAGCCCATCATCCTGATACCACCGCTGCCCGGTCAAGCAAGCTGAAAACCGTGACGCAGGGGATCAATTCGATCTTGAACAGGATCGACCTCGGCGACGCAGCAATGGCCTGGCCCAGCTCGAGGAATTCCCCTCGACACCGCCCAGTACCGCCTCGATCACCTGGCTGATGATTTTGAACAACCCGTGCAGATGGGTGTTGAGCCAATCAACCGCGGGTGCGAGAAATGCGCCTGGTGAAAAAATGGATTTGTGCAGCACTCATTTCGATTCTCCCATCCGCGACCGCGCCGCGCTCTGCGCAAGAATCCTCGGGCCGAAAACGGACACCGTTGGCTATCAAGCAGCGGCTCCCTAGAACTTTTTCCTATTAATCGGTCTATGTGGACAGGCATATCCACTTTGCGAGCACGAAGGCTTCGCGAACCAGGTGCCACACGCCCAATTGTCAATCAGAGGTTGAATTCGCTCATGAAATTCCATGACCCACGGATGGTGCTCTTCGGCCTGTTCGCGTTCGCGGCGGTGGGCTCGGCATCGGCAGCACAGATGAAGACCTCGCCCCCTGCGCTCGCCACTGAGGTCGTGGCCGTCCAGACCCCGGTCCAGGCCGCCGACAACCCCTGGCCCACCCTGGCCGCTATGCCCGGCAAGCAACCAGGCCCGTTGCTTGCCCATGACGACCGTTATTGGCATGACGGCCGCTGGCACGATCGTAGAGACGATTGGCGCCGGGACGACTGGCGCAGGGATCAGTGGCGTAGAGAACAATGGCGCAGAGAACAAGCCCGTCGAGAAGCCGAACGCCATCGCGACTGGGAGCGCCATCGCCGCTACGACGACGATGACCGCTACTATCGTCGCTAGTTCGACACCACGGAAAACTGTAGGAGCCGGCTTGCCGGCGATGGACTCCAGTACGCCGCGTTTATCCAGTTCATACGCGTTATCGTTAACGATCATCGCCGGCAAGCCGGCTCCTACAAAGGATCGCGTAATACCTGTAGGAGCCGGCTTGCCGGCGATGGACTCAAGTGCGCCGCGTTGCTCGGCCGCAGAGCCATGGCCCATTGTCGCTTGGCAGTCTTCAAAATGATGTCGTAATACCAGCACTCCTCGCTAACACCCAACGCAGACAAGTCTTCGGCTGTAACTCCCCCGCCTGCAAGCCAGATAAATAGCCAGCTATTGGTTATTGAATACCTGAAGTATTCATTTGAATTTTCGGATTCTTTCGTCGCTCCGCCTGTGCCTAACATCGGCTCCACAGCGAACCCGCCGCTTGATCGGCGGGTGCCGTCGAAGTGCTTTTGCAGTAGGCCCTGGGATTTTTGAGGATCACCGATGAAGCTGGAAATTTTTCGCACGCTGTGGGGTTACACCGCCAGCAAGGCTCAGGCACTCGAAGAGTTGCTGCAAGCGGGCTTTGACGGCATGGAAGCACGCCTGCCACTGGACGCCCGTGAACGGGCCGAGTTTGCTGCCTTTCTGAAGGCCAATCGCGTGGGCTATATCAGCACTGTCTTCACCGCGTACGACGTGCTGCCGGAGCAGTCGGCAACGCCTGCCGTGCACCTCGTTGACCTCGACCACAAACTGGCCTTGGCCGCTGATCTCTCCCCGCGTTTCGTCAACGTGCTGGCGGGCAACGACCGCTGGTCCTTGCCGCAGCAAGTGGAGTTTTTTGGCCAGGCGCTGGAACTGGCGCGCAAGCATGGCCAGGTCTGCAGTTTCGAAACTCACCGCTCGCGTTCGCTGTTCAACCCCTGGGTGACCCTGGAGTTGATCCGGCAACTGCCCGACCTGTTGTTCACCAGTGACATCAGCCATTGGGTGGTGACCTGCGAGCGTCTGTTGAACGACCCGGCCGATGACCTCAGCGCTTTCGTCGAGCGGGTTCACCATATCCAGGCACGGGTCGGTTACGACCAGGGGCCGCAGGTTCCGCACCCTGCCGCGCCGGAATATGCCAGGGAACTGGCCTTCCATCAGCAGCACTGGGAAAGCATCTGGCGCTCGCAGCAAGCCCGCGGTTACCAGGTCAGCACCCTGACCCCGGAATTCGGTGCCGACGGCTACCTGCATCACCTGCCCTTCACCAATGTCCCGGTCGCCGACCTGTGGTCGTTGAACGTGTGGATGGGCCAGACCGAACGCGAACATTTCGAGCGATTCCACCACTCCAGCCATCCTTAGGGAGCCGATGCGTCATGCCTGACAATAAAAACAACAGCGCCAGTACTGACACACAAAAAGCCAACTTCAACAGCATCCCGGTGGTCAACATCGCCGGTCTGTTCAGCTTTGAACTGGAACACCGCTTGGCCGTGGCCGAACAATTGGGGCGCGCCGCCAGCGAAGTCGGGTTCCTCTACATCACCGATCACGGCATCGACCCGCAACTGATCGCCAACCTGCGCAAGGCTGCGAAAGACTTTTTCGACCAGCCCCTCGACACCAAGATGCAGCACTACATCGGCACCTCGCAAACCCACAAGGGCTTTGTACCCGAAGGCGAAGAGGTCTATTCCAAGGGCAAGCCGGACCACAAGGAAGCCTTCGACGTCGGCTTCGAAGTGCCGGCCGACGACCCGCTGGTGCTGGCCAACACGCCATTGCTGGGGCCCAACGACTGGCCGCAGCTGGCAGGTTTCAAGGCATCGGTGCAGGCCTACTATGAAGCGATCTTCGCCCTGGGCCGGCGCCTGTTCGGCGGCTTCGCCCTGACCCTGGGCCTGGAAGAAAACTACTTCGACAGCCTGGTCACCCGGCCACCGTCCAAACTGCGCCTGATCCACTACCCGTTCGACGGTGCGGCCCATGACGCACCGGGACTTGGCGCCCATACTGATTACGAGTGCTTCACCATCCTGCTGGCCGATAAACCGGGCCTCGAGGTGATGAACAACCTTGGCCAATGGATCGATGCACCACCGATCGCCGATGCCTTTGTGGTCAACATCGGCGACATGCTCGAAGTGATGACCGCAGGCGCATTCGTTGCTACGGCGCACCGGGTGCGCAGCGTGAAGGAGGAGCGTTATTCCTTCCCGCTGTTTTATGCCTGCGACTACCACACCCAGATCAAACCGCTGCCCGGCTTCGCCCAGGCCGGCAACGACTACGAAGAGATCACGATCGGCGAACACATGTATGGCCAGGCGCTGCAGACCTATCAGTATCTGCGCCAAAGGGTGGCCAACGGGGACGTTCAACTGCCAGGCAAGGCACGCAAGCCCGCCAGTTTCGGACATTTGAAAAATCAGGTGCAACCGTCCTGATTGCAGTTTTCAGCTACATCCCTACCTACGCCGGAGTCAGTAAAAATGAAAAACAACAAGAAAAAACTTTTGAGCCTGGCTGTATTGGCAGCCGGCCTGTTCGGCGCCTCGGTGAGCATGGCCGCCGGTGACACGTTCAAGGTCGGCATGGAAATCACCTACCCGCCTTTCGAGTCCTATGACAAGGACAAGAACGTGGTGGGTTCCGACCCCGAACTGGCCACGGCACTGGCCAAACACATGAACGCCAAGGTCGAGTTCGTCGACACCAAGTTCCCGAGCCTGATCCTGGGCCTGAACTCCGGCAAGTACGACGCGATCATTTCCGGCATGTACATCACGCCGGAGCGCCAGACCCAGGCCCAGACCATCGCCTATGCCAACACCGGCGCCGCGGTCATGGTGCCCAAGGGCAGCGAGATCAATGCGAAAAAACCTGAAGACCTGTGCGGCCTGAAACTGGGCCTGGAACAGGGCACGACCTGGGTCAAGGAATTCAGGAAGCTGTCCGACGAATACTGCGTGCCGAACAACAAAGGCGCGATCACCGTCAGCGAGTACCCTTCGGCCCCCGAAGTGACCCAGGCCCTGCTGTCCAGGAACATCCAGGCCCAGGTCGAAATCGCCGGCGCGGCCAAAATGATCGCGGAAAAAACCGGTGGCCGTGTCGTGATCACCACCGAGCACCCGATCTATCAGCAGACCCTGGGCATCTTCGTCAAGAAAGGCAACGACGAAACCTACCAGGCCGTGCAGAAGGCCTTCGAGGAGACGAAAAAGAGCGGTGAATACGCCGCAATCCTCAAGAAATATGGCCTGGAAGAACCGACCGCCCACTAAGAACCTGCCCTTGTAGTCTGGTTATCTGCCGCCCCTGCACGGGGGCGGCAGATCGAGGTGTCCCATGCAATTCGATTGGTCGTATTTCTTCTCGCTGTTCTCCCTGCCGGACTTCTGGAATGCCTGTGTCACGGTGGTCCAGCTCAGCGCCCTGGCCTGGTTCATCGGCATGCTGCTGGGTTTTGTCCTGGCCTCGGCCAAGCTGTCCCAGTCGCCCTTGCTGCGCATTCCCGCAGCGGTCTACATCTGGTTTTTCCGCAGCATCCCGTTGCTGGTGCTGGTGGTGTTCGTCTACAACCTGCCGCAGCTGTTTCCCGGCAGCGGACCGATTCTGTCCAACCCTTTCTACTCAGGCCTGCTGGCCCTGGTGGTCACTGAAGCGGCGTACATGGCGGAGATCCATCGTGGCGGCCTGATCTCCGTGGCCAAGGGCCAAAAGGAAGCCGGACGCGCGCTGGGTGTCGGCCTGTTCGGCATGCAGCGCCTGATCGTGATTCCCCAGGCTTTCCGCATTTCGCTGCCCACGCTGATCAATGAATACATCACCGTGGTCAAGCTGACCTCGCTGGTCTCGGTCATCTCCCTGACCGAGATCCTCACGGTCGGCCAACGCCTCTACGCCACCAACTTCCTGGTCATGGAAACCCTGGCGGCGGTTGGCGTCTACTACGTGCTGATCGTCACCGTATTCGGCTATTTCCTGCAGCGCCTGGAGCGCTACCTGGACCTGAACTTCCGCAAGCCGCACACCCTCGACGACGCCACCATCGCCAGGTTCAAGGCCAGCGCCGAAGCCTTGCCCGACATTGCGCGCAAAGCCACAGGCAACAACACGACGCCGATCCTGCAACTGAACAACATCCAGAAGAGCTATGGCACGCACAAGGTGCTGCTGGGCATCGACCTGAAGGTCGATTACGGCCAGGTGGTCTCGATCATCGGGCCATCCGGCTCCGGCAAGACTTCGCTGATCCGCACGGTCAACGGCCTGGAAAGCATCGATACCGGCGACATCCAGCTGTTCGGCGAAACGTTCATCGAAGCCGCGGACAAACCCAACAGCGCGCGCCTGCGCAAAGGCGTGCGGCAAATCGGCATGGTGTTCCAGAACTTCAACCTGTTCCCGCACCGCACCATTCTCGACAACATCACCCTGGCACCGCGTTACCACGGCCAGCCGGGCGAGCTCAGCGAGCATCGCGCCTATGCGCTGCTGGACAAGGTCGGCCTGCTGGCCCATGCCCACAAGTACCCGCACCAGCTCTCCGGCGGCCAGCAACAGCGCGTGGCAATCGCCCGGGCCCTGGCGATGGAACCGCAGATCATGCTGTTCGACGAACCGACCTCGGCCCTCGATCCGGAACTGGTCAACGACGTGCTCAACGTGATCCGCGACCTGGCGAAGGAAGGCATGACCATGCTGATCGTGACCCACGAAATGGACTTTGCCATGTCGATCTCCGATCGGGTGATTTTCATGGAGAACGGCAATATTCAACTCGATGCCGCCCCTGAAACCATTCGCTGCGAGGCTGAAGGTGAGCGGGTACGGCGCTTCATGGGCATCGGTGCGCGATCGCCAAACCTGTCCGTAGCGGTGGATCACGCATGAACAGGCCAGCGTTTCATTTGAGCTTCTTTCAGTCAGGGACACACGCATGAATCTTGGAATTGCAGGACGCTGGGCGCTGGTGTGCGCCGCCAGCAAAGGCCTGGGCAAAGCCTGCGCACAGGCACTCGTCAGCGAAGGCGTGAACGTGGTGATCACCTCACGGGGCGAGGACACGTTGAATGAAACGGCCCGTCAGCTCAGGGCGATAAACCCTGAAGTGACGGTCATCGCCGTGGCCGGGGACATTTCCACGCCCGAAGGTCGGGCGGCAGCGCTCAAGGCCCATGAGCATTTCGATATCCTGATCAACAACGCCGGCGGCCCTCCTCCCGGGGACTTCCGCGAATGGAACCGTGACGCCTGGCTCAAGGCGCTGGATGCCAACATGCTGACCCCCATCGAGCTGATCAAGGCCACCGTGGACGGCATGGCGGCACGCGGTTTTGGCCGGATCATCAACATCACCTCGAGCGCCGTGAAGTCCCCGATCGAAAGCCTGGGCCTGTCCAACGGCGCACGCAGTGGCCTCACGGGGTTCATCGCAGGGCTTGCCCGGCAAGACAACATTGCCAGTCGCAACGTGACGATCAACAACCTGCAACCGGGCTCGTTCGACACCGATCGACTGCGCGGCAACCTGATCGCCACCGCACAGGAAACGGGGCAAGACAGCGAGGCATTCCTTGACGAATGCCGCAGCGAAATTCCGGCCAGACGCTTCGGTTCACCCGAGGAATTCGGCGCGCTTTGCGCCTTCGTCTGCAGTAGCCATGCCGGCTACCTGACCGGGCAGAACCTGTTGATCGACGGCGGGGCCATTCGCTCCAGCCAGTAATCACGGGAGGCACGATTGCAGGGGGTGTTCTCACGGCGACGGCAAGTAGAGCATCGCATGGGACTCCCCCATCAATAACGGACGATTCAGTTCCGCACAGGCGCGCAGATAATCGGCTACCAGAGTGACCCGCTTCAGCTTGCGCAGATCCTCGCTGTAGTACATCCAGAACTGTCGCGTGATCTCCACTTCACCCGACAGCACTTCACACAGGCGGGGATCCGGGCCGGCGAGGAAGCAGGGCAGGATCGCCAGCGCCCGCCCTTCCAGGGCTGCATGATAATGGGCTACCACGCTGGTGCTGCGCAGGCGGCTGTTGGCGCCAGGCATCAGGTCGTTCAGGTAGAGCAACTTGAAGCTGAAGGCCAGGTCTTCGACGTAGGTCACGAACGAGTGACCGGACAGGTCCTCGCTACAGCCGATCGGCGGATGATTGGCCAGGTACTCCGGTGTCGCATACAGGCGCAGGCGGTAGTCGCACAATCGCGAGCACACGTACGGACCGCGCTCGGGCCGTTCCAGGGTGATGGCGATGTCCGCCTCGCGCCGTGACAGGTTGATGAAGTGCGGGACCGGCAAAATGTCCGCCGAGATATTCGGGTAATGCTCGAGGAAGTGGCTCATCTGCGCAGTGATGAAACAGGTTCCGAACGCTTCGGTACAGCCGATGCGCAGGTGCCCGGAGAGCCCCCCGGTGGTGCCGAAAACCTGCTCGCAAGCCACCAGCAGCGTACTTTCCAGGCTTTCGGCGTGGCCGACCAGACGCTGCCCCTCCACGGTCAGGACGAATCCCGAGGTTCGCGATTTCTCGAACAGCAAGGCGCCCAGGCACTGCTCCAGGGCGCGGATGCGCCGCGAAACAGTGGTGTAGTCCACCCCCAGGCGACGGGCCGCACCGCTGGCGGTGCGAGCACGGGCAACTTCGAGGAAGAAACGCAAGTCGTCCCAGTTGAGTGGGGGCTGCGTTGTGCGTTTTTGCATATCCATCGAGCTTTTCTGCCAATACATATGGGAAATATGCCCTTATATACTCGCATCTCACCCAACTTGGCCAGCAGCGTTTTCGGGCCAGGAAAGTCCCCTCCCCAATAATAAATAACGAGGGCTGACAGCATGAGCGCATGGATAAAAACCGGCCTCCACGGCGGACACAAACAGCTGCGCAACAACGCAATCGCGGTCACGCTTCTCGTGCGCCGTTGGCCCGAGCCGCTGCTCGCAACGCAGACTCACCACGCCGACTTCCACCACTGCGCCCTCGCCACCGAAAGGTCGTCCGGGCGGCAATAACTCCAGCACATCAGCATTCAGGTGGCGTCCCGCATCGGGTCGCCGCCCGGGTACCCGTACGCCCCTCAAAAGGCCGAACACAAAAAAAACAACTAGAAATGCGGAGCCTCACCATGACGACCGACCATCCGAACAACGCCCAGACCTGCGCCCGGGTCAGGGCCAACCCCAAGTTCCAGCGCCTTGCGCGCCAGCGTGCACTGCTGGCCTGGACACTGAGCGCCGTGGTCCTGGCGATCTATTACAGCTTCATCATGGTGGTGGCTTTCGCCCCTGCCTGGCTGCACATGCCGATGTACGACGGCAGCCACCTCAGCCTCGGCATGCCGATCGGCGTGACGATCATCCTGTTGTCCTGGCTACTCACCGCCTGGTACGTGCACAGCGCCAACACCCGCTTCGACGTGCTCAGCTCGCAGATCCTGCAGGAGTCCCGCGCATGAAACGCCTGTCCGCCCTGCTCGCCCTCAGCCCTGTGCTGGCCCATGCCGAGCCCATCATTGCGCAGAAGCAACCGCTCAACCTGCACGCCATCGGCATGTTTTTCGTCTTCGTCCTCGCCACCCTGCTGATCACCTGGTGGGCAGCTCGACGCACCCGCTCAGCCGCCGATTTCTATAGTGCAGGCGGCGGTATCACGGGGTTTCAGAACGGCCTGGCAATCGCCGGGGACTATATGTCGGCGGCAACGCTGCTGGGCCTGTCGAGCCTGGTCTTCGCCAAGGGCTACGACGGCTTCATCTACATCATCGGCTTCTTCGTCGGCTGGCCAATCGTCACCTTCCTGATGGCCGAGCGCTTGCGCAACCTGGGCCGCTACACGTTCGCCGACATTGTCTCCTACCGCCTCGATCAAACCCGCGTGCGCAGTTTCGCCGCCCTCGGATCGCTGACCGTGGTGTGCTGCTACCTGGTGGTGCAGATGGTCGGTGCCGGTCAACTGATCAAACTGTTGTTCGGTCTCGACTACCGCACGGCGGTGGTGGTAGTCGGACTGCTGATGCTGGTCTATGTGATCTTCGGCGGCATGCTCGCCACCACATGGGTACAGATCACCAAGGCGGTCCTGCTCCTGGCGGGCGGCACCACCCTGGTGGTGATGGCCCTGAGTCGCTTCGACTTCAGCTTCGAGACGCTGGCCGCCCAGGCGGTGGCCGTGCATGCGAGCGGCGTGCAGATCATGGGCCCGGGCACCTTGCTGGCCGACCCGATCAACGCGGTGTCGCTATCCCTTGGACTGGTCTTCGGCATCGCCGGCCTGCCGCACATCCTGATGCGTTTCTTCACGGTGCCCAATGCCAAAGAGGCGCGTAAATCCGTATTGTTCGCCACGGTGTTCATCGGTTTCTTCTTCCTGGTGGTCTGCGTCCTGGGCTATACCGCCATCGTCATTGTCGGCACGGATCCGCAGTTCTACGTCGATGGCAAGCTCGGCGGCGCCATGATCGGCGGCGGCAACATGGTGGCCATGCACCTGGCCAAGGCGGTGGGCGGCAACCTGTTTCTCGGTTTCCTCTCTGCCGTGGCATTCGCCACCATTCTCGCGGTGGTCGCCGGCCTGGCCCTGGCCGGTGCCTCGGCCATTTCCCATGACCTTTACGCTTCGGTATTGAAGAAGGGTTGCGCCGACGAGAAACAGGAAATGCGCGTGTCGCGCATCGCCACCGTCTGCCTGGGCATCGTGGCGATTTCCCTCGGCATTCTGTTCGAAGGCCAGAACATCGCCTTCCTGGTCGGCCTGACGTTCGGCATCGCCGCCTCGGCGAATTTCCCGGTGCTGATCATGGCCATGTACTGGGGTGGCCTGACCACCCGCGGCGCCCTCTATGGCGGCCTGACCGGCCTGGTCAGCGCCCTGGCCCTGGTGATCGGCTCGCCGTCGGTGTGGGTCGGTGTCCTGGGGCATGCCCAGGCGCTCTTCCCTTACGACCAGCCGGCGCTGTTCTCCATGCCGCTGGCCTTCGTGGTCATCGTTGTGGCGTCCAGGCTTGACCGCAGCGAGCGCGCCAATCGCGAACGCGCCGCCTATGCCGACCAGTTCGTCCGTGCCCAGACCGGCCTTGGAGCGGCCATGGCCAGCAGTCACTGACGCTGATTTTCCGGGGCTGACACCCCGAGCGCGAGTCCGCTCCTTTGCTTCGCGCTTTTTTACCCACGACCTGCGCCGCTCGGCGCAGGACACCCCCAAAAGCGCCCTTCCTTCGCCAACACCAAACGGTGCGGGAGCGGCGCGTCGACAACAAAAACAACAAAAGGCATCCAATGAAATCCAGCACCCTCACCCTGTTTCTGGCCGGCAGCGGCCTCGCTGCACAGGCTCACGCCGACTTCCTGGCAGACAGCACGGCCAGACTGGAAACGCGCAACTTCTATTTCAACCGCGACTACCGCCAGGCAAATGCCCCCCAGTCCAAGCAGGAAGAATGGGCCCAGGGCTTCCTGCTGCGCTACGAATCCGGTTATACCGACGGCATGATCGGCGTCGGTATCGATGCCCTCGGCCAGCTTGGCATCAAGCTCGACTCCAGCCCCGATCGCGCCGGCTCCGGCCTGCTCAAGCGCGATAACGAACCGCCCAAACGCGCCAAGGACGAGTATGGCGAACTGGGCCTGACGGCCAAGTTCAAAGCGTCCAACAGCGTGCTCAAGCTGGGTACCCTGACCCCGAAATTGCCGGTGCTGCTGGCCAATGACTCGCGCCTGTTGCCGCAAACATTCCGCGGTGGCCAGTTGAACGTTCAGGAGTTCAAGGGCCTGAGTTTCGATGCCGGGCGGGTGGATCGGGTCAACCAGCGCGATTCCTCGGACTACGAGAAAATGGCGATCACCACCACCGGCGCCAAGGGCATTGTCGGTGGCCAGGCCCGCAGCAACGCGTTCAATTTCGCCGGCCTGGCCTACCAGTGGAACGAGCGGTTGAATACGGGCTACAACTACGGCGGCCTGGACGACTTCTACCACCAGCACCAGTTCAGTCTGGTCCACGTGCTGCCGCTGGGCACCGGTCAGTCGCTCAAGAGCGACCTGCGCTACGCCCGCTCCACCGACGATGGCAACAGCAACATCGACAACAATGCCTTCGGCGCCCTGTTCACCTATGCCCTCGGCGGCCATGCCTTCGGCCTCGGTTACCAACGCATGAGCGGCGATACCGGCTTCGCCTACGTCAATGGCAGCGACGCCTTCCTGGTCAACTTCGTGCAGATCAACGACTTCGCCAACAAAGAGGAGCGTTCCTGGCAGGCGCGCTACGACTACAACTTCGCGGCGCTGGGCATTCCCGGCCTGACGTTCATGACCCGCTACCTGTCCGGCGACAGCATTGATCTGGGCGTCGGCAAGCCCGACGGCCACGAATGGGAGCGCGACACCGACATCGGCTACGTGGTGCAGAGCGGCCCGCTGAAAAACATTGGTCTGAAGTGGCGTAACGCTACGGTGCGCACCGCCCATTTCGGCAGCGATCTCAACGAGAACCGCCTGATCCTCAGCTATACCCTGGCGCTCTGGTAAGTCCCCGCACAAGGCGGGCGCTGCTTGCATCGCTTGACGGTGCAGGCAACGCCCGCCTTGTGCATTTGGTCGATCCGACGATGCCGCAGGCCTATGCTTTTTTGCACAACATACGGGATTTTTTGAGCATTCTTATTTGATTTATGCCTGCCTATACTCGATCCAACCGCCAGGCCGTGAGCCAGGTCAGTCCCAATAAAAACAAACAGGGCACCCACTGTGAAGCCATCATTGCTTGCCGTCGTCTCCCCACTTCCAGCTACCCGCGCGCGTCTCGGGAGCCTCCAATGAACAGCAACTGCCAACCCTTCCTGGCCGCTCGTGACTTCCTGCTGACCCACCGTACGGACTACGCCACCGCCGTGCGTGATTTCCGCTGGCCGCAACTGAGCGAATTCAACTGGGCGCTGGATTACTTTGACGCCATGGCCGAAGGCAACCAGGCCAATGCCCTGTGGATCGTCGAAGAGGACGGCAGCGAACAACGCTACAGCTTCCAGCAACTGGCCGCGCGCTCCAACCAGGTGGCCAATCACCTGCGTGCCCTGGGCGTGCGCCGCGGCGAACGCATCCTGCTGATGCTCGGTAACGACGTCGCCCTGTGGGAAACCATGCTGGCCGCCTTCAAACTCGGCGCCGTGGTCATTCCCGCCACCGCCCTGCTGACCCCCGAGGACCTGCGCGACCGCATCGAGCGTGGCCATGTTTCCCACCTGGTGGTCGGTAGCGCCCATGTCGACAAGTTCGTCGGGCTGGGTGAAGGCTGCAGCCGCCTCTGCGTTGGTCCGTCCCCCGCCGGCTGGATCCCGCACAGCGCCGCCAGCGAACATAGCGAGCAGTTCGAAGCCGAGGGCCGCACGCTGGCCACCGACCCGATGCTGCTGTACTTCACCTCCGGCACCACCTCCAAGCCGAAGATGGTGCTGCACAGTCACCAGAGCTACCCGGTCGGGCACCTCTCGACCATGTACTGGATCGGCCTGCAGCCGGGCGACCTGCACCTGAACATTTCGTCCCCGGGCTGGGCCAAGCACGCCTGGAGTTGCCTCTTCGCACCCTGGAACGCCGGTGCCTGCATCTTCATCCACAACACCGCACGCTTCAGCGCGCCAGCCCTGCTCGGCGTGCTGGAACGCTACGGCGTCACCAGCCTGTGCGCGCCGCCTACCGTGTGGCGCATGCTGATCCAGGAAGACCTGGCCAGCTACAAGACACGTCTGCGCCTGCGCGAACTGGTGGGCGCCGGTGAACCGCTCAACCCGGAGATCATCGAGCAGATCCTGCATGCCTGGGGCCTGTTGCTGCGCGACGGCTTCGGCCAGTCGGAAACCACCGCGCTGGTCGGCAACACGCCTGGCCAGCGGCTCAAGCCGGGCTCCATGGGCCGTCCGCTGCCAGGTTACCGGGTAACCATGCTCGACCCAGATGGCGTGCCGGGTACCGAAGGCGAAGTGGCCCTGCCGCTGGACGTGCGTCCCCTCGGCCTGATGCTGTGCTACGAGGACAGCCCGGAAAAAACCGCCGAAGTGATGCGCGACGGCTACTACCGCACCGGCGACACCGCACAGATCGATGAAGAGGGCTACATCACCTTCGTCGGTCGGGCCGATGACGTGTTCAAGGCCTCCGACTACCGCATCAGCCCCTTCGAGCTGGAAAGCGCGCTGATCGAGCACCCGGCGGTGATGGAGGTGGCCGTGGTGCCAAGCCCCGACCCGGTGCGCCTGGCAGTGCCCAAGGCCTATCTGATCCTCGCCCATGACGCACAGGGCAGCCACGAACTGGCCGGCAGCATCCTCGCGTTCGCCCGCGAGCACCTGGCGCCGTACAAGCGAGTACGGCGCATCGAATTTGTCAGCGAGCTGCCCAAGACCATCTCCGGGAAGATCCGCCGGGTGGAACTGCGGCAAATGGAAGTGCAGCGCCGCCAGGGCGACGCTCGTGGCCCGCAGGAATACTTCGAAGAAGACTTCCCGCACCTCAAGGGCTGAACCCCGGGCCGGCACGCCGGCCCTCCCCCAATCCAAACCCGACCGCTCGGCCAACCACGCCGAGGGGCCTCATTCGACCTGAAAAAAGCAGGCAGGACCCGCAGATGACCTCTTCCATCATTCCCAGCGTCAAGCTTCTCATCAACGGCGAATTCGTCGAATCGCGCAGCACCCAGTGGCGCGACGTGGTCAACCCGGCCACCCAGGAAGTCCTGGCCCGCGTGCCCTTCGCCACCGCCGAGGAAATGAACGCTGCCGTTGCCAGCGCCAAACAAGCCTTCAAGACCTGGCGCAAGACCCCGATCGGTGCCCGCGCCCGTGTCTTCCTCAAGTACCAGCAACTGATCCGCGAGAACATCAAGGAGCTCGCCGCCCTGCTGACCGCCGAGCAAGGCAAGACCCTGCCGGATGCCGAAGGTGACGTGTTCCGCGGCCTGGAAGTGGTCGAGCACGCCGCCAGCATCGGCAACCTGCAGATGGGCGAGTTGGCCAACAACGTGGCCAACGGCGTCGACACCTACACCCTGCTGCAGCCGATCGGCGTGTGCGCCGGCATCACCCCGTTCAACTTCCCGGCGATGATCCCGCTGTGGATGTTCCCGATGGCCATCGCCACCGGCAACACCTTTGTCCTCAAGCCGTCCGAGCAGGACCCGCTGGTGACCATGCGCCTGGTGGAATTGGCGCTGGAGGCCGGTGTGCCCAAGGGCGTGCTCAACGTCATCCACGGCGGGGTCGACGCAGTGAACCTGATCTGCGATCACCCGGACATCAAGGCCGTGTCCTTCGTCGGCTCCACCAAGGTCGGTACCCACGTCTACAACCGCGCCACCCAGAACGGCAAGCGTGCGCAGTGCATGATGGGCGCGAAGAACCATGCCATCGTCCTGCCCGATGCCAACCGGCAGCAGACCCTGAACAACCTGTTGGGCGCCTCCTTCGGCGCCGCCGGCCAGCGCTGCATGGCCCTGCCAGTGGTGATCCTCGTCGGTGAGGCACAAACCTGGCTGCCAGACCTGATCGAGCGGACCAAGACCCTGAAGATCAATGGCGGCACCGAGCCGGGCACCGACATCGGCCCGGTGATTTCCTGCGCTGCCCTGGAGCGCGTCAACGGTCTGATCGCCAGCGGCATCGAAGAAGGCGCCAAGCTCGAACTGGACGGACGCCACCCGAACGTGCCGGGCTACCAGGACGGCAATTTCGTCGGCCCGACCATTTTCTCCGGCGTCACCGCGCAAATGTCTGTGTACCGCGAAGAAATCTTCGGGCCGGTGCTGTGCGTGATGAACGCCGCCAACCTGGACGAGGCGATCGAGATCATCAACGCCAACCCGAACGGCAACGGTACCGCCCTGTTCACTCGCTCCGGTGCTGCCGCGCGTCACTTCCAGGAAGAGATCGACGTCGGCCAGGTGGGCATCAACGTGCCGATCCCGGTACCGGTCCCGCTGTTCTCCTTCTCCGGTTCGCGCGCCTCCAAGCTGGGCGACCTGGGTCCCTACGGCAAGCAAGTGGTGACCTTCTACACCCAGACCAAGACGATCACCCAGCGCTGGTTCGACGAAGACGACACCGGCGGCGCGGTGAACACCACCATCACCCTGAAATGACCTTGGCCGGCCGGCGCCCGGCGTCGGCCGACGACAAGCGCGCGCAGGACCTCCTGCGCCACTGCCCCCTATCGTAAAGGTAGCCAACATGCATATCGGATTTCTCGGCCTCGGCAACATGGGCGGCCCAATGGCCCGTAACCTGCTCAAGGCCGGCCACAGCCTGACCGTCTTCGATCCTTTCCCCCAGGCCGTCGCCGCCCTGGTGGAAGCCGGCGCCAGCGCCGCCGACTCGCCCGCCGCCGTGGCCAAGGCCAGGGTCGAGGTGATCGTCACCATGCTGCCGACCGCCGACCACGTGAAACAGGTCTATCGCGGCAAGGACGGCCTGCTGGCCAATATCGGTCCAGGCGTGCTGTTGATCGACAGTTCGACCATCGACCCGTTGAGCACCCGCGAAGTGGCCAAATACGCCCTTGCCCAAGGCAACCCGATGCTCGACGCGCCGGTATCCGGCGGCACCGGCGGCGCGACTGCAGGCACCCTGACCTTCATGGTCGGCGGCCCGGACAGCGTGTTCGACCAGGCCCTGCCGATCCTCTCGGCCATGGGCAAGAACATCGTGCACTGCGGCGCGGCAGGCAACGGCCAGGTGGCCAAGATCGCCAACAACATGCTGCTCGGCATCTCCATGGTCGGCGTTGCCGAAGCCATGGCCCTGGGTGTCGCACTGGGCATGGACGCCAAGGTGCTGGCCGGGATCATCAATACCTCCAGCGGCCGTTGCTGGAGCTCGGAGGTCAACAACCCGTTTCCGGGCGTACTGGCAAACGCGCCGGCCTCGCGCGGCTACAGCGGCGGTTTTGGCAGCGACCTGATGCTCAAGGACCTGGGCCTGGCCACTGAAGCGGCCAGGCATGCGCGTCAACCGGTCGCGCTCGGTGCCATGGCCCAGCAGCTGTACCAGACCTTCAGCCTGCACGGTAACGGCGGCCTGGACTTCTCCGCCATCATCAACCTGTTCCGCGGGGAAGCCTGAGCATGAGCGAGCAGCAAGCCCCGGTGCTGGCCAGCGTACGTAACCGTGTCGGCCACCTGACACTGAATCGGCCAAGCGCGTTGAACACCCTGGACCTGCCCATGGTGCGCCTGCTCTGCCGGCACCTGTGGGCGTGGGAGCAGGACCCGGAGATCGTCGCCGTGACCCTTCGCGGCGCCGGTGAAAAGGCCTTCTGCGCCGGTGGCGACATTCGCATGCTGTACGACAGCTACAAGGCGGGCGACAACCAGCACGAATTGTTCCTCGAGGAAGAGTATGCCCTCGACGAATACCTGCATGGCTACACCAAACCCGTGCTGGCACTGCTCGATGGTTTCGTCCTCGGTGGCGGCATGGGCCTGGCCCAGGCCGCGTCGCTGCGAGTGATCACCGAGCGCACGCGGATGGGCATGCCGGAAGTCGGCATCGGCTTTTTTCCCGATGTCGGTGGCAGTTATTTCCTGCCGCGCCTGCCAGGCGAACTGGGCACCTATCTGGGGATCACCGGCTGCCAGGTGCGTGCCGCCGATGCCCTCTATGCGAACCTTGCCGACTACTGCCTGCCCAGCGAACGACTGGCCGAGCTGGATGCCTGTCTCGACTACCTGAACTGGACCTCAGCGCCGGCCGAAGACTTGCAGGACCTGCTCGCCGACATGGCCACCGAGCGCCTGGCAGGATCCGAGCTCAAGGCCTGCCGCCAGGCGATCGACGAATATTTCGCCCTGGCCGATGTCCCGGCCATTCGTGCCGCGCTGCAGCACGAACAACGCCCCGAGCTGCAAGACTGGGCCGAGCAGACGGTGAAGCTGCTCGACAGCCGATCGCCACTGGCGATGGCCACGACGCTTGAGTTGTTGCGCCGTGGTCGCGACCTGAGCCTGGCCGAGTGCTTCGCCCTTGAGTTGCACCTGGACTACCAGTGGTTCGACAAGGGCGACCTGATGGAGGGTGTGCGCGCCCTGATCATCGACAAGGACAAGTGCCCACGCTGGAACCCGCCGACCCTGGCAGAGCTGCTACCTGAGCGGGTGCAAGACTTCTTCAACGACTTTGAACGCGCCTCCGGCAAGCCCGTACGCACCGCCTGATCGGCAGGAGACTTTGCAATGCACGATATCGAATTGACCGAAGAACAACGCATGATCCGCGACATGGCGCGCGACTTCGCCCGCAGCGAAGTCGCGCCGCATGCCCAGGCCTGGGAAAAGGCCGGCTGGATCGATGACGCCGTGGTCGCGCAGATGGGCGAGCTGGGACTGCTGGGCATGGTCGTGCCGGACACCTGGGGCGGCAGCTACACCGACTATGTGGCCTACGCCCTGGCCGTCGAAGAAATCTCCGCCGGCGACGGCGCCCTCGGTGCGCTGATGAGCATTCACAACTCGGTGGGCTGCGGCCCCCTGCTGAAATACGGCACTCCCACACAACAGGACAGCTGGCTGCCGCTGCTGTCCAGCGGGCAAGCGATCGGCTGCTTTTGCCTGACCGAGCCACAGGCCGGCTCCGAAGCGCACAACCTGCGTACCCGTGCCGAATTGCGCGACGGCCAATGGGTACTCAATGGTGCCAAGCAGTTCGTCAGCAACGGCAAGCGCGCCAGCCTGGCCATCGTCTTCGCCGTCACCGATGCGGAACTGGGCAAGAAGGGGCTCTCAGCCTTTCTGGTACCGACCGACAATCCCGGCTTCGTGGTCGACCGCAGTGAACACAAGATGGGCATCAAGGCTTCCGATACCTGCGCGGTGACCCTGAACAACTGCATCATTCCCGAGGCCAACCTGCTCGGTGAACGCGGCAAGGGCCTGGCCATTGCCCTGTCCAACCTGGAAGGCGGCCGCATCGGCATCGCCGCCCAGGCACTGGGCATCGCCCGCGCCGCCTTCGAGGCCGCCCTGGGTTATGCCCGCGAACGCATCCAGTTCGGCAAGCCGATCATCGAACACCAGAGCGTGTCCAACCTGCTCGCCGACATGCACACCCGGCTCAACGCCAGCCGCCTGCTGGTCCTGCATGCGGCGCGCCTGAAAAGCGCCGGGCAACCGTGCCTGTCCGAAGCCTCCCAGGCCAAGCTGTTCGCCTCGGAGATGGCCGAGCGCGTGTGCTCCAGCGCCATGCAGATCCATGGCGGCTATGGCTACCTTGAGGACTACCCGGTGGAGCGTTACTACCGCGACGCGCGCATCACCCAAATCTACGAAGGCTCCAGCGAGGTCCAGCGCCTGCTGATCGCCCGCGAACTGAGCCACTACCCGCTCTGACCGCCTCCAGCCGGACGCGACCGCCGCGTCCGGCGTTCCCCTGTCTTGCCCCTTGTGGAGCTGCCCATGCCCGGCTTGCGCAATATTTCCATCAGCAGCCGTCTGTGGCTGATCCTGCTGACCTCCATCCTGATGCTGCTGATTCTCGCCGGCCTGATGCTCAAGCAGAGCCATGACGACCTTTATTCGGCCAAGGCCCTGAAAACCCGCCACGTGGTCGAGGCCGCCAGCAGTATCCTGCGCCACTTCCAAAGCCTGGAAAGCCAGGGCCTCAGCCGTGATCTGGCGCAGCAGCAGGCCATCGCGGTCATGCGCGATCTACGCTACGACCGCGAGGATTATTTCTGGCTCGAAGACCTCGACACACGCTTGGTCATGCACCCCAATGCCAAGCTCGAGGGCAAGCGCATGGCCGGTACACTCGATCCGGACGGCAAGGCACTGTTCGACGAAATGGTCGCCACGGCCAAACGCGATGGCGCTGGCCTGGTGCACTACCGCTGGCCCAAGCCGGGTTCTGACGCGCCGGTGGAAAAGGTTTCCTACGTCGAATTGTTCAAGCCCTGGGGCTGGATTGTCGGCTCGGGCATCTACATCGACGACGTGCAAGTCGAGTTCCGCCGCCAGCTGATTCAAGCCTTCGTCATCGTGGTGACGATCACCCTTGTGCTCAGTGCGCTGATCCTGCTGATTGCCCGCAGCATCGCCTCGCCACTGGCGCGGGTGGTCGATGCGATGGAGAACATCGCCAGCGGCGAAGCCGACTTGACGCGCAATCTGGATAACCGCTGGCGCGATGAACTGACAGACCTGAGCGGGCATTTCAACGTTTTCACCAACAAGCTGCGTGGCGTGATCGGCCAGTCCATTCAATCCGCCGACAGCCTGGACCAGGCTTCGAAGTCGCTCGGCGAAATCGCCGCCGCTAGCCACAACCACAGCCAGCAACAATCGCAGCAGATGGAACTGGTGGCCGCCGCGATCCACGAGGTTTCCTACGCCGTGCAGGAAGTGGCGAAAAACGCCGAGCACGCGGCCAACGAAGTTCGCCAGGCCGAAGAACAGGCACGTCGGGGCCAGCACAACATCGACAGCAGCCTGCTGCAGATCGACCAGTTGTCCGAGACCATCGGTCAGGCCGTCGAGGTGATCCAGAGCCTGGCCAGGGAAAGCATTCAGATCGGCAGCGTGCTGGAAGTAATCCGCGCCATCGCCGAGCAGACCAACCTGCTGGCGCTGAACGCCGCCATCGAGGCGGCACGCGCCGGCGAACAGGGCCGCGGCTTCGCGGTGGTAGCAGACGAAGTGCGCCTGCTGGCCCAGCGCACCCAGCAGTCCACCGCACAAATCCAGGACATGATCGAGCGCCTGCACGGCAACTCGGAAGCCGCGGTGAATGTCATCAACGCCAGCAGCCAGGCCGCCCGGCAAACAGTGGAACAGGCCCACCAAACGGCTGAAAGCCTGCACCAGGTACTCGGTGCACTGCGCAATGTCACTGAACTCAACGCCTCGATCGCCAGCGCCACCCTGGAGCAGTCACACGTGGTCGAAGACATCAACCAGAACGTGACCCGCGCCGCCTCCCTGGCCAACGAAAGTGCCCAGGCCGCGGACCTTTCCAACGCGGCGAGCCAAGAGCTGGGCCAACTGGCCGGTCAGCTCAATCGGCTGTTGGGGCAGTTTCGCGTATGAGGGAGATGAACAGCATGCAAGCCTCCAAATCCCTTTTTGCGCTGCCTGTCGACGAAGCGCGCAACACGCGTTACCTGGCAACGCGGCACAAGGCGGTCGAGCTGTTCGCCAGGCATGGTTTCAGCCGGGTCAGCATGCGCGACCTGGCCACCTGCCTGGGGATCACGGCCGGCTCTATCTACAACCACATCGATAGCAAAGAGGCACTGCTGTTTGAACTGATCGAGGAGCTCTACGAAGCGTTGCTTGACGGCGCCAGCCTGGTGACCCGGCGCAAATCCGCCCCCGTTGTTCGACTGCACGGCCTGCTTGAGGCGCACCTGCGGCTCCACGAACGCATGGCCGCGCATTTCCGCCTGGCGGAGTACGACCTCCATTGTTTGAGCGGCGAACAGCAAGCCTCGATCCTGATCCTGCGCCGACGCTACGAGGAGCATCTGGTGCAGACCATAGAGCAACTCACCGGCAAGCCGGCCAGCGCCACCCGGCGCGCAACCATGAGCGGCATCGTATCCCTGCTCAATCAACTACCGGCCTGGGTCGGGGAGCCCCTGGCCGGCAAGGGAGCACGCCGCAAGCTACTGCAAGAGATGGTGATGAGTACGCTGCAGGGTGCCTTGCGGGCCACTCAAGCCGCAAGACCATTCTCGGCTATCTCGCCGAACAAGGTCTGATCAGCGGTGACTGGCCAGCGGCACCGCCGAGCCATTGCCAGGCCGTGCCGTTCGCCGGCGCACATGTCCGGTGGCGACGCGCACTGGCGATGGAACCGCAAGTGAAGCCTTCGTCACTCGCCTGACCAAAGCGCGCAAAATCTACATCCTGGGCTTCGGCAACAGCGGCATTGCCGAACACACACTGTTCGCCCCTTGCGACCACCCGGTGCTGACCAGCTCCAACATCGCCGTGCTCGCCCTGATCGAAGGCCTGGTCGCCGGCGTGATGGCGCGCAACAAGGAAGCGATCAAACTGGCAACCAAACTGACTGAAAGCGTGATGTCGTATCTGCATATTCCTGCCAGTGGTAAAGCGGGGAAGAAGTGATTGCGTTGTGGATTTGCCTGGCAGAGCTGTGCCGTCACTGACTGGTATGGGTTGAATCCACAGTCGTTTTCTGCCTCTTGCGATGGGCAGAAAACGGCCCAGGCTGTGTGAAAACACATGCACCGTTTTGAAGTCCGCGTTTCTACGTAAAATCTGCCAGCGTTTGGTTGTCCAGCCGCTCTGAAATTTGCATAGGATCGCGTTTTTCGTTGCGATCCTGACGGT
>NZ_RWIR01000019.1 GCF_009764265.1 Pseudomonas sp. PB101
GGAGGGTCAGACACTCTGCCATCGCGGGCAAGCCCGCTCCTACAGTTTTAGCGTGCAGCTACCGACTCGCGCGCACCCAACCGGCTGATCCACACCGCCAGCAAAATCACCGAACCACCCAGCAACAAGCGCCCCAGTTCCTCATGCTGGTTCCAGATCAGCAGGTTGATCAGCAACCCCACCGGCACATGCAGGTTGTTCATCGCCGCCAGGGTCCCGCCGCTGACCAGGCACGCACCTTTGTTCCACCAGTAGAGCCCCAAAGCGCTCGAGACCAGACCGAGGAATAGCAATACGCCCCATTGCAGCGGTGCTTCGGGCAGGAAGTCCTGTTTGCCCAACAGCAGAAACGCCGGCAATACCACGGCCAGGGCACCGAGGTAGAAGTAGCCGAAACGCCGGTAATGCGGCAGATCGCTCGGATGGCGGGCGACCAGGTGTTTGTAGAGCACCTGCCCGGCGGCAAAGGTGAAGTTGGCCAGCTGCAGCAACAGGAAACCCATGAAGAAATCCGGGTTGATCCGGTCAAAGCGAATCACCGCCGCCCCCGCCACCGCGACCAGGGCCGCGACCAGGGCCCAGGGATTGAAGCGACGATTCAGTGCGTCTTCGATCAGGGTCACGTGCAGCGGCGTGAGAATGGTGAACAGCAGCACTTCCGGCACCGTCAGTACACGAAAGCTCAGGTACAGGCAGACGTAGGTCACGCCGAACTGTAGCGCGCCGATCAGCAGCATGCCGCGCATGAAGGCCGGCTCCACCGAGCGCCAGCGGGTCAGTGGAATGAACACCAGCCCTGCCAGCAGCACACGCACCAGCACCGCAAAGTAACTGTCGACATGACCGGCCAGGTATTCGCCGATCAAACTGAAGGAAAACGCCTGGATCAGCGTGACAAAAAGTAGATAGCCCATGCTCGCCTCGTTTCGAATGGCGGCGACGATAGCGGTTTTTGCCTTGTACCGCGAACGATCAAGCAATACAAAACCTTGTAGGAGCCGGCTTGCCGGCGATGAGGGCGTGTCAGTCAACGATGGTATTGCCTGATACACCGCTATCGCCGGCAAGCCGGCTCCTACAGGTTGTTTTGCAGAATCGCAGGCAAAAAAAAGCCCGATCTCGCTAAAGCGTTCAATCGGGCCAGAGCACTCAGGAGCAACAAGTGCGAAGGGAGGTTCGATGCGCGTACAGGCTTGAAGGGTTGCGCCAGGTCACTAGACCATCCAGCGATTATCTGGCGATTAACGGCTCAGGCCACTTGCGAAAGCTTGGCGTTCGCCTGGTTCAGGCCTTTCTCCTGGAAATCACCGCCCAGGTTCATGCCTTCGGCGTGGATGAACGTCACGTCGTGGATGCCGATGAAGCCCATGACCTGACGCAGGTACGGTTCCTGGTGATCGGCGGTGCTGCCGGCGTAGATGCCGCCACGAGCCGTCAGCACATAGGCGCGCTTGCCGCTGAGCAAACCTTGCGGACCGGTTTCGGTGTATTTGAAGGTCACGCCCGCACGCAGCACATGGTCGAGCCAGGCTTTCAGGGTGCTGGGGATCGCAAAGTTGTACATAGGCGCGGCCATGACCAATACATCGGCGGCGAGCAGTTCATCGGTCAACTGGTTGGAGCGCTCCAGGGACGTCTGCTCGATGTCACTGCGCTGCCCGGCGGATTTCATCCAGCCACCCAGCAGGTTGCTGTCCAGGTGCGGCACCGGCTTGACGGCCAGGTCGCGGACGGTGATCTGGTCATTCGGGTGAGCCGCTTTCCACTGGCTGATGAAGGTCTGGGTCAGTTGACGGGAAATCGAGTCTTGCTGACGGGCACTGCTTTCGATGATCAGAACGCGGGACATGGGATGTAGGCTCCATCTGAGAATGCTGTAAGTCGATGGAGTGAAGGTTAAACAGAGTCATATCGATGAAAAAGCGCAAATAACTGCTATAACCCATCAATAAATTCGTTTATAACCTCAATGCACCCTGTGGGGCCGGGCTTGCTCCCACAGGGGATCGAGGTTCACTTCGGGGTGCAGGTCAGCTCGATGCGCAATTTGATGATGTTGCGGCTGAATTTGGCCGTGGCGTTTTTGTGTTTGCCGGCCGGTACATCGATCTTGCGGGTGCGGGGTGCTTCCGGACCATTGCTGAATACCGCCTTGCAGCTCGCATCGACGTCGCCATAGTTGGCCACCCGAATCGAACCGATGTCGCTATCGGTATCGAAGGTTTCGAAGTCGATCTTCATTCCGTTGAGGTTCTTCTGCACATCGATCGGATAAGCAAACGCGGTCAGCGGTAGCAGCGCCAGCAGCACACAACAGAATTTTTTCATTCAGCAGCCTCCAGTAAGGGCTGCCAGCTTAGGACAAGAGGAGCTCAACATGAAAGCGCCCCGCGTGACCCTTGATCAATGGCGAACGCTGCAAGCCGTGGTCGATCACGGTGGTTTCGCCCAGGCCGCCGAGGCGCTGCATCGCTCGCAATCATCGGTCAGCTACACCGTGGCACGCATGCAGGATCAGCTCGGCGTGCCGTTGCTGCGCATCGACGGACGCAAGGCCGTGCTGACCGAAGCCGGCGGCGTGCTGCTGCGCCGCTCCCGGCAACTGGTGAAACAGGCCAGCCAACTCGAAGACCTGGCCCATCACATGGAGCAGGGCTGGGAAGCCGAAGTGCGCCTGGTGGTCGATGCCGCCTACCCCAGTGCCCGCCTCGTGCGCGCCTTGACCGCGTTCATGCCGCAAAGCCGTGGCTGCCGGGTGCGTCTGCGTGAGGAGGTGCTGTCGGGCGTGGAGGAAGTCCTGCTCGAGGGCGTGGCCGACCTGGCCATCACCGGGTTCAGCATTCCTGGCTATCTGGGCGCGGAATTGAGCGACGTCGAGTTCGTCGCGGTCGCCCACCCGGAGCACCCCCTGCACCGCCTCAACCGCGAGCTGAGCTTCCAGGACCTGGAAAGCCAGATGCAGGTGGTGATCCGCGACTCGGGCCGCCAGCAACCGCGGGACGTCGGCTGGCTCGGTGCCGAACAACGCTGGACCGTCGGCAGCCTGGCCACCGCCGCGACCTTCGTCAGCAGCGGCCTGGGATTTGCGTGGCTACCCCGGCACATGATCGAACGGGAACTCCGGGAAGGTACGCTCAAGCTGCTACCGTTGGATCAGGGCGGTAGCCGCAACCCGAGCTTTTACCTCTATTCGAACAAGGACAAACCGCTCGGGCCAGCCACTCAGATTCTCATCGAACTGCTGCGTACGTTCGACACCGCACCACTGGACGCACCGTTCGCCGCCCCCGAACAAGCCTGACACGGAGTGTATGCATGGCCTATTTCGAACACGAAGGTTGCAACCTGCACTATGAGGAATATGGCCACGGCACGCC
This sequence comes from Pseudomonas sp. PB101, assembly GCF_009764265.1. GTDB lineage: Bacteria > Pseudomonadota > Gammaproteobacteria > Pseudomonadales > Pseudomonadaceae > Aquipseudomonas. Next base: position 3,378 of record NZ_RWIR01000019.1, read on the forward strand.
GCTGCTGCTGGTCCATGGCCTGGGCTCCAGTACCCTGGACTGGGAAAAACAGATCCCGGCACTTGCCACCCGCTACCGGGTGATCGTCCCGGACGTGCGCGGTCACGGCCGTTCGGACAAACCCCGGGAGCGCTACAGCATTGCCGGATTCAGCGCTGACCTGGTCGCGCTGATCGAGCACCTCGATCTCGGCCCGGCACATTATGTCGGCTTGTCCATGGGCGGCATGATCGGCTTCCAGTTGGGCGTGGATCAGCCGCAACTGCTCAAGAGCCTGTGCATCGTCAACAGTGCGCCAGAGGTCAAACTGCGCAGCCGCGATGACTACTGGCAGTGGTTCAAGCGCTGGAGCCTGATGCACGCACTCAGCCTGCGCACCATCGGCAAGGCATTGGGCAGCAAATTGTTCCCGAATCCCGGACAGGCCGACTTGCGAGAAAAAATGGCCGAGCGCTGGGCAAAAAACGACAAACATGCTTATCTCGCCAGCTTCAATGCCATTGTGGGCTGGGGGGTTCAGGAACGACTTTCGAAAGTCACCTGTCCAACCCTCGTTGTCAGCGCCGACCGTGACTACACGCCGGTGGCGCTGAAGGAAAACTACGTAAAACTGCTGCCCGATGCGCGGCTGGTGGTCATCGCCGATTCACGCCACGCCACGCCGCTGGACCAGCCGGAACACTTCAACCAGACACTGCTGGAATTTCTGACCACAGTCGACACCACCACTCAGGATCATTGACCCATGCTGAAAAAAATCGCCCTCGCCGCAGGCTCTGTCCTGTTTGCCGCCAACCTGATGGCCGCGACGCCGGAAAAGGCCCCGCACGTGATGCTGGACACCACCAACGGCCAGATCGAAATCGAACTGGACCCGGTCAAGGCCCCGATCAGTACCAAGAACTTCCTTGAGTACGTCGACAGTGGCTTCTACAACAATACGGTTTTCCACCGGGTGATCCCGGGTTTCATGGTCCAGGGTGGCGGCTTCACCCAGGCCATGCAGCAAAAAGACACCAAGGCGCCGATCAAGAACGAGCACAAGAACGGCCTGGTCAACGTGCGTGGCACCTTGTCCATGGCCCGTACCTCGGTGCCTGACTCGGCCACCAGCCAGTTCTTCATCAACGTCAAGGACAACGACTTCCTTGACCAGGGCGACGGCTACGCGGTGTTCGGCAAAGTGGTCAAGGGCATGGACGTGGTCGACATCATCGTCAATTCGCCGACTACCACTCGTGGCGGCATGAAGGACGTTCCGGCCGACCCGGTGTTCATCAAGTCGGCCAAGCGCATCGACTGAGACCAAGCTGGACAAGGATGTCCGAGCCGTTGCCGGTGATTGCCGGCAACGCTCACACCGTTAAAAGGAGAGCCCGTTCGCGGGCGAATAACCAATGCTTTATCGCCGCTTTGAAAAACTGATCGATGTTTTCCGTGAAGCACCGACGGCGTCTCCGCCGGACCGGGTTTTCCCTTTCTACACTTATTACCTCAAGCAGGTGTGGCCGAGTTTCGCCGCTCTGCTGATCGTCGGCCTGGCGGGTGCATTGATCGAGGTGGCGTTGTTCAGCTACCTGAGCCGCATCATCGACCTGGCCCAGGGCACGCCGAACGTCAATCTGTTCCGCGAGCACGCCCTCGAGCTGACCTGGATGGTGGTGGTTGCGCTGGTGCTGCGCCCGATATTCGTGGGCTTGCATGACCTGCTGGTGCACCAGACCCTGAGCCCCAGCATGACCAGCATGATCCGCTGGCAGAACCACAGCTACGTGCTCAAGCAGAGCCTGAATTTCTTCCAGAACGACTTCGCCGGGCGCATCGCCCAACGCATCATGCAAACCGGCAACTCACTGCGCGATTCCGCGGTGCAAGCCGTGGATGCGTTGTGGCATGTGCTGATCTACGCCATCAGTTCGCTGGTGCTGTTCGCCGAAGCCGACTGGCGCCTGATGATCCCGCTGTTGACGTGGATCTTCGCCTTCATCGGCGCCCTCTGTTACTTCGTGCCACGGGTCAAGGACCGCTCGGTGGTGGCGTCCGATGCGCGCTCCAAACTCATGGGGCGGATTGTCGACGGCTACACCAACATCACCACCCTGAAGCTGTTCGCCCACACCAACTTCGAACAGCAATACGCCCGCGAAGCGATCAAGGAACAGACCGAAAAAGCCCAACTGGCCGGCCGCGTGGTCACCAGCATGGACGTGGTCATCACCAGCATGAACGGCTTGCTGATCGTCTGCACCACCGGCCTGGCCCTGTGGTTGTGGACGCAGTCGCTGATCAGCGTCGGCGCGATTGCCCTGGCCACCGGCCTGGTGATCCGCATCGTCAACATGTCCGGCTGGATCATGTGGGTGGTGACCGGCATCTTCGAAAACATCGGCATGGTCCAGGACGGCCTGCAGACCATCTCGCAACCGGTCAGCGTGACCGACCGCGACCAGGCCAAACCTTTGGCGGTAGCCCGTGGCGAAGTGCGCTTCGAACAGGTGGACTTCCACTACGGCAAGCAGAGCGGGATCATCGGCGACCTCAACCTGACCATCAAGGCCGGCGAAAAAATCGGCCTGATCGGCCCGTCCGGTGCCGGCAAGTCGACCCTGGTGAACCTGCTGCTGCGCCTGTACGACGTCGAAGGCGGACGCATCCTGATCGACGGCCAGAACATCGCCGACGTCAGCCAGGAAAGCCTGCGCGAACGCATCGGCATGATCACCCAGGACACGTCGCTGCTGCACCGCTCGATCCGTGACAACCTGCTGTATGGCAAGCCCGACGCTACCGATGCCCAGCTCTGGGAAGCGGTGCACAAGGCCCGGGCTGACGGTTTCATTCCTTCGCTGTCGGACGCTGAAGGCCGCACGGGCTTCGATGCCCACGTCGGTGAACGCGGGGTGAAACTCTCCGGTGGCCAGCGCCAGCGCATCGCCATTGCCCGAGTGTTGCTCAAGGACGCGCCGATCCTGATCATGGACGAGGCCACCTCGGCACTCGATTCGGAAGTCGAAGCGGCGATCCAGGAAAGCCTCGAAACCCTGATGCAGGGCAAAACCGTGATCGCCATCGCTCACCGGCTCTCGACCATCGCCCGGATGGACCGGCTGGTAGTGCTGGAAAACGGCAAGATCGCCGAGACCGGCACCCATGCAGAACTGCTCGCCCATGGCGGTCTGTATGCGCGGTTGTGGCAACACCAGACGGGTGGGTTTGTCGGGATTGATTGAGTTTGCGGTGGCCACAAAACCTGTGGGAGCGCCATACCGAAGATCGAAATAACCGCCAGAGCCTGTCAAACACAGGGCCTGGCGTTTTTTTATGCCTGCTGGAATTCTGAAAAAACCGTGCTGTACTCACTTCAACGTTCTGGAGGTGGTTCTGCAGTCCATCGGCTGGATGCTCAAGGCAGCATAATCTCGAAAGGGCACTCTCTATGTCTCTGTTAAAACGTTCGGCTACAGAGTTGGTAGGTACGTTCTGGCTGGTGTTGGGTGGTTGCGGCAGTGCGGTATTGGCGGCGGCCTTTCCGGAGGTGGGGATCGGTCTGCTCGGGGTGTCTTTCGCGTTTGGCCTGACCGTGCTGACCATGGCGTTCGCCATCGGCCATATTTCCGGTTGTCATCTCAATCCTGCGGTGTCCCTCGGCCTGGTGGTGGGTGGGCGGTTTCCGGCCAGTGAGTTGCCGGCCTACATCGTTGCCCAAGTGATTGGCGGCGTGATTGCAGCCGCCCTGCTGTACTTCATCGCCAGCGGCAAACCCGGGTTCGAACTGGCGGGAGGCCTGGCGTCCAACGGCTATGGCGAACATTCGCCCGGTGGTTATTCGATGGCGTCAGGGTTTGTCACTGAACTGGTGATGACCGCGATGTTCATCCTGATCATCCTCGGCGCCACCGATAAACGTGCGCCGGCTGGCCTGGCTCCGATTGCCATCGGCCTGGCGCTGACACTCATCCACCTGATTTCGATTCCGGTCACCAACACCTCGGTCAACCCGGCGCGCAGCACCGGACCGGCGCTGATCGTCGGCGGCTGGGCGATTCAACAACTGTGGATGTTCTGGGTCGCGCCACTGCTCGGCGCCATTGTCGGCGGCGTGCTGTATCGCTGGCTGGGCAAGGAAGAAAGCTGAAACGCTGAAGGTCAGCCTTGTCGATAAGGCAAGGCTGACTTCGCTTCCTCTGCATACGCCAGCACTCCTAACCTCTCTTGCTGCAGAAAGTCCTTCACCGCCGCTTTCAACCCCTGATGCCGCAGGTAATGCCAGGAATGCGTAATCACTGGCTCGAACCCACGAATCAGTTTGTGTTCGCCCTGGGCCCCGGCATCGAAACGCTGAAAGCCATTGGCGATGGCATAGTCCATTCCCTGGTAGAAACAGGTCTCGAAATGCAGGCGATCGAACTCCGCCAGGCATCCCCAGTAACGGCCATAAAAGCTGTCGCCCCCCACCAGGCTGAACGCCATCGCCACCGGCCGTGAACCCTGCCTGGCCAGCACCACGCGAATCGACTCCGGCATGCGTTCGGCCAACAGGCTGAAAAACTCTCGCGTCAGATACGGTGCTTGCCGGCGCACCGCGTAGGTATTGGCGTAGCAGGCATAGACAAAATCCCATTGCGCCTGGCTCATTTCCCGCCCTTCCAGCCATTCGAACTCAAAACCCTGCACCGCCACCTGCTCGCGCTCCTTGCGCATCTGTTTGCGCTTGCGCGAACTGAGCACGTCGAGGAAGTCCTGGAAATCCCGGTAGCCGCGATTCTGCCAGTGATACTGACAGCCCACGCGCTGCAGCCAGCCGGGCTGCTCGCTCAGTGCCGCATCGGTGAACGGATCGGTGAAGTTGATGTGCGCGCTGGAGAGCCCTTCTATCTCGAGGTAGCCCGGCAGGCTTTTCAACAGTTCGAAACCATCCTCTACCCTGGCCGCCAACAGCCGCGGCCCGGTGACCGGGCTGAACGGCACCGCGGTCAACAGCTTGGGGTAGTAATCGATGCCGGCGCGCTCGCAGGCATCGGCCCAGGCGTGATCGAACACGTACTCGCCGTAGGAATGCCACTTGCGATAGCTGGGCAGAGCGGCGATCAGGCGCTCACCTTCAATGTGCAGCAAATGTTCGGGCTGCCAGCCGGAATGGGGGCCGACGCTGCCGCTGTCTTCCAGGGCGCTCAAAAAAGCGTGACGCAGAAAAGGCTGCGTCTCGGGCACCAGGGCGTCCCAGGTTTGCGGGGCGATTTCCGACAGTCTTTGCAGGCGTTGCAACGGCATCACCGTCCTCACTCTTCATGGCATGAAAGCCCCGCGAGTATCGCCTATCGCCCGGCAATGCACACGGCCAAAACGACGACAGTGCTCTAACTCAATAGTTCAGGGCGACTTTGTATCGTCATGGACATGACATCACATTGCCACTGCTCTGTAATAAACGATCGCGATACTGGCGCCTGTTTTTAGAGCGCCGGGTTATACCCGGCCACTGTTTTCCGCCCCTTATGGTCGGTTGTGTCCCGGATGGCTCAGTCATCCCCTCTCATCTTCGGAGATTGATATGCGTCTTGCTTCCACGAAAACTGCGGCGGCCCTGTGCGGTGGCCTGTTGCTGGCCATGAGTGTTCCGGCCAGTGCCGCAGTCGACGCCAAACTGCTCGACATGCTCAAGGCTAACGGCTCGATCACCAACGCGCAGTACAGCGAACTGCAAGCCGAGCTGGCCAGGGATCAGAAAGACCAGCAGATCGCCCGTCAGGCTCAGCAAGAGACCAACGAGCAAATCGCGGCCACCGCGAAGAAAACCGACACACTGAGCGCTTTCGACCAGAAACTTGCCTGGGCGGCCAAGACCCAGTTCAAGGGCGACGTGCGCTTCCGCCAGGAAAACGTCCACAACGATGGCGTGCCGAACAACAAGGACCAGGACCGTCAGCGCATTCGTGCCCGCCTGGGTGCCTACAGCGAAATCAACTCGCAGGTCGACACCGGTATCCGTATCGCCACCGGCAGCAACGACGACGCTCGCTCAACCAACCAGGACCTGAACAACTACTTCGACAAGAAGCAGATCTGGCTGGACCAGGGTTACATCGACTATCACCCGGACGCGATCAAGAACCTGCACCTGGTGGGCGGCAAGATGCCGCAACAATGGGTGAGCATGGGCGACATCATCTGGGATAGCGACATCAACCCGGAAGGTCTGGCGGTCACCTACAAATACCCGCTGAGCGGCAGCACCGAGCTGTTCGGTAGCGCTGGCCACTACACCCTCAAGGACAACGTCGACGGCGAAGGCGTGCAGTTCAAGCACGACCTGCGTCTGTACGCCGGCCAGCTGGGTGGTCGCTTCGCCATCACCGACAGCATGAAGTTGACGTTGGGTGGCAGCCTCTACGCCTACGACAACGACGACAGCAGCGCCTGCCCTACCAGCGGCACCGTCACCGCGCCATGCGCACTGGCCGTCAACGGCAACAGCCCGGGCGAACAGTTCAAGCTGTACGAAGGTTTTGGTCAGCTGGACTTCAGCAACCTGCCGGTACCGCTGTCGATCTACGGTCAGTATGTCAACAACACCGATGCCAGCAACGACCAGGACACCGGCTGGCTGGCCGGCGTGAAGTCCAAGCTGTATGGCTTCAACGTCGACTACAACTACCGCGACGTTCAGCGTAACGCGGTGGTGGGTGCCTTCACCGACTCCGACTTCGCCAACGGCTTCACCGGTTCGCGCGGCAGCAAGCTGAAAGTGAGCTACGACCTGGACAAGAACTTTGCCCTGGGCGCGACCTACTTCATGGCGACCTCGGACCAGACCAACGCCAACATCAACAAGAAAGATTCGGACATCAACACCCTGCAACTGGATGCCGAAGCGAAGTTCTGATTTACCCGCAGCACCGCTACATGACCCGGTCAAGGAAGCCCGGGTTACCCCCACAGCCTGACGCTGGTCTATCGGTCCCCATCATCCTCCGATAGGTCAACGCCGGGCTGTTTCTATTGGCGCCAACCTACCTGTAGGAGCGAGCATGCTCGCGATGAACCTGAGATCGCCGCTGGGTGTCAGGCATCCAGCGTCATCGTTGACGACCATCGCGAGCATGCTCGCTCCTACAGGTAATTCAGCGCTGCCGGGATGCGGGGCAGTCCGCGCTCCTACAGCTTGCGCAGCAACACGCTACCAATCGAATAACCGGCACCGAACGAGCTGAGCACGGCCAGCGAACCGGCGGCCAGATCGTCCTGGTTCTTGTGGAACGCAATCACCGAACCGGCGGAACTGGTGTTGGCGTAGGTGTCGAGAATCACCGGGGCTTCCTGTTCGGTGGCGTCGCGGCCGAGCAGTTTCTTGACGATCAGGTGGTTCATGCTGAGGTTGGCCTGGTGCAGCCAGAAGCGCTTCACGTCGCTGACGTTGAGCTGGTTTTCCTGCAGGTGCTCGGCGATCAGCTCGGCCACCATCGGGCAGACTTCCTTGAACACCTTGCGGCCTTCCTGCACGAACAGTTTGTCCTTGGCGCCGATGCCCTCTTCCGCCCCGCGGTTGAGGAAGCCGAAGTTGTTGCGGATGTTGTTGGAGAACTTGGTCAGCAGCTTGGTGCTGACGATGTCGAACTGGTATTTGGACGTCGCCAGGTCGGCACGTTCGATGATCACCGCGGTAGCGGCATCGCCGAAGATGAAGTGGCTGTCACGGTCGCGGAAGTTCAGGTGGCCGGTGCAGACTTCCGGGTTGACCATCAGGATCGCCCGGGCCTGCCCCAGCTTCACGCTGTTGGCGGCGGTCTGGATACCAAAGGTCGCCGAGGAGCACGCCACGTTCATGTCGAAACCGAAACCCTGGATACCCAGCGCCTCTTGCACTTCGATGGCAATGGCCGGGTAGGCGCGTTGCAGGTTGGAGCAGGCGACGATCACGCCGTCGATGTCAGCGGCGGTCTTGCCGGCGCGCTGCAGGGCTTGTTCGGCCGCGCCGATGGCCATCTGGCAAAGCACCGACCACTCGTCGTTGGAGCGCTCCGGCAGGCGTGGGGCCATGCGTTGCGGATCGAGGATGCCTTCCTTGTCCATGACAAAACGGCTCTTGATGCCGGAAGCTTTTTCGATGAAGGCGGCGCTGGATTCGGTCAAGGCCTGCACTTCACCGCGCGCGATGGCGTCGGCGTTGTCGGCGTTGAATTGCGCGACGTAAGCATTGAAAGACTGGACCAGCTCTTCGTTGGAAATGCTGTTGGCCGGGGTATACAGGCCGGTGCCACTGATGACGACGTTATGCATGGTCGTGTCTCTAATCTGTTCAGGCAGAAAGTGCTGGCACCGTCGTACCAACACACAAAGGGTCTATTCCCGTCCGAGGGACGCAAACCTGGCATCGCTTTATTCCGACCTGCCCGCGACATGAAGGCTCAAAACCGCGGGGCCGGCGTTTATAGGCGCGAAGTTTGCCATAAAGCGTGGGTTTTGGCCCCTTTTTGCGAGATGACTCGACCTGAAGCGGCGTTTCGGAATGGAGATGGCCAACCTGTAGGAGCCGGCTTGCTGGCGATAGCGCCTTGAAGAACGCCATCGCCAGCAAGCCGGCTCCTACAGGGGGCTCGGTCAGGGCTCTACCTGACTCCACTGCTTGTTCAGGCGCTTGTCGGAGATCGGCACCTTGGTCCCCAGTTGCTGCGCAAACAGCGACACCCGGTATTCCTCCAGCCACCAGCGATACAACTCCAGCTGCGGATCGCGCTTGCCTTCCTGGGCGTGTTTGTTGGCGCGGGTCTGGTATTGCGTCCACAGGCCGCTCAACTCGCCACTCCAGACCCGGTCGCGCTGCACCTGGGCGCCGATTTTTTCGAAGCGCTGCTCGATGGCCTTGAGGTAACGCGGCAACTCCTTGAGCCACTGCATCGGCGTTTCCCGGACAAACCCCGGATACACCAGGTGGCTGAGCTGCTGCTTGATGTCGTTCAAGGCCACGGCTTGCGCCAGGTCGATCTTGCCCTTGAAGCGCTTTTGCAGGCCGTGCCAAAGCTTGAGGATTTCCAGGGTCAGCTTCGCCACGCGCTCGGCGTGCTCGGTCCAGGCGCCACGTTTGCGCTCGGCCAGCGACGCCAGACCGGCGCCATCACGGGGCAACGGGTCTTCGCCTTCGAGAATGCAGCTGTCGAGGCTGGCCAGCAGAATATCTTCCACCAGCGCATCGACACGCCCCATGTCGCGGTACAGCAGGCCCAGTTCGGTCAGGCCCGGCAACTTGCCACGGAGGAACTTGGCAGGTTCGGCCAGTTGCTGCATCAGCAAGCGTTGCAAGGCACGGCGATGCTGGAACTCGGCCTCGGCCGGGGTCGAGAAACGCCCTTCCTTGACCGTGCCTGCCTCTTCAACCAGCGCCGGATAGACCGTCATCGACAGCCCGGCGATCTTCTGTTGGGTTTTTTCGGCCACCGCGGCGAACACTTTCGGCTCTACCGGCTGCTGGCTCTTCGCGGTTTGCGGCACCGCCAACGCGGCCTGGCTGGCCTCGGCGAAACGCGCAGTCAGCTCGGCCAGATCGCGACCTTCGCCGAGGAACTTGCCCTGGGCGTCGACGATTTCCAGGTTCATCCGCAGATGGCTTTCGACCTGTTGCGCGGCCTCGGCCCAGGCTTCGTCGCTGACCCGTGCACCGGTCATGCGCAGCAACTCTCGGCCCAGCGCCTGGGGCAGCGAGCCTTCGGCAAAGGTCATGCGCTGCAAGGCCGCCTTGACGAAGTCCGGCACCGGCACGAAGTTCTTGCGCAGGGCCTTGGGCAGGTTGCGCACAAGGGCAATGCACTTGGCTTCAATGACGCCCGGCACCAGCCATTCCAGGCGTTCCGGCGGCAACATCGGCAACAGCGGTGCCGGCACGCGCAGGGTCACGCCATCCCGAGGATGGTTGGGTTCGAAGTGGTAGCTGAGCGCCAACTCCAGATCGCCGATGTGCAGCGTGTCCGGGTAGTGCTGGGCGGTGACTTCGCTGGCCTCGCGGGCCAGCACGTCTTCTTCGCGCATGATCAGCAGCTGCGGGTCTTTCTGGCTGTTGATCCGGTACCAGCTGTCGAAGGTCGCGGTCTGATGGATCTCCGCCGGCAGCCGTGCGTCGTAGAAGGCGTACAGGGTTTCTTCGTCGGCGAGGATGTCGCGACGGCGGGCCTTGGCTTCCAGTTCGTCGAGCTGTTCCAGCAATTGCTTGTTGGCCGTCAGGCACTTGGCCTTGGACTGAATCTCGCCGCGCACCAACGCTTCGCGGATGAACAGTTCGCGGGACACCACCGGGTCCACCGGGCCGTAATGCACCGGCCGACGCCCGACCACGATCAGCCCGAACAGGGTGATCTGCTCGAACGCAACCACCTGGCCGCGCTTCTTCTCCCAGTGCGGTTCGAAGTGGTTTTTCTTGATCAGGTGCCCGGCCAGCGGCTCGATCCAGTCGGCATCAATCTTCGCCACCATGCGCGCGTAGAGCTTGGTGGTTTCCACCAATTCGGCCGTCATCAGCCACTGCGGGCGCTTCTTGCCGATGCCCGACGACGGGTGAATCCAGAAACGCCGCTGACGCGCGCCGAGGTAATCGCCCTCTTCGGTCTTCTGCCCGATCTGGCTGAGCAGGCCAACCAGCACGGCTTTGTGCAGTTTCGGATAGTCCGCCGGCTCTTTATTGAGGCTCAACTGCATGTCGCGGCAGATCAGGCTCAACTGGCGATGGGAGTCACGCCACTCGCGCAGGCGCAGGTAATTCAGGAAGTTCTTGCGGCACCAGTTGCGCAGCGGGCTGGCGGTCAGCGCCTGGCGCTGCTCTTCGAAACCACGCCACAGATTGACCAGTCCGGCGAAGTCCGAGTCGACATCTTTCCACTGAGCGTGGGCCTGATCCGCCGCTTGTTGGCGTTCCGGCGGACGCTCGCGCGGGTCCTGGATCGACATGGCGCTGGCGACGATCAGCACTTCCTGCAAGCTGCCGAGTTTCGCCGCTTCCAGCAACATGCGGCCCATGCGCGGGTCCACCGGCAGGCGCGCCAGTTGGCGACCGAGCGGGGTCAGTTGACTGTTGCGATCCACCGCCGAGAGTTCTTGCAGCAGGTTGTAGCCATCGCTGATGGCCTTGCCATCCGGCGGCTCGATAAACGGGAATGCCGTGACCTCGCCAAGGCGCAGATGCAGCATCTGCAAGATGACCGCGGCAAGGTTGGTACGCAGGATTTCCGGATCGGTAAATTCCGGGCGCCCGAGGAAGTCTTCTTCGCTGTAGAGGCGGATGCAGATACCCGGCTCGACCCGCCCGCAGCGGCCTTTACGCTGGTTGGCGCTGGCCTGGGAAACCGCTTCGATCGGCAGGCGCTGGACCTTGGCCCGGTAGCTGTAGCGGCTGATGCGCGCGGTGCCGCTGTCGATCACGTAGCGGATGCCCGGCACGGTCAGCGAGGTTTCCGCGACGTTGGTCGCCAGCACCACCCGACGACCCGGGTGCGACTGGAAAATCCGCTGCTGCTCGGCTGGTGACAGTCGCGCGTACAGCGGCAGGATTTCGGTGTGCTTGAGCTGGGCCTTGCGCAGCATGTCGGCGGCGTCGCGAATCTCGCGCTCACCGGGCAGGAACACCAGCACGTCACCCGGACTGCGGCGCTCGCTGCGCTCATAGGCGGCGATTTCGTCGAGGGTGGCGAGGATCGCCTGATCCACCGTCAGGTCGTCCTCGACGCGGTTGCCCTCTTCGTCCTGCTCAAGCGTCAGCGGGCGATACCAGGTGTCCACCGGGAACGTGCGCCCGGAGACTTCGACAATCGGTGCATCGTCGAAATGCCTGGAGAAGCGCTCAAGGTCGATGGTCGCCGAAGTGATGATGACTTTCAGGTCCGGGCGACGCGGCAGCAGGGTTTTCAGGTAACCGAGCAAAAAGTCGATGTTGAGGCTGCGTTCGTGGGCTTCGTCGACGATGATCGTGTCGTAGCGTTCCAGATAGCGGTCGTTCTGGGTTTCCGCCAGCAGGATGCCGTCGGTCATCAGTTTGATCAGGGTGTTGGAATCGCTCTGATCCTCGAACCGCACCTGATAACCGACCAGCGCGCCCAGCGGCGTGCCGAGTTCTTCGGCGACCCGGCTGGCGACGCTGCGCGCAGCGATCCGGCGCGGCTGGGTGTGGCCGATCAGGCCATGCTGGCCGCGCCCGATTTCCAGGCAGATCTTCGGCAACTGGGTGGTTTTACCCGAGCCGGTCTCACCGGCGATGATCAGCACCTGATGCTTTTCCAGCGCCTTCTTGATTTCGTCGCGCTTGGCCGCGATCGGCAAACTGTCGTCGTAACGAATCACCGGCAGGCTGGCGCGGCGCGCCAGCACCTGCTCACAGGACGCCTGCATGCGCGCCACCCACTGGGCCAGCTTGGCCTCGTCGGGTTTCTTGCGCAGCTCAAGCAACTGCCGCCGCAGCCGGTGGCGGTCGGCGAGCATGGCGTGATCGAGGTTTTTCAGCAGTTTGTCGATGGAGGGCGATTCGTCGGTCATCGGGTACGCAATTCAGTCGTCTAGTGGCGCAGGGTGCGGATTGTCGCAGATTTGAAGGTTGAGCGAGATCCCTTGTAGGAGCGAGCTTGCTCGCGATGAACTCAAGAACGCCACGGGGTGTCAGGTTTCCCGCGTCACCGTTAACGACCATCGCGAGCAAGCTCGCTCCTACAGGGATTCGTACCGGTGCTACTCGCTATCGAGACCCTTGCGCCGATACGGGAATACATCGATCACTTTGCCGCCCCGAATCGCTTCCTGCAGGCTCTTCCAGTAATCGGCGTTATACAACTCGCCATGCAACTGATCGAACAACTTGCGTTGCCCGAAATCGGCAAACAGGAATGGCGGAAACTCCTCCGGGAACACGTCCAGCGGTCCGATCGAATACCACGGCTCGGAAGCCATTTCGTCTTCCGGGGTGCGCGGTTGCGGGATATGGCGGAAGTTGGCCTCGGTGAGGAAGCAGATCTCGTCGTAATCGTAGAACACCACCCGGCCATGACGGGTGACGCCGAAGTTCTTCAGCAGCATGTCACCGGGAAAGATGTTGGCCGCCGCCAGTTGCTTGATCGCCAGCCCGTAGTCTTCCAGGGCTTCGCGCACCTGAGCCTCGTTGGCGTTTTCCAGGTACAGGTTCAACGGCGTCATGCGGCGCTCGGTCCAGCAGTGACGGATCAGCACCGTATCGCCTTCCACCGACACCGTGGACGGCGCAACTTCCAGCAGTTCCTCCAGGCACGCCGGATCGAACTTGCTCAGCGGGAAACGAAAGTCGGCGAATTCCTGGGTATCGGCCATGCGCCCTACCCGGTCGACACTCTTCACCAGACGGTACTTCTCGATCACCGTGGCGCGGTCGACGTTTTTCGATGGCGAGAAACGGTCCTTGATGATTTTGAACACGGTGTTGAAACCCGGCAGGGTGAACACGCTCATGACCATGCCGCGCACACCGGGGGCCATGATGAACTGGTCGTCGGTGTTGGCCAGGTGGTTGATCAGCGCCCGGTAGAACTCGGACTTGCCGTGCTTGTAGAAGCCGATAGAGGTGTACAGCTCGGCAATGTGCTTGCCCGGCAGGATACGCCGCAGGAAGCCGATGAACTCTGCCGGCACCGGCACATCCACCATGAAATACGAGCGGGTGAAGGAAAAAATGATCGACACGTCCGCCTCGTCGGTGATCAGCGCATCGATCTGGATCCCGCGACCTTCCAGGTGCAGCAATGGAATCGCCAGCGGCCACTGCTCGTCGGCGGTATAGATGCGCCCGACCAGGTACGCGCCTTTATTGCGGTACAGCACCGAGGAAAACAACTCGACGCTGAGCTCCGGGTCCTTGCACACCCAGTCCGGCAGGTTCTCGCGCAGTTGCGCTTCGAGGCGCTTGAGGTCGCCGGGCAGGTCGGCGTAGTCCTCGCTGAAGCGGTAGTCGGCGAAAATGCTGGCGAGCATCACCGACAATTGGCCGTGCGGCTTGTAGGTGCGGGTTTGCGCGGCCCGGGCCCGACGCAGGCTCGGCCGGGTGGTGTGAATGAACATGCAGCCGTCGCTGATCAGGTCATGGCTGAACAGCCCACAGAAGATCGAGTTGTACCAGGTCTCGGACAGCTCATCGTCAAAACGCAGGTCGATCAGGCTGATGTAGGCGCTTTTGACCAGCGGCCAGCAGCTGACGTCCAGCGTGTCGGCATCAAACGCGGTGCGCAGTCGGTCCACCGTTTCACCGACCTTGTCTTCGTACAGATTGATCCGCGCCGCCGACGCCGATTGCGTCTCCTGCCACCTGGCTTGCTCGAAGCGGGCCCGGGCGCCGTCGGTGATCTGCCGGAAATGCTCGCGGTAATCGTCAAAGCCATCGAGGATCAAGCGGGCGATGTCGGCGGCTGGCCATTGCTGCGGCATGGTGAGACCTCTGCGGGAATTCGGGAGCCCTGAGCTTAGCCAGTGAAGCGGGTGCAGGAGAAGCGTAATTTTGCGGGCGAATTGAATGCCCGGTTTTCGGTTGCCATCGGTCACACACTCAGCAACACTTTCGCCCCTCCATCAAGGAAGGACCGCGCTGTGAACCCCGTCGATATTTTCCGTTTACTGTCCCTGGCGGCCATTTGGGGTGCGAGTTTTCTGTTCATGCGCATCATCGCCCCGGTGATCGGCAGCATTCCAACCGCTTTTTTCCGTGTATCCATCGCCGCTGCCGGACTGCTGGTGATACTCGGGCTGATGCGCATCAGTTGGGATTTCAAGGGCAAGCTCAAGACCGTGATGCTGCTCGGGGTGATCAACTCCGGGGTTCCGGCGACGCTCTATTCGGTGGCCGCGCAGGTGCTGCCCGCCGGTTATTCGTCGATTTTCAATGCCACGACGCCCTTGATGGGCGTGCTGATCGGCGGCCTGTTTTTCCATGAAAGGCTCACTGGCGCCAAGCTCGGCGGCGTGTTCCTGGGGCTGTTCGGCGTGGGCGTGCTGACCCGTGCCGGCCCCGTGGCGTTCGATATGCAACTGCTGATGGGAGCCATTGCCTGCCTGCTCGCGACCACTTGCTACGGCTTTGCAGGGTTTCTGGCCCGGCGCTGGCTCGATCAGGCCGGTGGACTCGACAGCCGTTTGTCGGCATTGGGCAGCATGCTCGGCGCGACATTGTTCCTGTTGCCGCTGTTCGGCTACAGCGTGATCAGCCAACCACCGGCGAGCTGGGGCGGCTGGAGCGTGTGGCTGTCGTTGCTGGGGTTGGGACTGGGATGCACGGCGTTTGCGTACATCATTTACTTCCGGCTGCTGAGCTCGATCGGCCCGGTGAAATCGATGACCACGACCTTTCTGATCCCGCTGTTCGGGGTGCTGTGGGGAGGGCTGTTTCTCGATGAGCCGCTGTCGATGGCGCATGTCTATGGCGGGGTGTTGATTGCGGTGGCGTTGTGGATGGTATTGAAGCCGGCTGCGGTGAAGGTGGCTGAGGTGACTGCCAGGTAATTCGATGGTGTTGCTGATGACGCCATCGCTGGCAAGCCAGCTCCTACAAGGGCCTGCGTACAACCCTGTGGGAGCTGGCTTGCCAGCGATGGCGGCCGCTCAGGCACTACAAGGCTGAAGCACTGACCTCCCCATCCACCAACCGCCGAATCCCCAGCGGATTAGCGTTCTGCAAAGCCTCGGGCAGCAACGCATCCGGGTAATTCTGGAAGCACACCGGCCGCAGGAAACGGTCAATCGCCAAGGTGCCAACGGAGGTGCCACGAGAGTCCGACGTCGCCGGGTACGGCCCTCCGTGGACCATCGCCTCACAGACCTCGACCCCGGTCGGATAGCCGTTGAGCAAGATCCGCCCGACTTTCTCTTGCAGCACTTCAGCCAGCCAGTGGTACTCCAGTAACTCTTCGGCCTCGCCGATCAACGTCGCGGTCAATTGCCCGCGCAGGCCATGCAACGCTGCCGCCAACTGCGCACGATCCTCGACTTCGATGACGATGGTGGTCGGCCCGAACACTTCCTCTTGCAGCAACCCATCGCCCTTGAGCAACAGGCTGACATCGGCCTTGAACACTTGCGGTTGTGCCTGGCTGCCCTGTTGTGGCTGGCCCGCCAGATGGGTGAGGCCCGGATGCTCGAGCAGCTCGCCAAGGCCCCGGCCATAGCTGGCCAGCGCACCGGCGTTGAGCATGGTTTGTGGCGGTTGCTGATTCATGCTCGCGCAAAAGGTTTCCAGGAATGCGCTGAACTGCGGTGAACGCAGGCCGATGACCAGGCCCGGGTTGGTGCAGAACTGGCCGCAACCCAACGTCACCGAACCGGCCAGTTGCGCCGCGATCTGCTCGCCGCGCACCTTGAGGGCTTCGGGCAGCAGGAACACCGGGTTGATGCTCGACATCTCGGCAAACACCGGAATGGGTTGTGGCCGGGTCGCGGCCATGTGGCTCAAGGCATTGCCCCCCTTGAGCGAACCGGTGAAGCCGACGGCCTGAATCGCCGGATGCTTGACCAGCCATTCGCCAACGCCACCGCCATAAATCATGTTGAACACGCCGGCCGGCATTTCCGTGCGTTCGGCGGCGCGGATGATCGCGTCCGCTACCCACTCGGCGGTCGCCATGTGTCCGCTGTGGGCCTTGAACACCACCGGGCAACCGGCGGCCAGCGCCGAGGCGGTATCGCCCCCGGCGGTGGAAAATGCCAGCGGAAAGTTACTGGCGCCGAACACCGCCACCGGCCCCAGGGCGATGCGGTACTGACGCAGGTCCGGGCGTGGCAACGGCTGGCGATCCGGCAATGCGCGGTCGATGCGCGCACCGTAGAAATCACCGCGACGCAGCACCTTGGCGAACAGGCGCAACTGGCCGCTGGTACGCGCGCGTTCACCTTGAATACGTCCGGCGGGCAACGCGGTTTCGCGGCACACGGTGGCGACGAAATCATCACCCAGCGCATCGATTTCATCGGCGATGGCATCGAGGAACGTTGCGCGCTTTTCAGCGCTGAGGTTGCGGTAGATCGGGTAAGCCGCAGCCGCCGCTTTCGCCGCGGCATCCACTTCGGCTTCGCTGGCCTGGAAGAAGGTAACGGGCAAGGGCTCGCCGGTGGTGGCGTCGAGGCTGTGCAACTGCAAAGTACCGTTGGCGCTGCGGCGACCGCCGATGTAGTTGTGTCCGAGAAGTGTGGTCATGTGGGATTCCTTGATCGATTGCAGACCCTGTAGGAGCCGGCTTGCCGGCGATGGCGATCGATCAGTCAACATCGGCGTCGCGCGCCAAATCGCTATCGCCGGCAAGCCGGCTCCTACAAGGGTTAAAGCGTGCGCACCTGACCGATGCCGAGCGGCTGGGCGCTTTCGCCGATACCGTTGACCAGCGGCGCGCCGAACTCATCGAGGCTGATCTGGAAGCTGTCTCCCGGCTGGGTCTTTACCCCGTCGGCAAACGACAGAGTGGCGGTGCCGAAGTAATGCACGTGCACATCACCGGGACGCAGGAACTGCGCGTACTTGAAGTGATGAAACTCCAGGTTGGCCAGGCTGTGGCACATGTTGTCCTCGCCGCTGAGAAACTCCTTTTCCCAGATCGTTTCACCGTTGCGCTTGATCCGGCTGGTGCCGACCAGGTGCCGGGGCAACTCGCCCACGCGCAACTCCGGACCGTAAGAGCAACTGCGCAGTTTCGAATGGGCGAGGTACAGGTAGTTGCGACGCTCCATCACATGGTCGGAGAACTCATTGCCCAGTGCATAACCCACGCGGTACGGCTGGCCGTCGTCGCCAATCACGTAGAGTCCGGTGAGTTCCGGTTCTTCACCGGCGTCTTCGGCAAACGGCGGCACCGGGAAGTCCGCGCCGGGTCGCACGACGATGCTGCCGTCCCCTTTGTAGAACCACTCCGGCTGCGCACCCACCTGCCCTGCCGGCGGTTTTCCACCTTCCAGGCCCCATTTGAAAATGCGCATGGTGTCGGTCATGCCGGCTTCGACCTCACCGTCATGCTGATGCATTTTGTCCCGTGCCGAAGCACTGCCCAAATGGGTCAGGCCAGTGCCGCTGATCAGGCAATGCGCCGGGTCTTCGTGGTCCAGCGGCGGCAGAACCTTGCCCTGCTGCAGCAGCAGCGCATAGTCAGGACCAGGCTCGGTGCCGCGCAGCGCAACTTCTTCCTGCAGGCTGCGCTGGGCGCGGATTGCCGCGAGTGCCAGCTCACGGGTGCTGCCGGTGGCTTGCAGCACCTGGACTTGCGAACCCTCGACGAGTCCGACCTGGCGCTGCCCGGCGGTGTTTTCGAATTGAATCAGGCGCATGGCGGCCCTCCAGAAAGTCAGGGTTGGCGCCGCCCGGAGGCGGCGCCTGAAGGTCACTCGATGATGTTGAAGTCGCTCAGGTACTCATCGGAGATTTCCAGGCCCAGGCCCGGCTTGTCGTCGTCGAGCTGGATGTAGCCGTTGACCGGTTGCGGCTCGCCCTTGAACACGTAGTAGAAGAGTTCGTTGCCGACCTCGACGTCGAACACCGGGAAGAACTCGGCCATCGGCGAAGCGGTGGTGGACATGGTCAGGTGATAGTTGTGCATCTGTCCGGCGTGCGGAATGACCGGCACCGACCAGGCTTCGGCCATGGCGTTGATCTTGCGCGCGGCGGTGATGCCACCGACGCGGTTGGTGTCGTACTGGATCACGTCGACGGCGCGACGCTCCAGCAGGTCCTTGAAGCCGTAGGAAGTGAACTCATGCTCACCGCCCGAGATCGGCATGATCCCCATCTTTTTCAGCTCGATGTAGCCTTCGATGTCGTCGGCAATCACCGGTTCTTCAAGCCAGCGCGGTTCGAACTCGGCCAGTTTCGGCAACATGCGCCGGGCGTACTCGAGGGTCCAGCCCATGTAGCATTCGAGCATGATGTCGACGTCGGGGCCGGCCAGCTCACGCAGGGCGCGCACTTGTTCGATGTTGCGACGCATGCCCGCCGGGCCGTCCTTCGGGCCATAGCCGAAGCGCATCTTCAGCGCGGTGAATCCCTGGCTCAGATAGCCCTGCGCTTCTTCGAGGAACAGGTCGAGGTTGTCGTTGGCGTAGAGCTTGGAGGCGTAGGTCCAGATCTTTTCCTTGGTGCGACCGCCAAGCAGCTTGAACACCGGCTTGTTCACCGCTTTGCCCATGATGTCCCAGATCGCGATGTCGATCGCCGAGATCGCCGCCATGCCGATGCCCTTGCGGCCCCAGGCGTGGCTCTGGCGGTACATCTTCTGCCAGATGTATTCATTGTCGAACGGGTCTTCGCCAATGGCGATCGGTGCCAGGTAGGTGTCGATGATTTCCTTGGCCACACGCGGCGCCAGGGCGCAGTTACCGATGCCGACAAGACCGGTGTCGGTCTCGACTTCCACCACCAGCCAGCCGTGGAAACGGAACGAGCCCATGGCATCGCCACGTTCGAACAGGATGTCGCTGGCATTGGTGCAAAAGTGCGCCTGAGGTGGGACGACTTTGCCTTTCCACTCGAAAACGCGGGTACGGATCGCTTTGATTTTCATGAATACAGTCCTTGGGCTACCGGCCTTCTTGTCATTGTTGGTCGTGTACGCAGAGCCTCTTGATCGGTGGGCTCCGGCATTCGATGGGCCGACTTTAGCCAGCGCCCGGGGGTTGCGGATAATCACTTATGCGTATCCGGCGATAACCTGGGGTGATAGCAAAAACCGATTATTGAGTAGATCGAGTTATCAGCCTTTCCACAAAACTGTAGGAGCCGGCTTGCTGGCGATTGCAGTCCGTCAGGCACCTGAAAAGTGTCTGCCAGACCGCATCGCCAGCAAGCCGGCTCCTACAGGGGTATTGCGTGGTGTCAGTGGCGGTTGCGGCCCATCCGGCAGGCAATTTCGAACGCCTGGCGCGTCGCGCCGACGTTGGCCTTGCCCTGCCCTGCGATGTCGAACGCGGTGCCATGGGCCGGGGTGGTGATCGGGATCGGCAACCCGCCCTGCACCGTCACGCCACGGGAGAAGCCCATCAGCTTGATCGCGATCTGGCCTTGGTCGTGATACATGGTGACGACCGCGTCGAAGGCACTGGCGTCGCCCTGGACCTTGAGGAAAATCGTGTCCCCCGGATACGGGCCCTCCGCAGCAATCCCCAGCGCCTGCGCCGAGCGCACCGCCGGACCGATGATGTCCAGCTCTTCGCGGCCGAACGAGCCGTTGTCACCATTGTGCGGATTCAAACCGCAAACACCGATCCGCGGCTTCTCCAGGCCGTTGCGCTTGAGCGCCGTGTCGATCAACTGGATCGCTTCCACCACCCGCTGCTGACTGAGCAAGCCCGGCACATCGGCCAGGGCCACGTGGGAGGTCACCCTTGAAGTCCACAGGTTGTCGAGCACGTTGAATTCGCAGAACGGCCCGTGGAAACCCAGCAACTCGGCGAACCAATGCAACTCGTCGCTGTGGGCCATACCGGCCATGTGCAGCGAAGTCTTGTTAAGCGGCCCGAACAGTATCGCGTCAGTGGTGCCGGCTTCGGTCAGGCGCAGGGCTTTTTCCAGGGTGTCGAGGCTGTAGCGACCGCCAATCACACTGGCTTCGCTGCGCGGGAACTCGCCAACGGTGTCGCCACGAAAGTCATAAAACAGCGGCGTGTCATCGACAAACTCCAGCCGCTCCAAAGCGTCCACGCGCCGATAAGGAAACTCGGTGCCGGCAATGCGCATGCCGCGGCGCATTTCCGCCTCGTCGGCGATCAGGATCACGTTGGCCTTGTTGCGTACTTCGGGTTCGGCGAGCAGGCGTGCGATCAACTCAGGGCCGATGCCCGCCGGGTCACCCAGGACCATGGCGATGGTGGATTTTTTCATGCTTCACTCCTCGAGGGTTCAGGCCACGCCCGGTCAATGGCGCAAGGCTCGCAGCGATAAACCCGCTGCGCGTTGCTGTAGAACAGTCGCTCCTGATCGGCCACTGGCAGATCGGCGACAATGGATTTGAAACCGCTGTAGATGTCGTCGAACGAGCCGCACAGGCTGTCCACGGGAAAGTTGCTGGCAAACATCGCGCGATGGCTGCCGAACATCGCGATCACTTCGCGCACGATCCAGGCGTTGTCCTTGGCGCGCCAGCGCTGGCCGCCCTGCCCCAGACCGGAAATCTTCACCTGCACGTTCGGCCACTGGGCCAGCCGCGCCATCGCCAGCCGCCAACCCGCAAGGCCTTCGGCACTACGGTCATTGGGCAAACCGGCGTGGTTGAGAATCAGCGTGACACCAGGAAAATCCCGGGCCAGCCGTTCGGCCTCGTGCAGGTTCCACCAGGGTGTCTGCAGGTCGAAATGCAGGCCCAGCCCTTCGAGCGCGGCATAGCTGCGGCGCCAGTGTTCGTCGCTCATCAGGCTGCGCATGTGCCCGACTTGCGAGGGGGCGATCGGGCCACCGGGTTTGTGGCGGACGCTGCGCACACACTTGAAGCCGGCCTGTTCGGTCAGCACATCGATGGCGTCCGGATGATCGAGCCAGGCTTGCGCCACAACCGCATTCGGCACGCCGTAACGGGCGGCCAGTTGCTCGATGAAACGGGTTTCGCCAATCGGGTCCTGCGGGTTCCATTCGGTCTCGATGTACACCGTCTGCACGACGTTGTGGGAACCCGCATCGGCGAAGTAATCCTCGGGAAAATAGCGGCGCTTGATGGCGCTGTAATCACCGTAGCGAAACGGGATACTGGCCTCGGGGGCGAGCCAGGGATGATCGTTGAGGGTCGGGTCCCAGAAGTGATGATGGGCGTCGATGATCGGGCCGCTCCATAACGGATTAGTCATGGCGCACCTCATCCAGGCTGATGAACAGCGTGGCCAGCACGAACACCGCCGAGCAAGCCGCGAAGAACCCCAGCACCGGAGCAAAACCACCGGACACTTGCAGGATCACGCCCACCAGGATCGGCACCGCGATGCCGCCGGTGCTGCCGGCCATGTTCATCACACCGCCGATCAGGCCGACCCGTGCCGGTGCCGCCAGTAGCGCCGGGAAACTCCAGTAGAGGCTGCCCCACATCAGGAAAAACGCGGTCATGGCCAACAGCGCCACAGCCGCAAAAGGATCGCTGAGGGTCGGCAGCAACAGGAATGCGCCGAGCGCTACCAGGCCGGAAAACGCCAGCAGGCTCTTGACCGCCACGGCGCGGCTGACGCCTTTGCGGATCAAACCGTCGCAGAGGAAACCACCGGTCAACGAACCCAGGGCGCCGCAGACGAAGATCACGAACGTCGCCGCGCCAATGCCCTTGATATCGAACCCGCGAGCCTGGGACAGATAGCTTGGCCCCCAGGTCAGCAGACCGAAATACACCATTGCCCAACTGGCCCGCCCGATCAGCAGAGCGCTCAGGGAACGGGCGGCGATGCCCAGGCCCTTGACCGGTGCGCGTGCGGCTTCGGCGGCAGGGGTGGCGCGTCCGGCGTTGATTTTCTGCAACTCCGGTTCATTGACCTGCGGGTGGCTGGCCGGGTCATCGCGCAGATAACGCCGCGCCAGCAAGGCCAGCACCAGGGTCGCGATACCGGCGATGACAAAGGCCAACCGCCAGGAGTCCAGCGAGGCAATCAGATAGGCAATGATCAATCCGCCCAGCGCCACACCCAGCGGGCTGCCGCTGTCCATCAGCACCGCGCCGCGACTGCGTTCGCCCGGGGCCAGCCACAGCGAAATCAGTTTGCCGCCCGATGGGAACAGCGGCGCTTCGGCGGCGCCTAACGCAACCCGTGCAAACAACAACGACAGGCCGCCGGTGGCAAACGCCGCCAACACCTGGAACGTGCCCCACAAACCGGTTGACCAACTGATGACCCGGTGCGGACCGAAACGGTCGATCATCCAGCCACCGGGAATCTGCAACAACGCATAGGCCCAGAAAAAGCTGCTGAGGATCAGACCCTGCATGCCGGGTGACAAGGAAAACTCTTGGGCGATGGTCGGCATCGCGATGGACAGCGAAACCCGGTCGATCAGGTTGACCATGGTCAGCGCGAAAATGATCGCGAAGATCCGCCAGCGCACATTGCTGGCCTTGGCGGTTGCCACCGCTGCGGGCGAAGCACCTGCGCCAGGCAGATGCAGGGAAGCACTGGAACGAGCCATGGTGCGTACCTCTTTTATTATTTTTGTGGTGATGCAAAACGTTCGATCTGTAGGAGCCGGCTTGCTGGCGATGGCGGCGCATCAACCAGCATTGATGGCGCCTGACACACCGCTATCGCCAGCAAGCCGGCTCCTACGGAATGGGTGTTGTTGAGCACTATCGGAGGCTCATCGATAACCGTCTAATCAAAACTTGAAATCGGGTGATAGCCCCGGGTTATGTCATGCCCTGCTTTCAACGACCTTTCAACGTTTCTGCGCCGAGGTATAACCCCAGGCTATCGGTGTATGTATTGTTTTGACTAGACGCGGCGACGGCACGTTCCCACACTCGGGCCAGGCTTGCGGCTTTACAGCGCAGACAAGCCGCTCATAACAATTACAAAAAACACAAAA
Source organism: Pseudomonas sp. PB101 (assembly GCF_009764265.1). GTDB lineage: Bacteria > Pseudomonadota > Gammaproteobacteria > Pseudomonadales > Pseudomonadaceae > Aquipseudomonas. Next base: position 26,884 of record NZ_RWIR01000019.1, read on the forward strand.
ACGAGGCCATTCCATCATGCGAAATGCATTCGTCCGTCGCACATCCCGTCTGTTTCTTGGCTGCACACTGGTCGCCGCCGGCGCCCTTCCCGCCCTCGCTCACGCCTGGCAACCGGACAAGAATGTCGAAATCGTCGTGGCTGGCGGCCCTGGTGGCGGCACCGACCAACTCGGTCGCCTGATCCAGTCGATCATCACCACGCACAAGCTGCTCGACGTCAACACCATCGTCCTCAACAAGGGCGGCGGCAATGGCGCCGAAGCGTTCCTCGACATGAAAATGAACAAGGGCGATGCCGAGAAACTGGTGATCGGCACCAACAACATCTACCTGTTGCCGCTGGTGTCCAAGCTCGGTTACCAGTGGCAGGAATTGACGCCGATTGCCGCCGTCGCCGAAGACGACTTCATCCTCTGGAGCTACAAAGGCGCGCCGTGGAAGGACGCGAAAAGCTTCTACGAGGCGGTCAAGGCTGATCCGTCGAACCTGCGCATGGGTGGCAGCCAGTCCAAGGATGTCGACCAGACCCTGACCCTGCTGCTCAACCAGACCACCAACAGCAAACTGGTGTACATCCCGTTCAAGAGCGGCAGTGAAGCCGCGACCCAATTGGCCGGCAAACACATCGCCGCCAACGTCAACAACCCCAGCGAAAGCATCAGCCAATGGCGTGGCGATCAGGTCGAGCCGCTCTGCGTCTTCAGTAAAGAGCGCATGGCCTACACTGAAAAAGTCGCCGGCGATAAATCCTGGGCCGATGTTCCGACCTGCCACGAACAAGGCCTGGGCATCGATCAGTACCGCTTTCCGCGCACCGTGTTCATGCCAGGCGACATCAGCGCCGAACAACGGGCGTTCTATGTCGAGCTGATGCGCAAAGTCACCCAGACCGATGAGTTCAAGGCCTACGTGAAGCAGAACGCATTGGTGCCGACCTTCCTCGAAGGCGAACCGCTGACCGCCTACATCGAAAAAGACACCGCCCGCGTCACCCCGGTATTCAAAGAAGCCGGCTGGCTGAAAAACTGAGTTGTCGCGGCCGCTCGCCTGCGGGCGGTCGTCATCTGCTGGAGGTGTTTTCATGTCCCATTCTTCGGATTCACCGGCGCTGGTCGGCACCCGTTGGGTCGAACTCGGCCTGGCGTTGTTCACCACCCTGATCGGCGCCGTGGTGATGTTCGGCAGTGTCGAACAAGGCATCGGTTGGGGTGATGCCGGCCCCGAGCCGGGTTACTTCCCCTTTTACATCGGCCTGATGTTGAGCGCCGCGAGCATCGCCAACGGCGTGCTGACCCTGGTGCGCTGGCAAGTCTTGAGCGTTGCGTTCGTCAGTCGCAGTGCTTTCAAACAAGTGATGTCGGTGTTCGTGCCGATTGCACTGTTTGTCGGCGCCATGCCCTTTACCGGGATCTATGTGGCGTCGGCGTGTTTCATTGCCTGGTTCATGTGGCGTGACAAGGTCCGCGCCAAGCCCTACGGCAAATGGATGATCGGCAGCGTGTCCCTGGGCGCGGTGCTGGCCAGTTACCTGATTTTCGCACTGTGGTTCAAGGTGCCGCTGGATGCCGGCCCGATGGGCGACTGGATTGCCCTGGCCGGGAGAAATTTCAAATGAGCGAGTTCGATTCCCTGCTGCAAGGCATGAACCTGATCCTCACGCCGGGCCATATCGGCCTGATGGTGATCGGCGTGCTGCTGGGCATTCTGGTCGGCGTTCTGCCCGGCCTTGGCGCCCCCAACGGCGTGGCACTCTTGCTGCCATTGACCTTCACCATGTCGCCGGTGTCGGCGATCATCCTGCTGTCGTGCATGTATTGGGGCGCGCTGTTCGGCGGCTCGATCACCTCGATCCTGTTCAACATCCCCGGAGAGCCGTCATCGGTGGCGACCACCTTCGACGGTTACCCGATGGCCCGCGAAGGGCGCGCCGCCGAAGCCCTGACCGCCGCGTTCAGTTCGGCCCTGATCGGTGCCCTGTGCGGGGTGTTGCTGCTGACATTCCTGTCGACGCGGATTGCCGAGTTCGCCATGTCCTTCAGTTCGCCGGAGTTCTTTGCGGTGTACCTGTTGGCGTTCTGCACCTTCATCGGCATGAGCAAGAACCCGCCGCTGAAAACCGTGGTGGCGATGATGATCGGTTTCGCCATGGCCGCCGTCGGTATGGACACCGTATCGGGCAACCTGCGCCTGACCTTCGACCAGCCGATCCTGATGACCGGCATCAGCTTTGAAGTAGCGGTGATCGGTCTGTTCGGCATCGGCGAAATTCTCTGCACCGTCGAGGAAGGCCTGGTGTTCCGTGGCGAGCATGCGCGGATCACGCCAATGGTCATCCTGCGCACCTGGGCGAAATTGCCGCGCTACTGGTGGACGATCGTGCGCAGCACCCTGGTCGGTTGCTGGATGGGCATCACACCGGGCGGCCCCACCGCCGCGTCGTTCATGAGCTACAGCCTGGCGCGGCGTTTCTCGAAGAACCGCGACAACTTCGGCAAGGGTGAAATCGAAGGCGTGATCGCCCCGGAAACCGCCGACCACGCGGCCGGCACCAGTGCCCTGCTGCCGATGCTGACCCTGGGCATTCCAGGTTCCGCCACCGCTGCAGTGATGCTCGGCGGCCTGATGATCTGGGGCCTGCACCCGGGGCCGACGCTGTTTGTCGAGCAACACGATTTTGTCTGGGGCCTGATCGCCAGCATGTACCTGGGCAACGTGGTGAGTCTGATCGTGGTGCTGGCCACCGTGCCGTTGTTCGCCTCGATCCTGCGCATTCCGTTCTCGATCATCGCGCCGATCATCATCATGGTCTGCGCCATCGGTGCCTACTCGGTGCACAACTCGTTCTTCGACGTGGTGCTGATGCTCGGCTTCGGTGCGCTGGGTTATCTGTTCAAGAAACTCGGCTACCCGATTGCGCCGCTGGTGTTGGCGGCGGTGCTGGGCGACAAGGCCGAAGATGCATTCCGCCAGTCGATGCTGTTCTCCGACGGGCACCTGGGGATTTTCTGGTCCAACCCGTTGGTGGGCAGCCTGACCACGGCAGCCCTGCTGATGCTGTTCTGGCCGTTGATTTCCAAAGCACTGCAAACGTTGATCGGCCTGCGCAAATCCGGGGTCGCCAAGACTAAATCGGTGCTGTGACACAGCAATGCTGGCAACGCCTGGCAATTGTTGTCAGGCTTGCCGCAGTCTTTCTTGCGAGTCGAGCCCATGACCCGAACGCCTGATGTTCGAATTCCAGAAGCCAACGTGATCCACAGTCGACTGCGCCTGCGCCAACTGCGGTTGATGCTGGCGTTGCAGGAGTTCGGCTCGTTACGCCGTGCCGCCGACCACATCGGCATGACCCAACCGGCGGCGACCAAAATGCTCCATGAAGCCGAGGACCTGCTGGGCGTCGAACTGTTCGAACGCCTGCCCCGGGGCATGCGCTCAACGCCGTTCGGGGAAACGGTCATCTACTACGCGCGCATGGTGTTCGCCGAACTCAGCGGCATGCGCGAAGAGCTGGTCGCCCTGCAATCGGGCAACCTTGGCCGGGTCGCAGTCGGGGCCATTCCGGCGCTGGCTTCGGGGCTGCTGACGCGCACCATCGCGACCTTGAAACAAAGCCATCCACGTTTGTCGATGAGCATTCAGGTCGACACCAGCGACGTACTGGTACAGGCGCTTTTACAGGATCAGCTGGATATCGTGCTGGGGCGGATTCCGGCCGGTGCCCGGGCCGAGGAGCTGCTGTTCGACAGCCTCGGCGAAGAAGCGCTGTGCGTGATTTCCGGGGCACAGAATCCACTGGCCAAGGCCACACAACTGAGCTGGGCCGAACTGCAGAACATGACCTGGGTCCTGCAACAGCAACCCAGCCCGATGCGCGCGATCATCAACCAGGTGTTCCACAACGCACGGGTCGATATCCCGAGCAGCATCGTCGAAACCACGTCGATCATGACCTTGCTGTCGTTGATTCAGCAGACCGACATGCTCGGCGTCACGCCGCTGTCGGTGGTCGAGGATTATCCCGGCCGCGATCTGCTCGCGGTGCTGCCGATCAAGTTCGAGGCACGGCTGCCACCCTTCGGGCTGATCACCCGACGTCATCGCATTCAGTCGTCGGCGATGCAGGCGTTCATGAATTCGGTGCGGGCCGAGCACGCGCTGGCGAAATGAAAAAGGCCCGGAGCAGCGCTCCGGGCCTTCTCGGTTTTACCCAGTTTTACGGAAGACGAACACCAGACCGACGATGATCAACAGCATGCCGAACAGGCTCAACATCGCCAGGCGATTGCCGAAGATCAGATAGTCCATCACCGCCGTGACCGCCGGCACCAGGTAAAACAGGCTGGTGACGTTCACCAGATTGCCCCGGGCGATCAAGCGGTACAGCAACAACGTCGCCAACACCGACACCACCAGCCCCATCCACAGCACCGGCACGATGAAACCGCTGCCGTGCTCGAAGTGAAACGGCTGGAAGGGTACGAAAATCCCGCACAACAGCAGTCCGGCCAGATATTGCACCGGCAGTGTGCCGAGAGGATTGTCGGTGATGCGTTTCTGCATGATCGAACCGAACGTCATGCTCGCCAGCGCCAGCAAGCCGAACAGCATCCCGGCCAGCGACATCCCGGCCAGGCCGATGCCCTGATAGACCACCATGATCAACCCGGTCAGGCCCAGGGTCAGGCCGAACAGGCGGCTCCAGGACCGCTGGCGTTCCATCAGCACCACGGTGAGGATCGGCTGCACGCCCATGATGGTCGCCATCACCCCGGGCGTGACTTTGAGGTCGAGGGCCAGCAGATAGAAAATCTGATAAGCCCCCAACAGCACCACGCCGGTCGCCATCGCATACAGCATCGGTTTGCCGCCCTTGGGCAACTTCAGCTTGAGCAAGGGCACCAGTAACACCAGGCCGCAGAGCGCGATGACAAACCGAAACATCAGGAAGGCAAAGGGTGACGCGTGGGCCAGCCCCCATTTGGAGAAGATCGCCCCGCTGCTCCACAGCAGGACGAACAGGCTCGTGGACGCCGCCGCGAGCGCGGATTTTTTCGAAAGGACAAACATGAATACCACCTGTAGTCAGGCAACAAGCCAACTCAGCCGAAGCTGAAATTCAGTCGTTTTTTTCAGGCGGGCTGGGGGAACAGCAGAAAGCAGCTGATCAGCCCGAAACGCCAACGCCTGGCGGTGATACGACTGCGCACACCGGCGTGCGGCTGACAGGTGGGGGGTAATGACTGATCTGCCCGGGCTGCTGATTCCCGCACGGCACGACGCCAGCGTTGACCGCTGAATCGACTACCGCGTTGATGAGGGATGCAGGCATTGGGCTGATCTTTGTTCGAGGGAAAAGAAAGGGAGTCCGAAACTCACCGTGCGCCGACTATAACCAGCGTTCGACATGGATTGCAACGACTCAGCCAAACAACCAATACCCCAATAACGTCAGCACCGCCACCGCCAGCACCGGGCGCAGCAAACGGTAGGCCTTGGGGTTGCGTCGTTTCCATTGCTTGACCGCTCCACTGATTTTATCGCTGGAGTTCTTGCTCCAGGCGTAGACCCGGTTGATCCCGCCGACACGCTCGTCGTCCAGGTTCTGAGGGGCGGTGGCACGTCCCAGGCAGGCGCTGATACTGCGATTGATGCGGGTCATGAAGCGATTGTTCAGTGGTCGCTCGATATCGCAGAACAGGATGACCCGGGTCTTTTCTGTTTCATTCTTGACCCAGTGCACGTAGGTCTCGTCGAACATCACGTCTTCCCCATCGCGCCAGGCGTAAACCTGACCGTCGACGAAGATGCGGCAATCATCGGAATTGGGGGTGGACAGGCCCAGGTGATAACGCAAGGAGCCGGCAAACGGATCGCGATGCGGGTTGAGGTGGCTGCCACCGGGCAGCAGCGCAAACATGGCGCCTTTGACATTGGGAATGCGGCTGAGCAGCTCCACGGTTCTCGGGCACAAGGCTTCGGCAGAAGGCAGCGGTTTGTCGTACCACTTGAGATAGAAACGCTTCCAGCCCTTCTTGAAGAACGAGCCAAAACCGGCATCGTTGTTCTTTGCCGCCGCGCGTATATACCCCTCGTCGAACAAGTGCATCGCCTCGTCGCGAATCACCTCCCAGTTGTCCTTGAGTACATCCAGTTCGGGGAACTTGCTGCGGTCCAGATAGGGTTTGGAGGGCACGCCGGAAAACAGGTACATCAAGGCGTTATAGGGGGCGAACAGGGCCGAATGGTTAACGAACTGGCGTAAAACAGGTAACCGCGCCTTGCCGCGTAAATGCACATACAGGGTACTGCCCAGAAAGAGCAGCAACAACGAGGCTTTAGCGGCAAACGATAAGGTCATCAACAACTCCTTTGAAGATAAACGATACTGCGCCATGTCCCTTGCCCGACATGGCTGCCAGCATGATAAACACTAGCGACCCGTTGAAAAACCTGCACTTTTCAACATTCACCGTTAATGAATATGCAACAAACCATTTCTTAACATGAGGCACCTGAACGGCGGCTGATGCGATCCCATCATCAACCGGACCCGTTCAATGGATCGTTACTGCTGATTCTCCTGGTCGGTAAACAGATCACTGAACAGCATGCTCGACAGATAACGCTCACCGGAATCGGGCAGGATCACGACGATGGTCTTGCCCTGCATTTCCGGGGTCTCCGCCAGCCGCACAGCCACTGCCATGGCGGCGCCGCAGGAGATGCCGCACAAAATCCCTTCTTCCTGCATCAGGCGCAAGGCCATGGCCTTGGACTCTTCGTCGCTGACCAGCTCCACACGATCGACAATCGACAAATCAAGGTTCTTCGGCACAAAACCGGCACCGATGCCCTGGATCTTGTGCGGGCTCGGCTTGATCTCCTCACCGGCCAGGGCCTGGGTAATCACCGGCGACACCACGGGTTCCACCGCCACCGAGATAATCGGTTTGCCCTGCGTATTCTTGATATACCGCGAAACCCCGGTGATGGTTCCCCCGGTTCCGACGCCTGCCACCAGCACATCGACCGCGCCGTCGGTATCGTTCCAGATTTCCGGGCCGGTGGTTTTTTCGTGGATGGCCGGGTTGGCCGGGTTGTCGAATTGCGCCGGCATGAAGTACTTCGACGGGTCGCCGGCAACGATTTGACCGGCTTTTTCGATGGCACCTTTCATGCCTTTGGCCGGCTCGGTCAACACCAGTTCGGCACCCAGTGCCTTGAGCACCTTGCGCCGCTCGATACTCATGGACGCCGGCATGGTCAGCATCAGCTTGTAGCCACGGGCGGCGGCCACGAAAGCAAGGCCAATGCCGGTATTGCCCGAGGTCGGCTCGACGATGGTCATGCCCGGCTTGAGTTTACCGCTGCTCTCGGCATCCCAGATCATGTTCGCGCCGATCCGGCACTTCACCGAGTAACCGGGGTTGCGCCCTTCGATCTTGGCCAGGATGGTCACTCCACGCGGCGCAATGCGATTGATCTGCACCAGCGGTGTATTGCCGATGGAGTGGGCGTTGTCAGCGAAAATGCGGCTCATGGCTGGGTCCTTAACGACAGCAAAAAGAGGGCATCAAGGTAAGCCTCTTGCCCGCAGGCGTCCAGTCAGGTCGAACGTCCGCTGATCAGTGCAGTCAATGGCTTTAGATCGCCAGAGATTTGCCACCATGAAACGTCGATACAGCTGGCCCCTGTGGACCCTCATCGGCCTCGTTGCACTGTTGATATCGCTACACATCGCCCTGCCCTATCTGGTGCGCGACTACCTGAATGAGCGGCTGGCGGACATGGGCGACTATCGGGGTCAAATCACCGACGTGGACCTGGCCCTGTGGCGCGGGGCCTACAAGATCAACGGCCTGAAAATCGTCAAGGTCGAGGGCAAGGTTCCGGTGCCCTTCGTCAACGCGCCACTGATCGATCTTTCGGTGAGTTGGCACTCACTCTGGTACGACCATGCGGTGGTGGCCGAAGTGCAGTTCATTCGTCCCGAGGTCAACTTCGTCGACGGCGGGGCCAACAAGCAAAACTCCCAGACCGGCCAGGGCACCGATTGGCGCGCCCAGTTAGGCAAGCTGCTGCCCATCACCCTGAACGAAGTGCGGATCAGCGACGGCAAGATCAGCTTTCGCAATTTCAATTCCAAACCGCCGGTGAACATGAACGCCACAAAAGTCGATGCGAGCATTTTCAACCTGACCAACGTGGTCGATACCAAAGGCAAGCGTGATGCGCGTTTCGATGGCAAGGCCCTGCTGCTGGGGCATGCGCCACTGGAGACCACGGCCACTTTCGATCCCTTGAGCAACTTCGAAGACTTCGAATTTCGCTTGCGCGCCAGGGAAATCGAACTCAAGCGCATGAACGACTTCGCCGCGGCCTACGGCAAGTTCGACTTCAATGCCGGCCATGGCGACGTGGTGATCGAAGCCAAAGCCGACAAAGGGCGACTGACTGGCTATATCAAGCCGTTGCTGCGCGATGTCGACGTGTTCAACTGGCAGCAGGACGTGGAAAACAAGGACAAAGGGCTGTTCCGCTCGATTTGGGAAGCCCTTGTCGGCGGTACCGAGACCGTGTTGAAAAACCAGGGCAAAAACCAGTTCGCCACACGGGTCGAACTCAAAGGCAACGTACATCAGCAAGATGTCAGCGCGTTCCAGGCTTTTTTGCAGATTTTACGCAATGGTTTCATCCAGGCGTTCAATGCACGGTATGAACGACCCCAACCGGATGCAGGCTGAGTCACCAAGTGACGCTCCATTCAGAGACTGAATAGGCCGTCTGCGTTCACAGTCGACCGGGCACCGCGTTATAGTCGGGTACTACAACTATTTCGCCCCGCACCGCCCTGCCTCGTTCAGGTCGGCGTTACCGTTCGAGGATTAGCAGATGAAGTTCGAAGGCACCCAGGCCTACGTCGCCACCGATGACCTGAAGCTGGCGGTCAACGCCGCCATCACCCTGGAGCGGCCGTTGCTGGTCAAGGGCGAACCGGGCACCGGCAAGACCATGCTCGCCGAGCAACTGGCCGAATCCTTTGGCGCCAAGCTGATCACCTGGCACATCAAGTCCACCACCAAGGCTCACCAGGGCCTGTACGAGTACGACGCGGTCAGCCGCCTGCGCGACTCGCAACTGGGCAACGAAAAAGTCCACGACGTTCGTAACTACCTGAAAAAGGGCAAGCTCTGGGAAGCCTTCGAATCCGAGGAGCGGGTGATCCTGCTGATCGACGAAATCGACAAGGCCGACATCGAGTTCCCCAACGACCTGCTGCAAGAACTCGACAAGATGGAGTTCTACGTTTACGAAATCGACGAGACCATCAAGGCGAAGAAGCGGCCGATCATCATCATTACCTCCAACAACGAAAAAGAGCTGCCGGACGCGTTCCTGCGCCGCTGCTTCTTCCACTACATCGCCTTCCCCGACCGCACCACCCTGCAGAAGATCGTCGACGTGCACTACCCGGACATCAAGAAGGACCTGGTCAGCGAAGCGCTGGACGTGTTCTTCGACGTGCGCAAGGTGCCGGGCCTGAAGAAGAAGCCTTCGACCTCCGAACTGGTGGACTGGCTCAAGCTGCTGATGGCCGACAATATCGGCGAAGCGGTGCTGCGCGAACGCGATCCGACCAAGGCCATCCCGCCGCTGGCCGGTGCGCTGGTGAAAAACGAACAGGACGTGCAACTGCTGGAGCGTCTGGCGTTCATGAGCCGTCGCGGCACCCGCTAAGAGGCTGATGCCATGTTGCTCAACCTGTTCAATGAAATGCGCGCAGCCAAGGTGCCGGTCTCGGTGCGTGAACTGCTGGACCTGATCAACGCGCTGAAACAGCGCGTGACCTTCGCCGACATGGACGAGTTCTATTACCTGTCCCGGGCGATCCTGGTGAAGGACGAAAAGCATTTCGACAAGTTCGACCGGGCCTTCGGCGCCTACTTCAATGGCCTGGAAAAGCTCGACGATCATCTTCAGGCATTGATCCCCGAAGACTGGCTGCGCAAGGAGTTCGAGCGCTCGCTGACCGATGAAGAGCGCGCGGCGATCCAGTCCCTCGGCGGTCTGGACAAGCTGATCGAAGAGTTCAAGAAACGTCTCGAAGAGCAGAAGGAACGCCACGCCGGCGGCAACAAGTGGATCGGCACCGGTGGCACCAGCCCGTTCGGCTCAGGCGGTTTCAACCCGGAAGGCATTCGGGTCGGCGACGCTGGCAAACGCCAGGGCAAGGCGGTCAAGGTCTGGGACCAGCGCGAATACAAAAACCTCGACGACTCGGTCGAACTGGGCACCCGCAACATCAAGGTCGCCCTGCGGCGCTTGCGCAAGTTTGCCCGTCAGGGCGCGGCGGAAGAGCTGGACATCGATGGCACCATCGACCACACCGCCAAGGATGCCGGCCTGCTGAACATCCAGATGCGTCCGGAACGGCGTAACACCGTCAAGCTGTTGCTGCTGTTCGACATCGGCGGCTCGATGGACGCCCATGTGAAGATCTGCGAGGAGTTGTTCTCGGCCTGCAAGACCGAGTTCAAGCATCTGGAGTATTTCTACTTCCACAACTTCATTTATGAATCGGTGTGGAAGAACAACATGCGCCGCACCTCCGAGCGCACTTCGACCATGGACCTGCTGCACAAGTACGGCGCCGACTACAAAGTGATCTTCATCGGCGACGCCGCCATGGCGCCCTACGAAATCACCCAGGCGGGCGGCAGCGTCGAGCACTGGAACGAAGAAGCCGGTTACGTGTGGATGCAGCGGTTCAAGGAGAAGTACAAGAAGCTTATCTGGATCAACCCCTATCCGAAGGACACTTGGGGCTATACCTCATCGACCAACATCGTGAGGGATTTGATCGACGACCAGATGTATCCGCTGACCCTTCGCGGGTTGGAGGAAGGGATGCGGTTTCTTTCCAAGTAATCCTTGTAGCCCTTCAGGCCGCCATCGCTGGCAAGCCAGGCTCCCACAGGGATTGAGGTAGTTCACAAATTATGTGAGCAACCTCAATCCCTGTG
>NZ_RWIR01000020.1 GCF_009764265.1 Pseudomonas sp. PB101
CTGCTCCGTGGGCCCGCCGCCATCGGCCATCCATGGCCGGGGGCGGCTAACCCGGCATCCATGCCGGGTTGCCCACTGCGCAGAACCTCCACTCGGCCTCTCGATGGGGCAAGAAGATCAAAAGCCAAAGCAAAGCCAAAGCAAAGCCAAAGCCAACGCGTGATTTTCAGGATCGTTCAGCTCAGGTTCAGGTAATTGGCAATCAATGGCATATGGGAATGAGTGTCATTATGTTACAAATTAGCTCCCTATCTAAATTCGAGACGGCGCTGAATGCTTGTTCCTTTTTTGATCATGCTGCGCGAAGGTGTCGAGGCTGCGTTGATCGTTGGCATCATCGCCAGTTACCTCAAGCAGACCGGTCGCGGCCAATGGCTGCCGGCGATGTGGATCGGGGTGTTTCTTGCCGTCACGCTTGCGCTGCTGGTGGGCGCCGGGCTGGAACTGGTCAGTGCGGAGTTTCCGCAAAAGCAACAGGAGCTGTTTGAAGGCATCGTCGGCTTGGTCTCCGTCGGCATTCTCAGCTCGATGGTGTTCTGGATGCGCAAGGTGGCGCGTTCGATCAAGCATTCGTTGCACGAGTCCCTCGACCACGCGTTGACCGGTTCTGCACACCAGGTGATTGCCTTGATCGCCATGGTGTTTTTCGCCGTGGCCCGCGAAGGCCTGGAAACGGTGTTCTTCCTGCTTGCGGTATTCCAGCAGAGCCAAGGCCCGGCAGCACCGGTTGGCGCCCTGCTCGGCCTGGTCCTGGCCATCATCATCGGCTGGCTGATTTATAGCGGCAGCATGCGCCTGAATCTCTCGGCGTTTTTCCGCTGGACCGGGCTGTTCATCCTCGTGGTGGCGGCCGGCATTCTCGCCAACTCGGTGCAGGCGCTGCATGAAGCCGGGCTCTGGAACCACCTGCAAACGGTACTTTTCGACTTCAGCGCAACGCTGCCGATGGACGGGCCGCTGGGTTCGGTGCTGGCCGGCATGTTCGGTTACCAGGATGCCCCGACCGTCAGCACCCTGGGTGCGTATCTGATCTATCTGCTGGTGGCGCTGGTGATGTTCTTCGCCCCGGCCGTCGCACCCGCCAGCCAATCCTCTTCCGTTTCCAGCCAGTAAGGGCGCCCATGTCAAATCAAGCCCCCCTCCAGGCTTCCCCGCCCCGCGCGTTGCGCTGGGCGCTGGCCGGCTCGGTGATCGTGATGATCGCGGCCGGTGGCCTGTTCTATTACGCGTCGACAATGGCCGCGGCCAAGCGCCTCGCCAACCACGATGAAGTGCTGGTGACCATCCACCCGCACAGTTGCGAACCCAATGCCCTCACCGTCCCGGCCGGTCACGCGAGCTTTCGCATCGTCAACCGCTCCGACCGAGCCGTGGAATGGGAAATCCTCGACGGCGTGCTGGTGATCGAAGAACGGGAAAATATTGCGCCCGGCCTGAGCCAGGTGATCAACGCCAACCTGGCGCCCGGTGACTACAGCATCACGTGCGGCCTGCTGAGCAACCCGCGTGGCACCTTGCATGTCACGCCGACAGCCGCGTCCGATGCGGCGGCCAAGGCCAGGCCGTCGATGGTGGCGTTTGTCGGGCCGCTGTCGGAGTTCCGCGTGTACCTCAACAGCCAGGGCAGCGCGCTGATCAAGGCCGTCACCGCCCTGCAGCAAGCCATCGAGTCCGGTGACCTGAGTCAGGCGCAGGCCCTGTATGTGCCGGCGCGCACGGCGTACCAACGAGTGGCGCCCGCCGCTCAACGCCTGGCGCAACTGGACAACGCGATCAATGCCCGCGCCGACTATTTCGAAAAGCGCGAGCAGGACCCAGGGTTCACGGGTTTCCATCGCATCGAATACGCATTGTTTGAGCAACGCGACCTCTCCGGCATGGCGCCGGTTGCCCAGCGCCTGCTGACGGACGTGCGCACCCTCAAGCAACAGTTGCTGGCCCAGTCACTGCCGCCGGAGCAACTGGTGAGCATCATGGTGCGCAACCTCAACGGCATCGCCGATGTGCGCGCCGGCAGCGGCGAAGAGGAACGCTACAGCCACAGCGACCTGAACGGCTTCGCCGCCAACCTCGACGCCACCCGCAAGGTCGTCGACCTGTTGCGACCGTTGCTGAGCAAGTCCGCGGCCGGGCTGCTGGGGAAAATCGACACTGCCCTCTACGCCTTCGACGCCGAACTCAATGCGTTCAAGGTCGGCGACGGGTACGCCAGTTACGACAGTGTCAGCGCCGAACAACGCAATCAGATCGCCGACAAGGCCAAGGCACTGGCCACCGCCCTCGATGAAATCGATCCCGCCCTTGGCCTGTCCGGCCTGTCAGCAGAAGACGTCAACCGATGAATGATCCAGAGCAATTCAACCTCCAGCGTCGCCGCGTCCTGATGGGCATGGGCGCCGCAGGTGTAGCGCTCAGCTGCCCGGCCATGGCCGCCAGTCCCGCGCAAGTCACCGAGGCACCGAGCAGCGACAAAACCGGTGACCGTCACCCGTTCCACGGTTTGCACCAGGCCGGCATCGTCACCCCGCGCCCGGCGGCCGGGATGCTGGTGTCGTTCGATGTGCTGGCCAGCGACCGTGAAGACCTCGAGCGGCTGTTTCGCACCCTGAACCAGCGCATTGCATTCCTCATGAAGGGCGGCCCGGTGACCCAGGTCGACCCGAAGTTGCCACCCGTGGACTCGGGCATTCTCGGCCCGGTCGTCACTCCGGATAACCTGACCATCACCGTGTCGGTGGGCGAATCGTTGTTCGACGAGCGTTTCGGCCTGGCCGACGCCCGGCCCAAGCGCCTGATACGCATGGTCGGCTTCCCCAACGACGCGCTGGAAGCCGATTGCTGCCATGGCGACTTGAGCATCCAGTTCTGCGCCAACACCACCGACACCAACATCCACGCCTTGCGCGACATCGTGAAAAACCTGCCGGACCTGCTGCTGGTGCGCTGGAAACAGGAAGGCAGCGTACCGCCCCAGGCCCCGGCAAAACCCGGCGTGCCGGCACAGAGCGCGCGTAATTTCCTGGGTTTTCGCGACGGTTCGGCCAACCCCGATTCCAACGACGCCAAGACCATGGACAGCATCGTCTGGGTGCAGACCGGCAGCGATGAACCGGCGTGGGCCGCCAATGGCAGCTATCAGGCCGTGCGGATCATCCGCAACTTCGTCGAGCGCTGGGACCGCACGCCGCTGCAGGAGCAGGAAAGCATTCTCGGCCGGGTCAAAAGCACCGGTGCGCCCTTGGGCGGCGCCCACGAAAGCGAAGTGCCGGACTACGGCAAGGACCCGCAAGGCAAGCTGACCCGGCTCGACGCGCACATTCGCCTGGCCAACCCGCGCACCGCCGCAACCCAGGCCAATTTGATCCTGCGCCGGCCGTTCAACTACTCCAACGGAGTGAACAAGAACGGCCAGCTCGACATGGGCCTGCTGTTCATCTGCTACCAGGCCGACCTGGAGAAAGGCTTCATCGCCGTGCAAACCCGACTCAACGGCGAACCGCTGGAGGAGTACCTCAAGCCGGTCGGCGGCGGTTACTTCTTCACGCTGCCCGGGGTGACCAGCGACCAGGATTTCATCGGTCGCTCGCTGCTCGATGCCACACAACCAAAAACAACCGCCTAACCAACGCAACCCTCACGGAACCGTCCCATGAAGAAGTCACCCCTCGCGTTAATGCTGACCCTTGGCTTGCTCAACACTTCGCTGTCGGCCTTCGCGGCGACAGCGCCGCTGGACCTGGTGGGGCCGGTTTCGGACTACAAGATTTACGTCACCGAGCAACTGGATGAGCTGGCCAGCCATACCGAGCAATTCACCGACGCCGTGAAAAAGGGCGACCTGGCCACCGCGCAAAAACTCTACGCACCGACTCGCGTCTACTACGAGTCGATCGAACCAATTGCCGAGCTGTTCAGTGACCTGGATGCGTCCATCGACTCGCGCGTCGACGATCACGAAAAAGGCGTGAAAGCCGAGGACTTCACCGGTTTCCACCGCCTCGAATATTCGCTGTTCTCGGAAAAGACCACCAAGGACCTTGGCGAGCTGGCTGACGGCCTGAACAAAGACGTGAAAGACCTGCAAACCCGCGTCGCCGGCCTGACCTTCCCGCCCGAGAAAGTCGTGGGTGGCGCCGCAGCCTTGCTCGAAGAAGTCGCGGCGACCAAGGTCTCCGGTGAAGAAGACCGCTACAGCCACACCGACCTCTATGACTTCCAGGGCAACATCGACGGGGCGAAGAAAATCGTCGACCTGTTCCGTCCGCAGATCGAGAAACAGGATGCCGCGTTCGTGGCCAAGGTCGACAAGAACTTCGCGACCGTGGACAAGATCCTGGCCAGGTACAAGACCAGTGACGGCGGTTTCGAGACCTATGACAAGGTGAAGGACGCAGACCGCAAGGCTCTGGTTGGGCCGGTCAATACTTTGGCTGAAGACTTGTCGACATTGCGCGGGAAGCTCGGTCTGAACTGAGTTTTACAGCGACCGTAAGCGGCGTTTATCCGGGGACTGGCGCGCATACCTGTAGGAGCGAGCCTGCTCGCGAAAAACCTGAGGACGCCGAGGTGAATCAGGTTTCCCGCGTTATCGTTTGCGCCCATCGCGAGCAGGCTCGCTCCTACAGAGGAGCAACAGCAGATCGGAAGTCCAGCGGGTTCAGAGGATGCGGTAAAGCAACCGTTCGATCCGCACGCGACTCACACGCTTGAGGAACTTGGCCACGCCCGCCGGGTATTCGGCGAGGGTTTCCAGGTTCTGGAAGTGCTCGATTCGCCGGGTGTGCTGGAAGATCTCCGCCAGCTCCTTGCCCCGCGGCTCCAGCAGTTCGCCATGGGGATCATCGATCAGCAAGGCGTTTTCCAGATCGAGGCGGAATGCCCGCGGGTTGAGGTTGTTGCCGGTCAGCAAGGTATAACGCTGATCGATCCACATGCCCTTGAGGTGATAGGTGTTGTCGCCATCACGCCACAGGTGCAGGTTCAACTGACCGCTGTCGATGTTGCGCTGATGCCGTTTGGCAAACCGGCGCAAGCTGATTTCGTACAGGTACGGCAGCGCCGCAATGACCTTGAACGGTTCGCTCGGCGGAATGTAGAAGTCGTTGGCCGTCTTGTCGCCGACCACAATGTCGATCTTCACCCCACGGGCCAGCGCGCGGTTGATTTCGCGGATGATCGCCAGCGGCAGGTTGAAGTACGGCGTGCAGATGGTCAGTTGTTTCTGAGCGCTGGCGATCAGCTCGCAAATCACCCGGTTCAGCGGATTGTTCTTGCCGACGCCGAGCAGCGGGCAGACCGACAAGCCAGTCCTGTCCGTGCTGCCTTGCGTGGTGTCATAGGCCGCGTGCTTGAGGCGGCTGCGCAGGTCGCCGATGTCATTGCGCAGGCTGCGGGTGGTCGGCAGGTTCGGCAGGTCGAGGCGGTGCACCGCTTTGGAGGCCACCAGACCGTGCTGCACCAGATGCTGCATCGAATCGGCCAGATCACGATTGTGCAGCAGGTGATAGCGGTCGTAGCGGTACTTGTCGATCTTGTGCAGATAGACGTTGTTCAGGCTCGCGCCGCTGTAGATCACGCAGTCATCGATCACGAAACCTTTAAGGTGCAACACGCCGAACAGTTCGCGAGTCTGTACCGGGACGCCGTAGATCGGCACTTCACTTGCGTGGGTGCGGGTCATTTCCTGATACCAGGCGGAGTTGCCCGGTTGCTTGCCGGCACCGATCAGGCCGCGCTGGGCACGCAGCCAGTCGACGACCACCACCACGTCCAGTTCCGGACGCGCCAGCTTGGCCGCGTGCAGGGCATCGAGAATTTCCTGGCCGGCTTCATCCTGTTGCAGGTACAGCGCAACGATGTAGATGCGCCGGGTTGCGCTGGCGATTTTCTCCAGCAGGCAACGACGGAATTCGGCAGCGCCGGAGAGGATGCCGACGGCATCGGCCTTCAGCGGAAAACTGCGCAGTTTGGGCAGCAGGGAGCGTTTGAAAAGCGACGGCATAGGGCTCGCAATGGGTCGAATCCGAAGAACCGAGAGCTTACACCATGCAAGGGTTCGGGTCTTGTTACCGTCTGTAATGTCCCCTTCGCGAGCAGGCTCGCTCCCACATTGAAATGCATTTCCCCTGTGGGAGCGAGCCTGCTCGCGAAGGCCATTTATCAGGCACCACAAAAACCCATTGACCAAGGAGAACGATCGTTCTACTGTTAGCAACATGAACGAAATCACTAGCAACGACACACGCGACATCATTCTGGATGTCACCGAAAAGTTGATCTACAAAAGTGGCATAGCCGCCACTGGCATGGATCTTCTGGTGAAAACCGCCGGCGTCTCCAGGAAAAGCATCTACCGCTATTTCGCCAACAAGGACGAACTGGTCGTGGCCGCCCTGCAACGCCGCGACGAACGCTGGATGCACTGGTACAGAGGCGCAGTCGGCCAGGCCCAGACCCCGGCCGGGCGATTGCTCAACCTGTTTACCGTGCTCACGTCGTGGTTCGCCAGCGAAGGCTTTCGCGGCTGCGCGTTCATCAACACCAGCGGCGAAACCGGCGACCCGCAAGACCCGGTGCGCCTGGTCGCAAAAGAGCATAAACAGAAGCTGCTCGACTACGTGTGCGAGCTGTGTACCGAATATGGTGCCGAGGATCCGCAGGTGCTGGCCAGACAGCTACTGATCTTGATCGACGGTGCCATTACCGTGGCGCTTGTCATGGGTGACCACAGTGCCGCCGATAATGCGCAATGCATGGCACGAAAGTTATTGGACCTGTAGCAACTTGATCAAGCTCGACACTTTGTTTGAACTTTAACTTGATACGGAGACATTGAAATGTCTAATGCCGAAGTTCGTCCGCCATTGCCGCCCTTTACCCGTGAATCGGCCATTGAAAAGATTCGCCTGGCCGAGGACGGCTGGAACTCCCGCGACCCCGAGCGAGTGTCCCTGGCCTACACCCTGGACACCCAGTGGCGCAATCGCGCCGAGTTCGCCCACAACCGCGAAGAAGCCAAAGCCTTCCTGACCCGCAAATGGGCCAGGGAACTGGATTATCGACTGATCAAGGAACTCTGGGCCTTTACCGACAACCGCATCGCCGTGCGGTATGCCTATGAATGGCACGACGACTCGGGCAACTGGTTTCGCTCATACGGCAACGAAAACTGGGAGTTCAACGAGGAAGGCCTGATGGCCCGCCGTTTCGCCTGCATCAACGACATGCCGATCAAGGAAAGCGAGCGCAAGTACCATTGGCCGCTGGGGCGCCGGCCGGATGATCATCCGGGGCTGTCAGACCTCGGCCTGTAAACACGTCCTTTTGTAGGAGCTGGCAAGCCAGCTCCCACAGGTTTTTGTGTTGTTCACAAAGCATCATGCAAAGGTTAGAGGTAACATACCGCCCCTTCCCCGCACCCTCTTCCGCACCCGCCGAATAAGCCGATCCCATGCCCTTCGAACTCAGCGTTGACCTCTCCACCCTGGCCATCCTGGCCCTTGTCGCTTTTGTTGCCGGTTTCATCGACGCCATCGCCGGTGGCGGCGGTTTGTTGACCACCCCGGCCTTGCTGACGGCCGGCCTGCCGCCGCATCTGGTGCTGGGCACCAACAAGCTCAGTTCGACCTTCGGTTCGGCCATTGCCAGCTTTACCTTCTACCGCCGCAAGCTGTTCCATCCCGCGCAATGGGTGCACGCCATCGTCGGGACCCTGGTCGGCGCGTTGACCGGTGCCGTGGTCGCCCACTACCTGCCGGCCGAATGGCTGAACAAAATGCTCCCGGTGATCGTCTTCGCCTGTGGCGTTTACCTGTTGTTCGGGGGCACGCCGAAAGCGCCGACGGACAGCGACGCACCGATCAAGAAAAAGTGGCAGTCGACCCAAGGCTTCAGCCTCGGATTCTATGACGGCGTGGCCGGTCCCGGCACGGGCGCGTTCTGGACCGTGAGCAGCCTGCTGCTGTACCCCATCGACCTGGTGAAGGCCAGCGGCGTGGCGCGCAGCATGAACTTCGTCAGCAACGCGGCGGCGCTGTCGATCTTCATCTTCTCAGGTCAAGTGGACTGGATCATCGGCCTGTGCATGGGCTCGTCGTTGATGGTCGGCGCGTTCTTCGGCGCCCGCACCGCCATCAGCGGCGGTGCGAAATTCATTCGTCCGGTGTTCATCACCGTGGTGCTCGGCCTGACCGTGCGCCTAGCCTGGCAGCACTGGTTCAGCGTGGCCTAAACGCCGCGCCACGTAGACGTCGATCAGGTAACGGGCAATCGAGCGCGACGCCGGCAACGGCGGCAGCGCGTGCACGTTGAACCACTGGGCGTCCTCGATCTCGTCTTCCTGGCAGACGATCTCGCCACCGGCATACTCGGCATGAAAGCCGAGCATCATCGAGTGCGGGAACGGCCAGCACTGGCTGCCCAGGTACTGGATGTTCCTGACCTCGATGCTCACCTCTTCGCGAACCTCGCGAATCAGGCAGTCCTCGGCCGATTCACCCGGCTCGGCAAACCCGGCCAGGGTGCTGTAGACCCCCGGCACAAAACGCGGTGAACGCCCCAGCAGAATCTCGTCGCCGCGGGTCACCAGCACGATCATGCTCGGCGAAATGCGCGGGTAATAGCGCAAGTCGCACGGCTCGCAGTACATCGCCCGTTCACGCACCACCTGATGCGTCGCCTGCCCGCAATTGCCGCAAAAGCGGTGCTCGCGGGCCCAGGTGCCGATCTGCGCGGCGTACCCGAGCACCTTGTAGACCGTGTGATCGCCTTCGAGCATGAACGCCCGCAGGCCTTTCCAGCTGCAGCCCGGCACCTCGCTGTGACTGCGCAGCTCCAGCAGATAGACCGGTTCGCCATCGAGATGACCGATGCCATGCTCGGCGATGATCGAGAGGTCCTGGCGCTTGAGCCATTCGCGCGCAAACAGTGCGCCGTTGTCATCGAACAGAAAACCTTCGGGGCTGCGCGCGACGGCCCAGCCGCCAGGTTGATCGGTGTCCAGTACTGCGGTGGTCCAGCGAGGAATCATGGTTTATCAATCCAGAAATTCGGGTTTCTGTTTGCTCATATGGGCGGCCATGGCCACGCGCAGATCGGTGGATTGCAGCATGGCGGCGTTCCAGGTGGCGATGTATTCGAGGCCGTCATCGATGCGATGGTCACGCATGTAGCTGATCATCTCTTTGGTGCCGGTGACGGCGATCGGCGACTTGCCGGCGATTTCCCGGGCAATGCCCATGACGCCGTCGAGGAGACTGGCGGTGTCGCTGTAGACGCGATTGACCAGGCCCATGCCCCGCGCTTCGTCGGCGCCGAAGGTGCGACCAGTGTAAGCCAGTTCACGCAGCATGCCGTCCCCGATGATCCACGGCAAGCGTTGCAGCGTGCCGACGTCGGCGGCCATGCCGATGTCGATTTCCTTGATCGAAAACTGCGCATCCTCGGCGGCATAACGCATGTCGCAGGCGGCGATCAGGTCGATGGCGCCACCCAGACAGTAACCCTGAATGGCCGCCAGCACTGGCTTGCGGCAGTTGTCGACGGCATTGAACGACGCTTGCAGGGTGAGGATCTTGCGCCGCAACAGGCGCGCATTGCGGCCGACATCCTTGCCCAGTTCATTGGCCACGCCGGCCAACATCATCAGGTCGATGCCCGAGGAGAAATGCTTGCCGGCCCCGCTGAGGACCACCACGCGCACTTCATCGGTATCGTCGATCCACTGGAAGATCTCGACGATCTCGCTCCAGAACGCAGCGTTCATCGAGTTGATCTTCTCCGGGCGGTTGATCTGCACATGGGCGATTTTATCGACCAGTTCGACGTTGAACGCAGTGTATTGAGACATGCCAGTGATCCTTTTGCGGGCAAAAACGAGGCCCGAACTATAACAAGGCATCAAGGTGGGCAGTAAGGCAGCGGTTCAGCCAAATGCGGGACTCAGCGTACGCACTACAACGGTGCGTCAGCGCCCGATCCCCTTGCACACTTATATGACTGACCGGTGACTTTTTGCGGCAAAAATGCATAAAAAACTGCACTTCGTCGGGGCGTTTGCACCTCTATCAGGCACGTCCGTACCGTTATAAACCGATTGTCGAACAATTTTGCCATCTGCCCTTTACCGCTCTAAGTTCTGGCCTAGACTCATTTTCTCGAGGCGAAACCGGTCGGTCACAAAAGGGAAAAATAGTCGAAACTTTTTCCAATCACGATCGGTCCTCTGACAAGAAGGTGCGTTGCGACTGGTGCAATCTTTGCAACGGCTCATTCACCCCTTTTGCTTCGACGCATTGGGCAGCGCTTGCTCACTGATGCGTAGCGCGATTGCGCCCGGCCATAGCAATTGGCCATGAAACACCGTTTGCCAGACCTGAGAATTAGATCAACAACACGGGAGATTCATATGATCGGTACGGCTTTGGAAATACAGGGAGAGCGTGCTCATCAGGTCGGCGAATCCAGCGCCGTAACTGCCGCAAATACCCAACCCGTCAGCGTTCCCGGCACCCGGACACTGACCCCGGCAGCCAACCAGAATCCGAACCGTAAGAAAGTCTTGTTCGTCACCTCGGAAATCGCCGACCTGGTGAAGACCGGCGGCCTGGGTGACGTTTCCGCGGCGCTGCCACGGGCCATGGCTCATCTGCACGATGTGCGGGTACTGATCCCGGGTTACCCGCAGGTGCTGCACAGTGAAAATCCGATCCATATCATCGGCGAACTCGGCGGTCACGCTGCGTTGCCACCGTGCAAGATCGGGCGCATGGACATGCCCGATGGCCTGGTCATTTATGTGTTGATCTGCCCCGAACTCTACGAGCGCGAAGGTTCACCCTACGGCGCCAACAACGGCCGCGACTGGCCGGACAACCACATCCGTTTCGCCCGCCTGGGCCTGGCGGCGGCCGATATTGCCGCCAACCTCGCACAAATCCACTGGTGCCCGGACCTGGTGCACGCCCACGACTGGCCCGCCGGCCTGGCCCCCGCCTACATGCACTGGCGCGGGCAGCGCACGCCGACGCTGTTCACCATTCACAACCTGGCTTACCAGGGCGTGACCAGCCTGGGCTCGTGCCCCGAACTGGGCATTCCCCATCACGCGCTGCAACAGGAAGGCATGGAGTTCTACGGCAAGATGTCGTTCCTCAAGGCCGGCATGGCCTATGCGAGCCACATCACCACGGTCAGCGCGACCTACGCCCAGGAAATCACCACCCCGGATTTCGGCTGCGGTCTCGACGGTTTTCTCGCCGCCAAGACCCAGCAAGGCCTGCTCAGCGGGATTCCCAACGGCATCGATGAAAGCTGGGATGCGGCGACCGACCCGCACCTGTTCTGCCCGTTCGAGATCGGCGACTGGGATGGCAAGGCGGTAAACGCCGCCCACGTGCGCGAACTGTTCGGCCTGCAGGACTCCAAAGGGCCGCTGTTCGCCGTGGTTTCGCGCCTGGTCTATCAGAAAGGCCTTGACCTGACCGAAGCGGTGTCTGAGTACATCGTCAAAAACGGCGGCCAGATCGCGATCATCGGCCGTGGCGAACCGGAAGAAGAACAGTCGATGCGCGAACTGGCCCTGCGTTTCCCCGGGCAGATCGGCGTACGCATCGGCTTTAACGAAACCGATGCCCGGCGCATGTTCGCCGGCAGCGATTTCCTGCTGATGCCTTCGCGCTACGAGCCCTGCGGCCTGAGCCAGATGTACGCCCAGCGTTTCGGTTCGTTGCCGGTGGCGCGCAACACCGGCGGCCTGGCCGACACCATCGAAAACGGCGTGACCGGGTTCCTGTTCGATGAATCCACGGTGCAGAGCTACCAGGAAGCCCTGAGCCGCGCATTCAAGGTGTTCGCCTTCCCCGACCTGCTGCACGCCATGCGCTGCCGGGCCATGGCTGCGCCGTTCAACTGGTGCAAGGCGGTCGAACCCTACGCCGAGCTTTATGAACAGCTGGTGGCTAAAGCGTTGGGGAAATCGCACAAACAGTAAGAGGCTTTCAAGATGCCGTTACGGACCCTTGAGACCTGGCCCCACGGCGCAATCATGCTGGACCCGGAGCACACGCGATTCGCGTTGTGGGCGCCAGATGCGTTTTACGTCAGTGTCGAACTGGAAAATGGACAGTCCTTGCCGTTGCTGCCTCAGGCCGACGGTTGGTTCGTGATCAACACCCGATGCGCAGCGGGTACACGCTACCGCTACAGCATCGACGGCGAGCTGGAGGTGCCCGACCCGGCCTCCCGCGCCCAGGCCGGCGATATCGACAGGCACAGCGTGGTGGTCGATCCGCTGGCCTATGCGTGGCAACACAGTGCCTGGCTGGGACGGCCGTGGAACGAAGCGGTGATCTACGAACTGCATGTCGGTGCGCTCGGCGGTTTCAGTGCCGTCGAGCAGCATCTGGCGCGCTTGGTCGAACTGGGTGTCACCGCGATCGAACTGATGCCCATCGCGCAGTTTCCCGGTGAACGCAATTGGGGATATGACGGCGTCCTGCCGTTCGCGCCCCAAGCGTCATACGGCTCCCCCGAGCAGCTCAAGCATTTGATCGACACCGCCCATGGCCACGGCCTGGCGGTGATTCTCGACGTGGTCTACAACCACTTCGGCCCGCACGGCAATTACCTGCATCGTTATGCCAAGGGCTTTTTTCGCGAAGACCAACACACGCCGTGGGGCGCGGCCATCGATTTTCGCCGTCGCGAAGTACGGGACTTCTTCATCGAAAACGCCTTGATGTGGCTGCTGGAGTACCGCTTCGACGGGTTGCGCCTGGATGCGGTGCATGCCATCGAAGACCCGGATTTCCTCCGGGAACTGGCGCAACGGGTGCGCCAGCAAACGGGACCGGCGCGGCATGTCTGGCTGATGGTCGAGAACGAACACAACCAGGCCAGCCTGCTCGAACACGATTTCGACGCACAGTGGAACGATGACGGCCACAACGCCCTGCATGTGCTGCTGACCGGCGAAACCGAGGCCTATTACGCCGACTACGCGCAAAACCCCACCGAACAACTGGCGCGCTGCCTGAGCCAGGGCTTTGTGTTTCAGGGCCATGCCAACCGCCAGGGTGTCGCGCGCGGCGAACCCAGCGGGCATCTGCCACCCGGCGCATTCATCCTGTTTTTGCAGAACCATGACCAGATCGGCAACCGGGCCTTCGGCGAACGCCTGCATCAACTCGCTCACCCGCAAGCGTTGCGCGCCGCCACGGTGTTGCTGCTGTTGTCGCCGATGATTCCGCTGCTGTTCATGGGCGACGAGTTTGCCGTCGAACAACCCTTCCTGTTTT
Source organism: Pseudomonas sp. PB101 (assembly GCF_009764265.1). GTDB lineage: Bacteria > Pseudomonadota > Gammaproteobacteria > Pseudomonadales > Pseudomonadaceae > Aquipseudomonas. Next base: position 13,296 of record NZ_RWIR01000020.1, read on the forward strand.
TCACCAGCCATCACGGTGAACTGGCGCAGCGGGTACGCGATGGCCGGCGCAACGAGTTCGCGGCGTTCAGCGCGTTTGCCGACCCGCGTCAACGCCAACACATTCCCGACCCGAACGATCCGCAGACGTTTGCCGCATCCCGTCCGGTCCTGCCCCCGAGCGGCCACAATGAGATGCATGATCTGTATTGCCGACTGTTGCAGATCCGCCACCGGCTGATCATTCCACGCTTGCCGGGCGCACAGGCACTGGGCGCCGCCGTGCTGGGCGAAGGCGCGGTGAGTGCAACCTGGCGTTTGGGCGATGGCAGCCAGTTGCGTATTGACCTGAACCTCAGCGACCGGCCCGTAGTCCACACCCCACATGCCGATGCTGCGCGGTTGTTCGAATACCCGCCTCGCGGCGCCGACCTGTCGCAGCAGAGCACCCTTGCCCCGTATTGCGCGCGGGTCAGCCTCGCCGCCGCCACCCCTTTGCTATCTGGAGAGCGTCCATGAGTGATGCGCAACTGGAAATCCTGGCCAGCCGTGCCGGCCTCGCGGTCGACTGGATCGACGCCAACGGGCGCCCGCAAAAAGTCGCGCCGTCAGTCTTGCGCAACGTGCTGACCGGCCTCGGCCACCCGGCCGGCAGCGCCCAGGAAATCGATGCGAGCCTGCTGGAACTGCAAGAGGTGCAACAGACCCATCACTTGCCGCCACTGATCACCGCCGATGCGGGGAAGGGCCTGGACCTGGCGCGATTTTTCGAGCCCGGGACCCCTTGCGAAATCCACCTCGAAGACGGTTCCCGACTCAACCTGAAACTGGACGCCAGCGCGGTGCTGCCAGGGCTGGTACCGGTCGGCTATCAGCAGGTCGGCATCGACGGACAAACCTTCACCCTGGCGGTCGCCCCGGCCCGTTGCTACAGCGTGGCGGATGCCGTGGACAACCCGATCCCGCGTGCCTGGGGCCTGAGCGTGCAGCTGTATGGCTTGCGCCGCCCCGGCGATGGCGGGTTTGGTGACACCCAGGCGCTGGAGGATCTCGCCCGGGTCGCCGGTGAACGTGGCGCCGAGGCGCTGGCGATCAGCCCCTTGCATGCGATGTTTTCCAGTGACAGCCAACGCTACAGCCCGTATTCCCCTTCCAGCCGACTGTTTCACAACAGCCTTTACTGCGCCCCCGGTACCATTCTCGGCGAGCGCGCCCTGCGTACCGCCATTGATGCAACCGGGCTGGCGATTGAACTCAAGGCGCTGGAAGAGCGCCCGCTGATTGACTGGCCGGCCGCCGCCGAAGCCAAGCATCGATTGTTGCAGGCCCTGTATGAAGGCTTCGTCCAGGGCGAGCACCCGTTGCACGAAGACTTCAGTAGTTTTCGTCACGCTGCCGGCGAAGCGCTGGAAAACCACTGTCGCTTCGAAGCCATCCAGGAAGCGCGCGCCGCCCGCGGTGAAATCCTCGACTGGCGGCAGTGGCCCGAAGCCTGGCGCAACCCGCGCAGCGCCGAACTGGCGGCATTTGCCGAAGAGAACGCCGGACGCATCGGCTTTTTCGCCTTCTGTCAGTGGCTGATCACACGTTGCCTGGAGCGCGCGCAAACTGCCGCTCGCGCCAGCGGCATGAGCATTGGCCTGATCGCCGACCTGGCCGTCGGTGCCGATGGCGGCGGTAGCCAGGCCTGGAGCCGCCAGGACGAACTGCTCGCCGCCCTCACCGTCGGCGCCCCGCCGGACATTCTCAACCGCAGCGGCCAGGGTTGGGGGATTTCCGCGTTCTCCCCTGAGGGCCTGGTACGCAATGGCTTCCGCGCCTTCATCGAAATGCTGCGGGCCAATTTCGCTCACTCCGGCGGCTTGCGCATCGATCACGTCATGGGCTTGCAGCGTTTGTGGGTAATCCCCAACGGCTCACCGCCGGCCGACGGCGCCTACCTGTATTACCCGGTGGACGATCTGCTGCGCCTGCTCACCCTGGAATCCCATCGCCACCAGGCCATCGTCCTCGGCGAGGACCTCGGTACCGTGCCGGACGGCTTGCGGGACAAACTCATCGCCCGCTCGATGCTCGGCATGCGGGTATTGCTGTTCGAGCAGGACAACACCCACTTCAAGCCGATCCTCGACTGGCCCGACAACGCCCTGGCGACCACCAGCACCCATGACCTGCCCACCCTCAATGGCTGGTGGCATGGCCGCGATATCGACTGGAACGCCCGGCTCGGCATGGTCGATGCCAGCGGTGAAATCGAATGGCGCCAGCACCGCGAGCGTGAACGCGAAGGCCTGCGCCGGGCATTGAGCCAGGACCCGCAGAACTTTCGCGAAGAGTCCCACGAAACCGACCAGGTGCTCGATGCCAGCGTGCGTTTTCTCGGCCATACCCGGGCACCCTTGGTGCTGCTGCCGCTGGAAGATGCCCTTGGCGTCGAACAGCAAGCCAACCTGCCCGGCACCATCGATACCCACCCGAACTGGTCGCGGCGCTTGCCCGGCTACAGCGAAGCCCTGCTCGATGGAGCGGATGCCGCGCGGCGACTGGAACTGCTCGCCTGTGCGCGACTCCAGGCGGCCGAGCGTGACCGATGACCCAAGTGCCGAGCCGACCACTGCGCGCCACGCTGCGCCTGCAATTTCACCAAGGCTTCACGCTGGAGGATGCGGTGCCGCTGGTGCCGTATTTCGCCCGCCTCGGCATCAGCCATGTCTACGCCTCCCCGCTGTTGCGCGCCCGCGCCGGGTCGATGCATGGCTATGACGTGGTGGACCCGACCCGGGTCAACCCGGAACTGGGCGGCGAAGCAGCGCTGCGCGAGCTGGTCAGTGCCCTGCACGGGCACGACATGGGGTTGATCCTCGACATCGTCTCAAACCACATGGCGGTCGGTGGCAGTGACAATCCCTGGTGGCTGGACTTGTTGGAGTGGGGGCGCCTGAGCCCTTACGGCGAGTTTTTCGACATCCAGTGGCACTCGCCCGACCCGTTGATGGAAGGCCAGTTGCTGCTGCCCTTCCTGGGCAGCGACTACGGCGTCGCGTTGCAGGACGGCACCCTGCCCCTGCGTTTCGATGCCTGGCACGGCAGCTTCCATGTCGAGCACTACGAACACCGCTTTCCCATTTGCCCGAGCGATTACGGCGAACTGCTCAAGACCGATGCGCCGCTCGATGCGCAACAGAGCGAACAACTGAGAAACATCGCCGATCGCTTCAGCACCCTGAGCTACCAGACCGACGCCCACAGCCTGGCCATTCCACTGAAGGCAGAATTGCGTGACCTGGTCAGCGATCCGGCCATTGCCCAAGCCATCGACCGGCACCTGAAAAACTACGACTCACAGACCGACGAAGGCTTCCAGCGCCTGCACAATCTGCTGGAACGCCAAAGCTATCGCCTCGCCAGTTGGCGCACCGCCGCCGATGACATCAACTGGCGGCGTTTTTTCGATATCAATGAACTCGGCGGGTTGCGCGTCGAGCGTCCCGCGGTGTTCGAAGCCACCCACGCAAAGATCTTCCAACTGGTGGCCGAAGGGCTGATCGACGGGTTGCGCATCGACCATATCGACGGCCTCGCCGACCCGCGAGGCTACTGCCGCAAACTTCGGCGCCGGGTGGACAGCCTGGCGCCGGGCCGTCATCTGCCCATCTATGTCGAAAAGATCCTCGGCGCAGGCGAAACCCTGCATCGCGATTGGTCGGTGGACGGCACCACCGGTTACGAGTTCATGAACCAGTTGTCACTGCTGCAAACCGACCCTCGGGGTGCGCAGGCACTGGCCGAACGCTGGCAGCGCCACAGCGAGCGCACCGCCGACTTCGACCAGGAAGCGCAACTGGCCCGCCAGCAAATCCTCAACGGCTCCCTGGCCGGCGATTTCGAAAGCGTCGCCCAGGCCTTGCTGCAGGTGGCCCGGGACAATCTGATGACCCGCGACCTGACCCTCGGCGCCATTCGCCGGGCCCTGCAGGCGCTGATCGTGCATTTCCCGGTGTACCGCACCTACATCAGCCCCCTTGGCCGGTCGGCCGGGGACGAGGTGTTTTTCCGCCAGGCCATGGACGGCGCCCGGCAAACCCTGGGCGAAGCGGACTGGCCGGTGCTCGACTGCCTCGCCGGCTGGCTCGGCGGTGAGCCCTGGCGGCAGCGTCCGGCCGGTCGCGCGCGCAAACGCCTGAAGCACGCCTGCGTACGATTCCAGCAACTGACCTCGCCGGCCGCGGCGAAAGCGGTGGAAGACACCGCGTTCTATCGCTCGGCCGTCCTGCTCTCGCGCAACGACGTCGGGTTCAGTACCGAGCAGTTCAGTGCGCCGCTTGCCGACTTTCATCAGGCCTGCATCGAGCGCCTGGAGAGCTTCCCGGACAACCTGCTGGCCAGCGCCACCCACGACCACAAGCGCGGCGAAGATTCGCGCGCGCGCCTGGCGATACTGAGTGAACGCAGCGCCTGGTACGCCGACCAGATCGGCCTGTGGCGCGCCCTCGCCCGGCCATTGCGCAACGACGATCACATGCCGTCAGCGGGCGATGAGTTGATTCTGTACCAGGTGATCCTAGGCAGTTGGCCGCTCGAGCTGGCTTTCGATAATCCAGCGGCGCTGGAGGACTACGCCGACCGCCTCTGGCAATGGCAACGCAAGGCCGTGCGCGAAGCCAAGCTGCAAAGCAGCTGGAGCGCGCCCAACGAGGCTTACGAGCAAGCCTGCGAACACTTCATCCGGCGCCTGTTGCTCAGCCCCGAAGGTGAACTGTTGCGAACGGCCCTCGCCAAGGCGGCCCGTTCGATTGCCGTCCCCGGTGCGCTCAACGGCTTGGCGCAAACCTTGCTGCGCATGACCGTGCCGGGTGTGCCGGACCTGTATCAGGGCAACGACTTCTGGGATTTCAGCCTGGTCGACCCGGACAACCGTCGCCCCGTGGATTACGCCAGTCGCCAGCAGGCGCTGCAGCAACCCAACGATCTACCCGAGCTGCTGGCGAACTGGCGTGACGGGCGCATCAAGCAGACCTTGATTGCGCGCACCCTGGGCCTGCGCGCCGAGCATGCCGAGCTGTTTCGGCGTGGCACTTACCAGCCCCTGGAAGTGCTGGGCAGCGAGGCCCATCGAGTGCTGGGTTTTGTCCGTGAACGGGAGGGAAAACGCGCCATCGTGATTGTGCCGATACGTTGTGCCGAACTGCTGGAAAACAGTGCCGAACCACGGGTCCACGCGCCGCTGTGGGGCGATACCCGGGTCCGATTGCCGTTCACCGTCCCCGACGAACATCTGAAGGGACTTTTTTCCGGCGTCGCAGTCACACAACACAGGGAGCTGCTGATCAGCGCCGCGCTGGGGGATTTCCCGGTCAATCTCATTATTCAAACTGCCCACACTTGAGTTCAGTTCAGGAGCAATACGATGAGTACCGACGATAAACGCATCCGCGAATTTGCCTATCAGATCTGGGAGTCCGAAGGAAAACCCGAAGGTCAGGAAGCCCGCCACTGGGAGATGGCGTGCAAACTGGCCGAAGCCGAAGCCCTGGCCCCGAAAAAATCCGCGAAGGCCGCCACCGGCAAGGCAGCCCCGAAGAAAACCGCAGACGCAAAACCCGGCCCGGACAAGACCCTCAACGGCAAGACCGCCGCGCCGAAAGCCAAGGCCAAACCGGCGGCGGCTTCGAAAGTGATCCCGCCGGGGGAAAAGGCTGTCGAGAAGAAACCCCGGGCGCCGCGAAAACCGCCGGCGGTTTGATCAGGCCCAAAACATACCTGTGGGAGCGAGCTTGCTCGCGTCAGCACCTGTGCAGGCTGACACACCATCGCGAGCAAGCTCGCTCCTACAGGTTGAACGTTTGCCGGAGAATTTATGACCAGCCCGAAGAAAGCCGCCGCGCCAGCGCCCAGCGCTGAAGCCACGCGAATCCGTGAAGGCCTGCCCTTCCCGTTGGGTGCTACCTGGGATGGGCTGGGCGTCAACTTCGCCCTGTTCTCCGCCCACGCCACCCGGGTTGAACTGTGCCTGTTCGATGACACCGGCGAGGTGGAGCTCGAACGCATCGAACTGCCCGAATACACCGACGAGATCTATCACGGCTACTTGCCCGATGCTCATCCCGGGCTGATTTATGGCTATCGCGTCTACGGCCCGTACGACCCGGCCAACGGTCATCGCTTCAACCCCAACAAACTGCTGATCGACCCCTATGCCAAACAGCTGGTCGGCAAGTTGAAATGGTCCGAAGCGCTGTTCGGCTACACCATCGGCCATCCCGACGCCGACCTCAGCTTCGATGAACGCGACAGCGCGCCCTTCGTGCCCAAGTGCAAAGTCATCGACCCGGCGCACACCTGGGGCCACGACCACCGCGTCAGCGTGCCGTGGGACAAGACGATCATTTATGAAACCCATGTCCGCGGCTTCACCATGCGCCACCCCGCGGTCCCCGAAAACGTGCGCGGTACGTTTGCCGGGCTGATGGTCGATGACGTGGTCGAGCACATCCGCAAGCTCGGCGTGTCGACCGTGGAGTTGCTGCCGATCCACGCGTTCGTCAACGACCAGCATTTGTTGCACAAGGGCATGACCAATTACTGGGGCTACAACAGCATCGCGTTCTTCGCCCCCGACCCGCGTTACCTGGCCAGCGGCAAGATCGCCGAATTCAAGGAAATGGTCGCGCACCTGCACGAAGCCAATCTGGAGGTGATCCTCGACGTGGTCTACAACCACACCGCCGAGGGCAACGAACAAGGCCCGACCCTGTCCATGCGCGGCATCGACAACGCGTCCTACTACCGCCTGATGCCGGAGGACAAACGCTTCTACATCAACGATTCCGGCACCGGCAACACCCTGGACCTGAGCCACCCCTGCGTGCTGCAAATGGTCACCGACTCCCTGCGCTACTGGGCCTCGGAAATGCACGTGGACGGTTTCCGCTTCGATCTTGCGACCATTCTCGGGCGTTATCACGACGGTTTCGACGAGCGCCACAGTTTCCTCGTCGCCTGCCGCCAGGACCCGGTGCTGCGCCAGGTCAAACTGATTGCCGAACCCTGGGACTGCGGTCCCGGCGGATATCAGGTCGGCAATTTTCCGCCGGGCTGGGTCGAGTGGAACGATAAATTCCGCGACACCGTGCGCGCCTTCTGGAAAGGCGACGACGGGCAACTGGCGGACTTTGCCAGCCGCCTGACCGCCTCGGGCGAGATGTTCAACCAACGTGGCCGCCGGCCCTGTTCCTCGGTGAACTTCGTCACCGCCCATGACGGCTTCACCCTCAATGACCTGGTGTCGTACAACGACAAGCACAACGAAGCCAACGACGAAAACAATCAGGACGGCAGCAACAACAACCTGTCGTGGAACCACGGTGTCGAAGGCCCCACCGACGACCCCGAGATCAACGCGCTGCGCCACCGGCAGATGCGCAACTTCTTCGCCACCCTGCTGCTGGCCCAGGGCACGCCGATGCTGGTGGCCGGCGACGAGTTCGCCCGCACCCAGGACGGCAACAACAATGCCTACTGCCAGGACAGCGAGATCGGTTGGGTCAACTGGGACCTCAGCGAAGACGGCAAGGCCCTGCTCAAGTTCGTCAAGCGCCTGATCAAGTTGCGCCTGACCTACCCGATCCTGCGCCGAGGGCGTTTTCTGGTGGGTAACTACAACGAAGACATCGGCGTCAAGGACGTGACCTGGCTGGCGCCGGACGGCACGGAAATGACCACCAAGCATTGGCACGATGCGCACAATCGCTGCCTGGGCATGCTGCTCGACGGTCGCGCCCAGGAAACCGGCATCCGCCGCAAAGGCGCCGACGCGACGTTGATGCTGGTGGTCAACGCACACCATGACATCGTCAATTTCCGTCTGCCGCAAGTGCCTGACGGCGGTTTCTGGACCTGCATGATCGATACCAACCAGCCGTCGATACGTGGCCAGGAGCGCTTCGAGTTCGGCCACGAGTACTCGGTCACCGGCCGCTCGTTTCTGTTGTTCGAATTGCAGCATGAGGAAGAAGAATGACCATCTGGCTCAGGCATTTGCGCGCATCACTGCCGCAGAGCGGAAAAATTCATTTTGCTTGAGTTGGCGACGCGACGAATAGCCTGACATGAGCAATACTCGAAGCGCGACATTCCAGGGTTGGGCTTGTCGCACCTCGCAATCCACCAGCCCTCAAGGGTCGGCCGGGCTTGTCTCGCGCACGACTGAAGGCGAAGCACAACAAGGACGTATGACCGATGAAATCCGTTTCCGTCAGCGAAGCCAGCCTGCCATCCCAGATCTGGAACAGTGCCCCGCAACTGGACAGCGTTCCGATCATCAGCACCGCGTCCCTGGTACCCACCGGCGCACGCGTGGTGCTCATTGCCCCGCACCCTGGCGATGAAGTCGTGACCTGCGGCGGCCTGCTGCAACTGCTCAGCAATCTGGGCCACCCGCTGCAATTGATCTCGATTACCGACGGCAGCGCCAGCCATCCCGGCTCCCGGCAGTGGTCGGAAAAACGCCTCAGCGTGTTTCGCCCTCAGGAAAGCGTCGAAGCCATCCGCCGACTCGGGTTGCCGATGCACAGCCTGAAGTGGATTCGTGGCGGGTTTACCGACAACGCACTGGTGGAACACGAAGAGCAGATCATCCGATTCATCACGCGCTACCTGCGCCCCGGTGATGTGGTGTTCAGCACCTGGGGCGAGGACGGCAACGCCGACCACGACACCGTCGGCCGCGCCAGCGCCAGGGCCGCGGCCAGTGTCGGGGCCCACTATAACGACGTGCCGTTCTGGGCCTGGCACTGGCCGGCACGGGACCGAGAGCTGATCCCCTGGCATCGCGCGCGCAAGGTGCGCCTCGATACCTGGACCGTCGCGCGCAAGAGCCACGCCACCCACGCCTACGCCAGCCAACTCGACGGCGAGCCGGCCATCGGCCTTGCGCCGTCGCTGCCGCGCACGCTGCTCGAACGCATCCGTTTGCCCTATGAAATCGTCTTGGTTTGAAAGCGCACCTCACCAGACTGAACTGCCTGCTGTCGCATCAGTCGCATACATAAGCAACCCTGAATCAGAGGAGTGCATGTGACCATTCATTCAAAAAGGCAGGCAGCCGAATCAACCCCCTTGAACACGCCCCCGGCGATTCATCGGCTGCGCGTGCTGACGGTCAACACCCACAAGGGTTTTACCGCGCTCAACCGGCGCTTCATCCTCCCCGAGTTGCGTGAAGCGGTGCGCAGTACGTCGGCAGACCTGGTGTTTCTGCAAGAAGTCGTCGGCGAGCACGACCGCCATTCCTCGCGCTACAACGATTGGCCACAAACCTCGCAGTATGAATTCCTCGCCGACAGCATGTGGAGCGACTTTGCCTACGGCCGCAATGCCGTCTACCCCGACGGCCACCATGGCAATGCCCTGCTGTCGAAATACCCGATCCGCGAATACCGCAATCTCGACGTCTCCATCACCGGCCCGGAACGCCGCGGCCTGCTGCACTGCGTGCTGGACGTACCGGGGCACAGCGAAGTACATGCCATCTGCGTGCACTTGAGCCTGCTGGAAAGTCATCGGCAGCTGCAGTTGCAGTTGCTCTGTCAGCTCCTTGAGTCCCTGCCTGATGCGGCGCCGGTGATCATCGCCGGCGACTTCAATGACTGGCAGATGCAAGGCAATGCCGCCCTTGCCCGCCGCGACTACCTGCACGAAGCCTTCGAGCGCCACCACGGCCGCCCGGCCAAAACCTACCCCGCGCGGTTTCCCTTGCTGCGCCTGGACCGCATCTACCTGCGCAACGCCAGCAGCCACGAGCCGAAAATACTCGGGAACAAGCCGTGGACGCACCTTTCAGACCATTTGCCGCTGGCGGTGGAAGTGCATCTTTAAGTCGTGAACCTGTTAGTTCTTACAGTATCCGGTTCCCCGATTGACAGGCATGCTGGATTCCGGACAAGGGGCAGGTAGCGAAGTACCGCGATGACTTACCGGGCGCTTCACCACAAGGGCACGCCAACTTTGACGGTGACGGACGCGCGTGGCTTGACCGTCCGCGAGGTGGCGTACTGCCGACAACACGTGGAGCAGCCCGCTGATACCCGGATCACCCTTCAAGTATTCGACTCAGCCCAACGGCTGGTGGCGCATTGGGATCCGCGCCTTTGGGGCAACGCCCCCTCCCCCAACCTCGCGACGATCTTCAGCCTTACGGGACTGACGCTATTGAGTGACAGTGTCGATGCCGGTTGGCAGTTGAGTTTGCCCAATGACGCCCAATCCACTCTGTGTCGTTGGGACAGTCGTGGCACCTGGCATCAAACGGAATTCGATCCACTTCAGCGTCCGGTTGCCCTCGGTGAAAAGTGGGTCAATGAACCGCTTCGTGTCATCGAACGATTCACCTACGGGATAGCGAGCCATGAAAGTGCAGCACATAACCAATGCGGCCAGTTGGTACGCCACGATGACGGAGCCGGCAGTCAGCATTTCAACGAGTTTTCCGTTCATGGCGAAATACTGGTTGAAACCAGGCAGTTTCTCGGCAGCCTTGATACGCCGGACTGGCCGCTCGACATTCAACTGCGCGAGGCGTTGCTGGAAGTTGGCGAGGCTTTTGTTTCCACCCGGCGTTACACCGCCACCGGCGATCCGCAAAGCCAGACCGATGCCAAAGACAACTACCGGAAATTTGCTTACTCGGTAGCCGGCCAGCTCAGGGAAACCCGCCTACAGCCTGCAGGAAACGACCAGGAACCCTTCATTCTAGTCAGCGAAATTCATTACAACGCTGCCGGACAACAGGACAGTGAAACCGTCGGCAATGGCGTAATCACCCGCGTTATTTTTGCCGACGACGATGGCCGTCCGATTCGACTGGTGAGCGCCGTACCCGGCAGGCCTCCACTCCAGGATCTGCATTACCGTTACGATCCGGTCGGCAACATCCTTCATCTGGAAGAAACAGCACAGCCCGTTGTTTTTTTCAAAAACCAGCGTGTCGAACCGATCAACCGTTATCGTTACGACAGCCTGTACCAACTGGTCGAAACCAGCGGCAGACAAGTAATACCCGCCACCTACGGTCCCGCACTCCCGGCATTGCTGCCCACTCCGCTGGACCCGAATCAACTGACCCATTACACACAAACCTTCGACTACGATGCCGCCGGCAATCTGCTCACCCGCCACCATACCGGCGCACCGACCTTGAGCATGAAAACCTCCCGCACAAGCAACCGCAGCCTTGCGCTGAAAGAGGACGAGGAGGACATCATTAATGGGTTTGATCCCTGCGGTAATCAACGACAACTACAGCAAGGGCAACACCTCTACTGGGACGGTCGTCAGCAGTTGAGTGAAGTCACGATGGTCAAGCGCGAGGACGGGCCTGATGACCATGAGCGCTACATCTATGGCCCGCGCGGACAACGCCTGCGCAAGGTGCGCATCACCCATACCGGCCGTCGCACCTTACTCGCAGAAACGCGTTATTTGCCGGGGCTGGAAATTCACATCGACGCCGTGCACGGTGAAGAACGACATGTGATTACAGCCGACGCGGGACGTAGCCAGTTACGGATAATGCACTGGGCATCACCTCCACCAAAGAACGCAATCAATGATCAACTGCGATTCAGCCTCAGCGACCTGCTCGGCTCCTGCACGCTGGAGCTGGATAAAAATGCCGGACTATTGAACCAGGAAGGTTTTTATCCGTTCGGTGGTACGGCGTGGTGGGCGGGTAATAGTGCATTGGAATCGAGATACAAGGTTCGTCGTTATTCGGGCAAGGAGCGGGATGCCACCGGGCTTTACTATTACGGATATCGATATTACGCACCGTGGTTGCAACGGTGGATGAGCCCGGATCCGGCAGGGAATGTAGATGGGCTGAATCGGTATTTGATGGTGAACAACAATCCGGTTGAGTTTTTTGATGCCGATGGGCTTGGTCGTAGATCCATACATGGTTATAAGCAGGGGCCATCAAGTGTTAATACACAAAACATACAGCCGATCATCATTCACCATGACCCAAACTTAAACACTCGCTTTGACTCGCTGACGGAAGAGTCAAAAGCAAGGTTTGCACACGTAGAAAAAAACCTAACACACCAAAAACTATTACAATACACAATCAACTCAACATCTGCAACAGCCAACTTCAACAACAAATTCGAACCACATCACTGGCAGTTCAGATACAACTTCAGAGACCCCAAGGAGCCCAATTACTACGCAAGCGACGTTGCAAGATATCAGTATTCTAGAATAGCTCAAGATGAGGGTTTTTTCGGGCAGCTACCCTCTAAAATCACTAGATACAATGTAGTAAATATGGAGACACTTAAAAAAACAAAATATCTTAAAAACGGAACTGAAAGAATGCTTTACACCTTCATGAGAGAGACACCCAATGGAAAATCCACCCAAAAAATTCTTGACGACTTCGGATTAAAAGCCACTAAAGTAGAGCGATTTACTTCCGAAGGTAAGGTGCACTTCTTAATACACGTAAAACCCATAACAACCCACCCGACGAAAGCCCACGCCCCCTCTTTTGAAAAAAATGCCGTGAATAATTCTACCTATAATTTACCCAACAACGCCCTACCACTTAAACATCGGAGAACAGGAATACTTTCTTCCTTGCGGAGTTTTTTACTTTGCCACCATCAAACAACAGGGAACATTCGGTAACGTAGGGGGGGGGGCGAGTGAACTGGTAATGGTCGAAAACCCCTCTGGCACGAAGTTTGTTTTTTGACGATCCCTCGAACAAACAAGCAGTTATGGACACGCCATAAATCCGTCACTTAAACCCTTACCACTTATCGGCCATCTTCTTGACTCGACTGTTTCGGTCTTCTTGACTTCACCGTACTACCCCCGGAATCACCACCAGGACCAGCCCCAAGCCCCCCGTCAAAACGGGCAGCCCGTGCTGCCCCTGATCCATTCGGTCGCCCCTCATCAGGGGTAGGAGAGACGCCAGAGCGAGATACCTAATGCGACTGCAAGGTAGACCTCCATGAATACTTCCCACATATCACAAGAGATCAAAGTCACTTTTTGCACTGTATCGAGTTCACTCCTGTTGTGTTCCTCCATGGAAATGCAAGCCGCCACTGGCGAGCAGGAAACAACACCCTGGTATCGCCAGGACATCCCGACACTCGGTCTGTCCGGCGTTGCACCAACCTGGCCCGGTCAATTCAGCGCCCATCCCGATCTGCGCAGTTCCAGCCTGACCACAGAAGATGCCGCGCCCACGGCCTGGGACCAAATTTACGGTCAGCCCTCTCGCCAGGCACAAACCGATTACCTTTCCCAGGGGCTGGCCTTCCCCGGTACCCAGCAACTCAAGGGCCCGGCGATCGTCACCCTGCAAAGCGCCAGCGGCCATACGCAAAGGGTCGGCCTGATCAGCGGCACGCACCAGTACCAGCTCAACAACAACGGTGCACAGGTCACACCGGCGATGTCCGCCCCCAACCGCGACACACTCAATCTCCAGGGGCAAAGCCTCGGCGCCTATTGGAGCCTGACCGGGCCGCAAGGCTGGTACGTCGACCTGACCGCCAGCGGTGGCCGGGTCAGCGGCTTCAGCCGCAACGAACAAGGGGCCCGTAGAGCCACCGAGGGCAGCGCGATGACCCTGTCGGTGGAAGGTGGCTTCCCAATAGGTCTGGGCGAAAACTGGGTGATTGAACCCCAGGCGCAACTGATCAATCAGCGCATCACCCTGGACACCCCGTATGCAGGTTCAGGCAACGCGTCTTCCACCGACCTGACCTCGTGGAGCGGCCGGGTCGGTGCGCGCTTGAAAGGCAGCTACGACATCAGCGGCATGCCCGTCGAACCTTACGTGCGGACCAACTTGTGGCACACCGTGTACAGCGGCAACGCCGTGACCCTCGACCAGGTCGACAAGATCAGCAGCAGCCGCAAGTCCTCGACCGTCGAACTGGGCCTGGGACTGGTCGCCAGGGTCACCCCCACCGTGAGCCTGTACGTCAGCGCCGACTACAGCAGCGACGTGGACGACAATGATTTGAACGGGTTGATTGGCAGCCTGGGTGTAAGGATGCGCTGGTGAAATCTGGTATTTCTTACAGTATCCGAAGCATTGGCGGTGATGCATTGTGATGGGCAATCCACCCTGATCGAGGCCGTCACGGATGTCTGTAGGCGATGCGCATCACGGCACACCAGCCCTTGCGGTTGCAGACCCGCGGGGGCTGGCGGTCAGGGCTGTTCAGTACCATCGGCGGCAGGCTGCCGATCCTGTTGAAAGGCGGGTGACGCATCAACGCTTCGATGCCGCCGGCCGGCCGGTGGCCAGTCGTGATCCGTATCTGTTTGCCTTGGCGCAGGAGGATGAGGCGGTGCCGGCAAACCTCCGCCAGGTGTTCAGTTTGTCTGGCGCACCGTTGTCGAGTGACAGCGTGGATGCCGGTTGGCGGGGGGCGTTGCCGGGTGCTGCCGGGCAAGGCATCGAGACCTGGGATGGGCGTGGCAGTCATTCGGTGACTGAGTTCGATGAACTGCTGCGACCGGTGGCCGTGCATGAACGTGGGGAAGACGTCGCCGAGCATGTGCTTGAGCGTTTTAGCTATGCGGGAGTCGATGCCGACATCGCATCCCACAACCTGTGCGGCCAGTTGATTCGCCACGACGACCCGGCCGGAAGCTTGCACCTGCGCGAACTCGGCATCACTGGCGCGCTGCTGCAACAGACTCGGCACTTTTTGCTGGCAACCGATCCGGTCAACTGGCCCGATAGCATGGTCGCACGCGATGCCTTGCTCGAACCCGGCGAGGGGGCGACCACCTCCCACGGCTACGCGCCTACCACGGAACTGCTCCGGCAAATCGATGCCTTGGGTCACCTGCAGGGCTTTGCCTATACCGTCGCTGGCGAGCTGCAACACACCCGTCTGACCCTGGCCGGTGATGACCCGCAGGAACAGACGCTGGTCAGCGAACTGCACTACAGCGCCTCCGGCCAGATCGAGTCGGAAACCGCCGGCAATGGCGTGATCACCCGCCACCTCTACGACCCTGCGGACGGCCGCCTCATCGTCTTGAGTACCCACAAATCCAACGGCACGCCACTGCAGAACCTGAAATATCGCTACGACGCAGTCGGCAACGTGCAGGACCTCGAAGATACCGCGCAACCGATCCGCTACTTCAACAACCAGCGCATCGAACCGATCAAGAACTATTGCTACGACACCCTCTATCAATTGATCAAAGCCACGGGTTGGGAGGCCAAGACCGGCCACGGCGGCCCCGCCCTGCCCGACCTGCAACCCTTGCCTCTCGACCCTAACCAGGTTGCCCAGTACACCCAGACCTTCCACTACGACGCTGGCGGCAATCTGCTGGACCTGGTGCATGTCGGCGCCCAGGCCCATGGCCGCACCTTGACCCGCGCCCGATACAGCAACCGCTGCCTGCCTGAACGCAACGGCCGTCCACCGACTGAAGCCGAACTGGCCGCCGGTTTCGATGGCAATGGCAACCTGCGTGAACTGCAAGCGGGCCAGTCGATGGACTGGGACCTGCGCAATCAGCTATCCACCGTGCGCCCGGTGATCCGAGCAGACGGCAACGACGACTATGAACACTATCTCTACGACGGCAGTGGCCAGCGGGTTCGCAAGCTCCGTGCAACCAGAACCAATACCCGCACGCTGATCAGCGATGTACGCTACCTGCCCGGTGTGGAAATCCGTAGTCACAGCGGCACAGGTGAAGTTCTGCACGTAATCACCGCCAGCGCGGGCAGTAATAGCGTGCAGGTATTGCATTGGGCTACCAAACCTCCCGAAGACATCACCAATGACCAGGTTCGCTACAGCCTCAACGACCACTTGAAGTCCAGCACCCTGGAACTGGACCAGAACGCCGACCTGATCAGCCAGGAATGGTATTACCCCTATGGTGGCACGGCGTGTTTCGCGACCCGCTCGGCCATAGAAGCCAAATACAAAACCGTGCGCTACTCGGGCAAGGAGCGAGATGCGACGGGGCTTTATTACTATGGGCTGAGGTACTACGCGCCATGGCTGCAACGGTGGATTAACCCGGATCCCGCAGGGAATGTTGATGGGCCGAATCGCTATTACTTTGTACAAAACAGTCCACTGACACTAGTTGATCCCAACGGGTTGTCTTCGCAAATTCCAAAAAATGCTCATTGGGTATGGATCGGCGAACCGATACCGAAGGATTTTTCCAGAAACATCAATAAGTTCTCCCACATCAACGCAGACTACACACCGACACTCTGGATAAGTAAGAAAACATGGTCAGAAAAACATCGAGCAGCTTTAGAAAACCTCGCAAGCCGAGTAATAGTTAAAAATATAGACGAAGCGTTCGAATCTGCAGATATAAGGCTAACCTCAGCCTTCGAGCGCGAACGCTCCGGATCACTACACAACTATGCTGCCGCCAGTGATATTGCACGTGTTGTTATTCTTTATCAGCAAGGCGGCGTGTATATGGATACCGATGTAATTTCGAAGTTTGGCATGCCTTTACAGCAACTCACAGCACACCAAGGAATCATGAGGACATCAAGAGGCAATGGAATTATTGCGGCAGATAAAGGCAATAAACATTTAAATAGCGCCATGAAAAAAATGATTTCTGCTTATGAAAAAAACAACGATGACATGTGGAAAAACAAACGAACATACATCAGCCCAATGGACCGCGGGCTTGGCGATTCTGCTCCAAAAACTTCATTTCGACTTCGCAGTACAATGCAAGCCACGGGGCCAGACATGTGGGCAGAGGTGTTGCGCAATGTAATTGGCCATGAACTGCCTCCCGTCTACTTCGAACCCATTAATGCCAGTGCAGTTTCTTACACTAAAAAACCGTCGGACTTACGCCGCGATTCAATTTAGAATTAAAAACATCACCAGAAAGCAAAACAGCGGAGCGTGGCTGAGTCGATTAAATCAGCAGAACACGCTCCCGATCTTGGTTCCCGAACTTAATTTTAAGTCTCCGGCTTTAACATCAACACCGCCAACGGCGGCAAATTCAGCACCAACGACAACGCCTGCCCATGGTTTTCCGTCTCCTCGGCCGGCATAAATCGACGGATATGCTGGTGAAACTGGTATTTCTTACAGTATCCACAGCATTGACGGTAATGCATTGTGATGACAAGTCACCCTGATCGAGGCCGTCACGGATGTCTTTGAATAATGTGCATCGCGACACGCCATCCCTTGCGGTTGCAGACCCGCGCGGGCTGGCGGTCCGGGCCATTCAGTACCATCGGCGGCAGGCAGCCGATCCTGTTGAACTGCGGGTGACGCATCAACGCTTCGATGGCGCTGGCCGGCCGGTGGCCAGTCGTGATCCGTATCTGTTTGCGTTGGCCCAGGACGATGCATCGGTGCCGGCCAACCTTAGCCAGGTGTTCAGTTTGTCTGGCGTGCCGTTGGCGAGTGACAGCGTGGATGCGGGTTGGCGGGCGGCGTTGCAGGGTGCGGCCGGGCAGCGCATCGAGGTGTGGGATGGCCGAGGCAGTCACTCGCTGACTGAGTTCGATGAACTGCTGCGGCCGGTGGCCGTGCATGAACGTGGGGAAGACGTCGCCGAGCATGTGCTTGAGCGTTTTAGCTATGCGGGAGTCGATGGCGATGCTGTTTCGCACAATCTGTGCGGTCAGTTGATCCGCCACGACGACCCGGCCGGGACGCTGCACCTGCGTGAACTCGGCATCGCTGGCGCGCTGCTGCAACAGACCCGGTATTTTTTACTGGGAACCGATCCGGCCAACTGGCCCGACAGCGTGACCGCACGCGATGCCTTGCTCGAACCCGGCGAGGGGGCGACCACCTCCCATGCCTATGCGCCCACTACAGAACTGCTCCAGCAACTCGATGCGCTGGGCAACTCCCAGCGATTCACCTACACCGTTGCTGGCGAGCAGAAGGACTCCCGCCTGACTCTGGCCGGTGATGAACCGCGAGAACAAAAGCTAGTCAGCGATCTCTACTACAACGCCTCCGGCCAGATCGAGTCGGAAACCGCCGGCAACGGCGTGATCACCCGCCACCGCTACGATCCTGCGGATGGCCGCCTCATCGCGTTGAGTGCCCACAAAGCCAACGGCACGCCATTGCAGAACCTGAAATACAGCTACGACGCCGCCGGCAACGTACAAAGCCTCGAAGACACCGCGCAACCGATCCGCTACTTCAACAACCAGCGCATCGAACCGATCAAGAACTATTGCTACGACACCCTCTATCAATTGATCAAAGCCACGGGTTGGGAGGCCAGGACCGGTCACGGCGGTCCCGCCCTGCCCGACCTGCAACCCTTGCCTCTCGACCCTAACCAGGTTGCCCAGTACACCCAGACCTTCCACTACGACGCTGGCGGCAATCTGCTGGACCTGGTGCATGTCGGCGCTCAGGCCCATGGCCGAACCTTGACCCGCGCCCGATACAGCAACCGCTGCCTGCCCGAACGCAACGGCCGCCCACCCACCGAAGCCGAACTGGCTGCCGGTTTCGATGGCAATGGCAACCTGAGCGAGTTGCAAGCCGGCCAGGCGATGGACTGGGATCTACGCAATCAGCTGTCCACTGTTCGCCCGGTGGTGCGCGAGGGTGGCAATGATGACTACGAGACCTACCTCTACGACGGCGGCGGCCAACGGGTACGCAAACTACGCGCCACCCAAACCAATGCCCGCAAGCTGATCAGCGAAGTGCGCTACCTGCCCGGTGTGGAAATCCGTAGTCACAGCGGCACAGGTGAAATTCTGCACGTAATCACCGCCAGCGCAGGCAGCAATAGCGTGCAGGTATTGCATTGGGCTGCCAAACCTCCCGGAGACATCACCAACGACCAGGTGCGCTACAGCCTCAATGACCACTTGAAATCCAGCGCCATGGAATTGGACCAGAACGCCGACCTGATCAGCCAGGAATGGTATTACCCGTTCGGCGGTACAGCGTGTTTCGCGGCCCGCTCGGCCACCGAGGCCAAGTACAAGACGGTGCGTTATTCGGGCAAGGAGCGGGATGCGACGGGGCTTTATTATTATGGATTCCGCTATTACGCGCCGTGGTTGCAGCGCTGGATTAATCCGGATCCGGCAGGGTCTGTGGACGGACATAATCTTTTTTCGATGGTCAGAAATAATACCGTCACATATTTCGACGCAAGCGGAAATATTCGAGAAAATTTCAACTTCAATGAGTATCTGAGTTCCTTTCAAGCCATCATGCATTACTCACCGAATGGGATATTTTATATTGATGAAGGCGAGCAAGAGGAGGAAAGGGGAAATCAATACTTTTTGGAGTTACTCTCACTCGAAAGCATTGACACTGAAAGCTCCCAGCATAGTTTTCAACAACGACTGCGTGCATTCATCAGCTTAATAGCTCACCCACAGAGAATTGATCAAGCTCCTGAAGTACCGCAAGAGCAAATTGATTCATACGGTATTTTTTATAATTATATGGTGGCCGCCAGTACATTTGAGGATATACCAAGGATCTTCAATTCTCCTTTTGGGTTGAGAGAAGCTCCCCCATCATATTGGCACGCTCTCGATGAGAACGCAGGTCCCCCCGGTATACCTTCTGCGCCCCCGCCTGCTTACGCGATGGTCGCGGCAAATCTGCCCACGTATTCAACAATCGACCCCATTGCAGTGACCGCAGCAGATGACCGGGAAGCGGTCGAGGACCACCTCAGTAGGTCAGTCTTAACTTACGTCTACATACCCATCCCCACTTACCAACAAGCAACTGCATTCACTGCTACCGAACCCCGAGACGGACAAGCTAGTCTGATTAGACGCCGTGAAAGGCGTTCAACCGTATAGCCCCGCACATCAGCCCGGATTGATAGAGCCTGGTTGAGCCACAGCTTCATAAAGCTCTCCCTGGCAAAGGCGGCGCACGTAACTTGTTCGCAATAAAACAATAGTTCAAACATGGTCCAAAGCAACGAAATCGCTTACCCCGATCAGCAAGGCAGATCGAGGAAGCGAAATCTGAATGGGCGCTGGCTCAGATTCACTCCGGCCTTAACATCAACACAGCCAACGGCGGCAAATTCAACACCAACGACAACGCCTGCCCATGGCTCGGCGTTTCCTCGGCCAGCGCCCCGCCGCTATTGCCGTAATTGGAACCGGCATAAATCGACGAATCACTGTTGAGCACCTCGCTCCACTGCCCGGCAAACGGCACCCCGACCCGATAAGCCTCGCGCGGCACCGGCGTGAAGTTGGCCACCACCAGCACCGGTTTGCCGTCCTTGCTCCAGCGCAGCCAGGCATAAACGCTGTTGATCGCGTCGTCGCCGATCAACCATTGGAAGCCTTGCGGCACATCGTCCTGGTCATGCAGTGCAGGCTCTTCGCGGTACAGGCGATTGAGGTCGCCGACCAGTTTCTGCACGCCCTTGTGCTCGGAGTACTGCAGCAGGTACCAGTCCAGTTGCTGATCGTGGTTCCACTCGCGCCACTGGCCGAATTCGCAGCCCATGAACAGCAGCTTCTTGCCCGGATGCGCCCACATGAAACTCAGGTAGGCCCGCAGGTTGGCGAACTTCTGCCAGCGGTCGCCAGGCATTTTGTCGATCAGCGAGTGTTTGCCGTGTACCACTTCGTCGTGGGAGATCGGCAGGATGAAGCGCTCGGACCAGGCGTACACCAGGCCGAAACTCAGTTCGTTGTGGTGATGGGCGCGGTACACCGGGTCCTGCTGGATGTAGTGCAGCGAATCGTGCATCCAGCCCATGTTCCATTTGTAGGCAAAGCCCAGGCCGCCCTGTTGCGTGCCCTGGCTGACGCCCGGCCAGGCGGTGGATTCTTCGGCGATCACCAGCGCACCGGGCGCTTCCAGCGCGACCACGTCGTTGAGGTGGCGCAGGAAGTCGATGGCTTCCAGGTTCTCGCGCCCGCCGTGGCGATTCGGTATCCATTCGCCGGCCTTGCGCGAATAGTCGCGATACAGCATCGAGGCCACCGCATCGACGCGCAGGCCGTCGACGTGGAAATGCTTGAGCCAATGCAACGCCGACGCCAGCATGTAGCCGTGCACTTCGGTGCGCCCCAGGTTGTAGATCAGCGTGTCCCAGTCCTGGTGGAAGCCTTCCTGCGGGTTGCCGTACTCGTACAGGGCCGTGCCGTCGAACTGCGCCAGGCCGTGGGTGTCGGTGGGGAAATGCGCCGGCACCCAATCGAGGATCACCCCGAGTTCGGCCTGGTGGCAGGCGTTGACGAACGCGGCAAACTCGTCCGGCGAGCCATACCGTGCACTCGGCGCGAATTGCGACAACAACTGATAGCCCCAGGAGCCGCCGAACGGGTGCTCCATGATCGGCATCAGTTCGATGTGGGTGAAGCCCAGGTCTTTGACATAGGGAATCAGTCGCTCGGTCAGTTCCGGCCAGGTGTACTGGCGGGCCACTTCACCCAGATCGTCCAGCTCGCATTGCCACGAGCCGGCGTGCAATTCGTAGATCGACAACGGCGCCGTGACCCGCTGGCGCTCGCCCCGGGCCATCATCCAGTCCTGATCCTGCCAGTCGACTTTCAGGGGTGAGGCGACTTTCGAGGCCGTATCCGGCGGCAGGCTGGTGGCCAGCGCCATCGGGTCGGCCTTCAGCGGCAAAATGCCGTGGGCGCCGAGAATCTCGTACTTGTAGGCGTCCCCCGCTTGCAGGCGCGGGATGAACAACTCCCAGACACCGGTGGGATGACGCAGGCGCATCGGATGCCGGCGCCCGTCCCAGACGTTGAAATCCCCGACCACCGACACCCGCCGGGCGTTCGGCGCCCACACGGCGAAACGCACGCCGTCGACGCCGTCCACGGTCTGGAGTTGCGCACCGAGGCATGCACTGAGATCGCGGTGATTACCTTCGGCAAACAGGTACAAGTCCATGTCACCTAGCAAGGGGCCGAAGCTGTAAGGGTCTTCGGCAGTCTGTTCGCCGCCGGCCCACCGGGTGCGCAGCAGATACGCTTGCGCACGCTGGAAATGCCCGACGAACAACCCCGGTGTCTCTGTGGCTTGAAGACTCCCAAGCATTTCGCCCGAGTCCCTGGCCAGGATTTCTACGCTCAGGGCGCCCGGCAGATAAGCGCGAATGAACTGCCCACCGGCACCATCGCCGTGAGGGCCAAGTATGGCGAAGGGATCGATGTGCTCGGCGCGCACCAATGCATCGATATCCCGCGCGCCGGGCAGCAGCGCTTCTTTGTGATGACCCTGTTCCTTGTTCGAGACACTCATGACTACTCTCCACCAAGACCGGAAAAGGGTTTAAGCCCACTCAATAATCCATATAAGCCGTGCAACGGCACGGGCAACCAGGTGGGGCGGTTTTCCGCCTCATAGGCCACTTCATACGCCGCCTTCTCCAGACCGAACAACGCAAGTGCAGCGTCCTCGCCTTCGGGATCTTGCCATGCATGGGCAAGACTAGCTGCCGCCAGCCGATAAGCGTCGACAAATGCTTGTCGCGCCTCGCTCAAGTAGCGCTCGGTCACCCGCAAGCGCGCAGCATCGGCCGCTGCAGTGTTGTCGACGTTCTGCACGTTGATCGCCATCGCCGCCGCATAGTCGAAGGAACGCAGCACACCGCTGACATCCTTGTACGGGCTGTGCTTGCCACGTCGTTCATGCAATGGCCGCGCCGGTTCGCCTTCGAAGTCGATCAGGTAGGCATCGCCCTTGATCACCAGCACCTGCCCTAGGTGCAGGTCGCCGTGCACACGAATGCGCAGGCCGCCTGCAGTCTTTTTACCCAACGCTTGCACATGACCGAGAATGACTTTTTTGTTGTCCAGTAACCGGCCGACCAGGGTCTGGTCCGCCGGGTTCAGTTGATTTTTATGCTGCTTGAGCAAGTTCAGCGCATGCTCGATTTGTGCCGCCACATCCCTGGCCGAGGCCTGCGCTTCTTTCTGTGTGGTGACTTGCGGCAGGAAGTCCGGGTTGGCGCTCGGCGCCGCCAGCACCTGATGCATTTCCCCCAGGCGCCGGCCCAGCATAGCGGCAAAATCTTTCAGTTCGCCGAGCGCGTTGTAGTGTTGTTCCTGCTCGGACATGGCGTCGGCCAGTTCATCGCGCAGCGCCCGTTCGAGGTTGTTCTGCGTCCACTCCCAGGCGTCGCCCTGATTGTTCAGATAGCCTTGGGCGATCATCAGCAGGTTGTCCTCGCCCTGCGCATCCCGGCGCACCACGGCACCGAGCAAGGGCGAAATATTGCTGAACCCGGCTTCGGTCAGGTACGCGCTCATTTCAAGTTCCGGGTGCACACCTGAGGCAACCTTGCGGATCAGCTTGAGCACCAGGCTGTTGCCGATCACCACCGAGCTGTTGGACTGCTCGGCCGACAGGTAACGCACCGGCGACTCGGCATTGAGGCCGAGTTTTTCCAGCTCGGCGGTGGACTCGAAGCGAATGTCGCCATCGCTGGAGGCCAACACGGTACCGGCCTGGATGCCCTGCAATACGGCATGCACAAAGGTGTCCAGGCTGAAGGCATCGGTGATCAGGCCGACCTGGCGGCCACGCCGAACCCGCGACAGGGCCAATTGCTGCGGCAACGGCGTACCGACCTGGTCCTCCGGGATAAAGCCGAACGGCAACTGGTAGCGACTGCTCTGGCCACCGCTGGTGACCTTGATCTCACTGAACAGCACCGGATGCTGCGCATCGCCGAACCGCACGCCATAGGCCAGATCGACCTGTTCGATGGCGGCGTCCTTGCCCGCGAACCAGCGGCGGTTCTGCAGCCAGTTGGGCAGGATGCTTTGCTCCAGCGTGGTGCGTGACGGTGCTTCGAGCAATTCCTCCATGCGCTTTTTCAGCACCAGCGT
The DNA here is from genome assembly GCF_009764265.1 of Pseudomonas sp. PB101. Classification (GTDB taxonomy): domain Bacteria; phylum Pseudomonadota; class Gammaproteobacteria; order Pseudomonadales; family Pseudomonadaceae; genus Aquipseudomonas. The sequence continues at coordinate 37,155 of NZ_RWIR01000020.1, forward strand.
GGTGAAGTCCGGCAGGCTTTGCGCGGGCTCCACGTGCCAGCTCGGCATCTGGTTTTCCGCCGCGAGGCCGAACCAGTAGAAGCCGTAGGGTGCCAGCGTCAGGAGGAAGTTCAACTGGCCAATGGGCGGAAACGCATTACCCCCGAGCATTTCCACCGGCACCATGCCGACGTACGCCGACAGATCCAGCTCGGCAGCCTGGGCGCTGCGCGACACGTTGGCCACGCACAGAATGATTTCGTGTTTGCCGTCCACCCCGGTGTATTCGCGGGTGTAGGCCAGAATCCGCCGGTTGCTCGGCGACAGCATTTTCAACGTACCGCGGCCGAACGCCTTGGAGTGCTTGCGCACGGAAAGCATGCGCCGGGTCCAGTTCAGCAGCGAATGCGGATCGCCGGCCTGGGTTTCGACGTTAACCGACAGGTAGCCATATTGCGGGTCCATGATCGGTGGCAAAACCAGGCTCGCCGGGTCGGCGCGGGAGAAGCCGCCATTGCGGTCGATGGACCACTGCATCGGAGTACGCACCCCGTCGCGGTCGCCGAGGTAGATGTTGTCGCCCATGCCGATTTCATCGCCGTAATACAGGGTCGGCGTGCCGGGCATCGACAACAGCAGGCTGTTGAGCAGTTCAACGCGACGGCGGTCGCGCTCCACCAAGGGCGCCAGGCGACGGCGAATGCCCAGGTTGATCCGCGCACGGCGGTCGGCGGCGTAGTAATTCCACAGGTAGTCGCGTTCCTTGTCGGTGACCATCTCCAGGGTCAGCTCATCGTGGTTGCGCAGGAAGATTGCCCATTGGCAGTTGGCGGGTATATCCGGGGTCTGGCGCAAAATGTCGGTGATCGGGAAGCGATCTTCCTGGGCCAGCGCCATGTACATGCGCGGCATCAACGGGAAGTGGAAGGCCATGTGGCATTCGTCGCCATTGAGGCCCTTTTTATCGGTGTCGCCGAAGTACAGCTGGGTGTCCTCCGGCCATTGATTGGCTTCGGCCAGCAGCATGCGGTCGGGGTAATTGGCGTCGATTTCCGCGCGGATCTTTTTCAGGACGTCGTGGGTTTCCGGCAGGTTCTCGTTGTTGGTGCCGTCGCGTTCGATCAGGTAGGGAATGGCGTCCAGGCGCAAGCCATCGATGCCCATGTCGAGCCAGTAGCGCATCACCGACAACACCGCTTTCATCACTTGCGGATTATCGAAGTTCAGGTCCGGCTGGTGGGAGTAGAAGCGGTGCCAGAAGTATTGGCCGGCTACCGGGTCCCAGGTCCAGTTGGACTTTTCGGTGTCGAGGAAAATGATGCGCGTGCCGTCGTATTTCTGATCGTCATCGGACCATACGTAGAAGTCCCTCGCTGCCGAACCTTTTTTCGCCTTGCGGGCGCGCTGGAACCACGGGTGCTGGTCGGAGGTGTGGTTGATGACCAGCTCGGTGATCACCCGCAAGCCGCGTTTGTGCGCCTCGGCGATGAAACGCCGGGCGTCGGCCATGGTGCCGTAGTCGCTGTGTACGCCGCGGTACTCGGCGATGTCATAGCCGTCGTCGCGTCGTGGCGATGGATAGAACGGCAACAACCAGATGGTGTTGACGCCAAGGTCGGCAATGTAGTCGAGCTTGGCGATGAGGCCGGGAAAGTCGCCGATCCCGTCGTTGTTGGAATCGAAATAGGATTTGACGTGGACTTGATAGATCACCGCATCCTTGTACCAGAGCGGGTCCTTGATGAACGTGGCTGCCTTGGGTTTCTTCGCCATTGGAAACTCCTGTTCAATTCAAAAAAACCACCACAGAGCCAGGAAACTTTAGATGGGACGCCTACCGCCTGTAGGAGCCGGCTTGCTGGCGATAGCGGTGTGACAGGCGCCATCCATGTAAATTGATGCGCAGCCATCGCCAGCAAGCCGGCTCCTACAGGTCTACGTTGCCCTCTCGCCACGGGTGTCTGTGATGTATTTATGGGGCGCTGATGCGCCAGATCCCGAACGGCTGATACGCCGGGTCGATCCGCATGAATTGCTGCTTGCCATGCCAGGTCCAGCGATGGCCATTCATCAAGTCTTCGCCCTGGGTGCTGGCATGGTCCGGCAAGCCCATTTCCCATAACGGCAACTCGAAGTTCGCTTCCTGCACGTTGTGCGGATCGAGACTGACCGCCACCAGAATAAAGTTGCTGCCGTCAAAGCTGCGTTTACCGAAGTACAGGATGTTGTCGTTCCAGGCGTTGTAGACCTTCAGGCCCAGATGGCTGTGCAACGCCGGGTTCTGTCGGCGGATGCGGTTGAGCTGGGCGATCTCGGCGATGATGTTGCCCGGCGCATTGAAGTCCCGCGGGCGGATCTCGTACTTCTCGGAATCGAGGTACTCCTCCTTGCCCGGCACCGGCGCCGACTCGCACAACTCGAAACCCGAGTACATGCCCCACAGGCCCGAGCCCATGGTCGCCAGCACGGCGCGGATGAGGAACCCGGGACGCCCGGATTCATGCAGGAACGCCGGGTTGATGTCCGGTGTGTTGACGAAAAAGTTCGGCCGGTAGCATTCGCGCCACGGCGATTCGTTGAGTTCGCTGAAGTAGGTCGCCAGTTCGGCCTTGGTGTTGCGCCAGGTGAAATAGGTGTAGCTCTGGGAATAACCGACCTTGCCCAGGCGCGCCATCATGGCCGGGGTGGTAAAGGCTTCGGCGAGGAAGATCACCTCGGGGTACAACGCCCGCACATCGGCGATCAGCCATTGCCAGAACGGCAACGGCTTGGTGTGCGGGTTATCGACGCGAAAGATCTTCACGCCCTCTTCGACCCAGCCCACCACAATGTCACGCAGTTCCACCCACAGGCTCGGAATCGCCTCGGGGGCATAGAAGTCGACGTTGACGATGTCCTGGTATTTTTTCGGCGGGTTCTCCGCGTACTTGATCGTGCCGTCGGGCCGCCAGTTGAACCAGCCGGGATGTTGCTTGAGCCACGGGTGGTCCTGGGAACACTGGATGGCGAAGTCGAGGGCGATTTCCAGGCCGTGAGCGGCAGCAGCCGTCACCAGCCGGCGGAAGTCGTCGCGGCTACCCAACTGCGAGTGAATCGCCTCATGCCCGCCCTCCTCGCTACCGATCGCATAGGGGCTGCCCGGATCGTCGGGGCCCGCCGTCAGGGAGTTGTTCGGGCCTTTGCGGTAGCTGCGCCCGATCGGGTGGATCGGCGGGAAATACAGCACATCGAAGCCCATGTCCTGGATCATCGCCAACCGCGAATGCACGTCGTTGAAGGTGCCATGACGCGTCGGACTGTCGGTGATCGAACGCGGGAACAATTCATACCAACTGGCGAACTGCGCCAGCTCGCGCTCGACATCCACCGGGTACTCCGGGCTCAGGCTCAGGTACGCCCGATGATCGATGCGGGCCATGAGGTCGGCGCTACGCGGGTGCAAAAACAGTGCGACTTGCTCGGTTTCGAGCAATCCTGACAGTTCATGGTGCAAAGCCGCCAGTTGCTCGCTGAGTTGCCCTTCACTGCGCTCGGCGGCTTGTTGCACCTGAATCCGCCCTTCCTGCAATTCGAGGCTGACGGGCACCGCTGCGGCATGTTTCTTTTCCAGTTCGTAGCGAAAACTGGCGAATTGATCGATCCAGGCTTCGATGCAGAACAGATAACGGCCCTGGCTGTCGACACGGAACCGTCCTTGCCAACCGTTGTTACCCACATCAAGCATGACAGCGCTTTGCCAGACGTCCTCGTCTTCAGCCCGCCAGCGCACGCGCACCGCCAGCTTGTCATGCCCGTCGGCAAACACCTTGGCCGTCACCGCCACATCCTGCCCCACCACGGCCTTGACCGCGAACTGCCCGCCTTCCAGGGTCGGCATGATGTTCTCAATGACGATACGCGGCAGCAACAACGCCTGCGCCAGCGGCATGTGCGGGTTGTAGCTCAACTCAGTCGGTTTTTCAGCCGTCATCGAGCCTCTCTCCTTACGCCCCATGGACGCGCTTGTGTCTGGTCGCCATCCCGTCGGGGCATCCGCCCCGGGATGGAGTCACTTAGGTTCCGAGCGATGGCTGCCGGGAAAAGTTCATCGGCAATTTACGGAATCAAATCCTTCGCGCCGCAGTCCACCTACTTAAGCACGACTCACGCCATGTGCCACCGGAGGCTTGACCAATGAACAATCCATTCCCGGCTGAAACCCCCGATCCGAATATCGATAACCCGGTGATCCCGCCGACGGAGCCACAACCGGTGCCCGAACAGGACCCGCCCGGCACCACGCCGCCGCCCAGGGAAGAACCGCCAGCGACGATGCCGCCGGTGATTGTGAACCCGCAATGAAGACAGTTGATCGTTCCTGGCTCGACACCAGGGGCGATCATCAAAAATGCATGACACTTCCCAAGATCGCGTAGTACCGATCCTAAAGCGCCAATTCTGCCCGTCCACCACTTTACGAAACTTGTTCCCCTCCCCTTATATAGCCATCACTCCTTCAGCCTCGAGTGTGGTCAGCCATGAACACGTTTTTTTCCAGCGTCAGCGAATTCACAAACAGAACCAGCGCACGGCACCCCGCGCCCACCTGTGAACGACCAACCGACGGCTGGCCTTCCCTTGAAAATATTCAACTACGAATTTCTTTGCTTCGAATCTAAACGCAGCCCCTCTGAGTCTTCACCCAGAAGTTCAATCATCAGGGATCTGGAAAATCATCTGCTGCACGGTGAGATGGACTACAGCCAGCACGAACTCTCGGAATCAAAGAGCGACGAGCAGGATTCAGATTGTGAAGCGAGCAACGCAGACCGGGTGAATACCTCTTAGGGCCCGCGATCCTTGTCAATCAACCTCACGATACTGGGCATCACACTGAACACCCCCAGCGCCAACAAAGTGCTGAGCACCGCCGTCGCCTCCCGGCCCAGTCCGGCCGCGACGCCGATGGCGGCGGTCATCCACAGGCCGGCGGCGGTGGTCAGGCCCTTGACGTGGCCTTCGTCGCCCTCCTGGTTTTTCAGGATGGTGCCGGCGCCGAGGAAGCCGATCCCGGCGATCACGCCCTGCACCACCCGGCTCATGGCATCGGCTTGCGAGCCGGACATCTGCGGCACCAGCACGAACAGCGCCGCCCCCATCGCCACGAGCATATGCGTGCGCACGCCGGCGGCCTTGCCCTGGTGCTCACGTTCGAACCCGAGAATCCCGCCCAGCAGGGCGGCCATCAACAGTCGCACGGTCATTCGCGTCAGTTGCGAGGCATCGGTGATGTCGGCGAACTCGGCTTGCAGGGTCACCCAGACTTCGTGCCACCAGGCGTTCATGAGGTTGTCCTTGTAAGGGGCCTCCTTGTAAGGGGCCATGGAAGGTGGACCGCGCCGACCATTAATCGGTTGCACAGAACGATGACCGGCGGTTGTGGCCTGAAACTCTAGTCTCCACTGAAAAAAGGATTCCGCCATGACCGTGCGCATCGAGAATCAGACCTGCTTTTTCACCACTGACAATGGCGAATACATTCGTCTGTGTCCCGACGTGACCGTCGTCACCGACGGTGCCAAAGCCATGTCGGCGGTGGACATTGAAGACCACCGCATCTATATCACCGAAGCCGAGGCCGATGCCTTGACCGTCGCGGGCGCGGTGGATGGACGCAGGCACTTGAAAGCCAGCGACAGTGATTCGGTGATTTGACTGACCTGGATCAGCATCCGCTGCCGCTGTTTGGAACCGGTGTTTGCACCCTGTTACAGCGGGTGTTTCAACTTGTCGCAGAGGCTGCGGGCAGCCCCATCTGATCCGCTTTTTAATGCAATACCTGAGTCTGTTATGCAAACAGATCGCCGCTCATAGTGCTCATGCCTGATGGAGGCTGATGAGCGATAGACCATGAGCGAGAGAATCCCCGTCCGAACCGTAGAAACCTTCGAGCCTTTGCGCCCAAAGACAAAGGCCAAAACCAGCGACAACCTGATCCACACCCGCAGCTTCACCGGGCTGTTCCGCACCCTGCGCATCAGCGGCGCGGGTTTTCTGTTTTTGCTGTTCTTCGGCACCGTGTGGCTGAACTGGGGCGGCCGCCAGGCGGTGCTCTGGGATCTTTCCGAAAGCAAATTCCATATCTTTGGCGCGACGTTCTGGCCGCAGGATTTCATTCTGCTCTCGGCGCTGTTGATCATCGCCGCGTTCGGCCTGTTTGCGATCACCGTGTTCGCAGGGCGGGTCTGGTGCGGTTACACCTGTCCGCAAAGTTCGTGGACCTGGATCTTCATGTGGTGCGAGAAGATCACCGAGGGCGAGCGTAACCAACGGATCAAGCTGCAAGCCGCGCCGTGGGGCCTGAACAAACTGATGCGTCGCGCGGCCAAGCACACCTTGTGGCTGGCCATCAGCCTGTTGACCGGCCTGACCTTCGTCGGCTACTTCACCCCGATCCGGCCGCTGGCCGAAGAACTGCTGAGCTTGCAAATGAGCGGCGTCAGTCTGTTCTGGGTGCTGTTTTTTACCGGCGCCACCTACATCAACGCCGGCTGGCTGCGAGAAGCGGTGTGCATGCACATGTGCCCCTACGCGCGGTTCCAGAGCGTGATGTTCGACAAGGACACCCTGACCATTTCCTACGACGTGGCCCGGGGCGAAAACCGTGGCCCGCGCAAGCGCGAGGTCAAGCCCGCCGAGGTCGGTCTGGGCGATTGCATCGATTGCCAGCTCTGCGTCCAGGTCTGCCCGACCGGCATCGATATCCGCGATGGCTTGCAGATGGAGTGCATCGGTTGCGCCGCGTGCATCGACGCCTGCGATTCGATCATGGACAAAATGGGCTACGCCCCGGGGTTGATCAGCTATACCTCCGAGCATCAGTTGCAGGGGGGCAAGACACACCTGCTGCGTCCGCGCCTGATCGGCTACACCGCCGTGCTATTGGTGATGATCGCCGCCCTGGTGGTGGCGCTGGTGGAGCGCCCCATGGTCTCGCTCGACGTCAGCAAGGACCGTGGCCTGTTCCGCGAGAACAGCCAGGGGCAGATCGAAAACATCTACAGTCTGAAAGTGATCAACAAGACCCAGCAGCGTCAGGACTATCGATTGAGCCTGGTCGATGCCGATGATTTCGAGCTGCAAGGCAAGACCGAGTTGAGCCTGGCGCCGGGGGAAATTGTCGATGTGCCGGTGTCGGTGGCGATGCTCACGGAGCGTCCCGCCAGCAGTTCGCAGAGCATTGGTTTCAAGGTGATCGACAGCGATGAGCCTGGCGTCTTCAGCGTGGCGAAGAGCCGGTTTGTTGCGCCGATGAATCGCTGAGCCTTTAAGATGCTGACCTTTGCGGGATGCGGACTTGGCTTGGCAATGCAATCCACTGTGCCACAAAAGCTGATTGAATGATTTCCATGACGGGACACCGATGAAACGCTACGAAAAATTCGCCGACGACATCGCAGAACTGATCCGCTCCGGCGTCCTCGGCCCGGGCCAGCGCGTACCTTCGGTTCGCTACGCCAGCCAGACCTACGGCGTCAGCCCGTCGACGGTGTTCCAGGCCTACTACCTGCTGGAGCGTCGCGGACTGATCCGCGCCCGTCCGCGCTCCGGCTACTTCGTCAACGCCCATGCACCACGGCCGTTTTCCGAGCCGGTGATCAGTAGGCAGGTCAACGAGTCCACCGAGGTCGACGTCAGTGAACTGGTGTTCTCGGTACTCGACTCGATCAAGGACCCGAACACCGTGCCCTTCGGCTCGGCGTTCCCCAGCCCGACGCTGTTCCCGTTGCAACGCTTGTCCCGTTCCCTGGCCAGCGCCAGCCGCGAAATGGACCCGCGCATGGTCGTCACCGACATGTCGCCGGGCAACCCGCAACTGCGCCGGCAAATCGCCCTGCGCTACATGGTCGGCGGGCTGATGCTGCCCATGGAAGAACTGCTGATTACCAACGGCGCGCTGGAAGCCCTCAACCTGTGCCTGCAAGCAGTGACGGAGCCAGGCGACCTGGTGGCCATCGAAGCCCCGGCGTTCTACGCCTGCCTGCAAGTGCTCGAACGCCTGAAACTCAAAGCCGTGGAAATCCCCGTGCACCCACGAGACGGCATCGACCTCGGTGTGCTCGAGCAAACTCTGGAGCGCCATCCGATCAAGGCCTGCTGGTGCATGACCAGCTTCCAGAACCCCATGGGCGCGACCGTGCCCGAGGCCAGGAAACAGCAGCTGGTGGAACTGCTGCGCCGCCACCAGGTGCCGCTGATCGAAGACGATGTCTACGCCGAACTGTATTACGGCCAGCAGGCACCGAAACCGGCCAAGGCTTTTGATACCGAAGGGTTGGTGATGCACTGCGGCTCGTTCGCCAAAAGCCTGGCCCCCGGCTACCGCATCGGCTGGGTCGCCGCCGGGCGTTATGCACAGAAAATCGAACGGCTGAAACTCATGACCTCGCTGTGTGCATCGATGCCGGCCCAGGCGGCCATCGCCGATTACCTGCAACACGGGGGTTATGATCGGCACCTGCGCAAATTGCGCCATGCACTGGAAGATCAGCAAAGCGCCATGCTCGCCGCCATTGCACGCTATTTCCCCGCCGAGACTCGCGTCAGCCAGCCGGCAGGTGGGTATTTTCTGTGGCTGGAATTACCGTCGCAGATGGATTCGTTGAAGTTGTTTCAGATGGCGTTGGCACAGGGGATCAGCATCGCGCCGGGGCCGATCTTTTCGCCGGCGCAGCGGTTCAGGAATTGTATTCGATTGAATTATGGGAGTCCGTGGGATGAGGCTGCGGAGAAGGCGATGGAGACGTTGGGGCGGATTGTGCGGTCGTTTAACTATTAGCAAAATACGTGTCTGCTCGGACAGCTCGAGTTTTCAATTATTAAACTCGTAACTGCGCATCTCTGCTTAGCGCAAGCGCGAAAGCCATTAGGGTATCCGCATTATGGAGAGCCAGTTGGCGCCTTAATATTGTACTTTTGTTAAATTTATCTACCGCATCCGCCTTACTCTTGGTGCCTGTCTTTGACACCAACGCATCATTATCTGCATAAAAACGGCTCACGGGTACAAATTGATCATGCATTATACTACTAGAAGTTGACTCCATAAAATCAAGGCTCGCTCCTGTAAAATACCAATAATCACGTGATTCAAAAACCGGGCTTAGGTGAGTCAGCTCATGCCCCAGTACAAATGCATTTTCCTCCGTCGTTTTCTCTTCAAGAGCCTCGATATCAAAATAAATTTTTCTTTTGATATCGGATAATATGACAAACGCACTTAATTCTGTGTCTGACATCGCAACTAGTCTTTCTTGATTGTTTTTGACATCCCCAATATCCAACAACATTTGGCGATACCCATTACGAAAATATTCGATATTTTCTGGGGTAGCCTGCCCAACGCCAAAAAAATTCTCAACGACTTTTATATCAATATGCCCGCTATCAAGTTCGACCATTGCGTAGGTCAACATCTTTTTAAGCTCTAAAAATGACGCCTCAAGAATTTCTGCAATTTCAGGCAAATGCATTTTTATGTTATCCAACCCTCGCTGCTCCACTCTGCCACGGTCTTGTTTCGATTCAATAAAAAAATCAAAAAAGCCCGGTAAATAGCCTTTTTTATCTACAAAAATTACCGGACCATTTCTTACAAACCGATAAAAATTCAACCCATCCACATCCCCCGCCGGATCCGGACTCAACCAGCGCTGCAACCATGGCGCGTAATACCGCGCCCCGTAATAATAAAGCCCCGTGGCATCGCGCTCCTTGCCGGAATAACGAATGGTCTTGTACCCGGTTTCCACCTCATGCCGCCCGGCCAGCCACGCCGTGCCACCGAAGGGGTAATACACTTCCTGGCTGATCACCTGCGCTTGGGCATCCACTTCAAAGGCACTCGAGCCCAGGTGATCGTCGAAGCAAAACCGCAATTGGTCATTGTCCAGTTCAGCCGGTGGCGGGCTGTCCCAATGCAACAGACGCACGGTGCAGCGGCCGGCCTGAATGCTGACTACTTGCAGCTGTTCCCCGGTGGCGCTGTTGCTGTGCAGTTCGAGGCCCGGCAGATAACGCACCTCGGCGGTGTGGACGATGGACTTTGCTGCGCTCCTGCGGATTTTGCGCAGGCGCGTGCCTTCGCTGTCGTACACATAGCGTTCCAGGTCGTCAGCGCCATCGACCCGAGCGACCTGTGTGACTTGGGCCAGCTGATTGCGCCCATTCCACTGCAAACCTTGCCCGGGTTGCAGTTCCAAGAGGTTGCCACGAGCGTCGAACGACTCGTCAACGTCGGATTGAGTTGAGTGGACCCTGACGCTGCGATTGCTCAGCGCGGCGACGCGCATGCTCAAGGTATCGCCCACCGCGCCCTGATGAATGCGCTGCAACAGATTGCCCGCTTCGTCGTACTGGTAGGTTTCGCTGTAGTTGCACCAGCGGCTGCCATCCGGCGGGCCGAAGGCCTGCCACTCCGGCAAGGCGGGACCCAATGAGGGTTTGGCACTTTCCCAACCGGTCGCGCTGTTCAATTGGTACAGCGTGTCGTAGGTAAAGCGCCGCACGGGTTCGATGCGCTGATTGGCAAAATGCTGGATGGGCAACGCGGCGTCGGCGATTTCGGTGATGTTGCCGGCCGGGTCGTAACCGTAGCTCAACTTCTGCAAAAAGCTCTGATCCGGGCCTTGTGTGGCGAGCAGAATCAAATGTTCATTGGCTGGGTCATACGCGCAGGTCGTGCGCATGCCATTGCCGGCGAGCTCATGTTCAACCTGGCCTGAAGCGCTGTAGTGGATGGCACTGACCAGGGTATCGACGCGGCTCTGCCCGGACCGTTGCAGCCCCACCGAGCGCAACTGACCGGCGCGATCTTGCGCAAAGTGCTGGCGATGACCTTTGGTGTCGGTTTGCGTGATCAGTTCGCCCGACGGCGCATAGGTCCACCACGTCTGGGCGCCATTACCCGGTTCCAGCAATTGGTCACGGGCAGCTTCAACGACGGGCCAGTCGACCGGATCGAGATCACTCAGAAAATGCCGGACATCGCCCAGGATCGCGGCCGACAGTCCGTAGTCACTGAGCAAGCGAGTACCCGCCGGGTCGTCCTGGTGGATGGGTTGGCCACAGAGGTTATGCCGGGCGTGATCGTCCGAAACGCCCCCGAACGTCATGCGCTCGACGCAGCGCTCGGGTTCATCCAAAACCTGCTCATGCACCGCAACAGGCCGCAGCAATGGATCATGCTCGCTGCGACGATGCCAGCCACGTTGGTCCCATGCCTCAAGCGCCTGCCCCGCCGCACCCGGCAACCCGAGTTGCCAACCGGCATCGACGCTGTCGCTGCACAGCGCCTGCCCCGTCAGGTTATGGATCGTGGTCAGGTTCGCCGGCACCTGGACATCGTTCTGACGCAAGGCAAACAATCGCGGATCGCGCTGTTGAACCAGGCGGCCAAGCGGATCGAAAACCTGATGCGTGACTCGCGCCGTAACCGGTTCAGCCACCGCCTGCCGAAAATACGCCACCGCACGAACGGCTAAACCGCGTGGGTCAACAACACTGATCGATGGCGTGTGCGCGTTCAAGTCGAGGCGGCCCTTTAAAGACTACCGCGAATTTAGGCGCTTCCCGGAACGAACGTCTACTGTCAGGAATGACAGTAGACAACCCACGTATTCTTCCTAGCGACCACCACCAAGATCAACAAACGTCCCCGTCGCATAAGAAGCCTTGTCCGACAGCAACCAGACAATCGCCTCCGCCACTTCATCCGGCCGCCCGCCACGGGCCATCGGGATCGCCGACTCCAGTTTGCTGACCCGGTCCGGGTCACCGCTCAAGGCGTGGAAATCGGTGTAGATGTAGCCCGGGCGCACCGCATTGACCCGAATCCCCTCGCCCGCCACTTCCTTGGACAGGCCGATGGTGAACGAGTCCAGCGCGCCTTTGGAGGCCGCGTAGTCGACGTATTCGTTGGGCGAGCCCAAGCGGGAGGCCACCGACGACACGTTGACGATGCTGCCGCCCTGCCCGCCGTGTTTGGGCGACATGCGCAGGATCGCGTGCTTGGCGCAGAGGATCGGCGCCAGGACGTTGGTTTTCATGATTTTGAGGATGCGGAACTCGGACATCTCGTCGACCCGGGACTTTTGCCCGACTGTGCCGGCGTTGTTCACCAGCGCAGTGACCCGGCCCAGTTCACTGTCTACCCGATGGAACAGCGCGATGACTTCGTCTTCGATGCTGACGTCGGCGCGTACCGCAATGGCCTGCGCACCGAGGGCGCGGACTTGCTCCAGCACGCCGAGCGCCGCCTGTTCGTCGGCCTGGAAGTTGATGCAGATCCGATAGCCCTGTGCGGCGGCCAACAACGCGGTGGCGGCCCCAATGCCACGGCTGCCGCCGGTGATGACGATGACTTTGTCCATGCGAGCTTTCCCCCAATCAAAGCTTAAGCGGTCGGGGGCAAGAATAACCGTCATTGGCGGTTTTTGCATGGACTCACATCAACTGTCATGTCATCGACATTTCGCGCCCGGCACCGGCTTTCAACTCCTCGAGCAATTGCTCACCGCGATGGATCTCCACCATGAAGCCTGCGGCCGGCAGCGGATGCCCCAGCAAGTAACCCTGCAACGAGTCGCAACCGAGTTGAGTCAGGAAGTCTTGCTGCGAGTCCGTCTCCACGCCTTCGGCAACGATGCGCAACCCCAACGCCTGGCCGAGGGCAACGATGGCCGAAACGATGGCGGCGTCATCGCTGTCGCGCTCCAGGTCGCGGACAAAACCGCGATCGATCTTCAGTTCGTTGGCCGGCAGGCGCTTGAGGTACATCAGGCTCGAATAGCCGGTGCCAAAATCGTCGATGGACAGGTCGACGCCCATTTCCGAGAGTTCCTGAAGCACCGTCATGCTCGCATCGGCGTCGCTCATGGCCGTGGTTTCGGTGATTTCCAGGGTCAGGCTGTTGGCCGGAAGATGGTGAGTGGCCAAGGCCTTGGCGACGCTCTGGACCAGTCCGGCATGGCAAAACTGAATGGCCGACAGGTTCACCGCGATGCGCCAATCGGTGTAGCCCAGCACGTACCACTCGCGCATCTGACGGCATGCTTCGTTGAGCACCCACTCGCCGATCGGAATGATCAGGCCGGTCTTTTCCGCCAGTTCGATGAATTTGTCCGGCAGCAGCATTCCCTGCGTCGGGTGTTCCCAGCGTAACAAGGCCTCGGCGCCCACAGGCCGGCCATTGGCGGCGTCGAACTTGGGCTGGTAATACAGGCTGAATTCCTGATGCTCCACGGCATTGCGCAGGTCCTGGAGCAATTGCAGCTGTTTGCGCGCGTTGCTGTTCATCGAGGCATCGAAAAAGCTGTAGCCGTTTTTACCCGCGCCCTTGGCGTGGTACATCGCCGCGTCGGCGTTCATCAGCAATTCCTGGGCGGACTGGCCGTTACCCGGGTAGAGCGCGATGCCGACGCTGGCGGAAATGTGCAAATCATGTTCGGTCACCCGGAACGCCCGCGCGATCAGCCCGACCTGACGGGCCGCGAGGTTCAAGGCGTCGTTCTGTTCGCTCAATTGCACCAGCAACACGAACTCATCGCCGCCGATCCGCGCGAGGGTGTCCTGGCTGCGCAGGTCTTCGCGCAGACGCTGGGCGACTTCGCGCAACAGCAGATCACCCATGTGGTGGCCGAAGGCATCGTTGACCGGTTTGAAGCCGTCCAGGTCGATGAACATCAGGGCAAAGCAGCCCCCCTCTTCCCGGACGCGCGACATGGCCTGATCGATTCGATCGGCGAGCAGCGTCCGGTTCGGCAGCCCGGTCAGGGTGTCATGCAGGGCCAGTTGGGTGAGTTCACGGTTGGCCTCGGTCAGCGAATGCGCCAGGCTCGCGGTGCGGGCCTCCATGCGGGCATCGAGCACAGAGGTCAGCAAGGCGATGCTCAGCACCGCCAGCGTGGTGATCAGAACGAGGTTGTCCAGGCCCTTGCCGCTCAGGCCATCGAGCGCCGCACCGCAAAAACTGCCATCGGCAAAACGTGCGGCGGCCATGCCGGTGTAGTGCATGCCGACGATGGCGATGCCCATGATCACCGCGGCACCGCCACGGATCAGACGAACATAAGGCGTGTGCTGGCGCAGATGGAAAGCGATCCACAATGCCGCACCCGATGCACCGACCGCGATCATCAGCGAAGCGCCGAACAGCGTCGGGTCGTAGTCGATGCCCGGTTGCATGCGCATGGCGGCCATGCCGGTATAATGCATCGCGCTGATACCGGCGCCCATGACCAGCGCGCCAAAGGCCAGTTGCCAGGCCGGCAGTTGCGGTTGGCTGACCAGCCACAGGGCAAAACCGCTGGAGAGCACGCCGATCAGCAGCGATAACAGGGTGATTGCGCCGTCGTAGCCCAGGTCGATCGGCAGCTTGAACGCAAGCATGCCGATAAAGTGCATCGACCAGATGCCGACGCCCATGGCGATGGCCCCGCCCGCGGTCCACAAATGCACGGCGCGGCCCTTGGCGGTGGCAATGCGTCCGGTCAGGTCGAGTGCAGTGTATGAGGCGAGAATCGCTACGCAGAGCGAAATGATAACCAGGGTGGGGGAATAGCTACCGATGAGCATGGGGACTTCTCGCGAATGCCCCTGTTAATGGTATTGATTCTCGCTGGGGGGCAAATGCGGGGATTGTACTGATTCCAAATGAGAACGCACTCACAAAATGAGCAAAAGGCCATCAGGCCGATGAAACGCCTGTTTTAAGGTTTTACATTAACTCGCTTCAAGCTGCTGGCGCCACAAAACCTGTGGGAGCGAGCTTGCTCGCGATGGCTGCGTCACATTCAGCATAGATGTTGCCTGACCCACCGCTATCGCGAGCAAGCTCGCTCCCACTGGGATGGCAGCGTGCGTTAGATTGCGCTACTGGTTTTCGCTCACCTCGAGCTGCCCGTCCCAGCCACCGCCCAGCGCGGCGATCAACTGCACGCTGGCGATCAGGCGGCTTTGCAACAGGTCAAGGTTACTGCGTTCATTGTTCAGCGCCGCCGCCTGGGTCACCACCACATCGATGTACGCGATCAAACCGGCCTTGTATTGGTTCTGGGTCAGGCGCAACGATTCGCGGGCGGCGTCCAGTGCCTGTTGGCGCACGACGGCTTCGTCCTCGAGCACCTTGAGCTGCACCAGGAAGTTTTCCACTTCGCGGAATCCGTCCAGCACGGTCTGGCGGTACTTGGCCACCGTTTCGTCGTAGGCCGCTTCACTGCGGTCGACTTCCGCCGAGCGCTGGCCGCCGTCGAACAGGGTCATGGCCAATTGCGGCCCGACCGACCAGAAGCGGTTCGGCAGGCTGAACAAGTCTTTCGAGGTACTGCTGCTGTAACCACCGTTCAGACTCAGGGTCAGGTCCGGGTAATAGGCAGCCTTGGCCACACCGATGTTGGCGTTGGCGGCGATCACCGAGCGTTCGGCCGAAGCGATGTCCGGGCGACGTTCCAGCAACTGCGACGGCAGTGCCAGCGGTACTTGCGGCAACTGCGGAATGTCGGTGCTTTCCGCCAGGCTGAACTCGGCTGGTGGCAGGCCGATCAGCACGGCAATGGCGTTCTCGAACTGCGCACGTTGCCAGATCAGGTCGATCATGTCGGCTTCGGTGCTTTTGAGCTGGGTCTGGGCCTGGGCTACAGCATCCTTGCCCGAGACTCCTGCGCGGTACTGGTTCTCGGTCATCTTCAACGAACGCCGATACGCCTCGACCGTGTCCTGGAGCAAGCGCTTCTGGCCATCGATCACCCGCAATTGCAGGTAGTTCTGCACCAGTTCCGACTGTTGGCTCAGGCGCATGGCCGCCAGGTCGGCAAAGCTCGCCTGGGCATTGGCCGTATCGGCTTCGAGGCCACGCCGCAGTTTGCCCCAGATGTCGGCCTCCCAACTGACGCCGGCCTGGGCGGTATAGGTGTCGCGGATACCACTGGAAGAGCTGCTGAGGCTGGAGCTGCTGCTGCCAGTGCCTTGGCTGGAGCGGGTCTTGCCGGCCGTCAGGTCGACCGTCGGAAAGAACGCCCCACGGGCACTGCGCACCAAGGCCTGGGCCTGACGGTACTGGGCCTCGGACTGGGCCACGGTCTGGTTGGAGCTGTTGAGTTTGTCGATCAGGCCATTGAGCTGTCGGTCACCGTACAACTCCCACCATGCGCCGCGTGCCAGGGCGTCGCTCGGGTTGGCCTGACGCCAGCCTTCTGCGGCCTTGTACTGCACAGGCTCGGCGGTTTGCGGGCGCTGGTAATCCGGGCCGACGGCGCAGGCACTGAGCATCGCCACGCACAGAGACAGGCTCAACAGACACGAGCCTCGAGCCGTGATCAGCGGTGCAGCCAGGTTGAAAAGCGAACGTTCAGTCATAGCGGAGTTTCCAGAGCGGCATCGGTACGCACCCCACGCCATTTATTGAAGCGATGGCGCAGTTTGTCGAGATAGAGGTAAACCACCGGGGTGGTGTAAAGCGTCAGCACCTGGCTGAAGATCAGTCCGCCGATGATGGTCAGGCCCAGCGGCTGGCGCATTTCCGCCCCTTCGGCGCGACTGAGCAGCAACGGCAAGGCACCGAGGATCGCCGCCAGCGTGGTCATCAGGATAGGTCGCAAACGCTGCAGGCAGGCACTGCGAATCGATTCCAGCGGCGCCATGCCCTGATGTCGCTCCAGCTGCAACGCCAGGTCGATCATCAGGATGGCGTTTTTCTTCACCACGCCGATCAGCAGAAACAGCCCCAGCAACGAAATCAGGCTGAATTCTCCGCCAAGCGCATAGATCGACAGTAACGCGCCGACCCCGGCCGACGGCAAGGTCGAGAGAATCGTCAGCGGGTGAATGTAGCTTTCGTACAACACGCCGAGCACCAGATACACCGCCACCAGCGCCCCCAGAATCATCCACGGCTGACTTTTTTGAGTCGCCGCAAAAGCGTCGGCTGTGCCGGCCATTTTCGCGATCACGTCTTCCGGCAGGCCGACCTTGGCAATCGCCCGCTCGATGGCGGCACCACCCTGCTCCACGGTCACGCCTTCGGCCATGTCGAAGGCAATGCTTTCCGAGGCGAACTGGCCTTCGTGGCTGACCCGGTCGTTTTCCAGGCTGTTTTCGTAATGGGCGATGGTCGACAGCGGGATCCGCGCGCCATCGGCGGTGATCACCTGGACCTGCTTGAGGGTGATCGGGTCCTGGGCGTATTTCGGATTGACCTCCATCACCACCTGATACTGGTTGAGGCTGTCGTAGATGGTCGATATCTGCCGCTGGCTGTAGGCGTTGTTCAGCACCGCCGTGACCATGTCCATGTCGACACCCAGGCGCTTGGCCTGGTCACGGTCGACGATCAGGGTCACTTGCCGCGCGCCCCGGCCTTCGCGCGCGTCGATCGCCGTCAGTTCCGGCAAGGCCTTGAGCGCGGTGACGACTTTCGGATACCACTCGCGCAACGCCCCCAGATCGCCGCTTTGCAGGATGTACGAATATTGCGAGGTGGTCTGCTCGCGGCCGCCACCGAACTGCAGGTCCTGGTCCGCCATGAGCATCAATTGTGCCCCGGGAACCTTGGGCATTTCCTTGCGCAGGCGCTCGATGACTTTCTGCGCGGAAAGGCTGCGTTCCTTGATTGGCTTGAGGCGCACCAGCATGAAGGCGTTGTTGGTGCCGTTGTTGCCGCCGATGAAGCCGGCGACGCTTTCCACCGCCTCGTCCTTCAACACTGCGCGGCGGAAAATTTCCATCTTCGGCTGCATCACACTGAACGACAGACCGTCGTCGCCACGTACGAAACCGATCAGCTGCCCCGTATCCTGCTGAGGCAAAAATGTTTTAGGAACAACAATATACAGCGCAATGTTAATGCCAATTGTCACGAATAGGCTGAGCAACGTCAGACGCTTGTGGCGCAGCACCCAGTCGAGGCTGGTGGCATATTTGCCGACCATCCATTCGTTGGCCCGCTGGCTCCAGCGTTGCAGGCGGTTCTCCTGACCCGGCGTATGCGGCTTGAGCCAGCGGGCGCAAAGCATCGGGGTCAGGGTCAGCGACACTACCAGCGAAACCACGATGGCCGCCGCCAGGGTGATCGAGAATTCGCGGAACAGGCTTTCGATGATCCCGCCCATGAACAGGATCGACAGGAACACCGCCACCAGCGACACGTTCATCGACAGCAAGGTAAAGCCGACTTCCTCGGCGCCGAGGTACGCGGCCTTCATCGGGCGCACGCCTGCGTCGATGTGCCGGGAAATGTTCTCCAGCACCACGATGGCATCGTCCACCACCAGCCCGGTGGCCAGGATCAGCGCCATCAGCGACAGGTTGTTCAGCGAAAAGCCGTAGAGGTACATCACGGCAAAGGTGCCGACCAGCGACACCGGCACCGCCAGGGTCGGGATCAGCGAAGCGCGGAAGTTACCAAGGAACAGGAACACCACCAGGATCACCAGCGCCACGGCGATCAGCAGGGTCATTTCCGCCTCGTGCAGCGTGGCCTTGATCACCGGCGAGCGGTCCATGGCCAGGTTGAGCTTGACGCTGGCCGGCAGCACCGCCTGCAACGCCGGCAACTGTGCCTTGATCTCGTTGACCGTCTCGATGATGTTGGCACCGGCCTGGCGGTTGATCACCAGCAGCACCGCCGCGTCGTCGTTGAAGAAACCGCTGTTGTAGCGGTCCTCGACGCCGTCGCTGACCTTGGCCACATCCTTCAGGCGCAGAGCCGCGCCGCCGTTGTAGTGGATGATCAGCGACTCGTAGTCCTTGGCTTTTTCCAACTGGTCGTTGGCCTGGACCTGCCACAGCCGCTGGTCATCTTCGACCGAGCCCTTGGGCCGGCGCACGTTGGCATTGGCGATAGTGTTGCGCACATCGTCCAGGGCCACGCCGTACTGGTTCAGCGACTGCGGTTCGAGCTCGATACGCACCGCCGGCAGCGAACTGCCGCCGATCTGCACCTCGCCTACGCCCTGTACCTGGGACAGGCTCTGGGACAGGATCGTCGAGGCCAGGTCATAGAGCTGGCCTTTTTCCAGCACATCCGAGGTCAGCGACAGCACCATGATCGGCGCCTGGGACGGGTTGACCTTCTTGTAGGTCGGCATGCTGCGCATCCCGCTCGGCAGCAGGGTGCGCGAAGCGTTGATGGCCGCCTGCACTTCCCGCGCCGCACCGTTGATGTCGCGGTCCAGGTCGAATTGCAGGATCACCCGGGTCGAACCCTGGCTGGAGCGGCTGCTCATGGTGTTGACCCCGGCAATGCTGCCGAAGGAGCGTTCCAGCGGCGTGGCCACGGTCGACGCCATGACCTCGGGGCTGGCCCCGGGCAGGCTGGCCTGGACCACGATCACCGGAAAGTCCATTTGCGGCAGCGGCGACACCGGCAACAAACCGAAGCTCACGCCGCCCAGCAGCATGATCGCCAAGCTCAGCAGCATGGTCGCGACCGGGCGCTTGATGAAAGGTCCCGAAAGGTTCATGGCTGCTCTACCGCTTCCACGGACTCAGGCTTGCGACCCCAGCGCCGACCGAGACGGTCGAAATACAGGTAGATCACCGGCGTGGTGAACAGCGTCAGCACCTGGCTCAGCAGCAAACCGCCAACCATCACCAGACCCAGCGGCTGGCGCAGTTCCGCACCGGAACCGGAGGCCAGCATCAACGGCACGGCACCGAAGAGCGCCGCCAGGGTGGTCATCAGGATCGGCCGGAAACGCAGCAGCGCCGCCTGATAGATTGCCGTTTGCGGGTCCATGCCCTGATTGCGTTCGGCGTCGAGGGCAAAGTCGATCATCATGATCGCGTTCTTCTTGACGATACCGATCAGCAGAATGATGCCGATGATCGCGATCATGCCCAGGTCATTGCCGCTCAGGATCAACGCCAGCAAGGCGCCCACCGCCGCCGACGGCAATGTCGAAAGAATGGTGATCGGATGGATGTAGCTCTCGTAGAGCACGCCCAGCACGATGTACATGGTCACCACCGCCGCCAGGATCAGCAGCAGCGTGCTCGACAACGATGCCTGGAAAGCCTCGGCGGCGCCCTGGAACTGGGTCTGCACGCCAATCGGCATGCCGATGTCCTTCTGCACCTGCTCGATCAGCTCGACTGCATGCCCCAGCGCCACGCCGGGCGCCAGGTTGAAAGACATCATCACCGCCGGGAACTGGCCGATATGGGTAATCGCCAGTTGCGCCTGACGCTCTTCGATGCGTGCCAGGCTGGACAGGCGCACTTGCCCGCCATCGGTGGTCTTGACGTGAATCTGGTTCAACGCATCCGGGCCGAATTTCTCTCCGGACTGTGATTGCAGGACCACGCGGTATTGGCTCGCCTGGGTGTAGATCGTGGAAATCTGCCGCTGGCCGAAGGCGTCATACAGTGCATCGGTGATGTTCGACACCGACACACCGACCCGCGACGCCGCATCGCGGTCGATCACCAGATAGACCTGCAAGCCCTTGTCCTGCAAGTCGCTGGCGACGTCGGTCAATTCCGGTCGGTCGGCCAAAGCCTCGACCAGCCGCCCGCTCCACAGGCTCAGCAGCTCCGAGTCCGGCGACGACATGCTGAACTGGTACTGCGTGCGGCTGACCCGGTCTTCGATGGTCAGGTCCTGCACCGGTTGCATGAACAGGCGAATGCCGACCAGTTTGTCCAGCTCCGGTTGCAAGCGGGCGATGACTTGCGTTGCGCTGAGGTCGCGATCGTTGTGCGACTTTAGGTTGATCAGCAAGCGACCGCTGTTGAGGGTCGAGTTGTCACCGTCCACGCCAATGTAGGACGACAGGCTCTCGACCGCCGGGTCCGCCAGAATCACCTTGGCCAGCTCCTGCTGACGCTCGCTCATGGCCGCGAAGGAAATCGATTGCGGTGCTTCGGAAATGCCCTGGATGACGCCGGTGTCCTGCACCGGGAAGAAGCCCTTGGGCACCACCATGTACAGGAACACCGTCAACCCCAGAGTGCCAATGGCCACCATCAGGGTCAGCGGCTGGTGCTTGAGCACCCACTGCAACTTGCGTCCGTAGGCGGCGATCATCCAGTCGATGAACGCACCGCTGGCACGATAGAAACGCCCCTGTTCCTCTTCCCTGGGTTCACGCTTGAGCAGGCGCGCACACATCATTGGCGTCAGGGTCAGGGACACGACAAGGGAAATCAGGATCGCCACCGCCAGCGTGATGGCGAATTCGCGGAACAGGCGCCCGACCACGTCCGCCATGAACAGCAGCGGGATCAGCACGGCGATCAGCGACAACGTCAGGGAAATCAGGGTGAAACCGATCTGTTTGGCGCCCTTGAGCGCGGCGTTCAGGGGGCTGTCGCCCTCCTCGATGAAACGCGAAATGTTCTCCAGCATGACGATCGCATCGTCCACCACGAAACCGGTGGCGATGGTCAGGGCCATCAGGGTCAGGTTGTTGACCGAGAATCCGGCCAGGTACATCACGCCGAACGTACCGATCAGCGACAGCGGTACGGCCACCGACGGAATGATCGTGGCACTGGCGCGACGCAGGAACAGGAAGGTGACCATGACCACCAGGGCGATGGCGATCAGCAGTTCGTGCTGCACGTCCTGGACCGAGGCGCGGATGGTCTGGGTGCGGTCGGTCAGCACCACCACGTCGAGGCCGGCCGGCAGGTTGTCGGTGATGCTCGGCAGCAGGGCCTTGATCCGGTCCACCACCTCGATCACGTTGGCGCCGGGCTGACGCTGGATGTTCAGCAGCACGGCCTGGTTCTCGTTGGCCCAGGCCGCCAGGCGCTCGTTTTCCGCGCCGTCGACGATTTCCGCGACGTCCTTCAGTCGCAACGGCGCGCCGTTGGCGTAGGCCAGAATCAGGTTGGCGTAGTCCTTGGGCGACGTCAGTTGGTCGTTGGCATCGAGCATCGAGACCCGGGTCGGACCGTCGAAGTTGCCCTTGGGCTGGTTGACGTTGGACGCGCCGATCAGCGTGCGCACATCCGACAGGTTCAAGCCGTTGGCCGCCAGGGCCTCGGGGTTGACCTTGATCCGCACGGCCTGGCGCTGACCGCCGGCAATGCTGACCATGCCGACACCGCTGATCTGGGCGATTTTCTGCGCCATGCGCGTATCGACCAGGTCGTTGAGCTTGGGCAGCAGCATGGTCCTGGACGTGATGGCCAGGGTCAGCACCGGTGTATCGGCCGGGTTGACCTTGTTGTACACCGGCGGTGCCGGCAGGTCCTTGGGCAGCAAGTTGGTCGCGGCGTTGATCGCCGCCTGCACCTGTTGTTCGGCCACGTCCATGTTGATGTCGAGGCTGAAGCGCAAGGTCAGCACCGACGCGCCGCCGGAACTGGTGGACGCCATTTGCGTCAGGCCGGGCATTTGCCCGAACTGGCGTTCAAGCGGTGCAGTCACTGCGCTGGTCATGACATCCGGGCTGGCGCCGGGGTACAGGGTCATGACGCGAATGGTCGGGTAATCAACCTGGGGCAAGGCCGACACCGGCAGCAACCGATAAGCGATCACGCCGGCCAGAATAATGGCCAGCATGCTCAGCGTGGTGGCTACCGGGCGAAGGATGAACAGCCGCGAGAGATTCATGCGCCGCCCTTTTTCGCCTTGTCAGTGGTCGCAGGCGTTGCCGCGTTGGCCGCCGACTTGCCTTGCAGGTGTTCAGTGGGCGTGGCCGGCACGTCCTCGCTGTCGTTGACCACCTCCACGTCACTGCCGTCCTTCAGGCGGTCGGTGCCTTCCAGTACAACCCGGTCACCCGCCGACAGGCCTTCGGTGACCACGGTGTTCACTCCGTCGCTGGCGCCGACTTTCAACTGCCGGATCTTGACCTTTTTGTCACCGTCCAGGGCATAGACGAACGTGCCGTTGGTGCCGAACTGGATCGCGGCGGAAGGCGCGAGTACGACGTTCTTGAGGGTATCGGCGAGCAGGCGCACGTTGACGAATTGGTTGGGGAACAGCGACTGGTCGCGGTTCTCGTAACGGGCCTTGAATTTCAGGGTGCCGGTGGTCACGTCGATCTGGTTGTCCAGGCTCTGCAGCACGCCGGTGGCCTGGAGTTTGGTGTCACCGCGATCCCAGGCTTCGGCCGGCAATTTGGCGCCGCTGCGATAACGGGCGAGCACGGTGTCGAGGCTGTTTTCAGGGAGGGTGAAAGCAACGCTGATCGGTTGGGTCTGGGTAATGATCGCCAAGGCGGTGGTGTCGTTGGCGGCTACCAGGTTGCCGACATCGAGTTGCCGCAGGCCGACGCGTCCGGTGATCGGTGCGCGGATCTTGGTGAATTCGAGATTGAGTTTGGCGTCGTTGACCGCCGCCTGATTGGTCTTGACCGTGCCCTGGAACTGACCGACCAGTGCTTCGGCGGTGTCCAGGGTCTGTTTGGCAATGCTGTCTTCGCGGTACAGGCCGCGATAGCGCTCGACGTCGACCTGGGCGTTTTTCAGCTGCGCCTGATTCTGCAGCAAGGTGCCTTCGGCCTGGAGCAAGGCGTTCTGGTAAGGGCGCGGGTCGATTTCGGCCAGCAGGTCGCCCGCCTTGACCATCTGCCCTTCTTCGAAAGCGATCTTGACCAGCTCACCGCCGACACGACTGCGCACATTGATGGTGTTCAGCGCCGTGACCGTGCCCAGCGCCTTGAAGTACAGCGGGAAATCGCCGGTGACTGCCGGCGCCACGCGCACCGGTACCGGCCCCGACGCCCCACCGAACCCCGGACGCATCCCCCCCGACCGGCCGGTATGCCCGGCGACGGCTTTTTGCCCCGCGGCCTCTTTGGGTGCAGCGCTGCCGGGCCAGAATTTCCAGCACAGGACGGCGATGACCAGCAGGACAAGCAGGCCGAACAGCCAGCGACGAGGACTACGGGAAGCGGAGGATTGCATTGAGTGATCAACCATTGGGCGCGTGGGCTTTTTTACATGAGGCTGAACGATAAGCACTGGCGGGTCTTAAGCAAAGCGCCTTTACCGGCAATTTACCTTTGGCTTACGTAGCAGGAGATTTATCCAAGACACTGAAACACAAATGAAAACGGCCTGGACAGAGCCAGGCCGTTAACAATTGTAATGCTTTACTTATTTCAGAACGGCAAGTGCCGCTTCGTAGTTCGGCTCGTCAGCGATTTCGCCAACCAGCTCGCTGTGCAGCACGTTGTCGTTTTCGTCCAGCACGACCACGGCACGGGCGGTCAGGCCTTTCAGCGGGCCGTCAGCGATGGCCACGCCGTAGTTCTGAATGAACTCGGCGCCGCGCAGGGTCGACAGGTTCTGGACGTTTTCCAGGCCTTCGGCACCGCAGAAACGCGCCTGGGCGAACGGCAGGTCAGCGGAGATGCACAGCACGACAGTGTTGGCCACGTCGCTGGCCTTGGCGTTGAACTGGCGCACGGAGGTGGCGCAGGTCGGGGTGTCGACGCTTGGGAAGATGTTCAGCACTTTGCGCTTGCCGGCAAAGTCTTTCAGGGTGACGTCGGACAGATTGCCGGCAACCAGGGAAAAGGCTGGCGCCTTGGAACCGGCTTGTGGCAGTTGGCCGTTGACTTGAACAGGGTTGCCTTTGAGAGTGACTTGAGCCATGAACGGAGTCCTTCTGAACGTTGTGGTGGAGAATTTTGACGAGGCCGAAGTTAACCACGAAATTGTCCGACGACCTATGGTCAAACATGAATTGTCATGTAACAGGGCACAAAACTGGATACAACCCACAAACTTGTGGGAGCGAGCCTGCTCGCGATGGCGTCAGATCAGTCACTAGCGATATTGGATGACATTGCGCTTTCGCGAGCAGGCTCGCTTCCACAGGGTTCGTGTGTCAGCCGAACAACTCGGCAAAAGTACAGAGTACGCCCTCACCCGCCGCTTCCCGAGGTTCAGGACGAAAGGCACACGTCATCGACGAAAACTTTTGTCAATACTCTGTCGAATTGCTCCAACGTCGTTCGATTATAAATCGAGCCACTCAACTGCAACGGAGACGACACCATGCGATTCATGATCATCATCAAGGCCAGCGCCGATTCCGAAGCCGGCGTGATGCCCAGCCAGGAACTGTTGACCGCCATGGGCAACTACAACGAAGAACTGGCCAAGGCCGGGATTCTCCTCTCCGGCGACGGCCTGCAGCCGAGCAGCAAAGGCGCCCGCGTGCGATTCGCGGGTGACAAGCGCACCGTCATCGACGGCCCCTTCATCGAGACCAAGGAATTGATCGCCGGCTTCTGGATTTGGCAGGTGAAGTCCAAGGAAGAAGCCATCGAATGGGTCAAGCGCTGCCCCAACCCGATGCCCGGCACCGAAGCCGAGATCGAGATTCGCCAGGTGTTCGAACTGGACGACTTCGGTGCGCAACTCACGCCCGAGCTACGTGAGCAGGAAGAGCGAGTGTTCGGGTAAGTGAAGAAGTGCTGAGCGTAACGTACAGTGGGTCAAGTCCGGAGTCGGCGGGGAAAACCAGGATGTAATCGTCGAATCGGGGGACATCCTCTTCGCCGGTCATGGGTTCGAGTATCGGCACCGGCGAAGATTGCACAAAACCCACGCGGCGCGATGAGGTTTGAGCTTCGGGCGTACTGGTTTCAAGCGTGGTCGGGGCTGTCAGGCAGATGGTCATCGGTATCGCGCCATCAGTGGCGAAACTGAATGTGTTCAGTTGCGGATCATGCTGCACCGCCCTCACCCTGACCGACTCATGAATACCAAGGACCGGGGCAATGTATACCTGCACCAGGGCTTTGACCTCGCGCAAGCCCTTGAACATCTTTCCAGGATTGGCGCGGACTATCGTCGCGCCCATTCTGAAAGGGACCTCTATCTTCGATTGGCTCGCCGCCAACGACAGCCAATCCTGCCCCTCCAGCGGCATCAATTCCACGAGTGCCACACTGTGAGCATGAATCTGAGTATCCGCACGACTTGAAAACTCAAAGCGCAGCACCGCAGCACAAAGGTTTCCATCGCTCGGTTCGGCGCAAGTGTTCCGCCAGGTAAGTTCGGCAACGACCGAACGAATGGCCTTGAGCCAATCGATCTGTTGACTCGACAACAAGCCCGATGGCCCACCCTCCAGCAAAACATCCGGACGTTTGTGAACAGAGGCCAATGACGCAGTAATCACGCTGCCAACCTGAGCCAGACTGCGAGCCCCCATCAATTGCTTCTGCGCCTGTATCAACAGCCCTTCTGCCTGGTCATGCAAGGATCGGTGGCGCTGGGCAAATGCTGCCAATCGTCCAATGTAGCGCACCTGTAATGCGTTGACCTGTTGAGCGATGTTCTGCCACTGCGCTTGCTCGGACCGAGCATAAGCGAGGTTACGCTGGGCATCGTTTTTTGCGAACTCCACTATCATTTTCCAGGACTCGAACTTCCTGACTGCGGTTATCGCTTCATGCTGAACATGTTCCAGTGCAAGGATGTTCGTCTCCAGGACCGGAATGTCAGGTGTGCCGCCTGACTGATCATGCAATTGCTGGATACCTTGTCCAAGCAGATCAAACGTCGTTTCAATAGCCCTTTCCGATATGACCACGTCTGCAGCAATTTTTTGAACTTTTGCGAGGCTGCGCGCAACAGGAGTGTTGGGTATCGACGGAACAGGTATGGACACAGGCTCTTGCTTGAACGCTGTCATACCCTGCCTGTCGTGCCAGTCCCTGACCTCATGCACAACCGATTCCGGATCATTGATGTTGGTAACGTCATCAGGATAAAACAACAAGTCCGCCCCCTTGGGATGACCAACGATTCGGTCAAAGTGATTGATCAACTGGTTATGGGCATGTTTGGGTAGATCCACGGCCCAGATCTTGTCGACCAGTGCCTGGAATTCCGTTGCGGTGTACTCCTGGAGTATTGGTTTAAGTTCCATCTTGGGTTCTTCCTTGTATGTATTTCGCAGCAATGGCACCTGCTCAATCCTTGAGAGCAGGTGCGCAGGGATCGTTCAAAACTTTCCAAAATTCACAATCAGTCGTGATCTTTGTCGATCAAAGTAAAGACCAGCGTTTTAACTTCCATTGCAGCCGTGTATTGAAATACGACCTTTTTGCCCGGATAAACAGCAGGATCCAGTGGATAGGACTCCCACCCACCTGTTTGGCCCATCGGCTGAGGCATTTTGATTGGGCCTCTTGATTCCATTGGCTCGCCAAAAAGCGCGTGGACGTCGGACTGGGTCATTACCAACTTATAAGGCTCAGGAAGTTCGCCTTCATATTTCAACGTGCCAGGTGTTGTCTTCATCAAAGTTACAAACAAACTATCCAACACTTTTGTTTCATACCAGAATGTCAACTCTATTCCATTTTCTATCTCGAGATCCAATCGGTCACAACCGGGATAAAGCTCAGCAAGAGATTGGGCGGGAATAACTCCGTTCGCCAACAATGATTCTTGAGTGTGACCAACCCCCTCTATAAGCTCCACAACCTTTGCCGCTTCCATTAATACCACCCCTGTTGTTTATGAAGAATATGCAACTGCTCGCGCCCAATCTCGATGCTGCCTTCGTCCATACCCGAATCAAGCAACCCGATTTTAATCGCATCAAAATTCTGATCCACAGCTTGTTTCAGATCAGATGCATCGTGAGAGCGTTTTATTGCGGTATTACGCCCACCATAGGTTTCACTGAATTTTCTGTGCACTTCAGCGGGTATCGCTATGCTCGGGGCTCGCTGAACATAATCCCTACGTTCACGCGGTGTCATATCGGCGAAGTTTTCTAGAAGGTACTCCTCCAACGCTCTCCGCGATGGAATATGGTCAATATCCAACCCATCTCCCCTACTGCGACCACTTAGCTCGTTGTACGGCCCAACCTCCAACGGCACAACCGGCGGGCCAACGAAAACCAGTCCGGACGAAGGTAAATCCATATCCCCCGGAAACCCGGGAATACTCCCACCAATCTCCCCTTCATCAACAGCCGGAAAGGTCTCGTTTTGCGGTAGGACCGGGATGGCCGGGTTGCCGGGATAAACCAAGGGATCGATTGGCGTGGTTGGCGACGTCGTCGACCCGAGGTGTTCGCTGCCCGGCGGCACCAGGGGTTTCCATGTTGCGGCCGGGGGGATCGGCCAGGGCACATCCGCAGGAACGATCCCCAGCCAGCCCTCGGCCGTGCGGGGTGCCTTGATGCTGATCTGGTCGAGGTTGTATGGATCAGACCAAAACTCCGGCCGCTCCTGATAACGCAGTTCGAACGCTCGGTTTTCACCCACCCATGTGCTTTTTGGCGCGTAGGGGGCGAAACCTTGTTCGATGCGCTTTTGGTTCACCTCATCGAAGGGCGAGACAAGTTGGTGATGCTCTCCTATCGTTCGCCACAGCGCTTCGTCGAAGGCCTCGAACGACTTGAATTCGCGCCCGCGAAACTGCTCGCCGACTTGTGTCGGGATGCCGGCACCGTTGGCCAGGCTGGCCGCGTTCCACCAGTCGACCGCCGCCGTTTGCCCTGTCCCGGTGACAACGCCCGTACCCATGGGTGGCACGCTGAAGGACAGATAAATGGGCGCCAGGCCAGGCACACAGACAATACAATCCTGAATGCGTAAATCGACACCCGCCGGAATGTCCTGGACCTGCGGCTCCG
This sequence comes from Pseudomonas sp. PB101, assembly GCF_009764265.1. Taxonomy (GTDB): domain Bacteria; phylum Pseudomonadota; class Gammaproteobacteria; order Pseudomonadales; family Pseudomonadaceae; genus Aquipseudomonas. Next base: position 65,737 of record NZ_RWIR01000020.1, read on the forward strand.
TCACTGTCAACCGAGCCGGATTGACCGTCGCTGCCTGGGGCATGGCCTCGGGCGCGAACTGCAGGTACCGGGTGGGTGATCCGGGGATTTCAGCGCTGTAGTGACCGGTAAGGGGGTCCAGCACAGCATTCACCACGGGAACCCGAGGATCTATCTCGCCCCCGGTGCCGACGACGATGACCGCGGTGCCTTCCGCTACCGGTACGGGCTTTAACCGGAACTCCGCCTCTACCGAGCCGCCCGCATCAGCCAGCGCTTGCAACTCGCGACTGTCGTGCAGATCCAGAGCCTGCGCCGGAACGGCGATGGCGTGAAACAAACGAGTTCGCTGTTCGGGGGTTAACTCCCCATTCCCTAACTCGGACGAGTAGGCCATTCCCCCGATAAATATGCCAACTTGCCCAACGGTGAGCGTCCCCAGGACACCGCCCAATGCAATAATTGACCGCGTTACCGCCAGTGCCAAGGCCTCAGCCGCTCCAGCAATCCATACCCCATTGGGGTTGAACAGCACCGAAGCAGCAGCCATCGACGCCGTACCCGGCAACCGCAGGGTATTCGCCTGACCGACCCGCTCTACCCGTGCATCGGCATCAGCCTGCTGCTTGAACCGAACGCGCGCCTCACGCAGCTCGGCGTACTGACGCTGACGCTCCCAGAGGGCTTCCCTCTCCCGCCAGACAATGCTCTGTTCAGCATGGTACCTGGACAGAACGCTGGACTTTTCCGAGAGCGCATTGATTTGTGCCGACAACAATCTCGCTTCGTGGGCGGCGTTGTAGGCGTTTTCCCAGATCTGATGACCACTCTCGAGCCCGTCGCCAAACTGATCCAGCCGCGCCAGGTAATCATTCGTCGAACGCGAAAGCGCATCGTGCCCATCGAAAGAATGGGCGGCCGCCTTCCTTTCAATCAGTTCTGATGTTTTGCGGGTAATCAACCCGTCTATTTCGCTTTTTTCTTTGCTGATTAAATACAGCTGCCAACGCTCGCTGCTCGAACCTCTGTCATGGTGCTGTCGAGCCGCGAGGATTTCTTGTTCGAGCGAGGGCGCCAGTTGCAGGTTTTTTGCAGAAAAGCGTTGGTCGATAGCTGCTCTGACGCTGGTGTATCGAGGTATCCAGCCTGCGAGCAATTGCTCTCGCGTTTGCACGCGAGCCTGTTCCCGAGCCCGTTCTGCCTCGGCTGCGGCCTCGGCGCGCTTGCGAGCCTCAGCGGCAAGAAACGCTTGCTTGACCCGTCTTCTGGCGTCTTTTGTACGTTGACTGACGCCGCCAAAGGCCCCTGACGCGCCGACGCGGTTGCCGCCTGAACCACCACCGCCCCCGCCGCCACCGGAAGCCGGTGGCCCCGACCTGATGACCACATCCCCTGTTGATCCATCGTGCAATGTTCGCTGTGCCATACAGTCTCTCCTTGTCTGTAGGGCACAGCTTGTTTACAGGGCAGCGGTCAGGTGCGGTACATATGTATAGGATGCGACTGGCTTACGGAATCAATGAGCGATCGGAGGGATTAGAACCCCTCTCAAACGTGTCAGTGCTTTTAGCTTATGCTCCCAACACACTGATCCGTATTAACTTTTTAGTACACAAAAACAACGAGAATCCGCACACAAAACGAAAGAATTAATTCATTCGACTGGATAACTCATGTTTAGATGCTTAACTCTATCTGACGCGTCCTACGGCTCGTTCAGAAAAGGATTACGGAGTAACGGCCAAAAATAAGGTCGAGTACCCAATGAGCCACCAGGGAATCGGGGGAGTCATGTCGAAAAATATTGAGATGCGCGCCTGTCTATCGGCGAATCTGCATTCGCCCGGCTTTTATGCCCGGGCACACTCCCGCAGCCCGTCCACCCTGTCGCCCGCCGCAAGGCCTTCGGCTGACTTTCAGAACAATTGTCGCTCGGCACCCAACCGTCCGTTCTACGGCGTGTTGCGCCTTTATCTGCCAAAACCGGAAGTCACCAGCGGCCAATGGAAAGTTGCGCTGCCGACACCGGTCATCTCAAAAAAATAAGTGGAGTCAGTCATGATCAGGCCTTTTGTAGTGCGCCCCCTGTTGGCGCTGTGCATGGTCAGCGGTAGCCCCTTGGTACTGGCGGTCGAGGGTGGCGTCGGCCGCCCCATCACCGGACAACAAGTGATTTCCAACGCCGGTATCGTGCCGCCGGAGCCCGGCTGGGTGATGTCCCTGACCAGTATCTGGTACGACGGCGACCTCAAGGGCAGTGCCCAGGTGCCGATCGTTGGCGCGGTAAGTAACGGGCTGGACATGAAAGTGTCCTACACCATGGCCAACTTCACCCATGTCTGGGACACCGGCAAGGGTCGCTGGAACTACGCCTCGGCCATTGGCGTTCCGGTGCAGTACACCGACATCACCGCGAGTATCACCGGCCCTCGCGGCAGAACCCTGGGCACCTCGGACAGCGGCACCCAGTTCGCCGACATGCTGGTGACACCGATTGCCGCCGGCTATCACTTCGACGAACTCAACCACATCTCGTTCTCGCTGCCGATCTACGTGCCGACCGGGGCCTATAACGACGACCGTCTGGCCAACCCCGGGCAGAACACCTACACCTTCATGCCCACCGTGGCCTTCACTCACCTGGACGGCAAGGGCGGTGAGTTCACCCTGTCCAGTGGACTTGAGTTCTACAGCGAAAACGACGCCACGGATTATCAGAACGGTGACCTGTTCACCCTCGACGCCCTTTGGACCCATGGTTTCGGCAATGGCTGGGCCGCCGGTGTGGCCGCCGGATACATCCAGCAGATCAATGATGACTCCGGGTCTGGCGCCACCAGCGGCTTCCGTGGCCGCTCCGTCGGTGCCGGCCCGGCCGTGGGCTGGACCGGCAAGTTCGCCGACGCCCAGGCCAACTTCAATTTGCGTTGGGTGCCAGAGTTCGACACCAAGAACCGCCCTGAAGGCAATGGCATCAGCGTCAACATGACCCTGGCATTTTTCTAGGAGACCGCATGAGCGCACTCGACGACCTCAACGCCCTGCAAGCCAGCATCGCCGAAGCGGTGCTCGGCCAGGACCAGGTGATCCGGCAGATGCTCGTCGGCTTGCTGGCCAACGGGCATTTGCTCCTCGAAAGCCTGCCTGGCCTGGCCAAGACGCGCACGGTCAAGTCACTGGCCAGGCACCTGGACGCAAAGATGAGTCGCATCCAGTTCACCCCGGACTTGCTGCCGTCGGACATCACCGGCGCCGAGGTGCTGCATCAGGTCGAAGGCAAGAACGAAATCCGCTTCCAGCCAGGTCCCCTGTTCGGCAACCTGATCCTGGCCGACGAGATCAACCGTGCGCCGGCCAAGGTCCAGGCGGCATTGCTGGAAGCCATGGAAGAACGCCAGATCACCGTGGCCGGCAACAGCCACGCATTGCCCGAGCTGTTCATCGTGGTCGCCACCCAGAACCCGATCGAACAGGAAGGCACCTATCCGCTGCCGGAAGCGCAGATGGACCGTTTCCTGATGAAGGTGCTGCTCGATTACCCAAGCGCGGAAAACGAAAGCCAGGTGCTGCGTCTGCTGCGTGTAGAAGAACAGGCACTCGGCGCCAGGACGGCTGCGGTGCCGGGCTTCTCCCTGTCGCAGGACGTGATCTTCGCCGCGCGCCGTGAAGTCAGCGCCGTGCACGTATCGCCGGCCATCGACCGCTACCTGATCGACCTGATCAACGCCACTCGCCACCCGGCCGACTACGACGCCGACCTCGGCCGCTGGATCAACATCGGCGCCAGCCCGCGTGGCGGCATCGGACTGGATCGCTGCGCCCGCGCCGATGCCTGGTTGCAGGGGCAGGACTTCGTGTCGCCGGACAACGTCCGCGCCGTGGTGCACCCGGTGCTGCGCCATCGCCTGCAACTGAGTTACGACGCCGTGGCCGACGGCGTCAGCGCCGACCAGGTGCTCGACCGCCTGCTCGATAAAGTGGCGGTTCCGGCCTGATGAACAGCGTCGATGGCCTGGTGTATGTCTCTCTGGCGCAATTGATGGCACTGGAGTTCAAGGCCCGCGACCTGAGTTTTCTGGCGCGTCAGCCCCAGGGCAGCATCCTGGCCGGCAACCACGCTTCGCGTTTGCGTGGCCGGGGCCTGAACTTCGATGAGCTGCGCCGCTATCAGCCGGGGGACGATTTGCGTCACCTCGACTGGCGCGCCTCCCTGCGCACCGGCAAACCGGTGGTGCGAACCTTCACCGAGGAGCGCGACCGCCCGGCGCTGATCCTGGTCGACCAGCGCATGTCGATGTTCTTTGGCTCGCAACGCAGCTTCAAATCCGCCGTCGCCGCCGAGCTCGGCGCCCTGGCGGCGTGGATGGTGTTCAACGCCGGCGACCGCGTCGGCGGACTGGTGTTCAACGATCAACGCATCGACAGCATCGCCCCGCTGCGCAGTCGCAAACGCATCGAAGCACTGTGCAGCCGCATCGCCCGGCAGAACCAGGAACTGAATGCCGCCAACCCGGACGCCGAAGGCGAAGACCAGCTCGACAAGGTCCTGCAACATTGCCTGGCCGTGGCCGGTCACGATCACCTGATCTGCATCGTCAGCGACTTCGCGGGCGCCGGCGAACGCACCTTGCAACTGATGCGGCAACTGGCGGCCCATAACGATGTGATCGCCATGCAGGTCTATGACCCGCTGGCACTGAACCTGCCGAAAAACGGTCGTTTGCTGATCACCCAGGGGCAATTGCAGGTGGAGCTGGCGGTGGATCGGCAACAGGTGCACCAGCCACTCGGGGATTTTCTCAGCGGCCGGCTCAAGGATGTCGCGACATTGCTGCGCCGCAGCCAGGTGCCGTTGATGATGTTCAGCACGGCCACAGAGGCCCACGAACAACTGCGCGCCGAACTGGGCAAACTCGCCGGAGGGCGTCGATGAATCCCGACATCCCGAGCATCGACCAACTCAAGGAAATGGCCCTGCCGGCGCCGGTCAGTTACGCACCGCAAACCTGGGGTTGGTGGGCGTTGCTCGCACTGTTGATCATCACACTGGTGGTCACAGGCGCACGGCGGTACTGGCAATGGCGGCGCGATCGTTATCGGCGCGAGGCGTTACTGCGGCTGGAGGAATTGCAGCAGCGCAGCAATGACCTGAGCGCGTTGCGCGAACTTCCGGAGCTGCTCAAACGCGTGGCCCTGTCGATGCCCTCCCGACAACACACAAACCCTGTGGGAGCTGGCTTGCCAGCGATAAGGCATTCACATTCAACATTGATATCAGCCGGCAAACCGCCATCGCTGGCAAGCCAGCTCCTACAGGGGCCCGCCGCATTGGGGAATGGGGACTGGCAGGCGTTTTTGCAGCGGCACAGCAAACAGCCGCTGCCCGCCGACTTCAGCCAACAGTTGGCGCAGCTCGCCTATGCGCCTGACGCAACATTGCAGGCCCTGCCGAACGACCAGCGCCAGCAACTGTTCAACACCTGCAAAATCTGGGTGGAGCGTCATCATGTGGCAGCTTGATTACCCTTGGTTGCTGATCCTGTTGCCGCTGCCGTGGTTCGGCTATCGCTACCTGCCCGATTACCGTGAAGCGCGCAGCGCCGTGCGCGTACCGTTTTTCGCGGCGATGAGCCGTGCCGTCGGCCAGGCACCGAGCCAGGCCGGCACCCGCAGCAACCGCTGGCAGTTGTTCCTCAATCTGCTGGTCTGGACATTGTTGCTGGTGGCGGCGAGCCGGCCGGTGTTCGTGGAAAAACCCATCGAACGCCAGCAGCCAGTGCGTGACCTGATGTTGGCCATCGACATTTCCCAGTCGATGGAAACCACCGATTTCACCGACGCCAACGGCCAGAAGATCAATCGCCTGGCCGCGGTCAAGGAAGTGGTGCACGGGTTCATCGACAAGCGCAAAGAAGATCGAATCGGTCTGATCGTGTTCGGCACCGGGGCCTATCCGCAGGCGCCGTTGACCCTCGACCACGCCAGCCTGTCACTGTTGCTGGACGACACCGGCATCGGCATGGCCGGCCCCAACACGGCCATCGGCGACGCCATCGGCCTGAGCCTGAAACTGCTGGACCAGGCCCACGAACAGGAAAAAGTGCTGATCCTGCTCACGGACGGCAACGACACCAGCAGCGCCATCACCCCGGACCACGCCGCCGCCATGGCCGCGGCCAAAGGCGTGGTGATCCACACCATCGGCATTGGCGACCCGAATGCCGAGGGCGAAGCCAAGGTCAACCTGCAAGGCTTGCAGGACATTGCCCAGGCCACGGGCGGACGCTTCTTCCGCGCCGAAGACCGCACCGCCCTGGATCAGGTCTACAGCACCCTGGACAAACTCACCCCGCATGAGGTCAAGACCCTCAGCCATCAGCCCAAACGCGATCTGTTCTGGTGGCCGCTGGGCGCCGCCATCGCCCTGCTGGCGATTTATCACCTGGGTGCCCTGCTCCTTCCGCGCCTGATGTTCGCGCGCCAACGGCAGGAGGCCTGACATGGACATCAACCTCAGCGACTTCCATTTCCTGCGCCCCCTGTGGCTGTTGCTCGCACTCCTCGGTGCGCTGCTGCCGTTGCTGTGGCGGCGCAATCAGGATCTGCAGCGGCGCTTGCGCAGCAACATCGCCGCGCACCTGCTGCCGCATCTGCTGATCACTGCGCAGGACCATCAACGCCTGCGTCCGGTGCATCTGCTCTGTGCCCTGCTGGTACTGGGTTCCGTTGCGGCGGCCGGGCCGACCTGGGAACAGGATCGGCCGGACTTTCTGGAAAACCGCGCGCCGCTGATTATTGCCGTCGACCTGTCGCCCTCCATGGACGCCAGCGATGTTCCGCCCAGTCGCCTGGAAGCGGTCAAGCACAAGCTCCACGACCTGATCCAGCGCCGCGCCGGTTCGCGCAATGCCTTGATTGCCTATGCCGGCAGCGCGCACCTGGTGTTGCCCGCCACCGACGACCCGGCGTTGCTCGACACCTTCATACAGGCCCTGAGCACCGACCTGATCAGAAAACCGGGAAAAAATGTCAGCGCGGTCATCGATCAGGCCAAGCGCCTGCTCGCCGCCGAAAAAACCCCCGGCACCCTGCTGCTGATCACCGATGGCGCCGACACCTCGGCGCTGGCAGGCCTGGACAAGCAACTGGCGGACAGCGCATTGCAGGTGCTGATATTGGCGGCTGGCAGCACCGACGGCGGGATCATCCACGATGCCGCCGGCCAGCCTCGCATCGACAGCAACGGTCGCCCGCAACTCGGCAGTTTCGACCAGGACGCCCTCAAGCAGTTGGCCTCGGCCGTCGATGCCCCGCTGGGCAGCCTGACCCTCAACGATGACGACCTGGACTGGATCGAACTGCACGCCGAGCAACACTTCCAGTCAGCCAGTGACGAGCAGCGCGAACTGCACTGGAAAGACGCCGGTTACTGGCTGTGCTGGCCGCTGTTGTTGATCGCCTTCTTCAGCGTCCGCAGGGGCTGGAGCGTGAACTGGATGGCTGGCTTGCTGCTGGCGGTGGGCCTGGGTCTGCAACCGGCGCCGGCACAGGCCAATGCGCTGACCGATGCCTTTTTCACCCGTGACCAGCAAGGTCGCTGGGCCTTTGAACATCAGCACTACCCTCAGGCGGCGGCGCTGTTTGTCGATCCGTACTGGAAAGGCGTAGCCGCCTACAACGCGGCCGATTTCGACCTGGCCCTGGCCAGCTTCGCGCGCCTCGACACGCCGCAGGCGTATTTCTACCTGGGCAACATCTACGTGCGCCGATTCAAGTTCGATCAGGCCATCGCGGCCTATCAGCAGGCGCTGAAGTTGCAACCACAGTTCCCCGAAGCCACGGCCAACCTGGCCTTGGCGATCGCCCTGGAGAAAGACACCGAAAGCGCCGAGAAAAACGCGCCGGAGGTCAAGCCCGACGACATCAAGATGGACAAGGCCCCGGGCAAAGGCCAAAGCAAAAAGGTCGAGACCCAGCAAGCGGCATCGGATGAGCAGTGGTTGCAGAACCTCACCACGTCGCCGGCGAAATTCCTCAAGCAGAAATTCAGCCTGCAGGATCAGGCGGGGGCCAAGCCATGATCAGCCTTCAAGACCGAGTCGCCATCATCGCGGGCAAGCCCGCTCCCACAGGGGCCTTGTGTCGCACACAAATGGTGGGAATCACTTCAATCAACTGTGGGAGCGGGCTTGCCCGCGATGGCGTCAGATCAACCACCGCAGCAATTGGCACCTTGCTTCTATGCCTGATCAGCCTCGCAGCCTGGGGTAATGAACCTCAACTGAAAGTCCAGGCCACCCTGCAACCCGCCGACCCCGTCATGGTCGGCAGCCTGGTCGAGTTGCAACTCGATGTCTTCACCGACACCTGGTTCACCAGCGCCCCCACCCTGCCCGACCTGAAACTGCCCGGCGCATTGGTGATGCCGCCGGACGGCCATGCCGAGCACATCAACCAGACCTTCGACGGCCAATCCTTCAGCGGCATGCGCTACAGCTACCTGATCACCCCGAACCTGGCCCAGGGCTTCGACATTCCGGCGCTGACGGTACAAGCCACACCGGGGCAGGCCAGTCAGGCACTCAGCGCCCAGAGCCAGCCCTTGCATTTCAACGCCGCGCAACCACCGGGGTTCCAGCCCGGTGAGGCGGTACTGGTGGCTCAAGGACTGCGGTTTACCCAGAAGACCATCCATTCGGCCACGCCGCTGAAGGTCGGCGACAGCATCACCCGGGAACTGACCTTGCAGGCCGACGGTGCCCTGGCCATGGCACTGCCGACACCGACGCTGGACGCCATCAAGGGGCTGAGCCGCTATCCGAAAGCGCCGCAGATCCGCAATCTGGATGACGGTCGCGGCAACTTCAATGGTGGCCAGCGCATCGACAGCGTGACCTACCGTATCGACCAGCAAGGCCACTACAGCCTGCCAGCCGTCGAACTGAAATGGTGGGACGCCGGCAGCCAGAAAACCCGCACGGCCATGGTGCCTGCCGTGACCTTCGACGCGGCGGCCAACAGAGCCTACAAGCCGGTTTTTTCCATCACCGAAGACCTGAAAAAACTCGGCCAACAGAATCGCCTGCACCTTTCCGGGCACTGGTTCGGACTATTGGCACTGGTGTTGGCGGTGGTGGCACTGGGTTGGTTCAGTCGCCCGCTCGTGCATCGCATCTACCTCAACTGGCAGGCTCGACGCCGCGCCCGACACGCCGCCTGGCTCGATTCCGCCGACTACGCGTGGCGGCAGATCCCGGCGCAGATCGAGGGCAAACCGACGCAACTCAGCGCCTTGTACCTGTGGACCCGGCGCAGCCGCAAGGGCCTCAAACTGACGAACCTCGGCCCACGCCTGCAAACGTTCCTGCGCGCTTGCTACGGCCGTGAGCCCACCAAAGATCAGGCGCTGCGCCAAATCAGGCAATCCTTGTCTACGCTGCATAATCAGGCCGAACGTAACAGGGAATCTGTCGCACCAGCGCTGCATCCGCTCAACCCCGTTCACGAGAAGGATTTCCCATGACAAATTCGATATCGCTGCGCCATCACCGCGCATTCAGTTTCCTGCTGACGCTGGCGCTCAGCCTGCCGTTGCTGGTGCAGGCCGCCGAGCCACTGCCCTCGTGGAACGATGGCCCGTCGAAAAAGCAGATCATTGAATTCGTCCAGGCTGTCACCGACCAGAACAGCAAGGACTTCGTCAAACCCGAGGACCGCATTGCCGTTTTCGATAACGACGGCACCTTGTGGAGCGAGCAGCCGATGTACTTCGAGCTGCTGTTCGCTCTCGAGGAAGTCAAGCGCACCGCGCCGCAGCACCCTGAATGGAAAACCACCCAACCGTTCCAGGCAGTGCTGGAAAACGATCACAAGGCCCTGGCCGCCACCGGCATGGAAGGCCTGCTGAAAATCGTCGCTGCGACCCACTCCGGCATGACCACCGAAGCCTTCGAGGACTACGCCAAGACCTGGCTGAGCCAGGCCCGCCATCCGAAAACCGGCAAGCCCTACACCGAGATGATCTTCCAGCCGATGCTGGAGATGCTCGACTACCTGCGCGGCCAGGACTTCAAGACCTACATCGTTTCCGGCGGCGACACCGGGTTCATGCGCGCCTTCGCCGAGAAGGTCTACGGCATTCCACCCGAGCAGGTCATCGGCACCACATTCGTCACAACGTTTGACTACAAGGATGGCAAGGCCTCGATCCTGCGCACGCCGAAGCTGGCCCACAACGACGATGGCCCGGGCAAACCGGTGAGCATCGACGCGGTGATCGGGCGTCGGCCCATCCTCGCCTTCGGCAACTCCGACGGCGACCTGCAAATGCTTCAGTGGACCGCCGCCGGTCCCGGCAAACGCTTCATGGGCCTGGTGCATCACACCGACGCCAAACGCGAATGGGCCTACGACCGGCAGTCGCAGATCGGCCGCCTGGACAAAGCCCTGGACGAAGCGAACAAACGTGGCTGGACGGTCGTCGACATGGCGTCCGAATGGCGTCGGATCTACCCGTTCGATGCCGCCACAACCGAGCAAGTGCAATAAAAGACGTAATGCAGGACCGCAATAAACGTTTGTCGCAGTACGCGACGCAAGTGAGCATAAGGAGCCAGTCAGATGACTCGCATACGTAAGTGGATACCGAAACTCGCCCTGGTGGCGACTACGGTCATGGCGTTTTCGGCAACCGCCGGGGCCGCTGAAAAGCCCAACATTCTCGTGATCTTCGGCGACGATATCGGCCAGACCAACATCAGCGCCTATTCCATGGGCGTGGTCGGGTACAAGACTCCGAACATCGACCGCATCGCCAAAGAAGGCATGATGTTCACCGACTATTACGCGGAGAACAGCTGCACCGCCGGGCGATCGACATTCATCACCGGACAGTCGGCGCTGCGTACCGGGCTGTCGAAAGTCGGGATGCCGGGTGCACCGGTCGGCCTGCAAAAACGCGACATCACCATCGCCCAGGCACTCAAGTCCCAGGGCTACGCCACCGGTCAGTTCGGTAAGAACCACTTGGGCGACAAGGATGAATACCTGCCGACCAACCATGGTTTCGACGAATTCTTCGGCAACCTGTATCACCTCAACGCCGAAGAAGAACCCGAGCGTCCGTACTGGCCCAAGGACGACCCTGCGTTCGTCAAGGCCTACTCCCCGCGTGGCGTGATCCACAGCTTCGCCGATGGCAAGATCGAAGACACCGGCCCGCTGAACACCAAGCGCATGGAAACCATCGACGACGAAACCACCGCCGCCGCACAAGCGTTCATCGAGAAGCAGGCCAAGGCGGACAAGCCGTTCTTCGTCTGGATGAACACCACCCGCATGCACTTGTTCACCCACGTGCGTGAATCGATGAAGGGCCAGAGCGGCATGCCCGGCAACGATTACGCCGATGGCATGATCGAGCACGACGGCGACGTCGGCAAACTGCTGAAAACCCTCGATGACCTGAAAATCACCGACAACACCATCGTCGTCTACACCACCGACAACGGCCCGAACCAGTTCTCCTGGCCGGACGCGGCAACCACGCCGTTCCGTAACGAGAAGAACTCCAACTGGGAAGGCGCGTACCGCGTGCCGGCAATGGTCCGCTGGCCAGGCAAGATCAAGCCGGGTGAAGTGTCCAACGAGATGTTCTCGGGCATGGACTGGTTCCCGACCTTGCTGGCTGCCGCTGGCGATGCCGACGTGAAAAACAAGCTGCTCAAGGGTTGGGCACCGACTTCCGGCGGCAACAACTTCAAGGTGCATCTGGACGGTTACAACCAACTGCCCTACCTGACCGGCCAGGCGCCCAAGGGTGAGCGCAAGGAGTTCTACTACTTCAACGATGACGGCGTGCTGGTGTCGATGCGTTTCGACAACTGGAAAGCCGTGTTCTGCGAACAGCGTGCACCGGGCGGCTTCAAGGTCTGGAGCGAACCCTTCGTATGCTTGCGCGTACCGAAGATCTTCAACCTGCGCATGGACCCGTATGAACGTGCCGACGTGGTGTCCGATCAGTATTACGATTGGCAAACCAAGAACGTCTACCTGGCGGCTGTAGCCGTCGAAAAATCGGCGACGTTCCTGCAGACCTTCATCGAATATCCACCTAGCCAGAGACCGGCCAGCTTCAGCATCGACCAGATCCGTGCTGCGGTAGACGCCAAAATCGCTGAAAAAATGAAAGCTGCACAGTAAGACCGCTGGACCGCCGCTCGCCTTCACCGGCGAGCGGTACTGTTTTCGACTTGTGACTGTATTGGCCCCAATCGCGGGCAAGTCGGATCGCCGCACCGCCGCTCCCACAGGGATTTTGTCGTACCGAAGATCCAGTGTGGGAGCGGGCTTGCCCGCGATGAGGCCCGCACAGTCGCAGTTTTCTTGAATTGCAAAGGCAATCCGCAATGACCTCACGTGTCGCCAGCAAGTCGTCGGCCATACCTGCCCCTCAAGTCGCCTCCCCTGCGTTGTTGATCCCCGCCCTGTTGCTGTTCGTCTCCGGCGCCGCGGCGCTGGTGTATCAGGTGCTGTGGATCAAGCAGCTGTCGCTGGTGGTGGGCGTCGAGGTCTATGCCATCACCACCGGGATCAGCGCGTTTTTTGCCGGGCTGGCCCTGGGTGGCTTGCTGTTCGGCCGCTGGGCGGACCGGATGCAGCAACCGTTCCTGCTCTACGCCGGCCTGGAAGTGCTGGTGGCCGTGCTCGGTGTCGGCGCGACCTTCGCCATGAGCCTGGCGGCGAGCCCGTTCGCCTGGCTGGAAGAACACGTCGGGTTGCTGGCCTGGGTACTGCCGTTCGCGCTGGTGGGCATTCCCGCGCTGTTGATGGGCGGCACCCTGCCGGTGCTGGTGCGCTCCCTGGCCTCTGATCCGCGACATCTGGGCAAGGCCGGCGGGCAGCTTTATGCGGCGAATACCGCCGGGGCCATCGCGGGCACCCTGCTCGCCGCGTTCGTTCTGATTGCCACCCTCGGTGTTCGCGGCAGCGCGCTGGCCGCCGCCATGCTCAACCTGCTGGCGGCCGCAGGGGCCTTGTGGTTCCAGCGCCAGCGCGGGGCAGCCGTCGATGCCCCGGTGCAACATCACAGTGAAAAAGCCCCGGATCGCTTGGCCCTGTGGCTGTATTCGATCGCCGGCGGCGTGGCACTGGGCTACGAAGTGGTCTGGTCGCAATCGATCGTGCAATTCATGAGTACCCGCACCTACGCGTTCGCCGTGGTGCTGGCGACCTACCTCACGGGATTGTTTCTGGGCAGCATGTTGCTGGCCCGTCGGGTCGATCGCCTGCGCGATCCCTGGGGCGTGTTCGGCCTGTTGATCGCCGGCGCCGGCCTGATCGCCCTGCTGGAAATCGCCGTGCTCGGACGCTGGCTGGTGCTGGGCCAGAGCCTGGCGGAAAGCTGGGTCTTGGCGCTGGGTGCCAATGAGCTCACCGGCATGAGCGCGCGTTTTGCAGTCGCCGCCCTGTGCATCGTGTTTGTGCCGACCCTGCTGCTGGGCGCGGCGTTTCCCCTGGCCTTGCGCTTGAGTGTCGGTCGCGAACACGTGGGCCGGCATGTCGGCGAAGTCGTCGCGTTCAACACCCTGGGCGGGATTGTCGGTGTGATGCTCTGCGGCTTTGTCCTGATCCCGCTGCTCGGGCTGGTGCGCACGTTGGGTTTGCTGGCCGTGATCGCTGCCGCCATTGCCTACGTTGCCGTTCGCAAGGGTCACGGCGTCAAGAAAGGCCGGCGCCAGGCTGTGGTCGCCATAGGCCTGCTGTCGGTGGCCTTCGCTGTGTTCACCCCGGTCGACAAACTTGCCAGCCTGCTGCCCGGTGCACGCAACGGTACGTTGACGTTCTATGAGGAAGGACGCGGCGGCACGGTCGCCGTGGTCAGCCAGGGCAAGGGCCGCAACACCTTCCAGCGCTTGTATATCCAGGGCGTGTCCAACACCGGCGATGCCATGCCGTCGCTGCGCTACATGCGTATCCAGGCCCTGTTGCCGCTGTTGATCCACAACGGTGAACCGCGTTCGGCGCTGGTGATCGGCTTCGGTACCGGCATCACCGCTGGCGCCCTGACCCGCTACCCCGGTCTGGAACAGCGGGTGGTCGCCGAACTGCTGCCTTCGGTGGTCAAGGCGGCACCTTTGTTCAAGGGCAACTTCAATGCCGGCTCCGATCCGGGTGTCGACGTGCGCTTGCGTGACGGTCGCCAGGAACTGCTGCGCAACCCGCAGCGCTACGACCTGATCACCCTCGAACCGCCACCGCCCTCCGCTGCCGGCGTGGTCAACCTGTATTCCCGGGACTTCTACCAACTGGCCGCCAGCCGTTTAAACAAACAAGGCCTGGTCGCGCAATGGTTGCCGCTGCCGACGCAGAACATCGACGATTCGCGCTCACTGGTGCAAAGCTTCCTTGATGTGTTCCCTTACGCGACCCTGTGGACCAGCGAGTTCCACGAGATGCTGCTGGTGGGGTCGATGGAGCCGATTGAACTGGATGCGGCGAAGATCAACGCACGTTTCCAGCAGGACAGCGTGCGCAGCACCTTGCAGGATGTCGGCATCGGGTCGGCCGCATCATTGCTGGCGACCTGGGTCACCGACCGGGCGGGGCTGGAACGCTTCGCCGGCGACGCGCAAGCGGTGACGGATGATCAGCCGAAGATCGAATACGCGCCGTGGGTGCGGGCCAAGGAAATTACCCGAGTGCTGCCCGCCCTGCTCGACCTGCATCAATCGCCCACGCTGGTGAACGCCGACGCCGGGTTCATCGAGCGCATGAATACCCAGCAGCAACGCCTGATGCAGTTCTACCGCGCCAGCCTGCATGCCTACGACGGTGATCGTGATGCCTGGGCCAGGGACATGCGCGAAGTGATGCGCGGGGATGCGGGGAATCCGTATTACCGCTGGTTTGGCGGGGAGTGATGCAGCGCCTGACAGATCGCCATCGCGGGCAAGCCCGCTCCCACAGGGTTTATGTCGTGTCCAAATGTAGTGATCGACACCGAAACCTGTGGGAGCGAGCTTGCTCGCGATGGGGCCATCCGCTTCACAGCATCCGTCATTTGACACACGCCGGCCATCCGGCAAAGCTGCACCAAGCTTCAACGCGCGCCGCACGGCAATCGCACCTGGACCATGGAAGTCGTAATGCCGAACCAAAAAAATAAAGCTGCAACCCCAAACCCTGATTCGCCACCGAACCTGATCAACCGTTATCTGTTCCCTGTCACCATCGGCATCTTGTTGCTGGCGGTGGCAGGCATCGGCTGGTTTTTGCTCAGCAGTACGCCCACGCCACTCAAGCCTGTCCCTGTCAGCGCGCCTGTGGCCGAACCGGCCAAACCGCAACCGGTCGCTGTCGCACCGGCGAAAATGGTCGATGAGCAGCAATGCCAGGGTTGCCACGGCGAGCAGGTCAAGGACTGGCAAGGCTCCCATCACCAGTTGGCGATGCAGCAAGCCAGCGCCGACACCCTGCTCGGCGACTTCAACAACGTCACCTTCAAGGCCGAAAAAGAGACCACGGTGTTCTCGCGCAAAGGCGACGAATTCTGGGTCAACACGCCGGGCATCGATGGCAAGAATGCCGATTTCAAGGTCGCCTACACCTTTGGCATCGCACCGCTGCAGCAATATCTGATCGAGGTCGGCGAAGGCCGGTTGCAGGCCCTCGGCGTGGCCTGGGATACCGAGAAGCACCGCTGGTTTCATCTCTATCCGGGCCAGGGTGTGAACTTCAAGAACCCGCTGCACTGGAGCAAGCCGAGCCAGAACGCCAACTTCATGTGCGTCGAGTGCCACACCACCGGTTTCAAGCGCAATTTCGATGCGGCGAAAAACACTTTCGACAGTCAATGGAACAGCCTGGGTGTCGGCTGTCAGGCCTGTCACGGCCCGGCGTCCAGTCACCTGGAATGGACGGCGAAGAAAACCGACCTGATCCATGCCGGCTTTGCCGTCGACCTCAAGGACAAGAACGCCACCACCGAAATCGAAACCTGCGCCCGCTGCCACTCGCGCCGCGCGCCACTGGACGACGGTTACACAGTCGGCAAGCGCCTGATGGATGACTACCTGCCGAGCGTCCTGACCCGTGAACTGTACGCGCTGGACGGCAAGATCAAGGACGAAGTGTTCGAACACGGCTCCTTCGCCCAGAGCAAAATGTTCGACAAGGGTGTGCGTTGCAGCAATTGCCACAACCCGCACAGCACGCAGTTGAAGGCGCCAGGCAACGGCGTCTGCCTGCAATGCCATAACACTGCCGGCAAAACCACCGTGGAAGGCGTCGACGGCAAGGGCCTGCAAGCGAAAAACTACGATTCCATCGAACACACTCGCCACACCATGGGCCAACCGGGGTCGCAGTGCGTGGATTGCCATATGCCCGGCAAGTTCTACATGGGCAACGACTTCCGGCATGACCACAGCTTCAGCATTCCCAACCCGGAGCGAGCAAAAAAACTCGGTACGCCCGACGCCTGCCTGACCTGTCACCAGGGCAAGGCCGGCGACAAGGTCACCGAGCAGTTCAAGCTGTGGAACAGCGCCAACGCCAGTGCACTGCAAGCGCCCCGCTACGATGAAAGCCTGTGGCTGATTCGCAACGGTCAGGCCGGTGCTGCCGAGGCCTTGTTCGAGCAACTGCAACGCAGCAATCTGCCGGCCATCCAACGGGCGACGCTGCTCGCCGAGCTGCCGGCGTACCCGAGCGAACAGGCGTTGAAACTGGCCACCAAGGACCTCGGCAATCCGGCACCGCAAGTGCGTGAGAGCGCCATTCGCGCGATCAGCGCCTTCCTGCCGCCGCCGGAACGCGCCCCCCTGCTGACGCCCCTGTTGAACGACCCTGTGAGGGCCGTGCGCATCGCCGCCGCAAGGGATTTGCTCAGCGTCGCGCGCAACGGCCTGGGCACGGCTCAGGACAGCTGGAATGCCGCGATTGCCGAGTACGAGGCGGTACAGAAAAACCTGCTCGAGCGCGCCGAAGCGAACCTCAACCTGGCGATGCTGTATCAGGCCAGCGGTCGCAATGCCGAAGTCGAAGGTTTCCTGCGCGCAGCCCTGCAGCGCGACCCGGATTTCTTCCCGGCGCTAGTGACGCTGGTGCAGTGGCTGGAGGCCAACGGGCGCAGTCAGGAAGGCCATGCCCTGCTGGCGCAAAGCCTCAAGGACCACCCCGACTCAGGCCTGCTGCAACACACCCAGGGCCTCGCGCTGATTCGTGCGGGCCAGGCGGCTCAAGCCATGCCGTACCTGCGCCAGGCCGCGAAACTGGAACCACAGAGCGGGCAATTCGGCTACGTGCTGGCGGTGGCCCTGCATGACAGCGGTAAAATTGATGAAGCGTGCGAGGAGCTGGAGCGGCTGTTGAAGGTGCAACCGGCCAACCGCAATGCCCGCTTGTCGTTGATCCAGTACTACCTGGACAACGGCCGGGAGCCCAAGGCGCAAGTGCTGTTGCAGGGCTGGAAGAAAATGAACATGGGGGATCCGGCGTTGAAATGATGCCGCGCTCAAAGCGACTACCTGTAGGAGCGGGCTTGCCTGCGAAGGATCGGTACAGTCAACATCGATGTCGCCTGACAGTCCGCCATCGCGGGCAAGCCCGCTCCTACAGTGGTCAGGCACGATCCCGGGGAATCAGGACCTGCAGCTGCTGCGCGAGAAAGTTCGCCTCGAACGGGAACACATCCGGGTCCTTCAACCCATTGGTCTTGCGCCATTGCCAACTGGTGGACGGTGGCTGGCAAACCAGCGAGACACTGCCGAAACGCGCCGCGGTCAAGCCCATCACCGCCAATGAAATCTGGCCACCCGCGCCCATCACTTCCGGGACAAACTCCACCGGTTTGCCGGCAATCACAATGGACAGTTTCTCGGTCTTGAATGGCGATGTCTCGACGGGAATGCTCGGACCCGAGGCGACATACGCTTCGCGTCTCACTTCCAGCAGGTCGGGCGCCTGCACCGGCTCCAGCCATTGCCCGATCTGATCGAACAGCTCACCGATACGCGCTGCCCACTCGGCCGACCGGGACTCAAACAGTTGCTTCTTGTGCGCTTCGCTTTCTGCGTAGTGGCGAAGCATTTCGCCCAGTTGCTGTACGTCGTCCATTGCGGTGTTCCTTTGGTTGAAGCAGTACTGCGGACTTTCAGAATGGCAGATACGCGTTGCCAGCGTGCGATTAAAAGCGCGAGGCCCAGGCGATCATCCTGGGCGACGCAGGCGCGCCATGCTCAAGGTGTCCACCAGCACGCCGTCGCGCACGGCGTAATCACGCAACAGGCCCTCGGTTTCGAAGCCGAATTTGCAATACAGGGAAATGGCCGCGTCGTTGTCGGCAAACACCGAAAGCTCGACGCGCTGTAGGTTCATCCAGTTGTCGGCGATATCCAGTGCCGTCGCCAGCAGCTTCGAGCCTACGCCCTTGCCCTGCCACGCCACCGCAACGCCCATGCCGAAACTGCCGGCATGGCTGCGACGAATGCGTGTGAATTGCTCCAGGCCAATGTTGCCGATCACCGCGCCTTGATGCAGGGCCACCACTTTCACCAGACGCTCGTTATCCGGCGCCAGGCGACTGCGCCAGAGCTCGCTGGACTGAAACGGCATTTGCAGGGTTTGCCGGGCGACTGCCGGATCGTTGTACAGCGCCGTGATGCCTTCGATGTGGGATTCGTTGAAGCGTTCGAGGGTGATAACGGGTTCGGTGGCTGGCATGGGTGAATCATCCTTGAAGCAGACATGGCCGTTCACTCTATAACGCTACCTTCCAGTGTGGCGAGAACCAATGTGGGAGCGAGCCTGCTCGCGAAGGCGTCAGTTCAGGCGACATTGATGTTGAAGGTGCTGGCCTCTTCGCGAGCAGGCTCGCTCCCACAGTTGGAACGCGCTCAGCTTTCGAACCATTGCGGCGCTCTGCGAAGGTGCTTTCAATCAACTCGACGATCATCCGTACCTGCGCGTCGTCCCTGGCGTCGGCGTTCACCGCCATCCACACCTGACGCCGCATCGGCTGGCCAAACAGGCCCGGCAAGGCAATCAGCCCGCGGTCGAAGTGGCTCATGTAGTGCGGCAGCAGGCCGATGCAGGCGCTGCAGCGGATCATCTCCAGCATCAGCTCCCAGGATTGC
Organism: Pseudomonas sp. PB101; assembly: GCF_009764265.1. Taxonomy (GTDB): domain Bacteria; phylum Pseudomonadota; class Gammaproteobacteria; order Pseudomonadales; family Pseudomonadaceae; genus Aquipseudomonas. Next base: position 84,852 of record NZ_RWIR01000020.1, read on the forward strand.
AGTTGCACTGACCCGGCCAGGCGCTGTTCCACCTGGGCATTCCATGGCCTGAAGCTTTCAACCTGGCTGTCCTGCTGCCATTGCACCAGCAGAAAGTCCGCCAGGTCATCCAGGCATTCCGGTCTGGAAGCCACCCGCGAGTAGCGCTTGGCAATGTGCGGCAAATACTCGAGCTGCGCCAGCAGCCGAGGTTCGGTCGTGGCAAAGCTCGGCCCCGGCAACGGCGTTCCGGTCTCGCCCAGCCACACCACCACGTCGGCGCTGACCGCCTGCAAGGCCAATTCGCTGTCGAGCGTGATGATGTCCAGGCGCACGCTGGCGTTGCGCCGCAGCAGTGCCACCAGGTCACGCCCGAGTATGTCGTGCAGGATCGAGTCGGCCACGGCCAGACGAATCAACGGCTGCTCGATCACCGGCAAATCGCGTTCATGGGCCAGGGCGATCAATTGTGCGTGCAAGCGCAAGCCATCGCGGCTGAGGCTGAATCCATTGTCCGAATGATTGAACAGCGAACACTTGAGCTGCGCCTCCAACAGCACCAGTTGCCTGCGCAGGCGGGTGGCCTTGATGTTGAGACTGCGGGCGGCCTGCATGAAACAACCGCAACGGGCGCTGACGGTGAAACACAGCGCCAGTTCGGGGTCGATACCCGCTGCCAACTGGCGCCAGGAGGTGTTTTTATCGTCGGCTGCACGATACTCGGCACGCCCTTGGTGGGCGCTGGTTTCCATGAATGACATCGAGGACTCCCTGTCGATCTGACACTGACAGTTCCATCCTGCGCATCGTTCATGAACCTGCTGTGACAATCATTCAGCCGCCGGTGTTTGCCGAAAGCTCACGGCCAGGCGATTCCAGCTGTTGATGGTGGTGACGGCGATGGTCAGGTCGACCATCTCGCTTTCATTGAACTGCTCCCGGGCTAGCGCGTAGACATCGTCCGGCACGTGGCTTTCGGAGAGCAAGGTGACCGCCTCGGTCCAGGCCAGCGCGGCCCTTTCCCGCGGATTGAAAAAGTTGCTGTCACGCCAGACCACAATGGAATACAGACGCCGATCGCTTTCGCCCAGGCGCCGTGCATCCACCGAGTGCATGTCGGTGCAAAAGGCACAGCCATTGAGCTGTGAGGCACGAATCTTGATCAGGTGCAGCAGGCCTTGCTCGATGCTCAGGCTGCTGGTCAGGGCCTCCATGGCGATCATCGCCTTCATCGCTTTGGGGGACGCGCTGTAGTAATCCAGGCGGAGGGTCATGGAGCGATCTCGTGCAGCTGTGGTGTGTTTTCACGGTAGCCGCCGGCACGCCGGCATGACAGATCCAATTGCGCGATTTCCCCGTTGACCACCGCCGCCAGACCAATTGCCGGTTTTTCCACTGCGCAACTTCTGTCAAATGAGCGGATAAGGGTAATCTTGCGCGACGCACATGCGCCTCAACAGCCTCGGAGCCTCGCCGGCATGGAACTACATGTTGTCATCAACGGCCGCAAGGACCTGGCCGGCCAGCTGTACAACCAACTGCGCAGCGCCATCGAGTCCGGTCGCCTGAGCGCCGGGACGCAACTGCCGCCCAGCCGTTTGCTGGCCGAACAACTGGGCATTTCGCGCAAGACCATTTCCGACACCTACGCCCAGCTGACCTACGAAAACTTCCTCACCGGGGTGGTTGGCAAAGGCACCTACGTCAATGCGCGCACTTCGAAGGTGCAGAGAAAACAGAACCACACCGAGCTTGGCGGCTTTGACGTGATCGAGTCCTGGCGCAATCTGCCGGTATTTCTGCGTCATCCGACCCTGGAAGGCTCGCTGCGCTACGACTTCATTGGCGGCGCCACCAGCAAGGGCCAGTTCCCCCAGGATGACTGGCGACGCTGCACCTCCCATGCGCTGCGCCAGATCGCCGGCTCCAAGGGTTACTACAGCCTGCCCGAGGGCTTGCCGGCCCTGCGCAACGCCATTGCGCAGCACATCGCGTTCTCCCGCGGGGTCAATTGCCAGGATGAAGATGTCGTGGTGTGCAACGGCGCACAGCAGGCGCTGGACCTGATCGCCCGGGTGCTGATCAGCCCGGGCAGCCTGGTCGCCATGGAAGACCCCGGCTACCCGCCGGCGCGGCTGCTGTTCGGCACCCATGGCGCCACGGTGATGGGCGTACCGGTGGACGCCGAAGGCATCGTGGTCGACAGGATTCCCCGTGGCACGCGGCTGATCTACGTCACCCCTTCACACCAGTTCCCCCTCGGCATGCCCATGAGTCAGGCGCGCCGGGTCGCACTGCTGGCCAAGGCCCATGAACTGGGCGCGATCATCATCGAAGATGACTACGACAGCGAGTTTCGCTACGAAGGCCGCCCCACCGATTCCCTGCAAAGCATGGATGAACGGGGGATCGTCGCTTATGTCGGGACCTTCTCCAAAACCCTGCTGCCGGAACTGCGGCTCGGCTATGCGATCCTGCCGCCGGCGATCCTGGAAGCCGTGGTGCGCGCCAAACAGCTCACCGACCTGCACACCTCGACCCTGCCGCAATGGGCGCTGGCCAAGTTCATCGCCGAAGGCTGCCTGCTCAAGCATATCCGCCGCTGCCATACGATCTATGCCGGGCGCCGCGAGCGGATCCTGGCGCGCATGGCCGGTGACCTTTCGCCCTGGTTCGAGGCGGTGCCGTCCACCGCCGGATTCCACATGGTGGTGATGTGCAAGGTGCCGATGGATATTCCATTGGTGATCGAACTGGCGAAAAAAGTCGAAGTCGGGCTCTATGCCATCGACAGCTTTTTCTATCAGCAAGCGCCCAGGGCCGGGCTTTTCTTCGGTTTTGGCGCCATCGAGACCCTCGACATCGACATCGCCCTGGACCGTTTGCGCGACATCCTGCAGCAGGTGGCCTGACGGATTGGCCTGCGGCTTTATCCGGCGATTGGCTATTGGCGGTCCCGGGGGGCAGGCCTATCCTGCATAGGCGTTATCCCTCAATGAGCAGGATTCGTCCGGCCTGATTCAGGAGTGTGAGCAATGTCCCAAGAAGTGATCAATACCGTACAGGTACAGGCCGCCGCCGGCCGCTCGGATGAACTGGGTAGGCAACTGCAAAAGATTGTCGAAACCCTGCGTGAACTACCGGGCTGCGATACTTATATGGTCGACCGCTGCCCCGAGGACACCAATCGCTGGACTGTCAGCGCGCGCTGGCAATCGGAAGAGGCCATGCGATCGCATTTCAACTGCCCGCAGGTCCAGGGTTTTATCAGCCTGATCGACAGTCAGCTGGCCAATGCCGTGGACTTCAACAGCTTTCCGATCGTCTGACCCATTCCTGTGGCGAGGGCGCTTGCTCCCTCGCCACAATTTTTTCGCCATTGGCCCCGCATTTTTCTTTGATTGGTCCCCTCGCCTTCCCCAATATTGGCTGTTTGATCGCTGGCGCTTGCGCACTACTGTTGCTCATGACAACTCACCCACCGCAGGTAAGAACCATGAATATGTTGCGCGTCTGTGCTGCCCCTTTTGCCGCCCTGGCCCTGATGCTCAGCGCATCGGCCTTTGCCCACGACCCTTCGGAAAAGGTCACCGTCCTGCAGGACGAGATGCTGAAAAACACCCCGGGCAAAAAAGCGCTGATGATTGAAGTCGATTACCAGCCCGGTCAGTCGTCCATCGCCCACAAACACGATGGCACCGCCATGGCCTATGTCCTTTCGGGCGCAATCGTTTCCCAGGTCAAAGGCGAGCCGGCGAAAACCTACAAGGCCGGCGAGTTCTGGTACGAGCCGGCGGGGTCGGAACACCTGGTGTCGAAAAACGCCAGCGCGACCCAGCCGGCCAAGTTGCTGGTGTTCATGGTCTTGGCCCCGGACGAGAAAGTGTTGATCCCCTTGGAACACTGATGGCTGAACGTACAGCCATAAATAAAAAGGCTCGATTCACGAATTCGGGCCTTTTTATTTCCCGAGGCAATTAACCGCAGACGTTTAAACCGAACAAAACTATTGGTCACTGGATAAGCACGGAAATTGGCTATTTAAATAAAACATCCTGGGTTTAGTCTGGAGTCACCGCCGGCACAGCACCGGTAACTTCAACTTTCGACTGAATTGTTTCACTGGAGAAACACCATGAAACTTGCACTTGCCAGTACGTTGACCATGGCTGTTGTTTTAACCGGTTGCTCGATTCCCACCGCGCCAACGGGGGGGCCTTCGCTCAATGGCATTTTCACCGAGCCGGTAGGTCGCAGTGCCAGCACCCTGATCACCAACGGCAGCGATGTCTCGCTGGGCATTGTCTACAGCCAGAATACCCAGGACAACCGCGCCTATCTTCGCGACTACCAGGCCAACGCCGGCACCGGTTTCGGCCAGAGCCTGCTGGTACAGCCGATTCATGACGCCTACGTGAGCACCTCCAGGCCGGACATGGCCGTGGATTGGGTCAAGGCCTCCCTGCAGCGCCAGTTCGGCTCGGTGACCGTGTATCCGGACATGCAGAGCCTCAGGGCGGCGAAACCGGATGTGATGGCCGTGGTCGACACCCGCAGTCAACTGATCACATCGCGCAGTTCGGATATCCAGTCGGATGTCAGTGCGGACTTCTACGACAAGAACTTTAACTACATCGGTACTGCACAAGGTCATGACGCCAAGGCACTCAGTCCGGTATGGGCCGACTTCAAACGCAGCGAGGACATAGTTGCCGATATTAATGAACAACAGAACATGCAAGTAAAGGCGCTGCAAAACTTTGACCAGTCACTCAATAATTTACTGACCAGACCGACAAGTAATGTGTCAATGACAAACAACATGCCGGACAAGAAGTTGTATTAAGACGAATGGCCTCATCGCCAGCAAGCCGGCTCCTACAGGGATGTGTTGTTCATACAATATGCGACCGACGCAAAACTTGTAGGAGCCGGCTTGCTGGCGATGTGGCCCGCCCAGACACCTCAAAACCTGCAGACCAAAAAAAACCCCGCATCTCTCGATGCGGGGCTTTTTCATTCAACGCCTGATCAGGCAGCCGGTTCCAGCTCGGCGGCGACAGCGGCAGGCACTACCGCCTGACCGCTCAACGCCAGGTCCAGCAGTTCGCGGTTGGCCACCGCGTACATGGCGTAGTCGGTGCCGCTCGCGGCACGGATTTCCACCAGCATGGCGCGCCAGCGCTCGATCATGCTCTCGTGCTGCGCTATCCACAGGGCAAGCCGTGTTTCCACGTCCTGGGTGCCGTCGCCCTGTTGCAGGACCGAGATGGTGATCGCACGTTGCTGCCAGTCGACGTCATCGCGGAACGCTTCACGGGCCAGGGCCTGCCAGTTGTTTTCAACCGGCAGAGCGCTGATCTGTTGCATGTACCAGGTGATGTCCAGCGCGCTGCCCACGGCGAAGTAGGCCTTGGCCACTTCGGCCGGATCCTGGCCAGTCACGTCGGAAGCCTCGATGATCGGCAGCAGGGTGTACAGGTGCGAAGTACCCGCCACCATGCGTGCCAACAACTCCGGCACCCCGGCTTCGACATACGCCTGATAGCGGGTCTGCCAGGTTTCGCGGATCTCGCCACTGAGCAACTCGTCGAGCTTGAGACCCAACTCCTTCAGGTGCGGACCGAAGTGCGCGACGTCACGGGCAGCGTTCTGCTCGTTGCGACGGGCACGCAGGAACCAGCGCGTGGCGCGACGGCCCAGGCGCATCAGCTCGTCCATCAGCTCCAGTTGCACGTCGGCGGAAACCTGGTAGTCCAGGTTCTCGATCTGACGGAACCAGTGCGGGAGGTGGAAAATGTCACGCACGATCACGTAGGCGCCGGCCACGTTCGCCGGGCTCATGCCGGTCGACTCTTTGAGTCGTTGAACGAAGGTGATGCCCATGTGGTTGACCAGGTCGTTGGCGATCTGGGTGCTGACGATCTCGCGCTTCAGGCGGTGACGACGCATGGCCGCGGAGAACTTGCTCACCAGGGTTGGCGGGAAAGCGGTTTCCATGTCGCGGGTCAGGTAGTCGTCGTCCGGCACCAGGGAGCCCAGCAATTGCTCCTTGAGGTCGATCTTGCTGTACGAGATCAGCACCGACAGCTCGGCACGGGTCAGGCCATGGCCTTCAGCGACGCGCTCGTTGATGGCTTCCTCGGCCGGCAGGAACTCGATGGCGCGATCCAGCTTGCCGCGGCCTTCCAGGTCGTTCATCAGACGCTTGTATTCGGCAATCCGCGGCAATGCACGGCGGGCCGCCAGGGACAGGGCCTGGGTCTGCTTGTAGTTGTTGCCCAGCACCAGACCACCGACTTCGTCGGTCATGCTCGCCAGCAACTCATTACGTTGCTTGTCGGTCATGTCGCCGGCCTGAACCACTTCGTTCAGCAGGATCTTGATGTTCACTTCGTGGTCGGAGCAGTCCACGCCACCGGCGTTGTCGATGAAGTCGGTGTTGGAACCGCCGCCATTGAGGCCGAACTCGACGCGACCCAGCTGGGTCATGCCCAGGTTGCCGCCCTCGCCCACGACCTTGCAGCGCAGTTCGTTGCCGTTCACGCGCAGTGCATCGTTGGCCTTGTCGCCGACATCGGCGTGGCTTTCAGTGCTGGCCTTGACGTAAGTACCGATACCGCCGTTCCACAGCAGATCCACCGGCGCTTTGAGCAAGGCGTTCAGCAGTTCGGTCGGGGTCAGCTTGTCGGCCGCGATGTCGAAGCGCTCTTTCATCTGCGGGGAAATCGCGATGCTCTTCGCGCTGCGCGAGAAGATGCCGCCGCCTTCGGACATGATGCTGGTGTCGTAGTCCGACCAGGCCGAACGTGGCAGATCGAACAGACGCTGACGTTCTGCGAAGCTGTTCGCAGGCTCAGGGTTCGGGTCGATGAAGATGTGCAGGTGGTTGAACGCAGCGACCAGTTGCAGCTTGTCGGACATCAACAAGCCGTTGCCGAACACGTCGCCGGCCATGTCGCCGACGCCAACCACGGTGATGCTGTCTTCCTGGACATTGATGCCGCGCTCGCGGAAGTGGCGCTGTACGCCAACCCACGCGCCCTTGGCGGTGATGCCCATTTTCTTGTGGTCGTAACCGGCCGAACCACCGGACGCAAACGCGTCGCCCAGCCAGAAGCCGTAGTCGATGGCGATGCCGTTGGCGATGTCGGAGAAGGTTGCAGTGCCCTTGTCCGCGGCCACGACCAGGTACGGGTCATCGTCGTCATGACGCACGACGTTGGCCGGTGGCACCAGGGCGCCGTCCTTCAGGTTGTCGGTGATGTCCAGCAGACCGGAAATGAAGATGCGGTAGCAGGCGATGCCCTCGGCCGCGATCTCGTCACGGCTGCCGCCCAGTGGCAGGCGACGCGGCAGGAAGCCGCCCTTCGCACCCACCGGCACGATCACCGAGTTCTTCACTTGCTGGGCTTTTACCAGGCCCAGGACTTCGGTACGGAAGTCTTCTTCACGGTCGGACCAGCGCAGGCCGCCACGGGCCACGTTGCCGAAGCGCAGGTGCACGCCTTCGACGCGCGGCGAGTAGACGAAGATTTCGAACTTCGGTACAGGCTTGGGCAGTTCAGGGATCAAGTGCGGGTTGAACTTGAAGCTGAAGTACGACTTGTTATGGCCGTTGGCATCGGTCTGATAGAAGTTGGTGCGCAGGGTGGCCTTGATCAGGTCAAGGTAGCGACGCAGGATGCGGTCTTCGTTCAGCACTGCAACGTCGTCCAGGGCAGCCAGAATCGCGTGTTCCAGGCGTTGCTGCTTGTCTTCCAGATCGTCGCCGGACAGCTTGCGCGCCAGGTAGAAACGGGTCTTGAACAACCGGGTCAGCTCGCGAGCGATGTCGGTGTGGTTGTTCAGGGTGCTGGCGATGTAGCCCAGGTCGAAGCCCAGACGGATCTGCTTCATGTAGCGGGCGTAGGCACGCAGCAGCGCGACGTCGCGCCATGGCAGGCCGGCGGTCAGCACCAGGCGGTTGAACGCGTCGTTCTCGGCTTCGCCACGCACGATGTGGACAAAGGCGTCCTGCAGCGTGTCGTTGAGTTGCTGGATATCCAGCTCCAGGCCTTCGGCGGCGGTGAACGCGAAATCGTGAATCCAGAACTCGCGGCCGTTGTTGTGACGCAGGCGATACGGGAACTCACCCAGCACGCGCAGGCCGAGGTTTTCCAGGATCGGCAGGACGTCGGACAGCGCCAGCGGGGTATCGGCGTGGTACAGCTTGCAGTGCAGCATGCGCTGGCCGGACACCTGGCCCAGCGGCTGGTAGAAGCTCATCACCAGCGGATTTTTTTCGTTGAGGCTCAGCAGGTGCTGCATGTCGACCACAGCCGAGTGGGCTGCAAAACGCTCGCGGTAACCGGCCGGGAAGCCTTTCGGAAAGTCAGCCAGCACGTTGGTGCCATGGGCTTCGCCGAAGCTTTCGACGGTCAGGGCGGCGTAGTCGTCCTGCCAGCTGCGGCAGGCCTGCACCACTTCTTTTTCCAGCAGCAGCGGGTCGATGTCGAGACGGTTTTTCGGGTCGACTCGCAGGATCAGCTGCACGCGGGCCAGCACGGATTCGGAGAAGAACGTCCAGAACTCGCAGTCGCTCGCTTTCAGGCGATCCATCAGCACTTGCTGGATCTTCTGGCGCACTTCGGTGGAGTAGATGTCACGGGGCACGTAGGCCAGGCAGTAGCAGAAACGACCGTACGGGTCTTTGCGCAGGAACACGCGAATCTTGTTGCGCTCCTGGATCTGCACGATCGACATCACGGTGCTGAACAGCTCGTCCACCGGGGTCTGGAACAGATCGTCGCGCGGCAGCACTTCGAGCACCTGCGCCAGTTCCTTGCCCAGGTGAGCCTTGGCCTGGAAGCCGGAGCGGTGTTCGATTTCCTCGACCTTGCGGCGGATGTACGGGATCACCCGCACGCTCTCGCCATACACCGACGAGGTGTACAGGCCCATGAAACGGCATTCCTTGATGACCTTGCCGTTGGCGTCGATTTCGCGGATCGACACGTAGTCCGGGTAAGCCGGGCGGTGCACACGGCTTGGGTGCGCGGCCTTGGCGAACGACAACAGGGTCGGTTCGCGCAGGTAGTTCACGGCGTAGTCTTCGATGCGCAGGTCATCGTAGGTCAGGCCGGCACGCAGCAGCTTGGTCAGGCCAAGGAAGGAGTCCTTGTCGTAGACGATGTGGCCGCCATCGGCTTCATCGCTGACCACGAACTCTTCGTAGCCGAGGAAGGTGAAGTGGTTACCCACCAGCCATTCCAGGAAACTCTTGATTTCGTTCTTTTCGTCGGCATCGACGGCGAACTGGCTGTTGTCCAGTTTGCTCAGGATGTCCTGGACCTTGGCCTTCATCGGCTCGAAATCGCCGACGGCCACGCGGACTTCACCGAGCACCTGCTCCAGCTCTTTGCTCAGGACATTGAGCTCGGCGGTGTTGGCGCAGCGGTCGATTTCCAGGTACATCAGCGATTCTTGCTGGATGTCATCGCCCTGGGTGCCTTTAGGCAGGATTTCCAGCAGCTCGCCCTTGCTGCCACGACGCACGCTGAGCACGGTGGTTTGCAGGGTATGGATGCTGTAGCCACGGCGGTTCAGTTCGGTACGCACCGAGTCCACCAGGAATGGCAGGTCGTGGTGCAGCACTTCGACCGCGGTGTGGGTCGACTGCCAGCCGTGGCGTTCGTAATCGGGGTTGTAGACGCGCACTTGCGGCTGCGCGTGATCAAAGCGCTCAAGCAGGCGCCATGCAGAAAGGGTGCAGCCAGCAAGGTCGGACAACCGACGCTGGGTCAGCTCGTCAAGGGAAATGATGCCGAAGAATTGTTCAGCGAACAGCGCCACTTGTGGCAGTGCCTGTTCACTGATGTGCTGCGCCAGTGCCGCTTGCAGTTGGTGCTGGAAGTCGGCTTTGCTGGCTGCGGTGAAGAACGCCATCTGTGGTACTCCGCTTGGGCTTGTTATTGATGAAAGCGTCGCGTGAAACCCCTTTCGGGGCTACGTTTCAAAGCTAGCCGTCACCCGGCTCCTGATTCTCGGGCAGAGGAAACAGGGTGACAGGTGGGTGAAGCTGGACGGGACACTCAGGTCACATTCACCTTCCGTGAATGGGCATCTGCAAAAACGACTGGGCCGGGTGCGGCGCAATGTCTTTACGGGTGCTCATCCGTTGCGCAGCTTAACGAGTGCGGCAAGGCCCATGCTTGCGGTGCTGCGACATATTCGGTCATCGGTACGCTGCTCAAGGCATGCGCATCGAACAACACTAGCATTCGCACAGGAAAACGACGGTTATCCATCCGGTTTTACGGGACATCCGTACCAGAAATGACCAGTAACACACTGCCCGTTCACGACCCGGTCATCGACACTCGCACGAGCAGAAATATGCGCAGGCTGGCAGAATCGCCCTTTGTTGCGTTTACCACGCCCGTCGAGCCAGGAATTTCCCATGAAAATGAAAACCGCCCTCTTGATCGTCAACCCTTGCGACGACGAGGAAGACAACATGGCCATGCTCTGCTGCCACAGCGACCAGGGCGAAATGTTCCTGATGAGTCGTTACCCGGACGAGGACGAACTGGAAATCACCCTCGATGGCGAGCCTTCGACCCTCGACGGCGTGAAGGTCACCCTGAGCCCTGCCCTGTTGAAGATCGAAATCGCCGCGGCGGATGCCGATGCGCTCAATGGCGATGATGTGCTGGAGATCACTCATAGCACCGATGCCGGGGATCTGGTGGAAGTTGAGTTGACCTTGAAGAACATTCTCAGGGGTACTGGCACCTTCATTAGCGAAGTCTAATGGCGTTCGGATGGGCCTCATCGCTGGCAAGCCAGCTCCCACAGTGATTGATGTGTTGCACAAATCGCACTCAAACCGCTGAAACCTGTGGGAGCTGGCTTGCCAGCGATGGGGCCTGAACTGTCGACCCAAAACTCCCCCGCTGTAAAAATCCAGTGATTGCCCCACCCATTTCCCGCACTTTGCGCAAAATGCCGTTAGTCGCCGCCCCCCGCGATGGATTAAAGTAACGCCCCCGGCCCTGGCGCATTCCGAACGTCCTCGGCCACCCTTTTGCAGGAACAGTCATCGATGGAACATCGTGAAGCGCTGCTCGCGCTGCGAACCTTTCTTTCAACGCAGATTCTCGGCCAGGAAAAGCTCGTTGAGCGCTTGCTCATCGCCCTGCTCGCCGACGGCCACATGCTGGTCGAAGGCGCCCCTGGCCTGGCCAAGACCAAGGCCATCAAAGAACTCGCCGAAGGCATCGAAGCTCAGTTCCACCGCATCCAGTTCACCCCCGACCTGTTGCCGGCCGACATTACCGGCACGGAAATCTACCGCCCGGAAACCGGCAGTTTCGTGTTCCAGCAGGGCCCGATCTTCCACAACCTGGTACTGGCGGACGAAATCAACCGTGCCCCGGCCAAGGTGCAGTCGGCGCTGCTCGAAGCCATGGGCGAGCGGCAAGTCAGTGTCGGGCGCAGCACCTATGAGCTGTCGCCACTGTTTCTGGTGATGGCCACGCAGAACCCGATCGAGCAGGAAGGCACCTACCCGCTGCCGGAAGCGCAGCTCGACCGCTTCCTGATGCACGTGAAGATCGGTTTCCCGGACGCGACCGTTGAACGCAAGATCCTGCAACAGGCCCGCGGCGAAGCCCTGAACGGCGAAGCCAAGCCTGAGCGTCGGGTGACCCAACAGACGATCTTCGCCGCGCGCAAGGAAATCCTCGGCCTGTACATGGCCGACGCCGTGGAGGAATACCTGGTGCAACTGGTCATGGCCACCCGCATCCCGGCCAAGTTCGACCCCGAGATGGCCGAATGGATCGCCTACGGCGCCAGCCCGCGCGGCTCGATTGCCCTGGACCGCTGCGCCCGCGCCCACGCCTGGCTGGCCGGGCGTGATTTCGTCAGCCCGGAAGACATCCAGGCCGTGCTGTTCGACGTGCTGCGCCATCGCATCATTCTTTCCTTTGAAGCCGAAGCCGCCGGCATCGATCAGGACCGCGTGGTCCAGCGGATTCTCGACGTCGTAGCCGTCGCTTGACCCCGATGAACACCAGCCTGCCGCCCGAGCCGGGCATCCGTGTCAGCCTCGCCGACCTGATCGAGATGCGCCATCGCGTACGCGAAGTGCAGTTGTTTTCCACGCCGAGCCAGCGCAGCCCGCTGATCGGCCTGCACCACTCGAAACTGCGCGGCCGTGGCGTCGACTTCGATCAGGTGCGGGTCTACCAGGCCGGCGACGATGTGCGCACCATTGACTGGCGCGTGACCGCCCGTACCCAGGAACCTCACACCAAGCTGTTCCACGAAGAACGTGAGCGGCCGATCTTCATCATGGTCGAACAAAGCCGCCGGCTGTTTTTCGGCTCGGGCCTGATGTTCAAGTCGGTGCTGGCCGCCCAGGCCGCAAGCCTGATCGGTTGGGCTGCCCTGGGGCACAACGACCGGGTCGGCGGGCTGGTCTACGGCGACAATGAGCACTACGAAATCAAGCCTCGGCGCAGCAAGCAAAGCCTGCTGCAGCTGCTCAACCGGCTGGTGCGGGTCAATCAGTCGCTGACCACCGAAGGCGAGCCGGACCGCGACGCCTTTGGCATTGCCCTGCGCCGCGCGCGGGAAGTGTCGCGCCCGGGCAGCCTGGTGATCGTGATCTGCGACGAACGCGCCCTTTCCGACAGCGCCGAGCAACAGCTGAGCCTGCTATCGCGCCATTGCGACCTGTTGCTGTTGCCGTTGTCCGATCCGCTGGATCATGCCCTGCCCGCCGCCGGCCTTTTACGTTTCGCCGAGCGCGGTGCGCAACTGGAACTCGACACGCTGAACTTCGACCTGCGCCAGACCTACCGGGCCCAGGCCGAAGCACGCATCGCTCGCTGGGAGCTGCTCGCACAGAAACTGCGGGTGCTGATGATGCCCCTGAGCACACAAAGCGAGATGGTCGAACAATTGCGCGAATACCTGAACCCACAGAAACCGGGGAAAGGCCGATGAGCAGCCTCGATCAACTGCAACCGCTGATATCCCCGCCACCGGCGGAGTTCTGGCCTCCGGCACCGGGTTGGTGGCTGCTGCTTCTGGTGGTGCCACTGATCGGTCTGGGCCTGTGGAAGCTGCGTCGCTTTATTCCGAGAAAAAGCCCCGTGGTACGTGCCGAGCAGCCGCTCGACCCGGTGCGCGTTGCCGCCCTGGCGGAGCTGGCGCTGATGCCCAAGCCCTACGACGGTGCGCCGGCCGGCGCCTGGCTGCAGCAACTCAACGGCCTGCTCAAGCGCCTGTGCCGCAACCACTACCCTTACAGCCAGAGCCATACCCTCAACGGCCGCAAATGGCTGGCGTTCCTCGACAACCGTTGCCCGGCGGCGGGGTTGACCCGCTGGATGGTGCTGGTCGAGGGCGCCTACAAACCCGAGTGCAAGCTCGACGACAAGGCCATCGCCGGCCTGACCCAGGCCGTCGACACATGGATTCGCAAGCATGTTTGAGTTCGCCTGGCCGTGGATGTTCGCCCTTCTGCCGCTCCCGTGGCTGATGCGCATCGTATTGCCGGTGGCCGACAGTGGCGAACCGGCACTCAAGGTCAGCTTCCTCAGCGATCTGGAAGGCCTCGCCGGGCGCCGCGCCCGAGCCAATCTGCCAGCATGGCGTCAGCAGGCACCGTTCATTTTGCTGTGGCTGTTGCTGCTGGTCGCGGCAGCGCGCCCGCAGTGGCTCGGCGAACCCTTGCCGATTGCCGCCAGCGGCCGTGACCTGCTGGTGGCGGTGGACGTTTCCGGGTCCATGGATTTCCCTGACATGCAGTGGCAGGACGAAGAGGTGAGTCGCCTTGCACTGGTCCAGCATCTGCTCGGCGACTTTCTCGAAAGCCGCGAAGGTGACCGGGTCGGCCTGATCCTGTTCGGCAGCCAGGCCTATCTGCAGGCACCGCTGACCTTCGACCGCCGCACCGTGCGCGTCTGGCTCGATGAGGCACGCATCGGCATCGCCGGGAAAAACACCGCCATCGGCGACGCCATCGGCCTGGCCCTCAAGCGCCTGCGTTTGCGTCCGGCGACCAGCCGCGTGCTGATACTGGTAACCGACGGCGCCAACAATGGCGGTGAAATCGACCCGCTCACCGCGGCACGCCTGGCAGCCAGGGAAGGTGTGAGAATCTATCCGATCGGCATCGGGGCCGATCCGGAGCAAAGTGGCACGGTCGGCTTTCTCGGCGTCAATCCGAGCCTGGACCTGGACGAGCCGTCCCTCAAGGAAATCGCCGAGGCCACCGGTGGCCAGTACTTCCGGGCACGCGACGGCAAGGAACTACAGGCAATCAAGGACACCCTTGACCAACTGGAGCCCGTGGCCCAGCAACCCACCCAGGCCCGCCCGACTCAAGCCTTGTACCACTGGCCGCTGGCCCTGGCGCTGTGGTTGAGCATGCTGCTGGTGGCCCCCGTACTCTGGCCGGACAACCCCTTGCAACGCCTGTTTACCAGGGACCTGTTCCTGCAGGCCCAATTGCTGCCTGACTGGCGCCAGCGCCTCAAGCGCCTGCGCCTGCGGAGGCGTCGATGAGCATGCTGTGGCCTTACTGGTTCCGCCCCTGGTGGCTGCTGTTGCTGCCGGTGCTTGGCTGGTTGCTCTGGCAGCTCTGGCACCGCAAGAAGCGCGCCGGGCGCTGGCAAATGATTCTGCCGCCGGCCTTTCACGCGACCCTGCTCAGTGGCGGCAGTGGCCGTGACAGTAAACTGCCGTGGATTGCCCTCGGTCTCGCGTGGCTGTTGACCGTGCTCGCCCTGCTGGGTCCGAGCTGGCAGCGCGTCGAACAGACCAGTCAGAAGCCTGCCGACCCGCTGGTGGTGATTCTCGAGCTGACCCCGGAAATGCTCGCCACCGACGTCATGCCCAACCGGCTCGAACAGGCCCGACGCAAGCTGTTCGATCTGCTGCAGATTCGCAGCGACGCGCAAACCGCCATCGTCGTCTACGCCGGCAGTGCCCACACGCTGGTGCCACTGTCGGATGATCTTTCCACCAGCCGCAATCTGCTGGATGCGCTCAAACCGTCGTTGATGCCAGAGGCTGGCCATCGCGCCGACCTGGCTGTGACCAAGGCCCTGGCGCTGCTCAAGCAAGCGGCTCTGGGCGACGGCCGGATCCTGCTGATCGGTTCGTCCCTGACCGAACAGGAACGCCTGGGTATCCGTCACGCGCTCGACGGCAAATCGACTCAATTCCTGATGCTCGGCATCGGCACCGCCGAAGGCTCGCCCATCACCCAGGAGGACGGCAGTTTCCTCAAGGATGAACAAGGCGCCATTCTCGTGCCGCGTCTCGACGAGCCAGGCTTGAAAGGTTTTGCCAACGACCTGGACGGACGCTATCGCCAGGCGCGCCTGGACGACAGTGACCTGCATGCCCTCGGCCTGTTCGACGGCCCACGCAGCCTGCGCAACGACGGCCAGACCCTGCGTCTGGACACCTGGGCCGATCAAGGTTACTGGCTGTTGCTCCCACTCCTGCTGCTTGCGGCCTGCGCGGGTCGCCGCGGCTGGCTGCTGTGCCTGCCGCTGCTATTGGCGCTGCCTCAACCGAGCTATGCCTTCGACCTCGCCGACCTGTGGTTGCGTCCCGATCAACAAGGCCTGCACTTGCTCAAGCAAAAGCGCCCGGCCGAAGCCGCCCGGCGTTTCGAGGACCACCAGTGGCAAGGCGTGGCACTCTATGAAGCCGGTGACTACGCCGGCGCCGCCGAGCGGTTCGCTGAAGGCAACGATGCCCATGCCCACTACAATAGGGGCAATGCCCTGGCTAAAAGCGGTGAACTGGAAGCCGCCCTGGATGCGTACGAACAGGCGCTGGAACGTCAACCGGACTTGCGCCCGGCGTTGACCAACAAGGCGCTGGTGGAAGATCTGCTCAAGCAGAAAAACAAACCGCCCGCCCCGGAACCGGACCGCGAAGAACCCCAGGCCACGCAACAACAGACGCCACCCGGTGTCGCATCGCAGACTTCGGACAGCGACGAGCCGCAGACGCCAGAACCACAAACCGGCGCTGACAAAGCGCCGCCAACGTCGCCGCCCAAGCCCGGGGCCAACGAAGTGCCGGGCAGTGAGTTGGGCGACGAGCAACACACCACGCCGCCCTTGCGCCCGGCCACCGACAGCATCGAAGGTGAACAGCAGCAAGCACTGGAGCAATGGTTGCGACAGATCCCGGATGACCCCGGTGAACTGCTCAGGCGCAAATTCTGGTACGAACAGCAACAACATCAGGATCAGGAAGACACTCGATGACCCGCTTCACCGTTTTATTACTCGCGCTGCTGCATGGCCTGTTGTTCTGCACTGCCCAGGCACAGGCAGCAGAGCTGGCCGCCAGTGTGGACCGCAGTCGCCTGAGCTCGGGCGAGACGGTCGAGCTGACCCTGGAATCCGCCGACGTGACTCAGTTCGGCAAACCCGACCTGACACCGCTGGAGCCACTGTTCGAAGTGCGCGGCACACGCCAGGTCAACCAGCTGAACACCCTCAGCGGTGAAAACCGGGCCACCACGCGCTGGATCGTCACCCTGCTGCCCCGGCAGAACGGCAGCGTAGTGATTCCGCCACTGCAACTGGGCGAACTGCAGAGCCAGCCGATCACTCTGCAAGTGGTCGAGAGCGAGACACCGGACAACCCGAACAAACGCGCGCCGGTGTTCATCGATGCCAGCCTCGATCAAACCAGTGTGTATGTTCAGGCCCAGGCAGTCCTGACCCTGCGCATCTACCATTCGGTGTCGCTGTACGACGACAGCAGCCTGCCGCCGCCGCAGATACCTGACGCTCGCATCGAACAATTGGGCGACTCGCGCACCTACGAAAAAGATATCGATGGCCTGCGCCACGGTGTGATCGAAATGCGCTACGCGATCTACCCGCAACACAGTGGCGAACTGATCATTCCGGCACAGGTCTTCAACGCTGCGCTGGTCGACGCTCAGCCCTCACAGGACAGCGCCCAGGGGCCGAAATCCGGCAAGCTGATGCGCGTCACCTCGGCCGAACTGCTGTTGACGGTCAAGGCCAAACCCATCACCTACCCGGCGGACGCGCCCTGGCTGCCCGCACGCAGCCTGACCCTGAGCGAAAGCTGGAACCCGGAACCGGACCACGCCCAGGTCGGCGATTCATTGACCCGTAGCCTGACGGTGAAGGCCGAAGGTTTGTCCAGCACCCAGCTGCCACCGCTGCCCGGCACCGATGTCGGCGGCCTGCGCCGCTATCCGGATCAACCGGTGCTCGGCAACCAGAACGGCGAACGCGGCCTGGTCGGCAGTCGTGAAGACCGCGAGGCCCTGGTGCCGACACGGACCGGCGCCATCGAGCTACCCAGCGTCGACGTGGTCTGGTGGAACACCTTCGAAGACCATCTGGAACACAGCAGCCTGCCCGCCCGCACGCTGCATGTGGCGGCCAACCCGAGCCTCGTGGTCGATACCCCGGCCGGTGCCTTGCCGGTCGACGCCAGCGCCGACAGCGAAGCCCTCTGGCGCTGGAAGCTCAGCACCCTGGTTCTGGCCTGCACCACCCTGCTCGGCTTCGGCCTCTGGTGGCGTGGCCGCTGGCAACCGGCGGTGGCGCGTGTCGCTCAAACCGGCCCAAGCCCGCGCACCGTGCTCGACGAGCTCAAGCGCGCCTGCCAGGCCAACGACTCCCACGCCACCCGCCAGGCCCTCGACGCCTGGGCTCGGCAACAACCGGAAACCCTGGCCGACATGGCCGCCCGCTTCGTACCGCTGTCCAACGCCCTCGACGGCCTGAACGGCGCGCTGTACAGCGAAACCGGCCAGCACTGGCAGGGTGACGAATTGTGGCGGGTGATCAGGGCGATCCCGATGGCCGAACGGGTGCAGGATCCGGTGGGTGACAGCGGGTTGCCGCCGCTGTATCCGAAGTAAAAAAAGATCGCAGCCTGCGGGGAGCTGCCGCAGGCTGCGATCTTTTAAGGCTCTCCAGCCATTTACATTGAATCTGCCTACAGATCAGGCGTGTTCTTTCCAAAGCACATTGTCGCCCTCTCCTGGCGCCCACTCCTCTACGTGTGCCGTATGTGCCTGAATGCAGGACCAGTTCTGTCCTATGTGGCGTACCACGTCATTTTTTGCATACACAGTACCCAGCTTCCACGCCGGATACTCGCCCCCGCCACCCAGGGTTCTGACGCTCAGGACGTTACTGGACAACGAAAGCTTGTTGTTCAGGTCGCGGGCTTTCACCGCGTAACGGTATTGGGTGTCGGGTGAGAGGCCAGAGTCCTCAAAAGAGGTCTGAGCGGCGCTCACGGATTTGATGTGAATGCCGTCCCGTTCGATCAGGTAATCCATTATTGGCGCACTGCCGGTGGAGGCACCCCACATCAGGCTGATGCTTTGCGCAGTCTGGCTCATGCTGTGCAGGTTCGTCGGTGCGGTAGGTCCCTCTCCACCTTCTGGCAAGGTCTGCACTTGAATTAGCCGGCTCGGCGCCGAGACATTGCCGTTATCATCGACTGCGCTGATGGCATAGTTGTACTGGGTTTCAGGCGCCACGCCGTTATCTGCAAAAGCAAGATTCGGAGCGTCTAGATCAACCAGAAAGCTTCCGTTACGCAAAATGCGGTAGGAAGCGATCGGAAACGGGCCGGTTGCTGCATTCCATTGCAACAGTACCTGCTTATCAGTGACCTTGACTGCGACCAGTCCGGTCGGTGTATCGGGGAGTTCACCCCCGCCATCCGGTGGCAGAAAATTCAGATCAATCACTTGGTAAAAAGCCATCGAAGTGTTGGCAACTTCCCAAACCGCCAGACAGACCTGGTACCCATCCCGTTTCGGTAGTGGGACGGCATGCGTGGTGGGTGAAGTGGGCAACATTTGCTCGCCATGGGCCCAATGCGGTTGCAGGTTGATTTGCGCTGTGTAAAACGGCACTTCTTCAAACTGGCTGCGCGACAAGACCTCGTCGGGATCCCAATCTGCCTTCGTCATGAAATAGTTCCAGCGCCGAGTAGCGTGCTTCGCGCTGAAATGCCAGGAAATATCCAGCGTTTCGCCACTTCTCACATCATGTTTTTGCCAGTGACTTCCTGGTTCATCCAGTAATGCGCCGGTCAGTTGATCTGCACTGGCAATTTTTCCATCCCGAGGCGGCGGGACGTTGGCGTCGTCATCTATGGCAAAAACATCCCTGACTCCGCCGGCAGTTAGAGGAAAAAACTTGCCGGACTCGCGTTGATTCAGAGCCCCTTCGTCGAGTCGCCCCGCGAGCCATTCGAAATGAGCCCGTGAAGAGGGGGAAAAAACGTGGCCATGTTTCGGACTGTTACTTCTACTGATAGCGTTCGGGCGACCCTGTGACATAGTGTTTCTCCATTAAGGTAGCTTCGATAATCACATGTAACGCCCTAACCACTTCAGGCACCGCACGACCTACCTCGCCTCCCTTCTGTTGAAAGGCACACCCTGTCGATTGCACCGTAAGGCTCCATGCTCGAATCCATTAAATACCGGGCTCGCCAGAACGCCTACTGACAGATCTGACAGTAGGGACAGACGGTCGCAAGTTTTCCTGCCGACTGAAAGCGTTGTGGCCTGAACGGCGCGCTTTCAGCGAAACCGGCCAGCACTGGCAAGGCGACGAGTTGTGGCGGGTAATCAAGGCGATCCCGATGGCCGAACGGGTGCAGGATCCGGTCGGTGACAGTGGGTTGCCGCCGCTTTATCCGAAATAGTCCCGCTCGATGGATGAATGAGCTGTTGTGGCGAGGGGGCTTGTCGGAACGCCGCATCGCCCCGTTGGGGCGCGAAGCGCTCCTCTACTATTTTTCAGGCACATCGAGTTGCCTGGTGCTACTAATCCCCGGCGATATCTTTGACACGGTCAACCCTGGCTTTTGAGATGCAACTCGGCGTCCAGATGAATGGCCTGTAAAAAAGCGCAATCATGAGAAACCACGATCAATGCCCCTTGATACTGATTGAGCATTTGCTCCAGCGCTATTCGACTGGGCAGATCCAAATGGTTATCCGGTTCGTCCAGCAACAGCAACTGAGGTGGCCGCCGTGCATGCAACTGGGCAGCGAGCGCTATTTTCAGGCGTTCGCCGCCACTCAACCGGCAGGTCTTGAGCATCGCACGGTCAGCATCAATCCCCATCTGCGCCAAACGGGTTCGTGCCTCGGCTTCGGGCAACTCAGGATTGCTCTCGTAGAGCCATTGCACCGCCGTGCGTTCGGGGTACTGCAATCCGGCGTGTTGATCCAGCCAGCCGACATGGCAACTGCGGATGAGTTCGCCTTGGCGCACCGGCAGTTGGCCGGCGATCACTCGCAACAGGGTCGACTTGCCGCTGCCATTGGCGCCCAGGATTGCCATGCGCATAGGCCCCGTCAGCGTCAAATTGATCGGCGCCGCGTAACCGAACACGATGCCGGTGGCCCTGGTACTAAAGGTGTGGTTCAAGTGATCGAACAGCACACGCCCGTCGGGCAGGTTGAACGACACATGATCAAGTTGCAGTAACCGTTGAGTCATGACACTTCCTTTTCATTCGGCCGGATAGGCACTGAACCACTCCCTGTTGGTGAGCAACAGCACCCGGCGGATTTTTGCCTTCTGCATTCCCGACCTTTTGCCAGTAAACTCTCCCCCCTTTCGCCGCCTTCATTTTTCCCGCGGCCATCACCTATTTTGTAGCGGAGTCCGCCTTGCGCTTGTTTCACACCTCCGACTGGCACCTGGGGCAAAACCTGCACGGCCAGGATCGCGATTTCGAACACGGTTGTTTTCTTGAGTGGCTGTTGCGCCAGCTGAAACTGGATCAACCGGATGTGCTGTTGATCGCCGGCGATATCTTCGACACGGTCAATCCGCCGGTCAAAGCCCAGGAACGCCTCTACGACTTCATCGTCAGCGCCCACGAACAGCAGCCCTTGCTGACCATCGTGATGATCGCCGGCAACCACGATTCCGGTTCACGGATCGAACTGCCGGCGCCGTTGATGCGGCGCTTGCGCACTCATGCGCTCGGTCGTGTGTTGTGGCTGGATGACGGGCAACTGGACGCCGAGCGCTTGTTGTTACCGCTGCCCAATGCCAAGGGTAAAACGGTCGCCTGGTGCCTGGCGTTGCCGTTCCTGCGCCCTGCCGAAGTCACCGGCGCGCATCTGGGTGACAACTACCTGCGCGGCATTGGACAGGTCCACGAGTGGCTGATCGAGGCCGCCAACGCCAAGCGCAAGAAAGGCCAGGCACTGATCGCCATCAGCCACGCGCACATGGCCGGCGGCTCGGTGTCGGAAGACTCCGAGCGCAGCCTGATCATCGGCAACGCCGAAGCCCTGCCCGCCAGCCTGTTCGGGCCGAGCATCAGCTATGTCGCCCTCGGTCATTTGCATAAGCCGCAGAAGGTCAACGGCGAGGAGCGCATCCGCTACAGCGGCTCGCCGATTCCGCTGTCGTTCTCCGAGATCGGCTATCAGCACCAGATCCTCGACATCAAGCTCGACGGCGAAACCCTGGTCAGCGTCGAGCCGAAACTGATCCCCCGTGCCGTCAACCTGCAACGCATCGGCCCAGCGCCGTTGAGCGAGATCCTGCTGCAACTGGCGGACCTGCCGAACATCGACCTGTTGGCCGACATCCAGCGCCAGCCGTGGTTGGAGGTGCGGGTGCGCCTCGACGAGCCTCAGCCCGACCTGCGCAATCAGGTTGAAACCGCCCTGCAAGGCAAGGCCGTGCGCCTGGTGCGCATCGCCGCCGAGTACGCCGGCAACGGCGGACGGGACGGGGCCGACGAAGGCAGCGCGCTGATCGAACTGGACCAGCTCACGCCGCAGGAACTGTTCAGCCGTGCCTGGCAGGACAACTACGGCAGCGAGGTCGACGAGCAGACCCTCAAGGACTTTGCCGAGCTGTTGCAGGACGTGCAGATGGAGAGCGAACAGCCATGAAAATCCTTGCGATCCGCCTGAAAAACCTCGCCTCGCTGGCCGGGCCGTTTGAAATCGATTTCACCGCTGAACCCCTGGCCAGTGCCGGGTTGTTCGCCATTACCGGCCCCACCGGCGCCGGCAAAAGCACTTTGCTCGATGCATTGTGCCTGGCGCTGTTTGGCGCCGTACCGCGCCTGAACAACACCGGCCGCGACGCCAAGGTGCCGGACGCCGATGGTGAAATCGGCACCGGCGACCCGCGCACCCTGCTGCGTCGCGGCACGGGCGAAGGTTATGCCGAAGTGGATTTCGTCGGCGTCGACGGCCGCCGCTACCGCGCGCGCTGGGAAGCCAATCGCGCCAGGGAAAAGGCCGGCGGCAAGCTGCAGGCCAGCCGCCAGAGCTTGCGCGACATCGATCAGGATCAATTGCTCGCCAGCCAGAAAGGCGAATACAAGGCTCAGCTCGAAGCCGCGCTGGGCCTGAATTTCGAACAGTTCACCCGCGCCGTGCTGCTGGCGCAAAGCGAGTTCAGCGCTTTCCTCAAGGCCGACGACAACGACCGCAGCGAACTGCTGGAAAAACTCACCGACACGGCGCTCTATACGCGCCTCGGTCGTCGTGCCTTCGACAAGACCAAGGAGGCCCGCGAGGCACACAAGCTGCTGCAGGATCAGGCCAGCGGAGTGACGCCGCTGTCGCCCGAAGCCCGTGCGGAACTGGATGAGCGTTTCAACCAGGCGCAGCAGCAGCTCAAGACCCAACAAGCACAGCTCAAGCAGTTTGAACTGCAGGACACCTGGCTCAAGGACCTGCGTCGCCTGCAAGACGAGCATCTGGCCGCGACCGAGCAACTGCAATCGGCGCAGAGCCACTGGCAAGCCCTGACCAGTGAGCGCTTGCGGCTCACCCGCCTCGAACAACTCGCCCCGCAACGTCACCAGTTCGCCCGTAAAGCCGAGGTCGACGCGCTGCTGACACCCTTGGCGGCGCATATTACCCGGCATGCGCAGCAACATGGCGAACTCGGCGAGCGTCAGGCGCAGCTTGAGCAAAAGCTCAGCGCCGCCCGGATCGCCTTGAGCGAAGCGCAACAACTGCAAACCACCAGCGCGCCGTTGCTGCGCCAGGCCTTCGAAGCGCAAAGCACCCTCGCCCGCCTTGCCAAGGACACCGCCCTCAGTGCCGAAGCCAGGCAACAGGCGCAACAGGCCTGCACCCAGGGCCAGGGCACGATTCAGACCTTGCTCGATCAGCAAGCCCGTGGCGCTGAGGACTTGCAGCGAATCGCCACCGGACTGGAGCAAAGCACCCATCTGGCTCCGTTGAGCGATGCCTGGAATGCCTACCGTGATCGCCTGCAACAGTTGATGCTGATCGGCAATCGACTGAATCAGGGCCAGGCCGAACTGGCCAGCCTCGAACAAAACGCCGCGAGCACCGAACAAGCGCTCACCACGCAGAAGCAACAACTGGAGGTGCTGTTCAAGGAGGCCGGCGCCGAACCGGACGCTGTCGCCGAGCAGATCGGCATTCTGGGCAGTCTGTTGCAGGACAACCGCAAGCAACTGCGCGCCGTCGAAGACCTTGCACGCCTGTGGGCCAGCCAGCAGGACCTGGACAAACGCGGTGCCGAGTTGCAACAGCGCCAGCTCACCGCACAACAGGAGCGCGAACGCCTGACCCAGGACGGGGTCAAGGCCAAGGCTGACCTGAGCGTTGCCGAACAGACCCTCAACGTCACGCGCGAACTGCTGGAGCGCCAGCGTCTGGCGCGCAGTGCCAGTGTCGAAGAGCTGCGCGCGCAGCTGCAGGACGATCAGCCATGCCCGGTCTGCGGCAGCAACGAACATCCGTATCATCAGCCAGAAGCCCTGCTGCAGAGCCTCGGCCGTTTTGATGAAAGCGAGCAGGCCAACGCGCAGAAGGCCGTCGACCTGCTCAAGGAAAAACTCACCGACCTGCGCGCCGAAGTCGGCGGGCTGATCGCCCAGCAAAAGGAACTGCTGCAACAGCAGGAGCATCTGGCGACCCAGCAGCAAGCCATCGCCCCAAGTCTGGAAGCGCATCCGCTGGCGACCCAACTGCTGAATCAGGATGCCGCTAAACGCGATGCCTGGCTCATCCAGCAAAACAGTCAGCTCAACCAGAGCATCAGCCAGGACGAGCAACGCCAGAGCGCGCTGCTCACCCTGCAACAGGACGCCGCACGCCTGACCCAGCAACTGCGTCATGCCGAAAGCGCGCACCAGCAAGCGGCCCAGCACCTGAGCAATCAACAGCGCGAACTGAACAATGATCGCCAGCGCCTGGACGAAGAGCTCGGCGCATTCGCCAACCTGTTACCGGCCGATACCCTGCAAGCACTGCGCGTCGAGCCGGCCGCGACTTTCATGCAGCTCGACCGACAGATCGCCGAGCGCCTGGCGCAACTCGAGCAACAGAAGGAAGAACTGGCCGAGCAGCAGCAGCGCCAGCAAAATCTGGAGAAGGAGCAGGATCGCCAGCAAAGCCGCGTGCAGCAGTCGCACGCCGCCGAACAGCAATTCGCCGGGCTGGCCGAGCAGCAACAGGCGAGCCAGCACACCCTCGGGCAACTACTCGGCGAACACAGCAGCGCCGAGCACTGGCAACAGCAACTGGAACAGGCTGTGGAACAGGCACGCAGCGCCGAAACCGGTACGGCACAGACGCTGCAAAGCGTGCTCACGCAGTCCGTGCAAATCGCCGCCGAACTCAAGGCCCAACAAGAGCGTATGCACGCACTGGAAGGCGAAGAGCGTGACCTGTCCGGGAAAATCGGTGACTGGCGTGCCCGCCATCCCGAGCTGGATGACGGCGGCCTCGAAGACCTGTTGCGCGTCGACGACACCCAGGTCAGCGAACTGCGCCAGCAATTGCAGGACAGCGAAAAAGCCATCGAACAGGCCAAGGTATTGGTGCAGGAGCGGGACAAGCGCCTGGTCGCTCATCAGGCACAGCACAACGGCAACCTCGATGCCGAGCAGTTGGCCAGTGCGCTGGCCGACCTGCAAAACCTCGCCGCCACCAGCGAGCAACACTGCGCCGAACTGCGCGCCGAACAGACCGAAGATCAACGCCGGCAGAATGCCAACCAGGCCCTGGCCCAGCAGATTGCCAACGCCTACACCGAGTATCAACGCTGGGCGCGCCTGAATGCGTTGATCGGCTCCGCCACCGGCGACACCTTCCGCAAGATCGCCCAGGCCTACAACCTCGACCTTCTGGTGCACCACGCCAACGTGCAACTGCGCCAGCTGGTGCGCCGCTATCGCCTCAAGCGCGGCGGCAGCATGCTCGGTTTGCTGGTGATGGACACGGAGATGGGCGACGAACTGCGCTCGGTGCACTCGCTGTCCGGTGGCGAGACCTTCCTGGTCTCGCTGGCACTGGCCCTCGGCTTGGCGTCGATGGCGTCGAGCACGCTGAAAATCGAGTCGCTGTTCATCGACGAAGGCTTCGGCAGCCTCGATCCGGAATCCCTGCAACTGGCCATGGACGCCCTCGACGGCTTGCAGGCCCAGGGCCGCAAGGTCGCGGTGATTTCCCACGTACAGGAAATGCATGAACGGATTCCGGTGCAGATCCAGGTCCGTCGCCAGGGCAACGGCCTGAGCACCCTGGAGGTGAAATGAACACGCTGTACTCCTTCCGCCGCTGCCCATACGCCATGCGTGCACGCATGGCCCTGCGTTATTCGGGCGTGGCCGTGGACATCGTCGAAGTCAGCCTGAAAGCCAAGCCCGCCGAGATGCTCGCGCTGTCGGGCAAAGGCACGGTGCCAGTGCTGAGCGCCGATGGCCGGGTGATCGACGAAAGCCTCGACATCATGCGCTGGGCGCTGGCACAGAATGATCCGCAGGACTGGCTGCTCAAGGATGATCCTGACGCAGCGGCGCAAATCGCCCCGCTGATCGAGCAGAACGACCAGGTGTTCAAGCTGCACTTGAATCGCTACAAGTACGCCGAGCGTTATCCCGAGCAGCCGATGGAGGTTTATCGTGGTGAGGGCGAGGTGTTTTTGCGAAGGCTGGAGGCGTTGCTGGAGGGACGCGACTACTTGCTGGCCGATCATCCAAGCCTGGCCGACGTGGCGTTGATGCCCTTCGTACGGCAGTTTGCGCATGTGGACCGCGAGTGGTTCGGGCAGACGCCTTACCTGCGTTTGCAGGCATGGCTACAGCGGCTTTTGGAGTCGGAACTGTTCACATCGATCATGAAGAAATAACTCCCCCTGTAGGAGCCGGCTTGCTGGCGATGGAGTGTCAGTTGACGTTGTGGTGCCTGACACACCATCGCCAGCAAGCCGGCTCCTACAAGGGTCAGCGGTGTGTCGAGGATTCAGGCCAGCACCCCACACATGCCGATGGCCGAGCAATCCACCTGGAATGGACCAAACGCCACACCCTCACTCCTGACCGGCGGATTGCCGGCCAGCAGCCCCATGGCCTTGGCGGTCTCGATATTGCGTGCAATGTTATGGTTGGCCTCCATGGCACGGGCCACACCGCCTATCGAGCCTTGCCCGATCCCCAGCAAGGAAAAGCCATTGGTGATGAATGCCAGGAAGGCGATGATCAAAAGCTTGCACCCTTTCATGCGCCGGCGACTCCTGCGAGTTCAGCCTGTTCAGCGCTCGCGTTTTGCGCG
This sequence comes from Pseudomonas sp. PB101, assembly GCF_009764265.1. Taxonomy (GTDB): domain Bacteria; phylum Pseudomonadota; class Gammaproteobacteria; order Pseudomonadales; family Pseudomonadaceae; genus Aquipseudomonas. The sequence goes on from NZ_RWIR01000020.1 coordinate 111,448, forward strand.
CGGTGTTCAAACTGGATACCGGGATGAGCGACCTGGATCGGTGCTTCGAAGGTGAATTGCGATTGGGCCGAGAGGCTGACCACCAGCACCATGGCAAGGTACAGACCGATCGCCACATAGGCGCCGTGTTTGGCAGAAGTGAGAATTGCGCTGGCCATGATGTTCTCCGCAGGCGTGTTTCAATGCCCACAGAATCGATCAAAAAAGCCTGGGTAACCACTCAGGGATATCCATAGTGACCATCAGCTTCGTTGATCATTGAACCAGACTATTTCAGTCTTCAATAAAACTCATCAAGCGCTCGCGCGCAGCCTCAGGTTCACTGGAAACAGCGTCCGCTGCCGACAGAATCGGGGTCGAATAGAGAAACAGAAGAACCAATGCCAGACGCGTCACCATGCTGCCGATCCTTGCCGTGAGGAGGAGTCAAAAAATCAGCGTCAATTTAAACCTGCGGCAATGTGATATCAAGCGCGACGTTGATGGCAAACTGATACTGTCGCGAATGCGTTATGCAGGAGCGACATCACTCTGATCGTTTTCAACACAAGTGCTGTCGATCATCAGTGACTTCGCTCCTGCATAAAGGCAGGGATAACCGCTCAGGCTTGGGTTTTGTGATCCAGCGCGGCGTAGAAGTTGGCGCTTTGTTGCAGGTATTTCTGGGTGTAGCTCTGGGTGTGGGCTTTTCTGTCGCTGATTTCGCTGTTGGCACTGGCTGGCAGCGCAACGGTGGCGGAGATGGCGGAAGCGGCGATGACAGAGAAGATGTTGAAGTTCATGGCGGTATTCCTCGGATTCAGTTGGCTTGCTTGCCCGGTGGGGCCGTGAAGCAAACTTACGCCTCGAGGGTCCGTGCCTTGAAATGCTTTGTAGCAGTACCAAATATCAGCGTCATTGATAAAAGCAGGCAGGCCCCATCAACCGGGGCCTGCGGCTTATTGACGCGGTAGAAACTTCAGATCGCTCGGGGCGTCCATCGGCAGTTTTTGTACCGTTTTGCCCAGCAGACCGGTCCTGGCATCGCGTTCGACGACGACAATCTGGTTGCTCTTCTGGTTGGCGATCAACAGGAATTTACCGCTCGGATCGAGGCTGAATTCCCGCGGATGATCGCCCTCCACCGCCCGGCGTTGCAGTTCCTTGAGGTGGCCGGTGGCCGGATCGATGGCAAACACCAGCAGTTGATTGGCCGTGCCACGGTTGCTGACGTAGAGGAACTTGCCATCAGCCGAGGTATGCAACGCCGCCGCAGCCTTGTCTGTAACCGGCTGCCCGGCGGCCAGATCGACCATTTGCGTCCGCTCGAGCTTGCCGTCGTGGTAATCGAACACCGCTACTTGCGCGCTCATTTCCATGGTCAGCCAGGCGTGTTTGCCATCGGCGCTGAACAACAGGTGACGCGGCCCACTGCCGGGCGGCAGCTGTACGAATGCCGGGGTGGCCGGGGTCAACGGCAGCTGTGGATTTGCCTTGGGGTCGAAACGGTAGGCAAACACCTTGTCGGCGCCCAGGTCGTTGGAGAACACGTACCTGCCGTCCGGCGACGGGATGGTCGAATGAACGTGGGCCGAGGCCTGGCGCTCGGGATTGACCCGGCTCGCCGGGTGGCTGCTCATCTGCACCACGGGCATGAGCCGGCCATCGGCCGCCACCGGCAAGACCGCAAGGGTACCGCCCGGGTCTTCGGCCACCGAATAATTGCTGACAAACAAATGGCTGCCATCGGCGCTGAGGCTGGAGTGGGTCGGCTCGTTGCCAAGGCTTTGCACCTGACTGATCAGGCTCAGCGCATGGGTCTTGGGATCGATCGAGAAACTGCTGACGCGCCCGACCGGATCAGCCTGGCCCGGGCCGTTTTCGTTGACCACGAACAGATGGCGCTGGTCCTTCGACAGGGTCAGCCACGACGGGTTTTCGCTCTTGATCACTTGCAGGGGGCTGGCATCGATCTGCCCGGTGCCGCTGTTGAACGCCAGGCGGTAGATGCCCTGGCTTTGACCGGCGGTGTAGGAGCCGACGAGCAGTTGATAGACGTCGGCGGATGCGGCCTGGACGCCCATGGCGCCGATGCTGCCGGCCATCAACAGTGGCCAGAGGTTACGCATCGTCCTGGTCGTCATCTTCGTTGTCACCACTGACGACATCGCCCAGGCACACCAGACGGTGTTCGCCCGAGCCACCCGTGATCACCCAGCTTTGCAGCGTGGCATCGAAGGTCGCGGCCTGGATCTGCGCCGGAGTGAACTCCCAGTGTTTGGCCGCACGGCCATCCATGCATTCAATGTGTAGATTATCGAACTCGTCGAGGGAGAATTCGAAGGCATGCAGTCCGTCGATTTCCACCATTCCGCAGTGTTCGAGGGCATTGAGCAAGGTGTCGGTTGGGGCAGTCATGGCAATCAGTCTTTGGATGGGAAAAACGCAATGATAGCTCATGCACCCAAACAGGGTTTCACACATACCTGCAGGAGTTGGCTTGCCAGCTCCCACAGGGATTGGGTCTGCCTGTTACAACCCGTCGCGCGATGGCTGCCCATCCACCAGTCGCTGGATGCGCAGCGGATTGCCGTTCTTCAGCGCCTCCGGCAACAGACTGTCCGGGTAGTTCTGGAAGCACACCGGGCGCAGGAAGCGATCGATGGCCAGTGTCCCCACCGACGTGCCGCGCGCATCGGACGTTGCCGGGTAAGGCCCGCCGTGGACCATCGAATCGCAGACTTCCACACCGGTCGGATAACCATTGAGCAGGATGCGCCCGACCTTCTGTTCCAGCAACGCCGTCAGCCCGGCGAACTGTTCGAAGTCGTCCGGTTCGCCGATGACGGTGGCGGTCAACTGCCCGTGCAGGCCGTTCAAGGCGGCCATCAGTTGCGCCCGGTCGGCCACTTCGACCACTACTGTAGTCGGGCCGAACACCTCTTCCTGCAGCACTTCATCGCCGTCGATCAGCAGGCTGGCATCGGCCTTGAACAACTGCGGCTGTGCCTGATTGCCCTGCTGCGGATGCCCTGCCAGGTGCTTGACGCGCGGATGCGCGAGGAGTTTTTCCAAGCCTTGACCGTAGCTGCCAAGGGTGCCGGCGTTGAGCATGGTTTGCGCCGGTTGATCGGCCATCAGCCCGGCCACTTGCTGCACAAAGGCGCTGAACGACGCAGAGCGAATACCGATGACCAGGCCCGGATTGGTGCAGAACTGCCCGCAGCCCTGCACCACCGACGCCACAAGGTCACGGGCAACCGTGTCGGCCCGCGCCTGCAATGCCTGTGGCAACACAATCACCGGGTTGATGCTCGACATCTCGGCGAATACCGGAATCGGTTGCGCACGGGCCGCGGCCATGTCGCACAAGGCGCGACCGCCCTTGAGTGAACCGGTGAAACCCACCGCCTGAATCGCCGCATGCTTGACCAGTGCCGCGCCGACGCCACCGCCGTAGATCATGTTGAACACGCCGGCCGGCATCGCGGTTTTCTCGGCGGCGCGAATGATCGCATCGGCCACCTGCTCGGCCGTGGCCATGTGCCCGCTGTGGGCCTTGAACACCACCGGGCAGCCAGCCGCCAATGCTGAGGCGGTATCGCCGCCGGCGGTGGAAAATGCCAACGGAAAATTGCTGGCACCAAACACCGCCACAGGTCCCAGGCCGATGCGGTACTGACGCAGGTCCGGACGCGGCAACGGCTGACGCTCAGGCAATGCCCGGTCGATCCGTGCGCCGTAGAAATCACCGCGACGCAGCACTTTGGCAAACAGGCGCATCTGCCCGCTGGTACGTCCACGCTCGCCTTGAATGCGGCCTGCGGGCAACGCGGTTTCGCGGCAGACCAGTGCGACAAAATCATCGCCGAGGGCGTCCAGTTCATCGGCAATCGCATCGAGAAACTGCGCTCGCCGCTCCGCGCTCAGGCTGCGATAGGCCGGGTACGCGGCCGCTGCCGCGCTGGCCGCCGCATCGACTTCCTGTGCTGTCGCCTGGTAGAAATCGTGGGGCAAGGCCTCGCCCGTCGTCGCATCGACACTCTGCAACTTGACGCTGCCGGCGGCGCTGCGCTGTCCGCCAATGTAGTTGTGGCCAAGAATCGGGGTCATGGGTAATTCCTCAAAGTGCGCCGACGCTGCCGGGTTCGAACGCCGCCGCAACCGGTGCGATGCCGTTGATCAATGGTGCGCCGAATTCAGCCTGGGTGATCTCGAACACGTCACCCGGTTGCGTGCGAATGCCGTCGGCGAAGGACAGGGTCGCGGTGCCGAAAAAGTGGATATGCACATCCCCCGGGCGCAGGAACTGGCTGTACTTGAAATGATGGAATTCGAGGTTGGCGAGGCTGTGGCACATATTCGCCTCACCACTGAGGAACTCGTTCTGCCACAGCACTTCGCCGTCGCGCAGGATGCGGCTGGTGCCCGCCAGATGCGCCGGCAGCTCGCCGACCCGCAGTTCCGGGCCGTAGCTGCAACTGCGCAGTTTCGAGTGGGCCAGATACAGGTAGTTCTTGCGCTCCATGACGTGATCGGAGAACTCGTTGCCCACGGCAAACCCAAGGCGATACGGCCTGGCGTCGTGACCGATGACGTACAGGCCGGCAATCTCCGGCTCCTCACCGGCGTCCTCGGCAAACGGCGGCAGGGGAAACGGCTGACCCGGCCTGACGACAATGCTGCCATCGCCCTTGTAGAACCATTCCGGTTGCACACCGGCTGCATCCGCCGCCGGTTTGCCGCCCTCCACGCCCCATTTGAAGATGCGCATGGTGTCGGTCATCGCGGATTCGTCACCGGCCTGCTGGTGCATTTTGTCCCGGGCCGACGCACTGCCCAGATGGGTCAGGCCCGTGCCGCTGACCAGCATGTGCGCCGGATCCTGATGATCCAGGGGAGGCAGGATGCGCCGTTGCGTCAGCAGTTCGGCGTAGTCGTGGCTGATACCCAGGCCAAGACTTTGCACCTGTTGCTCAAGGCTCGCGCCCGCCTCGATCGCTGCCAATGCCAGATCGCGCACGGTGCGCGCAGCCTCCACTTCACGGACCAGGCCGGCCTCGACAACGCCGACACGGCGTTCGCCGTTACTCAATTCGAACTGAACCAAACGCATGAATTTTCTCCTGTTAACGCAGAACCCGGGCAAACACGACTCCCTGTGGGAGCGGGCTTGCCCGCGATGACGGCGGCACATTCAACATTGGTGTGCCAGACAGATTGCTATCGCGGGCAAGCCCGCTCCCACAGGGTTAGTGGTGATTTCCTGTTTCGTGTCAGGTACGGGAAGCCCCACGTGCACTCGCCGCAAATTGATCGGCCGGCAACACATGTTTGCGTTCCAGCAGGCGATAGACCACGCCAGTCAGAATCAGCCCGAACACCATCACGCCAGAGAGGAAATACAAGCCGGACGCAAGATTGCCGGTGTACTCCTTCAACGCCCCGATCACGAACGGACCGAGGTAACCACCAAGGTTGCCCACCGAGTTGATCAAGGCGATCCCCGCGGCCGCGCTGGCGCCAGCGAAGAAGCGGCCCGGCAAGGTCCAGAACACCGCCGTGCAGGAAAACAGGGCGAACGCCACCAGGCACAGCGCCGCCAGTTGCAGCACCGGCACCGACAGCCAGGCGCTGAGAAACAGGCCGATCGCACCCAACACGTAAAGCACGGCGAGGTGGCCGTAGCGGTCATTCAGGCGGTCGGAACTGCGCGGGATGATCAGCAAGCCGACGATCCCGAAGATGTAGGGCACCGCAGACACGAAACCGGTCACCAGGTCGCTGCCGCCGAACTGCTTGATCAGGGTCGGCAGCCACAAGCCCAGGCCATAGATGCTCAGGGTCACCGGCAGGTAGAACAGCGCCAGCAGCAGGACGCGCTTGTCCTTGAGGGCATGCAACGGATTGCCGTGACGGGTCTGGCCATACGCATCGAGATCCTTTTTCAGCTCGCCACTGAGCCAGTCCTTTTCCGCCTGGTCCATCCACTTCACTTGCTGCGGGCCATCCGGCAACCAGCGCAGCACCGGCCAGGTCAGCAGGATCGCCGGGGTGCCGATGACGATGAACAGCCACTGCCAGCCATGCAGCCCCAACACGCCATCCATGCCCAGCAGGCCACCGGACAGCGGGCCGGTGATCACCATCGCGATGGGTTGGGAAAGGATGAACAGCCCGAGGATCTTGCCGCGATGGCGCACCGGGAACCATTGGGTGATGTAGTACAGAACGCCCGGAAAGAACCCGGCTTCGGCGGCGCCGAGCAGAAAGCGCATCACATAGAAGCTGTTCGGCCCCTGGACGAAAGCCATGCCGATGGTGATGGCGCCCCAGGTGACCATGATCCGCGCGAACCAGCGGCGTGCGCCAAAGCGGTCGAGCATCAGGTTGCTGGGGATCTCCAGCAGGAAGTAGCCGATGAAGAACAGCCCGGCGCCCAGACCGTAGGCGGCATCGCCCAGGCCGATGTCGGCGCCCATGTGCAATTTGGCGAAGCCCACCGCGGAGCGGTCCACATAGGCGATCAGGTACAGCAGGATCAGGAAGGGAATCAGTTTCAGCGTGATGCGGCGGATAAGCCGCAGTTCCTGGCTCATGAGATCGGTCTCCGATTGTTGTTGTTATGGAACCTCGGGGGACGCCTCTCGCGAAAACTCGCCAGGGCCATCCCTCCGTTTGAGCGGACTATATAGTAATACTATTTACTCAACAACACTTCCAAAGCGCACAATTTGCGCTTATGTTACGCCTCAGTTCGAACAATATAGTCATACAATAAGAGAATCGATTATGTCTGATAAGAAACCCACCCTGCGCTCCGCCCAATGGTTTGGCACGGCCGACAAGAACGGCTTCATGTACCGCAGCTGGATGAAGAATCAGGGCATCGCCGACCACCAGTTCCATGGCAAGCCGATCATCGGCATTTGCAACACCTGGTCGGAACTGACCCCGTGCAACGCGCACTTTCGCCAGATTGCCGAGCACGTCAAACGCGGGGTGATCGAGGCCGGTGGCTTTCCGGTGGAGTTCCCGGTGTTCTCCAACGGCGAATCGAACCTGCGCCCCACCGCCATGCTCACCCGCAACCTGGCGAGCATGGACGTGGAGGAAGCCATTCGCGGCAACCCGATCGATGGCGTGGTGCTGCTGACCGGTTGCGACAAAACCACCCCGGCCTTGTTGATGGGCGCCGCCAGTTGCGACGTGCCCGCCATCGTCGTCACCGGCGGGCCGATGCTCAACGGTAAGCACAAGGGCAAGGACATCGGCTCCGGCACCGTGGTCTGGCAGCTCAGCGAACAGGTCAAGGCCGGCACCATCAGCATCGATGACTTCCTCGCGGCCGAGGGTGGCATGTCCCGCTCGGCCGGCACCTGCAACACCATGGGCACCGCCTCGACCATGGCCTGCATGGCCGAAGCACTGGGCACTTCCCTGCCCCACAACGCGGCGATCCCGGCCGTGGATGCGCGCCGCTATGTACTGGCGCACATGTCCGGCATGCGTGCCGTGGAGATGGTGCGCGAAGACCTGAAGCTGTCGAAGATCCTCACCAGGGAAGCCTTCGAGAACGCCATCCGCGTCAACGCCGCCATCGGCGGTTCGACCAACGCCGTGATCCACCTGAAAGCCATCGCCGGGCGCATTGGCGTCGAACTGGACCTGGATGACTGGACCCGCATCGGTCGCGGCATGCCGACCATCGTCGACCTGCAACCGTCAGGTCGTTTTCTGATGGAAGAGTTCTATTACGCCGGTGGCTTGCCCGCCGTGCTGCGTCGCCTCGGTGAAGCCAACCTGATCCCCAACCCCGACGCCCTGACCGTCAACGGCAGATCCATCGGCGAGAACACCAAGGACGCGCCGATCTATGGCGAGGACGAAGTGATCCGCACCCTCGACAATCCGATCCGCGCCGATGGCGGCATCTGTGTACTGCGTGGCAACCTGGCCCCGCTGGGCGCCGTGCTCAAGCCGTCTGCCGCCACGCCTGAACTGATGCAGCATCGCGGCCGTGCGGTGGTGTTCGAGAACTTCGACATGTACAAGGCACGGATCAACGACCCGGAACTGGACGTGGACGCCAACTCGATCCTGGTGATGAAAAACTGCGGGCCGAAGGGTTATCCGGGCATGGCAGAAGTCGGCAACATGGGCCTGCCGGCCAAACTGCTGGCCCAGGGCGTGACCGACATGGTGCGCATTTCCGATGCACGCATGAGCGGCACGGCGTACGGCACCGTGGTCCTGCACGTCGCCCCCGAAGCCGCTGCCGGCGGGCCGTTGGCCGCGGTGAAGGAAGGTGACTGGATCGAACTCGATTGCGCCGGCGGCCGTTTGCACCTGGATATTCCGGACGCCGAACTGGCGGCGCGCATGGCTGACCTGCAACCGCCGCAGAACCTGATCGTCGGTGGCTATCGTCAGCTCTACATCGACCACGTGCTGCAAGCGGACCAGGGTTGCGACTTCGACTTCCTGGTCGGCTGCCGTGGCGCTGAAGTGCCGCGTCACTCCCACTGACACCACCCTTCCCCTGTAGGAGCGAGCCTGCTCGCGATGGACGTGAACGATAACGCGCGCTGTCTGGAAGCAAGCGTCGTCTTGAAGTCCATCGCGAGCAGGCTCGCTCCTACAGGGGTTTTGCGTGCCCGCGCCTGCTATCATGCGCGACACCTATTCGCACAGGATCGCGCCGTTTCCCATGGATTACCGCAAACCCTCCGACCGCAAAAGCATGCACTCGCGCATCGTCCAGGAACTGGGCATGCAGATCGTCTCGGGACGCTTCCTGCCTGACGACAAACTGCCCGCCGAAGCGCTGTTGTGCGAAGAGTATGCGGTCAGCCGGCCGGTGCTGCGTGAAGCCACCCGGGTGCTGGTTGCCAAGGGCCTGGTGTACTCCCGTCCGCGGGTCGGCACCGTGGTCAAGCCGCGCAAGGACTGGCACATGCTCGATCCGGACGTGCTGCACTGGTTGATGCAGAGCAGTCCGCAGAACCAGTTTTTCGACCTGCTGACCAGCGTACGCAGCATCATCGAACCAGCCGCCGCCGCCCTCGCCGCGCAATTCGCCACCGAGGCGGACATTGCCTCCATCGGTGAGGCCTACCAGCGCATGGAAGCCGCGCCGACGCCGGAGGCCCTGTTGCAGCCGGACCTGGACTTCCACAGTCGCATTGCCGACGCCACGCACAACGACTTGCTGGCGAACCTGTGCAACATGCTCTCGGTGGCCATCGCCGAAGCCTTGAAGCATTCGAACCAGCGGCCGAACCTGCATGAACTGGCGCTGCCCCGGCACAAGGCGATCCTGACCGCCATCGAAAACCGCGACGCCCTCGGCGCGCGGCATGCGACGCTGGTGCAGCTCGATGATGCACGCAGTGCGCTGAATGTGGTGCTGGGCAGCGATCCCGCCTAAACGCCCCCCCTGTAGGAGCCGGCTTGCTGGCGATGGTGTGTCAGCCACATTGATGTTGACTGGCACACCATCGCCAGCAAGCCGGCTCCTACAAAGGGGTGTTTTTCTGCAGATATAAAAAAGCCGCAACCCTCGGGTTGCGGCTTTTTCATTTTAGCCCTGGATCAATGGGCGAACAGCGAATTGCCCTTCTGCCCCGCCAGTTTTTCAGGCTTGATCAGGAACCGCGCCAGTGCCGGCAACAGCCACAGCGCACCGAACATGTTCCACAACAGCATGAAGGTCAGCATCAGACCCATGTCGGCCTGGAACTTGATGGCCGAGAAAATCCAGGTGCACACGCCGATGGCCAGGCACAGGCCGGTGAACAATACCGCTTTACCGGTGGACTTCAGCGTCTGGTAGTACGCCTCTTGCAGCGGCAGGCCGGCACGCAGGAAGCTTTCCAGACGGCTGTAGATGTAGATGCCGTAGTCCACACCAATCCCCACACCCAGTGCCACGACCGGCAGGGTCGCCACTTTCACGCCGATGCCCATGAAGGCCATCAGGGCGTTGCCGAGCACCGAGGTCAGCACCAGCGGCAGCACGATGCACAAGGTCGCCGCCCACGAACGGAAGGTGATCATGCACATCACCGCGACGCAGATGTACACCAGGATCAGGATGGTCAGCTCGGACTTCTTGATCACCTCGTTGGTGGCCGCCTCGATCCCGGCGTTACCGGCAGCGAGGATGAACTCCAGGCCTTCCTTGTTGTTTTCCTTGGCGAACTCCTGCACCGCATGCACCGCACGATCCAGGGTCTCGGCCTTGTGATCGTTGAGGAACACCAGCACCGGCGCCAGGGAACAGCTGTTGTTGTACAGGCCGTCAGCACGGGCGATGGAGTTGTTCAGCACATCAGGGTTACGCGACAGGGTTTCCCATTTCAGGTTGCCCTCGTTCATGCCCTTGATCATTTGCTTGGACACGGTCACCAGGGAAATCGCCGACTGCACGCCCTCGGTGTTCTGCATCTTCCACATCAGCTCGTCGATCGGCGCCATGGCCTCGTAGCGCGAGCATCCTTCGGACTTGGTCTTGACCATCACCACCAGCACATCGGAACTGGTCGAGTAGTTGTTGATGATGAAGTTGTTGTCCTTGTTGTAGCGCGAGTCCGGACGCAGCTCCGGGGCACCCTGGTCGAGGTCGCCGATCTTCAGGTTCTGGCTGTACCAGAGGCCGCCGCCAAAGGCGATCAGCGCCAGCAGAATGGAAACCGGGGCAACCTTGGCGCTGGCGAAGTTCGACAGCAGACGCCAGAACGGATGCTCGCGCACTGCGTCTTTCTTGCTGCGCTCGACCGCACGCTTGCTGATGCCGACATAGGAAATCGCCACCGGCAGCAGGATCAGGTTGGTGAACACGATCACCGCCACGCCGATGGAGGCGCCGATGGCCAGCTCACGGATCACACCGATATCGATGATCAGCAGCGTGATGAAACCCACGGCATCGGCGAGGATCGCGATCATCCCCGGCAGGAACAATTGACGGAAGGTGCGACGCGCCGCCGTCAGGGCATTGTCCGCCTCGCTCGATTGCAGGGCGATCCCGTTGATCTTCTGCACGCCGTGGGAAATACCGATGGCAAAGATCAGGAACGGCACCAGCATCGAATAAGGATCGAGCCCGAAACCGAAGAAGTGCATCAACCCCAGTTGCCAGACCACCGCCACCAGCGTCGTGCTCAACACGGCGACGGTACTGCGCAGGCAGTTGGTGAACCACAGCAAAAGGATCAGGGTGATGACGAAGGCGATGCCGAAGAACATCACCACCATCACCAGGCCATCGATCAGGTCACCGACTTTCTTGGCGAAACCGACGATGTGGATCTTCACATTCGGGTTCTGTGCTTCGAACTTGGTGCGGATCTTGTCTTCCAGCTCGTGGGAGAACTTGCGATAGTCCAGCGCCAGCAGCTTGCCCTGGTCTTGCGGGTCCGGGTAGGACTCCAGCAGCGGGATGTCGACGATGCTCGATTTGAAATCGTTGGACACCAGGCGTCCGACCTGACCGGACTTGAGCACGTTGTTGCGCAGCAAGTCGAGGCTGGCCTGGGAACCGTTGTAGCTCTGCGGGATCACTTCACCGCCGGCGAAGCCCTCTTCCGTCACTTCGGTCCAGCGAACGCTCGGGCTCCACAGCGACTTGAGGCCGGAACGGTCGACACCGGAGATGTAGAACACCTCGTCGTTGATCTGACGCAGGGTCTCCATGTATTCCTTGGAGAAGATGTCGCCATCGGTGGCTTCCACCGAGATCCGCACGGTGTTGCCCAGGTTCGCCAGATCGTTGCGGTGCTCCATCATCTTCTGGATGAAGGGATGCTCCAGCGGGATCATTTTTTCGAAACTGGTGGACGGACGGATCAGCGTCGCCTGCCAGAACAGAAAAATACTGACCAGCAGGCAGATCGTGATCACTGCCGGGCGGTTGTTGAAGATCAGGCGCTCGAGGAACGTCGCCTTGTCCTGGTGATGAGTACTCAAGGAAGTCATAGCTCCGCCTTCTTATTATTAACCCGGCTCATTTGCCCGACTCGGTGCCGTTCGGCGAAGTGACGCGAACACCACCCTGCCCGGCCAGAACCAGATTGCCATTGCCTGCTGCAGTCACTGCCGAGACCGAAATACGGTCCGCACGGTTGACCACCTTGAAGGTTTCGCCATTGTCGCTGCTGCGGATCACCGAGCCGCCGTTGCCGACGATCACGATGGAACCGTCGTCGAGCAGCGTGCCGCCGGACAGCCCGAACTCCAGGTCACCACGTTCAGCCTTGAGCTCGACTTGCTCCCAGGTACTGCCGAAGTCCGTGGAACGGTAGAGATTGCCGCGCAGGCCGTAGGCCAACAGCGTATTGGCCTGCGCCGTGCCGATCACGCCAAACAGCGAGCCTTCGTACGGACCTTCGAGTTTTTCCCAGGTCTGGCCCCAGTCGGCCGAGCGGAACATGCTGCCCTGCTCGCCGACGATGAACAGCCCGGCGTCCTTGACCGCGGCGATCGAGTTCAGGTGATACTGGTCTTCGTTGTCCAGGCGGTCGCTGGCGTCTTCCCAGTGCTTGCCACCGTCGGTGGTTTCCATCAGCGAACCGTAGGCGCCCACGGCAAAGCCGCTGTTGACGTCCTTGAACCAGACATCGAGCAGCGGCGATTCGCGAGTCAGATCTTCGAATTGCTTGGTCCAGGTGGTGCCGCCGTCCTCGCTGGCGAGGATCTGTGCGTCATGACCGACGGCCCAGCCGTGTTTGTCATCGATGAAAAACACCGACGTCAACAGCGCCCGGGTCGGGACCTTGGCCTGGGTCCAGGTAGCGCCCTGGTCATCGGAATACAGGATGTGCCCACGATCCCCGACCGCCACCAGGCGCTTGCCGGCGTGGACGACATCGAGCATCAGGCTTTTGACGGCCTTGGCAGATTCAATGGAATAAACAACGTCGGATGCTGGCGCCGCAGCGGCCAGCGCAGGTGCCGACAGCATGGCAGAGCCCAACAGCGAGAGCGCTGTGGCCAGCAACGCGAATTTGCGCAATGCCGGCGGGCGGCAGATACCCACACCCATGACAGGCTCACTCATAGACCTTCCCCCATTATTATTGTTAGGTCGTTCAACCTTTCTGGGCGCCGCCAGGGTGCGTGTCTGGACTGGCTGTTTCAGAGCATAGTCCTGAAACCCGCAATCCAGAGCCCCTTCGGAAGCTGGCCTATCCTATCGGTGTTTTTTAATGTCTGACAATCGACGCCACGTTATGTTTTGTTAACCGCGCGGGGATGGGGGTGTTCTGAATGGTTGGGTATCAGGTGGGGTGATTGGGGTTTTGGGTTTTGGGTTTTGGGTTTTGGGTTTTGGGTTTTGGGTTTTGGTGTACATATCCGTTTCTGCGGTAACGGCCACTTAGGGTTCCGCTCTTACAGCGGGTCACTTTGGAAAAGCCCCAAAGTAACCAAAGGGCTCTTGCCCCTGTCGTTCGGTGCCTCGCCTAGGCTCGGCATGCCCTCGCTCCGGTCCTGCTCCGTGGGCCCGCCGCCATCGGCCATCCATGGCCGGGGGCGGCTAACCCGGCATCCATGCCGGGTTGCCCACTGCGCAG